>CAVPVU010000002.1:0-2032566 GCA_963709365.1 uncultured Chlamydiales bacterium
AGAACCGGCAGTGCATTGCGCAGGCGGCCGAAGTGAGCAAGAGCGCCCGTCCATCATACTTTTGCAGCAGCCTCTTTTCTTTGCGGAAGGTTCCATCCTGTACCGGGTCGCTGCAGTATCCAGGCGCGTCAGTGCTTTTTTCAGCCCGCAGTGGCACAAATTGCAAGAAAATAGGGTCATTTAAGCTGTTTTTGGCCATCTTGCGCGCCAGCCGCATAGGCACATTCAAAGGAAAGCGCGGGCGCATGAGCACCTGCTCACGCAAGGCCTCTTCCATTTCAAGGAAGTCCAGAAGAGCTGCACAATCCGTAAAATTTTGACGCTGGATCCCGCGCCAACTCGTCTGATTTTGGCGCTGGATCGTTCTCCAGGAAGAAAGGTTCATAATTGAAAGTTCATATGGGAGGAAGATTTTAACGGTCTAAAGATTAGAAGAAAAGGACCCAAAACGACAAAAAATTTCTTGATGTCTTTATGAGGGGACTTGCATAAGCAGAAAGTAAAGTCTTATGAAAATCTACAAAGCGCTTTTATTCCTCACGCTAATGAGCATTCCTGTTGCGGGGTATTCTGCTTGTACAGCTGTCTGGAATGGAACGGGGACGCCAAATTCTTGGAATGATCCGAACAACTGGACGCCTAATTGCGCTCCTAACGGAGCAACAGATTCCGCGACTTTTAATGGCGCTGCGCCACTTAGTATTACAGAAATTGGGTTTGTGACTTTTAGCCTGCAAACACTCTCATTTTCTAACGCAGATTACACAATTACCAGTGGGGATACGCTGACCTTCTCTACCGCCGGTTCCCTGATACAAATTATGCCTTCTGCTGCGACGAGGACAGAAACACTTCAGTTGCCAGTTACGATAAGTGCGGACACCAGCCTTGAGCTCGATGCGGGTGCGGGTAATGTGGCTAATTTATCATTCACGGTGAATCCTGTAACCATTAGTAATAGCGCTACCTTAGAGAATGTCAACCAAGGAAATCAATGCTCTGTTTCATTTTCTACTGGTTCTTCCCCAGTACTTAGCCCAGGCACGTTCATCAATTCGAATAACCACCCTTTTAGTGGTAATACTGACTTCACCAAAATTAATTTTAATGACGGAATTCAAGTCGGTTCGGGGAGCGTTGTACAGAATGCGAACTCCGGCACGATGAATGGACCAGGTACTGTTGGTTCCACAATGAACTCACCCAGTAATGACCTCGTGGTGAATGGGGGAGTTTTTGTTAACAGTAATGGTGGCACGATCGGCGCTGCTTCGTTAGCTGGAACTGTAGGGAGCAAGGTAATCACCGGACCTAGTAACATTACCGTAAGCAGTGGCTCATTAACAAACTCAAATAGCGGAACAATTGAGAATTCAAGCACTGGCAGTTTGATCTCCTTGGGTTCGGCAAGATTTCCTAGTTCGCTGAATATCAGCGGTGGGACGGTATCGAACCTCAATACGGGTGCGGTTGATGGAACTAGTTTTGGAAGTTTAATTAAAGTTAGTAACTTCGGTTCTGCTATCAACATTTCTGGCGGAGTACTTCTCAACAACGATACAGTCCAATCGCCAGTAATAAATATAACTGGTGGCACTTTACAAGGCAGCGCCACCAGCACCTCTCCGGGTCTTTATACGGGCCCGAGCTCTACCCCTGGTCCAACAGCCGCTACTATAGTGACGAACAGCGGCGGCATTGTTGAGCCTACTAATGGCACCTCGCCTGGTACAATGACGATTAATGGCACATATAATCAAACGGCCTCAGGAATATTTCTCGTCGACCTTTCGAACACTTCTACATTTTCTCAGCTAAGCGTCCTTAACACTGCCAACATTGATGGAACGCTTGAAGTAGACTTCCTGTCTGGCAATACGGTGAAAAGCGGAGATTCATTTGTTGTTTTAACTGCCCCTACTCTTTCTGGAACATTTGCAACCACAGTTTATAACAACCTTCCCTCAAACTTGATACCGCATGTTCAATATATTTATGCCCCTTCCGGCGAAGTCATCTTATCCTTTACCTCCACCGGCGGCGGCGGCGGCAATGTTATTGGGCTGGCTACCCGCTATGCTGGCGGCTATATCGAAACAGTGCTCTCGGACATCAACCACCTCAATTCGCACATCAATCTGCGGATGGAGGAGCTGCGCAGGCATTTTGCCCGTTCTTCTTCAAAAGGTTCTGCAAAAACCAAAACGGGCCGCAAGGGGCGCACGAGCCGCACGGCTGCCAGAGTCGAGCGCAACCCAAGCTATTTGGTCGCTTCGAACGATGTTAATTTCATTGCCCCGAACGGATCGCTTGTCTCAAGTCCCGCCTCTCCAGGGATGAATCTAGCGCAATCTTTGCATTTCCTCCCTTTTGGGTTCTTCAATCCTCAAAAAAAAGAAAAACAAGAACAGCTCAGGCGCCAAGTGGCCGAGAAGCAAAAAGATCGGCCTGCGAACTTCTACTTTGGCGCAACTGGAAGAGCTGGCGGGAATCTGCGAAGCAGATTTGATCAGCCTGGTCTGCACTACTGGTCAGAAGGCGCGCTGATGGGGTTTGATTACGCCTTTTCGCATGTAGGCATTGGCTTCATGGCGGATTATGAGAGAATCAAGACCCATGCCAAACAGCATTGGGGAAAGATCACTGTCGATGAGTTCCATGCCAGCCTTTACTCCACCTATGCTCCAGCATGCCTGCCTAGGCTTGCTTTCAATGGAATTGTCGGCGGGGCTTACGAAATATACCGTATACACCGCAACACGGGCTTCCCTTCTGATAAGAAAGTGGCCAGAGGCAAACCGAAAGGCGCAGCCTTCGATGCGCTCTTTGGCATGGAATATGCGCTGGGAAATCGGCTGCAATTCATTCCGCTTGCCAATGTCCAATATATTTACTTACGCGCTGACGGATATAAGGAGCATGGCGCAGGAGCATTCGATATGCGCGTGAGCAATCAAAGAGTTAAATCTCTGCGCTCAGCTTTAGGCTTTCGTCTAAATTACAACTGGGAAAGAACCAACTTTAGTTTCGTGCCTGAAATCTATGGCGAGTGGCAGCGAGAGTATCTAAACAAGCGCCGCCATATTCGTCTTTCATCTGTCGAATTGGATCTGGGCCCAGAAACGCTCGTGATGCCAGGTACCGACCGCAACATCGCTCTCGCAGGCTTCGACCTGCTGCTTACGCTCTACAAGCGATTCGGCATCGAAGGCAGTTATGAACTTGAGTATAACAACCTCTACCACGACCATTTCTTCTACTTTGGTTTGAACGCAAGATTTTAGAAGCTGTACTAAAACCAGATCTTCGATCTTTGGAATCTTTTCGCGATCTTTTTCCTCCCCCTCCTCAGCCATGTCATCCTGGACATTGTCTTCGTCGGGGGAGAAAAAACCTCATCGAAAAGCTTTTCAAATCTCTAAAAGATCATGGTTTTAGTACATCTTCTTAGAGACTGTTTTCAAACCTAGATCTCCGACCTTGGTTTTTGACGAGAAAGCTCGTGTCAACTCGTCTGATTTTGGCCCTATAAATGGCCCTATATTTGGTCCTATAAATGGCTTGCAACAGCAGATCTTAGCTATCTTGCGAGAAGACCCTTGGGTTTCTTACGAGGACCTTGTTACTAAACTTAGTAAGAGTCGAAATACCGGTAAAACTTTACGTAAAGGGAGGGCAGTCTCTGGGGGGCCTTTGTGTCGTTTCTTTGAAAAGAATTTATTTAGCTAGCACGGTTGATCGAACATTCTCATCTGAACGAGAGATATCCGCTCCGAGTCCGGAGAGCTTGCCGACTAGGTTTTCATAGCCGCGGTCTAGGAAGTGCGCGCCGGAGAGGTGGCTGACGTCGGGAGCGATGAGGGCGGCCATCACGTAGGCAAAGCCTCCGCGCAGGTCGGGGATGGAGAAATCTTTTGAAGTGAGCGGGGTGGTGCCCTTGATGATCGCATTATGATGGAAGTTTTGCGATGCAAAACGGCAAGGGCGCGCGCCTAGACATTGGGTGAAGAGTTCGATGTCTGCGCCCATCTGCTTTAAAGACGTCGGTATAGCCAAAGCGGTTTTCATAGACGGTTTCATGAACGATCGAGCGCCATGCGGCTTGGGTGAGCAGGACGACAAAGGGCTGCTGCCAATCGGTCATGAAGCCTGGATGGACATCGGTTTCCAAGAGGAGGCCGCCTTTGAGAGGGCCTTGATAGAAAAATTCGATGCCCTCGTTTTTGACGTGGAAGCCGCCGCCGATTTCGCGCAGCTTGTTCAGAAAGGTGATCATGTGCTGATGCTGTGCGCCTTCGACAAAGACTTTCCCTTTCGTGCTGATGGCAGCCATGCCAAGCGAGGCGGCTTCGATGCGATCGGTGAGGACCGTGTGTTCGACTTCGTAAAAATTGCGTGGTCTGTTGAATGCGGATCGTGCGGTCGACATCGAGAGAGATGATTACGCCAAGTTTTTGCAAAAAGAGGATGAGGTCGATGATTTCAGGTTCAATGGCCGCATTTTTAATCACAGTGTGTGCCTTTGGCGCGCACGGCGGCGAGGATGGTATTTTCAGTGGCGCCGACAGAGGGGTAGGGAAGGTGGATGACTGCGCCTTTCAAGCCCTGATGCGCGCGTGCAAAATAGGCTCCCTCTTTTTTCATCTCGCGATATTCGATAGTTGCGCCGAGTTTTTCTAGCGCGCTGATATGAAAATCGACCGGGCGTTTGCCGATTTTGCAGCCGCCGGCAGTGGGCACGATGATATCTTCATCTGTTCTGCCGAGAAGGGCGCCGATCATCAGAATCGGAATGCGGTTTGAACCGGAGAAGCGTTGGGGAACGTAGGTGGTTTTGAGATCTTTGGTGACGATCTCGATCACGCCTTCCTTTCTATCCCAGTGCACTTCGCTGCCAATTTCTTGGCAGAGATCGACTGTGACTTCAACTTCGGCGATGTTGGGAACATTGTAGAAGCGTGCAGCGCTTATCAGAGAGCAGAGAAGCGACGAGGATTTTGGTTATGGCATTTTTTGCGCCGGCCGCTTTCACGGTGCCTTCGAGCGGAAGGCCTCCCTTGATCTTGATGATGTCCATACACTATTGTTAGCTGCAAAAATGATTAAAAGTAAACACCTTTAAGTCGTTGTGGCGTTAACGGCAAAACTAAACACCGAGAGCACCGAGACACACCGAGGTAAGATGAGGGATTAATTTTTTTCTCGGTGTATCTCGGTGCTCTCGGTGTTTAATTTTCCTTTTACGCAATGAGTTTCATCCTTAAGAAGCATGTTTAGGGCGCGCGGAAAGTGTACGGGCTTACTGCGCGTTGAGATTAGCGAAGAGGGAAGCAGATTATGCATCGATGGCGTATGCGGAAGATAACGCAGAGTAAGCGTCTTATTTGCAAAGTGTCTACGCTGCATCTCGAGCGCGACCCAGCCCATGGTTTTGCGCGCATTGATCTCAACGACGGGATGCAGATGGATCTTTCCATCCTGTGTGTAAAGCATCGCATCGATGCCCACATGCCCGAAATAGCCTAAGCTTGCCATATGCGCGAGGATTGGCCGCACGACTTCTGTGTGCGCATGCAGATAATGGAGCTTGTCACCGAATAGGAGAGTCTCGTCGCCTACGCTATTTTGTTTGTGTACTCCCTTGTCTGTCGTTTCGCATATGGTTGCGCCGAGATACTCGATCTCTCTATCGATCTTCCATTGCGTGCTAAAATCTAAAACGCGAAAGGCCCAAGGCTCGCCTAACACAGGCCTTTTGGCGTGCCACTCGCGTCCCAAAAAGTGCAGCAGCTTTTGCGCATCAGGCTGAGCATGCGGTTCCCAAATGAAATGTCCTTTTCCTGAGACGCCGAAGCAGGTTTTGAAGACCACGCTGCCTTCAGTGTTTTTAAGCCAGGTCCAAACTTCTTCTTCATTATAGAGAAGTCTGGCTCCCGGAAGTTTTGGACTGGCAGAAAAGGAGAAAAATTTCGAATTGACCTGCTCTACGACTTGCCAATCGGGCATTAAATAGGAAAGGCCGCGGTTTTTCGCCCATGCGGATACCCCCAGCGATGCTCCCCAAGACTCCACCTTCTCGTAGCCAGAAAAATCCAGCTCTGAGAGCAGGTGCAGTTTTGGAGGAGCAATGTCTAACTTCTCTAATCCTTCCCAGAACTCCTTTGACGGCGCAGCAGTGACAGCTACGCCATCCTCACTGGCTGCATATAAAAAAGGCAGAAATTGCAGCTGCATGAACACGGCATTTTTTTCAAAAGCCTGCGTCAGCGGGATGCTGCTTTTCTGGATTAGCTCCCACTCTAAATTCGTATTGGCTATATGTAGAGTCTTCATAGAAATTGGCAAAGTCGTAATAATACCTCAAAAGAGGAGATGAATATGAAGCGTAAAATTCGAGTGGGCGTGGTTTTTGGTGGAAGGTCTGCTGAACATGAGGTCTCGCTCCTCTCAGCCAAAAATGTGATCGATGCTCTGGATAAGAACAAATACGAGCCCGTGCTCATCGGCATTGATAAAAATGGCGAGTGGCATATCCGCGATGCCTACAAGTATTTACTAAATGCCGATAATCCCAAGAAGGTGAGCTTGCATGGAGCCAAAGATCAGGTAGCCCTGGTGGCGCAGAACCATAATCAAAATCTGGTGAGTTTATCCCAAAGGTCTCTCCGAACCTCTGGATGTGATCTTTCCCGTGCTTCACGGAACCTATGGTGAAGATGGCTCGATCCAAGGGCTCTTCCGTATGGCAGGTGTACCCTTTGTCGGTGCAGGCATCTTAGGATCGGTTGTGGGCATGGACAAGGATGTGATGAAAAGACTTTTGCGCGATGCGAAACTGAGCATTGGCAAGTTCATCTGCCTGCATGTGAATGATGCAGACGAGATGAGCTTTGACAAAGCGGTCCAAGCCCTCGGCCTGCCTATCTTTGTCAAGCCTGCCAATGCTGGCTCGTCGGTGGGTGTATCTAAAGTGCGTAATCGTGAAGAATTTGGCCCGGCGCTACAAAAAGCCTTCCTCTACGATCATAAGATCCTGCTCGAGGAGTTCATCGACGGAAGGGAGCTTGAAATTTGTATTCTCGGCGATGATGATCCACTCGTCTCTCTCCCAGGAGAGGTCATCCCACAAGACGAGTTCTACTCATATGAAGCCAAGTATATCTCGGACAGCGGCACCATCTTGAAGCTTCCCGCTCCACTCGATGAGGCGACTACCAAACGCGTACAACTGCTCGCGCTGCAAGCTTATAAAGCTCTCTACTGCCAAGGCTTGGCGCGCCTCGACCTCTTTTTGAAGCCAGATGGTTCGGCCTATGTGAATGAGATCAACACGATTCCCGGCTTTACCAACACCAGCATGTATCCAAAGCTCTGGGAAGCTAGCGGTATGCCCTTCCCTGAAGTGGTCGATCGCTTGATCCAGCTCGCGCTCAAGCGCGCAGAGAGAGAAAAGGCTCTGAAGACTACTTTCGGCTAAAAGTTATTCAACAAAACTTGAATAACGGCGCAATTTATGGTATGTTATTGAAGTAAACTTGAATAAGGCATTCATTCCCAATCCACTTCCTCCAATTCCTCCTATCCAGATAGAGGGGGAGATTCAGCACCTATTAACAAATGCAAATATTGCTATTGGTAAAATGGATGTGATGGGCTACCTAGTCCCGAATCTAGATCATATTATTGCCATGTACGTCCGAAAGGAGGCACTCCTTAGTTCCCAGATCGAAGGTACGCAGGCGTCTTTGGAAGACATTTTTGAATATGAAAGTCAGCTCCCCATTAAAAATGTCAATGATGTGAAGGAGGTTGTCAATTACATCAAAGCCTTAAATCACGGGATGAAAAAACTGCCTGAATTCCCGATGAGTATTCGCTTGATTAAAGAGATTCACGACATTCTACTCGAAAATGGACGCGGAAAAGAAAAGACGCCCGGAGAGTTTAGAAAAAGTCAAAATTGGATTGGCTCTCCTGGATCTACTCTAGCGACAGCTTCTTTTGTTCCACCACCCCCTAAAGAGGCCGTTGATGCTATGGGAGAATTGGAGCTTTTTCTGCATAAAGATGCCGACCTTCCTTTGCTGATTAACTGCGCTTTGATACATTACCAATTTGAGACGATCCACCGCTCAAAAAAATCTGTGCAAAGCTATGCAAAACAGCCTCACACCGATACGTCAGGCGAGCAGCGCCTCTGACGATTCACGTGTTGGAGTCTCACCAACAACTTCCGAAAGTGATTCTGTCGCAAGAGCTGGTTTAACGAGCTCTTGGATCGGCCTCTTGCCGTTCGAAAGTGCGCTGCAAGCGCCGTTTGAAGTTTCTTACTCACTTGCCTCCAGAGCGACCATACATGCTTGTCCCGATTCCTTTCAGGTAGGGACAAGGTGACATGGCCGTCTTTGCCGTCAGGTATTTTGCTGAGGCTGAGAGGCACTTTTTCAGAACAACGTAAATAGCGGCGGCCAATGGTTAAGGCTGCCGCTTGATGAATAGATAAACCATAACGACGAGCAAATTTGATTCGTCCTATGAGCGATGTATAGGCAGGGTTCACTTGCTGGATGAAGACGCCTTTTTTAGCTGCTCGTGATTTGAGATGGGTGATGATGGACCCATAAGCAAAGGAGGAGAGCATCCGTGCGTCGGGAAGCTTCGATTTTTTTCTCTGAGTTCTGTTTTTTTCTTTTGGAAGTCTAGATCTTCGATGACAAGGGGCTTGCGGCTTTTCTCTGCATAGTCAATGGCAGAGGCTGCTGCATCACCGATAGAGCGCTGTGTTTGGTTTGAGCTTTTGCCATAGAGGTTAAAGGGAATGACTTTTTTGGAGAGAGGGTTGCCAGATCGGTCTGTTTCGACTAGTGCGAGATGGTCGGCATTGATATCAAGTCCAATGACTCCGCTGTATTGATTTAGAGGTACAGGGTATGGGCTGAATGTCAAAACTTGCAAAGAGCGCGCCAGCCTTTTTTGTCATGCACGAACCGCCAACTGATGGCTTGAGCTTGTTTGTGTTTGCTAAGGAGATCGAGGATCTCTTCTTTGCCATATTTAAAGTCGACCTCTGAAATGAGAAGGTATTTCCCATGCTTTTCAGCTAGAGCATCGGGAAGTCGGATGCGCAGTTGGAGGGTTCCATCTGGCTGCACTGTTGCTGTGCATGTTTGATTGCCGGCGGTTTCATCTTTTGAGCCTAAGAAGAAGAGCTCTTTTGTGCGGGTCTCTTGCCACTCTTTGAGCCACTCTTCATGCGAGGTATAGCCATTTTCTTCTAGATCAAACTGGGCAGCGGAACAATTTCCTAGAGCCAAAGCAGCAGCGGACCGTGCCTTTTTCATGGTCTTTTTTTAATTGCTCAAGCCTATGTTCCAGGCGTTTTAGACGCCGTTTTTTTTGGTGGATGATTTGCGGGGCTGCTTTGATTTTTGATGAGTTTTTTGATTTTTGTTTTAAGAGAGGAGATTCTTTCTTTTGCTTCTGCAATTTGGAAGGGGCGAAGTTTTTTTATAGAGGCGATCTTTCCTTCGATCTGGACTCTGAGGGCATTGAAGTGTCTGGCTGTGATCTCATAGCAGGCGAGATAGTCATTTTTAAGCTCTCCGGGAGTTTTTCCTGAGGCAATATCGGCAAAAAGGCGATGTTTAACATGTGCAAATAGACTGGGCGCAGTCATGGAGGGCTTCGATCTGCTGTGGAATCTATTTTAATACGAGTTTCAAAAGTGCGTGTGGTCTCTTTTTTCATCAGGCTGTCTAAAGTTTTTCTGCGGCTTCTTTTAGTGCATCGAAGAGTTTTTTATTTTTTCGGCTTCTTGCGCCGTAGAGTCTTGCGGAGAAAACGGTAATGATTTCAAGAACGTCTTGGACAAGGTCATCTTCAAATGTGGAGGCTTCTGTTTTGTTAATGATCACGACTTCGATACCGAATTGCTCGCATAGTGAAAAGATTAATTCAGCGCCGAATCGAAGTAAACGATCTTTATGGGTTAATACGAGGCGATCCACTTGGCTGAGACAAATGAAGCGGATTAAATTTCTAAGGCCGCGCTTATTGTAATTGAGTCCCGACCCTAAATCTTCGATGATTTCATAGGTCCAGCCATTTGCTGCGCAGAACGATTCTAAAACCTGGATTTGTCGGGAGAGGTCTTCTTTTTGATCGTGACTGGAGACTCTCGCGTAAGCGATTGTTTTTTTCTTAGACGAGTCTTTTCTTGGAGAGGCTCCCAAAAGAGCAGCAAGGTTATACCGACGATGGCCTTTTGCCGTTCGCTCTGAGGTA
The DNA here is from genome assembly GCA_963709365.1 of uncultured Chlamydiales bacterium. Lineage (GTDB taxonomy): Bacteria > Chlamydiota > Chlamydiia > Chlamydiales > Rhabdochlamydiaceae. The sequence goes on from CAVPVU010000002.1 coordinate 10,285, forward strand.
ATTTTACCAGACTTTTCCCATCTGCGAAGTGTGTCGCGCGAAACACCTAACTCTTCTGCGGCTTTTCCAATGCTGGTTTTCATGCAAACAAATATATGCATAATTGCATATATTTAACTAGAATTAATTATATTTTTCCGAGCAGCTGCGAGCCCTTTCTTAGATGGGAATGGCCGTTTGGGGAGGCTTCTGATCACTTTCTATCTCTATTGGAAGGGGGCTCTTCAATATCCACTTCTATACTTGAGTTATTATTTAAAAATTCACCGCCAAGAGTATTATGATCGCCTGAATCTGGTCAGAGAAAGAGGTGATTATGAACAATGGATCATTTTCTTTTTAAAGGGGATCATTTGGACTTCTGAATCTGCTCTACAAACGATTAAAAACCTACTCCAGCTTCAAGAGGACCATAAAAAAAGGCTTTTCTCTAAAAAACTTTCTACGCCTTATGCAATCGCTTTGCTGGATTATCTCTTTGAAAGACCCCATCTCACCATCAACGATGTGGCAGATCACCTCAAGATTTCTTATCAGGGAGCTAAAGCGTTAGTGGACCAGTTTGTCAAAACTGAAATCTTAAAAGAAATCACAGGCAAACGGCGCGATAAGCGGTATAGCTATTGGGAATATTTGGCCCTTCTCTCAGAAGGGACGTGAACCCACATTTGTCAATGTGCTGTTGATCAAAATATCTCTTGTCAGATATCTTGATTCAGCAAAAACTTTCCCTCAGGAATATAATGCGTAACCAAGACATGCCGCTCATTCCCTCTGCTCCATCTTTTGAATCTCTTAAAAAGCTCAACGAGCACGGTGTTGAATATTGGAGCGCTAGGGAGCTTCAGTCTTGTTTGGGGTATTTTGAATGGCGAAAATTTGAAAACACCATCAAAAAGGCAATCATATCTTGCAAGCAATCTGGGAATGACCCCGATAAACATTTTGTCGGCGCCGACAAAATGATCAACATTGGCAACCAAGCCGAGAGAAAGGTGGTTGATTGGTACCTATCCCGTTTAGCCTGTTATCTCATTGCTCAAAACGGTGACTCCAGAAAACCAGAAATTGCCCAAGCTCAGAAATACTTTGCTATTCAAACCAGACGCCAAGAAATTTCGGATCAAATGACAGCTGATCTTGAAAGATTTGAAACTCGCCAACAAACGTCTATTGAGTTCAAAGCTTTGTCTGGAGCTGCAAGGGAGGCAGGCGTGCAGGATAAAAAGTTTGGTATGTTCCACGACGCGGGCTACAAGGGACTTTATGGAGGGCTTGGGGTAGATGCAATCAAGGCGCGTAAAAGAATTCCAGTTAAAGAAAACCTGATGGATCGAATGGACACAACTGAGTTGATTGCTAACCAATTTAGGATGTCACAAACCCGAGAAAAACTAAAACGCGAAAATATCAAGAACCAAAGAGATGCCATGGAAGCACACGAGATGGTAGGGAAAAAGGTGCGCTCTGCCATTGAAGAAATAGGTGGCACACTTCCAGAAAATATCCCTCCTGTGGAGCACATCAAGCAGGTCAAGCAACGATTAAAAACTTCCAACCCTCAGATCACGCTTGACCCAGAAAATACAGATTAATGGTGTAAACATGATATTGGTTCTTATTCTCGCTCTATTTTCCTTCTCGCAAGGGATATGTAATGACATTAGCTGGAATAGTCCCGTACTAGTTTCAGATTTAGGTGTAGACTCCTCAGATCCGCAAGTTGTTGTAGATACTAACGGAAATATCACGGCTGTTTGGGTAGAAGGCTCCGTAATTAAAGCGACTACTTTTGCCGTCGGCGGATCCCCATCTTCAATTGTAACCTTGTCCGGTTCTACAGCCTCATATCCCCGTATTGGCATCGATTCCAATGGAAATGTGATCGCTGTCTGGTTAGAGAATGGCGTGGTGAACGCATCTACCATGCCCGCAGGAGGAAGCTGGAGCGCAGAGGTAGCCATATCTAGTTCAAGCGGGGGAGCAGCCTCTACCCCGGTCGTCGCTGTCGATAGCACGGGAAATGCTGTCGCAGTCTGGGCACGCAATTCACTGATTGAAACGGCAACGCAACTTGCTGGCGGGAGCTGGGACTCAGCCATAACGCTGACTTCTTCCAATACCTCAGACAATCCACGCGTCGCGATCTCCGATAGTTCGACACACCAGGTCGTAGCGGTATGGCATAGTCTGGTTAGTGCAAATGATCAAATTCAAGCTATCACAGGAACTATTGGCGTATCTGGCGTAACCTGGAGTGGAACTACTAGCACTCTAGCTGCAAATAATGGCCATCATCAAAACTATCCTAGGGCTACGCTCGATCCTTTTGGCAATGCTCTTGCATCGTGGTTTCAATATGATCTTGCTGGCACGTATGACACTGATTACATCAACGTGACTATAATGGCCACGGGCTTGGCAGCAGGTTCGACGACCTGGATTACGCCCAATACTGCAGTCTCAAATCCCGGCATGCGAAATCCAGCAGAGTTTAGTTACAAGGGCAAATTTAATAGCCAAGGGGGATTGATCGGAGTTTGGACGTCATCTACTGATGGTTCCACATTTAATGTCGAATCTTCCTCTAAGGCATTGGGCCAACCTTTTACTGGTTCTGTTCTGATCGTCATCTTAAATCCCTATACATTACAGTCAGATCTGGCAACCAACTCGTTGGGCCAGGCTGTTGTGCCTTTCATGTACTATGATGGGACCAATATAACTATCCAAGTCACAGAGACAAACTTTGGAGGGTTTATCTCTAACTTTTTCTCGCCATTTCAACTTCTTTCCAGTGGAACTAATAACGGCTATCCGCGCGCGGCTACAAGCTACAAGGCAGCGACCACTACGATTTATGCCGCGGTTGTCTGGATACAGAATAATGGGTCTAACAATGTGATACAAGCTGCCACAGGATCGAAGGGGATTGTGCTTCCTCCCACAAATGTGGGTGTGAATCAAACAACGAATTCAAATGGAATTTTCACAGAGTATGTTAATACCATAACTTGGACGGCAAGCGCCGATCCTAATCTCCTCGGATATGTCGTTTACCGCGATGGTCTTCTCTTTGCTCAATTGGTTCCAACAGCGACTCAGATGGTCGATCATCACAGAGCACAGCAGGGCACGGGCAGTCCTGTGACGTATGCCGTAGTGGCATTTGACGCACAGTTTCAACAAAGCCCGATTACGGCATCTACTACTGTCACTGTTCCTTAAAACGACCAAAACGACAAAGAAAGGCTCTTTGCTTAGAAGTTTGTTTCCCAATGGCGGCGCTTTTTAAGCGGAATGATTTCAAAGCGCTCTACAGGCTGGTAGATTCGGCGCTCGGAAATGCACTTTCGCTGTTTTTTCTTGGAGTAGAATAAGTAGAGCGGGAGATTGAGAATAATCTCTCCTTGGTAAATTGTCTGAAAGATATGGTCGTAGCTCACGCTGAATTCTGCGGCCAAATAGTCGCTAAATTGCGGACGCAGGCGCGCTTTTCCTCCCCATGCTTCAAAATTGCATTTTCCTTTAAGAAAATAAGGCCCGGCTCCAAGGTAAAGCAGGAAGTTTCTGGATTTCACAGGATAATAACCGAGCTCGGCATCGCCGCCCCAGAAGCCAAATTGAAGCTGGTGAAAGATAGCAAAGAAGCCCCCTTCGAAATCATCGAATACGCATTTATGTCGATGTTCATCTTTACCAATGGGGAAATAGCCGTTTGCATGCAATTCCCATCTGCGGCCTAATATTTCCAATCCCCCTCCGAGGCGGTTAAAATTCCCAAAGCAGCCTTGGCGGAAGTCGTAATAGGCATTAAATCCATAGATAATACATGAAGAGTCTCTCATGTACCTTCCGATCAAGCCCGCATTGGCAGCATAGGAGTCGTTATAGAGATGGTGCCCTCGTAAATCGAGCATCGGTATAAAGTCGCTTTTGAGATACAGGGGCGCAAAGAGCATCTCCAGCGTTGCATAACCTTTCTTATAGCCTATCCCGCCCCTTTCGATTGAACGCAGTGTCATGCGTTTAGGCACGGGCCAACCATTAGAAGGGTCTCCTTTAGGCGGGTCGGTAATATATGCATAAGAGAGCTCGTCTAAGGGATTCCATATCTCTGTACTCAATGCTTTCCACCAACTAGCAATTGCGAGTGGAGGCAGAGGTTCTAAATTGCCATAAAACTTCCACAGGTTCCAGAAGGAAGCCAGGGTGGTACACTTGCTAAACTCAATATTTCCAAGATGTGCGTATCCGTGAGCATCATCTGCTCGGATGATACTTTCGGAAATTGGAGCGCGCGAACACAAGGATGACAAGCAGGGTGACCAAAGAGCTGGCGGATCGCGTTTGTGCGCTTCGGTATAAGGAGGATGGGGAAGATCTGCGGGTATCGAATTCAGATTATTGCTGGTCCCGTGGCCGCCGAGGAAAGGTTTTTTTCATAGCCGGAAAGAGAATGTAGCTCTCCGGGCATGGTCTCAACTGAGCATGCAAGCCAAGGAAAACTAAGGAAATAAGCGAACAAAATTACGCGTTTCAACTGGTCAAAACGGCTCCTTGCCCCTGGGATAGAGGGACCCATCTCCTCAATATCAGGAAATAACCGCCTCTGTAAATCATTTAATTTCAAGGGGGTATTATCTCAGAACAAACCACAACACTAACTTGTTCTTAGAAAGAAGATTGAATTGTTTCCAAAACCTGCTTTTCCTAGCGGGGTCTGCCCTCTGCTTTTTTAAAAAGATTTACAAAAGCAGGACGGTGCTGCTAAAAGTGTCTTCCTCTTAATGAAATCTTAAACGTAGATTTAACAAGTTCATACATTGAAGAACTCCTGCCTGAACGGCAGGAGATTCTCCGACGGCAAGGACAGAAGAACCCAACTGATAGCTTGTCTAACCCGGTCCTGAAGGACCGGGTTAGACAAGCGTTCCGTTCACAAGAGCCGCTGGAGCATTAAAATAGAACAGGAGAAAAGACATGGAACAGGCTGACTATCAAAGCGCTCAACCTGCATCGCATCTTGAATATACTGTGCCCAAGCCCGACGCTGACAAAGTTAAACAGCAAGCTTTTGCATATATGGGTCAGCTTATAGGTTGGTGCTCAGAGCTGAAGGCCGGTATTTTGATCGATCTTATCCTGAAATCTCGTCCTCAGACAATTGTCGAAATTGGAGTGTGGGGCGGGATGTCTCTGGTCCCCATGGCGCACGCTCTCAAAATGAACGGGAAGGGAAAAATTTACGGTATCGATCCTTGGTCTAATGATGCCTCACTTGAGGAGATGGCGAACGATGCCAACAAGGCTTATTGGGGCCAAGTAAACCATGAAGCAGTTTTGCAGGGGTTGATCTACAGAACAAGACAATTTGATCTTGAAAATCAGATCGTGCTGGTTAGAAATACCTCAGCAAACGCGGAGCCGATCTATGACATCGATATCTTGCACGTGGATGGAAACCATTCAGATAAAACTTCTTATCTCGATGTGACTAAGTGGGTGCCGCTTATGAAAAGCGGAGGATGGATCATATTCGACGACATGACTTGGTATGAAAATGGCACATATACAACAGCAAGGGCTGTCGATTGGTTGAATAATAATTGCATCAAATTTGCTCAATTTAAGGACAATTGCGACTGGGGGATTTGGATCAAACCATGAACAGAATTATCGCTATTATCTTGTCTTTTTTTTGTTTTTCGTCTCTGCATTGTACAGAAAAGAACGCAGAAGAATTAAAAGAGCGCGTATGTCAAGCCCTGCCTAACTTTTACGGGTGGTGCTCAAGGGAAAAGGCCTTGAATTTTATCGACCTAGTGCTCCAGGTAAAACCTAAACTCTGCGTTGAAACAGGTGTTTTTGGCGGGGCTTCAGTTTTTCCCGTGGCCTCTGCTTTAAAATTCTTAGGTAAAGGGGTGATCATCGGTATTGATCCTTGGGATAAGCTAGAGTGTATCAAATGGTTTGACCCAGTGGAAGAAGCCGCAGACTTAAATTGGTGGGGCAATCTCAATTTTGATCATATTTTTATGTCTTATTTGGATCTGATAAAGCGGTATGGATTAATAGATTACTGCATAACCTACAAAACCACTTCGGAAAAAGCGGCGGCCGAGATAAGCGCCGATTCGATTGATATTTTGTACATCGACGGAAATCATAGCGAAGCTATTTCTACCCAAGACGTCAGGCTCTATCTTCCAAAGGTACATTCTGGCGGCTACATCTGGTTTAATGATTCCCTATGGGAAAGAAGACAGCAAGCTCTGAGTTTGCTGATGGAGTCATGCGATGTTATTAAACTGATCGATAATGGAAATTGTATCTTATTAAAAAAAAGGTAGGCTGTCGTGATTCGGAGTTTTTTTGCTTTTCTCATTTCTGTGTCAACTTGCCTATTTGCTTCGGCTGAAGAGATCGATTTGAGTCAGTATGAGAAGTCGTTTTATAGCCAAAATGGAGAAGACGGAGTACTCGTCAAACTTTTTCAACTTATCGAGCCGTCTTCTCGTTTTTGCGTTGAATTTGGGGCAGACGATGGCATTACGTGCAGTAATACCTATCTCTTCAGACTGCAAGGCTGGAGCTGCCTTTTGTTGGACAGAAAAAATGAAAATCTAAAACTGAACCTATATTCTGCATTTATCACTGCCGAAAATATCACTCAGCTTTTTGATAGATATAAGGTGCCCCATAATTTGGACTTTTTGTCTATCGACGTCGACTTCAACGACTTTCATATTTGGAAGGCACTCGATAACAAATATAAACCAGCAGTGGTTTTGATTGAATATAACAGTACGCACCTTCCAGACCAAGATAAAGTCGTCAAATATCAACCCTATTTTGCAGGTGATGGGACCAACTATTATGGGGCTAGCATTCTTGCCCTGTATAATTTAGGGAGATCTAAGGGATACTCTCTTGTCTATGCCGAACAAGGCGGGGTTAACCTTTTTTTCGTTCGTGATGACATCATTAAAGAGAAAAACCTGCATTTCAAGGACATGAATAATGTCGAGAAACTCTACCGCACTCCGAAGTATGGAAAAGGTCCAAATGGCGGTCATCGCCAGGACCCTAAAAACCGAGACTATTTACGATCTACCGATCTTCTATTTTGAAAAAACTTTCTATGATAAAGCTGGGCATCCGTGAGAATCCGTTCAAGACATGCTTCCAAATCCTTTTAGTATGCTCTCTCTTTAACGCTTCGAGTCTAGAGGGAGAGGAGTATCCTGCTCGATATGAAGGGATAGAACTCTTTAGGGTCTCGGATAGGATCGATCTAGGCGTGCTACCACAGTTTCTGCCTTATAATCCGATTATTGTTGAAGCAGGTGCATATTGGGGTGCACATGCTCTTCAAGCTTCAAAGATCTGGCCCCAAGGGAAAGTTTTTGCTTTTGAGCCAAACCCAAAAGCATTTGAGCAGTTGCAAAGGATGATTGTCGAAAGTGGGTGTACCAATGTTAGAGCATATAACTTAGCTCTTAATAATTACGCTGGCGAAGCTAGGCTTTATCTTTGTCACGGAACAAATGGAAATGACCCAGTGTTTGAGTTTGCCAGTTCTTTGCTAGCTCCTTCAAAATACATGGAAATTCATTATCAAGGCCCCAAAATCGATGTCCCATGCGTAGTTCTAGACGATTGGTGTCACGAAAATCAGATCGATCACATTGATATCCTCAAATTGGAGTTGGAGGGACTTGAGCTGCCTGTTTTACAGAGCTCTCCACAAATTCTAAAAAACACAAAAGTTATAGTAGTGCAAACGCATTTTTTCCCTTCGCGAATTGGGATAACGCATTACATAAACTTGAGGGCCTTTCTTAAAGAGTCGGGTTTTTTGCTTCTTTCTCACTGGTATAGAGAAGGTCTTGGTGGAAATGCAATTTTCTTAAGTCGTGAAGTATGGGATGCCTATTTTAAAAAGAGCTTAGGATTAGATTGGGAAGGTTAAAACCATTATTGACCCCTTCTTTTTCGCTTCGTTGGAGAAGCCTTTTACTCTTATTTCTGGTCATATTCTCCTCTAGCGGCTTGCTTCCCCATCTACTGCATGGGAGTGAGGTAAAGCTGTGTCTTACCATGCACGTCAAAAATCAAGAAGAGATGATTTGGCGTAGCTTGGAAAGTGTAAAAAATGTCATTGATTGTATCTCCATTTGCGACACAGGTTCTACAGATAATACGATTGAGATCATAGAACAGTTCATGAAAGAAACCGGCATTCCCGGAAAAGTCTATAAAACCGAGGGGAAAGACCTTCGCGATAATGGAACTGCCTTAGTACAAGAAGCTCAAAAAACATTGCAAGGCCTAGGTTTTTCATTATCCCATAGTTATCTGCTGACTTTGGATGCTGGTATGGTGTTGAAGGCTTCAGCGGCATTCATGAAAGATCTACTTGAGATGGATGCGTACCTAATTCTCGAGAAATCATCTTTGCTTTCCTACTACAATTATAGCGCGCATCTTTTGCGCGCATCTTTGCCCTGGGAGAGCTCCGGTGTAATGCAGACTGCTTGGTCTAATAAGGAACAGCATCGTTCTAGAAAGTTGTATAGCCTAGTGATCGAAAGTCAAGAAGACAAAGACCAGTACACGGATAGGCTAAAACAAGACATGCGTGACCTTAAGCAGGGCATCAAGGACGAACCTGATAACGCCCGATATCTATTTCTACTTGCTCAGGCAAGCAAATGCTTAAAACATTATGACGAAGCACTGAGATGGTATAGGGCTCGGATCGAAAAGGGCGGAGACAAGGAAGAGATCTGGTTTTCCAAATATATGATAGGGACTTGCTTTGAGGAGATGGGAGAGTGGGACCACGCTTTATATTGGTATCTTGAAGCATATCAGTTTTATCCAAGCCGCCCAGACTCTTTGCAAAAGGTCGCAACGCACTATCGGTTAGAAGGCCAAAATGATCTGGCTTACATATTTGCGAAACATGGGTCGCGCATTCCTGTCCCGACGGATCAAACTTTGTTTAGCTCATCGCCTTTTGATGATTATAAATTTGACGAAGAGCTTTCGATTGCCGCTTATTACACACACTTTAAAGACGAGGGGTTTGTCGCTGCAAATGACCTAGCATTTCGAAAAAATGCTCCCTGGTATGTCAAAGATCAAGCATACAAAAACATGCAGTACTACGTGAAAAATTTGAAAAATGCACGTTTTCAGCCCATCTCGATCGAACTACCTCTAGTTACCGAAGGGCTAAGCCATCGCTATAATCCCATGAATCCCTCTATCCAAAAGACAGAGAGCGGATATAAGCTCATTTGCCGAACGGTAAATTACACGCAAACAGGTGCAAAAGTATTCAATACGGTCGATCCAAGCGGAATATTTCGCACAAAGAACTTTCTTGTTTGGTATGACCTAGATTTTAAGAAATATGCCCAACAAGAAATCCGCGAGAATTTATCCAGAGAGCGCATCGATTCGTGGTTGGCGGCAAACATCGTCGGTCAAGACGACTGTCGGATTTTTGAAATGGGTAATTGTTCTTGGTTCACATGTACCACAAGTGATACGAATCCCACCGGAAATTTTCAAATATCACTGTGCAAACTTCCGGAAAAAAAGATTGGAGATATCGTCAACATTCAGAAGTTAGTTCCTCTTAAAGGACCCGACCTCAATCGGTGCGAGAAAAATTGGCTGCCCTTCATTAAAAATGGGGAGCTCAGCCTGATTTACTCTTATGATCCTTTCACAATTTATAAGCCAAATGTTGAGACCGGAGAATGTGAAATGGTTTTATCGTATGAGCCGCAGTATGATTTCTCGCGCTTTCGAGGCTCTGCTGCGCCGATAGAATTTGATGACGGCTATCTCATGCTTGTGCACGAAGTAATTGTTCTGCCTGATTATGAAAGACGCTATATACATCGCTTCTTATATCTGGATAAGAATTTTCTGATTCAGCAGGTTTCCCTACCATTTACCTTTTTACACCTCGGCATAGAGTTTTGCTGCAGCATGATTTTGGATCACTCGGGCAAGCAGCTCGTTATTCCTATCGGTGTGGAAGATCGCGAAGCTTATCTCTGTTTTATGGATGTTGAAACTGTGAGGTCTCTGTTAGTTCCTTTACCTCAGCAAAGTATCCAAGAGGGAAAAAATTAAAAACTTGCATGATTTCAAGCAAAGAATTACTTTTCTCGCTTGCCAAAAAATTCAATCAAAACTCTAAAGTGGTGATGCGAAATGAGAAAATTCCTCCAAGTTCTTTACGCTTTTAGCCTCTTATTTTCTGTTAGCTCACATGCTGCGCTACCCGCTCCTTACGATACTGTAGAACTTCTGCCCTTCAATCCTCAAGGGTGGTATCGGAACGGGCCATCATTAGAATGGCTTATTCGCAGAGGAAATGTCAAAACAGTGATCGAAGTCGGTTCTTGGCTAGGGTTGTCCACACGTCACATTGCAAAAACATTGCCAGAAGATGGAATCGTATATGCAGTGGATCACTGGTTAGGTTCGCAAAACGAAGACAATAGCGCATTCGATATGCCCAATCTCTACAGACAGTTCCTTTCGAATGTGATTCATGAGAAGCTAACGCACAAGATTATTCCAGTTAGAATGCCGAGTATGGAAGCTGCTCGTTCCATCACAGTAAAGCCCGAACTAGTCTACATCGATGCCACGCATGAGTTTACTCAAGTGATGTTGGACCTGATTCTCTGGTTTCCGTTTGTCAAAGGACATGGAATTCTCTGCGGTGATGACTATTTTTGGGGAAGCGACTATCCAGGTCCGGTTAAGCGTGCTGTCGATAAATTTGCACAGGAGAATAATCTGATTGTACATGACGATGGATGGATGTGGTACTTAGAAGAAAGAAAATAGAGGAATAATGCGGTATTACAAGTATTTATTAATTTGTGCTCTATCACTATATGTTTGTTCTGGAACTGGGCAGTTAAACGCCAACACTTATTACGAAGGAACGCATACATTTAGAAACAAAGGTGTAGTTGATTATAGCTGGTTGGTTCAGTTTCTTCCCTACAACCCAGTGATTGTAGAGTGTGGAGCCTACACAGGAAATGAGACCATCCGCGCAGCAAAAGTTTGGCCCAAAGGCAGGGTGATTGCTTTTGAGGCTAACCCAAATGCTTTTGAAGTACTTAGAAGTGCTATTGCGAAAGAAAGGGTCGATAACGTCGAGATCCATAACCTCGCTGTCAATAATTATACCGGCACAGCCAAGTTCTTCTTAAACTATGGTTCAACCGGAGACAATCCTGCGTATGCGCCCGAGAGCTCTCTCTTAGAACCTACGCCAGAGCTGGCAATTTGGTGGAGGGGGCCAAAAATCGATGTTCCATGTGTCCATTTTGATGATTGGTGCAAAGGGAATGGAATAGATCATATCGATATTCTTAGACTTGAACTGGAAGGGGCCGAGCTGCAAATTTTGCAAAGTTCTCTCGATATCTTAAAAAGTGTAAAAATTATCATTCTGCAGAGTTTTTTCTATCCCTCTCCTCTTAGAGTTGGTGCAACCAACTATTTTGTCTTAAAAGACCTGCTTACGAGAGCTCATTTTCGACCACTCGCTCACTGGTATACCCAAGGAGAAAGAGGGATGGCGGTTTACATCAGCGATGAGCTTTTTGATGCGTATTTTGTGCGCTGCTTAGGCTTAGGGATTGGAGGAATGCAATATCCATGAGTTCATCTTTGAAAAGGACAAATGCTGTTTCGAATAGCAGAAACGCGTTCTTTTCTTTCTTGGTTCTCACTCTAGTTGAAATTGTTTTTTCGCTGGGAAGAGTAGAAGCAAGCGTCATTGAACAATACTTTCGTCCAGCGTCAGGAGACAGATCGCAAGTTGGAGGCATCTCTAATATCGATTTTATTTATGTGATAAATCTCGATGAACGCCCAGAAAAGTTTGAAAATACGGTCAGAGCATTGAAGCCACACGGGATTACGCCATTTCGATTTTCAGCAGTAAATGGTTGGAAATTACCAGATGAAGCAATCGATTGTATAGGAGCCCAGTATCAGCCAGGAACACCTCACGGTCCGATCGCGTCAGTTTATCGTCATGTAGATGGCAAAGAGTACATGAGCTTTGAAGTGATGAGTGAGCCAGGAGTGTCATACTACTGTCATTCTATGTCTCGTGGGGCCATTGGATGCGTGTTAAGCCATTTATCGGTTTTGCAAGATGCTTACGATTCTGGATATGAAACGATTTGGGTCATGGAAGATGACATTAGGGTGGTTAGCAATCCTCATGAGCTCTCTTCAATAATCCGTACACTGGACCAATTAGAGCCCGGATGGGACGTTTTCTTTACGGACGATGAGACGAAGGGCAGTGATGGAAACCGCGTCTATTGTGGATGGATACGGCCAAGACCAAATTTTGACTATCGTTCTCATGCCTATTACCTTGAACGCAGATCAGTAAACAGCGATATCGTTAAACTTGGCCTCAGATTCGGAGCTTATTCCATGATCATTAGACGCTCAGGAATGAAGAAGCTCCTCGATCATTTTAAAGCCTACAATATTTTTTTTCCCTATGACATGGAATACTTTTTCCCTCACGACATAAAGCTATACGCTTGCAAGAGGGATATCGTTACAACGATTGCAGGAGCGATTTCTGATAATGGAAATGCTACGTATGAGAAAAAAAATAGTGCAAATACAAAATTGGGAGAATAGATGTTAATTTCATCAAAAAGTAGCAGGCTCGTTTTTCTTATCATTTGTGTGCTTTGTGTATCGCAACTCCATGCCAGTAGTGACAACTATGTTAAAATTGAGGAGGTCGAAAAGTATTTTAAAAAAGCCGATAACAAAACCGGTCGGCATAGCATGGCCAACATCGACTTTATCTACGTGATCAACTTAGATCCTCGTCCAGAGCGCTATGAACGCACGATGAATGCCCTCAAGCCTTATGGCATCGTTCCTTATCGCTTTTCGGCGGTCAATGGCTGGAAGTTGAGTGACAAGGCACTCGATGAACTTGGGATAGTCTATGAGTCTTGGATGCCGCAGGGTCCCATATGCTCTGTTTATCGGCATGTCAATGGCAAAGAGTATATAAGTTTTGAGATCATGAAAGAAGTAGGTGTCTGCTATTATTCACATTCACTTTCTCGCGGAGCGATTGGCTGTCTTTTAAGCCACTTGTCGATTCTACAAGATGCTTATGACTCAGGCTACCAAACAGTGTGGATTATGGAAGATGACATCAGGGTAGTTAGCGATCCACGAGAAATATCTCTGTTGGTCAGTACTCTCAATAATTTAGCTCCTGATTGGGATGTCTTTTTCACGGATCATGAAGTTAAAGGCGCGAATGGAGTGCCTGTTCCTTGTATGGTAATTCGTCCTAGGCCTCTGGTTGAGCTTAAGCCTTTAGAATACTATTTAAAACGTACGCCGCTTTCCAACGGCATCGAAAAGATCGGAATGCGCTTTGGCTCAGCTTCGATGGTGGTCAATCGATCTGGAATGAAAAAACTCTTAGATTTTTTCAAAACTAATAAAATCTATTTCCCTTACGATATCGACTACTTCTTTGTTCCAAACATAAATTTCTATGCGCTGACTCGAGATATCGTCACGAACATTGCAGGCGGAGAATCTGACAATGGTAGGCCAACATATATAGAGACGGATAAAAAATAGGATGCTAAGGGCAGGTAAATTAAGGATAAATTAAACCGCCCGCAGACCTAGTCCCGAAACTTCGCACAAAATAGGCGTCATATAATTCTTGGCTAACATACACGGCAGTTCCTCGTGCTCCTTGTATATACCAATGTGCGAGAGGAATGAAATTAGACTTTACAAGAAAATCCTTCAGGAGAGAAATAATTCGCCATTCTTTCCCGATAGGGATGGAAAAATGATTGAACGATAATTATTTTCACACTTTTTAAAATCTTGGGTGAGCTTTGGAGAACTTCTAACTCTAAACCTTCAAGCTCAAGCCTAAGTACGTCGATATGGTCGATCTGATTCTGGGCACACCAATCATCAAAAATTATGCAAGGAACTTCTAATTTAGCTCCTTGATATTGGATTTGTGTTTCTCGTGTTGGAGGGAGTAGCGAGCTTTCGGATTCCAAAGAGAAAATCATAACCATGGGGGCCATGGCGAAGATAAAGAATGCCGGTGCCATTGTAACTATTTAGCGCTAAGTTATACGCCTTGATATTGTTAAGATTTTCCTCTGAAAGCCTTTTCTGAAGTAGGCGAAAAGCTCGTGGGTTAGGCTCGAATGCTATAATCGAGCTATACGGCCATACTTGGGCGGCATATGTAGTTTGAGCCCCACAGTAAGCCCCTGCTTCCACGATGATTGGATTATAGGGAAGGAGTTGTACCATCCAATTTAGATCAACTTTCCCGTAATTTCTAAATAAGGAGGTTCCTTCATAAAATTCTTGAGCTTGTAGGTGAAAAAAACTGAAAAATACTAGCGCGCAAAAGCAGTAATTTATGCATGCAAAGTACTTATAAAAAACTCATTTTTTAACCCCATTTTTTTCTAAATACCACCGCTTGTGGCAGCTTCGTACAAGATCTTTTCAAAGTAATCCGGAGAGAATACTTGAAGCTCTTTCGCTCTGTAAAAAAGTTCGGATGTTTTCAAGATACTGTTCATATCTCACTTTGGACATCGTTTTGATAAACTGATAGAGCTCTTCGCGATCTTTAAAATCGCGATAATCTATGAAACACTCTTTAGGGATATAAGTTTCGACATTGTCAGCGCCCCAGTAGATAGGCACGCATCCTGCAGTGAAGCAGCCGAAAATTTTTTCCGTAATGTAACCACGCAATCCTTTAGTATTTTCAAAACAGATGCAAAAACGGTATTTTTTCAGGGTTGATATCTTATCATCACCCGTGTGATATCCGGGGATAGAGCCTCTAAAATCTCTGTAATGGCGTTTGATCCAATATCTTCCATAAATATCGAGTTCCCCTTCGGATTTTGTCTCAAAAAAATCAACCATTTTCATGCGTTCGGAATAGAGCTCATTTTTTCGTTCTGGATATGCATTATCAGATCCAAGAGATCATCACGCAGAGTTTTTTATCAATGAGGTAATCTGTATGCATGGGTATGAGGTAAGGGTAATAAAGTTTGAAAAACTTTATGCCGTCTACTAGGTCGTCATTCCAAGTATAAACGCGTGAGCAAGGGTCATAATAAGAGTGCGGTAACAATAAAGGTTCGAATAAAAATAAGATCAGTTTCTCTTTTGGAAATTTAGAAAGATATGAAGGGTCAACTGTGTTGTTAAAAACGATGATCTTTTTCAGTTCGTTATCATAGGCAGTATCTTCAGCGTAATTGGATTGATCATGACCTCCAAAAAATTGGTTCACTACTTGAACCTGAAGGCCTATTTCTTTTACTTTGGAGAATGTGAAAAAAAACTCGCTCAGATCCAACCCGGGGAGTACATCAATCCTTTCGCTACGTAAATTGTTTTGCCATTTCTGGGGTATTGCTACAAATTTGGCTGCGCGTGAAGCATTTTTAGGGACGAGATAGCGAAAGGTATATCCAGTAAAGATCTTGCGTAACCTGCTTTGGATATATCCATGTGATAATTCATTCTCTCCATTTAAATCCAAACAGCCATGGATGTCTGTGCCTGGGACCTTAAAATCGTCGATCACAACGATGCAGTTGTCTTTGTGTGTTTTACTGATTTCTTCGAGCTCGTCCAGAATAGGCCAATAATGGAATCCTTGGCGCTCGGCATCTAGATGGTAGGCATGCGCATCTAGGTAAAAAAGGATTCGCTTATCTTGCAAGGAGGGCAGAATGTCTCTAAACACTTTCTCGGAGCTTCCGAGATGGCATTGAACGTTTGTACAGTATTTCAGGCGTTCTTTCGCCCTTCTATAAACAACTTCTGAGCCTTCTATCGTATGGACATGATCAAAATTTAAAGAGAAGAAAAGAGTGGTATCGCCAAGAAAAGTGCCCGTTTCAACCGCAGTATCGATAGCATAGGTGTGCTTAAGGAAGTTAACAAAAGTTCCGATCTCAGGTGAATCATTAAAAGCAATGTAGCCGAGCTCAAACGCTGAATCTGCAAGCTTTCTCGTCCAAGAATCTTCCTCGTCAAAACGGATGCTGTCTTGGAAGATTCCCATCTTTCCAAAATCAATCATCTTTGGAAATTCGACACTCGAAGAAAAAAGCAGTGAGAAATTAAAAAGAGCGAGGCACGCAGTGAGTGTTTTTAGCATGAAAGTTTTCCTATTACTGAGTTATAGCCTCATAGAAAGTCTTCTCGAAATGCGCAGGCGAAAAAACTTGGGCCTTTTCACTCTGTAAAAAGGCTCGGATATTATCAAGGTATTGTTCATAAACATTCTTGGGCATTTTTTTGATAAATTGGTAGAGCTCTTCTCGATCTCTGAAATCGCGATAGTCGATGAAGCACTCTTTCGGAATGTAGGTTTCGATATTATTCGCTCCCCAATAGATGGGCACGCAGCCGGCTGCAAAACAACCAAAAATCTTCTCTGTGATATAGCCCGGCATATCTTTTGTGTTTTCAAAGCAGACGCAAAAACGGTAATTTTTTAGGGTTGATATTTTCTCTTCCCCAGAGTGATCGCCTGGAATGGAGCCGCGAAAATCTCTGTAATAGCGCTTGACCCAATAACGCCCATAAACATCGAATTCTCCCTCGGGCTTTGTCTCAAAAAACTCAACCATTTTCATTCGTTCGGAATAGAGCTCGTTTTTTCTTTCTGGATATGCATTGTCTGACCCAGAAACCATCACGCAGAGTTTTTTGTTTTCAAATGAGGGAAGGTCTGTGCGCATTGGCATCAAATGCGGGTAATTCAACTTAAAAAATTTGACTCCATCAACTAAGTCATCGTTACAAGTGTAAACTCGCGGATAAGCATCGTAGTATTCTGGAAGCATCTCATGGGGTTCCATGATAAAAAAGAGCAGCTTTTCTTTCGGTAATTTGGAAAGGATCTCTGGTTCTAAAGTCCATCCGAAAACAATGATTTTGTGAAGCTCTGGATCGTCCGGGAAGTCATCATCTCCATAAGGGTAGGGATACTTATATTGCATTCGAATGTCATAGCCTGCTTCTTTGACATTCTTCAGCTGAATAGGAAAATCGTAAATGTTAAAACCAGATAGGATATCCACCCTTTTTGCGTTTGGATAAGCATTATCTTGCCATTTCTGGGGTATAGCTACAAATTTGGCTGCGCGCGAAGCATTTTTAGGGATGAGATAGTGAAAGGTATATCCAGTAAAGATCTTGCGTAACCTGCTTTGGATATATCCATGTGATAATTCATTCTCTCCATTTAAATCCAAACAGCCATGGATGTCTGTGCCTGGGACCTTAAAATCGTCGATCACAACGATGCAGTTGTCTTTGTGTGTTTTACTGATTTCTTCGAGCTCGTCCAGAATAGGCCAATAATGGAATCCTTGGCGCTCGGCATCTAGATAGTAGGCATGCGCATCTAGGTAAAAAAGGATTCGCTTATCTTGCAAGGAGGGCAGAATGTCTCTAAGCACTTTCTCGGAACTTCCGAGATGGCATTGAACGTTTGTACAGTATTTCAGGCGTTCTCTCGCCCTTCTGTAAACAACCTCTGAGCCTTCTATCGTATGGACATGATCAAAATTTAAAGAGAAGAAAAGAGTGGTATCACCGAGAAAAGTGCCTGTTTCAATCGCAGTATCAATAGCATAGGTGCGCTTAAGAAAGTTGATAAAAGTTCCGATCTCCGGTGAATCATTAAAAGCGATGTAGCCGAGCTCAAACGCTGAATCTGCAAGCTTTCTTGTCCAAGAATTCTCCTCGTCAAAACGAACACTATCCTGAAAAAAACCTATTTTCCCAAAATCGATCACCTTGGGGAATTCTACATCTGATGAAAAGAGCAGCGAAAAATTAATAAAAACGAGGCACGTGGTGAATGTTTTTAGCATGATGGTTTTCCTGTTGAAGAAAAAAATATAGAAGATGGCTCTAATGTTTTGCTACAAATTTTTCTTTGAGAATGTCAGCATTTAATGGATAGTTGAATGACTCAAACGTCTACACCTAATCGAACTAAAACATGCGTATGAAAATAATTGCACTCTTGCTGATGACGTCGATCATCTTGCAGCTCGATGCTGGGATCGAGAAGCATTTTCGGGCTGCAGAAAACAAATCTGGCGCACATGGAATGCCAGGCATTGATTTCATCTATGTGATCAATTTGGATCAAAGACCAAAAAAGTTTGAACGCACTCTCAATGCGTTGGCTCCTTATGGCATTAATCCCTATCGCTTTTCTGCTGTAAATGGCTGGAAACTCAGTTTCGAAGCGCTTGATGAGATTGGCGTCATCTATGAATCATGGATGCCCGAAGGACCTCTATCTACAGTCTACCGTCATGTGGATGGCAAGGAGTACATGAGCTTTGAGATCATGAAAGAGGTCGGTGTTTCCTATTTCAGCCATACACTATCGCGAGGAGCGATCGGGTGCCTCTTAAGCCATTTATCTGTTTTGCAGGATGCATACGATTCTGGTTACCATACGATCTGGGTTCTTGAAGATGACATCCGCATTGTCAGCAATCCTCTTGAGATTTCGAATTTTATTACCACACTAGATCTCTTAGCGCCTGGCTGGGATATTTTCTTCACGGACGGTGATATCAAAGGGGGAGATGGATCTCCTTCTTATTGCAACGGAATTCTTCCCAGACCAAATTTTCCTACTCAATCGCTTAATTACTACCGCCAGCGCACATACGTTAACAATGACATTGTCAAGCTTGGACTGCGCTTTGGGTCGCATTCGATGGTCATTCGCCGCTCAGGGATGAAAAAACTGCTGGATTATTTTAAAACCTATAAGGTTTTTTTTCCCTATGATTTAGAATACTACTTCCCGCACGATATCAAACTCTACGCCAGCGTAAAAGATATCGTGACGAATATTGCGGGAGGCGAATCCGATAATGCAGCTCCAGCCTATGAGAAATAGAACAGTTCTATATTTCTGTTTATTCGTTGCCTTCTACTGTAAGCACGCTCAGTCTTCGGGTCTTTTTGAAGATCTACCCGATGAAAAGATCGTTGTTGCTACGACTAGGTTCGAGTTTGACCAATTCCCTGATGCCTTCAATCCATCCATCATTAAAGTTCCTCAAGGATTTCTACTTACATTTAGGTATTGTCCAGATCGGAATGAGAATCCTTGGCTCGCATATGTTGGCGTAGCACTTCTGAATGATGCACTTGAGCAGATCTCAGAGCCTGAACTACTCAATACACGGCAAAAAAACAGTAAAACCCCATCGCAAGTTGAAGATGCCCGAGTGTTTTCTTATAAAGGTCGGTTATTTCTAATTTATAACGATAATATTGATCTAACTTCTCCAATGACATGGGATCGGCGCGATATGTTCATGGCTGAGCTCACTTACGTCGACAATCAGTTTAAGCTATCTTCCCCTCTAAAACTGGCCTATGAAGCGAAATATCATACTGCGATGTGGCAAAAGAATTGGGTGCCATTTGAGTGGAACAACATGCTGCTCATGACCTATTCGATCAATCCACACGAGATTCTCTATCCGAACCTCATGAATGGATCCTGTTATCACTGTTACGACACATGGATGGATATCGACTGGAAGTGGGGTAAATTAAGAGGATCAACGCCGCCTCTTTTAGTAGATGGAGAGTATCTGGCTTTCTTTCATTCAGGAGCAGTGACTTCTTCACGCGCCTCATGGGGCTGGGAGCTCTGGCATTACTTTATGGGAGCCTATACTTTTTCGGCCGAACCTCCATTCAAGATTACAAAAATATCTCCGCACCCAATCGTGGCCGAAGGTTTTTATACTCAATCTGCGCGCGAAAAGAGGGTGATTTTTCCTGGCGGATTCGCTGTTTCTGGCCCGTATATTTACATGGCATACGGTAAAGACGATTACGAGATATGGATCGCCACGATCGATAAAGACGCACTCAAAAAATCTTTAGTTCCCATAGAGAAATAAATTACTCAACAAGGGCTAATTCCTTTTGTGCCTGAAGCTTGACAAAAGGGAAAGTACGGTTGGCTTCCGCTCTTTTGCGCCAATCTTCAGGAAAGGCAGATCTTCGTAGGCGAGCAATTTATCACACGCGTCAAGAGACTCTTGATAGTGGCCCACATAATAAGAGCAGATCGAGAGTTGGAAAAGAAGGCCATACTCTTCAATCCAGTCCATGTTAAAGAGGTTATCTTTTTCCTTCGGCTTGGCGACGAACTCCCAGGCTCTTAAGGTTTCGTAAGCCTTGCTGTACTCCTCTTGCTGATTGAACATCTCGGCGAGATAATAGACGGGTTCAGCTCGGTGCGGCCGAAAATTGCGGGCAAGCCTGTAACTTTCGATCACGACACTGGACGAGAGGCCGAGATCGCGCAGCATGTGCCCGATCTGCAGCAAAGACCAGAAAGTCTCCTCATCCCAGCCGCCCATTTTAACGCGCTTTTGAAACCACTCCAATGCCTTGGCTTTTTGACCGGCGTCACGATAACTCTCGGCTAAATAAAAAGCGTAACGAGCGTTGTCTGGCTCTTTTTTAAGACCTTCAGTAAGCAGCTCGATGTTTCGGAGAAATTTTTGGATGCCAGTTGAGCGAGCCCCGCCATCACTATCAATGTATTTTACACCTTTAAGAATATCGGAAGTATGAGGCTTGGGACAGTCTAGATACTCATGTGTCACACCGACCCATTTCCAAGGGAGATTTCCTCTAACTAATTGAGGCTTTAAATAGGTGAAGCCTTTTACGCCGCGCCACATGTTATACAGATCTTTCGTGAGGGGCTCAGATATAAAACCCGGCTCGAATTCAAGCAGATCATCGGCATCCATGAAAAGGATATAATCGCCTTTGCCTTTCGCAAGCTCAAACGCTTCACTGCGGTTCTCGCCAAAATTCCTCCAGGGGCGTTCGTACAACTTTCCTGGAATATCTTTCAGATGTTTTTTGATGATCTCTTGAGTTCCATCGGTCGAACCTGTGTCTACAATCACCCAATAATCAATGAGGGGTTTCACCGAATCCAAACAGCGTTGGATCACTTTGCTCTCATTTTTAACGATCATGTTAAGGCAGATCTTCTCTTTTGAGTGTGAAAGAACGGGGAGAAGCAGGAAAAAAAGAGAGAACAATAATCGGAACATGAATGAAGCCCCAGTGAAGCGATGAGGCTATCCTAAATTAAAGAAAAGATTAAGAGAACAAGAATTTAAGTCCTTCTGTTGTCTATGCATTTGGCCAGCGAGGCAACTTTCTCACGCATCTGCTGCGTTAAAAAAATGTTGATAACAAGTAAACAATTTGTTTACCGTGGTGGCTTCGATTAGAAAAAAATTTCGGCTTGCAAAAGCTTTTCTAGTCGCAAACACCAAAAGAATGAAACTCCTGAACGGGCAACCCGAGTCTGGGAGTTTGATTCGGCGCAAAAATCAATGCAGTCTCTGCTGTTGATTTTTGAAGAAGAAACATCAAAAAAACTCGGGTTGCAAAATGGCGGTAAACATGAAAAAGATGTTGATTCTCATTCTCACTATTTTTG
The DNA here is from genome assembly GCA_963709365.1 of uncultured Chlamydiales bacterium. Lineage (GTDB taxonomy): Bacteria > Chlamydiota > Chlamydiia > Chlamydiales > Rhabdochlamydiaceae. Next base: position 31,940 of record CAVPVU010000002.1, read on the forward strand.
CCTTTTCACAAGGGATATGTAATGACATTAGTTGGAACTCTCCCGTATTAGTTTCAGATCTGGGCGTAGACTCCTCAGATCCGCAGGTTGAAGTAGATATAAACGGAAACATCACGGCAGTTTGGGTTGAAAGCAATGTAATTAAGGCGACCACGTTTGCAGTAGGCGGGTCTCCATCTTCGATTACAACGTTGTCCGGTTCTACGGCATCATTTCCTCGGATTGGCATCGATTCAAATGGGAATGTGACTGCGGTTTGGGTAGAAAATGGCGTGGTGAGCGCAGCTACCAAGCCTGCAGGTGGAAGTTGGAGTGCGGAAGTATCAGTATCTAGTTTAACGGGAGGTGCATCTACCCCAGTAGTCGCGGTCGATAGCACAGGAAATGCAGTTGCAGTCTGGGCGCGCAATTCGTTTATCGAAACGGCGACGCAGCTTGCGGGTGGAAGCTGGGGCTCAGTATCTGCGCTTACTTCTTCCAACGTCTCAGATAATCCCCGCATCGGGATCTCCAATAGTTCGACGCACCAGGTTGTAGCTGTATGGCATAGTATCGTAGGTTCAGATGATCAGATTCAAGCTGTCACAGGAACTATCGGAGTGTCTGGTGTAACCTGGAGTACATCTACTAGCACTCTCGCTGCAGATAATGGCCATCATCAAAACTACCCTAGAGTTGCTCTCGATGATCTCGGCAATGCCGCCGCCGCGTGGTTTCAATATGATCTCGACGGCACGTATGGTACCGATTTCATAAATGTGACTGTAATGGCCTCGAGCTTGGCAGCGGGTACCACTAGCTGGCTTACGCCCAACATTGCAGTCTCAAATCCAGGCATGCGCAATCCGGGGGGCTTAAGTTTCAAGGGCGCATTTAGTTCCGTCGGGGCGTTGGTCGGAGTATGGACCTCATCTACGGATGGTTCCTCATTTAATGTCGAATCGGCTGCAAGGCCATTGGGCCAACCTTTTAATGGCTCCGTTGAAATCATCATCGGAAATCCAAATGCATACCAGGCAGATCTGGCGGTCAGTTCATTGGGCATAGCTCTTGTGTCTTTCATGTACTTTGACGGGACTAACCTGGCTATCCAAGCCACTGAGACAGACTTCGGAGGATTTATAACTAACTTTTTTAGTCCGAATCAAACTATCTCGACCGGAACCGATAACGGCTATCCGCGCGGAGCGACCAGCTATAACAGCACGACCAATACGGTTAATGCGGCAGTCGTCTGGATACAAAATAATGGGTCGAACAATGTGATCCAAGCAGCCACGGGGTCGAAGGGAACTGTACTTCCTCCAACAGGTGTAGGAGTTAATCAGACTACGAATTCCAATGGAGTTTTCACAGAGTATGTTAACACTATTACTTGGACGGCGAGCGCCGATCCTAATCTCCTGGGATATGTCGTTTACCGCGATGGTCTTCTTTTTGCTCAGTTGACTCCAGACGCGGTCCAAGTGGTCGATCATAACAGGGCGCAGACTGGCACGGGGAATCCTGTGACGTATACAATAGTAGCTTTCGACACAGAATTTCAACAAAGCCCAATCACGGCATCGACTACAGTGACTGTTCCTTAAAGATGATTGAAAATTTTGGAGTTGTACATATAAAAGCCCCTCTTCATCCGAAGGGGGCTTTTTAGAATCCTCCACTGGAGGAGAAGAATGTTTGCCTAAAGATGGCTTACCTTAGGTCTTTCTTTAAAAAAAGATGGGACCAAAAGATCGAACCGTTCAAAAACAAAGGTTGAACTATGAAAAAATTATTGGCTCTCTTGTTCGTGATGTTTTCGTTTTCCCAGCTCATGTCTAATGATGTCACATGGTCCTTCCCGCCGACGACACTCTCGACAGCAACTGTAAATGCTTCCGATCCACAGATCGCGATAGATGCTAATGGGAATCTCGTGGCGGCCTGGGTTGAAAATAGTCTTGTCAAATCCAGCTCCAAGCAAGTTAACATGAGCTGGAGCGCGCCTGTGACCTTATCGAATTCAAACGCCTCATCTCCGCGGATCGTTTCAGATCCCCGTGGCAATGCTGCTGCGGTGTGGCTTGAAAGTGGCGTGGTTAAGGGGGCGACGAAACTTTTTAGCGGAAGCTGGACTAGCGCTACGACCCTATCGTCATCTGGGGCTTCTTCGCCAGATCTCGCAGTAGATAGCGCAGGGGATGTAATCGCTGTTTGGGCAAGAGGAAATAATGTTGAATCCTCGACCAAAATTTTTGGAAATGCTTGGGGAACACATGCCACCATCACCTCCGCTGCTGCCGCCAACCCGCATGTGGCAATGGGCAGTACTGGTGCAAGCACTAGGGCTGTCGTTGTGTGGAATGGCACATCCGGCTCAACGAATGTCATCTATTCTGCGACTAAGCTCGTTTCTGCATCATGGAGCGCTCAAGCAATCATCTCAGACACGAGTCACAATGCTGGAAATGCGCATGTTGCCGTGGACGCAAATGCGAATGTGGTTGCAGTCTGGTATAAGTATGATGTCGCTGGTTCCATCTACTCGAACGTTGTAGTTCAATCCGCATATAGGAATGCGGCAAGTGGCAGCTGGAGTCCACCCGCTAGCCTCTCTAACCCGGGGATCTATAATCCTGCCAGTCTAGTTGCGCGTGTGGGTTTTGATGCGAATGAGAATGCGATAGCCCTGTGGAATACATCTTTCGATGGCGCAACATTCGATCTCCAATCTGCTGTTTTGCCGGTTAGGGGAACATGGGTTGGGCCTATCGAGGTTGTGAATAATGTATACGCCCTCGAAGCAGATATGGCAGTGAGCTCCTTAGGAGACGCGCTGGCCACATTTATGTTTTATAATGGCTCCTCTTTAATTACTCGATCCGCAGAAGCAAACTTTTCGGGATTTATGCAAACCGTCTGGTCTGTACCGATCAATCTCTCAACTGGCACTGAAAATGGATTTCCACGCATCGCGGCAACGCTTACGGGAAATGTGATCAATGCTGCGGCTGTTTGGATTGGTTTCAATGGCACACATAACACCATCCAAGCAGTGACCGGAACAAGGGCGCTCGTTCTTCCTCCCTCTTGTCTATCAGTTACACAAAATGTGAATAACTTTAGTGTTTTTAATGAGTACTATAACACTTTAAGTTGGCATGCAAGTTCTGATCCGAATGTTGAAAGTTATGTCATTTTTCGTAACGGCGCTTTCTTGATGCAAGTAGATGCAAGTGTGCTACAAATCATAGACCATAACAAGGTGCAAAATGGTTCTGTGACATACGGCGTGGCGGCAATTGACGCTCAGCAGTCACAAAGTGCGATCGTCAACGTTAGCTTTCCCTAATTGAACCGTATCTAAAACAGAGCGCTTCGTTCCGAAAGGGCGAAGCGCTCTTTCTTTGCATCCGATCTAATTACCAGCCCCAGCCTGAAGGCTCTAGGTTCATGCGTTTGAAAAGCTCTGGTACAAAACGGCTAATTGCACGTTCCTGGTCTTCGATTTCATAATCCATCCCTAAGAGCTCTGCAGTCGCACTTCCCGTAAGGAATCTATTATCGATATGCAATTTGTCTTTTGCCGCTCCGATGTGAAAATAGCCATTAGTTCTATTTGCATAAAAATTGATACGCATCTCATCTTTTCTGATGACCGCAGCAGTCTGGCCATCCTTAAAAAGGCATTGATAAGGCGGCCAAATAAAGCCTACATATAGATGGGGTTTGAAGATGGTCTTAGCCACGCTTTTTTGGGGATTTTGCCAAGGAGCTTTTGTGAGCTCTACAGTTTCGACCAGTAGTCGTCTTCTTGGAAGGACATAGTCTTGCGATGCATCAAAATAATCGCTCACAAGAGCAACACCTGGGTATTCCTTATATCGTTCTAAGATATCTAAGAGGCTATCTGAGTTCGGCGGTACAAGAAATTCATGGACGCCGAGGCAAACCAACCATTCTGTTTCATTCGGGGTGCGAAAAACTACAGCATTTTCATAGGCGGAGATTTGTGTGGTTAGGGCCCACTTATAAGCCTCTTCTTCATTTGTATCGTCAGCGCATAGCGGCCAGCGGATCAACGTAACGATTCTATTTTTGATGTAAGGATTCAGCACCTCTTTGAACTGATCTGCGCTTCCGCTGTCATATAGATAAAAATGGTCCACTCCCACTAATCGGTGATACTCAATCCACTCCTTCAGGAATTTGGCTTCATTTTTAAAAATCGCGCAGATAGACAAGTTGTATTTTTTTGTGTCTTGGCTGGTTGTCTGCTGCTCTTCTGCTCGTAAGGAGAAATTCGCTGATATAAGAGAGATTGTCAAAATTATAAGAGCTATAAGTCTTGCAAAATTTAAAAACATATTAAAGCGTTTTTGTCCTTATTGTAATTTAACAATTGTCATAAAAGCTGAAACTCCACCTGTGGCTCCGTCAGTACTGTTTAATGACCACCCAGCACCGCCGCTATTAAATACGTCCAAGGTAGATCCGGACGTTGTGATGCGCACAATAGTTGTCATGCTGAGTAGGGCTTTAACAGTACCCACGTTCGTAGAGCCTGTAAATTGTTGATTAGCTTGGATTGCACCATTAAGGCGTAAAGAGGGTTTAAGATTAGCTAGGTTTGTTATTTCAAGAATGCCGTAACTTACTTGATAGAAGCCTGTATCCTTAATAGTCACTACCCCCGTTACTGCATTTAAAGTAATGTGCGAATTCGCTGGTTGATTTTGGATTTGCGTAAATGGAACTGTGGCGCCGGCAGCAACAGCAGTTGCCGCGCCGCCTGGAAGATAAATCCAGGCAAAATCCACAGACACACTACCCTTAGGTCCAGTAGGTCCAGTAGGACCGGTTGGGCCAGTGGGTCCCGTCGGGCCTGTTGGGCCCGTAGAACCGGTGGGACCCGTGGCACCCGTCGGACCTGTTGAACCCGTTGCGCCCGTAGGACCGGTAGCGCCGGTTGAACCTGTGGGTCCTGTGCTACCTGTCGCACCCGTTGGGCCTGTTGGACCTGTCGCACCAGTAGGACCGGTAGCTCCAGTTGAACCTGTGGGTCCGGTACTGCCAGTCGCTCCCGTTGGTCCAGTAGGGCCTGTTGGACCTGTCGCACCAGTAGGACCGGTAGCTCCAGTTGAACCTGTGGGTCCGGTACTGCCAGTCGCACCCGTTGGTCCAGTAGGACCTGTTGAGCCAGTTGCACCGGTAGGACCGGTAGCTCCGGTTGGACCTGTGGGTCCTGTGCTGCCTGTCGCACCCGTTGGGCCTGTTGGACCTGTCGCACCGGTAGGACCGGTAGCGCCGGTTGAACCTGTGGGTCCTGTGCGTTACCTGTCGCACCCGTTGGGCCTGTTGGACCTGTCGCACCAGTAGGACCGGTAGCTCCAGTTGAACCTGTGGGTCCGGTACTGCCTGTCGCACCCGTTGGGCCTGTTGAGCCGGTCGCACCAGTAGGGCCGGTAGCTCCAGTTGAACCTGTGGGTCCTGTGCTACCTGTCGCACCCGTTGGACCTGTGGGTCCGGTCTCACCCATCGCACCAGTTGGGCCTGTCGAACCGGTAGGTCCAGTGACTCCCGTTGGGCCTGTAGGTCCGAATCCTGCGGGACCTGTCGCACCCGTTGGACCTGTGGGTCCGGTCTCACCCATCGCACCAGTTGGGCCTGTCGAACCGGTAGGTCCGGTGACTCCCGTTGGGCCTGTAGGTCCGAATCCTGCAGGACCTGTAGGTCCAGTTGCACCTGTGGGTCCAGTTGCGCCGATTCCTAAGGGGCCAGTAGGCCCTGTTGTTCCTGTGGGACCTGTAGATCCAGTTGCACCAATTCCTAATGGACCCGTAGGGCCAGTCGTTCCGGTTGGTCCCGTCGAACCTTCTGGACCTGCGCAACAAGGGCCGGTAGGTCCTGTAGTTCCAGTTGGTCCTGTAGATCCACTTCCACCTCCGCCTCCCCCAGCAGGACCGGTGGGTCCAGGGGGGCCTGGTGGTCCTTGTTTGGGAGGCTTGGGACAATCTTTACAGTCGTTGGACTTGGCTAAAAGAGAGCCGTTTTCTGAAAGCTTTTCGTAGTTGTTGAGATGACTGTTTAAGTACGAAGTTTCATTAGAATCAAGGTGCGGCGCTACGCCTGCGAAGGATTGTGTGACGGGAAAAGAAATGAGCAGCACGAAATGGAAAAAGTTAAATAGGGGCTTTTTCCAGGAAATTGAAGCTTTTGTTCCTAATTTTCTCATTAGCTTTTCTGATGAATCTTATTTTGCCCAGACAGAATTCGTGGGAGGCTTAACAGTAGGAAGTCTGGATTGTTAAAACTTTATTAAGGAACTTTTTATCGCGTCAGGATATTCTTAGCAATGAATTTTTATTACTTGGCGGCGCAGGTTAGATACCTCCGCACTCCAGAAAGAATCATGATAGAAGGGTGCTTCCAACAGCCGCGGGCTGCTCTGGGGCTCTTTTTTGTAGAGTGCAAGGACTTGTCCTTGCGGTTCTACACATCTTTTTGTTGCCTAAATCTTGAGCCAGAAAGAAAGACGGCCTAGTGGACGGAGTGGACAAAGGAGAGGAATGGACACAGAGTGGACGAAGTGGACGGCCGAAGAAATCCGGATTTCTTCGGCCGTCCACTTCGTCCACTCTGTGTCCATTTTCTTATCCCGTCCACTTCGTCCATTAGGCCGTCTTTCTTTCCTTTCTTTTAGGGAAAGGCAACAAAAAGATGTGTAGAACCGCAAGGTCAAAGCCACACTCCAGAAAGAATCGTCCTTTAGGTCGCTTTGGTCCTTTTCTCGGCTGAGTTTCTAGCGAGCATATACCAAGAGCCGAAGAGAGAGATCGCCACACCCAAAGCCAGCATGGGCAACGGCCCAAAAAGATTACACAGCAATCCGCCGAGAAGCGGTCCTGCTGCTCCCCTTAGGCCTATCATCAAAATGTTGGTGGTGGAAAAGAGAGAGCTCTCCTTTTCGCCAGCAAATAGTGTGCCTGAGAGATTCCAAAGCAGATGGCTGCCCGCTTGCGCGATGCCATAAATGAAGAAGGCGAGATAGACGAAACTCTTGCTGTAAATTGCGCACATCAGCGCAAGAGGGAAGAGGGCAAAGCCGATCAAAATCCAAGAGGTCAGGCGATGCATTTCGATCTTTTCGATGCCGCGTCTCCACAAGAACGAGGAGAGCGCCACTCCAACGCCCATGAGCACAAAGCGTGCAATCGAAATGTCTGCATGAGATAGCGATAGGACATCGGCGTAAAAGAGTGCAAGCGCTGGTGTGATCAGCATGAGCCCAAAGCCACCGATCATAAAGCCCCATTGAAAGTGGGCGAAATCCGGACGTGCGCGCAACAGTGCAAAACACTCTTTCCAAGGTTGGACGAGGCTTGGGCGAGCGACAGGCTTCTCTTCAAGCTCTTCTCCCCTAAGATCTTCTGGGGGAATAGGCACGCGCAGCTGAAATAGAATGCTGCTCAGCCCGATTAGAGAAGCAAAGAAGAAGAGCATTTTCCAATATCCACCGCTTCCATCTAAAACATCCGCAATCGTTAGACCTAAGGCTACGCTTTCGATGAAGCTTAGCACGTAGTAAAACGAGAAGGCTTTTTCTCTCGGCGTTTTAGGGATGTTGAGCTTTAAAATTTCGATGAGCGCAGGATTGCCAGCGCGGCTAAAGAGCTGATAGCAGCCGGCCGCCAGAAGCAGAAACCAGACGTTATCGATGAGTGGGAGCAGAAGAAATGGCAACCTGGCGAGCAGCCATGCGCCGATCAAATTAGCACGGAGCTTTTCGCGACGATTAGAGATGTAAGAGCTCCAATAAAAAGAGAAGACGGAGAGCACAGGCCTGATGGCCGCAAAGATCGAGAGCTGCAACAGCGTTGCATTTAAATCTTTGCGCAAAATAAAGGGTAGAAGTGTGTAGAGCGCAGTCAGCGGCTCGCTGCTGAGATTCATCCAGAGCAGGGCTAGGCGTGTCTTGGTGCAGCCGCGCGCTTTTGTTCCTTCAGACGCAGTATCAGAGTTAGTAGACATCGAGAAGGTACCGTTTTTGTGCGCGCAGCCCCTTCACAAAGCCTTTGGCCTCTTCAGGAGTAAGGTTGCCCTGCTCTTCAGCGATGCGCACCAAGGCAGCTTCGACGTCCTTGGCCATTCTCTCTGCATCGCCGCACACATAGAGGTGTGCGCCATCTTGAAGCCATGCCCAGATATCGCGCGCATTTTCGGCCATGCGGTGTTGCACATAGATCTTCTCTGCTTGATCACGCGAAAAGGCCAGATCGAGGCGCAGCTTTTGCTCACCAGCTAATGAGCTCCAAAACTCTTCATAGAAATATTCGCACTGTCTAGTGCGCTCGCCAAAGAAGAGCCAGCTTTTGCCCGCGTGCCCAAGAGCCTGTCTCTCTTGCATGAAAGCGCGGAAAGGCGCGACTCCCGTACCCGGCCCGATCATGATGATCGGAGTATCAGACTTTTCAGGCAGCCTAAAGTTATGCGCGGGCTGCACATAGAGAGGTACAGGGGTCTTGTTTTCTTCCGCAAGATGGCAGAGAAAATGGCTCGCCACCCCATATCTGTGTTCGCCGCCAAAATTGTAAGAAGAGAGGGCTACGGTGAGATGTACCTCGTGCTTGAACATTTTGGGTGAAGAGGCCACAGAATAAAAGCGCGGAAGCAGCGGTCCAAATTGATTGCATAACTCCTGTAGTGGGATCTTCACATCAGGGTACTCTTTGAAGAGAGCCAAAGGATCGTGCATTTTCAGATAATCGGTAAGGAGAGGTTTCTGCTCTTTTTGCAGAAGCTGACCGATCCGCTCGATATTTGCACGGCCTTGTCCACGATCGTAGAGGAGTTTGAGGAACGACGAGGTGAGCCGCGTGAGATTGGCGCGCGAAGCAAGGAAAGCGCGGACTGTGAGCATCTCTTGCGAACGCGGATCGCAAATGGGCTCGCTGCCAATTGCTCCCATCGCTTGCAAAAGACGTTGCACGAGCAGCGGGTCATTTTGCCCAAAAATCCCTAGAGAGTCGCCTACGGTATAGTCGATGGAGCAACTGTTCAGATCCAGAGAGATGTGATAGGTCTCTTTGCTCGATCCTTCGCGAGTCAGTGCATACCGCTCCTTAATCGTAGCGCACACAGGATCTGCCTTAGTGGGCTTCTGGGCAGCTTTAGCAGTAGCAGTATCTGAAATTGTCATAGACAGAAGATGGTTAAAAAATATAAAGGTTTAATAGATATACAGGATCGAAAGCATGCTCAGAGTCACTACGCTTATACTCCTTTCCACCTGCTTGCTCAGCGGCTGCCTTGGCTCGGGGTATAGTCAGCCTGTATACATCATTTCGGATAGCTCGCAAGAAGACGAACAGCAGCCTCAGGAAAATGAACAGAGAAATAGGCGCGGTGGAAGAGGCGCAGTTTACTGAAGAAGATCTTTGCAATCGCGTTTTGTCCATCCTTTGTTCAATAGGTCGATTTTTTTATTCGAAATGCCTCCCAAAAATTCGATAGCTTGAAGCACGCGTGCACGCGTGCGGTCTTTGCCTAAGATCTCCACAGAATCAAATAAGGGGGGACCGAAACGCTTGCCCATGATCGTGCCGTACAAGAGCGGGATCATCACCTTCTTGTAATTTACACCGAAGGCTTCGGCTACTTCATGCGAGGCTTTCTCTATGCCAACTCTGCCCCAGTCTTCTTGTTCGTCCAGACTCCAGATGAGCGGCTGCAAAAGCAGAGCCGCTTTTTCGCGAGCGAGACCTCCTGGGCAAAGGAGTTCGTCAGAATAAGGCACGTGGTTGATGAAGAGAAACTGACACAGCTCCATAAATTCGCCAAAGGTCTTAATGCGCGTGTGCACGAGCGGCATAAGCTTTTGCATAAAGGCATCATTGAAGCCCCACGCTTTGATTCTCTCCCAGAGCCGGTTTTCAGGGATCTGATTGATCAGATATTGCTGATTGAGCCATTCCAATTTCTGCATGTCGAAAAAGGCACCGGAAACGCCAATTCTCTTTGGATCGAACTCGCGGACGATCTCTTCTAAAGTATAGATCTCTTTATCCTCTTTCATGCTGTAGCCCATCAATGTGAGAAAGTTGACGAAAGCTTCAGGTAGATAACCGCTATCTCGGTAGTAGAAGATCGAAGTAGGGTTACGGCGTTTAGAGAGCTTTTTGCCATCTTTTCCGAGAAGCAGGGGCATATGCATGAAGACCGGAGGCGTCCAACCGAAAGACTCGTAGAGCAGAATATGTTTCGGCGTCGAACTCATCCACTCGTCTCCGCGGATGACGTGGCTGATCTCCATCATATGATCATCGACGACGTTGGCGAGATGGTATGTGGGAAAACCATCCGATTTTAAAAGCACCTGATCATCAATATCTGCCCAAGGGCATGTGATTCGACCTTTGATCCCATCTTCGTAGACGCAATCGCCCGTCAAGGGCACTTTCAGCCGCACGACATAGGGCTGTCCTTCTTTCTCGCGGCGCGCGACTTCTTCAGGGCTACAATTGCGATATCGGCGGTCATAGCCGACGCGCTGGCCCAGCTTGATGCTCATTTCGCGCATCTCAGCGAGTTCTTCAGGTGTGGCGAAACATTTGTACGCTTTGTTGTCATCGAGGAGCTTTTGGCAACACTTACGGTAGATCTCGGTTCTTTCAGATTGCCGATAAGGACCAAAAGGGCCGCCGACATCTGGTCCCTCATCCCATTTGATGCCAGCCCAATTTAACGCATCGAAAATACTCTTCTCGTATTCGGGTCGTGAACGCGTGCGGTCGGTATCCTCGATACGGAGGATAAACTTGCCCTTAAAATGGCGCGCGAAGATGAGGTTGAAAAGTGCCATGTAGGCTGTCCCTACATGAGGGTCGCCTGTGGGAGATGGAGCAATGCGTACGCGTACTGTCATTTTTTTCTTCAATTAAAGGTAAAAAGTTGCTCCTATTTTTAGGCTTTTGGATATAGAAAGCAAGCCCCGTCACACCCCCGCAATTAAACTTTTTAATCCCCTATGTTGCATAAATCGACAATCTTGAGGGCATGAGGAATAGTGAAGCTTTTAAAACAGCTTCCATAGACATGTCGGGTTCCACGCCACTTACGTGCGCGCGTCCCCTGACACCCGGTTCGCGCCCAAGGGCACTTCACCTGTTTCGCACTGCGAAGGTCCACTGGACCTTTGAAGTGCGAAACAGGTGAGCAAAGCGAACCGGGGCGCAGGGGCGACAGCACCCGACATGTCTATTGTGGACGCAATAAAAAACAAAATTCCTCAAAGGGATTTTTTGTCCTTTATGAGGCTTTTGCGAGAGAATTGCTCGAGGCTGATAAGAAGACTAGATCCTTGATGATGTTGATCGCCTCTTCGAGCTGGAGGTCGGTCTGTCCAAAGGGCAGAGTGTCCTCGGAGAAGCCCTCTTTTTTGGCGATCTCTTTCAGGAGGGATTGATAGTTCTTATTTTTTTCGACGCGCTCTTGCGAGTTCTTTGTCAGCAGTGGAAGATAAGGTTGATAGGTTTTGAGAATGGGTTGCAGATTGAATCGATAGAGTTTGGTGATCTGTTCACGGTGAGCAAATGGAATGTCGGCAAGATCATCATCAAAACTCGGCTCAATTCTGTCATTTTCTACGGGGAACTTGGCATACTTTTCTCCGATTTCCATCTCAGAAAAAACACCAGGCACAACGATATCGGCCAAGACACCGGTCAGCTGAGGGCTCTTTCCGGACACGGTGTAATATCTGCCGCGTGTGACTTTATACTCTCCTTTAGGGTTCACTTTGCCGAAATTTGCGGATTCAAGAGTAAATGTTTGGAAAGTGCCTTTGCCGAAGCTCTCCTTATCTCCAACTACCAGAGTCCGGCCGTAGTCTTGCAATGCTTGCGCGACGATCTCTGCAGAAGATGCGCTGGCGCGATTGGTGAGTACGATGAGTGGGCCATCCCAGACAGGTCTGTTTTCAATATTGCGTAGGCGTTGCACTGTGCCGCTATTATCTTTCACAGAGACTACCACACCTTTTCCGATGAACAGGCCGGTCACAGAAACAGCCTGTGTGAGTAATCCCCCGGCATTGCTGCGCAGGTCGAGTACGATGCCTTTTAAATTATGCTCTTTTTTAAGGCCTTCAATTGCCTTGTGAAGATCAGTTGAGGAAGAGCTATTCGCATCTTGGTAAAACGAGAAGAGATGCAAAATCCCGATAATGCCATCGCCGTAGGGCTCATATGAGGTCTCAAGGCGAGACTCTTTTAAAACGACCTCTCCGCGCACGATTTCACATCTAGCTTTTCCTCCGTTTTACTTTCACCCTCACCGACGGATCCCACTATGGGTCGAAGTATTGTGAGTTGGACAGCTGTGCCTTGCTGGCCGCGTATAAGTTCCACAGACTCAGTGATATCCATCCCGACTATCGGTTCGCCGTTTACGGCGATAATGCGATCATTGATTCTCAACTTTTTGCTGCGACTGGCTGGGCCCTCTTCGATCAGGCGGATGATGGTCAGACCACTTAGATCATCCCTAAGCTGCGCCCCGATACCGAATAGGCGCTGTTGAACCTGGATCAAAAACTGGTTAGCTTCGGTAGGTGTAAAATAGGAGGTCTGGGAATCTAGGGCGGAAGTAGTTGACTTAAGTACATAAGATAGAACGATTTGCCGTTTTTCGGTGGCATTTTGGCCAGTCAGCTCATGCTCACGGTTGCTGCGCCGTTTGGCCATCCGATCTATGAACTTGTCTTTACTCTCTTGATTGAGCTTTTCAGAGGTCTCGATCTGGAGCGATCTGATGCGCGCAAGTCTGGTATAGAGCTCATTTTCGCTCTTCGCCCATTCTAAGTCTTTAAATTCAGTGTGAAGGACGCCACTTGGAAGGGGCTTGGAAAGGACCTGCTCTTCTAGGCGGCCGCGACGTTCTACTGCCTGTAGGAAGGTATCGTGAATGGCTTCAAACGTGGAGAAGTCCTCTTTTTTATAGCCTTCTAGGGTCTTAGCCAGAAGTTCGTTCGAAGGGTTGATCCATTTAGCGATATCTGACTCGATAAAATAGGTTTTGGCCGGGTCTACTTCTTCGAGGTAGTTTTCAATAGATCTTTTAACAAGTTCTGGGGTTAAAGCCTGGTGGGAAACATGAGCTTTTAAGATTTCTTCAATTTTTATGCGGGCATCTCGGGAAGATAACGCAGGTGGCTTAGCCTCAGCTAGATAGGTAGAAAAGAGGCAGAAACAGAGCAAAAGCAGGCGAAAAAGCATAGAGGCCTCATGCTGGCGCTAATAACCGTAGCATACAGTATTCCAAGCGTTTATGGCCAAGGAGAAAAAGGGAAAAATGAGCGTAAAGTAAAAATTTTACCCAAAAAATTTACTGAGGGTTGCCCTCAATTCAATTTTATGTCATAATTATTCATCACCATTATAGATGAAAGTCTAATAATAAAAAGAAACCTATTTTGGCGAAGAAAAACAACGTAAATCTGAGGCGGCTGACCAAAATTGCAGCGTGCTCATGAGAAAGTTACAATTAGGAGGAAATGAAAATGGAAAACGACACACAACTAACTGAAGGCGTCATTATCGAAGATTCTGCACCTTCACGCAAAGTTGTTTCCATCACGGAAGCTGCGCGGATTAACAATGTTACTCGCCAGGCTATTTATGTTGCGATTAAGCAGAAAAAGCTTAAAGCATCTAAAGACACAACGCGATGGACAATTAGTTTGGAAGATCTTGAGAACTATCGTAAACTCAAGTATTCCAGAACAAAATCGATGTTTAACGGAGAACTCTTATTTGACAACCAGAAAGGGTTTTTCTCTGTAAACCAGGTTGCGAAACTGATGAACGTGCCCGCACAGAAAATTTACTATGCGACGCGCGTAGGCTTGCTTAAAGCTACTCGACGTGGTGCTGCTTGGGTTGTTCACGCTAACGACGTGAAAGAATACCAAGAGAACTACTTAAACAAAAGAAGTCAAAACGTCGAAGGCGTTTAAGCTAAGTTTAAACGCTCAACTTTTTTGCGCAAAAAAGTGAAGTCATCTGGCCAAAAAAGCCAGATGACTTTTTATTTAATTTATACAAGGACTGTAAATTTAAACACCGAGAGCACCGAGATACACCGAGGGAAGAAAATATGAAGGTTACTTCTTTTTCTCGGTGTACTCTCGGTGCTCTCGGTGTTTAATTCTTCAATTCTTAGATGATCTTGAAGTCGCGAATTTGCAACTGAATGCTGGATTTATTCAGAAATGTATTCACATGCGGCGTAAAGGCGATTCTGAGATTTAGATTCTTTTTGGCCAGTATGGGCCTCTTATCGGCCATTCCAAATGCAATGCCTTCGAGGAAACGGTCGTTCTGTTCCAGATAGAGCTTTAGATGAGTCTTGCCGACTATTTTTGGCAGCCAGATCTGCTTGGCATCGCAATAAAGAATGGGCGCCGGATTCTCATTCCCAAAGGGCTCTAAAAGATTGAGAGATTCGAGAAAGTCGAAGGTCAAATCGCCAAAATTGATCTTTGCATCGAGGTGCAGCTTCGGCGCGACGTCTTGATCTTTGAGCGATGGTTTGCCGCTTTGATGAACCGCTCTCTAAAAGCTGGGATATTCTCTTTCTTAATCGTGAGGCCTGCCGCAAAATCGTGGCCGCCAAAATTAATGAGTAGATCAGCGTTTTCCTTTAAGAGAGGCAGAAGAGGGAACTCAGGGATGGTGCGCATCGAGCCTTTTCCAATGCCTTCTTCGATAGCGATCACAATTGTCGGGCGGTTGTATGTCTTCGCGATGCGCGCAGTGATGATAGGGATAATTCCCGGATGCCATTTTTCTGAAGAGAGTACGATGGCTTTTTGATCAAAAACCTCAGGATGTTTGATGAGGAATTGTTCGATATCATCCGAATCACGGCGCTCGATTTTTTGTCTTTCGAGATTGTTGAGGTCGAGCTCTTTGGCTAGGGCTTCGGCAGCACGCTATCGCGGATCAGCAGAAGCTCTACCCCTTTTTTGGGATCGGCAATGCGGCCAAGGCTATTGAGGCGAGGCGCAACTTTCGAAGCGATATCAATGGGTGATGATCTCACTCATTTTAAGTTCGCAAATCGTAAAGAGCTTGGCCAGTCCAATGCGTTTGGTCTTACGCGTTTGTCTTAAACCATAGCGGACGAGGATGCGATTTTCTCCGCGCAGCGATCCCATATCAGCGATGGTTCCCAGCGCGACCAGGTCGAGGTAGCGTTTTAGGTCGATCTTTGTTTCTGCAATCTCCCGATGGTGATGAGATGATTGGTAACGGCATGCGCGAGTTTGAAGGCCACCCCGACGCCGGTCAGTTCGCGATTAGGATAGGTGCTTCCTTCCATCTTTGGATTGAGCGTGGCGACTGAGTGGGGAAGACGAGCGGTTGGTTCATGGTGGTCGGTGATGATGACATCGATGCCTTTTTTAACGGCCTCGGCGATCTCATCAACAGATGTGATGCCGCAGTCCGCGGTGATCAGCAGTTTGCAATTATTTTTGATCGCATAGTCCAGTGCATCGAGCATCATGCTCTGTTTGAGCGAGACGCGATTGGAAATGTAGTAGAATACATTCGCGCCGATGAATTGGAGAAATTCGGTGAGCAGCGTGGCCGCGGTCATGCCATCGACATCATTGTCTCCATAAATTAAGATGTTCTCTCGCTTTTCAAAGCAGATAAAACTCTGGCAACCGCCTTCGTCATGTCGGGGAAGAGGCTGGGTCGAAAAGATCCGGCAGTTTAGCATAGAGGTAGTCATGGATCTCTTCGAGATCTGTAAATCCTCGCGAGGCTAAAACCTGCGCAGTGACAGGATGAATGCTGAATTCGCTGATGATCGCTTTAATCCATTCCGGATCAGACTCAGGGTAAACCCATAACGGATTGATCGTGCGTTTGCGAATCTCAGAATCAACTATCCTCTTGCCTTCTTCTGCACTGGTATCAACCTTTTCCGCATCAGAAGTTTCCATCAATTGTGTGTCTCTAAAAATTTTTGATAATGATCCCCATTATACGCACCCATTGAATTAAAAACCCAGCTAGGTTTTTTGAAAGAGAGAGAAAGGAGAGGTTTTGTTGGGCAAAGGGAAAATTAAACACCGAGAGCACCGAGGTTCGCCGAGAAAAATTAATCTTTGCATTCTCTCGGTGCTCTCGGTGTTTGTTCTGCCGATTAATGTAACAATTCCTGTGGACTTAAGTATACTGCTCCCGCTCAAAAAGTGTGAATCAGCCAGCGTCGGACAGCCACTGATTTTGAGACCCGTCTGCATCGCTAAACTTTTTAAGTTTAGCTGCTTCGACGCCGGCTTTGCCTGGCTCAAATTCAGGGCGTCTCCTTGGCATTTTTCACTCTTTTTGAACGGTCGCTGTATAGACAAAGAGATAAAAAAAATTTTAGGTCAATTCTTTGTCCAAGATTTCCATTTTTGGCTTCTTGTTCTCTTTTTGGTGGAAATATTGCAGTAAGGGGGCTGCAATAAAGAGAGAAGAAAGGGTCCCGAAGATCACTCCGATCGACATGACTAGTGCAAACCCGAAGATCGTGCTTCCACCCAGTGCAACCAGAGGAATAAGCACGAGCAGCGTAATGCCCGAGGTCATCATCGTCCGGCTCAGGGTCGAGTTCAGGGCGTGATTGATGATCTCAGTAAAGGATGATTTGCGCATCAGTCTGAGATCTTCACGGATCCGGTCGAAGATGATGATAGTATCGTTTAGAGAATAACCTACAATCGTCATCAGAGCGGCGATGGTGTTCAAATCGATCTGTATTGGCACTCTTAAGGCGTGCAAGATAGCCAGCATGCCAACCGTAAAGATGACGTCATGCGCCAGGCAGAGCGTCGCCGAGATCGCATACTTAAACTCAAAACGCACTGTGATATAGATCAGGATACAGAAGAGCGCGAGTCCTAAACCGATCAGAGCCGAGGTGCGCATCGCGTCGGACATCTGTCCACTTACTGCTGACCAGCTCTTGTCTAGATCTTGTAGAGATTTTGGAGAGAGCGAGATCTCGGCTTGCGTGAGCGATTTTACGATCCAAACGAGTTTTGGATTTGTCTCATAGCCGTAGAGGACGTCCCGAGTTTCAGCTTGAGACTGTAGACCGTAAAAAGGATGGCCTGACTGTTCCATGCTGCGGCCGAGGAAAATGCGAATGTTATTCGAAGGCGTAAGCTCACGCACTTGAAAATCTTGATGGCTGGCGCCCGCCTTTATCAGAGCGGCTTCGACAAGTTTGCGATAGTCTACGGAGGGCTGTTTTTCCAATTCGACTTCGACAGCATAGCCACCTGTGAAGTCCATGCCCAAGATCGTATGTCGCTGGGAAGTAAAAAGTAGCGCTCCGGCTGCAATTACCACGCAGGATACAATTAAGGTCGGCTTGGTGAATTTTAAAAAGTCAAAGCGCGCGGCTTTGATCCAGTTGGCCATATTCAACGCCTTGTGCTGAGGATTTTGCACCCAACCAGCAAAAAAGAAGCGCGTCATGAATAGTGCGGTGAACATAGACGAGAAAATGCCGATGATCAATGTCACGGCGAAGCCTTTAATAGGCCCTGAATCGAAATTCAGCAGGATCAAGACTGCGATAACGGTCGTGACGTTGGAGTCGAGAATTGCAGAGAAGGCTTTTCGATAACCGGCATGCACAGCATGTGCAATGCGTCCGGTTACAGCAAACTCTTCGCGGATTCTTTCGAAAACCAGCACGTTGGCATCGACGGCCATGGCTAGCGTCAGAACCAGACCGGCGATAGTGGCCAGTGTCAGTGTGGCTGAGAGGTTTTGCAGGGTGGCCCACATGATCAAAAGGTTAAAGATCACCGCGACCGAGGCTACAATTCCCGCAAAGCGGTAGTAGCTAGTCATCACGGCAATGACCATGAGGAGGGCGACAAACATAGCCCAGATTCCCAATGTGCGCTCTTGCGCGCCGAGCTCTGGACTGACGTTCTTCTCAGATAGAATGCGCGGCGTAAAACTGAGCGAGCCTGCTTTAAGATCGGCCTCTAGCTGGTTGACTTCGCGTTGCGTGAAACTTCCGGTGATCATGGCGCTATCGCGCAGAGCAGAATCCAGCGTAGGAGAGCTGATGACCGAGCCATTCAAGATGACTGCCATGCGCCAGCCTCTTCCTTTAGAATAGGTTTCTAGAGGAGTGCCCGAAATTTTCTCTTTGGCAAAATGCGAGGTCCACGCATAGAGTTCATCGCGAGGGTTGAATCTATGACCATCTTTGGCAGTTTGAGAACCTTTTACGCCAAAACCCAGGAAGTTGCCTTTCGAAGGATCATATGAGGCGTGCACATTTTCAAGGTTGGAACCTTCTAAAGCGTAGTTCTTGAAAACGATGAGGAGAGGATTGGTCTGACCCTGCCAATCGGTGAAATCTTCGCCGCGCAAGACCGCAATTTTTGAAAGCGTGTCATTGAAAAGGCTGCTGGCAGAAGGATCTTGAGGCGAGGCCAAGCGTAAACCGTGCTGATAAAGCGCACGTGCGGCTTCACTGCGAGGTTGTGCAATATCTGGATCGAAAGAGTCGCCATAAAGATGTTTCCAAGCGATGAGGTTGATCTCTTCGGGATCTTTTCGATTGGTCACAACGGCTTCATTCCAAACCTCTTGTAAAAAGCGCGCAGTCTCTTCAGCCAGCGGTGAACCGTTCGAAGAGAATTTCTCATTCACAATGTGGAAATACATCGATGAGGCTTTGACCAGCTCTTGCGCTGACAGTCCTTGAGAACCGGGGAAGTCGAGAGTGATCGAGTTGCCTTCTTGGCGTATGCTGACTTCCGAGACGCCCATTTTATTGACGCGCTTGTAAAGCTCATTGATGCCCTGCTTAATGTCCACCTCGTTTGTGACAGTGCGCCCGCTGGCATCGCGCAGTTCGATCTGCACAGTTTTTCCACCCGAAAGGTCGAGCCCCCAGTGTAAAATTTTACGATCGTCGCCGCGGAAATATTTAGTGGCGCTCAAACGTAGGTTGTCCCAAAACGCGCTTTTGGTGGGTTTTGGCACATCATGCGGCGAGATGCCTTTAATGCCGAGCTTGGCAGCACTGTAATCATCTCTCCATTTCAGAAGGTCTTCGTGAATCCGCGTATCAATTTTATTTTCGGCCAGAATGCGCTGTTCGACATCGGTGAACTCAAGCGTGGCAAAGCGTCTTGTGCCATGCACAGTAAACTCTTCGCGTGTAGCTTTGAGTAGGGTTTGATAGTAGTTGTCTTTTTCAAAGATGAAGTCATTCGCGTACTCTGAGCCCATGAGTTGAGAAGAGCCAGCGTAGCCAAAGAAGCCATTGCTCTGTGCGATCTCGCGCAAAGCCTTAAAGTCAGCCAAAAACTGCCTCGATTCTTCTGAATCAGGCGCAGCTTCAACTTTTTGAAGAATCTTGCCTAAACCTTTAGCTAGGATGTAGACCGAGTTCATTCTGAAGCCTTTGGGGGCCATCTTATTATATTGAGCAGGAGAGTAGATGAGCAGACCGAGTTTTTTTTGATCAGCTGGCAAAGAGAGATAGGTGTCGTAGTCCCAAATAGGGAATGCATCTCGTTTTAAGTCAGGGTTTTTAGGCTGCCAGCTGCTTTGAAGGAGCTGTTTAAGTTGAGTAGCTTCAGCTTGAGCGATGCTGCCCAGGCGCATAGCTAAAAAGCTGTTGCTATTTGTAAGTTGATTTAATGAGACCTCAAACTGATCTTGAAAAGGCAGGATATTTTCAGAGGTTTGCCGCGAGACAGAGGCGATTTCATTAAAGATGAACTGCTCGAGGCCTTCTGCCTTGCGATCACCTTTTTTGGCAAAGTCGTTCTTCAGTGCGAGAAGATCTGGATAAAGGACAAGGGAGATCTTTTCGTTCGACCAGTCCATGATGAGTTTTTCGACAAAAGGATTGCGCCCTTCCAAAGAGATGATCTGCGTTTTGCTTGCAGGATCGCTTTTTCTGGCACTTTCATCGATGACCGCACCGAATGAGACGAAAGTCAATGGCTTCTTGCCAGCCGCAAAAAGAGAGCTCTTTCTTTTCAGCACATCGATGGCGCTAGTAAGAGTTTTTTCATGTGAAACCAGCTGATCTAATCGCTGCAGCTTGATTGCTTCGAAGATGGCGCCTTGGGTTTTTTTCTCTTCTTTTTCAGCTTGGACAGCGATTCTTTCGAGTTTGATCTGGTCTTTTAGCTGCTCAGCCGCGTTTGTAAAATTTTGAACGGCGAGATGGCCGTTTTCACCGTCTATTTGCGTGAAATTAGCGAAATAACGCGCCGCGATGGGAGAGTCTTCACCAAAAGTTTTAGTGAAAGAGAGGATGTCTTGTGCGAGAAATAGGATCAGGTCTTGCACTTGCGGATCCTTTGAATTGCCTTGAGATGCTGCTAAGAACTGCGCATTTTGGCTCGGTCCGCCAAGCGCCAATCCCATTTCTAAGAGGCGATCGTTTACCAGGGCATGATAAAGCGGAGTAGGCTTGCCTTGGGCGTCTGTTTTATTAGAAAATTGAAAGAAAGCAGCGAGCTGTTCATTCGAAAAGTGGACAGGGATCTTGCGCTGTACCACAACTGTGCGTCTAGCCTCATCACCTTCAGAAAATGGGTAGAGCGAGAGCTGCGCAGGCACAAAAGGGATGAGCGCTCCTGCGCGCGGGAGGAAACGGCGGAATCTTTGCGCCTCTTCGGCATTCTTAAATGCGAGTGAGACCAGCTGCGGAGAGGCAGCGTCAAAATTGATCGCCTGAGGTTTGATTCCCAAACTGCGGCAATACGAGCGGAGCCATTCAACCGAACCTTCCTCTAAACTATTTACGCGCTGTGCAATGGATTGTGTGATCTGCGCGGCGCGCTTTTCATCAATCGGCTTATGGAGAGGCTTAGAGTAGAAGAAAAGCGTGGGTAGGATGTTGTAAACTGTAAGAACTAAAACAGCGATAATGAGAAAGCGTTGCCAACGTTTTTGTTTTTCCATGATTATCCTTAATTAGCAGGAAACTTTGTAAGGATACTTTTGGGATAGGATAATGTCTAGTTAAAAAGGAAAGAAAGACGGCCTAATGGACGAAGTGGACGGGATAAGAAAATAGACACGGAGTGGACGAAGTGGACGGCCGAAAGAAATCCGGATTTCTTCGGCCGTCCACTTCGTCCACTCTCTGTCCATTCCTCTCCTTTGTCCACTCCGTCCACTAGGCCGTCTTTCTTTCTGGCGCCCGACAAAGAGAATATTTTTTGTCTTTGTTAACTAATTTTTTCAGTCTGGTTTGCAAACAAGGCCTCGGTTATCCTGAGTCATTTTGAGGTCATAAGCGCATGCCGTCTATTATTGTCGTAGGCACCCAGTGGGGTGACGAAGGAAAAGGAAAGATGATCGACATCCTTTCCGAGCAGGCCAAATTTGTGGTGCGCTCGCAAGGGGGGAATAATGCTGGGCATACGATTGCGGTGCGCGGTCAGGAATACCGTTTTCATCTCATACCTTCTGGCATCCTTTATCCTCACACGCGCTGTTTCATCGGCGGCGGCGTAGCTCTCGACCCGGCGAGTTTTTTAGAAGAAGTTACGGGCTTAGAATCACAGGGCGTGCAAGTGAGAGGGAGATTAGCTCTCTCGCCCTATGCCCATGTGCTGCTCTCCTATCATCGCGACTTAGACAAACTTCAAGAGAAGAAAAAAGGCGCAGGCGCTATCGGCACGACCGGTAGAGGCATTGGACCCTGTTATACAGACAAAGCAGCGCGCATCGGCATTCGCATTTGCGACCTGATCGACCCAGCTATCTTAAGAAATGTCTTAAAGCCCACCCTGCAATTAAAAAATGCAGAATTGGAAACGGCTTTAGATTTCGAGAGCCTTTTCAAAGAGTATGCGGCTTTCGGAGAGATGTTGCGGCCTTTCGTCTCGGATGTCGAACAAGAGCTAGCTCGGGCTTTGCAAAATGATGAGCCGATGCTCTTCGAAGGCGCGCACGGCACATTCTTAGATATTACCTTTGGCACCTATCCTTATGTAACCTCATCGAGTACAATTGCTGCGGGCATTTGCGCCGGAGCAGGTGTTGGGCCTACGAATATCGATCATACCTTAGGTGTCGTCAAGGCATATACTACCAGGGTTGGAAATGGACCATTGCCGACCGCTTTGACTCTCGAGGAAGAGAGCAAATTCTTAGATCACCATGAAGCACGAGAGGTTGGTACGACCACCGGCCGCAAACGCCGTTTGGCCTGGTTTGATGCCCCGCTGGTCAGGCGCGCCGTCCAGCTCAATGGGGTCGACTCTTTGGCAGTGACTAAACTCGACGTATTGGATAAACTGGCCGAAATAAAGATTTGTACAGGATATAAACTCAACGGTCGAGATCTATCCCACTTTCCCGCTTCGTCTGAACTGCTTGCAAAGGTAGAGCCAGTCTACGAGACGCATCAAGGCTGGCAGACATCGACTAGGAACGCGGAGACGCTGGAAGATCTGCCTAAACTCGCTAGAAGCTATCTGGAGCGCATCGAAGAGCTATGCGAGGCTCCGATCAGTTTCATTTCCACTGGACCCGAGCGCCATCAAACTCTTAAACTGGGCGATCTAGCCGACGCTTTTACTTCCAGCTCATGACCACTGCATATTCAAAAATGTCTACCAAAATGACCTTAAAGAGGGCTGAACCGCTGCTCGATCCCAAGCGCATCCCTCACCATGTGGCGATTATGATGGATGGCAACCGGCGCTGGGCGAAAAGTCGATTTCTGCCATCAGTGGCGGGTCATTGGAAAGGCGCAGAAACACTACTGAAAATTGTCAAAGCTGCCAGTGACATGGGTATCAAAGTTCTCACGCTTTATTCTTTTTCTACGGAGAACTGGAATCGCACTCCCGAAGAGATCGCAGGCCTTTTGGATCTGATGAGCACCTATCTCAGAAAGGAGAGAGCGCGCATGGTTCAAGAAGGCGTGAAATTGGAAACGATCGGAGATCTCGCGCCATTTCCTGAAGGACTGAAAGCGATTATTGCTGAAACGAAACAAGCCACGCATCACTGCAATAAGATCGAGCTTGTGCTCGCTTTGAATTATGGCAGTCGCGATGAAATTAGACGCGCGGTGATCGCTGCTGCGGAAGATTTAGCGCAGGGGAAGCTTTCCAAAGAAAATTTCACCGAAGAGACTCTTGCGTCCTACTTGGATACGGCTAAATGGAGCGATCCTGAGCTGATCATCCGCACTGGCGGAGAGGCTAGATTAAGCAATTTTTTGCTATGGCAGGTCTCTTATAGTGAAATCTATATCACCAAGACTTTCTGGCCCGATTTCTCAGAGGACAATCTGATCGAAGCCGTAGTCGATTACCAAAAGCGCGAACGCAGATTAGGAGGATAAAGTTGCAGATGAAAAAATTGGCCGACCTAAATAGACGCTTGATCGTTTCAGTCCTGATGGTAATCTTCGTTGGGCTGCTCATCACCTTCTCTCAAGTTAAGTGGGTCGGTGTTTTGCTTGTGCTGAGCGTAGCATTCGCGGCGGTCGTCGGCATCTGGGAATATGTGCAGCTCGTACAGGCGAAAGGTTTAAAACCCGCTGCACAGCTCATGATGGGAGTTGCCTTTATTGAGGTCTTAGCCTTTTTCTTCGCGCAAAAAACGCACTATTCGTCTCTGCTTCCTCTGGCTATTTTGATCATCGGTGTCATTGCGTTTTTCATCTTTCACTTTAAAGAGACTCACAATGCCTTAGAACATATTGCAGTAGAGTTTTTTGGCGTTTGCTATGTGTCTCTGCCGCTCTGCTTCATGCTAGGAATTCTCTATCCTCTCTCTTCGCATGCAATTCCTCAGGATGGAAGATGGTGGCTCGGTTATCTCGTAATTGTGACGAAGATCACAGATGTAGGGGCCTATTTTATCGGCAGGCTTTGGGGCAATCACAAGCTGGCGCCAGTCTTAAGTCCTAAGAAAACTGTAGAAGGCGCCATCGCCGGGTTTTTTGCCGCCGTCGGCGCCAGCGTTGTGCTCTATCTTTTAGGACAGAAATTCTCTAATGGGATGTTCGATCTTTCTCTGGCTGACTCGATCTGGATGGGTATGCTGATCGGTATTGTCGGCCAAGTCGGAGATCTGGCTGAATCGCTGCTTAAACGCGATGCGACTGTCAAGGACAGCAATAATCTACCTGGTATTGGAGGCGTGCTCGATCTACTCGACTCGCTGCTTTTCACAGCTCCCATCGTCTATCTATTCCTTAGGATGCACTAATGATCGTCACCATTGATGGACCAGCTGGGACAGGTAAGACTACCGTAGCCAAAAAAGTAGCCGAACGCCTGCGTTTTGCCTACTTCGATACCGGGGCGATGTACCGCGCGGTCACCTGGCTAGTTTTGCAAAAGGAGATCGATCTTAATGATACTCCTGCTATCCAACGGATGTTAGATGGCTTCTCATTTCGCATTACCGAAGAAAACGGATCTAAACACTATTTCGTAGGCGCAACCGAGGTCACAGAAGCGATCCGCTCGCGCGAGGTCACTGCGCGCGTCTCAGAGGTCGCCGCGCTCTTAACCATTCGACAAGCGCTAAGCAAAATCCAGAGGGCTTTTGCCGCGCAGGGCAACTCGGTTTTTGAAGGCAGAGACATGGGAAGTGTGATCTTTCCCAATGCCGAGATCAAGATCTTCTTAACCGCTACGCCTGAAGTGCGCGCGGAAAGACGGCTGGCCGAACTGATCGGTAAAGATCCGCAATTGGCCAAAACTCTCGATCATAAAAAGATGCGCGAAGAGCTCATGCGCCGCGACGAGATCGACTCAACGCGTGAACACTCGCCGCTCATCTGCCCAAAAGATGCATTTAGCATCGATACCTCAAATCTTTCGATCGATCAAGTAGTCGCGCTGATCCTGGAATATAAAGCTAAACATAAGATCAAATTCCCCAAGGGCAACTTGCTCTACCGCACCATTCTTACCTTAGCGAAGCTCTTCTTTAAGTTCTTCTATCGGCACAAGGTCTATGGGCTCGAGCATTTTTCTTTGGGGGGCGCGATTATCGCAGCTAACCACGCCTCATTTTTTGATCCACCCATCGGCGCAATCTCTTCACCTCAAGAGGTGCATTTTCTCGCCCGCGAATCTCTGTTTAAATTTAAGCCTTTTGGCGCGCTGATCCGCGCGCTCAATTCTCATCCGGTGCGCGGCGATGCAGGTGACGTGGCCGTGTTTAAGCTCATCACGCAATTGTTGAAAGAGGGTAAAAAGGTATTGCTGTTTCCTGAGGGAAGGCGTGAAACAAGCGATCAGCTGGAAGAGATCAAACCCGGTATTTCTTTGCTGATTACACGCACTGGAGCATTTATCCAGCCGTTATATATTCACGGTACCTTTCAGATCTGGAACCGCTTCCGCAAATTTCCCAAATTGTGGGGGAAAACGGTCGGCGTCTTTGGCTCGCCCATCCGTTATGAGACATTTGCGCATCTTGAAAAGAGAGAGGCTCATGAGGCGCTGGCTAAACAGATCGCAAGTTCGCTCTCTCAGCTGCGCAAATGGTATGAGGCAGGGGCGCAAGGCACCCCGCCGTAATACTTCCTATTTGCCTTTTTTGCACTTATCGAGGCTTCCGTCGATAAGAGAGGCAGAATTTCCTTTACCGCCGCAGTTGTCGCACTTATCACTGATGGTGATGAAGCTCATAGAAAAAAGACCTGCAAGCATAACTAATAAAAATTTCCCTTTCATAATGTCTCCTATGGTTAAAGAACGGTTTGCAATTTAGCATATGTCCAAAAGGACAACAAGCAGCTTTTCTTTACATCACAATACAGGCTTTGGACTTAACAGTCTGGCTACCTGCAGCTCCAGCCCCTGCTGCTGCTGCTCCTGGCGCTGCTTGGGCCTCCGGAAAGTGTATTGTTGTTAGTTTGGTATTCGCTTTGAGAGCTTTCTGTATCGATTCTTTTTCAGAACCAGAGAAAACCTTAGGGTTGTCTTGCAAGTTAAGGGTGACCAGTTCCGGGAAATACGATAGGACACCAACTGGAACTTGTTTAATTTGATTTTTGGAAAGATCGATGACTTGAACTTGACGCATACAGCGCAGCTCGGATGGGATAGTCGTTAGCTTGCAGTTACTCAGATCGAGTGAGAGGACCTTCTCAAAACAGCGTATGCGCTGCTCATGACAAGTAAGCATGAATGTGCGGATTTGAGATGGGCGAGGTCTTTCAAGAGCAAGGATGTTTTTTAACGCAGGATGCAGTACGAGAGCATCTCCTTGTAAGGCGGCATCGCCTGCGATCTGCTCTCGCTCTTTTCTCCAAATCCTTTGTAAAGCTTTAGATTTAGCAAGTTCAACATGAACGAACTCTACAAGCTGAGATTCTACATGAAGATCTTTTAAAGAGGGCATATCGGCTAAAAGTCTGGCATCCTCTTTTAAAGCTCTAACTTCCTCTTCACGCTCCCCATTCGGAAATATGTTGTGATTAAGATCGAGAGTTTCCAATCTAGGAAGTTGTGCAAGGCATACAGGCACACGTTTAAGAAATAAGTCTGATGCGAGGAGAGTTTTTAGACCTTGAAGCTTAGCCAGCTCATCTGGGAAGTATCCAAGTGGCAGACCGTTCAAAGTTAAAGAGGTCAGCGGAAGATTAAATATTTCTACCGGTAAACAGTTTATACCTGTTTTGGAAAGATCTAATGATGTGACTTTTCTAAAAGAAGCGCTGCATTCTGGGTTACCCAGAACTTTCAGCATAGCACGAGGGCCGTCTACCTCGATTTGTGGGTCGAAGAGAGGAGAGATCACTTTCCAAATCTTAACAATGGCTTTTTCGCGCGCTGCTTCAGGGACTTCGGGCGCTTTGCGCTCGACACGATCGCCATCGCTAGGCAATAGTTGGGCTGATTCACCAGCTTCATATACGCTTGTGAAAGCTTCCGCTTGTTTTAACAAACGCACTTTTTCTGTTGATGCTATCCCGGCCATAATTTTCTCCTTTTATATTTTTTGAAAAATTTAAGAAGTATTATTACGCAAAATTGACTAAATTGGAATAATAAACTTTTTTTTAATTTACGGATCTAAATTTTAATTATGACACATAGAAAAGAGAAAAATAACAGGATGGCAGGATAAACAGGATAGATGAAGACAAAGAAATGCTATTTCCATCCTAATTTCAGCTTAATCACATCACAATACAGGTCCTAGACTCATGTTGCGTCGGAGGTTTTTGCGCTGGAAGCTCTGGAAGGTGTAAGTCTTTGAGCTTGGGGTTGCTTTTAGCTAGTTTTTCTCGAATCCTCTCATAGGTATTGAATGGAATGGGGTTGTTCCGCAAGTCAAGGGTAGTCAGATCGGGGAAAAAAGTCATAACATCTGAGATAGGATTTATGACCAGATTATCCGAAAGATCGATAATTTGAACCTTACGCATACAGCGAAGCTCAAATGGGATGCGGTTCACTTGGAAAGTTTTTAAGTTAAGCAGAGTGATATGATCAAAACAGTATACTTTTAGATTATAACAAGTAGTAAAGAAGGCACGAATTTGGGATGGGCGAGGATTTTCAATCGCGAAGATGTCTTGTAAGGAAGCGCGCGTTTCTACAGCTGCTTGTAAAACTGGCTGACCGGCGATATCCTTCATATGTTCGCTCCAAATTTCCCTTAAAGCTTCAGACAAGGCAACTTCCATCAGGTAAGTCCGATGTAGTGATTCATCTAAACGGACGGTACTTAAAGTGGAGATCTCTGCTAAGGCTCTGGCATCATCTTTTTGATACTCTGTCGAAAACAAATTGAGTTCAAGATTGAGAGTTGCTAATTTAGGCAGGCCCAAAAGGCATGAAGGTACCCGACGTAATAAGATGTTTACTGCGATGAGTGTTTTTAACTGTTTAAGGTTAGCAAGTTCGTCGGGGAGGTGTCCGAGTCGAAGCTCGCTCACATTTAAAAAGGTCAGCGGAAGGCTAAATATTTCCGCTGGTAAACAAGATACGCCTGTCTGAGAAAGATCTAATGCTGTGACATTTACAAATGCGCGACGATATTTTTCAAATGCATTTAGCATATCAGCAGGAGCGGATATCTCGAGCGGATATGCAAGCTCTGGCACGATCTTTTTCCAGATTGCGGCAATGGCTTTTTGGCGCTCTTCATCGTTAAACGTCGGAGCCACCATCTCTAGGGTCTTCCTCCCCTCTGGAACTTTCCTTTCCGCTGCTAGTGTTTCATCATCACTAAGCAGTTCAAAGTCGTCCGGCGTATGCTGAATGCTAGAAAAGCGTTCCGTCCCTAAAAGACGTCTTTGTTCTACAGCTCCTGCCATAATTTTCTCCTTTTAATTTTTAATTAGGACGCATAGAAGATCGCCACTGGTAACCTCAATGCGTACTTTATCTCGAAGAGCGATGTTGGAAATACCCATGAAATGTTTATCGAGCGTGGCGTGGGATAGCTCCCATTTTAAGCCCTGTGTGGTGATCCCGTTTACAGGGCCGTTGAGTGGCAAAAGAGAGAGCGTTTGTTTTGGAGAGCAGGAGAGCTCGATCTGTTTATCGACCACAAAGAGCTGCTCATCGTTTGTCTCAAAAAAAAGCTTTCCTGGATAGCGAGAGAGAAGGTGGATATTGACCAGCGTATGGTCGATCCTTCCTCCGAGCGCGGCGAAGACTGTGACACGCTGTGCCCCAAGTCGGAAAGCGTGTTCGAGCGCCAGCTCCAGATCGGTTTGATCCTTATCTTTGGGGAAGACCTGTTGTTGAACGTCCTGATAAAAGGATAGGACCTTCTTTTTGGCGGAATCTAAATCGCCAATGATGAGATCAGGCTTGAGCCCGAGCTTGTGACAAAGATTCAGCCCACCATCGACAGCGATCAGATAGGGATAGGTCTTGATCTTGGCGATAAGCCGGTCGGGCTTTGCGACCTTACCATTTGCGACTAATGCTGCAGAAGAAATAAACATAAAATATATGCGGCCAAGATGACTCGAACATCCACCGGGTTGCCCCGACTAGAACCTGAATCTAGCGCGTCTGCCAATTCCGCCATAGCCGCAAGACATAAAAAATAGCATTTAGCGCGCATTTGCCTCTAGAAGAAAAACGGATTTATCCCTATCATCAAATTAAAATATTGGAGGATCCGATGGCCGGTCAAGACGTAGAAAAAATTACAGAAGCTACCTTTGAAAACGATGTGAAAAGCGGACTGGTTCTGGTCGACTTCACGGCTGATTGGTGTGGCCCCTGCCGGATGCTCGCACCTGTGCTGGAAAAGGTCGCGGCAGATGTTAAAGGCAAAGCGCGCGTCGCCAAGATCGACGTAGACTCTGCGCAGCGCGTCGCCTCCAGCTATCAGGTCACCTCCATCCCCACGCTTATCCTGTTCAACAACGGCAAAGAGGTAGGCCGCGTCGTCGGCCTCAAAGATGCCGAAACCCTCAAACAGTTCATCCTCTCCGGCGGCAAATAAAGAAGGACAAAAAATGTCCTTTGAGAAAATTTTGGTTTTTCTTGTTTTTGTCCACAATAGACATGTCGGGTGCTGGCGCCCTCCCGCCCCGGTTCGCTTCGCTCACCTGTTTCGCACTTCAAAGGTCCACTGGACCTTTGAAGTGCAAAACAGGTGAAGTGCCCTTGGGCACGAACCGGGTGCGGAGGGATTAGTACACGAAGTGGTTTATCCCCGACATGTCTATGGAAGACCTAAGTAAGAAAAAACAATCTCAAAGGACATTTTTGTCCTTTCGGTCGTTTCGCCTTTTTATTTTTTCCAGTGGAGGACGTCTTGGACTAGGGACCAGCGGTGCTCGTTGCTGGCAGGTCCTTCTTTTTTGCCGAGGATCCAGCGGTCGTATTGGAGTTGGGTGAATCCTTCGCACTTTTTAAGCTCGAGCCACTGGTCGAGGAAGGCGAGTAGGCGTGGCGCGTCGGCGCGCACGAGGTAGCCGAAGCAGTCTAGCCCAAGAGGCGGCGACGGGAAGATGACGCTGTAGTGTGGGTGGCGGATCACCCAGGAGATCGCCTCTTGCTCGGTCCAGAAGAAGACATCAGCGCGGTTTTCGGTGAAGAGATCTTCGCTGTCGAGAAGCACCAGCTTTTTTCCGGGAAAATGACGTTGTGCGAGCGAGACAAAAGAGGTGTTATTGAGCACGCCGATTCTAACTTGCGGATTTTTTAAGATTACATCAACTGACGAAAATTCGCGCCTGCGACGGTCCTCGGTGACAAAGACGAGTCTGGCCTGCATATAAGGAGAAGTAAAAGCCGTTTCTTTTAGCCTCTCTTCGGTGATCGAAATTGACGACATGCCGATATCGAAGAGATCGTCGTTTACCTCCTTCGCCACCTCACTGTAATCCATGGGTACAAGTTCTAGGGCGCAGCCGAGGTCATGCGCCAGCTCAAAGGCAAAGGCCATATCGTAGCCGACGGGATTGCCGCGCGAATTGAAGAAGCAGAAGGGGATAGCGGTGGGATTATAGCCCACGCGCAAAACCTTAGTGCGTAAGATGCGATCTAACGGATCTTCTTTGGAGTGTTTGACAGGCTGTGTCTGCTCGTGGACTTTAAGCAGAACGTCGCTGCGCATCTCCATATCGCAGATGGTCTGCCCCTCGGTTTCTAATTTGGGCAAGAGTTGTGAGTTTTTGATTGCGGCAAAGATGAGCAGAACTGGTAGAGCGGTGATTAGCGCGTTACCCGTAATCTTACGCCAATTAAATTGAATGCGCCTCTGGCAGGCAAGCGTAATAAAGAGCGAGATTGAAGCGATCTCGACGGCTGCAAGCATCGACTGGATACCAGAGATGAAGGGAATCGTGACTAGGTAGAGGTCGAGTGCATCTAGCGGCAAGCCCAGCGTGTCGAGCAGAAAGGTCAAAGTATTGAGCCATGAACCGATGCCAATCGAGCCTAGGCTAGTCAAAAAAGTCGTCAAGAAAAGTTGCAGCTGGCCGAAGATGGAGATCGGAGAGCGGTACAAGACACCGGTGAAAAAGACAAAAATAGTGATGAAAAGAGAGGCGAAGGGAAGGTTAAAAACGATGGAGACAATTCCCTGGTTTTGACTTTGCGCCTCCTTAGAAAAACTAGTTTCTCTTTCCAGCAGCTGAATGATGTAGGGTAGACAGACGATTACAGTGTTGGTCGTATAGGCCAAAAGCAGGATCGGAAAGAGGTCTTTGATCCAAGCATATGGAGTAAGCGGTGTGAGAGAGCTGGTTAGCCGCGGAAAGATCCAGAAGATGATCAGCAGCAGCGTCAAAATGTAGAGAAAGAGATAGCTTCCGACCTGTTTGACTGTGGCCAGATCGGCTGTGCCGACTTGATACGCAATGATCAGAAAGGTTCCAATCGGTGTGATTTTAGCGATCCATAAGGTGATGCGTGTCAGCGCAGCGACAAATACACCGAGAAAGTCCATCAGGACTTGTTTCTCTTTTAAGTTGATGAGCGCGATGCCGATGAGTAGAGAAAAGACGACGATGGCCGGGACAATATTATTGCTCAGCGCGTAGAAGACATTTTCAGGAATGAGCAGTTTAGCGAGATCGATCGAAGGCGGTCTTTCAGCGATAAAGCTACCGAGTTGTTCTCCCTGTGGTTCCGGAAACGCATAAACAGTTAGATAGATCATGGCGATATTGACTGCCCAAGCAATGGCGATGAACAAGATGCCTTTTTTGAGGATCTCTTTAGCTTGGACCGCATGAAATCTTCCCACGCCGTGCATGATGGCGCAGATCAAGTATGGCAAAATGGTGATCTTCATCAGCATGATGTAGGCATCGCCCCAAGGAGCAAATATTGCACACGCTTCGCCAAAGAAAACGCCTACGGCAATTCCTAAAAGCGTGGCAAAAAGCATCTGAAGCGGGAGAGATAGAGTCATATTTCTTTATCGTTTGTGGAGCGCGTTGTGCAGCTTATCTACGTTGCCATATCATCGGAAAATTAAACACCGAGAGCACCGAGAAACACCGAGGAAAGAAAAAGAAAAAAGCTCTCTTTCTTGGCTCGGTACTCTCGGTGTCCTCGGTGTTTAATTTCTCCCCTTATGCAACAAAGCATCTTTTGTGTCCTTTTGGTCGTTTTCTTTATTTCATTGCAAAGCTTTGTTGTCGCCAAGCTTCATATATCACGATAGAAACGGCATTGGCAAGATTAAGACAACGACTATTCTCACGCATGGGAATCGTGCGAAAACATGCAGGCCAACGCTCCAAGAATTTAGGATCGAGCCCGGCTGTTTCCGATCCGAAAATCAAGAGATCATCGGCGTTGTATCTGGTTTCAGTGTAGGATTGCTTAGCATGGCTAGAAAAAAAATAGAATGCGCGTGAACTGTTTGTTAGATAGTCGAAAAGATCATCGATGATTTTCACTTCTACATTTTCCCAGTAATCTAGCCCGGCACGCTTCAACTGGCGTGCGGATGTGCTAAATCCTAGTGGTCGCACTAGAGTGAGTGCGCTACCAGTGACTGCGCACGTGCGCACGATGTTGCCAGTATTTTGCGGGATCTCTGGCTGAAAGAGAACTATCTCCACAGGCTATCGCACAGCTTCTCGTTTTTCGGATGGAGAGACGATCTCGTGCAGGGTTTCTAGCTCATGTACTGGAGAAACAGCGGGGCTGTTTTCTGGGTTTGCACAATCGGCCTTCACGAGTTCGACTTCAAAAGTGAGCAGCGAGTTAGGGGGCAAAAGGCCGCTTGTGCCATAAGCTAAGTCTGGGTGAATAAAGAGCACGCGTTTTTCGCCCTCTTTCATTCCAATTAGGCCCTCTTTGATTCCGGCAATGGTCTCATCCAGAGAGAGAGATTCCTCTTCCTTTGAAGCGCCGAAGACTGATCCATCTAGATATTTACCCACGTAGCGGATAATGGGCGCGGCATGTTCTTGCAGAGCTTCTCCCACACCTTTTTTCTCGATCTTGTATTGAAGTTTGCCCTCGTGGAGCACCACGACATCCTTATCTTTAGCGTTTTTATTCATGAAGGTGACCGCGGTTTCCAAATTTTCTTGAGCCTGCTTTTTAAACAGCGCTTCTTGAACGGTGGTGAGCGCTTGCACGCACTCCTCTTCCGTCATGGGAGAGGCTTTTCCTGCAGCAGAATCTTTAATGCCTTTCGCGACATGTTCCACGTCAAAATTTACGCCGAGCGTTTCCATGTTCTTGCCGATCAGATGACCAAAAGCTTCGGAAATTTTGACGATATCGACCGATGCTTTTTCTTCTTTTTTAGCTGTTTCGACTTGGACGACTTCTTCTTTTTTCGGTTGAGAGGCTTCGATAATGGCGCGGAGCGACTCTTCGTCAAGTGTATCGCTTCCTGGACTTGCGTCGGCAAAGCATAATACAGGCGAAAGTAGTAGGGCGAAATATTTGTGTTTCATCATATTTTTGATCACCAGGTAATCTCCACTGGTTTAGTGTGGATGTTAAGTTCTTTTAATTGTTTCTCAGTTACTTGTGAAGGACATTGCATCATGAGGTCGCTCGCTTTCTGTGTTTTTGGGAAAGCGATCACGTCGCGGATGTTATCTGTTTTAGCCAAGAGCATGACAATTCTATCGAGGCCGAAGGCCAAGCCTAAATGCGGCGGTGTGCCATATTTAAGCGCTTCGACGAAGAAGCCGAACTTGCCATGGATCTCGTCTGGAGTAAGGCTTAAAACTTTAAAGACCTTCTCTTGCAGTTCGCCATTATGGATACGTTGTGCTCCGCCGCCGATCTCATAGCCATTCAAGACTAGATCGTAGGCCAAAGAGCGCACCTTTAACGGCTCCTTATCGAGAAGGGCGATATCGTCAAAGTGCGGCGAAGTGAAAGGATTATGTTCGCTGTCGATCTTCTTCTCCTCTGGATCCCAGCGGAAGAGCGGAAAGTCTGTGACCCACAAGAATTTCAAGTCATCCGATTTGATCAGATGGCGTTCTTTAGCGATGCGTCGGCGCAGTTGATCGAGCGCGAGGTTTGCTCTATCTTCCGGCCCGGCTACGATTAAGATGAGGTCGCCTTTATGCGCATGCGTGCGCTTTTCGATCTCTTTTAGAAGCTCTTCGCTAAAAAATTTGGCGATGTTAGACGAAACCCCTTCGGGCTGCATCTTCATCCAGGCCAGGCCGCCGACGCCGAGAGGTGTGACGAAGTCGGTATAGCCGTCGATCTCCTTGCGCGAAATCTCTGCGCCGCCTTTAACGCACAAGGCTTTAATAATCCCACCCTCAGAGATGACCTGTTTGAAAATTGCAAATGAGGAGCGCTCAGCGATGTCGTCTAGCCGGGCCAGCGGCATGCCAAAGCGCAGGTCTGGCCTGTCCGTGCCGTAGAGCTCGAGGCACTCTTTATGCGACATTTTTGGAAAAGGACCAGTAACTTCGACGCCTACACACTCTTTGAAGAGACTTTTCACTAGCCCTTCCAGAAGATGCATCAGATCTTCAGGTTTGCCAAAGCTCATTTCCAAGTCGATCTGTGTAAATTCGGGTTGTCTGTCGGCTCTTAAATCCTCGTCGCGGAAACATTGCGCGATCTGGAAGTAGCGGTCCATGCCAGAGACCATAAACAGCTGTTTGAAGATTTGCGGTGATTGGGGCAAAGCGTAGAAATTGCCGGGATAGATCCGCGATGGAACGAGATAGTCGCGTGCGCCCTCTGGCGTTGATTTAGCTAAAATGGGCGTAGTAATCTCCATGAAGCCGTGCTTATCGAGATAATTACGCGTGGCGAGCATGGCCTTGTGGCGGAGCGCGAGATTTTTCGCGATGTAACCGCGGCGAATATCGAGATAGCGGTATTTGAGGCGCAGTTCGTCATTCACTTGGATATCTTCATCGCAGATCGAGAAGGGCGGTGTTTTAGCTTGAGAGAGAAACTCTAGTTCTTTCACTAAAACCTCGATTGCGCCTGTCGAAAGACGCGCATTGGTCATCCCTTCGGCACGCGGATTGACTAGGCCTTTGATCGAGATCACCCATTCAGAGCGCAGCTTCGAGGCTTTCTCATGGAGCGCTTTGTCTTTTGTCGGATCGAAGAGCAGCTGCGTCAGGCCGAAGCGGTCGCGCAAGTCGATGAAAATGAGATTGCCGTGATCGCGTCTGCGATGGACCCATCCTGAGAGGGTTACCTCTTTTCCGATATGCGAGGCGGAGAGATCTCCGCATGTGTGTGTTCGTCTGTAGTCAAACATCGAGTTCTTTCAGTTTTCCGAGGAGGTCTTGTAATTTTACATTGCTGCTTTCGCGCGTGGCCATGTTCTTCAGTTGAACTTCTTTTGCGGCAAGTTCGCTGTCTCCGATCACAAGAGCATAGCTGGCGCGCGCTGCATTTGCAAGCTGAAGCCCATGTTGGACCTTTTTCCCGGACAGATCCATTTCGGCTTCAATGCCTTGATGGCGCAGAGACATGAGCAGCTCAAAACAGTAAGCGTAGGCCGCACTGCCGAGGCCGATGATAAATACGAGCGGGTGCGCAGGTGGAGGAAAATGCGCCTTCTGTTTCAGCATGGTCTGAAGCACGCGTTCGATGCCCGTGGCAAAACCTACGGATGGCAGATTTGGACCGCCCAGATCGGCGACTAGCCCATCGAATCTACCTCCGCCGCCAATCGAATTTTGCGCGCCGAGATCGGAAGAGAGCACTTCAAAAACCGTATTGTTGTAATAGTCTAATCCGCGCACGAGTTTGGGGTTTACCGTAAACGCGATGTTCTGTTTTTTAAGTAGAGCTTGCACCTGTGCAAAGTAGTCTTGACTCTCCGAGGTTAGTGTCTCTAAAATCGACGGCACGCCTTCGAGAAGTTTTTGATCTTTAGGATCTTTTGAGTCGAGGATGCGCAAAATATTTTTGGTAAAGCGCACTTGGCTATCGGCCGATAGCTCGGCAAAGCGCGGCTTTAAATATTCACTGAGTTTTGTGCGGTAAGCCTCGCGTGAAGCTGCATCGCCGACACTGTTGAGCATCACCACTAGATTTTTCAGCCCCAGTTGGCGATAGATTTCGCAGAGAAAATCGATGATCTCCACATCTTGCTCGGGCTTTGAAATGCCGATCGCTTCCGCGCCAAATTGGTAGTGCTGGCGGTATCTTCCCGCTTGCGGCCTTTCATAACGAAACATGGGTCCAATATAGAAAAATTTATGCAGAGAGGGACGCTCATAGAGTTTGTTTTCGACAAAGGCGCGTAAAGCGGCTGCAGTGCCCTCTGGCCGCAGCGTCATGGAGCGCTCTCCCTTATCGAGGAAGGTGTACATCTCTTTGGTCACAATGTCAGATGATTCGCCGACACCGCGCACGAAGAGCTCGGTGCGCTCGAACATGGGCGTGCGGATCTCCTTGAAACCGTAGATATGCGCAATCTGTCGCATCTTCTCTTCGACATATTGCCACTTCTCAGAGGTGCGCCAAGCCGCCTCCGGGTCGATCTCTTCCGGCAAAATATCGTAAAGACCTTTAGGGATAGTATATTCCATTGCGAGAAAATTATAAAACCCAAGTATATATCAGTAAAGGTTCAATTATGAGACAGCTCGGTATTTTGTTATTCTGTTTATTTTGCTCAATCTCAAAGGCCCAAGCTCAGGAGGGATGCATGCCCGATTATCGCTTCGATGGAAAAAAGCTGATTTTGTCCGAGGAGGTATGGAAAGAGCGCCTGACTCCTGAGCAGTTCAAAGTTTTGCGCAAAAAGGGCACTGAGCAGGCCTTTGCGAACGAATACGCCGACCTCAAAGAAACTGGAATCTATGTCTGCGCCGGCTGCGAGCTGCCTCTATATAGTTCGGAGGATAAGTATGATTCTGGGACCGGATGGCCAAGCTTTAAACGGCCTATCTGCCCTGAAAATGTGACCTTTCGTGAGGATAAAACCCTATTCCATAAGAGGATCGAGGTGCTTTGCGCCCGCTGTGAAGGGCATCTTGGTCACGTGTTTGATGATGGCCCGCCACCTACTGGGAAGCGCTATTGCATGAATTCTGCCGCGCTAATCTTTCTGCCTAAGTAATTAGAGACAATCTCTGAATTAAATCGTAAGAAGATCATAGGAGATTTTCGATGAGATTTTTTGATGCCGAGCGAAGACAATATCTGGAAGTAGATCTGGCTGAGCAAGGCAGCGAAAGGGCCGGAGGCCCGCAAAGATCTCGAAAAGCTCCATGAGCTTCAAGAGTTAATTCAGAGATTGTCTCTTACTTGGTCCAGCTCGGTTTTCTGAACATAAGGATGAAAGAAGGCGCAAGGCATGCGACGATAACGCTCAAAAACAGGAAGGCGACGTAGAAAGTTGTATTGCCTGTCTGCAGTTGTGCCGGAGGAAAAAAGCCTATGCAGAAAGTGGCAAAAGAACCGAGGAGTCCAAGCCCTGCAACAAACCAGATGCCAAAATTGCCGCCAGGAATCCTGTAGGCTCGCGTGACTTGTGGCCGTTTGTAGCGCAGTTTGATAGCTGCGGCAAACATGAGGATGTACATCAACAAATATAGCTGAGCTACCATGGCATTTAAGACCCAATAGCCGCTGCTTACCGTGGGCATGATTAAAAAGATCATGGAAAAGAAGGTCACAATCACGGCTTGCGTAATGAGCAGTG
This sequence comes from uncultured Chlamydiales bacterium, assembly GCA_963709365.1. GTDB lineage: Bacteria > Chlamydiota > Chlamydiia > Chlamydiales > Rhabdochlamydiaceae. Next base: position 69,556 of record CAVPVU010000002.1, read on the forward strand.
CAACGGGCATCCCATGGCGGTTGAGCTTGCGGAAAAATGGAGGCAGGTCGCCACTTTGCGCAGCTCCCAGAAGACCTTTACTCGGTCCAGCAATCCATGTGTTCAATGTTCCGAAAGCGCCCAGAGTCAAAAGAATGGCGATGACGGGCGTCAGCCAACTCAAACCATACGAATTCACAAAGACGGCAAAAGCTTGAAGAGAACCGGCCGTAAGACTGATTTCTTTCTGTGGAATGACGATGGCAATCGCTAGAACTCCGAGGACATAAAGACCGAGAATGAGAAGGGCCGATAATAGAATCGCTTTTGGATAGTTTTTTTGAGGATTTTGCACGTCACGTGCATGTACAGCTGACATCTCTAAACCACAGAAGGCGACCAGAACACCTGAAAACAGAACGAGCTGCGTGGGAGAACTCATATCTGGGATCAAACTCTCCGTTGTAAAAGAGATCTGCAAAGGATTTCCAGAAAAGTACCAGAGAAGGCCCAAAATGATGATTAGCCCTCCGGGGATGATTGTCCCCGTGATCACACCAAATGCGCTGATCCAACCAGATATGCGCATGCCGAGCAGATTCGCCAGCGTAGTGGCCCAAAAGACGGTGACAATTATGAATAAGGTGTAATAAGGATTGTGCGCCAGCGTCGGATTTACAATGTAAGCGATGGTGCCTGCGATAAATGACAAGAGCGCAGGATAATAGATTACATTTTCCGCCCAGAGAAGCCAAACGGCTAAAAATCCCGTGCGATGCCCAAACGCTTCTTTAACCCAAGCGAAGACTCCGCCAGTTTGTGGCCATCCGGTGGCCAGTTCTGCCGCCACCATGGAAACCGGAATAAAAAAGAGAATGGCTGCAAGCGCAAAGAAAAAAAGCGAGGCAAAACCATATTCGGCAATCGTCGGCAAATTACGCACGCTGCTCACCGCAGCTATGTTAATCATTGCGAGCGTAAAAACAGTAAGCGCTTTTTTAGACATAAGGGATTAAAATTTAATGCTTCTTAATTCTTTTTGTCAAAGAACTAAATTAAGTCTGGTCTAATTTCAATAGAAGTAAGCGTGTCTTGGATTTGAGTAAGCCAAGAGGAGAGCACGCTACGCTGTTTGTTCTGCTGATACTCTCTATGCAGCAAAGAGAGAATGTCCATAAAGGGGAAAGGCAGCCACTCTTCTCCCACATGTTTAATCAAATAATAACCTAATGGATGGTCGGAAGTTGGTGGAAAGGAGCCGATGGTTTCGAGCGTGCGCTTTAATTTCGGCCCAATTTGCGGTTTCTCCCCCTCGAAGGCTTCGATTCTTTGTAGATCTTGCGATAAGCTGTGCCAGAGATCAGAAAACTGACGCCCAAAATGCGGTGTGTGGCTCACATCTTCGCGGCCGAGCTGCTCTAGGAGCATTTTAAAACTGCGCAGATCTTTCAAAATTCTTGAAAAATCGACCTGTGTGGTTGCAAATTTTTCTTTTGAAGAGAGCGTTTCTAAAAAATGTTGTATATTGATGGCCAATGCAGCACACATCAAGGCACGATTTGTGCGCTCACTTCTTTCCGATGGAGAAAGCTCCCTTTCGCGCTTTTTATCTCGTTCAAGCCGCTCTACAGGCGGAAGAGACCACTCTTTGCTCTTATCGTCATCAAATCTTTGGATTGGCTTATCAAAACCCATAATCAATAGTCATAACAAATTTGAATATTAACAAAAGAGCAAGAATTTTTTGTCATTCGGCCGCTTTTCGCCTCTTGTGCCCCCTAATGTCCTTAGTTGTCTCTCCTCATTTAAAATTGGATTGACATCCAACCCCCTCTTCATTAACTTTCTACTCTTTTTCAAATGCCCAGTTTTGCATAATGGATAACGGTTAACTTAAACCAAGGATGGCTTGCGTGAGCATCTTAGATCTATTTAAGCCCTCGCCCTATAAAGAAGAGATCGCTGACAAAGAGGTTGTTAAAAAAAATTATAAGTATTGGCGGATGCGCATCTTTATCGGGATGTACGTCGGCTACATCTTCTATTACTTCTCACGTAAGAGCTTTACGTTTGCCATGCCCGCGCTGATCCAAGATCTGGGCTTTAACAAGTCTGATCTCGGGATCTTAGGCAGTATTCTTTCCATCACTTACGGGATGAGCAAATTCTTAAGCGGCATTTTGGCGGACAAATCCAATCCGCGCTATTTCATGGCAATCGGTCTAATTTTAACCGGTGTGCTCAACATTCTGTTTGGCCTTACATCGTCGCTGCTCTTTTTTGCAATTTTCTGGGGATTAAATGGCTGGTTTCAAGGTTGGGGCTGGCCGCCTTGCGCGCGCCTGCTCACGCACTGGTACTCGCAGAAAGAGCGAGGAACCTGGTGGGGATTCTGGAACTCTTCCCACAGCGTAGGCGGAGCGCTCATCCCTCTTCTCGCAGCATTCTGTGCAGAGTATTGGGGCTGGCGTTATGCGATGTATGTGCCAGGTATTCTCTGCATCGGCGTAGGATTATTTGTGATCAATCGTTTGCGAGATACGCCGCAATCGCTCGGGCTGCCGTCAATTGAAAAATTTAGAGACGACTACCCTTCCGCCAAGCACGAGAAAGAAAAAGAGCTCCCCATGAAGGAGATCTTGTTCAAATATGTCTTAACCAACAAATACATCTGGCTGCTCGCCATCTCCTACTTCTTCGTCTACATCATCCGCACGGGAATTAATGACTGGAGCGTACTCTATCTCGTGGAGACCAAAGGCTACTCTCTCCTTACAGCTGGGGCTTGCGTCTTCTGGTTTGAGATCGGCGGTGTCTTTGGCAGCTTAGTCGCAGGGATGGCCTCGGACCGCATTTTCAAGGGAAGAAGAGGACCGATCAACGTGCTCTTTAGCTTGGCTGTGATCTTCGCTGTCGGCGCGCTGTGGCTTTCGCCACCGGGAGTGCCGCTTTTGGATTTCGCCATCATGTTTGCCATCGGCTTTTTGATCTTCGGACCGCAGATGCTGATCGGCATGGCTGCAGCAGAGTTGTCGCACAAAAAAGCTGCCGGTTCAGCAACTGGTTTTGTCGGCTGGATCGCTTATCTCGGCGCAGCCACAGCGGGTTATCCTTTAGGTAAAATGACACAAGAGTTTGGCTGGTTTGGATTTTTCGTCTGTCTAGCTATTTGCGGCGGCATCTCGGTGACTCTACTACTTCCGATGTGGGGCGTTAAGAGCAATCCGCGCTTCATGGCGGACGAAGAGAGCGGCGAAAAAAAAACCGCTGCTACTCCTGCGATTGAAAATGTGACTGAAGAGAGTTAAAAAATCATGTCATGGGCTGCTTTGCATGTCCACTCTCAGTATTCAATTCTAGATTCTACGATCTCTATTTCCAAGCTCGCGGCTAAGGCGAAGGCTTGTGGGATGCCGGCGGTAGCACTTACCGATTCTGGAAACTTATATGGCGCGGTCGAGTTTATCAAGGCGTGCAAAGAAGCGGGCATCAAGCCTATTTTGGGCTGCGAGCTGGCCGTGGCACCCGGCTCACGCTTCGAAAAGAAGCGCCAGGGAAAGCTGCCGGTTGGCTTTCCGATCGTGCTGCTCGCCAAAAACCGCCAGGGCTATGAAAATCTGTGCAAACTCTCTTCGCTGGCACATCTTGAAGGATTTTACTACGTTCCGCGCATCGACAAAGAGTTGCTCGCTCAATATCGCGAAGGGTTGATCTGTCTTTCAGGTTCTTTGCAGAGCCGCGTCTCTCAGTGCATTTTGCAAAATGATGAGGCAGGGCTTGTTTCCGAACTCAACTGGTACAAAGAACTCTTTGGCGAAGACTACTTTCTCGAAGTCCAGCGCCATCCGATGCTCGATGAAGAAATTAGGGCAGATGGCCTGCCGAGTGAAGGTTGGGCGTATCAAAACTATCAAGATTCGATTGCGCAAGAAGAGCAGGTGATCCGGCGTTTTCGCGAGCTCTCCAAAGAACACGGCATTCCGTGTGTAGCCACCGCTGACACCCATTATCTCGAAAGAGAAGACTGGAAGGCTCACGAAGTGATGATGAACATCCAGTCGGGCGAGCCATGCGAGATCTGGGAGCGAGATTCTCAAGGCAATCCTAAAAATCGCATTCTCAATCCCAAGCGCCAAACCATGGCATCGCATGCGCACAACTTTAAGTCTCCCGATGAGATGCATAAGCTCTTTGCCGACTTCCCTGAAGCGCTAGATGCTACACAGACGATTGTGAACCGGTGCCAGTTCGAGATGGATTTTAAGATGAAGTATTATCCCGTCTTCGTTCCACCGCATTTGGAGGGAAAGAGTTTTACGAAGGAGGAGCGCGAAAAAGCGGCCGAAGCCTTCTTGAGACAGCTCTGCGAAGAGGGAATTAGTAAGCGTTACACCCCTGAAAGATTGCGCAAGGTCCAAGAGAAATATCCTGGGAAGGATCCGATGCAAGTCGTGCGCGAGCGCTTGAGCTACGAGCTCGAAATCATCATTTCCAAGGGAATGGGCGACTACTTGCTGATCGTATGGGATTTTATCGCCTGGGCCAAAAGAAGAGGCATTCCCATGGGGCCAGGACGAGGTTCAGGCGCCGGATCGATCGTCCTCTATCTGATCGGAATTACCGATATCGAGCCGCTGCGGTTCAGCCTCTTCTTCGAGCGCTTCATCAATCCGGAAAGGATCTCCTATCCCGATATCGACGTCGACATCTGCATGGACCGGCGCGGAGAGGTGATCGATTACACGATCCAAAAATATGGCAAAGACAAGGTCGCGCAGATCATCACCTTTGGCACGATGAAGGCCAAGATGGCCATCAAAGACGTGGGCCGGGTGCTCAGCATGCCACTTGCCAAGGTCAATGCGATCGCCAAACTCGTCCCTGAAGATCTCAACATGACCTTGGAGAAGGCCTTGAGATCGATCCTGACGCTGCGTCAACTATATGAGACTGATGAAGAGGTGCGCCGCTGCATCGATCATGGCGCAAGAATTTGGAAGGGTCGGTGCGCAATACGGGCATCCATGCAGCCGGCCTGATCATCTCAGCCGATCCGATCATGGATCGACATTCCCGTCTGTGTGGCTAAAGATTCCGACATGCGTGGTCACGCAATTTTCGATGAAGCCTGTCGAAACGGTCGGCATGCTGAAGATCGACTTCCTCGGGCTTGAAGACGCTCACGTCGATTCAGAATGCGGTCGATGCGATCAAAGCAAATCATGGCGATGGCAATCGACTGGGTGAATTTGCCGCTCGAAGACAAGACGACCTTTGATCTATGCTTAACCAGGGCAAAACATTAGGCATCTTCCAGATGGAGTCGGGCGGGATGCAGGAGCTCGCCAAACAGCTGCACATCGACAAATTTGAAGAGATCATTGCGGTTGGTGCGCTCTATCGCCCCGGGCCGATGGAGATGATCCCCTCCTTCATTCAACCGTAAGCATGGAAAGGAGCCGATCGAAATCGACCATCCGCTGATGAAAGAGATCTTATCCGAGACCTACGGGATCATGGTCTATCAAGAGCAGGTGATGCAGATCGCCAGCAAGCTGGCCGGCTATACCTTGGGGAAGGCGATGTCTTGCGCCGCGCCATGGGTAAAAAAGATCGCGAAGAGATGGCCCGGCAGCGCGAGAAATTCCGCAAAGGGGCGCTGCAGAATGGCATCGACTGAACAGACTGTCGATGCGCATCTTCGATAAGATGGAAAAATTTGCCTCCTATGGCTTCAACAAGTCCCATGCTGCTGCCTACGGCTATCTTGTCCTATGTCACAGCCTATCTTCAAGGCCAACTATCCCGGCGAGTGGATGGCGGCGCTGATGACCTGCGATCGCGATGATCTGACCAAAGTCGCCAAGTTGATCGGCGAGTGCCAAGCGATGAACATCGCGATTCTTGCCTCCGGATGTGAATGAATCGGACAATGAGTTTGTCGCCACTGCAGCAAGGCATTCGCTTTGCCATGACCGGCATTAAAGGCGTAGGAGAAGGCGTTGTCGAAGCGATCATCGAAGAGCGCAAACGTGGAGGCCCATTCACCAGCTTGGCCGATTTTTTCAAGCGCATAGATACGAAAAAAGTTGGGAAAAAAGCTGTCGAAAATTTAATCGATGCAGGCTGTTTCGATTTTACTGGCTGGTCGCGTGCCGCGCTCCTGGTCAGCGTCGATCCTCTCTTTGCCAAGTCTGCACGCGATCAAAAAGAAGCCGAACGCGGCGTGCTCAGCCTCTTCTCCCTTGCACCTGAGAAAGAGAGCGACGCGCCACCTGAGATTGAAGAAAAGGAGGATAAGCAGAAGATCATGCGACGCGAAAAAGAACTTTTAGGCTTCTACCTCACCGGCCATCCAATGGACGAGTATCGAGATTTGATGCAGCGGCTCTCATGCGTGCCGCTCAGCCATTTCACTACCTTGGACAAGGGCGCAGTGGTGCGCTGTGCGTTTATCATCGAAACCATCACCGTGAAGATCGGCCAGAAAAATCAACGCAAATTTGCTATCCTCAATATCAGCGACGGCGCAGAGCGCTTTGAGCTGCCTGTCTGGTCAGATCTTTATGAAGAAAAACAGCATCTTCTAATCGAAAACCAGCTCATCTATGCCGTATTGATTGTAGATCGCGAAGATGAGGAGACGATCCGCTTGCAGTGCCGCTGGCTAGACGATCTTTCTTCGGTCAATGATGATCTGATCCGCGCGTGCGATGTCGCCTATGATAAAGCCAAAATGCAGGTAAAAATGTCCGAGATGCGCAAAAGCTCAGAGAAGAGCTCTTCGTCTGCACAGAAAAGCGAAAAAGAACCACCTAAGACGATGCGCCTGCGCATAGATGCCGAAGCGGTGCGCTTCAGCCACATCCTCGAATTAAAGAAACTTTTCCGCGAACACTCGGGACCGAGCGCCGTTAAATTAGAATTTTTTAATCAAGAGGGGACAGTCGGAGGCGTAGAGATCGACGGCTCCTGGGGTGTTGAGCTCAGCTCAAAACTCGAAGAAAAAATTAAAAGCATCTCTTCTGTGGCATTATTTCATTAAACGGTAGAATTAAACACCGAGATCCGCCGAGAAAAAGATTAGACCTTGTATTTCCCTCGGTGGATCTCGGTGCTCTCGGTGTTTAATTTTCTCTTTAAATCATCGAGGCTTGTTGACAAGTTTTCATAGAGAGACTACTTTAATATCAATATGAAACTCAAAAGTAAGATCTTATTTTCTTTGCTTGTTGTTACGCCGATGCTTGCGCAAGCTGCCTATGAATTACAGGATGGCAAGCTCATTCCTCAAGAGGAGGTGGCTACTAAGTCGGTGCAGGAGCACTTTAGTGCGGCCATGGACGCCCATCAGAAGAAGAGGTGGGATGAGCTCATCAAGCAGGCTACCATCGTGGTGAGAAATTTCCCTGATACGCCATTTGCACAGGAAGCGCTTTTTTATCTCGGTGTGGGCTACTTCAACCAGAAAGAATACGATCTGGCTAATGATGAATTTTCGGTTTATTTGAAAAGACAGACAACGCCCAAACACTTTGAAGAGGCGATTCAATATAAATTTGCCATCGCTGAAAAATTCCAGAAAGGCGCAAGAAGACACCTGATGGGTTGGAAGCAGATGCCGAAGTGGGCTCCTGCACGTGAAGAGGCGCTGGCGATTTATGATGAGGTGATTACGGCGCTCCCTCACCACGATCTTGGCGCTAAAGCGCTCTACGGCAAAGCGCGCCTTCTATTTAAAGACGAAGACTACAAACCTTGCATCGAGACCTATCAGATGCTGATCCGCCGCTTTCCTAAAAATCCTCTTTCAGCGCAGAGCTATCTCGGCATTGCCGAAGTGCATTTAAGTCAGTGTCAGAATCAATATCCCGACCCAGATTTTCTGGATCTGGCTGAGATCAATTTGCGCAAGTTCAGGCTCGATTTCCCCCAAGACGAGCAGGTCGAACAGGCCGAAAGAATGTTTCAGGAAATGCAAGAGGTCTACGCGACCAACTTATACGAAACGGGTCAGTTTTTTGAGCGCACCAAAAAACCTCACGCTGCGATCATCTACTACACCAAAGTCGTCAGCAACTATCCGAATACTAGGAGCGCAGATCTATCTCAAAAGCGCTTGGATAGAATACAACCTAAACCTCCCGAGGTTGAGCCGACTCCAGCTGTTTCGAGCGATTTACAAACACCCTCAGAACAAAGTCAATGAAGTCATGGTTCGTCGTCGGGGTTCTCTTGCTTCTCACTGCCTGCGGCTACCGTTTTGAACCGCAGGAAGAGGAGGCCAGCGCCTCTACCTCCGTGCGCACTATCGCTGTGCCGTATATCAAAGGCGACCCAGAAGGAAAACTGACCAGCGAGCTCATCCATCAACTCTCAGCCTCTGGCTCTTTTGAATATGTGCGCACCGGTGGAGAGCTATTGTTGAATGCCGTAATCGTTTCCGATAACGTCGATCGCATCGGCTACCGCTTCGATCGGCATGGCCGGGAAGGAAAGCGTCGACACAGACTGGTGGGGATAGAAAATCGACGCGAGCTAATCGTCGAGATCTCTCTCATCGATACGCGTACCGATACGATTCTGCTCGAGCCGACCAAGGTCATCGCACATACCGAGTATGATTACATCGACCCCTACTCGGTGAAAGATCTGCTCTTTTTTGATGAGGACGCCCCTCCGCAACGCACGATCACGCTCTCGCTCGGTCAGCTCGATTCGATCGAAGGCGCTCAAGACGACTCCTCAACGCCCATCTATCGCCATCTAGCGCAGAAGATCGTTGAAGGACTAAAGGTCTACCTTTAAGTTTTTTTCTCTTCGGTTTTTGACGCTGCTTCAAGAAGCTTGGCGTTTGCCACAATGCCTGGAAAGTGGTATGCTCCCACAAGGACCGCTGCGCCTACTTTTAGAGGCAGGGCGCGTGCCATCCTTTTAAGAAATTTGGCATATTCTGGATCGCGGCATTTTCTGCATTCAACTAGGAACTTGGTCGCAACAGGATCATAATTTTCGTCTCGGGGATCGCGGGCAAGAGCTGTTAGACTTCTGCCGCTGAGAAATTCTTGTATGGAATATTCCCGAGGAGTCATGTTCTCCGGTGTGATCTTGTCGATGTAGGCTTTCACAGCATTTTGCATCGATTCAGGACGATCTTTAATTAATACTAATTCAGCGAGCTTGCACACGAAAGTAAACCACATTTGGTGGTTTTTGAAATCAGAGATCGAGGCTACCCGTTCCCTTAAGGTTAACTTCTTAGCAGGCGATAATGCTTGTATAATTTGTGCTGCACAAGGACAAGGAATCTTAGCTAGCTCTTCAATATGTCCTCTCAAAACGGAATTTTGCGTGAATCTCTCTGCAACCGCGAGTTGACATCCTACGTATTCAGCAGCATCGACAAATGGTGAGATATTTATTAGCAACCCTTGAAGAAACACAACCGAATAGCTGCCTTCGGTTTCAAGGCCATACCAGTAGCCTGTATCGATTGCACCATACTTGGTTTTGGCACAAGCGAGCTCAACAGGATGAGATCGAAGAATTGACTCTTCCAGACAAACAATTTTCTTTTGCAGTGCCCTGTCTACAAGCATTCTTTCCAACCTCAGAAATTTATCGTTAAAGTGGTGAGTTTTGAGAACACAAAATGGCACACCGCCGATTGTTATTTCTGCGATATGCTCTGCGATCTCCGCAGGCGAAAAGCCCGCTTCTCGAGCCATGTCCTGAACTTCTGCCAAGATGGAGGGATGCGCATCAGCTGCTTTTGCTGGAGCGGCTGTGGCTGCCGCGCTGGCTGGCAGAGCTCTCGCCACCGCTGCTTGTGGAACCGGTGCAGCAGCAGGGGCCTTGCCTTCGACTCGTTCCGGCGAGCTCGGGTGCTTTTAATTGAATTTTCCACTTCTTAACAGCCATCTCCACGATCTTCTGAATCTTGTCAGAAATAGCCATCGAAGGGTTTACGAGCATGCCGCCCATAAAGCCTCTCTGCATCGAATCGATCTCCGAAATTGCCGATAGGAGCTTTTGGGCTCCTTTACAATCGCCCTGATTCAAGGCGTCAATTACGCCTTGTAAACTAGCTTGAATAGCGCTTGGTGCTGAAACGCCTGCCATAATATTAAACCTTGGTTTTTTAGATCTTTTTAAGTTTTTTTCTCTTCGGTTTTTGACGCTGCTCCGAGCTTTCTCAAGTGTGCGAGCATACCCTCGACGTGATTTAATCCTAGCAGAACAACAATGCCACTTTTGGAGCAGCGCAGGACTAATTTTCAGAGCAGGTCTGCATACTCAGGGTCGCGATACATTCTGCTTTCGGCGAGCAATCTTTCTATAATGATGGTCTATCTTTAGCGCTCCAAGTTTAGCCAATGCATCGGAGAGAGGTACACGGTTCTGTATCGTTCAGCATGACTTCTCTATTTGGCTTCTAGTATTGAGTGGCAGTTGAATAGTGGTCTTTCACAGCAGTTTGCATGGGCTCAGAACGCCCTTTAGCTAGCGCTACTTCCGCTAGTTGGTATACAAAGGTGAGCCACTCACTGCGGACTTTGAAGCCAGAGACAGATGCACGGAGCTCTTCCACGGTCATCTGCGGTCTAGCCATTTCGAATCCGTCGAATCTCGATAGCAGTTTTGCAGCCAGAGTTGGCGAGCTCATGGACATATTTTTGGAGAGTGGGATTTACACAAAATGCATGCAGAAACGACTGTTGAGAGGTTGGAAAACCAGATGGGTGACTAACCTCGAAAAGCATCACCTAGCAATAAAAAATGCATGATTCGCTTCGTTTTCGAGACCATAGAGATAACCTGAGTCTGCCGAGTTATAAATAGCTCTCGCCAGCAATTGTTCTGCATAGACGGTTACGAAATAAACCTTCCTCCAAACAAACGATCTCTTTTTGTATTGCTCGTCGAGCAAGCATGTTCTCTAAACGCTTCTCTTGGATCACCATGCTTTCCGCTAACAAAGCAGTATGGTCTATCGCCAATTCTGACCTCGCGAATGCATAGAGCGATCTCCTCCTCCGTAAAGCCCCGCTTCTGCTAAGCTTGAACTTCTGTAAGATGGAAGGAGGGTCGGAAGCAACAGGGATTGAAGCAGGTGCCGCTGCGGCACTTGCTGGCAGAGCTCTCGCCACCGCTGCTTGAGGAACCGGTGCAGCAGCAGGGGCCTTGCCTTCGACTCTTCCGGCGAGCTCAGGGGCTTTTAATTGAATTTTCCACTTTTTATCAGCCATCTCCACGATCTTCTGAATCTTGTCAGAAATAGTTATCGAAGGGTTTACGAGCATGCTGCCCATAAATCCTCTCTGCATCGAATCGATCGCAGAAATTCTCGATAGGAGCCTTCGGGCTTCTTTACAATCGCCCTGATTCAAGGCATCGATTACGCCTTGTAAACTAGCTTGAATAGCACTTGATGCTGAAATGCCTGCCATATTATTAAACCTCGGTTTTTTAGATCTTTTTAAGTTTTTTTCTCTTCGGTTTTTGACGCTGCTCCGAGCTTTCTCAAGTGTGCGAGCATACCTTCGACGTGATTTAATCCTAGCAGAACAACCTTGCCTTTGTTTGGTAACGCGGATCTAATTTTCCAAAGCAAGTCTGCATATTCAGGGTCGCGATACGCTCTGCTTTCTGCGGTCAGTTTTTCTAAAATACGGCTATTTTCGGTCCAAGAGCTTGTTGTGAGTGATACACGACCAGATATCGAGCCGGTTATCACTTCTCTATATTGAGTGGTAGCTTGAATAAAGGCTTTCACAGCAGCTTGCATAGACTCAGAATGCCCTCTGGCTAACGCTATGTCCGCTAGTCGGCATACAAAGGCAAACCATCTGTTGGGGTCTTTGAAGACAGAGATAGATGCATGGAAGTCATCAAAACCCGACTTTGTGGTGGCAGATCTCAACCGCATTAGAAGTTCTTTCGCAGTGGTGCAGCCGGAAATGGCGAGTTTTTGAACATGTTTTTGGAGAGTAGAATTTCCAAAAAGCGCTTTCAGAAACGTTTGCTGTTGTTGTTCAAAACCAGACCGTGGATCACTAACCTCGATTAGCATTGCCCAAGCAGTAAAAAATGCATGGTTAGCTTCGTTTTCGAGGCCATAGAGATAACCTGAGTTGTCTGTGGCATGCTTGATTCTCGCTAGCATTTGTTCTGCATGACGGTTACGAAATAGACCTTCCTGCAAATTGACGATCTCTTTTTTTATTGCACGTTGTTCGAGTGTATCCTCTAAACGCTGTGCTCTTGGATCATCATGGTTTCCACTGACAAGGCAGAAAAGTGTATCGCCAATTCTGACCTCGCGAATGTATAAAGCGATCTCTGCTTCCGTAAAGCCCACGCTTCTGGCTAAGCCTTGCACTTCTGTCAAAACGGAAAGAGGGTCGGAAGCAACAGGGGTTGGAGCAGGTGCCGCTGCGGCACTTGCTGGCAGAGCTCTCGCCACCGCTGCTTGTGGAACCGGTGCAGCAGCAGGGGCCTTGCCTTCGACTCGTCCGGCGAGCTCAGGGGCTTTTAATTGAATTTTCCACTTTTTATCAGCCATCTCCACGATCTTCTGAATCTTGTCAGGAGTAGTTATCGAAGGGCTTACGAGCATGCTTCCCATGAATCCTCTCTGCATCGAATCGATCGCAGAAATTCCCGAATAGGAGCCTCCGGGCTTCTTTACAATCGCCCTGATTCAAGGCGTCAATTACGCCTTGTAAACTAGCTTGAATAGCACTTGGTGCTGAAACGCCTGCCATAATTACCTCATTTGTTAAGAAAAGTGCATATATTATAACATGAATGCTCTTAAATAGGATTGAGAAAATATTAAAATAGATATATCAAAATCTTTAATGACTAGGATCCAAGAAATTACTTTCCAAGCTGAGCGCATGCAACTTCCGGCTATTACGGCGTGGGTTAGGGGGTGCTGCATCGAGGCCAATCTGCCTTTGAGGGAGATGCGCAAAGTCGAACTAGCCTTGGAAGAGGTGGTGATGAATGTCATTCACTACGCCTATCCGGAGCGAAAGGGTGAGGTGCATCTGACCTTTGAATTCTATCCGAATGAAAAATGTATCTTTATCGTCAAAGATCGCGGGGCGCCTTTCAATCCACTGCTGCAAAAGCCTAAGGCCGATCCGCTAGCAGAGTTAGAGGCGAGAGTCGAAGGCGGTCTTGGGATTCTCTTTACCCAAAAACTGGTGGATCTAATCGACTACCAGCGGGATGGGTCGTTCAATGTGCTCTATTTAACGAAGAATCTAAAATGAAAAAGCCCGCGCTAAGAGCGGGCTTTTTAGTTGGTTCGAGAAAAAATCCTAGAAAAATCAAGGGCTAATGGTGGCCTCCTCCTCCTGCGCCGCGGCCACCGCCGCCTTGTCCGCCATGCCAATGGCTTCCGCCGCCGCCATGATGACCACCGTCATGATGTCCGCCATCGTGTCGCCCATCATGGTGACCGTCATGTCCGTCGCGTCTTCGTCCGTGATTGTGGAAGTAGTAATAGTCGTCGGAATAGAAGTAACCATCATCATAGTAGCCATCGTAGTAGTATCTGCGATAGCCGCCATCGCAAGATGAGAGGAAAAACAGACCTCCAAGTGCGCAGAGTAGCGCAAAAGGGGTTACAAGATTTCGAAGAGAAAGTGTGCGATTAAACATATGTTGCCTAGTGTGTTAAGAACTTAAACTAGCTCATTTATCGCATGCGTTAAACAATTTGTCAACCGTGTGCGTGCCCGTGCCCGATGCTTTTAAGAGAGACTGCTTCTCCTATGCTAGAATTGCGCAATCTCCTAAAATGGACGCTTCAACAACCTGGAGATTTCTATGCGCTACCTTTGCTTACCGATTTTGATCGTTTCCTTTCTGCTCGTTAACACCGCTAATGCTGAACTTTCTCTGGATAGTTATCTTAAGGGCAGAATTGAAAGTAGCGACAAGCGCTATGAGACGATGTTGTTTGCTCTGCAGCTCATGAAGGAGAGAAGCGCTACTACGATTGTGGAGACGGGAACAGCGAGAGCCGGCAATTCGAATTTTGAAGGTGATGGGGGCTTTACCATTATTGTCGGTGACTATGTGCGCGATAATGGCGGCACGTTCTACTCCGTCGATCAAAACATCTACGCGCTTTCAAATGCGGCAAATGGTTTAGGTGAGTCTAGAAGCTTTGTGCGGCTGGTCAATGAAGAGTCTGTGGCATTTTTACAGCGTTTCAAACAGCCGATCGATTTTCTCTATCTCGACAGTTCTGACCTCGATGTAGACGACCCGATGCCTTCACAACAGCACCATTTGAAAGAGATCATGGCAGCTTATCCCAACCTTCACGAAAAAAGCGTGGTGATGATCGACGATTGTGGGTTTATTCATAGCGGAAAGGGCAAACAGGTGATTTATTATTTAGTTAGCCGGGGCTGGAAGATTTTAGCGCGTGGCTATCAAGTTATCTTGGCGCCAGACGAGAGCAAGTCGGTGATCTTCCCACCCGAACCAGGCTCTTAAACGAATAAATTTTTTGTCGTTTTCGTCTTTTTGGTCATTTCTCCTATTAAGTTTTATTTAAAACTTCTTTTAATAGAGAGCATTGGTTATATTCTCACAAATGAAATTCCAAGATCTAATTCCACACCCTGAAATCCTTAAAGCACTTGAGGAGATGGGATATACAGAGCCTACGCCTATTCAAGCGCGGGCAGTTCCCGAAATCTTAAAAGGCTCGGATATTCGCGGGTCTGCACAGACAGGTACGGGTAAGACCGCGGCTTTTATCTTGCCTGTGCTCGTGCGCCTCCTGAAACCATCCCCTACGCCAGGCAAGGGTCCACGTGCTTTAATACTGGTCCCAACCCGTGAGCTCGCTGTGCAGGTTGCCACGGAGGCAAGAAAATATAGCAAATACCTGCTGCGCGCTAAAACCGTCTGTATTTACGGCGGCACTCCCTATCCGCCACAGTATAAAGAGCTCTCGCGTCCCTACGAGATCTTGGTGGCGACGCCCGGGCGTTTGATCGACCATTTTGAACAGAAACGCATCGATTTTTCACGCCTCGAAATGTTTATTCTCGACGAAGCAGACCGGATGCTCGATATGGGATTCATCGAACCTGTGGAACAGATCGCTGCAGCTCTTCCTGCTGCGCGTCAGACGCTTTTATTTTCTGCCACGCTCAAAGGCAGCGTGATAAATCTCTCAAAACGTCTGCTCAAGGATCCAGTTGAGATCAGTGTAGCTGCTGAGAAAGAGAGACATGATCATATCGATCAAGTTTTGATGAGCGTCGATAGCTTAGAGCATAAATATCGTCTTTTGGAGCGTCTGCTCAAAGACCCAGCCATTTCTCAGGCGATTGTCTTTACCTCCACCAAGCATCAGGCTGATCAATTATCGGACAAGTTGTCCCGATCGGGCGAGATGGTGGGAGTGCTGCATGGCGGCATGCGCCAAAGACAGCGCACGAGTACGATTATGAAACTTCGCAAAAATGAGATGCGTATCCTGGTGGCCACAGATGTGGCAGCCAGAGGCATCGACGTACCTGCCATCAGCCACGTGTTCAATTTCGATCTACCCATGAGCGTGGAAGATTATGTGCATCGCATCGGCCGCACGGGCAGGGCTGGCGCGTCAGGGACTGCGTTCTCCTTTGCAAAACAGAATGAGCTGGTGCTCGTTAAACGCATCGAGCAGTTTACAGGGCAAAAGATCCGTCGCGAAGTCCTGCCAGGCATGGAGCCGCGCTCAAGAGCGCCACGTGACGAGGAGTTCTCTGGACGAAAAAACAGAGACAGAAACTCGCGCAAAAAGTTTGGTAAAAAACCGCCCTTTGCCTTCGCCAAGAAAAAGCGCAGATTCGTAACCTAGTAATCTAGTAACCTAAGACCCTGTCTTTTTGTCTATTGCTGCGATCGTCGCTTCGGTGTCGATCACATCCGTGAGAAAGTGTTGCAGCACCTTCAATATATATTTCGGTGAGTTGTAGACCCCAGAAGTGGAAAAGACAATTTCCAAATGGGGCTTATTCGCGCTGAGTAGGGCGATAAAGGTGAGCGTGGAAGGCGAGGTTTCCTCGGACTTGGGCACAATCCAGATGGCGAACTGCTCGTTGAAGAGTGTGATCTTTTCCGGCGTTTCGATCACATGGAAGAAGTGGCTTAAGTTTTCTGGTGTTGCTTGCTCAAGATGAGTATTGTCGAGCAGGCCCAGCTCGTTAAGGACGCCTAAATTCACGGAAATGATGCCGTCGGGTATCCACTTCGGTAAATTTTGTGAAAACTCCTGAAAAGACTCTTCTAATTTCAATGGATTGATCATCGGTGGCTATCCTGAGGTTAGGTGTCTCCCGGTTTTTTAAGTTTAACTTTCAAAAAAATCCTTGTCAATGGTCAAAGAATGGACAACAAGGACAGAAGGAGTCTCTTTGTCCATTTTTGTCCGCTCAGACCATTGATGTCCTTTTTGTCCTTTTCTTGTTTTGATTGATGTATTATATAACTAGTATGCTCCAGCGCGTTTTTCTCCTTTTGAGCCTATTACCGCAATTTCTTTTCGCAGAGCCGATTAAGGCCGATGTCTCTGCCTCGTCGGCTATTCTGATTAATGGAGAGACTGGCAAAATTCTTTACGGGAAAAATCCTCATGCGTCGATGTTCCCGGCGAGCACCACTAAAATTGCTACGGCTTTATACGCTCTTTCCCAAAAGCCCAACGACCTAGATAAGATCATCACGGCAAGTCCAGAAGCTATAAGTTGTGTGAGTGTCCAAGCGCGGCGCACAAAACATCCTCCGCATCGCCTAGAATTTGGCGGCACCCACATGGGCATTAAGGTAGGCGAGCAGATCCCCTTTCGAGATCTTCTCTATGGCCTGATGCTCGCTTCTGCCAACGATGCAGCCAATATGATCGCCGAACACGTCTCTGGGAGCGTCCCTGCTTTCATGGAGGGGCTGAACGCTTTCTTAAAAGAGCAGGGATGTCAAGCGACCTCCTTTTACAATCCCCACGGTCTTACGACGAATGAGCATAAGACTACAGCGCACGATTTAGCCAAGATGGCCATGGTGGCCATGCGCAACCCGACTTTCCGCGAAATCGTCAAAACTGTGCGCTATGTTAAAGCTGCGACGAATAAGCAGCCCGAGACCGTCTTGGTGCAAGGCAATGCGCTGCTTAGACCCGGACCGCATTTTTATCCCCACGCACTGGGAGTTAAGACGGGCAATACGCTAAGTTCTGGAAAGACTCTGGTAGCCGCGGCCTCTGATGGAAATCGCTACCTGATTGCCGTGCTACTAAACTGTGCAGACTTTCACCAGCGTTTTAAGGATGCGACTGCGCTTTTCGAAGCAGCATTTAATGAGAAGAAGCTGCGCCGAACTGTTTTCGCGAAGGGATTCGAACTCTTTACTGCGAAGGTCAAGGGCAGCAGTCAGCCTCTACAAGCCACACTACCCGAAGATTTCACTTTAGATTATTTTCCTTCAGAAGAGCCGAGCTTTAAAGCGATCATGCGCTGGCATGAGTTCAAGCTGCCGATTGCTAAGGGGCAGGCAGTTGGTGAGATCCAATTGATCGATCTCGATGGAGGGAGAGTGTTAAAAACGGCTCTGGTGTGTGCTACCGAGGAGCTGGAAAAGACGCTGCTCTATCGTATCTTAGGTGTCTGGGAGAAGGTCAAAGTTCTGCTCAGCCACAGAATCGCTATTATGGCTTACGCAGCCCTCTTCTTTGGTCTCGTGATTTTTCTCATTTCGAGAAAGTCTGTCAAAAAGCAAGAGAAACTGGTTTAGAGATAACTCTTCGGGCCTGATTCGTAGCTCAAGGCCGGCCTGCTGCATGCACTCTGTCAAGCGCTCTTTACCATAAAGTTCTTTCAAGGAGGTGCGCAGCATCTTGCGCCTTTGCTTAAAAGCTGTGCGTGTGAGTGCGAAGAAGGCCGGCTCATCTCGCTCAGCCAGAGGAGGCCTTTTCAATTCCAAGTGGATGATCGAAGAGTGCACCTTAGGCCGAGGGAAGAAACAGGTCGGTGGGATGGTGAAACAGTAAGAAGGATCGGCGTAAAATTGTGTAAAAAGCGAGAGGCTGCCGTAATCGGCTGAGCCTTCCTTAGCACAGATGCGCAGGCCAACCTCTTTTTGCACCATGATCGTCAAAGAGGAGAGTGTGTTGTGCAGGGGAAGTAGACGCACAGCGATAGGCGTAGTGATATGATAGGGAAGGTTCGAGACGATTTTCACTTTTCTTCCCTCTTTACTTAGCTTTTGTAAGCAATCTTCGATAGGAAAATTTAAGATGTCGTCTTGATGTACAGTCAGACTGCCAGGCTCTTTCTGCAGGCGCATCAGAGCTCCAGCAAATCCCGGATCTTTCTCCACTGCAACTACGCGGCAGCCTTGGGCTAACATCGCTTCGGTAAGCGCACCAGGTCCAGGCCCGATCTCTAGCACCAGGTCGCCTCTTTCAAGATTAGCCGCGCTGATGATTTTTCGAATGATGTTGCCGTCGATGAGAAAGTTCTGCGACCACTTTTTCTGCGGACGCAGGCCCATTTCTTGGAGAAAATGCATGAGATGCGAGGGTCGGGATAAAGACATACTACTTGAGCGCAAACGGCTGGAAGTCTGGAGGCAAAGCCTCTAGGAAGTGTTTTTGTTCGAAGCTGAACTTCTGACGCAATTTAGCCAGATAGAGCGTCGATTCTCGTTCAGCGGCTCTTCCTGCGAGTTCATCGAAGAGGCGGTCGGAGACCTTTTCAAAAGGAGGGAGCTCTTTTTTAATGTGCTCTTTGAGGTAGAAAATGCGCGAAACGCTGCTTCCGTCGCGGCTGGGCTGAATGATAGGCGCGCTAATACTGCCCGGAGTCATAGAAGAGAGGGTTTGTCGATGGCTAACAGAAAGGCTTTTATCATTCACCTCGTAAAGAGGAGAGAGCGTAAGGGTGACGCTAGGATCGCGATTCTCTTCCTTCGAGACCTCATCGTAAACAGCCTGGAGCGAAGACTCGGCTGCGCTCAAAAGAGAACGAATCCTTTCAGTGACAGGGGTAAGAGTAGTGTTCTCGTCGCCGCGGATAGAGAGAACTTGGTATTTCCACTCGTCAGCAGGAGGATTTTTCTCGCAATACTCTCTGTAGGCGAGCTTGATATCTTGAGGATTCACGCTTAAGAGAGCTTTTGAGTTGATCTTGAACCAGGTCATACGTTGGACGGCGAGCTCAGAATAGATCATTTCGCGCGCCTCTTCATAGGTGATACCGATCTTTTCTAAATTGGCCATCACGTTAGGGCCGAAGCGCTCTTGTAGCGTCTCTCTTACCTCGCTGTCATTTACCTTGAGCTCGATCGCGGCGGCATCGGCGAGGATGAGCTCACCATCGATCATCTGCGACAGAGTGTTGCGCCATTGAGCTGTGTAAAATTGGTAGCGCGCGGCTTTGGAATTAGCATATTGGGGATAGGCGCGATTTAAAAAGACGTCCATCTTTTTCACGACATCGACCACAGAGATTGTCTTTCCATTGATTTTCGCTAGAATCCGATTATCCACGATCAGATGCTTTGGCTCGCCTTCAAAAGGCATCATAGGCGTAGACTCTGCAGCGATTGTCATCAGCGGAGCAAGCAAAAACAAACAAGATAACACTGTTTTAAGCATGTTCATAGAATAGCCAAAATATAGGACACCTGTAAAGTCTGAAACCAAACCAAATCACACAATCAGTTAAAACATCGAGAGCACCGAGATACACCGAGAAAAGAAAGAAGAACATTTTTTTTCTCTCTCTTCTCGGTGTATCTCGGTGCTCTCGGTGTTTTAATTTCCGCTGTCCATTCTCATTTTTTTTTGAAGACTGCGCCAAAGAAACCATCCATGCCGCCTTTTTGGGGATGTGAATAAAAGAACGGCCTTTCAAGCTCGACTGGAAAATTCTGTTCAAAAAAGGCGATCTGCTGCTCATTCTCTTGCGGCAGAATACTGCAAGTCGTATAGACGAGACGCCCTTTAGGTGTGATGAATTTTAGTCCTTCGGCAAAAATCGCTCGTTGCTCTTGGACTAAGCGCTCGACATCCGATGGATCGAATTTCCACTTCATGTCGGGATTGCGGCGGAGCGTGCCCGTGCCGCTACAAGGTACGTCGAGCAGTACCCAGTCCATGTGTCCCTTTAAAGAATTTTTATGGCGGTCGGTAGGCGAGAGCAGCTGCGCATTTTGGATGCCAGCTCTTTTCAGACGCTTTTTGGCTTCAAGCAGTGCACGTGGACGGACATCGTGAAGGTAGAGCTGACCTTTGCCCATGGACTTTGGCGCGATCGCAAGGGTTTTGCCTCCGGAACCTGCGCAATAATCTAGAAAATGGTCGCCAGGCTTGATTTCAACCAAGCGCGCGATGAGCTGGCTGCCCTCATCCTGGACTTCGAAGAGACCGGCCTTAAACTCTTCCATCGAGAAAAAATTTAGCCGCTTATGAAAGGTGATTCCCCAGGGGGAGTGCGCGCAGAGCGAGACAGGGTAGAGTTTCTGCCAGCGCTCGAACAGCGCTTCTCGAGAAATTTTTATTTCATTCACGCGCACTGTGGTCGGCGCGGCTGTATTGCTAACCAGGCAGAGATCAAGCGCTCGCTCTTCCCCGTAAGCCTCAGCTAAAAGATTAAAAAGATCTTTTGGAAAACTCGCGCGGACATAGGAAGGCAGTTCATGTTTTGCGGCGTAGTTTTGGGGATCGAAGGCGGAGAAAAAAGATAAGCGGCTCTCCCAATTAGAAGGCTTAGGTAGAAAGTGGTCAAGCAGGCCCCGCCAGCGGATCATGCCGTAGATCGCTTCACAGATTATACGTCGATCGTTCGCGCCGACCGACTTATGTGCGCGAAAATATCCGGACAAAAACGCATCCAGAGGCACGGTTTGGGCCTCAAATTTATCGAGGATATCGAACAGATGGCGCTTTTGAAAAGTATTAATCATTGTGCGATAAGAATATCATTAATAGAGTAATAGAAAAAGGGACAAAAATTAGATGAAAACTTTGGTGGCGCTTTTAGGGCGCGTCTGCTTGAGTTTGCTCTTTATTCTTGCCGGTGCAAATAAATTTTTAGATTGGCAAGGGGCTGAGACCCATTTGATCAACGGGCTATGCGACCTTCTGAACTATACCCAAGGGATGATGCAAGCCCAAGATCTCTTGCAATGGGCTCTTCCCTGGACACCTCAGCTGCTTGTGGCTGCCGCACTCATAGAACTTATTGGAGGGCTGCTGCTTTTTTTTGGCATTCAGCTCCGCTTCGCGGCCTTTCTGCTCGCGCTCTTTCTGATCCCTGCTACGATTGTCGCCCACCATTTCTGGTATTTAGAAGGTCCAGATCAGCAACTTCAAATGGCGATGTTTTTGAAAAACTTGAGCATTTTCGGAGGCCTGCTTTACGTCTCTGCAATGGGAAAAGGTAGTTCTTCTTCAAAAAAGCAGGCGAAAGAAAGTGAAAAATAGAATGCTTGCGGGGCTGCTCTTTGTTTTAAGCTTTGCCATCGTGGCTTTCGGCCAGCCTAGCTGGCATGCTTGGCTCGCACCGGTTGCAGCCATTGTCGGCTACGCTCTCTTTTGGAGGGTTCTATTAAATTTTAATTCGAAGCTGTCGCGTTTCTGGGTTGGATCTATCTGGTTTACCTGCGTTCAACTCATCCAGCTCTCCTGGATGACCTCGATTGAATTTCAAGGTATCTACATTTTATTTGCTTACTTTTGGCTCGCTTCATGGTTGGGCTTCCAGTTCGGTCTACTCTCACTTTTAATTCCCAAAGAGGGGCCAATTAAGGCATCTAGATTGCTCGCTATCGCCTCTTTATGGACGCTTTTTGAGTGGTCGCGCTTCTACTTTTTATGCGGTTTTACATGGAGCCCATCGGGACTAGCCCTTACAGCGCATGCGCCCTCGTTTCAAATGGCTAGTATCGGTGGAGTGCTCAGCCTCTCTTTCTGGGTGATGTTGACTAATGGCTGCAGTTATAATTTTTTAGATGCTTGGTTGAAGAGAAAAAAGAACGATCAAAGCGACACAAGCAGACAGTTTTTTAAAGCGTGTGCGCTTTTACTTGTGGTTGGCGCGTTTCCTTATCTTTTTGGGCTGGCGCATTTGAGCTACCATCAGCGGAAGATCGCGGCAAGTCCGCCAGAACAGAAGTTAACCGTGGCTCTGATCCAAACAGGCCTCCTGCCGCCTGAGAAGCTCGTACTCCCTGAACGTCTGCACCATTTTATTTCACCATGGGATCAATGGAAGCGCATTCTGACTTTTTTAAAATCGGTAGAGAGCTCGCCTTTAGATCTGATCGTCTTTCCTGAAGTGGCCGTGCCGTTTCATTATGACAAAACCATCTATCCTTATGAAGCGGTGGTACAGGCTCTCGCTCAACAATTGGGAGAGGACGTGAAGAAGAGCCTTCCGCCCCTAGAGTTGCCCTATGCTGAACAAAAACGCGTGGGCAAAGACCTGAAATGGATGGTCTCCAACGGTTTCTGGACGCAGGCGATCTCTAACTACTTTGGTGCAGAAGTGGTGATCGGACTAGAGCATGAAGAGCGTGAAGTTAAAAAAAGTTATAACGCAGCTTTTCACTTCATGCCCCAGTGTAAGACTATTGGACGGGCAGAAAAGCAGATTCTTTTGCCGATGGCCGAATACTTGCCTTGCGAAAGTTTTCTGCCTTTTGTTGAAAAGTATGGCATTAAAGATTTTTTTACTAAAGGTGCAGAAACCAAAGTTTTTAAAGGGCGGGTGCCTCTCGCGATCTCGATCTGTTATGAGGAGACTTTTCCCGATTTGATCCGGGAGGGGCGATTAAAAGGCGCAGAAATATTAGTAAATGTGACCAACGACAACTGGTATCCTTCATCGAAACTCCCGCAACAACATTTTGATTTGGGACGGCTGCGCGCAATTGAAAATGGTGTGCCATTATTCCGTTCTTGCAATACTGGTATTAGTGCAGCTATAGATAGCCTCGGACGCCCACTTTGTACGATGGCTGAACTCGACGACCAAAAACAATATATGTCAGGACCGCTGGTAGCCACTTTGCCGATTTATCATTATAAAACTCTCTACACATATTGGGGGGATGGGGGGATGGTAGGCCTCTCTCTAATTTTCTTTGGAATTTTTTTAGGACAGCGAAAGAGCCGATATTGGTAGTTCATTGGTAATTCAGCTTGCCCAAAATAAATAAGCTCAGATAAGGTTTTGTCGATTAAGCATATGACCTTTTAATTAGGTGTATTTTCGAGGTATATTTTGTCTTTTCCTTGTACCCTGCCTGAAGTTCAAAAGTCGTCGCTTGCCAATGAACGTGCCAAACAGCGCACGCTTAAGCGTTCTGCTTCTGTCTCCGGAGTAGGAGTTTTTACAGGCGAGAAGGCTACACTTCGGCTCTGCCCTGCAGAGGCTGATACGGGGATTATCTTTCAGCGCATGGACCTGCCCCATAAGCCATTTCTGCCAGCCGCATTAGAACATGTGCAGGGAACTCCACGCTGCACGATGATCGGCATTCAAGGCGCACTCATCCAGACCGTCGAACATCTTCTTTCTGCTTTAAAAGCTTATCACATCGATAATGCCCTCATCGAGATCACTGGTCCTGAAGTGCCTATTTTAGATGGTAGCGCCGCAGGTTTTGTCGAAATGATCGAGAAGGCGGGCGTCACTGTTTTAAATGAAGAGCGGACGCGCGGTCGTTTGGAAACGCCTGTCTACTGGACGCAAAAAGACACGCATCTTATCGCGCTGCCGTCGGATGAATATCGCGTCAGTTATACTTTGCACTATCCTCACTCAGATTTTATCGGGTCGCAATACTACTCTTTCGTGGTCGATGAAGAGGGCTTTAAACAAGAGATCGCGCCTTCGCGCACCTTTTCTCTATATGAAGATGTGGCTCCTTTGATCGAAAAGGGTCTACTTAAAGGGGGCAGTCTCGATGCAGGAGTGCTGATCAAAGATAATGCTGTGGCAAATCCTGAAGGACTGCGCTTCAAAGATGAACCCGTGCGTCATAAAATTCTAGACTTAATCGGCGATCTGTCTCTGAACGCCGTTTCTTTTTCAGCGCATATCATCGCCATTCGTTCGGGCCACACCTCGAACATCGCTTTCGCCAAAGAGTTAGCAAAACATATTAAGATGGAGAATTCCTAATGGCTGCCCATACTTCACCTCGGCCTGTCATCTTCGACGTGAAGGAGATATCTCGTATTTTGCCGCATCGCTATCCCTTTTTGCTCGTAGATAAGATCCTTGCGCTCAACCTGGAAGATAACACAATTGTAGGACAAAAAAATGTCACCTGCAATGAGCAGTTTTTCCAGGGGCACTTTCCCGGTGTGCCGATCATGCCAGGCGTGCTCGTGCTAGAAGCTCTTGCGCAGACGGGGGGCATTCTCGTGCATCAGAAAGGACAGAGCGAAAAGATCGCTGTGCTATTAAGTATAAACAATGCCAAGTTCCGCCGGCCGGTAGTGCCAGGCGATGTGCTAATTTTGCATGCCCAAGGACTGCATGTGAGTTCTAAAGGCGGCAAAATCACAGTCAAGGCATTAGTAAATGATCAATTAGCTGTAGAGGCAGAAATAGGATTTGCCCTTATCGATAGGAGTCAGCTTTAACATGTCAAAAATTCATCCAAGCGCAATTATTGAGCCGGGTGCTGTAATCGGAGAAAATGTCACGGTAGAAGCTTATGCTGTGATCAAGAGTACAGTGACGCTTAAAGATAATGTGGTGATCAAATCCCACACCTACATCGATGGCAATACGACCATCGGCGAAGGCACGGTGATCTGGCCTTCTGCAAGCATCGGCACCAAGACGCAAGATCTCAAATTCCGCGGCGAGAAGACCTACGTCGTGATCGGAAAAAATTGTGAAATTCGCGAATTTGCCACGATCAACTCATCATGCAATGAAAATTCCGTGGTCAAAATTGGCGATGGCTGCCTGATTATGGCCTACTGCCACGTCGCGCATAATTGCGAGCTCGGCAATCGCGTCATCATGGCGAATAATGCGATGCTCGCCGGCCACGTTATCGTGGAAGATTTTGCCATCATTGGCGGGATGACTCCGGTGCACCAGTTCTCACGCATCGGCTGCTATTCGATGGTCGGCGGTTTTAGCCGTATCACACATGACGTGCCACCCTACACATTGGGTGCCGGTGCACCTTACAAGTTGGGCGGTCTAAACCTCATCGGTCTCAAGCGGCATGGATTCTCTATCGATGTCAGACGCGGACTGACTAAAGCGTTTAAATTGACCTACCGCTCTGGCCTGCGCATTTCGGCTGCGCTCGAGATCATTGAAGATGAAGTCGAAATGAATCCTCATGTGCGCCACTGGATCGATTTCTGCCGCGCCTCGAAGCGCGGGCTGATTGGCCTGCAAGGCACAGGACAAGAGGGTGATTTTGACTCATATGAGGAGCTTCTAGAAGAGGAAGAGGCACATACTTAGAGGCACCATTTAAAGTGCGTATTGTCTTCTTTGGGACTAGCTCCTTTGCTGCAAGCGTTCTGGAATATCTTTTAAAAGCACATGTTTCTGTCGTAGCCGTCGTGACGCGCCCTGATCGTCCATTTGGGAGATCGCAGCGGCTCGCATCTCCGCCGGTGAAAGAGATGCTGCAAAAGCAGGCGATGGAAATTCCTCTTTTGCAACCGGAAAAAGCCTCTACGCCAGAGTTTGCAGAGACGCTAAAGTCTTACGATGCGGATCTCTTTGTGGTGGTAGTCTATGGAGAGATTCTCAAACAGTACATTCTCGATCTGCCCAAAATGGGTGCAATCAATGTTCATCCGAGCCTGTTGCCGAAATATCGCGGTGCAACGCCCATACAGCGCGCGCTGATGGATGGTTGTACGCAAACTGGGGTCACGATCATGGAGATGGTGCTGGCCATGGACGCGGGGGATATCCTCGAAGTGGCTAAAGTCCCAGTTCCGGAAGAGATGACACACGGAGAGCTTTCAAAAAAATTGTGTGAGCTAGCATGTCCTGCGCTTGTGAAAGTGATCCATGATTTTGCAAATAACCGCGTCGTGAAAACAGCGCAAGATCCCGCGCAAGTTACCTTCGCGCCTAAGCTCACACCCGAAGAGGAAGAAATTCATTGGGATAAACCCGCAAGACAGCTCCACAATCAGATTCGAGCTCTATCGCCTACGCCCGGCGCTTGGTGCGCTGTGCAGATTGGAAGTGAAAAAAAACGTTTAAAAATTAAACGCAGCCGGGTGGTAGATAGAGCTGGAAAACCTGGCGAGATCCTCTTAGTAGATAAAAAAGAGGGTTTAATCGTCGCTTGTGGAAGCGAGGCGCTACGTCTTCTCGAAGTGCAGCTCGAAGGTAAAAAAACGTTAGATATAGAAGAATTTCTTAGAGGGTTAAGCGACAACAAAAATCTTTCTTTTGTCGTTTAAGTCGTTTTTGTCCTTTTCTTCGTGCTATTAAAAATATAAGTCTATTTACCTAATCAAGCTTTTGCCGTATACTTTCCGCACAAATTTAACAAAAACCGCGGAGGCATTATGGCATCAGCACTTACAAATTCTTTTGATCTCAATGTAGGTAGAACGGTAGCACAACAAGAGTGGCCGGTATTCCCTTTCGACCAGATGGGCGTCTCGATTTTCAGCGCTAAAACCACTTTTGATATTAAGCAAGTATGGGCTAAGGGCATTAACCACGCTTGTAAGTGGGCGCTGGTCATTGAGCCTGAACATGGTCATTCTCACCATATCCGCAATGCAGCAGAGGCTTCTCGAGATGTAAAAAACTTTATCGGTATGACCGAGATTCCAGGTAACGTGCATAAAGCGTTAGTCGGGCTTTCGGGTTTTGCAACCGATCCTTCTTTGGGCAATGCGCGTAAGGCATTCATCGATACACTCGGCATTGTCAACCCTACCGTCGATGCAATTGAATTTGGACAAGCGCGTAACATTATCTATCTCGAACCAGAGACGATGACCACGCTTTCACAGGTCAGTGCAGGCGCTCTCTTCATCTCCATGTTCGACCTGGCTATCAAAAATCTGACTACTATCGTTGACGCGGCTTATGTCTCCTTATTCCAAGGCCCAATCGCTGGTGAACAGGCGCAAGAGCTCGCAAATAGGCAAAATGAAGCCTGGACGATTCTCTGGCTGAAAATGCTCGACCTGGCCAAAGCGGTCTCTTATATCGCTATGTCTTCGCTCATCTTAGTGGGAGCATTCTATGCGACTATTCCGAATGCAGCTCTCTGGATTCTCACTGCATCGACTAGCGCGCTCTTCTTTACGATTATGGGTGAGTTTGCGAAAAGAGCGTACGATCCAAATGGTCTACTGCAGGTGAACTTTGGACCGATTCCAACAGATACTGCAGCTACTGCAGCAGTATAAAGCGCGTTAGGAGTTAAAGCGCATGGTTTCAGCGACGGTGCCAGCGGTGGGAGTGGGATTGGCAGATGTAAATGCCATAGGTTTTGGAGGTCATCTCGGTAACTATCTGTCTTCAACCGATGGTGCGACAGATCTCTGCCTTGCAATTGACACTGCCGTTCAACATCTCCAAGCGCTGCCGCTTTCGCCTGCACAGCAGAGTGTATTAGAAGGCATTGGTAAATCAGCAAGCGACGGCTTTCTCCTGCTTGGCCTCCCAGATGCCATTACCGGAAGCATAAAGTTCTGTAAGCAGGCCTCTGGGTTGATCGAACTCATTAGACTTAGACAACCTGGGGACGATTCCTCATACGAAAAAGTTCAGGGTGAGGCCAAAGCCCTTCTTCTGCAAGGCGCTTCCGTGGCCTATTCAAGCACAAAAGTCGCTTCGCTTGTCCAGAGTAAAAAATGGGCGGATCTGAATGCGCCTTTGATCAGCGGTGTAAATAATCTCTCCTCGCTGGTTATGGACAGCTTTGATCTCTTTGATCAAGCTTCAAAAATTTATACGATTCGACAAGAGAGGGCCGAAGCGACGCAGGGGCAGAGGCAGGTCGCTCAGGGGGCTGTAGAAAGAGAATGGATCTGTATGGTGAATCTGGTCAAAGATGTCGCCTCAATCGCCCTTTCAATTTTGATCTTGGCTCTACTTGTTTTTGACGTCGTAGCAGAATCGATAGCTATCTTGCCTCCAACCATCTTGGCTCTGACCACGATCTATCTGACAGCCAAACTCTACGCGTATTTTTACCAAAGATTATTTGAAGATGCGCAAGCTGAAGCGTTAGCATTGCCATGAGTTCGGCTATTTCCGCCTCTTATTCGCCTCAAGCGTTTATCCTTGAACCGCCGTCTGCGCCGCATGAGACGACCTCTCCGCTGCAGGGCCGAGCTGCTCAATTCTCCTTGGCGCCTTTAAACGATCCCTGGACGGCTGTTTTTGCGGGGATCTGGGCGCTTCTGCTCTTAGACACGCTCTGTAAAACAATCTCTATCGGCTGGTCTTGCATAGAAAATGGTACGCTTGCGCATTTGCAGAGCGTGGATATCACCAATTTGGTGCTCTTTGGGGGTACTGTGGCTAACTTTCTGCACTGGGCAGACTCTGTCGGTATCATGGCGCTTGGAGCAGGCGCTGCCCTGGCTCACGCGGTCGGATTTGGCTCTTCGGCCGTCATTTCACTTTTTGGCGTAGTTGAAGATCTGCAAGAACTTTTTTATGCCGATGCGGCGCGCAACACCAGACAACATAAAATTTCGAAACTGCTCGATCTCGGCTACCGCGTCACCACCTTGGCTTGGTCGCTGCTCGGTGTTGCCTCATTTGTAGCCGGAGTAGCCGTGTTGCCAGCAGAAGCGGCTTGGCTTTTCTTATCAAGTTTTCTTTTCTTTATGGCTGGTATCATGTATCGTGCACGTCTTGCTCGTCAAGCAGGAGCCGATATAGATGCTCTCCAACCAGATCTCCAACCAGTCCGGGCCACCTAATCTCCTCTCGCGTGAATGGATCGCCATAGCCTTAGTGGGCGGGTTGGTGCTCCTGCTCGCTGCTGTCTCCTGGCTTCCCCAGCGCGGCATCGAAAGGGCGGTTTCTGCCTACCAGGCAGCGCGGGCGAGGCAGCCTACCATTCAAATCGCAGTTGAGGGGGCGGTCAAGGAACCTGGAATGCATGCCTTTCCGCCGGGTGTAACCGTACGCGAGGTCTTAAAAGTCGCCGGCCTTTTAAAAGAGGCCGATCGTAAAGAGATAGCTTTTCGCAAAGTCTTTTTAACCTCTCAAACCCTCGTAGTTCCCTATAAGCAAAGGCCAAAAACTAGAAGGGCAAAGAAGAAAAATCTTGAGGGAAATACCCCTCTCTCCGTAAGCTTTCTAGAACATTCGAATTAAAGGGTCAGCAGAATTTTTGATTGTGAGAAAATCAAATGCTCTGCTAGCCTCTTCGCTTCGGTATAGACGACTGTCTTTAGGAAATTTATGACATTGAAATTGATGGGAAAAAAAATTGGGATGACGAGACTTTTCGACAAAGACGGAAATCTCATTGTCTGCAGCGTAATTTTTGCTGAGCCAAACGTCGTTGCGCAAATTAAGCGCCAAGAGACTGATGGCTATAATGCAGTTCAGCTCGCTGCAATCAAACAGCCCAAAGCAAAAAATGTTTCGAAAGCTCGCAAAGGACATTTTGCCAAAGCCGGCATAGAAGCTCGTAGACACCTCGCTGAAACACGCGTCGAGAAGGTCGAGCAATTTACACTGGGGCAGGAGATCGATGTTACGCACTTTCCAGAGAAAACTTTTGTCGATGTGCGCGGCGAGTCAAAAGGTAAGGGTCACCAGGGTG
This sequence comes from uncultured Chlamydiales bacterium, assembly GCA_963709365.1. Taxonomy (GTDB): domain Bacteria; phylum Chlamydiota; class Chlamydiia; order Chlamydiales; family Rhabdochlamydiaceae. Next base: position 99,364 of record CAVPVU010000002.1, read on the forward strand.
TGATCAAGCGTCACAATTTCGCCGGCGGTCCAGCCGCTCACGGCTCTGGATTTCACCGTCATGGCGGTTCGTGCGGTATGCGTACTTCACCTGGACGCTGCCTGCCTGGACAGAAAAAATCAGGGCATATGGGTGATGAGACGGTCACCGTTCAAAATTTAGAAGTGATCAAAGTCGATGCTGAGAAAAAGGTGCTGATCGTCAAAGGGGCGATTCCTGGATCGCGCGGCGGTCTGGTTTATGTCTGGAAAGCAAAAAAGATCACGAAGTAGAGAGTGTGAAGGAGTAAGACAGTGGCGATTCTAAAAAAATACAATCTAGCAGGGGCCGAAGTCGGAAAGGTTGAGATCGAAGATTCTCTGCTTAAAGCCGATGCCAATGGGCAAATGATCAAAGACTACCTCGTAGCCATTCGCAATAATGCTAGACAATGGTCTGCTCACACCAAAACGAGATCAGAAGTCAATCACAGCGGGAAAAAACCCCATCCTCAAAAAGGCACAGGTAGAGCGCGTCAAGGTTATCTCGGAGCTCCTCAGTACAAAGGTGGCGGAAGAGTGCACGCTCCAAGAGCAAAATTTGATCAGCATGTGAGCATCAATAAGAAAGAGCGCAGAGCCGCTGTTCGTCAGCTAATTGCTGAAAAAATTCAAGGCAATCGGCTGCATGTGTTGGCGGTTGAAACGCTTAAAGAGCCTAAGACGAAGACTCTCGCGAAATTCTTAGAGGCGTGCAAGTTTGAAGGTAAGCGCGTGCTTTTCTTGGCAGAGGGCTTTTTAGATGCGACGCCAAAAGGCAAAAAGGCGGCCCTTCCTTCGGAAAAGTATGAGACCTTTATGAAAAGTCTGCGCAATATCCCAAAAGTGAATATGATGCTTTTTCCAAATGTCAGTGGATATGACATCGCCGTTAACCATGAGCTCGTCATTTTAGAGCCCGCGGTAGATGAGCTGATGCTGATTCTGGGAGGCAGCGATGAGTAAGAAAAATCCATTTGATGTAGTTAAGTCGCGCTACGTAACTGAAAAAGCTAAGGTGTTAGAGCAGCTGCAATCGAATTCTAGCAACCCTTCGGTTAAAAAGTGCGATGCGCCAAAATATGTATTTCTCGTCGACAAAAGAGCGAATAAGCAGCAAATTGCTGACGCGGTCGAAGAGATCTACGGAGAAAAAAAGATCCGAGTGACCAAGGTGAACACAATTACAATGAAGCAGAAGCCTCGCAGTATTCGCGGACGAATCGGCTTTAAGGCCGGCTTCAAAAAAGCAGTTGTGACTCTTCAGCCGGGTAACTCGTTGGAAGAAAAGGTATAGGATAGGTTCAAAGCTCTATGACAAAGAAATTTCGTCCAATTACTCCATCGCAAAGACATCTGGTGCTTACGAGCAATGAAGAGTTAACGCGCATTGGAAGAGCAACGGTAAAGCCAGAAAAATCCCTGATTATGCGCACCACGCGCACATCTGGCCGCAATCACCACGGACACATCACGTGCCGTCACAAGGGAAGCGCGGCGCATAAGAAATTCATTCGCATTGTCGATTTTACCCGAGACAAAGAGAACATTAACGCAAAAGTTGCCTCAGTTGAATACGACCCTAATCGAAGCGCGCACATCGCACTTCTAAATTATGCAGATGGCGAAAAGCGCTATATTCTTGCGCCGCAAGGTTTGAAAAAAGGGGATGTCGTATCTACTGGTGATGAAGCTCCTTTTAATACCGGATGCTGCATGCGTATGAAAGCTATGCCGCTCGGTTCGGTGATCCACAATATCGAATTATATCCTGGTCGCGGCGGAAAACTCGTTCGCTCTGCCGGCCTGTCAGCTCAGCTGATGGCGCGCAGCGGCGGCTATGTTACATTGAAGATGCCTTCTGGCGAGATCCGTCTCGTCAACGAGGATTGCAGAGCGACATTTGGCGCAATCTCAAATGCTGAGCGCAATCTCCGTTCAGAAGGAAAAGCAGGTCGTAATCGTTGGAAAGGTATTCGTCCAACTGTGCGTGGTACAGCCATGAATCCGGTTGATCACCCACACGGTGGTGGTGAAGGAAAGCACAACGGCTACCTCCCACAAACTCCATGGGCAATGTACACTAAAGGCTATCGTACGCGTAATAAGCGCAAGACACTCAAATGGATCGTTAAGGATCGGAGGAAGTAGAGAATAATATGGGTAGATCTCTGAGAAAAGGTCCATTTGTCGACCACCACCTTCTAGATAAAGTCCTCAAGCAGAATAATGCCGGTGGCTCAAAAAAACCGATTAAAACTTGGTCGCGCCGATCGATGATCATTCCAGATATGATTGGGCATACATTTGAAGTGCACAACGGACGTAAATTTATCAACGTGTTCATCACTGAGAACATGGTTGGACATAGACTTGGCGAGTTTTCGCCAACTCGAATCTTCAAAGGCCACGGATCTAAGAAAATTGCAGAGGCCGGAGCAGCCGCTGCCGCTGCCGCTGCAGGCGCAGCAGCTCCAGCAGCCCCCGCCCCATCAGCTTAAGGAAATAGAATATGCAACAGGCCCGAGCGCAAACAAAATTTGTAAGAATCCCTCCCAGAAAAGCGCGCCTTATGGCTGACGTTATCCGAGGGATGAGAGTTGAAGATGCGACGACCCAGCTCACGCTGAGCAATATGAAAGCTGGACGCATACTCAAAAAGACATTGGATAGTGCAGTTGCAAATGCTGAGACGCAACTCAATGTGCAACGCAGAGATCTCATCGTTCAAGAAGTGAGAGTAGATGCGGGACCCGTTCTCAAGCGAGGCAAAGCTAAAAGCCGTGGCGGACAAGTGCCAATTATGAAACGCACAAGCCACTTTACTGTCGTCGTAGCAGCTGGAGAGGAAAAATAATGGGACAAAAGACATCGCCGATAGGCTTCAGATTAATCCTAAATAAGAAGTGGAAGTCTATCTGGTTTGCTGGAAAGCACGATTTTGGAAATCTTTTACGCGAAGACATTGAGATCCGCAAGATTTTGATAGGCAAAGCCTGCTGCGCAGGAGCTTCGGAGTTTACCATCAAGAGAATGAGCGGAAAGATCGAAGTGACTATTCACACCGCCCGTCCTGGACTTGTGATTGGAAAAAAAGGCGCTGAGATCGATCTGCTTAAACAAGAGCTTAAAAAGCTCACTGGAAAAGAGATCTGGATTGAAGTCGAAGAGATCAAACGCCCAGACTTAGATGCTAAGCTCGTGGCCGATGCGGTTGCGAAACAACTAGAGAGACGCGTGCCTTTCCGACGCATCATGAAAAAAGCGATCCAAGCAGCCCTATGATGCAGGCGCAGCTGGCATAAAAGTTCAAGTTTCGGGAAGGATCGGCGGCGCCGAGATTGCCCGTACTGAATGGTATAAAGAGGGACGCGTGCCACTTCATACTCTACGAGCAGAGATCGATTATGCAATGGGTAGAGCTGAAACGACCTACGGTTCTATCGGTGTAAAAGTATGGATTAATAAAGGCGAAGAGGTCGCGAAGGTTGCAGGAGCCGGAGGCTAAGAATTATGTCAATGATGCCCAAACGAACCAAGTTTCGTAAGATGCAAAAAGGCCAGCATACTGGTCTCAGCAAAGCTGCCAATTTTCTCGATTTTGGCGAATTTGGCATGCAAGCGCTCGATCGAGGCCGATTGACCAATCACCAGATCGAAGCCTGCCGTGTGGCGATCAACCGCTATTTTAACCGACGCGGCAAAGTTTGGATACGTATATTTCCCGATAAGTCAGTATCCAAAAAACCTGCTGAAACTCGTATGGGAAAAGGAAAAGGAGCACCTGACCATTGGGTTGCTGTTGTGCGCCCTGGACGCATCCTCTTTGAAGTTGGGGGCGTTTCAAAAGAATTGGCCCAGAATGCTCTGCGCAGGGCCGCAGCAAAAATTGCGATCCGCACGCGTTTTGTCGAGCGTGTCGAGAGAGTTTAAAAGGATACAATGAACCATGTTGCAAGCTAAAGAATTACGCGAAAAAGGCGAAAAAGAATTGAAGACGCAGGCCGATGACCTCTCTCGCGAGATGTATCAGATGTATTGTGAATTACGCATCTCTAGAAAATTGGACAAGCCGCACCTCGTACGTGAAAAAAGACGCGATCGTGCGCGCCTCTTGACCATTCTGCATGAGAAGAGCGTTTCAGGAGGGAAGAGCTAATGGAAAAGATTAAACAGAAAGTGCGCGAAGGCGTAGTCGTCTCGAATAAAATGGCCAAGACGGTCACAGTGCAAGTCGTGCGCACATTTCGACACCCTACTTTCAATAAAGTGATTACGCGCGGCAAGAAATATTATGCGCATGTCGAGGATCAGAATATTGAAGTTGGGCAAAAAGTCCGCATCGTTGAAACGCGGCCGATGTCAAAACTCAAAAGATGGCGTGTGCTCAACGTAATAGCTTAAATATACGAGAGAACTATGATTCAGCAAGAAACCAACCTGTGGGTTGCCGACAACACCGGAGCTAAGAAAGTGCGCTGCTTTAAGGTGCTGCGCGGCTCAAAGAGAAGATACGCCGGCGTCGGTGATGTCATTGTATGCGCGGTTAAAGAAGCCGATCCGCATGGAAGCGTGAAAAAAGGTGAGGTCGTGCGTGCGGTAATCGTCAGAACGAAAAATTATATTCGTCGTCCTGATGGATCCTTTTTGCGCTTTTATGACAATAGCTGCGTGATTATCGATGATAAAAACAATCCGCGTGGCACACGTATTTTCGGCCCAGTCGCTAGAGAGGTGCGAGATAGCGGCTTTGTTAAGATTACCTCGCTTGCTCCAGAAGTTATCTAAGCTAGAAGTAAAAGTGATATATGAAAAAATGGATTAAAAAAGACGATAAAGTCGTCGTCATCGCTGGGAATGAGAAGGGACGCGTTGGAAAGGTGCTTTCTCGAAAAGACGAGAGAGTAGTTGTGCAGGGTCTGAATATTAGAAAGAAGCATATCAAGCGCAAATCCAAGGTGCCTACTCCAGAAATCATGGAAAAAGAGATGTCTATGCATATCTCTAACGTCCAAATTTGCGGAGATGATGACAAGCCGCTAAAACTCAAAGTAAAACAGACAGCAAAAAGCAAAAAGCTGGTTTACGAAGCTGGCGGCAAAGAGGTCGTCTACAGAGAAATTTGGGGAGCTAAGGCGTAAACATGGTTAGAATACTAAAAAAATATCGTGAGCAAGTCCGAAAGGACTTAAAAGAGAAGTTTGCTTACGCAAACACGATGCTCGTGCCTGAACTTAAGAAAATTGTGATCAGCATGGGCGTTGCTGAAGCGACCAAGGACAAAAACGCCATTCAAGATTGTATACGTGAAATCTCTCTTCTTTCTGGACAAAAACCCATTACAACCCGAGCAAAAAAGTCGATTGCAAACTTCAAACTCAGAGAAGATCAAGCCATCGGACTAAAAGTCACGCTGCGCAATAAGCGCATGTATGATTTTTTCGATCGGTTCTGTAATATCGTGTCTCCGCGTATTCGCGACTTTCGAGGTTTTCCAGTTAAGTGTGATGGGCAGGGTAATTATTCGGTTGGGATCGAAGAACAGATCATCTTCCCAGAGATTAACTTAGACGACGTCAAGCGTACGCAAGGGATGAACATCACATTTGTGACCACAGCAAAAAACGATGCGGAGTGCCTGGAGCTTCTGAAGATGCTCGGCTTCCCATTTAAAACGGAAGAATAGGAAAAGAACCATGTCAATGAATGACCCAATAGCAGACCTTTTGACACGCATCCGCAATGCGTCGCTAGCGCGCAATCGATTTGTCGATTTCCCGTACAGTCGCGAAAAAGTCGATATTGTAAAAATCCTACACGAACAAGGGTTCATTGAGAATTTCTTAGTAGATGAAGAGGGTAGAAAAGTTCGCGCCTTTTTGAAATACGCACGTGGAAGAGAACCGGTAATTCGCGGCTTGAAGCGCGTGTCTTCTCCAGGCCTACGGCGCTATGTCGGATACCGCAGTATTCCGCGGATTTTCGGCGACTTGGGAGTGGCCATTCTTTCTACGCCTATGGGAATTATAGATGGGCAAAAGGCCCGTGAGCAGAAGGTCGGCGGAGAGCTGCTCTGTCTCATCTGGTAATATATATTGAGGTAATTTAGCCATGTCAAAACTCGGTAAAGCGCCTATCCCCCTTCCTAAGGGTGTAGAAGTGAAAGCAGAAGGCGGAAAAGTGCATGTGAAAGGCCCTAAAGGCACGCTCTCTTATCCGCTTGAAAAAGGACTTTCTGTGAAACTCGCGGATGGCAAAGTCATTATTGAGAGAGATGAGAAGGTTGAGATGCCGCGGACTGTGCATGGAGTATGTCGCGCTATGGTCAACAATATGATCATCGGAGTGAGCAAGGGATTTGAGAAGAAACTCACGCTCATCGGTGTAGGTTATCGCGCAGCTATGAGTGGCCAGATGATGGACCTTCAACTCGGGTTTTCGCATCCGACGAAGATTCGTGTGCCTGCGAACATCCAAGTGGCGATTGATAAGAGCGTAGCGATTACGATTACCGGAATAGACAAACACGCTGTCGGCCAATTTGCGGCGGCAGTTCGCGCTATGAAACCCCCTGAACCTTACAAGGGAAAGGGCATTCGTTATGAAGATGAATATGTCCGCAAGAAAGCGGGTAAAGCTGCAAAAGGCAAAACTGCCACAGCATAAGAATTTTTAGGAGCTGAGAATGGAAAGTAATTTAATACAGCGCAACCGCAAACGAGGCAAACGCGTTTTGCGTGTCAGAAAGCATCTAAGAGGTAATGCTGAAATGCCGCGCTTAAGCGTTTTTAAGAGCAATCAGCATATTGCAGCACAGATCATCGACGATGAAAAAGGGATTACTTTGGCAGGCGTTGGGACGATGAGCAAAGACCTCAGCACAAAGAGCAAGACACTAAAAAAATCGAAAAGCAGTGCCAAACAAGTAGGAGAAAAAATCGCTAAGCTCGCTAAAGAAAAGAACATCGAGCGCGTGGTTTTTGATAGAGGAAGATTTAAATTTCATGGGCTTATCGCTGAGCTGGCTAATGCAGCCCGCGAAGCAGGACTTCAATTTTAGCTATAGGAAAACGAGATGTCGCGTGAGAGATATCGATTTCAGAATGCACAGGATTTTGGTACGGAATTCGAAGAGAAGGTCCTGTACATCAACAGATGCTCAAAAGTTGTATCAGGCGGAAGAAAGTTTAGCTTTTCTGCCTTAGTCATCATCGGTGATGGGCAGGGACATATCGGCTTTGGATTTGCCAAAGCTAACGAGGTGTCGGATGCCATCCGCAAAGGCACCGAAGCTGCGCGCAAAAATGTGATGACTTTCGAGATGGAAGGAAGAACGATTCCCCACGAGATCGACGTGGAGTGGGACGGTTCCAGAATTCTGCTTAAGCCTGCACGTGAAGGTACTGGTGTTATCGCCGGTTCAAAAGTAAGATCTGTTTTAGAACTCGGTGGAGTAAAGGATATCGTAGCTAAAAGTTATGGCTCCAACAATCCTCTTAACCAGGTCAGAGCAACGCTAAAAGCTTTGCTTAGTTTAAAGAGTCGCCAAGAGTGCTTATCAATACGAGGCCTTGCATGATTTCGCTTGCCACACTTACAAATACCGACCGACCACGCAAAAAGGTCCAACGCGTAGGACGCGGAATGGGCAGCAAGAGAGGTAAAACTTCTTGCCGCGGCCATAAAGGAGATAAGGCGCGCAGAGGGTATGAGCGCAATTATGGAAGAGAAGGGGGCGCAAGACCTCTTTATCGCACTCTCCCATGCCGTGGATTTGCAAATACGCGTTTCCAATCCAAAGCATTTGAATTAGATTTCGACTTGATCAACGAACATTTTAAAGATGGCGAAGTTGTGAATTTTGAAACACTTCGAGCAAAAGGGCTGATCCCACGCCGTGTACCCGGTGGAATCAGAGTGCTCTCTAGCGGAGAGATCAAGAAAAAATGTTCTATTGAAGCTCACCACTTCACTAAAGCTGCTATCGAGAAGCTCGAGAAGAAGTCGATAACCTATAAAAAGCTAACCAGAACTAAAGAGGCATAAGGGCATTTTTGTCCCTTATGTCCTTTTCTTTAATGAAGTTTCCATGATTGAAGGCATAAAACGCATTCTTTCCGTTGTCGAACTCCGGAAAAAAATAATTTTCACTTTAATCATGCTCGTCATTTGTCGTATTGGCGCGCACGTTCCTGTGCCCGGAATCAACGGCGAGGCAGCAGCCGATCTCTTTCGTCATGCCACTGGGGGAGGACAGAACCTTTTCCAGCTCATGGATGTCTTTTCTGGCGGGGCTTTTGCGCAAATGACCATCATTGCGCTCGGTGTGATGCCCTACATCTCTGCTTCGATCATCATGCAGCTCCTGGTTGCGCTCATCCCCTCACTGCAGAGGGAGATGAAGGAAAATCCTGATGCGGGACGACGAAAAATGGGCAAATGGATCCGTGTATTTACCGTCTGCCTCGCATTTTTCCAAGCGGGCCTCTTTGGCAAGTATGCCTTTCAGTTAAACGCCCAATCTCCGGGGATTATTGTGAGCGAACTGGCGGACGTACAGCTCTTTGGTGTCCCTTGGCTCTTTTACCTGTTGATCATGGCCACCATGACTGCCGGTACAATGTTGCTGATGTGGATCGGAGAGCAGATCACAGAAAAGGGAGTCGGCAACGGCATTAGCTTGATCATTACCATCGGTATCCTCTCTTCGCTTCCGACGACGCTAGGCTCGATCATCAAACAACTCAACCTAGATTCACAAGAGCCCGGGCAGTTGACTTTCTCTTCGCTGGTGGTTTTGAGCACAGTGTTTGTGTTTATTATTGTAGGCACAATTCTCATCATTCAAGGCCAGCGGAAGATCCCCCTGCAATATGCAAGGCGCGTAGTTGGACGCCACGAAGCGCAAGGCAACAACGCCTTCATACCGCTCAAGATCAATTACGCAGGCGTAGTTCCGGTGATTTTTGCCTCGGCGCTCTTGATGTTCCCTGCCACGCTTGGCCAGTTCGTAGGCAAGGGCTCATGGCTCGGACAGGTCGCAGTTTGGCTCTCTCCTGGAAGCTGGGTATACACTGTCGTTTATGTGCTTTTAATTCTTTTCTTCACCTACTTCTGGACAGCCACGCAGTTTCATCCAGAACAAATCGCATCTGACATGAAAAAGAACGGCGCATTTATCCCAGGCATTAGACAGGGCAAGCCTACGCAAGATTTTCTTGAAGAAACGATGAACCGTATCACCTTAGCAGGGGCTGTTTTTCTCGCTTTTATTGCGATATTGCCCACCCTTGTCGGAAAGTTTATCGGTGTCGATGCCAACATCTCCTATTTTTTTGGAGGAACCTCTCTGCTGATTTTGGTGGGGGTAGTTTTAGATACGTCCAAGCAGATAGAATCACACCTTCTGACGAAGCGCTATGAAGGATTTATGAAGCGTGGAAGGAAAAATTTTGCTTGATAGGATGGAATAGGTTGAATTTAGAGGAACCTATCTTGAAATTCGAAATATCCGATTTTTGATGAATTTTTTCACAGATTTTAATCCCCATTCGCAGGACATACTTGAGAAAGTAGGCCAAGAAGGGGGATTAAAAGGTGTGGAAAAAGGCGCGAAAAGCGAATATTTAGAATTTCAAGATAGGTTCAGGACTTGTCATATTTCAAAGCTTATGATAAAGTCGCTACATTTCTTCAACAAATTGTGTTTTTTAACGCGTTAACGCTCTCTTAAAAAAGGAATTTTTCATGCCCCGGGTCATTGGAATCGATATCCCTGACAATAAACGACTGGAAATTAGTCTGACCTATATCTATGGAGTTGGTCGCAGACTTTCCGGCGAGATCTTGGCGAAGCTCGGTCTAAATCCTAATATGAAGGCCAGCCAGCTGACGGAAGATGATATCGCACGGCTCAACGCAACTTTGCAGTCTGAATATGCCGTTGAAGGTGACTTAAGACGCCAAGTACAAAATAACATCAAACGACTTATTTCGATCCATGCTTATCGAGGAATGCGCCATCGTCTCGGCCTGCCTGTGCGCGGCCAGAGAACGCGTTCCAACTCACGTACGCGTAAAGGAAAGAGAAAGACAGTTGCTGGAAAGAAAAAGTAATTAATCACAGGAGCAAGAGACAGCTTTGGCTAAGCAAGAAAAGGAAAAGGCAGTTGAAGTCGCAAAGAAACCTGCTGCAAAACCAAAAAAGAAGGTGGCCAGAAACGTGCCAAGCGGCATCGTTTTTGTTAAGTCCACATTTAACAACACGATCGTATCGATTACCGACCTTGCAGGCAATGTCGTCTCTTGGGCGTCCGCAGGAAAAGTCAATTTTTCTGGCTCGCGCAAGTCTTCTGCCTATGCGGCCACAGTTGCAGCGCAAGATGCAGCTAAAAATGCGATGGCCGTCGGCATGAAAGAAGTAGAAGTGAATCTCAAGGACCAGGAGCAGGGAGAGAATCTGCTGTAAGAGGTCTGCAGAGCTCAGGGCTAATCATCACTATCATCCGCGATACGACCCCTGTTCCGCATAATGGCTGTCGAGCACGAAAACGACGACGAGTATAATCTTCAACATTCTATAGGAGAGTAAGCATCATGGCAGTAAAGTATGGCAAGTTCGAATTGCCGACTAAAATCAAAGTCGAGAGAAGCGAAAGGAAATTTTGCGCGCTTTGTCGCAGAACCTTTTGAGAGTGGCTATGGGCATACCGTGGGTAATGCTCTAGACGCGTTCTTCTAACCTCAATGGAATCTCCAGCGATTATATCTGTGCGGATCGAAGGGGTCCCGCACGAATACATGGCGGTCGAAGGCATCGTCGAAGATATGACGCACATCGTGCTCAATCTTAAAGAAGCGCTTGTTAAGAAAACTTCCTATCGGATGATGAGCCGCGCTCGCGCGATTATAAAGTTCGTAACTAAAGTCATCGATATCGGCGGCGATCTCTTGAAAAAATGACGGCCAATACGCAGTGACATTAAAAGATCTCATGGGCGACAGCTGATTTCGATATCGTAAATCCCGATCTAGTAATCTTTAATGTAACAAAGCCGATGAACCGCAAAGTCGATCTCAAAGTTGGCATCGGCCGAGGATATGTTCCTTCTGAGCGACACCCGATTCGAGAAGGGCGTCGATGAGATCGTCATCGACTCCGCGTTTTCTCCAGTTCGCCTCGTTAATTACTTCGTCGAGAACACACGCGTAGGACAAGATACCGACTTCGACAGACTGATCCTCGAAGTGACAACCGATGGAAGAATTTCGCCGGAAGAAGCGCTTTCATTTGCTACGCAGATCGGCATCATGCACTTCAAGTCTTCGATCAGCTGCAAAAGCATCCGATTACATTTGAGCAAGACAAGAGAAGAGCTCGATACAGATCGCGATGCGCTCTTGGCAAAACTGGCGCTCAAGATCAATGAGATCGAACTTTCTGTGCGTTCGACAAATTGCCTTGCAGGCGCAAACATTGAAACGATCGCTGAGCTCGTGATCATGCCTGAATCGGAAATGTTCAAATTTAGAAACTTTGGTAAAAAATCGCTCAACGAGATCAAATCGAAACTAGAAGAAATGGGCCTTTCTCTTCGGAATGGATCTCGCAAGATTTGGCATCACACGCGATAACGTGAAACAAGTAATCACTGATTATCTCAACTCAAAGGAGGAACAGAAGTATGAGACACGCAAAACACACTTTTAAAATTGGGAAGCACGCTTCTCATCGACGATGCATGATGGCGAACATGCTCAAATCGCTCGTGGAACATGGACGCATTGAGACGACGGTGACAAAAGCAAAAGAACTCCGACGTCATGCAGATCGCCTGATCACCTTGCCAAAGAAAAATACCCTGGCAAGCCGCAGACAAGCGATTGCTGATTTGATGATCACCTATAACACTCTTACTCCTAAAGAAGCCCGAGCAGTTAAAAAAGGCGAGACATCTGCGCTACAACACCGATCGTCAGGTGATCGGCAAAGCTTTTTGGCGAGCTTTCGACCCGTTTTGCCACGAAGAAATGGCGGTTATACCCGCATCATCAAAAAGACGCATCGCGTAGGCGATAACGCTCCTACTTGCCTGATCGAGTATCTCCCTAGCTAACGACCATAGTTAAAACACCGAGAAGGGACAGCGAGAAGTAGATTTTTTTCTTTTCTCGGTGTATCTCGGTGCTCTCGGTGTTTAATTATTCCCTTGTTCGTTTTAAGTCGTTTTTTCGCCTTTACTTTCTCCAAAAACTCGTTTATCATGATGTTTATCTCGGGATCTGATTTTTGGATGCTCACCATGGCGAAGCGAATAGCGATTAATGGATTTGGTCGAATCGGAAGGCTAGCCTTCCGCGTCATTGAGAAGAGTTGTATAAAGATCTAGAAGTTGTCGCGGTAAACGATCTCGTTCACGCCGACAATCTCGCCTATCTTTTGAAACACGATTCTGTCCACGGACAGCCACAGTTTTCCGTCAAAGTCGAAGGGAATCATCTCATCGTCAATGGTAGAAAAAATTCAGATTCTCGCAGAGAAAGATCCAGCTAAGCTTCCTTGGAAGGACTTGGAAGTAGATTATGTCGTAGAATCCGCCGGATTTTTACCGATCAAAGCCGATGCGCAAAAGCAATTCAAGCTGGTGCAAAGCGTGTGATCATCACTGCCCCCGCAAAGGAGACGTCCCGACATTTGTCATGGGTGTTAACGAAGAGAAATATAATCCCAAGACAGACTTTATCGTCTCTAATGCATCCTGCACGACCAATTGCCTGGCTCCACTGACTAAAATCATCTTAGAGAACTTTGGCATCGAAGAGGGATTGATGACGACGGTTCATTCGCTCACGGCAGCACAGCCCAGCGTCGATGGACCTTCCAAAAAAGATTGGCGGGGAGGAAGAGCGGCAAGCATCAATATCATACCCTCGTCAACAGGTGCTGCCAAAGCGGTTGCGCTCTGTCTGCCAGAAGTCAAGGGCAAGTTTACCGGGTATGGCTTTTCGCGTGCCTACAGCATGATGTCTCGGTTGTGGATCTCACCGTACGGTTAAGCAAAGACACCACCTATGAAGACATCTGCAAGCGCGATTAAAAAAGCCTGCAAACGGTCACATGAAGGGGATCGTCGAATATTGCGATGAAGAGGTTGTTTCCTCAGATTTTATCGGCAATGCCGCTTCCTGTATTTTTGATAAAGGAGCAGGGATCGCCTTAAATCCGTCGATTTTACAAATTAGTTGCCTGGTATGATAACGAAGTGGGATATGCTCACCGCGTCGTCGATCTCTTAGAGTATATGGCACTCAAAAGAAGAGGATGAAATCTTAGAAATGATAGATGGATCGCTATCGAAGAGATGAATCGAATTCATAATAAACATTTTAACTAAGGAAACAACGTGAATTTTACACGAGAACCTATCATAGAAACAATCATCACTCCCAAAGAGGGATATCAAACTCCTCGTCCGCAACAGCAAAGGGGAAGTGACAAGAAGAATATCAGTGGATGCCGTAGAAGTCGTTTCATTTGGACACTCCTTTTTTTTCCGCTCGCTCGAAAAACCAAAAGCATTTTTAGTGCCTGTCAGCGATTACGAGATCGTAGAGACCAAAGAAGACCGCGTCGCCTTGAAGAATGCGAGCCATTGAGCAATCGATTAAGATCGGCGGCGGCAGAGAAGCTCCGATCGTCGTGAGCAGCTGAGAGAGCTGAAGACGAAGAAGGTCCACTGAGGGCGAAGGTGGCAGAAGAGACGCAAGCAGTCGGAGAACCCGGGCTCGATCGAAAGCGCGCGAGACGCGACAGACGTCGCCATCGCCGTCGTCGAGGAGAGCGGCCAAGAGTCAGGAGAAGAGTGGAGGCTAAAAAGAAGCCCAAGAAGCTGAATCGAGAGAACCGTAATGCCGGAGGCCGCGTTGAAGGAGGTGATGCCAGTGAAGAAACGTCCCAGTTTCTTCACCGATGTTCACTACCTTATTCCCCCCCCCTCCAACACTCATCTCAGAAACCATCGGTCGTTATAAAGAAAAAGATTTCGAGCTTCCTGAAAGAGGTCTTCTTCCCAGTCGGTAGACGATGAAGCAGAGCAATATGAGGAGAAGAAAAAAGCAAGACGATCGAGGACGATATGGGCCATCTTGCAGAGAAGAGCAGCCATTGAGCCGCATCGTGACGACAAGCTCTTCATTGTCTTTTGCGAGCGAGACCTCATATAGCCGTGTGTTTACGCCACCTTTTGGCTGGAGACTTTCGCTAGTATCTCTCTTGAAACTTTTCCTCTCTCAACCTAAATCTCGCTGCAATATGCGAGCGTTTTTGTGCTCGGATGGTGGAATGGTAGACACTGGGGACTTAAAATCTCCTGGGAGTAATCCCGTGGGGGTTCGACTCCCCCTTCGAGCAATAAATACACCAGGCCCCGCCTGGTGTATTTTTTTGCTCGAAAGCAAGCCAAAAGTTTGGCTTGCGTGGGGGAAGTCGAAGTGAAGGAGCTTGCGACTGAACCGGGCGCGTAGCGGACTCCCCCCTTGGGCTAAGCCAAAAGTTTGGCTTGCGTGGGGGAAGTCGAAGTGAAGGAGCTTGCGACTGAACCGGGCGCGTAGCGGACTCCCCCCTTGGGCTAAGCCAAAAGTTTGGCTTGCGTGGGGGAAGTCGAAGTGAAGGAGCTTGCGACTGAACCGGGCGCGTAGCGGACTCCCCCTTCGAGCAAAATTCAGCAGATCAGAAACTCCTAAACGTTTAATTCTATTATTGTTAGTATTAGCTTTGTTGATAAAAGTGAGGAAAAAGAACGTCATATGTTATTGAAAGAGGCTAAAAGGATTTTAAGTGCTCACAAGAAAGACCTTCTAGGATTGGGAGTTCGTGCACTTTCTCTTTTTGGCTCTGTAGCCAGAAATAAGGCGTCTGCAAGAAGTGATATCGATATTCTAGTTGATTTTGATGCAAAAAAAGGATTGTTTGGTTTCATGGATCTTAAAAACTATCTGGAAGAACTTCTTCATCGGGATGTTGATTTAGTAACCAAAAGCGCCCTGCATCCTGCCCTCAGAAAGAAAGTCTTGCACGAGGCAAAGAATGTCTTCTAGACAATGGATATTTCGGGTTAAAGATATTCTCAAAGCAATTGAGAAAATCGAGCGTTATGTAGACAGCATGACTCTAACCATGTTCAAACAAAACGAGCTTGTGATCGACGCAGTGGTAAGGAATTTCGAGATTATCGGGGAAGCCAGTAAAAGCATTCCTTCATCTGTTCAACGCTCTTATTCCGACATCCCTTGGAAAGAAATGAAGGGTATGCGCGATGTTTTGATCCATGAATATTTTGGCGTTGATACCAAAATTCTTTGGCATACGACGAAAAAGAACTTGCCAAATCTACGAGAGCAACTTGAAGCACTTCTTCAAAAGGCAAAGACCGACTCTTGAGTGCTTTATTCTTGCTCAAGAATAATTCTAGTCACACGTATCTTGTATAACAGCGAATTACAAGATTCTATGGCTTTTCTAAGACTTTGTTCAAATTTCTTGTTGAGAATGTGCCCAACGAACAAAATCAGTGGCCCCATCCAAAAAGAGGATCGCGCCATGACAGATGTTTCCAAGGAAAAACAAGGGATATTGCCACAGGATAAACTTGTCGTTTTTGAAGACAAGAAAATCCGCCGAAGTTTCCACAAAGGCGAGTGGTATTTTTCGATCGTTGACATTATTCGTGTATTGACAGGAAGTTCAGATCCAAGTCGTTATTGGACAGAATTAAGAACTCAACTGACTGATTCAGAAGGGTTTGTTCAGTTGTTCGGTAAAATCGAACAACTGAAATTGGAATCTAATGATGGGAAAAAATACAAAACCGACACGGCCAATACAGAAACCGTCTTCCGCATCATTCAGTCCATTCCTTCACCTAAGGCAGAACCCTTCAAGCGATGGCTGGCCCAGGTGGGATATGAACGTATTCAAGAGATCGAAGATCCCGAGCTTGCCACACAGCGCACCCGTGCGATTTATAAAGCCAAGGGGTACAGCGATGAGTGGATCGAAAAACGGATGCGAGGGATTGCGATCCGTGAAGAACTTACCGATGAGTGGGATAAAAGGGGAGTCAAGCTTCAGCGAGAATATGCTATTTTAACTGCTGAGATTTCTAAAGCCACTTTTGGAATGACTCCATCAGAATATAAGCAGCACAAGGGTTTGGAGCGAGAAAATCTGCGAGATCACATGACGGATCTCGAGCTAATTTTTTCCATGTTAGGGGAGGCGGCTACAAAAGAAATTGCAGTCCGCCGAGACGCTCAAGGTTTTGATGAGAACAAAAGAGCAGCCTTGATGGGTGGTAAGATTGCTGGTGATGCAAGACATAAGCTGGAGCAAGATACTGGCTCGCCTGTTATTTCGCAGGAAAATTATCTAGGACGTCTTATTTCTGTTCCTGGTGAGCAGAAACTTCTAGAATCTGACGAGGAGTAGAAGGTAACTATGTCTAAATTTTGGGCAATAAGATAACAGGCGAATCGGGAGAGGTAATAGTCGATGCCATAAAGAGAGTAAAGATATTAAAACAACATCCCGAATGGTCTTAGGCAGATCTGATTTTAAAACCATTTTACCGGCGTCGGCAGAATGGTTTTTTGTTCGAAAGCAAGCCAAGAAGTAGTGTCAAACGCACATTGATTGTAAATGATTTACGATATAATAAATAAAAAAGTTTGAAAAAATGATATCATGTGCTACCATTTTGGTTAAATCAGCTCAGAGAGAGCTGATTTTTATGTTAACTTGAAAACTAAGGAGTAAACAACAATGTGTACGAGATCAGCTCCGGCTCTGTGGCCCCCAGATGAGTGTGTTCATTCATCCCTCTCTAATTTCCTCGCTTTTGTCCCTTCTTATTATCCCTCCTATTATCTCTATTAATTTCCATTTTTAGTTTTTCGCTATTTTTTAATAGCGGTATTGCATTTGAAAGTTCAGTAAGAACTATCGGATTTTTTATCTGATCTTTTTGCTGTCTTTCGATTAAAAATTATTTTTACATTTTTTAAATTTAAGGTGCTTTTATGAAAAATCAAAGAGAAGGACAGGGGCTTACAACGACAAAAGCCCCTTTTATTGAGAATGCGCAGCGCAGCGGCCAGATATTTATCCATCAGCCGTACGAGTTATACAGTCAAGAAAACCAGGAGACTTGGCAAAAACTGTATGCGCTTTTACGCCCAAAATGGGAGAAATTTGCGAACGAAAAGTTCATGCAAGGGATCAGGGCTCTTTGTCTTAAGCCGGACCGCATTCCCACGCTTGAAGAGGTGAATCAGTTTTTGGAGCCATTGACGGGCTTTAAGGCAAAAGCTGTCAGCGGGTATGTCCCAACATACCTCTTCTTCGACAGTTTAAAACGTCGAGAGTTCCCAACTACGATCACCATTCGAGATGGAGGAAAGCTCAACTACTTGCAAGAGCCGGATATCTTCCATGACATTGCAGGACACGTGCCCATGCATACAGACCGCACATTTGCCGATGTTCTGGTCAAATTTGGTGCGCTTGCGAAGCTTGCTGCCGAACGCCATGCACATCTCGCCAATATGGAGGAGAGAACTGCAAAAACCCGAAGCAATATCCAAGCATTATCGCGGTTTTTCTGGTTCACGGTTGAATTTGGTCTGATGCGGGAAAAAGGGAGAATCTGCGTCTACGGCAGTGGACTTTTAAGCTCGGCAGATGAGATCGAACATGCAATCGAATCACCAGATGTCCAGCGCCATCCTTTTCAGCTGGAGTGGGTCATCAATCAGTCGTTCGAAATCGATCACATGCAACCTCTGTTGTTCATAGTGGACTCTTTCGAGCATCTCTACAAAGAGGTGGGTCGACTAGAACAGTGGCTGCTTGAAGGAAAACTGGATAATGTCAGCCCAGGCGAGCCGCATGTCGACGAGAATGATTTGCAAATCTTCTTAAACGAGGGTCGTGAAAAATAAGAGCGAGGGGGATTATTCCCCCTCTCTTTTGGGAAAAAGATATGGAAAAATCAAGAACTTTACGCACCCTTTATCACAGCATTAGCGCGGCTTTCTGCGTAATCGTAGTCATCTCCAACATCATCTCTGCCAAGATGGTTAAGATGCCTTTTTTGCAGGATTTTAGCATTCCAGCAGGGCTGATTACCTATCCGCTTACGTTTCTACTCAACAATTTTGTAACGGAAATTTATGGCGCAAAAAAGGCTAAGCTCATGGTCTACATTGCCCTCGGCATGAACGTTCTAAGCTTTGGACTCATTCAAATCGCGCTCATTCTTCCAGCGCATTCGATTGCAGAGCAAATAGCTTTTAGTGCCGTCATGGGATTAAGCGGTTTACGCATATTTGCTTCGCTGATTGCATATATCACTGCTCAAATCGCAGATGTTCAGCTCTATGCGCTGATCAAACGCTGGACAGGATTGCATTGGCTCTGGATGAGAAATAACGGCTCGACCTGGGTGTCCCAGCTGATCGATACCGTATTGATTGACGTGATCTTTTTATACTGGGGATTGGGCATGGAAATAGCACAAGTGTTGCCAATCATGCTATTCTCCTATGCTTACAAGGCTCTCTTTAGCCTCGCCAATACTCCCTTCTTGTATCTGGGAGTCTTTTTGGTTAGGAGGAGATGGGATAGAATTCGACAACATTAATGAGGATTTGATTTATGGATTCAGATTGTACGCTCTCCAAAAAAAAGTGCATTCCTTGCCACAAAGGGACTCCCCGTTTAAAGGGAGAAAAATTAACGGAATTGCATAAGAAGTTGAGCAAAGGATGGAAGGTAATCGATGAACATCATCTCGAGAAAGAGTATTCTTTTCATGATTTTCGAGAGGCGCTGGCCTTCACAAACAAAGTAGGTGAGATAGCAGAACAAGAAGGCCATCATCCCGATATACATCTTTCGTACGGGAAAGTGAAAATACTGCTCTGGACTCATAAAATTGATGGGCTGTCTGAAAGCGATTTCATATTAGCTGCAAAGTGCGACGCGTTGAGTTGATCGAGCCCTTGGATGTTATTTCTAGAGGATATTTACTTATTATTTGCAAGATTCGATGGTAAAAAGTCGGCGGCTTGCGAAATAGCGTGCGTCTACAGAGCCTGTCTGGTATGAAGAATTTTTATGAAAGCTAAAACGACTTCTTCTTTCCCATCGATTTTCGCGCTAGTTTGCGTGCTGTTTATCGATGCGTTAGGGATGGCTATCTTGTTCCCACTTTTGAATCCTATCTTTATGGATCCAGCTTCTGGGATTTTGCCTACTTCCATGGGAGTTGAACTGCGTCACTTTTATTACGGGGTCGCTCTGGCTCTATTTCCTCTGGCGATGTTTTTCGCAGCTCCTGTGCTTGGGGATATTTCCGATCACATCGGACGTAAAAAAGTGCTCGCGATCTCCCTTTTAGGCGCGTTTCTCAGTTATCTGTTGATGGCTGCAGCAATTCCCTTAGGCAGCATCGCACTGTTTCTTCTGGGTAGACTCATTGCGGGATTAACGGCGGGAAGCCAACCGATCGCTCAAGCGGCGATTATTGATGTGAGCCATCCGGAACATAAGGCACATAATTTAAGCATTATCATGGGAGCGATGGCATTCGGCTGGATCGGCGGCCCCTTGCTCGGCGGTTTTTTATCCGATGCTTCGATTGTCGATTGGTTTAATCCTGCGGTTGCTCTTGCATTTGCAGCAATTTTGTCGTTTTTGAACTATTTGATTCTCCAGCTCTCCTTCCGCGAAACCCTACAGAATAAAAAAGAACTCGCAAGGCTACATCTACATAAAGGTCCGAGTGAGTTTATTTTGGCTTTTAAGATGAAAGAGATTCGTCCGCTCTCAGTGATCTTTCTGATTATGCAGCTTGGATGGGGATTTTATTTTGGATATATTGCACTTTTCCTCACCACAAGTTTTTCCATGAGCGCTAGTTCGGTCGGGCTATTTTTAGGTTTCATGGCTATTGGGTTTGCGCTCCCTTCTTTTGGGATGATAAAAGTCGTTGCAAAATATTTAACCGTAGAAAATGCAGCGGCCTGCGCGCTGGGGCTTGGAGGAGTCATCTTCCTGCTCACCTGCACGGCGAGCGCGCATGCATACGTTCTATGGCCGATTGCCATCTTAGTAGGGCTTGGCGTTGGAGCCTCTTTTAGTTATTTGCTGACGCTATTTTCCAATCGAGTGAGCAATGCAGAGCAAGGTCGTATTATGGGAATCACTACAACGATCTCAGCAGTTTCTTGGGTATTTGCGTCTATGATTGGAGGCGTGATCGCCAACTTCGGCTCGCGGTTGCCTCTCATTGCAGGAGGGGTTCTTCTTCTGTGTTGTTCAGCATTGACCTACGTCAAAAGTTTTCCAAAAAAAAATCAGTAGTCTCACAACCAGACTAAACAAAGCACCAGCAGGTGACTGAGCATTAAAACAAATCTTTGAGTCCTAAAGAAACAAAGGGCCATCCGTGAACGTTTGCGTTTGCGTTACCGTTTTCCGATCCGTGTCTCTTTTTAGATCTGCGATTAAATTTTTGTTTCTGTAGTATCTACCACTTTAACCAGGAAGCGCATGCAAAAAAATCCGTATTATTTTGACCATGAAAGACTTGACGTATATCAAACAGCGGTGCAATTCGTTGTCTTGACCGATGAGATTATTGAAAATTTCCCTCGAGGAAGAGCTTATCTCGCGGATCAATTTCAACGAGCAAGTACCTCGATATTATTAAATATCGCTGAAGGTGCTGGAGAACTTTCTATCAATGAAAAAGTGCGATTTTATCGCATGGCAAGAAGATCCGCGACTGAATGTGCAGGAATTTTGGCTGTCATTCAAAATCTAGCATTATCCGAAACAGAATTGCAAAATAAGCGGCGAGAGCTGTTGCTTCGAATCGTGTCAATGCTCTCCAAAATGGTTCAAATAAACAGAAACGAATCGGAAAACGGTAACGCAAACGCAAACGTTCACGCCACTAATCCGTCTTCTCTATAGAGGATTCAAAAACTCGTTCTAATGCTCGGTCGTCTGAAAACACCAGGCCCAGCCTTGTGCTTTTTGTCCTGTTCACGTAAAAGAGCGGATTATGAAATTCATCTTTCAGATATCTGCATGGGTGGCTCTGCTCATGGGTGCGATCCTTCTCTTTTGTTGGCATTGCCATATCACTAACATGCTGCAATGCTCTCTATGCGCCTGGCCTGTTCCTTACGTCGCAGCTCTTTGTATCCTCCTCAGCGGGCTCGGTCTTTTTGGCATCTCTTCTTCATCTCGATTGCCGATACCCAACATCTTAGGCTGCGCCATCTTTTTATTCGGACTGCAAAGAGCAGTAGGGTTTTTGCTTCCATTCGATTCAAAATTGAATATGCTATTGAATAGCATGCAGGTTTTTCCAGCCTATACTTCGCGTATGGCTTTGACCAGTGCTATCGGATTTATGCTTATTGGAATCGCATTTATCTTCTGGCAAAGAGATTCCAGCAGATCGATAAGAAACATCGTGCCTCTTCTGATGACCGTGCCGGTTATTTTTTTAGGGTCGCTAGGGATTTTTACGAGCATTTTGCCTTTTCAAATCGACGCAGAATTTCGAAAAATCCTCATGCATCTCTACACGGCCGTTGGCATGTTCTTAATCGGTCTTGGATTTTTACTTGCAAGATTCCATAAGCTCAATCCGCCTCTTCAGGAGTAGTAGCAGTTATTAATCCGAGAGGTAAACAAGTGACAAATAGCTTGCTGCGGCTTTACAAAATCGATCTTTAAACCGCAGGCCGTAGTGCAAGAATACTGTCCTGCGGTTTAAAGATCGATTTTGTTTTGCCTCGCCAGCGCTCTTTGTCACTTGTTTACCTCTCGGGTTAATAAAACAACCGCAGGTTCGGGTTTGGTTTTGATCGACCAAAGCGGCAAAATCAGCGTAATGGCCACTAGCCCGCAGCTGAGCAGGATCGCAAAAAAGAGATCCCAACCGCCTCTGGCTATCAACGCTCCGAGTGGGCCGCCGGCTACAGCTGCGCCGATATAAGCAAAACAGCCCGCGAAACCGCTAGAAGTGGCTGCGGCTTTTTTGTGTGTGATCTCGGCTGCTACCATCCCGATCAGCATTTGTGGCCCAAAGATAAAAAACCCTGTCATAAAAATGATGGTCGAGTCGACCATCAGCCGGCCATTTCCTAGCCAATATAGAGCCACAAGCGAGCCGATTGCACCTAGCGTGCAGAGAATGTTAAGGGGGTTGCGCTTGCCACCGAAGAATTTGTCAGAAGCCCAGCCGGCGAAAAGGCTACCCAAAAAGCCTCCGATCTCAAACCAGAAAATACAGCTTCCGGCTTCTACGGACGAATAGCCTTTGGATTGAATGAGATACACCATGCTCCAATCATTGAAACCGATGCGGATGATGTAGATGAAAAAATAGGCAAGGGCCATGAGCCATAGATACTCATTGCAAAGCACGTATTTAAACAGGATCTCCTTTACTGACAGTGAAGATCGCTTCTCTTCACTGTTTGCCGATGTGTTTTTTTCACCCTTGAACTTTTCAATGGAAGGAAGACCGAGCGATTCGGGTACATCGCGCAAACGGTTGATCAAGAAAAACCCAACTAGAATGCACAGCGCACCAGGCACAAACATCGCAGAGCGCCAGCCGAAGTGGAATGCACAGAAGGCAGCCAGCAGGGGAATAAGAGCTCCTCCTACGTTGTGCGAAGTATTCCAAAAGCTCCACCAAGTGCCGCGTTCAGATTGCGCATACCAGTGAGTGAGCAGCTTCGCGCAACCCGGCCAGCCCCAGCCCTGAAACCAGGCGTTGAGTCCCCAAAAAAGAGCCAAGAGAACCCAGGTTGTCGATAGGCCAAAGAAGATGTTGCAAAGTCCTGTAAGCATCAGCCCAAATGACATGAAGTAGCGCGGATTGGACCTATCTCCCATCACTCCGCTAATGAATTTACTGAAGCCATAAACAATAGAGAGGATGGTCCCCAGTATCCCGAGCTCAGCGAGACTGAATCCTTCCTCAAGCATTGAGGGCATGGCAAACGTGAAGCTTTTGCGCGTGAAATAGTAGAATGCGTAGCCGATGTACATTCCATAGAAGGTGCGCAGACGCCAATATTTGTACTTCTTCCGAATGGACGCGTCGTCCTGGATCGATTCTGCAATAGGCGCAGGGCGCAGCCGAGAGAATATTCCCATTAACTCAGAAAGCTTTTGTTAACTTGTTGTACAGCCAGGCTAGGAGAAACAGGCCGATAAACACATCGAAAAAGCCGTAGATTAACCCTATCAGACATCCCCATCCTGAAATTGTATAGCCAGGGTAGATGCTCCCCATCATTGTAAGGAACTGTTTGGCATATCCCGTATACATAGAGACAATCGTTGTGAGGAGCATGCATATGCCCCAAATAATTCCACCAGCGAGTCCAAGCTTCCCAGAATGCAACATAGTTCCTCCTCTTGGTGCTCTAAATTCTCCAGATAAATTATTGAAATATTAAATGGAAGAATTATTCTCGGTGCTGTAATTAATAATTTAAGAATGTGTTTTGAATATTGTGAGAATAATGCAAGGTGTTTTGTCGACGGATGAGTTACGGAAGATGAACGCCTATTGGCGGGCTGCCAATTATTTGTCCGTGGGACAGATCTATCTTTATGACAATCCTCTGTTAAAAAGGCCGCTGAGGATTGGAGATGTGAAGCCGCGGCTCTTGGGGCATTGGGGAACGACGCCCGGCTTGAATTTCCTCTATGTCCATCTCAATAGGATCATCAAAAAAAACGATCTCAACATGATTTTTGTAACTGGGCCGGGACATGGGGGACCGGCTCTGGTGGCAAATACCTATCTGGAAGGCACATATAGCGAATTATATCCGAACATTTCTCAAGATGAAGGAGGGATGAAGGCTCTATTTAAACAGTTTTCATTTCCTGGGGGTATTCCGAGCCACGTATCTCCGGACACGCCCGGCTCCATCAACGAGGGAGGAGAGCTTGGCTATTCTTTAGCGCATGCTTATGGCGCTGTATTCGACAATCCCGATCTTCTGGCGGTCTGTGTCGTGGGGGATGGGGAGGCGGAGACGGGACCGCTGGCCACGAGTTGGCATTCGAACAAATTTCTAAATCCTGTCCACGATGGCGCGGTTCTTCCAATTCTCCATCTCAATGGATACAAGATTGCCGAGCCGACAGTGCTGGCGCGCATCAGCCATGAAGAGTTGGAACAGCTTTTTTGCGGTTATGGGTACAAGCCCTATTTTGTTGAAGGAGATGAGCCTGACAAGGTGCATCAACTCCTGGCTGCAACACTCGACACTGGTGGTCGCTGAAATCAAACAGATTCAACAAGAGATACGCTCAAAGGGCTTTAGCAAACGTCCCGTCTGGCCCATGATCATTTTTCGCACGCCCAAAGGATGGACGGGTCCCAAAATAGTGGATGGCCTGCCTATAGAAGGAACATGGCGGGCCCATCAAGTGCCGCTCGCGGAGCTGGCGACAAAGCCAGAACATCTAAAAATCCTTGAAGAGTGGATGAGAAGTTATAAGCCCGAAGAGCTTTTTGATGCAAAAGGCAGGCTTATCTCCGAATTGGCCGAATTGGCTCCTAAAGGAGAGAGGAGAATGGGGGCAAACCCCCATGCCAATGGCGGGCTTCTGCTCCACGATCTCAAAATGCCCGATTTTCGAGATTATGCAGTTGCAGTCGGACCGCCAGGGACAATTTTTGCAGAAGCGACGCGCATCATGGGCGCTTTTCTTCGCGATGTCATGAAGATGAATTGGAACGAGCGCAATTTCCGCATCTTTGGTCCCGATGAGACAGCTTCGAATCGTCTCGGCGCACTGTTCGATATCACAGAACGAACATCCACTGCCGAGATCTTAAAAACCGATGATCATGTTTCTCCTGACGGACGGGTGATGGAGGTCTTAAGCGAACATCTATGCGAAGGATGGTTGGAGGGCTATCTTCTTACAGGGCGGCACGGTCTGTTTTCCTGTTACGAGGCATTTATCCATATCGTAGATTCGATGTTCAATCAGCATGCCAAATGGCTAAAAGCCTGCCATCACATTCCCTGGCGCCGTCCGATCTGCCTCACTGAACTATTTGTTCACCTCGCACGTGTGGCGGCAGGACCACAATGGATTCAGCCATCAGGATCCAGGTTTTATCGATCATGTCATGAATAAGAAGGCAGATATTGTCCGTGTTTATCTGCCGCCGGATGCCAATACGCTGCTTTCAGTGACCGACCATTGCCTGCGCAGCCGCAATTATATCAATCTGATCATCGCCGGAAAGCAGCCCGAGCTTCAATGGCTGGATATGGAATCTGCGATCAAGCATTGCACAGCAGGACTTGGAATTTGGAAGTGGGCCAGCAATGACGAGGGCTCAGAACCCGATGTGATCATGGCGTGCGCTGGAGATGTGCCCACAGTGGAGACGCTTGCTGCTGTGGAAATCCTCAGGCAACACTTTCCCGATCTTAAGATTCGAGTCGTCAATGTGGTCGACTTAATGACGCTTCAGCCGCAGAGTGAACATCCGCATGGCTTAAGCGACAAAGATTTCGACAGTATCTTCCCGAAAAACAAACAGGTGATCTTCGCCTTTCACGGGTATCCCTCGGCTCATCCATCGTCTAACCTATCGCCGCACAAATTATCCCTACATGCATGTGCGCGGGTACAAAGAAGAGGGAACGACAACGACCCCTTTTGACATGGTCGTCATGAATGATCTAGATCGTTTCCATCTAGTGGGCGATGTCATCGATCGGCTGCCTCAAGCTGACCTCCCAGGCCGCATATGTCAAACAGTTCTTACGCGATAAACTTCTCAATCATAAAGAGTATATCCAAAAATATGGCGAAGACATGCCGGAGATCCGCAACTGGAAATGGAGCTTGGGGCAAAAATGAAGATTTTCGTCCTAAATCGCGGCTCCAGCAGCATCAAATGCTACTTATATGTGCTTAAAGATGCGCCACATCATTCACTTAATCCTTCATGGGAAGCTCAGCTGCAGTGGAAGAACAGCTTCGAGGAGCCTCTTCTAACAACAAAAAATGCGCAGGGAGGACACCACTCTGAGAAGATCAAGGAAAAGACCGCAGGACGAGCATTAAAACATCTAATAAATACTCTTTTTCAGGGTGAGACAGCAGTGCTCGGTTCTCTCGATGAAATCGATGCCATCGGCCATCGCATTGTTCATGGAGGGAGCTACTTTAACGAGAGCGTTATTGTAACGCCAGAAGTCAAAGAGAAAATCCGCCGGCTTTCTGAGCTCGCCCCTCTACATAATCTACCCGAACTGGAAGGCATTGAGATCTTAGAAGAGCTTTTCAAGAAGACTCCTCAAATTGCCGTTTTTGACACAGCATTTCATCACACTCTTCCGAAAGCCGCACAAATCTACCCAGGGCCTTATAGCTGGTACGAAGAGGGGATTCAGCGCTACGGTTTTCATGGAATTAGTTTCCAATACTGCGCAAGGCGAGGCGCTGAGGTTCTAAACCGCGAGCTGAAGAGCTTAAGAATGGTCATCTGCCATTTAGGCTCGGGGGCGTCTCTTTGCGCAATTAAAGATGGTAAAAGCATCGATACCACCATGGGGTTTACCCCCTTGGAGGGACTCATGATGGATACGCGCTCTGGATCTGTCGATCCTGGAATCATCCTCTATTTGCTAAGAAAAAAGATGAGTTTAGAAGAGCTTTCACAGCAGCTGTACAAAGAGTCGGGACTGTTAGGCATTTCAGGAGTCTCTAGCGACATGCGCGATATCATTGAAAAGAGTTTGGAAGGCAATCCCCGGGCAATGCTTGCCTTGGACATGTATATCCATCGATTGAATGCTCTCCTCGGCGCGATGATTACATCATTGAAAGGCCTGGACGTACTTATCTTCACAGCGGGCATTGGCGAGAATGCGCCTCTTCTCAGAGAAAAAGTTTGCGACGCGTTTTCTTATCTAGCCATGAAGCTGGACAAAACTAAAAACGCACAGACCTCTTCAGAGGATCACGAACTTTCTGCGGTGGATTCAAAAGTCAAGGTGCTCTTGATCCACACGCAAGAGGCTTTTGAAATAGCACGCGAGTGCTGGAAAGAGATCTCTAATCGAAAAGCAGGGTGACGCCCATGGACATTCGCTTCATCAGCTCGGAGGAGGCTCAAAAAAAAGGGTGCGACGAGCTGTTTAAAGCGCTGGAGAGCAACAAAGAAGGCCTTAGAGCACGGTTGCTGCATCCAGACTTGAGAAGTGCGGGCCAAATGCCATTGAGGAGGTAAAGAGATCTATCCTCCTGAAATTTCTGGGCTATTTTTGGGGCCCTATCCCCTGGATGATTGAGATCGCTGCCATCTTGTCGATTATTGTGCGCCACTGGGCCGATTTTTTTATCATTTTGACACTGCTCCTAGTCAATGGGTTGGTGGATTTCTGGGAGGAGTTTCAAGCCGGAAATGCCATTGAAGCGTTGAAGAAGAAGTTGGCGCCCAAATGTCTCGTTAAACGGGACGGCAAATGGCAGGAGATGGATGCAGCGCAGCTCGTTCCCGGCGACATCATCCGCCTACGACTAGGCAACATCATCCCTGCCGATGCCAAGCTTGTGGAAGGAGACTATCTCACGGTGGATCAGTCCACCTTAACGGGAGAGTCTCTGCCTGTGACCAAAAAGACGAACGAACTTGTCTTTTCCGGATCGATTGCCAAGCAGGGCGAAATGATCGGCTTAGTTACTGCTACAGGACAAAACACCTTTTTCGGAGAGACTACGAAGCTGGTTGAAAAGGCAAAACCTGTCTCTCACTTTCAAAAAGCAGTTCTGCAAATTGGAGATTACCTCATCTATTTGAGTTTAGGTCTTGCTTGCCTGCTTATCATTGTGCAGCTCTCTAGAGGCACTCCTTTGTTAGAGCTTGTCCAATTTGTCCTGATCCTCGTCATTGCTTCTATTCCCGTGGCTATGCCCGCAGTGCTCTCTGTTACAATGGCGCTTGGAGCTCTTAAGCTCTCGAAGATGAAAGCCGTTGTAACGAGACTAGAGTCTATCGAAGAAATTGCAGGGATCGATGTTCTCTGTTGTGATAAGACGGGAACCCTCACGCAGAATCAATTGACGTTGGGCGAGCCTGTCGTTTTTAAAAATGTCGATCCGCAAACAGCAATTATCTATGGAGCCTTGGCTTCTAAAGCTGAAAACCAGGATCCGATCGATCTCGCTATCATCAAGGGGTTGAAAAAGCCCGGGGACTTGAAAGCCTACACGCAAGAGAAGTTCGTTCCCTTCGACCCTGTGCGAAAGAGAACAGATGCCACGATTCGCGATTCTAAGGGGAGTACCTTCTATGTCACAAAGGGGGCTCCTCAAGTCATCGTGGCTCTTTGCCACTTAGAAGCTTCCTTTGAGAAAGAAGTGAACAGCGCGGTAGATCGTCTGGCGGAAAAGGGACATCGTACTTTAGGAGTGGCCCGCTCTGCAGATGCAAAAACATGGGAGTTTCTCGGACTGCTAGCCCTGTTTGACCCACTAAGAGAGGATTCCGTAGAGACCATCCAGCATGCGCAAGAGCACGGCATTAAAATCAAAATGCTCACAGGGGATAACATCGCCATTGCAAAAGAGATCGCCCACCAGCTCCACATCGGGGACAATATCAGCGCTGCCGATGAACTCATCACCAAAAAAATCGACTTCAACTCAGCTGAAGTTACAGACAAAATTGAAAAAAGCGATGGTTTTGCGCAGATCTTTCCAGAGCACAAATATGAGATCGTCAAAGCTCTGCAAAATCGCAAGCACATTGTGGGCATGACAGGGGATGGCGTGAATGACTCTCCTGCTTTAAAACAAGCAGACGTAGGCATTGCTGTTAGCGGAGCGACTGATGCCGCACGTGCAGCCGGTTCTTTAGTTCTGCTCGCTCCGGGCCTCTCCGTCATTATCAAGGCCATAGACGAAGCGCGGCGCATCTTTGAGAGAATGAACAGCTATTCCATTTATCGAATTGCGGAAACGATCCGCATCATGCTCTTTATGGTAGCCTCGATCCTGGTCTTCAATTTCTATCCTGTCACGGCTGTCATGATCATTCTGCTTGCTCTACTCAATGACGTTCCAATCCTCGCCATTGCTTACGATCATACTTTGCTAGAGACAAAACCTGTTCAGTGGCAGATGAAAAGGGTTCTTACAATAGCCACAGCATTAGGCTGTAGTAGGTATCATTTCGATCATTTTTCCTTTTATTTATCGCTAAGGATGTTCTTCATTTAAGCATTTCTCAGATACAGTCCTTTATTTTTCTTAAGCTATCTGTGGCCGGACATCAAACTCTGTTCATCGCTCGTACGCGCAATGCTTTCTTTTCAAAACCTTATCCTGCTCCTATTTTATTGATCGCGATTCTCTCGACACAAACGATCGCAGCGCTCTTTGTGGGCTTCGGGATCATTGTGACCGCAATTCCTTGGGCCTATATTGGGCTCATTTGGGCCTATACTCTCGTTTGGATGTTCATTGCAGATGGGATAAAAGTCCTTCTTTATCGCCATTTGGATTTTACGAGCACGCGTCATCAGAAATTTCTCAAGACTATCAAAGAATCATTTCAATCTCGCTCTTCGAAATAGCAGGGAGAGATTAGTAAAAATTGCGTGAAAAAACCCAGTAAGCGCTAGAATGGATTTTTTTCATTACTAGGAGGCTGAAAGGTGAGAGCATCTAAATTAAGCGCAATCTTTTTTCTCTGTTTCTTGCCTGTGCTGAGCTTCTCAGCGCAGAAATGGATCCCAGAGGGCTTTGAGGGTGCTGTCGACCCGCTTAATTATCAGCTAGAAAAGAAAGAGCTCTCTTTTGAACGGAACGCTTGCGTGCATGCGAAATGTTCCTTTCCGATTTTTTCTGGTGAAGGCACATTAATCGAGCTCGCTAATGCACAACTTAGGGAAAGCGCAGAAGCGCGCTTTGAGAATTTTGTCCAGGGTGGCTTTTTTTCTGAGGACCAGTGGGAAGATGGTTATACTTTAAACTATGAGCTCTTCCCGATTTACCAAACAGCGGATCTGATCAGCGTTTACGGATATGATTTTCAGGGCAGAGGAGATCACGCTTGCACCTATTATGAGGGGAAAACTTTTTGGCAAATCGGAAATACCGTAATCAAATTGGACTTGGACGATCTCTTTGTTGAAGGAAGCGGATATCGCGAGTTCCTGCTTCAATATTGTGAAAACAACCTTAAAGCCTCCGGTTATGGGTATTATGCAGCGGAGAACGAGTTTGTGCCTGAACTTGGACCTGATGATCTCAATACTTTTGTGCTCACACCCCAAGGCCTCCTGATTATTTTTCGAGCTTATACTGTCCGTGCATGGGCCGATGCATCCGATACTGTTCTCATCCCGTACACAAGTCTGAAGGAGTACATCGACCCTTCCGGACCACTCAAAGAGCCTATCCGCAAAGTAGGATGATTTTTCTTGGGAATCTTTTCGGCACCTCTTCAGAAAATTTTCTCAGCCATGTTAATTTAACATTGTCTTCAAAAATTTTCTGAAGATTTGCTCGAAAATATCCTGCAATAAAAACCACCCTACTTTGCGGATAGGCTCAAACACTCTTTTAAGAGATCTATTCTCTTGAAACGGATATCCCAAATCGGGAAAATCGTGCGCTTTCGAACCAAACATACACTGTTTTGAGGAGACGATTATGCGCACACTGCTTCTTTTGGCCTGCCTGATGATTTTTAGCGCAGCTTATGCCGATAACTTAAATGAGATGCATACATGGTCTGTGATGAAGGCCAGGGCGCCAACCTCATGGACGGCTGAGTTTGAGTGCAAGAAAGGTGGAATGCCAGTGGGGAAGGTCGTGCGCACGGGGCTCTTCTGTCCGCGCTATCAATACGATCTATTTAGCACACATGGCAGGTTAGAAGTGAGAGCCATCACACGCGCACTTTCTTGGGGCCTTCTCTTTCCATGGGGCACCCAGATAGATCTTTACGATGACAATGCGCAAATTGGCATGATTGGAGGAGTGTTTTTCACCTGGTCGCGCGCCAAATTTGTCTTCTATAATGCCCAAGGAGAAGAAACCGCGATCGCCTACCTGAACAGCGAAGCTTCTGAATTTCTGATCGTCTCTGCAAAGAATGAAGAACATATTTTAGCTGAATTAAAAGGCAGAGCCTTTGGAGCGCTAAGCGTATGGGAGATGAAGCCCACACAGCCCGTCATCGGCATCGATGAGCGCATACTGAAGATTTTTATCGCGTTCGCAACAGACTTCCATGAGTCTTTTCAAGAAGCCTACAGAAGTTCACTATCACAATTATTTCCCGAGCGACAACGGGTACAATTCTTATAGATAGAAAAAGGGCGAAAAAGAGATATAGGGGATAATACACCCATATTTTTGTCTTTTATGTCCTACTCTTCTGCAACGCCCCCGCCTGTTGAAGTCCCGCCGATGAGCGCAAAAGCAGCGCAGTTCTATCGGTCGGGCAATATTTTGTGGGTGGTGCAGCAGCTAGTGCCGATCCTCATCTTCTGTGCGCTGCTATTTACGGGAATTTCCGCGAAGCTGCGGAACATCGCTCGCAGGTGGGGGAAGTCCTGGTTTGGCGAAGTTGTAGTCTACTGGGTCCTGTTTGCGCTGATCTTCTTCATCATCGAGTTTCCGCTCGCTTACTACACTGATTTTGTACGGCCGCACAATTATGGGCTCTCGTCGCAAGAGTTCAGTAAGTGGTTTATCGACACGTTGAAAGCTTCTGCGATCACCTTTGTGATAGGCGGCGCGATTGTGCTTGTCGTGTATTGGCTGATTAAGAAGAGCCCCAAGCGCTGGTGGCTCTATGCGGCCTTGCTCACCTTGCCGTTTACTGTCTTGTCGATTCTGATTGGGCCTCTCTGGATCGAACCTCTCTTTAACCGTTTTGGCCCGATGAAAGACAAGGTCTTAGAAGCCAAGATTCTTCACCTGGCTGAGCGCGCGGGCATTAGCGGTACTCGGGTATTCGAGGTGGACAAGAGCCAAGATACGAATATGGTGAATGCCTATGTGACGGGCTTTGGACATTCGAAAAGGATCGTACTTTGGGATACGATTATCGCTAAGCTCACTCCAGATGAGCTACTCTTTGTGATGGGCCACGAGATGGGTCATTACGTTTTACATCACATCGAAAAATCGATCATTTTTGAATTTGCCATGAATTTTCTGCTATTTCTATTCTTAAGCACAGCGCCGTTTGTGATCAAGAAGAACAAAAAAGAGCTTCCAGATTCATGCGCTTGCCGATATCGCTTCCCTTCCCCTGCTTCTGCTTATGGCGCAGCTATTCAATCTGGCCACAGCGCCTATTTCTAACGCTTTTTCGCGCCATTTGGAGCATCAGGCCGATATCTTTGGCTTGGAGATTACCCATGCAAATCACGCTGCCGCAACCGCATTCGTGAAACTGCAACAGCAAAATCTGGCCAACCCTGCCCCCGGCCCGCTATTTATCCTCTGGAGGTCCACCCATCCTCCGCTCGCTAAGCGCATCGATTTTTGCAATACTTATAGACCCTGGGATGAGGGCAAACCTCTGCAATTCGAGCGCTATATCCAAGAGAGCGGGTCTAAATAGCTTCAATCAAGAGCGGAGTGAGTGCGTGTGGATCCCGCATTCACCGCGTGCATCGGGCGTTCCCTTCCATCTTCCCTCGCGCTCGGTCTCAGATTCATCTTCTTCGGGAGCCGTGCAGCGTGCACAGCTCAGACTACGATATCCTTTTGCGTACATTGGATTGATGGGCACTTGATTTAGGGCTAGATAGCGCCAAATGTCGACTTCTGTAAAGTCAAGGATGGGATTGATTTTGGTCAGGCCATTCTTCTCTTCCACTGGCTGAAAATCAGATCGGGTGATGCCCTCTGTTCTTCTCACGCCCGAAAGCCAGGCGTCATAGCCTTTAAGAGCTTCGCGTGCCATTTCTACCTTGGGATTGCCGCAGCACTTCTCTCCCTCTCTTTGTTGGAAAAGATATTCACTGTAATTCAAGTGATAGCGAATAACGACCTCCCGTACAAAAGCGTATGTTTCAGGAAATTCGGTGTTCGAAAGGAGTGCAAACACGGGAATGTCCGGATGAATAGACAAAGTCATGTGGAGCAGCACCATCGAGTCTTTCCCAAACGAAGAGCCTAATGTAATCTTGGGATACTTTTTGAGAGATTCCTTGATCAACTTGCGCGCGCTTTCCAGTTTTTGAAGGTAATTCATAAGTCCTCGTTCTGGGGCAGAGGGTGAAACATAGGCCCGCAGCCTCTTTCTAAATGGCCATCTTAATAACTTCAAATAATTTCTATAATAATGCAGCGGCTTTGATTTTCATCTAATCCATAAGTTGCTGATTTTTATATATTTACAACTTTTTAGCCTTAAATATTATGTATAATAGTTAATTGATTTTTATTGTTAATATAATTATAATTTTATTAACTAATTTAATAATTATGAGGAAAAAATGACTTCGATTGGTTTTGTTGCTACTGAAAATCTTAAAATAAATGAAAAAGAAGCAGATGCGATGCATGCTTTATTTCTGCTGTCGGAAGGAGAAGATAAAGGCAGGGATAAGTCTAAGGCTAAGGGTAAAAGGAAGGCCCAAGAGGAGCTCGTCCTATATGCGCCTTCTCTTTCGTTAAAGAAGACAAAAAATGTAGCTGAGCTTCCGCAGGAAACACCTGCCGATGTGATCGCCAGATTAAAGACCTCGAGCACGGCTAGAGATCTCTTAGAGAGGGTCAATGCTAACCAAGGTTTATACGGCTTAAAAAGCGTATCTTTAAAATTTGTACCCAAAGCAGAGAGACCTCATACTCCACCGGCCACCAGCGATCCTGTAACAGGAGAGATCTGCATATGGACTGAGTGCACGCCAAACCAGAAGTTGTGCAACTTGATTTTCGAACTGCTCAACCTCGAGCGCGCCACGCCACAGGTCAATGCGCTGGTTGAACGAATTGCCTCCGGAGAGATCTCGACAGCTTTCGATTATGCCTTACGCATTGAAGAGATAGAATTTACCACTGTGCAGGCATACCCTAAAGTCATGCGAAAATGCATCGAAAAAGATGGCTGGGACGAAAGCGTATATCTTGAAGGGCCAAAGCTGCTGTGGGATTCTTTTGAATCTTATTGGCAAGCGCAATGCAAGGGCGGCCATGTCCAATTTTATATCAATCAATTCGAGGACGTCGTCGCTAATCTCAAGGCGCGATCTTCAGAAGAAGAGACCGACGGCAATCTCTAACTGATTTCTTGTCAAAAAGAGTAGTAAAAAATACGATATGATCTTTTCCAATTAAGGAGAGATCATGCGCATCTTTTTTGCTCTATTCTGCTGCATTGGCAGTTTGCATCTTGCACATGCAGAGGTAAATCTGACGCCACTTCCAAATTATCAAGAGCGGCTGGTGCAATTAGAGGCGCGTATTCACAAAGATCTGGCACTTCTAGATTATCCTCAAAGGCCCTGGCTTCCGGTTAAAAAGCGCTCGGATGGCGCGCACATCTACGATGTGGTGATCGTCGGAGGCGGCCAGACGGGAATGACTATCGCATTTGCTTTAAGAAAAGAGAAGGTCACCAACGTGGCTATTTTTGATGAGAATCCAGAAGGACGAGAAGGTCCCTGGCTCACGTATGCACACATGCCCTGCTTGCGCACACCCAAATGCGCTACCGGCCCCGATTGCAACATACCTAGTCTTACTTGCGAAGAGTGGTTTGAAGCGAAGTATGGTTTGGATACTTGGTGTCAGTGTCAACACGTTCCGCGCACAATTTGGGCAGAGTATTTAAAGTGGTTTAGAAAAACGCTAAATCTCTCTGTGATCAATGGCACAAGAGTGGGTGCTCTTGAGTGGGATGCACAGGAAAACTGCTTTATCGTACCCATCCAATCCCGCGGCAACCAAGATAGAGTCTATGCTAGAAAAGTCGTCTTAGCTACGGGGCTACAAGGTTCGGGTGGCTGGGCTGTGCCCTCTTTTATTTCTAACACGCTTCCGAAAACGTTCTATAGCTCGGCTTACGAGGATGTGAATTTTGCACACTTGAGAGGCAAACGGATAGCCATCTTAGGCGCCGGCGCCACTGCGTTTGATAATGCGCTGATCTGTCACGAGCATGGAGCGGAAGAGATCCATATTTTTAGCAAACGCAGCGAGCTTGCCAATGTAGATAGCTCCGGATGGGCGGAATATGTAGGCTTTTTGAAGCATTTTTCCGATCTGCCAGATGAGGATAAGCTAAAGTTCATGTCTAAACTCTCTGAGTTCGGCGGAAATCCCACGGCCGAAGCAGTGCATAAGGCGCGGATGTGCAAAAACATCTTCCTGCATTTTGAAAGCCCATGGACGGCCGTAGAAAATCAAGGAGATGAAGCGATCGTCTACACGCCAAAAGGGATCTATGCGTTTGATTATTTATTGATTTCGATTGGCGGCGAGGTCGATCTCTCACGCAGAGAGGAGCTGAAAAAGATCTATCCAGAGATCGCGCTTTGGGCAGATCGCGTGCCTTCTCAAACAGGTCAACCCTGTTCGGGTATGTTTTGCATGCCCTATTTGGGAAGAAATTATGAATTTACGGAAAAGCATTTCGGCCAGGCGCCTTATCTGCGCTCAATCTTTAACTGCACTGCTGGCGCATCGGCCAGCGGTGGATTTAGCATTGGCCTGATGGGAATGAAATATAGCATCCCCAAGCTCGTCTACGGCATCGTCAGTCAGCTCTTTGTCGACGACCGCGACTACTTTTACAATACCTTGGAAAACTTCAACGAGCTCTTATTCAACAATTAAGCTTGTGGATTTTGTGGTGTGCCACATAGAGCAGTGTGAGATGTTAATAAACAAAAAACAAGGTGTGCAACCGCGCATAATAGCGATAGCGTTGCATCTTCTATGCTTTCGCGTCCGCCAATAAGAGAGACCCGATTCAAGAAAGCGAAAGTTTTCTCGTCGATTATTCTGCAGCACGAGGCTAGATACGCAAATGGTATGATGCCCAGAGCGAAGATTAGACGTGCCACGCCTTCAATCACGCCAGCCACGGCAAATATGCTAAAACCGATCACCGCCACCATCTCCCAGCCGGCATCTGTGAATGAATTGCCAAGCTCGCGGGTGATCGGAAAGATGATCATGAGATTTTGCGATAAGTATCCGATGGTGCTACCCCAAATGTAGGTATCATCTCCTCGTGAATTTTCTATAAACTTAAATATTTCGGCTAGGGTCATCCCGCCCGGATTGCGTTCACGAAAAGGTGCTGCTGCTGACATTTTTTGATTCCTATATTACTGAGGCATTTCTGTTCGCGCTTTCTTGAGGTGTTTGGCTGCCACACAAAGCCGAGAAAAGAGTAAAGGGGCAAGAGACAAGGTTGCTAACTGAGATGAAAATCGATAGCGCTGTACCCGTCAGGCTGTAAACGCTGCCTATCAGAGTAATCGCATGCAGAAAATTGTAAGTTTTCCCATCAATTAGACCACAGCATGAAGCCAGATGAGCAAAAGGCATGATTACCAAAGCGAGGATTAGACGCGCTACGGTTTCAACGAGTCCAACCAGAGCAAGCAGCGCAAAACTGATCGCTGCGACTGCTTCTATCCCAGCATGTGTGAGTGAATGGCCTACCGACATCATCGTCGGTATGAGGATCATAAGATGTTGTGAGAAATACCCGGAAGTGTTGATCCAGAGAAACGCTTCATCTCTGCGCGTTCGATCAACAAATTCAAACACCCCATCTAGAGTTATCTTGTCAAAATCTTGTTCAAAAAGTGGGTCGCGCCCCGTTCTTTCAAGCAGGGTATTGACTCGATCTATGCAAGAAGGTGTTGCTACTACTGCTGCCATGTTTTTAACTCCACATCGATTTATTGGTTTTCTTGAGGGTTCGCCTGATGATTTTGCCCACAAGAGAGGAGTAGGATCGGAACAAATACTAGATCTGCGATCGCGTATGCAAATGCAACGACTGCGGCAATAGTAGACGTGCTACCGCCATGGAAGGTGATATTTTGAAGAAAGGTGAACGTCTTCTCATCCATAGCGCCTAGCTTAGAAGCTGCCCAAGCAAAAGGTAGAATGATCAATGCCAGAAGTGTGCGAATGGTCATTTCTACCAGTCCTGCCACCATCAGCATGGCAAAACCGACTGTGCCTAGAGTTGCTTTGCATAAATCCAGCT
Source organism: uncultured Chlamydiales bacterium (assembly GCA_963709365.1). Classification (GTDB taxonomy): domain Bacteria; phylum Chlamydiota; class Chlamydiia; order Chlamydiales; family Rhabdochlamydiaceae. The sequence continues at coordinate 136,718 of CAVPVU010000002.1, forward strand.
GAGACACAGGCCCTACGACCGCACGGAGCTTTTGTGACAAATGCTCAGTAACGCTGATCCAGAGCCAAGCCTGGTTGCCAGAGGTTCGCTCACAAAGTTCGTCCAAATACTCTCGGAAGTGGGGATCATTCTGGCGATTTGCAAAGCGCGCAGGGTCGCCCGCGGATTCTACGACTAGGGTATTGACTCGATCGACGAAAGTGACAGCCATAAGTTTACCTCACAATTTTAGAGTGTGTCCACAAGCTAGGCTTTCGATCTTTGGAACCTTTTCGCGACCTTTTTCCTCCCCCTCCTCAGCCATGTCACCGTTCCGACATTGTCTTCGTCTGGGGAGAAAAAATCTCATCGAAAAGGTTCTCAAATCTCTAAAAAGCCTAGCTTGTGGACACACTCTTGAGGATATATTTTAACAATATTTCAGCTTGATGTCCATCATCGTTTTTAAATTATTATTTTAATCGATATTAATTAGCGTTTATTGTATAATTAATTTAATTCAAACTAATTAAATTTTTTATTTTTACATATGGCTTCCATTAGTTTTCCAAGCGCTCCAGCTCTAGTCTTAGATTTAACGCCGGCTGACCTGGCTGCTGTGCAAAGCCTCGCACAGCTTGCTCGCGACAGCCGTAAGAGAAAGGCTGAAGATGAGGTCAAAGAGGAGTCTTCGGCCAAGAAGGGGAAGGACGAGCGCGTAGATCAAAGAGACACTCCAGAAAAATTATGGACAAGGCTGATGACCTCAAAGACGGCGACAGCGTTATTAGCAGAGGCTCAAGCAAGCCAAAGTAGGCTTGGTCTTCCACCTCCTTCTTTAAGATTTGTTACTGAGCTAGAGATTGACAAGGAGAGGAAGGTGGGAACGGTAGCGTATTGCGTTCACGCAACGGGAGTTATCTATATTCGCCAAGATGTAGAAAGCGATTTAAAGTTAAACGCTCTTGTCTTTGAATTGATCAATATTTTAGGCGCCCCAGAATATCAGGAGCTCGACAAAGTGAGAATGTTTCTTCCGCCTCAGCTGTTCGCGATCATTGCAGAATATATCGAATATCGAAGGGTACAGCAATTTCCAGCGATTATGCAAAAATGCCTTGCAGAAGGTTGGAATCAGCGCGTTTATACTTGTCGAACATACGATTTTGCTGACTTTAATCAATATTTGCAAACTCAGATAGAAAGCGGCCATACGCTGATGTACATGAGACCTCAGCAAGACTATATTCAGGCTAACAGCCAAGAAATTATAAAAAATCTTCTCTTCTTAATTGTCGCAAATCTGCAGCGCAATAATTGATAAGCTCTTATAGTAATAGCTTTTGACACACCGAAAGCCAAACTATGCACTGTTGGAGTTGCGGCACAGAGCTAAGTGATCCGCCGATGGGCAAGCTCTCCTTTCGCGAGGTCTGCGAAAAGTGCCATGTTGGATTGCACTGTTGTAGAAATTGCAAATACTACAAGCCAGGTCTGTCGAACGATTGTATGATCCCAGGCACAGAGCGTATCTCTGATCGTGCGGCCAATAATTTCTGCGACGAATTTTCTCTGTTAGGCAAAGCGCCTACCACTCCCAAGAATACGCGCGCGAAGTCGCGCTTTGAGGATCTCTTCAAATGATCGACTGCCTCGTATTCAGCATTGTGATTGCGCTACTAATCGCTGTGGGAGTACGAAAGTCGAGAAAGATCCAATCGGAATCAGCCTATCTCTTTGCGGAAAGAAAGACTGGATGGGCGGCTTTGACAGCCACTCTAGTGATGACAGAATTTAACAGCGCGACGTTGATCTCATTCTCGTCTTTGGGATACGCAGCTGGGTACTGGGCGCTAAGCCTACCTTTCATTTTTCTGATTGGGCTCTTATTTTATGCTTTTAGTGTAGCTCAAAAGTGGAAAGTTTTTAACGGTTCCTCTGTCGCGGGCTTTTTTCGCGAGCGCTACGGGAAGAACCTTGGAATGAGCGCCAGTCTTTTGCTCTTGATCGCTATGCTGGGATTTAGTGCAGCCTACATCAAATCGCTCACGCTGCTATTTCAGCCGCTTTTCCCCGAGTTGAACGGATGGATCATCAGCGCGCTTCTGCTTGCGGTGATTTTGGCCATGAGCTTGCGCGGCGGCCTTGTTGCGATTATCCGCACGGATACGCTGAGCTTGATTTTGACCGTGCTATTTTTCCCGTTAACCGCGTTTTTCATTTGGAAAGTATCAGCTCTGCCCGAAGCCGCACCGCTTTCTCTGGCACAGGGACAAGAGATCTTGCCCACGCGTTTCATCGTTTCGCTGACAGTACTCACCATGTTCACCTATATTTTAGCGCCTTGGTATGGACAGAAGATCTTTGCCGCCAGATCGCCTAAAGTCGCTTATTGGTCTGTCATTACTGCCGCGCTGATTATTTTTGCACTTTATGCCTCGGCCATTTTGGCCACTGCGCTCTTCAGGTCCAAAGGTTTCAGCTGCTCTTCAGAAGAGCAAGCATTGCCCGCGCTAATTAACCGCTGTTTACCATTAGGTTTTAAAGGACTTGGCTATGCGCTGCTCTTTGCCTCCTCAGCCACTACTCTGACCGGAGTGTGGAGTGCCATGACTGCGATGTGGATAGCAGATTTTTCCGATGCGCCGCAGAGAGGCTACGAGCGCAGCATTCTGGCCACCGCCTGTTGTGCAGCCATTTCTTACGTTCTGGCTAATACACTAGTCGATCGCGTCTTCGATAAGCTCATTTTGGCCAATGTTCCCGTGGCGGCCCTCTCGTTTGGACTTTTGGCCGGATTTTACTGGAAAAGAGCCTCTCGACAGGGAGTCTACCTCAGCATAGCGATTGGTTGTCTATGCGGTGTAGGAGCCTATGCTTGGTTCGGCGAGGCGGGATTGTATACTTGGTATTGGGCAATCTATGGCATTCCACTGACATTTCTCGCTGGCATCTGCGGATCATTATTGTTTGCCAGAAGAGAACCTGCCTTTCAGTTTTTTAATGATCACAGGCACTAGGGCTAAAACTCCGAGTAGACAGAGCGCAATTTTGAGTTGAGTGTTAAATACCGTGCTGAGTGAGAATTCTCCTTGGCTCTCAAAGATCTTTTCCAAGCCGCCGCCTGCCAAGGTAAAGACAAAAGATCCTGGAATGATTCCCACAAGCGTCGTCCACACGAACGTGCTGAGCGGCACGCCAAATATGGCCGGCGCAAGATTCACGGCCCAAAAGGGGAAAACGGGCACAAAACGCAAAAACAGAAGATAGCTGGCCGCATTTTCCTTAAATCCACTCTCCATCTTTTGTAAGAAAGGACCAGCCTTTTTTCTGAGGCTGTCTCCCAAAGCTGTGCGCGCCGCGAGAAAGATCAAGGTAGCTCCGATTGTGGCGGAAAACACGACATAAATTGTGCTCCAAGGTTGGGGGAAGAGATAGCCGCCTAGCAGCGTCAAAAAGATTGCTCCGGGTACAGAGAGCGCCGTAAAGACGATATAGGTCAAGATGAACAGCACTGGTACGGAAATAGGATGTTCTGCGATGTAGGCCTTGAGCTCCATGTGGTTGGCTCTTAAGCTGTCGAAGGAGAGATATTTATACACGCCAGTGAAATAGACGATGATCATGCCGATGAGGATTAGCGCGAGTGGTAAAAACCTTTTAACTTGTTTCATTTTTTTTTCAATGCTCCAAGAATGGTCTGTGTTAGCCAGAGATCGGCCGCTTTTCTGATGGCCAAGCTGTAGGTGGGGTAAGGGTGGATCAAATTGGCCAGTTTGCGCAGCGGAATTTTGGCTTGCATGGCTAGGTTGAGTTCTCCAAGCATGTCACCGGCATCGGGGCCTACGATGGTGCAGCCGAGGATTTGACTGCTCCATTTTTTCGTGACGACTTTCACGAAACCTTCTGTTCGGCCCGCTGTGATGGCTCGATCCACCGCAGAAAATGGGACATGATAGACCGCGGTCGTATGTTTCTTAGCAGCTTCTTCTTCGGACAGCCCGACGCTGGCCACCTCGGGATCGGTAAAAGTCGTACGTGGAATGGACAGCTTACGGCTGAGCTTCTTTTTAAATGGAAAAGGTAGAAGGAGCGAGGCCAATACTGCGCGTGCTTGATTTTCTGCCCAATGCGTGAAAAATGGCGCGCCGGCCACGTCGCCGACTGCCCAGATGTGCTTGACGTTCGTGCGTCCATAGGCATCGACGGAGATGCCTTTCTCAGTGAAATGAATGCCAGCCGCTTCGAGCTTAAGCCCCTCAACATGCGGTCTTCTACCTATGCATACGAGCAGCTCTTTTGCCCCTAATTTCTCGCTATTTTTTAGGGTAATTTGGAAAGAGCCATTTTGATGGCTAATAGTTTGAGCGCTGGCGTTCAGATAGAGAGAAATTCCTTCGGCTTTGAACTGCTCTGCGATCGCTTTTTGTGCTTCGGGTTCTTCCTTATTTAACAGCGTATCGTGCGAGTGGATCAGCGAAACGCGCGCGCCAAGTCGTTGGAACGCTTGGGCGAGTTCACAGCCGATGGGGCCGCCGCCGAGCACGACGAGCGAGCTAGGAATTTCTTTCAGATCGAAAATGGTCTCATTAGTTAAAAATGGCGTGTTTTGGAGTCCTTCGATTGTAGGGATAAACGGATAAGATCCAGTGGCGATCACAATTTGCTGGGCAAAGATCGTTTCATTTCCTGCTTTTAAAACGTGCGCGCTGTCAAAAGTGGCCGTGCCCGTGAGAGTTTCAACGCCTATTTTGGCCAGCGCATCAGGATCTTCGTGAGAGCGGACCTCTTCCACAATGCCCCGCACCCGTTCGAGCGCCGCGTCTGCTTTAAAATCCTGCGAAGAAAAATCGATGCCGAGCTTTTTTCCCTCTCTTAAGGCGTGCGCTGCATGTGCGGCAGAGATGAGAGATTTGCTAGGAATACATCCAAAGTTTGTGCAATCGCCGCCGTAAGGGCCTTTCTCGATCAGCAGGACCTTCTTGCCAGCGCGAGCGGCACCAATGGCAATCACTAGCCCTGCCGCACCTGCACCGATGACTATCAAAGTGTATGAGCGCATGAAATGCCTAAAAAATTTAGAGACTTCTTCTCGGTTTTTTTGCGAGCAAGCCTTCTTCAACCCAATGGTGAAGCCAGAGAGCTAGATAATTTTCCGCTTCTTCTTCGACAATTCCGCCTAATTTTTCTAGCTTGGAGCAAGCTTGTTGCAGGGTGTGTCCATCTTGAATGAGCTCGATCAAAACCCACGCACCATGCTGGATCTCTTTCCAAACCACGCGGTTACGTCTATTTCGGTAGAGAATGAAATGATAGGTTTTTTCTTGTGCGAGGTTTGGAAAAGGGTGGGCTTCCCAATATTCGATGCTTTCTTGTAGAAGCTGCTCGCGCAGATGAAAAAGATGAAAAGGCAGCTGAAAAATCTTGACGTGAGGCTGAAAGACGATCTTCTGTGTCAATAATTTAGAAGCGTCTTCAGCCGCCAGAGTTTTTTGAAGAGGAGGCAAAGTCGCAGCGAGAAAGCTCTCTTCAAAAGCCCGGTCGATTTCCGCCATGGATAGAATGAGGGTTTTATCGTCCTCATGATACTCTTTGGACACCCACTTAGGCAGGTCTCTGCCTAGCAGATTCAAATCCCAGGTTTTGGATGGATACTTTAATAAATAGGGGATGGCAATTGTCTCATTAAAAACGGCAGTTCCAAACAGTCTGCTCAAGGCCGGATAGGTATTTTGGAGGATGCGCAAGAGGCGCCACCAATATTGCTGCTGATAGATTGTGACTCGCTGTTCAGGATTGAGCGTAGAACTGGGAAGGATATAAGTGCGCGCTTTGTTCCGTGAGCTTCTTTTAGTCGAGCCAAGAGGATGAGTGATGCAATTTGTAAACCAGTGTTGCAGTTCTAATAGGCGCGCAGGGATTGAAGAATCAAAATTATCTCGCATTGGAAACCAAGCTTTTTTGGAACTGTTTAGCTTTAAGCGCCTCTTTCCAAGTTTGCTCAAAACTAACGAAGTTTTCGTCCCACTCCAAAAGCGTCGATACCCCTTTGGTTCGAGGGTAGACTTCAGCATAGATTTCCCATACTGCGTCGCAGACAAAATTGTCGTGCGTATCCAATAAATGGGTCCCCTTGTCAGTATGTCCGGCCAGGTGTATCTGCACGACTCTTTCTAAGGGCAGGTGTTTATAATAATCTCGTGGTTCAAACCCATGGTTGCGGCTAGAGACATAAATATTATTGACGTCCAGCATCATGGAGATATCGGCTTGTTCAACTACCTGAGTATAAAATTCCCATTCGGGCATTTCATCATCTTGATAGGCCACGTATGAGGAGAGATTTTCCAATGCAAAGGGGATCTCTAAGTAGTCTTGAACGATGCGCGCGCGCTCACTGATGTAATCGATCACCTCTTTGGTATAAGGTAGTGGAAGCAGATCGTGATAATGAGCATTGGCAAGCCTTCCCCAGCAAAGATGATCGGAAATCCACGGCGTTTTAGTTTTTCTGGTCAGCGCTTTTAGTTTTTTGAGATATGCATAATCGAGAGGATCTGGACTGCCAATGGCAAGCGAAACGCCATGCTGCACAACAGGATATCTCTCTAAGATCTTGTCTAAAACAGCCAGGGGCTTTCCGCCTTCAACACCCATAAAATTTTCGCTGATGATTTCAAACCAGTCGATATCGGGCCAAGTAGCGAAAATCTCTTCATAATGTTCGATACGTAGACCGATGCCGATGCCGAGATTTGGAATGTTGGATCTTATCATTTGGTTCTAAGAGAGACTGTCCTGTTCTTTGGAAAAGTAACAGGGCAGTCAAAGCGTATCAATAATTATTTGTTCAACATTTTGCTGCGCTTGTTGGCCATCGCCTTTTGTGCAACTTCTACTGCTTTATTTTTGTCTTTGAAATAGCCAGAGCCTGTTCCTTCACAAGAACCGAGCCCCTGGCACCCATGGTCACCGCCGGCGCAAGAATTCAAACCCGCGCACATGTTTGGCGCGCCAGGGCTTGCCATTGCCAATTTCATGGCTAAGTTTTTGCCTTCGCAGCTCAAGGAGTTGTATATGTCTTGGCTTTTCTTGCTTAAAGAACTGAACAGCTGATCTCTCTTACTCTGAGAAGGCTCAGAGCAGGCAGCTGCAGTCTGCATGATTTCAGTTTTAGCCTCTTCTGCATGAGAAGGAACGGAAAGAGACACCAATCCACTCATTAGGCCCAAGGTTGCTAAATGACTTAAATTCTTTTTCTTCATAATCTACTCCATATATCAGGTTGAACACCCTATGCCCATCTGTAGCATTCTAATTAAAAAAACACAGCAAAGATTTTTTGATGGCAAAAGTCACAGTTAAACCAATCGGAGCCTATCCTTGGTATGTCAGGCTTCTGCTCAAATTCCAGAAGAAGAAATATGGAGCGCCCTTAGAACCCGTTCTGCTTTGGGGGCGCACGCCACAGGTCTTTTTGGGCTTCCTTTTCATGCAAAAGGCGCTAAATCGCAAAGGGTCGCCCCTCGATCCAGTGCTTAGGGCCTTTGTGACAGTACGCGTCTCGCAATTGAACCAATGTGCATTTTGCATCGACATGAATTCGGCACAACTTTTGCAGAAAGGCGGAGATAAGGCCAAAATCGAGGCTCTTTCGCGCTTTCGCGAAAGCTCCCTCTTTTCTGAGAGCGAAAAGGCCGCCTTGGAATACACCGAAGCGGTGACACTCTCTTCAAATAGGGTAGCTGATGAACTTTTCCAGAGATTGAAAGCACACTACAGCGAAGACGCGATCGTCGAGCTCACGGGCTTGATCGCCTATCAAAATCTATCCAGCAAATTCAACGCTGCATTAGATGCAGCTGCGTTTGGCTTTTGCAAAGTGCCCTCGAAAATTGTATAATTCTGCTTCAACATGTGCTTTATCGAATGAGAATGTAGTTATGCTCGAGCAGCAAGTGACTAATCGTGTCATTAGGTTAACCCCTCCTGTTTTAAGCGGCGAGGCGCTTCTGGCACAAGTGGTTTGCACGCGTCCAATGCGCGAAGGCTGTTTCAATATTTCCACAGAGGCGCGCCTTGGAAAAAAGATCGTGCACTGTTTTGGGCACGGCGGCGCTGGATTGACCACCTTTCTCGGCTCGGTTGCCGAGGCTCTCAGGCTCTATCAGCGCGATTTCGCGGCTGCCAAAACAGAGCCTATCTGCGTGATTGGCGCAGGCTGCATGGGGCTTACTGCCGCAATTGAGCTTGCGCGCACTGGCTGCACTAACCTGCGGATTGTCGCGGAAGAGATTTACGATACGCCCTCGTGGCGCGCGGGCGGCTATTTCGCCTTCGTTTCGATAAAGACCTCACCTCAAGAGCAGCAGCGTTTAGGCGCCATCGGCGAAGAGACATTCAAAACTTTTCAGCGCATCAGCCGCGGTGAACACCCTTATCTAGCCAAAGAGACGCTGCGCTACCTGCCAGTCTACTGCGGGAAGGGGACCGATTCGGGCATTGAGGAGCTTTCCGAACGCAAGCTTCTGCCGCCGCCTGAAGAGGTGACGCTGGATTTTGGAAGTGGCGTGAAGCATGCGCATTTTCAGAAGTACTCTACCTATTACGTGGAGACCACGCTGCTCATGAGACAGCTGATGGCCGAAGTCAAGCGGCTCGGCATCCCCATTGAAAAGCGGCGCGTAGAGGCATTCGATGAATTAAGCGAAGAGCGCATCTTCAACTGCAGTGGCCTCGGCGGAAGAGAGCTTGCGCATGATGCCAGGGTGAAGCCGGTACGCGGCCACCTTATCTTGTTAAATGCCCTTGCCGGCAGCCAGCACATGGACTACATGATCTACACCTCCGTGCTGCAAGATGGCAAGAAGGAGTATATCTACATGTTTCCCAAAGAGACTGCAGTGAGTTCCGAGTACTTGAACGGGCTTGCCTGTCGAGGAGTTTTAGGAGGCACATTCATTCCGCAGGCTGATGCCTTGACCAGAGAGGAGCTGGCCGAGCTAGATGCCCGAGAATTCAAAAAAATGCTTCAGCGCAATCAGATGTTTTTCCATGGAATTCGAGATTCCGTATAATCACACGAAACTTTGGAGAGACTATGAAAAAATTTTCTTTATTCTTCTTTTTCACAACGCTCTTAACTTCGCTCAATCTTCAAGCTGCGCAAAATTCGCAGCCGATTGTCTTAACGCAGCTAGAGGGTAGGGCTTGGGTTGAAAAGGCGATCTCGCAATACCCTGAGATTCTCTGGCTGGCCGATGCAAATGTGCGCAAGACCGAAGAGGGCGATGCCAAAATTTTAGGTACCGCCTATTCCGAGACGCTTATTCGGCAAAAAATATGTAGAATTCGACCGCACCCTCATGACCTTGCGCTGTCTCAAGCTCATCCTCGATGGCAGTGATAAGGCTTATCAAGAATTCACATCTGCGCAAGCTGGTGCGACCCAGCTCTCCAGAGAGAGTTTCCGTATGCTACATGAGCAGGGCACAAGCTTATTACAATCTAACTATCAAGGTCTTTCTCAGCTCGAAATGGCTCGCGCGCTCGAGACAGCGCTCGTGCTCGGCGATATGGGCAAGAGTGAAAAAGCCCGTTCTATTTTCAAACCCTTCGGAGCAGGCGCACCTGATCACGACGACTTTCATGGCGAAGCCATGCACATTCTCGAAGCGCATCCGGAGCTCTGCCCGTCGTTTGTCGACTTGCCTCAAGCCGCCAAAACCCTGCTCGTCAAAATCGCTAATTTGGCTCACTTCGGACATGTGACCCATCTTGAAGGTGGCCCAGCGATGTTCACCACGTTAAAACAGAGAGGTATCATGAGCAGTGATCCGACCGCTTTTACCTTCGACTTCTTTGTGCATACTTGCGATGTAGCCGGTGCGATGGGACACATCAATAATCAATCCTCTGTCATGTACACCGAGTCTACGCATCGCGCTCTACAAGCCACTGCGAATGCTTGTCAAGTGCTGGCTGATCCCAAAAAGAGTGAGTGGGATGCCTATGATGCCTATGTGGCAGTGCGCGGAAATTGGCTCGGCTTGAATTCGGCCGACCGTAATGACCGTGTGCTGATACGCCTCGGTGCCATGCTCGGGCTATTTACGCCAGCTGACGGTGCGATTTTGCGCGAGGCGCTACTCAAACTCGATAAGAAGGCGCTAGGCCAGATCATCGCACAGTTTGACATACAGAAAGGGGAAAAAGAGGGGCGCACCCCGACCTACATCCCCGCTGTACTGCTCAATCTGGCAAATAATGCACAATTGGGTTCCACCGAAAAAGAGAGAGTGGCACAAACTGTGGCGCTTGGCCTGCCCTTCATTTCAAAAGTGCTTGAGAAACACAAAAAGCACGCTGATGTCCCACTCAACTTCAATAAGGTGGCCGGCGTGGTCAAAATCGTGCCCCATGCTTTACAGAACGGCGAGTTTACCATCGATCGCGAAGGCAACGTCATTCTTAAGTAATAAGATTACTTCAGAGGAAGTTCAGGCGATGTTTTGCCAGGCGCTTTGAGGTAGTGCTTAGGCAAGAAAAAGGCGTTGGCGATTATGGTTGGGATGATGGCGCTGGCGATTACAGTGGCTACGATCAGCGAATATTGGTTCTGATCGATCAGGTTCTTGGTTAGGCCAAAGAGTGCGGCGATCGTGCCGAAGGTCAATCCAGTCGACATAAGCAGTGTCGTATAGATCGCGTCTTTTTCGGGGTATTTGGATAGTTTCGCTGCCGGATAGACGCCAACGGCCTTTGTAATCATTTTAGCAAAGAATAACACGATGAAAATGAGGGGCGCGGCAAATAGGGCAGGCAATGAGACGAGCGCACCCGCGCGCAAGAAGTAGAAAGGCGTGAGCAGTCCGAATGTGATGGCCCGCATTCTCTTTACCAGCATCATATCCTTCTCAAAAATCGAAGCGACCACCATTCCCATGATATACGCAGGAAGCACGGGTTCGCTGTCTGACCAGAAGGCTAAGAATCCTAAGCCAAATAAAAAGAAGAGCAGAAATTTTGCTTCAGGCTCAGAGTGGCGCGCGCCCCACATTTTAAAGCTCGTTCTGGTCAATTTCGGTAAGATAAATAGCACGACGGTTGAAGCGCAGATGAAGATGAGGGATTTCCAGGTAAATGGCGAAAAGATGAATCCCAAAGCGAGTACGGTGCCCAGGTCGTTGACGAAGCAGGCTGCCAGAACAGCCTTTCCGAAGCGTGTGCGATTGAGTCCCAAGTCCAACATCACCGCGTAAACCACCGCGACGGAGGTGGTGGAGAGGGCGATACCCACGAGCCAGCTGGCCGCAGGAGTCCAATGCAAAAGGTAGTAAGCAATGGCGGTGCAGCCTAAAAAAGGGATTAAAAATCCCGCCAGTCCGATGAGAAGGATCTCTTTAGCCTGACCTTTGATCGACTCAGGATTAGTTCCGTCCCCGCCAAAAATGTCAGCATCACAGCTCCAAAGCTGGCCAGTGTTTTTATCCAAGATGTATCCGATCCGAGAGAGGCAAAATCAGGCCGCCAAAGCCCAATCAGGTAGGCCGCCAGCAGGGCCACGATAATCTCGCAAAGGGCCACGGAAATTTTAAATTTGAAAGAGAAAAAATCTGCCACCAGAGCCATTAAAAACCAGAAAGCAGCTAGGAGCCAGATTTCCATGGGATAACCTCTTAATTTGCTTGTAACAAAATTTTTTTGAGGTTGTCTATAAAAAACGACCCAAACGACACAAAGGACCGGCTTTGTTGAATAAATTTGCTTCTTGTTGCGTTCACTTCTGGTTTTTGAAACAAGAAATAACAGGATGGCAGGATAAGCAGGATGGAAATAGCATTTCTTTGCTTTCATTTATCCTGCTCGTCCTGCTCCTCCTGTTATTTTCCTCTCAAAAAATCTTTGTTGACCTTTTGTATAAACTTTTTTCAAAAACATAGGGTTGATAAAGTGCTAAAAATTATTATTAATTCTTGGAATATCAAATGTATGTTAAAATGTTTCACAACAGACTTATGAGGTATTAGATGAGTTTAGCAGGATTAGCACCGGCAACTGCGGTTTATTTCCACATCATGCAAATAGCTCCAGTAAGCATCCCGGTTGTCCCGATTGCATCATTATGTACGCGCAGCCAGATGATTATGGCGGGACACTGTCTTGGATGATTTATCGTATTTGGAATGCGATTAAGGCCATCTTTGGTGTTTCCGATTGGCAGATTGCACACCAAACTGTGCAAAACAATTCGCTTGAAGCAGCTTATAATGGGAATTTGATCGATCGCAATCCGCAAAACAATGTGCGACTAAGGCTGCGAAATGAAGTGGTGGCTTTTACAGCTCGAACTGCCGAAGATTTTTTAACACAATGTCTAACAATGCAAGAAGAGAACCCGCGAGTCACCGATGAGTTGAGAGCTCTTCTTGTTGATGTAGGCCTAACACAACAGCTTGAAGGCATTAAGAGAATGGTCGTCAGGGTTGAGGAAAGCATGAGACGTAGAAACGAGCAACCATAAAACAGCGAGCTCTCAACTTCCTTTTTCAGTCTTTTCTCTCTTCTTTTCTCGATGCTCTCGTTATATACTAGCTTTTCTATCCCCTTACTGAGGAGTGAAAATGCTAAAACACCTATTAATTATCACCTGTCTGGTTTTTTGTGGGCATCTCTCTGCTGAAAAGACGCAGCTCTTGCTCATTCGGCATGGAGAAACTGACTGGAATCGAGAGGGGCGTTCACAAGGGCATACGGATGTTCTATTAAGTCAAACCGGCCTAGCTCAGGCCAAGCTGCTCGCTTTTCAGCTTAAGAAAAAACATCCCGAGATCAGCGCAATTTACTCGAGCGATCTCGCGCGTGCTGCTGGCACAGCCCAAGAGTCTGCGGAACTCCTAGTTCTGCCTATTTGCTTGAGGACAACTCTCAGAGAAAGAAAAGAGGGCGTTGTAGAAGGCGCGCTGCATTCAGAAATCCAAGAGCGCTACGCTGAAAAGAGGAAGGCATTAGATGAGCTGTATCCTCAGCAGGAAGAGCGCTGGAACCACACGGCTGTTGAAGGTGCCGAAACTAACAATCAACTGCTGGCGCGCGTCAAAAACGAAGTACTGGCAATTGGCCAGAAGCATCCAGGAGAAAAGGTGGCGATCTTCATGCACGGCGGACCGATGAAAGTCCTCATCATGAAGATGACTGGTTATGCTGAAAAAAGCATCTTCTTGGACAACTGTTCGACAGCTATCTTTGAGTACGATCCAGATCAGCCAGAGCAACCCTTGCTCTTCGTCGGCATTCAGAAGTTAGAGCAGCCAGCCAAAGCGTACTAAAGAATTTATTTTTCACAAGCAAAAAACCATTTCCGAGGACTGTGTTGGATTAGATCGAGGGACTAAACACCGAGAGCACCGAGAAGCACCGAGACATGGTTAATGCTAGAGATTTTTTCTTCCCTCGGTGTTTCTCGGTGCTCTCGGTGTTTAATTTTCCCTTTACATAACAGACCTCTTGCGTAATTCCATTTGCCCGTTAAAACCGCCCTTTTTCCTCTAATTTTTGTCGCATCTCCTCACCGACCCAATTTGGGTCGCCTCGTCAATGCGACACTAGCCAGCAAGCTGGCTCTAAAAATCAGAGAAAAAATCTTCGGTTTTTTCGGCAAAGCGAATTACGCAAGAGGTCTAACAAAGGCTGCTTTCTGTTTCCAAATTTCACTTTTTGATTTATTCACGACAATTTTGCTATGCTGTTGCGATCTATTTTAATTTTGGAGAAGTTCATGGCGAAAAAAGGTGCACACGAGAAGTTTGGCTTATCCTGTTCGCGCTTGGTCTATATGGCTGCTGAGCGCTTTTTTCATGTTCTACAAATATGCGCTTGAGGTTTCTCCGAGCGTGATGACTAGCACGCTCATGAAGACTTTTCAGATCAGCGGGGTAGAGCTGGGAAATCTAGCGGCTTGCTACTTCTACGCTTATCTGCTTCTGCAGATTCCTGCGGGCCTGCTGCTCGATAAGTTTGGGCCGCGAAAAGTCACGACGATCTCCATCGCGGTGTGTGCGCTGGGAAGTTTAATTTTTGCCAAAGCCGATACGCTGTTTATGGCCGGACTTGGGCGTTTTCTCACTGGCGCTGGTGCGGGGTTTGCAGCGGTCAACTGTTTGAAACTCATCGTCAACTGGTTTCCTTTCAGGCACTTTGCTTTCATGGCGGGGCTGATGATGACTCTGGCCATGCTCGGCGCAGTCGGCGGTCAGGCGCCGTTGGCGGCTTTCATCGAAGCTTTTGAGTGGCGCACTTCGATTGAAATTATCGGCTTTGCAGGGTTGGTTTTGGCCGGTATTTTCTGGCTGGTTGTGCGCGACCTATCGCCCGATCATCCCCGAGAAAAGCACATTGTATCTACTAAGATCCCTCTGCTAGCAAGTTTGAGGCTGATTTTAAAAAATCCCCAATCCTGGTGGCTTGCGGCTTACAGCGGCCTTGCTTTTGCACCTGTGATGGTATTTGGCGGGCTGTGGGGTGTTTCTTTTATTGCAGAGTCGTTCGGATTATCAAATAATGTAGCTGCACAGAGTGTCTCGCTGATTTTTATCGGTTTTGCCGTAGGTGCACCGTTCTTAGGCTGGTTTTCAGATTGGATTGGCCGTCGGCGTATCGTGATGTTCTGGGGAACAGCGATTGGACTTTTGGCCATCTCGACGGCCATCTATATGCCAAACATCGCAGCTCCGATGCTCGCCTTTTTACTCTTTGTGTTTGGCGCTGCCATCAGCAGCTTTCTGCTCTGCTTTACCATGATCCGCGAAATTACGCAGCCCATGCTGGCGGCTACGGCTATCGGTTTCGTGAATGCCTTTGATGCATTCTTGGGAGGTTTGTCAGATCCGCTCACAGGAAAATTCCTGGATATGGGATGGGATGGCAAGATTGTCGACGGAGCAAGGATTTTCTCGGTCTATTCTTATAAAATGGCCTTTTTGGCGATTCCGGCATATTTAGTTCTCTCATTGCTGTTATTGATTCCAATCAAAGAGACCTATTGCAAACCCTCAGAACCATCGTCTTTGCCATAAATGATTCAGGTTGATGATTTGACGGTCTCCTACAATGGAGAGAACGTCTTTGAAAATGTTACGTTTACGGTGGGCAGAGGAGAGCGGTGTGGTCTGGTCGGACGCAATGGTTCGGGCAAGACGACGCTCTTGCGTTTGCTCGTGGGGCAGGAGAGTGCCGACCGCGGCGCTATCTCATTTTCA
Source organism: uncultured Chlamydiales bacterium (assembly GCA_963709365.1). Taxonomy (GTDB): domain Bacteria; phylum Chlamydiota; class Chlamydiia; order Chlamydiales; family Rhabdochlamydiaceae. The sequence continues at coordinate 151,954 of CAVPVU010000002.1, forward strand.
AAAGGCTATCGCCTTGGGTATTTAGACCAGCATATCCGCTTCACCAGCCCGACTGTTTTGGAAGAGGCGTGCCTGGGATTGAGAGAGGAAGAGCGTGATAGCGTCTACTTGGCCGAGAAGATGCTCTTGGGACTTGGGTTTAAAGAAGAAGAGCTAGAACTTGCGCCTGAGCTCTTTTCCGGCGGCTATCAACTCCGTTTACACCTCGCCAAGGTGCTGCTCTCCGCACCCGATTGTCTTCTGCTCGACGAGCCTACCAACTATTTAGATATTCTCTCTTTGCGCTTTTTAACACGCTTTTTGCACCGCTGGAAAGGCGAGCTGATCTTGATCTCGCACGATCGCGAATTTATGGACAGCATTTCGACCCATACCCTCGGCGTGCATCGCCATAAAGTGCGAAAAGTCCAAGGCGGCACGGTCGAGTACTTCAATCAGATCGTGCTCGAAGAAGAGGTGCATGCCAAAACTCGAGCCAACCTCGAAAAAAAACGCGAACACCTTCAATCTTTTATCGATCGTTTTGGAGCAAAGGCTTCAAAAGCGGCTCAAGCTCAATCGCGCCAGAAGCAACTCGAGCGCATTCCTGCTTTAGAAGAGCTGAAAAAACTCTATCAGCTCGACTTTAATTTCAACGAGAGCCCCTTTCATGGAAATAAGATGCTCGAAGCAAAGGGGATAAATTTTGCGTTCGAAGCGAACAAGCCTCTGATCGAAAATCTATCGCTTACGATCGAACGGGGTGAAAGAGTAGCTATCATCGGCAAGAACGGGTACGGCAAGTCTACGATCCTACGCCTCTTGATGCAAGAGCTCACACCGCAAACAGGCGAGATCAAACAATCTGAACAGGCCATGATCGGGTATTTCGGTCAGACGAACATTCAAAGATTGAGCGGGACGAAGACAATTGAAGAGGAGATCAGCGAAGCTAATCCACGCCTGAATTTTACGGATGTCCGGCGCATCGCAGGTCAAATGATGTTCGGCGGAGATAAAGCCAAAAAAAAGATCTCTGTGTTATCAGGGGGTGAGAAGAGCCGCGTGCTGCTCGGTAAGATCTTGGCTAAACCGTGCAACCTGCTGCTGCTCGATGAGCCGACGCACCATCTCGACATCGAATCGGTCGAAGCGCTCATCGACGCGATCGAGGAGTTTGAAGGCGCATGCATTTTAGTCACGCACAGCGAGCTGATCTTGAAGCGCATGCAGCTGCATAAGTTGCTCGTCTGCCATGCCGGCAGACAAGAGGTCTTCTTGGGCAGCTATGAGGAGTTCCTAGAGAAGGTCGGCTGGGAAGAAGAGGGCACGCCCTCAAAACCAAAAGCCAAAGCCGCGCCTCAAGAACAGAAGCACAAGGAGAATCGTCAGCTTATGTCTGCGAAAAAAGAGATCTATCAGCTCGAACAGAAACTTTTAGGATTAGAAGGTGAGCAAACCAGAGAGCTAGAGCTTCTGTCCGAAGCTTCTGAAAAAGGCGACAGGCTGAAGATCCAAGAGCTCTATCAGAAGACCGCTGCGCGCGAAAAAGAGATCGAAAAGTATTATGACAAAATCATCAAGCTCTCTGACGAACTCGATAAGAAATAAGATCAGGGTACGATGATTGCATTGGCTGTATTATGCACCATGTGCATAGCGATCGAAGCTAAAAGCCCGACGCGTACAGCTAACAAACCCAGAGCAAGGCTGGCAACGGCAGTATGGATGGCCTGGCCTCCCGTTCTAGGATGGCTATTAAAGAGATGCGCCAAGCCGAAAATCAGCGCGGTTGCCACGATTGCCACAAGCGCAGCTAAAGTCACAGGGGCTCCGAAGAGTTCAACTGTTACGGCGGGAAGTGTGTAGGCGAAGGACATTTCAGCAAGCGGCTGTATGATACCTCTAAACAAGATCTCTTCTATGATCGGGCCTACACAGGTGCGCAAGAAGACATTGTGTTCAGAAGAGATGAAGATGAAACGTATCCTTGCACAGTGTGAAATCAGAGCAACAACCGAATAAAATAGTAGAGATCCTACTATCCCGCAGCTCACGCCAATCGCAAAGGTCGAAGAAGCCAGCGCGCCTAGAGCGATGCCGGCGACTACCAGAGCTAGCTGTGCATAATAACAACAATCCAGCCCCGCCTGCACAGGCTCAATAGGTGGCTGACGTGGATTTAATCCAATATGATCTGCTGTAGCAGCTGCCATGCGTTATATAGGCTGTTCAGTCGAGGGTGGTCTTAGTTCTAGCTGTGCCGCGGGGGTGGTAGGTGTCGTTCGAGGTTCAGGCCTAATAAACATATGTGAAGGAAAGCCGAGGCAATCCGCAACCCATGCACAAAGTGTTTCAAGAGAATTAACGATGCATGCTGGAATCCAGCCATCTAGACAAGCGAACCAACTGTTATTTTCTCCAGGGGGAAGAGTGTCCATATGTGCAGCTAGTTCAGCTTCTGCCTTATCTGCCTCAGCTTCTTGCCTGTCTGCCTCAGAGATTGATGATCTTACTAAGTCGACGTTTGGCACTGGTCTATCTACCGATAGAGCCGAAGCAGGGGGAAGGTCTCGAGAAGCAGACTGTGTATTAAATCCAGAAACTTGGCTGGCCATAAAGATCTCCGTTATTTTTGATGAAATTTCATTTAATTATAATAGTTTACTAATATAAAACGAAGATTATTTTTATATAAAACTTTTTTTGAATATTGTTTTTTAAGAAACCAAGGAGCTAGTATAAAAATAAGTTTACAAAGGGGTGCTACTAAACCAGAAAGTGTTACCTATGTGACTTGGTCGGACCAGACCATCGTGTTAGCGGATATTGCTCACGTCAAAAGAGCCGTTCTGTTTCTGCTGACGCAGGCTTATTCCCAAGGAAGCGAGCTGAGCGCCCTCTTCTTTGCGGACGAAGTTGCCGTCTTTATCTAATATCACCACACAAGGAATGCTCCGCACCTGATAGCGATTCGCAAGCTCTGAAGAGGCCGCGGTGGTATCGACTTTCAAAAAGCGGACTTTTGAAGAGTACTCATTGGCCCAATCTTGATAGATCGGCCCGAAATGGCGGCAAGGATGACAGCTCGGAGAAGAAAAGTAGATGAAAATAGGCTTATCTTTTTTGTCGATTTCGGCTTGGAGGCTGCTTGTGTTTTTGATCATCGGAATCGAAACATCGTGATGGTGTTTCTTCTTCTCTTCGGCCAGATTTTTTTGAGGCGCAAAGCTGAGCCATTTTTGGGCTTGCAGAGCAGCTTTGGCGCCATCTCCGGATGCGGTAATGGCCTGGTTGAACTCGCGGTCGACCACATCGCCCAAGGCAAAGATGCCTTTAATGGAAGTCTGCTGCTTATTTTCTAAAAGGATAAAGCCCTGCTCGTCCAAAGCTAGTTGACCTTTGAAGAGTTCGGTATTTGGTTTTGCGCCGATCGCCAGAAAGAGAGCGTCGACAGCAAGTTCTTTCCTCTGATTGCCATTTTTTTGGAGCACGAGAGAGGTGACTTTTTGGCCATCGCCTTTGACCTCTTCAACGGTGGTGCGATAGAGCACTTCGACATTTGGGCGCGATAAGATCTGGCGTTTACGCTGCTCTTCGACGGTTTTAAACTGATCTTTGCGTACAATGAGAAAAACTTTTTTTGCGATATTCGAGAGATAGTTGACTTCGGTAAGAGCTGCATCGCCACCGCCGACTACAGCTATAGTCTTGTCTTTGTATAAAGAGCCGTCACAGACCGCGCAACTATAGACACCGTTTGACCAGTAAGTTTTTTCACCAGGTACATGGAGTAAATTCGGCACTGATCCGACAGCGATAATGCACGCCTGTGTTTGGATTTTTGTCAGCGCGTTTGTATATGGATCTTTGGTGGTGATGGTGTAAGGCGCTTTAGAAAAATCTACATCGATCACGTTTTCAGAGCGCAAAATTGCGCCATTGACCAGAGCTTGCGCCTGCATTTTTTCGACGAGATCGATGCCAGAGATCTCTAATTCGCCAGGCCAATTTTGGACCGAGTGGGACTGCGTAAGCGCGCCGCCAGGCACTGGACCGGTGATCACAAGAGGAGAAATCCCCGCGCGGGCCAAATATGTCGCCGATGTCAATGCACCGACGCCTCCTCCTAGCACCACAACCGGAAACTCCTCGATCGAATCTTCATAAGACTCATCAGCGCGAACCGACTGAAAAAGCGAGAAGGAAACTAGGGTGAGAAGGCTCAGGAGTTTTTTGATGCGCATACTTTCCTCAAAAAATGTGTTATCATCAAACTCCATTTTATCCTTTTCTTCCATACCCGTAAACAGCTGAAATCTTTTTAAAAAATAGGTTCTTGGTTGAATAAAATTTTTATTGCTGACAATGTGGAATGGTGAGCAAGAAAAGCTCTGACAACTGAACGATATTAGGAGAAAAACATGGCCAAGAAAAGAAAAAGAACGACCAAGAAGCGCAGAACGACAGCGAAAAGAAAAACGCGAAAAACTGGTCGACGCACCACTAAAAGAAGAACAGCGAAGAGAAGACCAGCGCGAAGAAAAACCGCTAAAAGAAAAACTGCAAAAAGAAAGACAACGAGAAGAAAGACTGCACGCCGAAAAAAACCTTCAGCTTCAACGCTTAAAAAAAGCGCAACTGGCGGTGGCGGGACAATGGGCCCAGGCAACATGCCAACTTAAGTCGGCTGTTTGCGATTAATAAAAAAGAGGTAGTGCAAACTACCTCTTTTTCTTTTTGAGGATTTGTACCCTAGCACAATTTTGCGCGCCCTGTTCGATAATGCCAGTTAAGAAAAAGCGGATCCATCCTTCCCAATCTCCATCGGCAGAGATATCGTAGAGCTTTTGAAAATAGCGCACGCGATGCGTTTTAAAGTAACCGCTCATGAAGAAGAGCGGCTGCGGCAAGATCTTTTTTTTATAGAGAAATAGAGGAATAAGCATGCGCCCTACTCGGCCATTTCCGTCCATAAAGGGATGAATGATGAGCAGCTGGGCAAAAAAGATCGCCAGCTGTACGAGGGGGTCTGCTTCTTTACTGTGCAAATAATGCATCAAATTTTGCATCAAAGGAAGCACGCGAGAAGGTTTCGGCGGAAGAAAATAGGCCTCCTCAATTTTGGCATTTTCCGGTCCGATCCAATTCTGTTCAGTGCGAAATTTAGAGGGTTGCGTCTTGAAACTTATTTCAGCATGTATCTTTCTGATGAGCATGAGCGAGATAGGCGCTTTTTTTAAAGTTTGCGCGGCTTTTTTCCAGGCTTTCTCGTAGCGCACCACCTGCTTGTCGATGTCGATGTGTTGAGAGTGCAAAGAGTTCAGGGCTTCTTCTTTGATGAGCAGAGAAAAGACAGTTTGGGGATTTTTCACGCTGCTTGTCAGAGCTTCAAACCGTCCAAGCGTGAAATAAGCTTTGCGGATTAAAGCGGTGAGCTTTGTGAGATTAAGGTCGCGGATAGGAAGCTTTTCGGGTTTAATAGGACGAAGGAGCATCTATGTTGTTGCCTACTTTTCTTTTCTTAAGCTACTACATAGAAATAACCCGATAATAAGATTATAGCAAGAACCCTCAAGATGCGCCCCAAACGACAGCTGCACCTAGCCATTCCCTTCATGCTCATCGCTTCGCTCTTTGGCACTTTGACGGGCGCGTCGGCGCAGTACGCCTCTTCTTCTCTCTCAGTCGAACTGATGGTTTTCGGCAGGATGTTAATCTGTTTGCTCTCTGTCGTGGTCTGGATTGAAATTTCGCGTTCTGTGAGCTGGAAGTCGATATTAAAAACGCGCGAATGGAAAATACATATGGTTCGCGGGCTGTGTGGACTCGGCGGCATTTTCTTCTACTATTACTCGCTTAAATCTTTATACCTTACCGATGCGACGCTGCTTTTCAATGCCATGCCTATTTTTGTGCCTTTTGTGGCCTACTTCTGGAGGCGCATCCCCATCCCACACAAGATTTTTTGGGGCATTGGCACCGGTTTTTTGGGGATTATTATCGTACTCGATCCCGGTGAAGGTGTTTTTCAGCTCGCCTCGCTTTTGGCACTTGCGGCGAGCGTTTTTTCAGCCGTGGCCACGGTCGCTTTGCGTTTTGCACACTACACCGAACCGTTCGAGCGTACGATGTTCTACTACTTTCTGGTCGCTACAATCGCCAGCGGGATCGCGGTGGTAGCGGATCCGATAGCTAATTGGGAGTCTTTAGATTTGAAGATGACGAGCTGGCTGCTCATCATCGGTCTGACAGGATTTGCTTTTCAGATTTTCTATACACTCGCCAGCAAGTATGCACCTGTGCGCATGATCAGCGTCTTTCAATACACGAGTGTGATTTTTAGTATGATTATAGACTGGCTGCTCTGGGGTCGTGAGATCTCGATTTACACTTGTGCGGGCTTTTTGCTCATCGTGCTCGGGGCTTGCTTGATGGTCTATTTCTTCCCCAAAGAAAACCCAGTTAACCGGTGAAGAAACCCTTGACCTTGTCGAGGAAGCCTTGCTTGCGAGGGGAGTTGTTCTCCTTTTCGAGCTCGCCAAATTTTTTGAGCAGATCTTTCTGCTTGTCTGAGAGGCGGACAGGTGTTTCAACCACAATGTGAGCTAAAAGATCGCCTGTGCCTTGACCATGCACGTTTGGTATGCCTTCGCCCTTGACACGTAAGACTTTGCCAAATTGTGTGCCCTCTGGAATCGTAATACGACAAGACTTGCCGAGCGGTGAAGGGATCTCTTTTTTGCATCCCAGGGCAGCTTCGCTGAAACTAATCGGCACTTCGAGTACGACATCATCGCCTTGTCTTTCAAAGATCTCGTGGGGCTCGACGGTGATGAAGACGTAGAGATCGCCAGGAGGACCGCCGCCTTCGCCTGCATCGCCATATCCAGACATTCTCAGTCTCATGCCATTGTCGACACCAGCCGGGATTTTGATCTTAACGCGCTGCTTTTCTTTGATTCGGCCTTCGCCTTCGCAAGCGCGGCAAGCCTCAGAGATAATCGTGCCTCTTCCGTGGCATTGATTACAGGTCGATGCCATGCTGAAAAAGCCGCGCGATTGATGGATCTGTCCGGAGCCTTGGCAACGCATGCATCGCTTGATGCTGTCTGGAGAAGCGGCGCCGCTTCCGTCGCAAGCCGAACAAGTTTGATAGGCTGTAAGCACTACCTCTTTTTCTACCCCGCGCACAGCTTCTTCGAAAGAGATGGTCAAGTTCATCTTCTTGCTAGCGCCTTGGCGCACGCCACTGTCACCTGCCGCCTCTCCTCCAAATCCGAAGAGCGATTCGAAGATATTCTCTCCACCGCCCCCGCCGCCGCCACCAAAGGCTCCCATGAAGGTGCGCAAAGCCTCTTCCATAGAAGAGAAACCGCCAGCTCCAGGGCCGCCCATGCCGGCCGCGCCTCGGACAGCATCTGCGCCATACTGGTCGTAGATTTGACGTTTTTTATCGTCGCTTAAGACTTCGTAAGCTTCGGAGATCTCTTTAAATTTAGCTTCCGCTTTAGGATCGCCAGGGTTCTTGTCGGGATGGTATTTGACGGCATTTTTGCGGTATGCCTTTTTGATCTCTTCTGCAGATGCTCCTCGCTGGAGGCCTAGTGTTTGATAGAAGTCTGTCATAGAATTTTAAGTTATGAATAGTAGCTATGATACTAGCATACGCAGAGGTTTTCTTCAATAGTTTTTAGCAGATCTGTTAGATGACTGCTAAAAACTAGAATGAAATTCTTGGGGGACCAGATTTGATCTTCTTGTATTTGAGGGCAGCTTTAGATTTAGCGCGGCTCTTGACAGAGGGTTTGTCATAGAAACGGTGCGCTTTTGCAGCCTTCATTACGCCTTCTTTATCAAGTTTTTTCTTGAGAACGCGCAGGGCTTTATCGAGGGGTTCGCCGGGACGGAGTTTGACGCTTGTCATGAATACTACAACCTACTTTGGTTAAAAGTGTTTAAAATGTGATGTTAATCCTACTTTAGATGAGAGTTATCGTTCAATTGAAAAGTGGTAGATAAGCTCAGTGTTGTCATGTTCTCCACTTTGCCACCTTTCATGGAGATATTCGGCGAGAGCACTTAATTCTAAGGTTGGCTGTGTGTTGAAGATGTGGGTAACATCTTTGAGCTCAGCCGAAAGCGCCTCAGGGGAAAAATAGCCCTGGGTAAAGGGAGGCTTTAGCCTGCGGTTCTCTTTTTTTCCTTTCAGAAGGAAGCTATTCCCGCTTTTGGTTTCGATGAGCGTGGCAAAGCTGCCCTCTTCGAAAGGCAGAAAAGCGAGCGGCGAACAGAAGCCGATCAGTGGGATGCCAAGCGCAAAGCTCAAGGTTTTGCCCACAGTCGCGCCGACCCTGGTGCCCGTGTATGAACCCGGGCCAATGCCAATGGCAATGTAGTCTAAATCGCCATTAAGGAGAGCTTGTATAGACGGTAAAAGATTTTTCGAAAGTTGATTATCGCCAGATAGCCGTTTTAGCGCGCAGGGCTTTCCCTTATCCGTGAGAGCGATAAAAGAATCGATAGAACTTGTTTCAATTATCAAGGCTGTCATGGGGAAAAGAATAACATATTTGTCCTTTCTTGCGGATTTTTAAAAAAACTGATAAGTTTCTTCATCTATCAAGTAGGAAGCAATTTTGAGTTACGAAGAAGGCAACGAACAGGGATCTGAAGAAGAGTCTATCGTCGAGACGGTCAAGGAGTCGATCAAAGAAGATCAGCAGAGAGAAAAAGCGCAAGCTGAAACTCCTGAGCAGGTCTTCGTCATTCCTTTGACCCGCCGTCCATTCTTTCCGGGCATGGCAGCACCGCTGGTGATTGAGCCGGGAGCTTATTACGAAATCCTCAAGACTGTGGCCAAATCCGACCATAAATGCATGGGCCTCTTTTTAACTAAAAAAGAGGATGTCAACATCTACAAGATCGGTTTTGACGATCTCTATCCCGTCGGCGTATTGGCGCGTGTTTTGCGCATCATTCCGATGGAACAGGGTGGAGCGCAAGTCGTGCTCAACATGGAGAAACGCATCAGTGTGGTCAAGCCGCTTCGCGCAGGGAAGAACTTGAAGGCGCAAGTCTCTTATCACGATGATGTGCCCGGGCCGCTCTCAAAAGAGCTCAAAGCCTATTCGATCAGTATTATTACGACGATCAAGGAGCTGCTCAAGCTCAATCCTCTTTTTAAAGAGGAGCTACAGATCTTCTTGGGCCATTCAGATTTTACCGAGCCGGGCAAGCTAGCCGACTTTGCGGTTGCTCTCACCACGGCCACGCGTGAAGAGCTGCAAGATGTTCTAGAAACATTTGATCTGCAGGGGCGTATCGATAAAGCCCTGGTGCTGCTTAAAAAAGAGCTCGATCTGAGCAAGCTGCAAAATAGCATCAACCAGAAGATCGAATCGTCGATTTCCAAAACGCAGCGCGAGTTCTTTTTACGCGAGCAGCTTAAGACGATTAAAAAAGAGCTGGGCCTGGAAAAAGATGACAAGACGGTCGACATCGAAAAATTCGAAGGCCGCCTGAAGAAGCGTCAAGTTCCGACCGATGTGATGACTGTCATCCGCGATGAGCTCGAAAAGCTCAACGTACTGGAAATACAGTCGGCGGAATACGCTGTCTGCCGCAACTACCTCGACTGGCTTACGATCATTCCGTGGGGCATATACAGCACAGAACACCACGACCTGAAAATGGCCAAAAAGGTTTTGGAAGAGGATCATTACGGACTCAACGATATCAAAGAGCGTATCCTCGAATTTATCAGCGTAGGCAAACTCAGCGGCGGTGTGAAAGGCAGCATCATCGGTCTAGTCGGCCCCCCAGGTGTGGGAAAAACTAGCATCGGTAAAAGTATTGCACGCGCCCTGAATCGCCAGTTTTACCGTTTTTCGGTGGGCGGCATGCGCGATGAGGCTGAGATCAAAGGCCATCGCCGTACTTACATCGGCGCCATGCCTGGCAAATTGATCCAGGCGCTTAAATTTACGCAGGCGATGAACCCGATCATCATGCTCGATGAAGTAGACAAGATGGGATCGAGCTACCATGGCGATCCTGCCTCTGCGCTGCTCGAGGTATTAGATCCTGAGCAGAACAAAGATTTCTTAGATCACTATCTCGATGTGCGTTGCGATCTTTCAAACGTGCTCTTTCTAGTGACGGCCAACGTACTCGATACAATTCCTGATGCATTGAGAGACCGCATGGATGTCTTGAGACTCTCAGGGTATATCTTGGAAGAGAAGGTCGAAATTGCTAAAAAATATCTCATTCCGCGCAACCGCAAAGCGATGGGACTTAAGTTGTCTGATGTAGAATTCACGCGCGGTGTTTTACGCCAGATGATCAACGGCTATGCGCGTGAGGCTGGGGTCAGAAACCTAGAGAACACTATCAAAAAAATCTTGCGCAAAGTGGCTGTAAAGATCGTGAAAGGGATGGAAAGAGCGCAAGACCAAGCCTGAGAATTTCCAGATCACCGAAAGCAACCTCAAGGAGTATCTCGGCAAGCCCATTTTCACGAGCGATCGTTTCTATGAGCAGACACCGGTCGGCGTCTGCATGGGCCTCGCTTGGACTTCACATGGCGGCGCTACACTCTATGTCGAAGCGATGCGCGTCGCAGCTGAAAAGGTCGAGATGAAACTGACGGGGCAAGCTGGCGATGTGATGAAGGAGTCGGCCCAGATCGCCTGGTCCTACCTCAATAGCAACGTGAAAAAGTATGCGCCAAAAATCGGCTTTTTTGAAAAAACCCAAGTGCATGTGCATATCCCAGAGGGCGCTACGCCCAAGGATGGACCTTCGGCCGGCATCACGATGGTCACCGCGCTGATCTCGCTCTTGAAGAACAAACCCGTGCGTGAAAATTTAGGCATGACAGGGGAGCTCACTTTAACTGGAAAAGTTTTGCCGATCGGCGGAGTCAAAGAGAAGCTGATCGCAGCTCGGCGGTCTAAAGTCAAAGTCCTCATCTTCCCAAAAGACAACGCGCGCGACTATGATGAGCTGCCCGCTTATCTCAAAAAAGGACTCAAGGTGCATTTTGTCGAGCATTACGATGAGGTCTATCGTGTCGCATTCTCCTAAATATAAGCGAAAAGTTTATTCACCCTGACGAACTCTCGGCTAAAATCGAGGAGCTCAGAAAACAGGGTAAGACCATCGCTACCTTGAACGGCTCTTTCGATCTCATGCATGCTGGCCACTTGGAGATGATCTATCAAGCCTCCTTGCAGGGAGATATTCTGCTCGTGGCTTTGAATAGCGACGCCTCGATTAAAAAATACAAGAGTCCGAATCGTCCCATCATCCCACTCGAGTTTCGCATGGCGATGATGGCTGCGATTGAATGCGTGAGCTTTGTCACCTGGTTTGAAGAGACCGATCCACGCAGATGCTTGAAAAAGTGCGTCCCGATGTGCATGTCAATGGCGCGGAGTATGGAGAGAATTGTATCGAGGCAGAAACCGTCAAAAAACATGGCGGAAGAGTACATATCGTGCAACTAGTCCCAGGCCTTTCCACCTCCAACATCATCAATAAAATCAAATCTCTAGGGTAGCATGCGCCTAATCGGTTCTTTTGCAGATGAAAAAGAGGCCCATCTCTTCTGCGACTTTTTATCTAAAAAAGAGGGGATTGCATGCTCGTACGAGGCGTACCAAGATATCGAATCTGGTAAACACGCCGTGCGCGTATGGATCGAAGATGAGAACGATCTCAAGGCGGCCACAGCTTGGTATGAGCGCTTTAAACAGGGCCCCAGGATTTTATTCCTCAAGAAGATGTGCCGCTGGTAGCTGCACATCCGATGATCGAGGATATTGCGCCAGAAGTCTCCCGTGAAAAGAAACGGTTCCGGATTAAGGTAGCGATCAGACCGCGTGTCGGATTTGCGTTTACCATGACCAATTTTTTTCTTTCCCTGTGCATTTTGATCTTTTTTTGAATGGCGTGCAAGAGGTGAAGATCGCACAAGAGCAGGGTCCGCTGGCCATCGAGATGGGTTTTACACCCATCGAGCAGAAGTTGCTGTTTGACTATCCACATGCGTTTTATCGTGCTGGCAGATGTCTTACGCTCGCTGCCTCTACAAAACGTCACGGATGAAAAAAGCCTACCCAAAGATGAACAGCAGAAGATCGACGCGGCTGAAGCTCTACCCTATTGGAGAGGGATCTACGACTATTTTACACAAAAAAAGCAAGAAGCTACACCGATGTTCGAAAAGATCCGACAAGGAGAAGTCTGGCGTCTTTTCACGCCCTGCCTTTTACACCGCGGATTTTTGCACATCTTATTCAATATGGCCTGGCTCTGGATCCTCGGCAAACAGATCGAAGAGCGTGCCGGCAAGCTACGTCTGCTTGTGTTGATCATCATCACGGCAGTCGTCTCCGATGTGACGCAGTATCTAATCAGCGGTCCTTTCTTCTTAGGTTTTTCCGGCGTGGTGGTCGGCATGGCCGGTTTTATCTGGATGAGACAGAGAGTTGCGCCCTGGGAAGGGTATCCGCTGTCGACGCATGATAGTTCTTTTTCTGCTCGTCTTTGTGCTGGCGATGTTTGCGCTGGAGATCTTCACCTTTGCCCTCCACTCTTTAACTAGCTCTTCTCTATCCGCCAATATCGCCAATACCGCGCACGTGGTCGGGGGGCTGACAGGCCTTCTGCTCGGCAGGCTGCGTATTTTTGCCCGTGAGGCTCTATGAGCATAAGAGATCTGACTATTCTGGGCTGTTCGAGCCAGCAACCCACCCGCACGCGCAACCATGGCGCTTATCTCTTTCGCTGGAACGATGAGGGCATGCTGTTTGACCCAGGTGAGGGGACGCAGCGACAGTTTATCTTTGCCAATGTCGCACCGCCTACGGTCACCCGCATGTTTATCAGCCATTTCCATGGCGATCACTGCCTCGGGCTCGGTTCGATGTTGATGCGCCTCAACTTAGACAAGGTCACACATCCGATCCATTGCTATTATCCCGCTAGCGGTAAGACCTACTTCGACAGATTCCGCTACTGCTGCGCTTATCATGAGAATATCACGGTGATCGAACATCCCGTATTCGAAGAAGGCATCGTGCACGAGGATGAGAAGTTCCGTATCGAGGCCAAATTTTTGAAGCACGGCATCGAAAATGTGGGTTGGCGCGTGACTGAAGCTGATACACGCAAGTTTGACAAACAGAAGCTCGATAGTTTTGGAGTCAGAGGCCCCCTTGTGCGCAAGTTGGAACAAGAAGGCAAGATCGAAATCCAAGGCAAGCTAATCACTTTGGATCAGGTGAGCCAAGTTCGCCCAGGCGATGCGATAGCCGTGGTGATCGACACCTCTACATCTGCCAAGCCGCCATCGACATCGCCAAAGGCGCCAAAATTCTGCTCTGCGAGAGCACCTATCTTGAAGAGCATCGCGACCTCGCCGAGAAGCACAACCATCTCACCGCCAAACAAGCGGCCGAAATCGCCAAAAAAGCCGGCGCAGAGCAGCTGATTCTTACGCATTTTTCCGCCAGATACCAAGACCTAGATGCTTTTGCCAAAGAGGCCAGAGCCATCTTCCCCAACACTCTCGTAGCCGAGGACCCTAAAAAACTTCCCCTTCCCCAAATAAAAGGATCAAGAGGTAGAGAGAGTTCGATGACTGGATGGACAACGGGGACCTGTGAAGCAAATGGGATTGACGTGCACTACCTCCGGACCGGCGGTGACAAACCTCCTATTGTTTTGCTGCATGGGCTAATGACGAATGGAGCATGTTGGACTCCTTTGGCTCGGGCGCTGGAGGAGGATTACGATGTTGCACTCAGTAGTCTCTCTTGAAATGGCCACAGAACTCGCTGGGCTCAATCAACGCTTGAAGGTCATACAGATCGAGGAAGCTGGTCATGGGGTTCCGTATGACCAGCCCGAGCTTTTTTCGACCGCCGTCCAAACTTTTTTGCGTTCAGTGACAGGCCACTAGATCTTCGAGTCTCTCTCTATTACACTGAAATAAATTCTTTTAATTGTGTTGTGAATATCTCTAGCTGATCTTGAAATACCTCATGTCCCGCGGAGGGAATATTCAAAATGTGCGTGTGCTTTATAAGTTTAGATAGTTCAACGATGTCTGAACTAGATACGATAGGATCATTCTCCCCTCTTACAATCAATGTGGGACAGGAAATGTTTTTAACGGATTCATTCGGACGACCTGTAGCACTCGTATCGAGAGCCATCCTTATAGTGTGTCTGAACAGAGTATCAAAATCGGGTTTGGGATTTAGTCTACTATATGACTCGAAATCTGATGGGCACTGTTCTTTCCAGATGTCACTTGTAAGCCTGGAATAGGCTTCCATTAAATGTTCCGTGTGTTTAGTACACCATGGCGTACCGATAACAATTAACTTATCTATCTTTAACTTGGTCAATGCAGCCAGTCGGCAAGCAACAATTCCACCATTGCTAAAACCAACAATTATTAAATTACCAACATTTAATCGCTTCAATATTATTTCAACATCTTTTTGAAGCAACTCATAAGTTAGTTCTTTTGAACCTAGAGTCGATTTTCCGTGTCCTCGGCAATCAATCCCGATGACCCTAAATTGATCGGGAAGCTTAGAGATGACATCATTGAAATTTTCAATGTTGCCAAGTCCACCGTGAAGAAATAATAGCGTTGGATTTTTTTCATCCCCGATAACTTCGCAATAAATTTCTGAGTCATCAATCTTAAAATATTTCCCGGAAATGTGGTCAAAATTACGCATGTTAAAAATTCCTATCCCCTGTAAGTTTTATCCCTGATTCGGGAAACTAAAAGACCCCTTTCGCTGCGCCCAATTGCATCTCCGCAAGCGCGGGAAGTGCATTATAAGAAACAGACCGACTGTCGGTCAATAAAAAAAAGGCAAGACAAGGATTAATTTTACCGACATTGGTAAAAATTTTAGAAAGGAGGTCCATATCCAAAGTTCTGAATGTGTCTCTCCACCCCCCCCCCCCCCCCCCCATTTTCTATTCATAAGCCTTTCTCTTTCAATAACTTGTTTTTAATTGAAAACAAGCTCTTATTATTGTTATAATTTTTGTAAATTAAATGAGGTTTTATGAGTTTAACGGTAAAGCAAGGACCGTGGCACGCCATGCCAACAGTGTGGATAGCCATGTTTCCAAAGCTAGGGCACGATTTAGACCGAATCACGGCACTATTCTTAGATGAAAAAGATCTGAGAGTGCTTGAAGTGTGTAAAAGCTGGCGCGACAACCCCTGCTTAATCGCATTACAAGACCGCAGCGTTGTCGAATGGCGCAAGGACCAAGCTGCTATGGCTGCAGGTTGGCATCCATTGCTAATCCGTACCTTTCGCAGACATCACATAAGTCCCTGGGATATTCCTGAGCACAGGTGTTATGGTATCCGAGGAAAAAAGTATATGCCAAAAATCGATGGCATGTCCTGTTCAATTGCCCAATACAGGTTAGGAGGCGTGGGCCTGGTGTTCGCACTGCAAACCAAGAACTATCACTCTGAGGGACCATACACGATAGCTGTACGAAATCTGTCTGCAAATGAAGTGACGCTTGAATCTTCTGATGTGAATGTGTCCACGATGACTCGCTTGGATGCCGCTCGTTTTATTGACTGCATCCTATCTGGCACGAGTCAGGAAATTTGTCTTCCTAATCGAGTTATGCAGGTTCTTCCAAAAGATTCACGAGAGATTCCATGGAATATTCCTTCTGCTCCTCCTCGGTCTCAGCCGCAATCAGGCTGCCTCTTACGTATTGCTCGCCGAATTGCTGATTGCTTCTTCTGCTGCCGCAAGCGTACCAAACTCGCCTAAAACCTGGATGCGCATTGGAACTTTCCAGAGACTGACTCCCAATTAAAAGTTCTGAATGTGTCTCTCCACCTCCACTCCGGCCGGGCCAAAAACCCCGGCTTTTTTCATCTTGAACTTCTTGACTTCCCCGAGGGCTCATCGTTAGAATGGAAAAAAAAGCATACCTGTGAAAAAGATCCCAATTAGTTTAGATAAACGCAAGATTGAAAGATTCTGCAGGAAATATCACATTGTGTATTTGGCTCTTTTTGGGTCTGTTTTAACTTCGAACTTTTCAAAGAAAAGTGACATAGACATATTGGTCAAATTTGAGAAAAAACATATTCCCCATCTTTTCAGTTTTGCAGGTATTGAATCAGAACTTTGCGAAATTATCGGACGAGAAGTCGATTTAAAAACTCCAAACGATTTAAGCCCTCTCTTCCGAGATGAAGTCTTAGCAAAAGCGAAGACTATCTAGGGAAAATAAAGATTTACCGTCTCTATGCCTGCAGCTCGAGCACATTGTTACTACTCTAGAGCCAGAGTAAAAAATTATCAGAAGGTGTCGCCGGCGGAAATTCCTAACGTCAAAGATATAAATGGCCGCAAAGACCACTATGTAAATTTCAAGAGCCGGGCTCCCAGTTGCTCGCCATCATCTTGAATGAAATAACAACCACTTCCAAATCGGAATCACCAAAATCCGAAACCCATTCATTTCGATTGTATCTTGTTCATTTTCCGTAAGGATGATCCCTTCTTGCAATTGATACGTCTTCATGGCTTCCATCAGTCCTTCGATTTCTCGATTTCTGACCTCGGGATCCGAGAGACCTGTCGTCACTTGGATGGCTTGAACGATCCGATTCCCTTCTCTCACAACAAAATCGCATTCTTTCTTCTCCTTGTGGAAGTAGATTTCCTTCATCTGCATTCTCAAGTGAAGAAATACCACATTCTCCAAGAGGCGTCCTCGGTCTTCGCTCACCCGGAATCCGGTCGTTCGAATCAGAGCGGGATCGATCATGTAGCACTTTTTATTGGATTGAATTTGCTTTTGGAGGGAGTGGCTATATCGGCAGACAAAGAAGTAGAGATAACACTGCTCCAAGTAATCGCAATAATTTGCGATGGTATGAGGGCTGCTCACGCCGACAGTTTTAGCCAGATTTGTGTAGCTAAACTCTTTTCCTATGTTGCTCGCTAAATAGTAGACTGTTTCTCGCAACGCTTTTTCATCCTGAATTTTGTAGCGCACAATGATGTCACGATAGAGAATCCCTTCCAGCAAGTCTTTCAGATATTCTGTTTTTTCAAACTCTACGTATTCTGGAATTCCCCCATTTTTTAAATAATTGGAAAAATGGTGCAGGATCATGCCGACATCAGTTGTCGATAGAGCTTTTTTAGAAAGCACTTCAGGGTACTGATGGCGTACGATTTCCAAAAAAGAGAGCGGATACACTTCCAATTGAATGTACCTACCTGTTAAATGCGTCCCCAATTCCTTGCTCAAGAGGTTTGCATTCGATCCTGTGATATAGATCTTTTTTCCCTGCTCATACAGCCTTCGGACAAAACGCTCCCAGCCTTCAATATTTTGGATTTCATCAAAGTAAAACCTGGACTGATCTCCGAATAGCTCGATGAACACCTCTAGCAGCGTTTGAAAGTCGTTTACTTGGAACTGTACAAGCCGTTCATCATCGAAGTTAAAGTAGTAATCTGAATGGTCATTTGCTTTGACTAATTCCAACTGCAACATGCGTTGGATGGTCGATTTTCCAGATCTTCGGATTCCGCTGAGGATGATGATATTTGGATCGTTTACAAAACGCTGGATCGTTTCAGTCACTGTACGGCGATAAAAATTCTTTGGGGATCGATACTTGAGTTGATCCATGATGATTTGCTTGAGAATTTCCCGATCCATGTTTCTCTCCTCTTTTTCCTCGATTATACCACAAAACCGTGCATTGTCAATGCACGGTTTCTTATTTAACCGTGCATTTTGAGCGCACGAAATTCGAATATATTAATTATTAACGACTTGCAACAACGAACTTCGCAATTGAAGAACTATTCCCTAAAGAGAAGAGATTCTCCTACGGTAAGGATTTTGGCCTGAAAGATAGCTTGCCCTGAAGGGGTGGGATTGCGGCAAGCGATCCGTTCAAACCTTGAGCTAGAGCTTTAGGATGGGATTAAACTTCTTAAAGAAGAGGCGTGGCTAAATGACCTCCAGTCAAAAGTTCTGAATGTGTCTCTCCGCCTCCAATCCGGCCAGGCCAAAGGCCCGGCCTTTTTTATTGGAGGTGAGCAAGGCAACAGTTTGCCTTGCGTGAGAGAATCGAGCTCAAGCTCGTTAAACCGAGCAAGACCGCCGGCCCGGTAGACTAGGGGCATCGCCCCTAGCGCGAGGGCTTCTCTCCATCTCCAACACAACAAGGCTCGGATTTTTCCGGGCCTTTTTTATTGATACTAAACAAGTTGATTCTAAATCTTAAGAAACATCTTGAGACTTCCATGAAACCAATGCCCTAGAACATTTGATGCAAATGTGTGGAATGGACTATTCTTGAGGGTCTTAAATTTCATTCAGAGGCACAAAACTATGCGCAGACTCTTTTTTTACACGCTTTTTCTTATATCGTTTGCCGTTGTGTCGTCGAATCAGCTCATGGCAAATGAACCCTTCTACACAATGGTAGAGGCTGAAGAGCCTTTTGATTATAAATTGATTCACGGAGATAAAAATCGTGAAGGATATATGGTTTTTTCAGTCTATGATGCAAAAATTAACCAAACAATACTGTTTAGCGAAATACTCACCTCGGCAAAAGCAATTTATGGAGAAGATTTTTACCAAAAAATCAATTTTGTGAATTCTTTTAAATCCCCTGAATCAAATGGGATGATGACCTGGCATTTTCAGTGGCACAAAGATGATGATATGGTAGAAAACGTGCAAGTGTATGCATTTAGATACAATCTCGATGAGGATTCATGTTGTTGTGTAATGCTAATCGACAAAGGAAAAAGAGCTACCTTCGATCTGGAAAATAGCTACAACTCTCTCCATCGCGACTTTCTAGGAATTTTCAGTGATATTGCGTTAACCGCAAATCGTACAAATAACTGGATTTCCAAGTAATATTATTGATCTTTTGATCGAGGATTTATGGCCGTTTGTAAAATTTGCGATACGCTTAAAGCCAAGTTTCTTAATTTTTTCATAAAAAAAGAGACATCCCCTACTCAAAAGACGACGTCTGAAGTTAACGGAAACGACAACACGATTATTCAGAATATCTCGAATATAAATCACCCTAGTGGAACAGGAGCTGGAGGTAAAGGCGGCAATGCTGTAGCTGAAGAGAACGGGGTTGCTAAAGGTGGCCCTGGAGGTCGCGGTGGGCCATGGGGTCCCGGAGGAAATGGCGGAAATGCTCACGCTAAGGGCGGTGCCATTGCCCTTGGTGGTGAAGGAGGAGAAGCTGCACAATTTGATAGAGGTGGGAAAGGAGGTAGAAGTGCTGCTGAAGTTCATGGTATTCCGAATAGACAATTGCCCGACGGTTCATGGCTATGGGATTATGGTCGTGGCGGCGATGCCGCTTCTCCAACCAAGAACCCTGAGAAATAACCCGATATACTTTCCAGTCTTGACCAAGCAAAAGTTCTAATGCATCTCTCCACCTCCATTTTGGAAGAGTTCTGGAACTTGGCTTTTTTGCTACTGGGCAAAAAGTATAGTTATTAACCTGCTACGCAAATCTTTTTCCTTTTTTAAAAACAATCGCAATTAAGCCATACAAAAAACTTTTTTGCTAAAACATTTAAAAATGCATTAGTTTATCTTGACTAATTTTTCATCATTATGCCATACTCATTTACATGAACAGGCGAAATTTATTCTTAGATCTGTTTTTATCGCTTGCAAGTCACTCTTCTTTAATGACTGTTCAGATCTATTCTGCCTCTAAATCTTCTAAAAAACCTTCTTTTAAGCTGTGCTAACAGCACAGCACTTTTTTTGTATTCATCACTAGATCCGTTTTTTACAAAAAATTAAAAGTAGGTTTTTTTATGTCTTCAAATTTAGAAGTCCCACGTTTAAACGTTGCAGGACAAGTAGTTCTTGGCGGCATCGCGAGCGTTGCTGTAAATGGGGTAGTTCATCCCTTAAATACTATTACGCGTCTTTTTCAGACGAATCATTTGTCAATGATAGGCCAATTAGCAAAAGGTCAAAGAGTTCCCTTTATCGGTCCCTTATACAAAGGAGTTGGGGCGATGTGTCTTGTTGATTTTAGCGCTTTTGGAACTTCCTACACCATAAACGGTGTTTTTAGAGAAAACTTACAACCCTGGCCCTCGATTTTAGCCGGAGTTGTTTCTGCACCTCTTGCCGCTTTCGGTGAAGGATTGGCCATCAATCGACAAGTTCATGCTTTGCCCTATTCTCAAAGTCTGAAAATGGCGACGCGGGCAGCAGGATTTACTGCGACGATCTTAAGAGATGTTCCCTATCCCTGCTTAATGTTGTACATTGCGCCTTCGTTGCAAAAAAATATTGAGCGGCAATACAAAAACAGATTGAGTGGCAATCGCCTTCCATCTCCTTTAACGACCCTTGCGATACAAGCAATGGCCGGAGGGATTGTAGGAGGGTTAGGTGGGCTTGCGACAGCTCCCTTAGATCTGATCAAAACGCGTGTGCAGGCCAGCAGAACACCTCTTTCGATGTGTTCTGCCATAAAGGAGATTGCTGAAGGAGGTTTCCGGGCGTTTTTCCGCGGAGGACTTTCACGCACACTCTATACTGGACTGTTTGGCATGGGAATCAACATTGTCAATCAAGGTGCTCCACGTTACTTTCCGAGCATTTTACACGCTAAAAATGGCGAATAATCCAAGTCTCGGGAACTTAAAAGCCCGAGATTTTCAACAAGAAACTAGACGTTGATTTCTTTGTAGAGGATGTCTAGTTCGCGGAGCATGATTTGGGTGGGCTCGGGATAGAGAAGGAGAGAGAGCATGGCTTTGCTCAGGGCAGAATTTTCGCCTTCGTTGATCTGATAACTTTGAGCAGCAGAGAGTAGCGTTACAGTCTCTTCCATATCTGGGATAGAGAGGGGCTGAGTGAGGATGTTTTGAATGATCTCGCCAGCGTCTTTAAGGTTTTCCTTAAGCATACTCATCCTATTTTATCTTTGCCGCGCGCTGGGCGATCTCGTGTAGTTGGATAATGATCTGACTGAGGTTAGAAAGAGCCGGATCGCTGCGTGCTGATGTCGGCGTGAGGTTTTTGAGCGCATCGGTAAACTTTTGCAGGGGAACTTTCAAGTCTCTAGCCAGCTTGATCTCTTCAGGCGTGGGCGGCGTGGGCTGCTCGTAAGGAACTGCAGAAGCTCCGGTTTGATCAATTCTCGCCATAACCCCTCACCCATTTATCACGTGGTTATTTCCAAGATAGAGCAAAAAATATTTTAGCTTCAAGAACTAGTTGCTCGCAGAGAGGCTTAGGAATTGTTGGGCGAGGGCGAGATCGGTGCGGAACTTGCCGCGTAGATCTTGGGTGATAGTCAAGCTGGAGGTGTCTTTGATGCCACGCATGGCTATGCAGTAGTGTTTTGCCTCTATGCGCACGGCCACGTCCTCGGTTTCGAGAAGATGCGCGAGCGCATCGGCGATTTGAGGGGTCAAGCGCTCTTGCAATTGGGGACGCTTACAAAAGTAGTTCACCAGTCTGGGGATCTTCGATAGGCCGAGGATCTTCTTTTTGGGCAGGTAGGCGATATGCGCCTTGCCACTCATGGGCACGAAGTGGTGCTCGCAGATGCTCTCTACTGCGATGTCGCGGATTAAGACGAGCTTCCCATCCGTATCAGGCGGATCGAAATAGGTCATCTTAGGGAAGTTTTCGGGGTCGAGGCCGGCAAAAAACTCGTCGACGTACATCTTGGCCACTCTTTCAGGCGTCTTGGCCAAAGAGGGCTCGGTGAGATCGAGTCCCAGCGCTTGCATGATCTTCGCAAAATGGTGCTCGATGGCCTTGAGCTTCTCTTCTCGCGAAAGCTCAAGCGTATTCGTTGACTGGTTCATTTTTTAGTTGAGTGCACAGTTAGGTACTCTTCCAGCGGTCCATCGAAGATTTTGATGCCCTTTTCCTCAAAGGCGATGGTCTTGGTCACAGAGCGGTTCATCAAATCGCGGTCGTGGCTGGCGATGATCACGGTGCCTTTATACTCTTGCAGAGCCCAAGCGAGAGCCGAGACTGCTTCCAGGTCGAGATGGTTGTTGGGCTCGTCCATCACGAGGAAGTTGTAATTGCAGAGCATCATGCCCGCGATGATCAGGCGGGCGGTCTCTCCGCCAGATAGCGCAGAGATCGATTTAAAGGCATCATCGCCTCCGAAGAGCATCTTTCCCAGCACGCTGCGGATATCTTGATCGTAGACGCCTTCACGCCGGTTTTTTAGCCATTCGAAAGCGGTCATAGAAGAGCGTCTTATCGATGATCTCATTATGATTTTGGGGAAAGTAGCCGATCTGCACCTGATGGCCTATTTCGATGCGGCCGTTGTCTTGAGGAAGCACCTGGCGATCATTTTGAGCAGCGTGGTCTTGCCTCGACCGTTATTTCCGATCACACCGATTTTATCGCCGCGCATGATCTCACAAGAGAAATGGTCGATGACCTTTTTGCCGTCGTAGCCTTTGATAAGGTCACTTATTTTAGCCACGACTTGGCCGGAGGGTTTTTCGGGTGGATAGAAGCGAATATAGGGGCGTTGGATATTCGATTTTTTAAGCTCCATGGGAGCGAGGCGCTCGATCTCGCGGATGCGCGACTGCACCTGGCTAGCGCGCGTACCTGCGCCAAAGCGGGCCACGAAATCTTGAAGCTGAGAGATCTTTTTTTCTTTGCTCTTGTTTTCAGATTCGGTGCGCTCGCGCACGGCAGTCTTGGCTACGAGCATATCGTCGTAGTTGCCCGGATAGATGATCAGCGTTTCATAATCGATGTCGGCGATATGCGTGGTGACGGCGTTGAGGAAGTGGCGGTCGTGGCTGACTACGACCAGCGTTCCCGTATATCGATGTAGGAATGTCTCTAGCCAGCCGATCGATTCGAGATCGAGGTGGTTGGTCGGTTCATCGAGGAGCAGAGCTTCTGGACTGCCGAAGAGCGATTGGCAGAGGAGCACGCGGAACTGCATATCGGTGGGTATCGGCCGACATCTTTTGTGAATGGTATTCAGACGGGATGCCCATGCCGGAGAGCAGATTTTCTGCCTCTGCTTCGGCTTCGTAGCCATCTTCTTCGCCGATGATCTCTTCGAGTTCGCCTAGGCGAATTCCGACTTGATCGGTCATCTCCTCTAGGTAGAGGTTGTCGCGTTCGGTCAGCGCATCCCAAAGGCGCTGATTGCCCATGATGACTACATCGAGTACTTTGAAGTCGCGGAAGGCTTCGATATTCTGCCTCAAAAAGCCCACTTTGCGCGGCAAGGTTACGCTACCGCTGGTCGCCTCTTCTTGGCGCATCATGATTTTGAGCAGGGTGGATTTCCCGGCACCGTTAGGTCCAGTGAGGCCGTAACGGTTATGCGAGCTGAAGGTCACGGTGACATTCTCAAAGAGAACGCGACCGCCGATCTTTTTCGAAATGTCATTTAGCGTGATCATGAAATTCTACTTTCAATTTTTAGAGTCTGCTAATGTTAACATAGATATCATGGATGACGTCAAGACAGTTATCACGCGCTTCTTAGAGTATTTGCGCATTGTGAAGAATGCCTCGGTCCATACCATCCGCAATTATGGCATGGACTTAGAGAGCTTTCGCGTCTATCTTGAGAATGATAAATTTTCTTTGCCAATTGGGAGTATCGACAAGCGCCATATCCGCGGCTTTCTCGCGCAGCTCAGCCTAAAACAGGCCAAAAAGCGCACTGTCCTCAGACGTCTTTCGACCCTGCGCTCGTTTTTCCATTTCCTATGCAAAGAAAAACTTGTCTCATTCAACCCCATGGATGAGATCGACAGCCCGAAACTTGAAAAGACGATACCGGCATCTCTTTCATATGAACAGGTCGAACGGCTCTTTGAGGCGCCTGACGTCACTACCTATCTAGGTTTCAGAGATCGCACTATCATGGAGTTATTTTATAGTTCGGGACTGCGCATCAGCGAGCTGATCGCGCTTAATCGTACCGATGTCGATTTTGTCAGGAGACAAGCGCGGGTCATGGGAAAGGGTAAAAAACAGCGCGTGGTTCCCATCACTCAGACAGCCGCCTCTTGGATCCAAAAATATTTGGAAAGTCCAGAGAGGCATGCGAGCTCGGAGACCCATCAACCCGAACAAGACAAGCAGGCGATCTTTTTGAATAAGTGGGGAATGCGCCTTACCGTACGTTCCGTCGATCGCAAATTTGAAGAGTATCTGCTCGCTAGCGGACTGTCGGGCAAGGTCACTCCTCACACCATCCGACACACTATTGCCACGCACTGGCTAGAAAAGGGTATGGATCTCAAGACGATTCAGACGCTGCTCGGACATAGCTCGCTGGCTACAACAACTATCTATACTCAAGTCTCCACCAGACTCAAACGCGAAGTTTATGAGAAAGCTCATCCTCGTGCGCTAAAAAGTTAAGAAACTGTGTTGTTCTAAAGAATGGCGCAGCCACAGCCAGTTGAAGGAGGAACTTCAATAGTCGCTGGCGGAAGGCGACGAGCAGGTGTAAATCTAAAAGCAATGTTTCCAATGTGGACGGTTTCGAGCTGAGGAAGCGCTCTCAATCTATCCAATATAGGGCTAATTTTGCCTCGGATTGGATTATCATTCAGATTGATACTTCTCAATTTCTTAAATTGGAGCACTGCTTCGGGAAGATCAGTAAAATGGTTATGTGCCAGATTCAAATGATTAAGATTGCGCAAACAAGCAAATTCCCCAGGAAATACGCGCAACTTAAAATAATGCAATTTTAGATCTGTGACGCGCGCAAAAACAGGATTCGGCTCTCTCAAAGCCTTACGAATCGCCTCAGGGTCTGTCAATAATGGAAGATCAAAATCATCTGTGCGTAAGAAGGCCCAGATTACAAGTAAAGCATACGCTTCATATCTACGATAAATGATCTGTGAAAACCCTTCCGAAAGCTCCTCATATTCTGTTACCACGCTTTCTAACGAGTGGAAGGTTTCACATAGTTTTATGATCGCTTGAAATTGTGCGGCATCTAGAGGATTGCCTTCGATGTTGAGTGTTCTGAGTGCTGTGAAATTGGCGATCTCTGCCGGTAGAGTAGTCAGCCTATTGTAAGAGAGATTGAGATGTACAACATTGGGAAAATGGAGAAGCGCCGAAGGAAAAGATCTGAGTTGCATGCGCTTTAAATTCAGTTCCTGCAAGTCAGCCCGCATGGAAGCATTATCTAAATGCGTCAAAAGAATGCAAATATCTCTAACATTTACAGGAGTTGTCACATAGGGAAAGACAGAGCGGACCCTGTCCCAAATTCTCAGCAAGAGATTAAGCGAGGAGATTTCGGCATGCATGCGTACAAATCTCGAAATAGAGAAAGAGCCATTAAAAGCAGTTCTAATTTCTTTGAGTTGGCGTGAGTCCAGATCCTCAAGAATTGGGAAAAGAAGCTCATGCAAACGCCGATATACGAGGTAGTGATTTCCCACGCCTTTCGCGGGCAGAACTTCAAAAGCCCTGAGATAAAAGTCGCTCATCTCCACAGGGAGCTTCTCTACCTCATTTTTTAAGGAGATATTGAACATGGTGCGCCAGTCATGGCAGACACAGGGGAGGGCAGATTCGGGTGCGAATTGAAAAATTTGGTCTATTGCTCTTCGGGCAAGGGCATTTAAGCTCATTGCATTAAATCAATTACAACTAGGTTAATGTACACACTCTCTTAAGGAGGCGATCCGTTTGAGAGCAGGGCTGGCAAAGAGAATTCGGTGTAGGGTTGTGCGTAGGCGGGCTGCCCATCCGGCGTCGCGTGTGCGACCCAGAGTTTTAATTTCGCGGGCAGAAAGATAGCGTTGTGCAGGTTCGAGAGTTTGCCGCCCTCGTCCTGGATTATCAGTTGTAGAACTTTTTCGTCGATCGATCCGAAGTTTTTCAAGAGACGTTCTGCGAGCACCGGGTAGCGTTCAGGGCTGGTTAAACCGGTGAGCAGAAGACAGTTTTCTGGCTGCGTTTGCGAGAGCGTTGCAAGCGATCCATCAGAGTTGTATAGAACGGTCTGATGGGGAAATCGCCTAAGCATCTGTGTCGTTGTGAAGTTATCTTTGTCAACTTCAATATGAGAGAAATACGTTCCAGGTTTGATAAACTTGATCTCCTGAGCGGTGGCATAAATGCCGACCGAGGAGTTGTCTTTGCCATCGGACAAGATGTAGAAGTATTCGCAGGTGCGCGGCGCCTTTGTTAACATCTCCTTCGCTTCTTCGAGAGTAGAGGCCTTTTCTAAGATCATGCGGATCAGAAAAGCCATGGGAATGCCATCCCAAGAGCCATAGCCTTGACCGCCGATCTCGCCAATGGCGATCTTCTGGGCATTCATGCCGGTGACAGAGCCAATAAATCCAGCATAACCCACATTCATGAATGGATGGCCGTCGTTAGGTTCGACGATCATTAGCACGGCGCTGTTAGATAGCCCTTTACCGATCTTGTAATCGAGCACGCGCACGTGATATAGCTCTCTTTCGTGTGTGGCATTTCCATAGGCGACAATCGCGCTGCAGTGAAACATCTCCGGAAAGAGGTTGAGCAGCAGGATTTTTTCAAAAGCGATCTCTGCGCCTTCCGCCACGCCTTCCATCTCTTCCCAAAGGTTTTGAGGGATGTGTTTGATCAGGTTGGGCAGCTGCTCTTTAAAGTGGATGCCCCTTTTGCTGAGTAGAGCAGAGCGTGGACCTTCCAGAAAGGCGGAGACGTTTTGCTGAATGAGATCTTTCAGAAGTTTTCCATGCTGTAGGCCCATCTCACGAGGAGTGCCTTTGAGATGCAATACCCGTTGACCCTTACTCTTTACAAGGTAGCCTTCTTCTGCATGGATAAGAGAGAAACTTAAAAGAAGAACAAAAAAACCGATGAGTCGCATATCTAGTTCCTTTTTCTTAAAAAAAGGGAAGGCTTTTAAGCCGGATTTTGTCAGCGCCCTTTTACAAGAGAGCGAGCAATCATTCATCTAGGGATCCTGTTACCATGATCCTCAAGCGACATCATATTCTCAGGGCCCCGCGGAGAGCGGCAAATGGCCCATAATTCGTCTTGCTTCAGATAGGGTTTACAGCACCCTGCATCTCTGCAGGTGTGGCTGGCTCATAAAACCAGCATTTTCAGCCTGTCTATCGCAAGGCTTTTGACCTTATGATAGCGGTATGTTTTCTGTTACACTTTCCGTGGCCTTGCGGCCCCCAGTATTTCACTGGTATCTCCTCCTGCGAAGTCCGGACTTTCCTCCTCTTTAACAGAGGCGATTGCTTTGCCTTCCCAAAATTCTTATGTGCTAGCCATACGGCGGCGGCGGCGCTTCGTAGCTACAGGCGTGCCTTCGAGCGCTTCGCTTTCTTGCCAGTAGTGGATGCGCGAGCAGTGCTCACAAAAGACCAAGTTTTCGCCTTTGCGCACTAGGTTCTCATGCTGGGCCGTAAGCACGATATGGCAGCCGCTGCATGTGCGGTTCTCAATAGCGACGACGACGCGATCTTTTTTGTTGCGCAGCAGTCTCTCATAAATTTGCAGAGTCTCAGGATCGGCCTTGGCGGCAAGCGCATCGCGCTCGGTTTTGAGATTTTGGCCTTCTTCATTGATGAGCTTGATGCTAGATTCGATCTCTTGGGTCAGGGTGTTACTGCTCTCTTCAGAGGTCTTTAAGCTCTCTTTGATCTTCTCGTAGAGCTCTTCTTCAGCATTCTTCTTATCGACGATATCGGAGACCTTCTGCTCGAGGGCGATCCGCTCTCTCTCAGCCGCAGTCATCTCTTGGGTAAGCGCATTGAATTCATCGACTTTTTTGATGCTGTTCTGCTGAGTCTCGAATTTTTTAACCTTCGCTGTGGTATCTTGGATCTTCTGCTCAAAGGATTGGATCGTCTTATTGAGCTCAGAGATCTCCTTCTCTTTTTCCGTCAGCTGCTGATGGAGTTCTTTGCGAATGGCCTCAATCTGGCCCAGCTCTTTTTGCCGCTCCTTTTTGACGCGCATCAGGCGGATCATTTTCATGTCTAGTTCTTGAATGTCCAGAATTGGACGAAGCCGCTCTTGCATTGTTCTCTCTTAATGATAGGTTTTTTTAGCAAGAGTACATTATCGATTTACGCCAATAATCCTCAAGCGAAAAGAGGTCTGGTATTTTATAAAATTTTTATTTGACATCTCTGACGAATAGAGGCAGTATGAAATTAAGACCTATAAGGAGAGCGGTATGAAGAAGCATCCTAAAGAATTCGAATCAAAATCAAAGATGGCCTGCACAAAAGTCATGGTCAAAATCGACGTGGGTTTTAAAAACGCGCTATATATTCGCGGCAACGCCCCGGGCTTAAGTTGGCAAAAGGGAAAGCTGATGAAAAACATGGGCCCCGACTCCTGGTTTTGGGAGACAGATGCACCCATCGGCAAAGATCGCGAGTTCAAAGTGCTAATCAACGATCAGACCTATGAAGATGGCGAGAATCACAAATTGTCGCCAGGTACCACCGTACAATTCACACCTCGCTTCATCAAAGTCGCCTAAGAGGGCATTCAATAACCAATCAATTCGCAGGACGATTCTTTTCAAGGAAAGCGGGGTCAAGCCCTTGCACTTCTACACATCTTTTTCTTGCCTATAATCTTGAGCCAGAAAGAAAGACGGCCTAGTGGACGGAGTGGACAAAGGAGAGGAATGGACACGGAGTGGACGGCCGAAGAAATCCGGATTTCTTTCGGCCGTCCACTCCGTGTCCATTTTCTTATCCCGTCCACTTCGTCCATTAGGCCGTCTTTCTTTCCTTTCTTTTAGGGAAAGGCAACAAAAAGATGTGTAGAACCGCAAGGTCAAGCCACCGCGCTCCAAATTAGGAGTCTTAGAATGGTTCTAAGCCTGCGGGAAAGGGAAAGGAGGTGTGCCTCGAATGATTTCGTACACTTCTGAGCGACCAATTTAACATATATGTTAAAATAGTCGGATTTAAGACATTGAGGGTGAAAGACTTGATGTTTATAAAAAAGGCAATAGGAGCACTTTATCTTTCAGGCCAAAAGCCTTACCATCAGAGAATCTTCTCCCTTTCCGGGAGGAGTTCTTCAAACAAAGCTACTTAGTGACGAAAAAAGGTCGTTTTGGAGGTAAATACGGCGGAAAAATGCGGATTTATATAAAGTAATAATTTTAATTATTGCAACAATTATTATAAAATTATATAATATTTATTAAATTATTTAATTTAATTATAGATTTAAAATTATGGTCACATCAACGCAAGCCGTTAGTTCACTCGGACGTTATAGCCCTAACTTAACCGCCCATAGGGTTATTGCCGACGCATTGCCTACTTTTTCTCATGATGTTGTTGGCGTGGTCTTGAAATATATATTCAGGGATGAGCCTGTTGAGAAGTGGGGTGCCGAATGGATCGCAGAGAACACAATAGGGTATGAGATAATCCACCCTATTGTCACTCAGGAAGTATCATGCTTCTTACTGCAAGCGGAGACCCGCTTGGTCTTTGAGTACATACAAAAGCACGACGTTTTTGGGCCAGAAAAGCAAGAGATCGCTGCAGGAAAAGGAGATCGCAAAAGAGGTATGGCAATACACCGAGAACTTCTTGGGAGCAGCTATAACTCCACCATGTATCTACCTTTTGATATTGACGAATGGATGCAAGCTCGTTTCGTGCAGATCTTCAGCGTAGAGGCTTTGCAAGCTTTAGCTAGGCAGGGTATCCGTGAAGACAGCAGAGCCACAGAGCTCTTTTCGATCCACCGCGGACCTCGTGGGATGACAGCCAACATCGGAGAAAAGTTAGCTCAGATACATGGTCAGAAATTCCATGAATACAGCTGGAAAACCGCACTTCAAGAGCATGGCGATGCAGCCATACCCATTGATTGCGTGATTCTGTTTCCAAATACTGCATTTTTTGGAGGCAAATCAGTTGGGGAGCAACAAGCTCTTATGCCCCTAGGTTATAAACGCCCGCGCTTTCCGGTCGCTACCTTCTGTATTTTTGACACATTTAACTGTACAGGGATACGCATCATGGACGAGATGTATACGCGCACTGATGCAGAGACTGAGGGTTACACGGTGATGGTGAGCTTTGACGCTGGCGGCTTCTACGTCAACGACAGCGACTACGGCCACGCGATCAACGGTGTTGCTCCCGTGCGGGAGTTCTGTTGGTAATTGTCCATTGCAACAATTATTATAAAAATTATATAATATTTATTAATTTATTTAATTTAATATAGGTTTAAAGCTATGGTCACATCAACGCAAGCTGTTAGTTCACTCGGACGTTATAGCCCTAACTTAACCGCCCATAGGGTTATTGCCGACGCATTGCCTACTTTTTCTTATGCTGTTGTTGGCGTGGTCTTGAAATATATATTCAGGGATGAACCTGTTGAGAAGTGGGGTGCCGAATGGATCGCAAAGAACACGATCGGGTATGAGATAATCTATCCTGTTGTTGTTGAGCCACTAGAAGCTTTCTTGCCGCCCAATGAGATCTGCCCGTTCGGGAAGTACTGTCCGGTCCAGAGGCCGGCCCTCTTGATCTGGGAATACATACAAAAATACGAGGTTTTCGGGCCCGATAGGCAAGAGATCGCTGCAGGAAAAGGAGATCGCAAAAGAGGTATGGCAATACACCGAGAACTTCTTGGGAGCAGCTATAACTCCACCATGTATCTACCTTTTGATATTGACGAATGGATGCAAGCTCGTTTCGTGCAGATCTTCAGCGTAGAGGCTTTGCAAGCTTTAGCTAGGCAGGGTATCCGTGAAGACAGCAGAGCCACAGAGCTCTTTTCGATCCACCGCGGACCTCGTGGGATGACAGCCAACATCGGAGAAAAGTTAGCTCAGATACATGGTCAGAAATTCCATGAATGCAGCTGGAAAACCGCACTTCAAGAGCATGGCGATGCAGCCATAGCTACTGACTGCGTGATACTGTTTCCAAATACTGCATTTTTTGGAGGCAAATCAGTTGGGGAGCAACAAGCTCTTATGCCCCTAGGTTATAAACGCCCGCGCTTTCCGGTCGCTACCTTCTGTATTTTTGACACATTTAACTGTACAGGGATACGCATCATGGACGAGATGTATACGCGCACTGATGCAGAGACTGAGGGTTACACGGTGATGGTGAGCTTTGCTGCTGGCGGCTTCCACGTCAACGACGGCAACTACGTCCGCGCGTACGGCGGTGTTGCTCCCGTGCGGGAGTTCTGTTGGTAATTGACCATTGCAGTAATTATTATAATATCACACAATATTTATTAAATTATTTAATTTAATTATAGGTTTAAAATTATGGTCACATCAACGCAAGCCGTTAGTTCACTCGGACGTTATAGCCCTAACTTAACCGCCCATAGGGTTATTGCCGACGCATTGCCTACTTTTTCTTATGCTGTTGTTGGCGTGGTCTTGAAATATATATTCAGGGATGAGCCTGTTGAGAAGTGGGGTGCCGAATGGATCGCAGAGAACACAATAGGGTATGAGATAATCCACCCTATTGTCACTCAGGAAGTATCATGCTTCTTACTGCAAGCGGAGACGCGCTTGGTCTTTGAGTACATACAAAAGCACGACGTTTTTGGACCGGATAAGCAAGAGATCGCTGCAGGAAAAGGAGATCGCAAAAGAGGTGTGGCAATACACCGAGAACTACTTGGAAGCAGCTATAACTCCACCATGTATCTACCTTTTGATATTGACGAATGGATGCAAGCTCGCCTCGTGCAGATCTTCGGTGTAGAGGCTTTGCAAGCTTTAGCTGGGCAGGATATCCGTGAAGACAGCAGAGCCACAGAGCTCTTTTCGATCCATCGCGCTCCTCGTGGGATGACAGCCAAAATCGCAGAAAAGCTGGCTCAGATACATAGTCAGAAATTCCATGTGCACAGCTGGAAATACGCACTTCAAGAGCATGGCGATGCAGCCATATCTACTGACTGCGTGATACTGTTTCCAAAAACTGCATTTTTTGGAGGCAAATCAGTTGAGGAGCAACAAGCTCTTATGCCCCTGGGTTATAAACGCCCGTGCGTACCAGTTGCTATTTTCTGTGTTTTTGACACATTTAACTGTACAGGGATACGCATCATGGACGAGATATATACGCGCACTGATGCAGAGACTGAGGGTTACACGGTGATGGTGAGCTTTGACGCTGGCGGCCTCAGCGTCAGCTGCAGCAGCTACGGCGACTACGCGGACGTCGGTGTTGCTCCCGTGCGGGAGTTCTGTTGGTAATTGTCCATTGGACCATTGGTAATTGGCCATGGACATTGATTCTTGATTTTTTTGGGCCGACTTCAACGATCCAAAAAGGATACAAGCGACAAAAAAAGTCTTGTAGTCCTTTTCTCTATTTGTCCAATTAGCTTTTCACATTTGTTGCTTTTTGCCACAATCCCTGGTTTAAAACCGGTGGAGAGTCGCATGTCATTTCTGGAAAAATATTATCATAAGGTTCCCCAAGAGAGAAGGGCTGCTGCAGCCATTGCATACATGGCATCGCTCGATGTGATCAAAAGCGAGATGCCTGTTATTGCCGAGCGGATCGTGCAGGAGCTGAGAGACCAGCGCGCCTATCTGAAGATGATCGCTTCGGAGAACTACTCCTCTTATGCGGTTCAGTTGGCGATGGGCAATCTGTTAACCGATAAGTATGCGGAGGGCTTTCCCCAGCATCGCTTCTATGCAGGTTGCGACAATATCGATGCGATCGAAGATGCTGCGATTGCAGAGGCAAAAACGCTTTTTGGCTGCGATCATGCTTATGTGCAGCCTCACTCTGGCGCCGATGCCAACATGGTGGCTTATTGGGCCATCCTGGTTCAGCGTGTGCAGAATAGAGAGGTCGCGGCGCTTGGCAAGAAGAACATCGATGAGCTCTCTCCGCAAGAATATGAACGCGTAAGACAGCTTATGGTCAGCCAAAAGATGATGGGACTCTCGCTCAATTCGGGAGGCCACCTTACGCATGGCTACAGACATAACGTCTCGGCGAAGATGATGCAGTCGGTCTCTTACGATGTCGACGCTAAAACTGGGCTGATCGACTATGCGCTCCTCTCGGAACAAGTTAAACGCGAAAAGCCTGCCATTTTAGTCGTCGGCTACTCCGCTTATCCGCGGCTGATCGACTTTGCGAAGATGCGTGAGATCGCAGATAGCGTAGGTGCAACGCTGATGGTCGACATGGCCCATTTCGCTGGCCTAGTAGCCGGAAAGGTGATGAAAGGCAATTTCGATCCGATCCCTTTTGCGCATGTGGTGACCTCGACCACCCACAAGACGCTGCGCGGACCGCGCGGCGGGTCTGGTCCTCTGCAAAGAGGAGTACCGCGAAGTGGTAGACAAAGGCTGCCCCATCGTTCTAGGCGGACCGCTTCCGCATGTGATGGCGGCTAAAGCGATCGCGTTCAAAGAGGCCAACTCCCCAGCCTTTCAACGGTATGCGCAGCAAGTAGTCAAAAATGCCCAGGCGCTAGCTCAGCAACTCACTTCAAAAGGCGTCAAGGTCACTACTGGCGGCACAGACAACCATCTGCTCGTCTTCGATGTCCATACGAGTTTTGGACTGACTGGTAGGCAGGCTGAACTGGCTCTGCGCGAGGCGCACTTTACGGTTAACCGCAATGCCGTGCCATTCGATACGCAAGGGCCGTGGTATACTTCAGGCATCAGGATCGGTTCGCCCGCCCTTACTACCCTGGGTATGAAAGAGGCAGAAATGCATGAGATCGCCGGGCTGATCGTCACGCTCTTAAAAGCCACCAAGCCGGCACCGGCCGAAAAAGGCGAGGGCATGAGCCGCGCCAAAACGGTGATCGATCCCCATCAGCTTTCCAACGTTCGAGGTCAAGTTAAAGGCCTGCTAAGTCGCTTTCCTCTTTACCCCGAACTTGTCATTGAGTAAAAAGAAAAAAGGACAATAATAGATTCACTTAAGCCCGAGGTTAATCATGCCAAGAACAGACGAAGAACCAGAAGTACAAAAAGCCCATTTTCTCTCGACGATAAGATCGACGAAACGCTCTTAAAAGCCCGCCGCATTTTTTTCTGTGAAGCAGTAGATGAAAAAAGTGCTAAATAACGCCATCCGCAAACTCTGGTATCTCGAGCTAACCGATCCTGGCAAACCGATTCTTTTTGTGATCAATTCTCCAGGAGGATCGGTCGATGCAGGATTTGCCATCTGGGATCAGGTGAAGATGATCACCTCGCCTGTCACGACACTTGTGACTGGCCTCGCAGCTTCAATGGGATCGATCTTAAGTCTTTGTGCAGCTCCTGGAAAGCGCTTTGCCACAGAAAATTCGCGTATCATGATCCACCAGCCTTCGATCCACGCTGTGATAAGAGGTCAGGCAACGGATTTGGACATTCAAGCCAAGGAACTGCTCAAAACCCGCGCAGCGATCGTAGATGTCTACGTACAGGCGACTGGCAAGGATGCGAAGACGATCGAAAAAGCGATTGATCGCGATTCGTGGATGAGTGCCGAAGAAGCGCTTAAGTTTGGACTGCTCGATAAGATTGTGGGATCATATAAGGAATTGAACGTATAGCTACTCCTTTCTCTAAGTATCAGGGGGCGGGAAATGATTTTATCCTGATCGATGACCGGAGAGATCATTTCCCAATCGAAAATGCTGGTCTGATCCAGCGCTTATGTCATCGGCATTATGGAATTGGCGCCGATGGTCTCATCCTACTTCAAAACTCTCAGATTGCCGAGCTTCGCATGCGCATTTTCAATGCAGATGGAGGCGAGGCGAGCATGTGCGGAAATGGCCTGCGCTGCCTCTTCCGCTTTGCACAAAGCTTAGGTGCGATCGATAAAAGAGGCAGAGTCGAGACAGCCGCTTCGGTTCTCACGTGCCATCAGCAGAACGATCTGATCGCGGTATTGCATCCCACGCCGCAAATCATCGAACGAGAGATACGGCTTGAGGGAAGATCTTTGGAATTGGTAGATAGCGGTGTCCCGCATGCGTTAATTTTCACCGACGATATTCAAACTGAATCAGTTTACGAGACGGGAAAGGCCGTGCGCTTCCACCCCTATTTTTCACCTCACGGTGTCAATGTAACCTTTATCCAACCTTGTGTGCACAAGAACCAACTCATGATACGCACATATGAGCGCGGCGTAGAGGATGAGACGCAGGCGTGTGGAACGGCGGCAGTAGCCGCGGCCTTCGCTTCGCTTCAAAAATTCTCACTGGCAAGGCCGCTCGAGGTTATCACTCTTTCTAAAGAAATTTTTTACGCAGAACAGACTAAAGATGGCATGGAACTTAAGGGCCCTGCTGTGCTAAGCTATAAGGGTGAAATTTTTTTACAGGAGAAACCCAATGATTATCGGCATTCCAAAAGAGATTAAAGACAACGAATTCCGAGTAGGCGCAACGCCAGAAATGGTCAAGCTGCTCATCCAGGCAGGCCATGAGGTGTATGTGCAAACACAGGCAGGTCATGCTATCGGCTTTAGTGATCGATATGTACAAGAAAGCTGGCGCTAAGATCGTGCCTAGTGCAAAAGATGTCTATGAAGCCGAGATGATCATCAAAGTTAAAGAGCTTCAAAAGAGCGAATTTCCACTACTCAGAGAGGGTCAGATTCTCTTCTGTTATCTCCATCTCGCTCCCGATCCAGAGCAGACTAAAGCGCTCTTGCAGAAAAAAGTTGTCGGGATCGCCTACGATACTGTAGCGGATAAACAGCAGCGTCTACCTCTTTTAGCGCCTATGAGCGAAATCGCCGGTAAAATGGCCGTTCAAGTTGGCGCGTCGGCGCTTCAAATGTCTGGCGGAGGCAGAGGCGTGCTGCTAGGCGGCGTACCTGGTGTCGCTCCGGGCAAAGTCGTGATCTTAGGTGCGGGCAGCGTCGGTACGCAAGCGGCGCGCGTGGCTCTCGGTCTCGGCGCCAATGTCTCTATTCTCGATGTGAATGTCAACCGGCTGCGCGAACTCGATGCGCTCTATGGGCCGGCGCTAAAGACCATCTATTCTACACCTGTAGTGATCGAAGAGATGATCCAGCAAGCCGACTTAGTTGTAGGCGCGGTGCTCGTGCCCGGTAAGTTGGCCCCACGTCTTATCACGAAAGCAATGGTTAAAAAGATGCTGCCCGGCTCAGTAATAGTCGACGTGGCCATCGATCAAGGCGGCTGCTCTGAAACTTCACGGCCGACTACGCACTCTAATCCTACCTATGTCGTCGATGGCGTTGTGCACTATTGCGTGACCAACATGCCCGGCGGATGTGCGCGTACAGCTACGGTAGCCCTCACCAATGCAACACTGCCTTATGCGCTTAAAATCGCATCTAATGGGTACAAGCAAGCCATCCAGGATGATCCTGGTTTAATGCTGGGCATGAACGTCTGTTTTGGCCATGTGACCAATGCTTCAGTTGCACAAGATTTGGGCTACGAGTATACTCCTCCGCTCGAAATAGTGCATCAGCACTTGCACGTCTAATTAGATAATAAAGGTGTTGTTTTCTTAAGAAAAGAACCAAAAGGAAACAAACGACTAAAAACAAACATTGTTGCATTAATCGGTAGATAAACACCGAGAGCACCGAGATGCACCGAGAGGGAAATAAAAAGGTTAATTTTTTCTCGGTGAATCTCGGTGCTCTCGGTGTTTAATTTTCCCTTTAAAATAACAAAGTCACAAAGCGTCCTTGTCCTTTGGGTCGTTTGTGTCCTTTTGGCTCTCTTGAAATCTTTCGTGGGGCGAGGCATGGTACAATCATGAGCGCTAAAGCCCCACAATTTACGCAAACTGAGCTTAAGCAAGCTAAGGCTTTTCTGGACGAGAAGAGGATTCGCGCATTTCTCTTTTCCGATGGCACCTATCAGATCGAACTCTACGACCCCAAAACTAAGACCTCCTTCTCGCCTTTTTTTCACATCACAGATGCAGGGAAGATTCTAGACTGCTTTTGTACGTGCAAAGCTGCCGAGAAGAAGAAATCTTGCGCGCATTTAGCCGCCGCCTACCAGCTCATCTTTCGCGGACATGCCGAACCGCTGCATGTGCGCTTTCGCACAAGTTTGTGGAATCAACTGAGTTTGATCGGCAGCCAGCGCCACGGATATGAGAGTCAAATTCTAAAAGCAGAAGACAAGGGCTTTGCAGCGCACTCTGCGACTGGCAAGAAGCTCTTCTATATTACGGCAGCGAATGAAAAGAGCAGAAAGCAGTTAGAAAAGCTTTTTTTCCAGCGTCCGGTTGAGACAGAGGAGACTTCGCTCAAATTCTCCAATCTTCCGCACAGCGAACTCAGCCTTTGGAAACAAGGAAGGCCCTCGCCTAAACTGCGCTACGAGCTCTCATTCTGGGCTGATCTAGCCAAATGGTGGATGCTGCTTCAGGATGCAGAGGTGCCTTATACGATCGAGTTTTCTTACGACCACGATCCTTTACCCAAATGGATCGTGGTCAATTTTAAGGATTTCTCTTTTGGCTTTTACATCGCTGAGGTCAACTGGCCCAAAATCATTCCAGCCTTAACTACGGTAAAATCGCCTTTGACCGTGTCTGAACTCTCTTATCGCGTCCTCGGAAAGATGAGCTACGATCCGCAAAAACGTGAAATGCACCTGGAGTTCAAAGGACAGAAAGAGGAGGCCGACAAAGAAGAGACGATGGGTGGAGGGGTTCAAGTGGGCGAATGGCTTTTCATGCCACAAAGGGGCTTCTTCCCTGGGCGTTTGGATCCGCTTTTGAATGAGAAGGTGATTCCTGCGCAGCGTATGCAGGCACTGCTGCAGAAACACGCCAAATTAGTCAAAAAGTATCTCGTAGGCACACCGCTTGAACTCGAGGAAGTGAATGTTCAATATGCGCTGCACATCGACCAGCGGCAGACTCTGCACATCGTGAGCTATGTTTTTGAACCAGGGGATTTACAAAAGCCCACTTCGGCCTACTTCGGACCTTGGGTGTATGTCGAACGCAAAGGTTTCTTTCATCTGCAAAACCTCTTTTTCGATGGCGTTGAGAAGATCGTTTCGAAACCGCTGGTCGGAGATTTTGTCAGCCGCCACCGTCACTGGCTGGCAGCTTTTGATGGTTTCCAAACTCATCCTTCCAGTCTTGAATCCCATCTCACATATGCGCTTTCACCGGATGAGACTTTGCGCTTTGAGACCCGCGTCGAATTTGCTGAAGAGCCAGGAGAGATCGTCGATTTCGGCGAATGGATCTACGTAAAAGGCCGCGGTTTTTATGCCAAGCGCACCGGCCGAACCGGCGTTAAATTGCGCGCTGGCTTGCGCGTACTTGCTCATGAGATCTCCACGTTTATCAATGCGCATATCGAAGAGCTGGAACAGCTCCCTCGATTTTTTAGCGATGATACGCCTATCGAAAAATCGGGGTTGAAACTCTCTTTCAACGAGAACGGAAGGATTCTGGTACAGCCCGAAAGCATTTTCAAAGCAGGCTATACACCAGAGCAGGTGCTCTTTTTTGGAGATTATACCTATGTCCAAGGTGAAGGTTTTGCCGAGATTCCACCTGAATGCAGACTTCCAGATGTTTATCAGAGAGATCGCGTCATCGACGAGGCTAGCGAGCCCTATTTTATTTCTTACGAACTCGATCTACTCGCGCCTTTTATCATCACCAGCGATCCACGTCTCAAAAAACCCAAAACGCTTGCGCTGCATATTCTCCAGATCAAGCGCGATACTAGATCGAAGGGGCCAGCGCAGTGGCTGGTCGATTTTGTTTACGAGTCGGATGTAGGCACGACTTCAGTCTTCGAGATCTGGCAGGGTTTAAACGAAAATAAACGCTATGTCTTCACTAGCGCAGGTTTGATCTTTTTGCGGCAGATGCGCTTTGCGTGGCTCAAAAATCTGCCCAAGAAGCGCTGGCTAAAAGGCGGAGAGCGCCTCAAGCTCTCTACGTTGGAGTGGCTCAAGCTTTCAGTCTCGGAGGAGATCCAAGATCCGAAGGGGACGAGCAAAGAGGCCAAAG
Source organism: uncultured Chlamydiales bacterium (assembly GCA_963709365.1). Classification (GTDB taxonomy): domain Bacteria; phylum Chlamydiota; class Chlamydiia; order Chlamydiales; family Rhabdochlamydiaceae. The sequence continues at coordinate 191,030 of CAVPVU010000002.1, forward strand.
CGAGCCGCCAAGTTTTAGAAGAGTTCCGTTCGTTTCAGACCGATGAGCTGGTCAATTTCGACGGCTTTCAAAGCCGCCTGAGACCCTATCAAGAAATTGGCGTGCGCTGGCTCTGGTTCCTTTATACGCACGGCCTTTCTGGCATGCTCTGCGATGAGATGGGCCTCGGTAAGACGCACCAGGCTATGGGACTTTTAGCCTCTGTCTATAATGCGCAGCTGAAAGAAGACGAGGCGGACAAGAAGAAGTATATCGTCGTCTGCCCGACATCGGTGATTTATCACTGGGAAGATCTGCTCAAACGCTTTCTGCCCCAATTTAGAGTTAGCGTCTATCACGGATTGGGCAGAAAAATTAGAAGACGGCTACGACATTCTTTTGACCTCTTATGGAACGCTGCGCAGCGAGAAAAAACCACTGGCTAAAATCCAATTCGAAGTGGCCATCTTCGACGAGATTCAGAGCGCCAAAAATCCGCATTCACAAACACATCGCGCCTTGAAAGAGGTTCTCGCGCACATGCGTCTCGGCCTAACCGGTACGCCGATTGAAAATCGACTGCTGGAACTTAAAGCGCTTTTCGATCTTGTTTTGCCGAACTATCTACCCGGTGAAGCCATCTTTAAAGAGAATTTCGTGAACCCGATTGAAAAAGGCCAGGACCCAGAGAAAAAATATCTTCTCTCGCGCCTCATTAAACCGTTCATCCTACGTCGCAAAAAAGCTGAAGTGCTCTTGGAGTTACCTGACAAGATCGAAGAAATCTCCTACTGCGCGCTGTCGGAAGAGCAACGTAAACTCTATCGCGAGACGGTGGCTGCGCGGCGCGAAGCGCTCGAGAAAGAGCTGCGCGATCCCTCTAAACCGGTGCCCTTTTTGCATATTTTTTCTCTGCTCTCCACGCTCAAACAGATCTGCGATCATCCCAGCCTGATTAGTGAGGACATTGCGAACTATCACAAGCACAGTTCCGGCAAGTGGGATCTATTTGTCGAGCTCTTGGACGAGGTGCGCGACAGCGGCCAGAAGCTGGTCGTCTTTTCGCAGTATCTTCACATGCTCGACATCATCGAGCTCCATCTTAAGGAAAAGAAGATCGGTTTTGCGGGCATCCGCGGCAGCACGAAGGATCGCAAGGAGCAATTGGATAAGTTTCCGCGATGATCCCCAGTGTGAAGTCTTCGTAGCCTCCTTACAAGCGGCCGGCGTCGGCATCGATCTCATCTCAGCCTCAGTGGTCATCCACTACGATCGCTGGTGGAACCCTGCGCGCGAAAATCAAGCCACCGACCGCGTGCATCGCATTGGACAGAAGCGAGGCGTACAAGTCTTTAAAATGGTGACCAAATCCACCGTCGAAGAGCATATCCATCAGCTGATCGAAAAGAAACTGACCCTCATGGAAGGCGTGATTGGCTTCGACGAACACGACCAGATCAAAGGGCTTGATCGAGAAGAGCTAAGACAGCTCTTATCCTTAATGAGCCAAGATATCTAAACGATCCGGGGCAGCCGGGAATTATACAAGCCGATGGACGACAGCTCTCGTCTTATTGGAACACAGGGAGCTGCGGGGATAACCAGTTGTTTTGTAGCAGGTGCCGGTGTCTCATCTACAGGGCTTGCTGTTAAATTATGCGAAAGATCGAGAACCCCAAGTTTGACGCCCTCTGTTTGCGGCGCTTTTTTCATTCGATTTTGTGAAAGATACAGATGCCAGAGTTTCTCACATCCGCCTAAACGCACGCGTTCTAGACAATTGCGATCCAGATTGAGGACACGCAAATGACTCAACTCTAGGGAAACGGTCTTCAACATGTTGCCCACGAGAGATAATTTAACCAGCTTTTTGCATTTCGAGATTTCGGTCGGGAGAGATGAGAGCTTATTATTGGAAAGATCTAAATTTGTGAGACTCGAACAAAACTCGATTTGCTTTGGCAAACTATGCAGATTGCGTCCGCTGAGCCGAAGAGTTGGGATCAAAGAGAGCAAACCTTTACGGTCTTCCGCCCATGCTTCTGCACCCAAACCAGCAGCTTTTAAAAAAACTTGGAGGTCCACAGCTTGAGAGAGCTGACTTAACCTGGAAGGAGAGAATACATATCCCGAAGGTTCTTCGGGAACTGGACAGCCTGTATCACGCGCTCTTCCGAGAATTCTCGTATGCAGCGCTTTTACGCGCGATGCGTGGGACTGGAGTTGCGTATCTGTCAAAATAATGCATACGTCGCTGGCAAAAACAGGATCGCTTTCAAAAGTTCTCCAAACATATGAGAAGACTTCTTGGGCGGCGCTGTTAAAGGCTTTTGACACAGGGCTAATGAGAATCAGATTAGGCACAAAGTATAGGACTTTCGCTAAACAGTTGGTAGGAAGAGCTCCGATAGAGGACATATTTTTTCTCTTGTTTGGGGCGAAATTTATAATAAATTTACTGATTAGTCTGTAATTAAATAATTTCTTACCAAGATTTTAAGGTTTTTTACTGAGGATGCTTTCAAAGATTGGTCAATTAACCTATGATTTCTGGGATAAAATAAAGAGAGAACTATGATACGGCTCGCCTTGGTCGGAAGACCAAATGTGGGTAAATCTGCCCTATTCAATGCTATTTGCGGTAAGAAGATCTCCATCGTCGATGAGGCGGAAGGTGTGACGCGCGATCGTCTTTATGCCCCGGCAGATTTTTTCGGGCGGCCTTTCGAAGTGATCGACACGGGTGGGATCGATCCTAACTCCAAGATCCCTTTTCAAGAAGAAGTGCGCAGGCAGGCCGAGATCGCTATCCAGGAAGCCGATGTGCTGGTCATGGTAGTCGATGGCAAAGTAGGCGTGACTGACTTAGATGAACGCGTGGCCAAAACGCTCCTTAAGACAAAAAAACCCGTCTGTTTGGCGGTGAATAAGGTCGATAGCTTCGACAAACTCGTCCTCGTTCATGAGTTTCATAATCTTGGCATTTCCCGGGTCGTGCCCGTTTCGGCTGATGCAACGATTTCAGATCGCTGAACTTTTAGAGAATGCTTTTGAAGGCATTCGTTTCCCACGGATGCCGAAGAGAGCGGATTCAGCATCAAGGTTGCTATTATCGGTCGCCCGAATGTCGGCAAGTCGACGCTGCTCAATGCATTTATGCAAGAAGAGCGCTGCGTGGTCAGTCCGATTCCCGGCACGACCCGCGATAGCATCGATGTCACTTTACCTTTGACGGAAGCCATTCACTCTGATCGACACTGCAGGGATCCGTCGCAAAAAAGCCGAGCATGAAGCGGTCGATAAATTCGCTGCCATCCGCACCCAGCGCGCCATCGAGCGCGCCGACGTGTGCATCATGATGCTTGACGCAGAGGTCGGCATCACCACCCAAGAAAAACGCCTCATGACCCAGCTCGAAGAAGAAGGCAAGGGATGCCTGCTGCTTTTCAACAAATGGGATCTAGTCAAAGGCTATCGCATGGAGCATTGCCTGAAAAGTTTGGAGATCGAGACCAGCTTTGTCAGCCACTGTCCGACGCTCTTCGTATCGGCACAATCCGGAAGAAACCTAGACAAAATCTTCCCACTGATCAAAGAGATCGATGCCGCGCAACGGCGTCGCATCACAACCGGCGAACTCAATCGCTTCTTAGAAAAAGCGATTCAGGCCTACCATCCGCCGATGCTCCAAGGCAAACGCCTACGCATCTACTATCTCGCCCAAGTGGGCATCACCCCGCCTCACTTCGTCATGTTTGTGAATAACTCGGCGCTCATGCTCGAGACCTACAAACAGTATCTCATCAACCAGTTCCGCAAAACCTACGGCTTCAAAGGAGTGCCTCTCCTCTTCACGCTGCGCGGCAAGAAAGATCGCGAAGATGAAGAGCAGACGATCGCTCCAAAAAACCCTCTCACTAAAGAAGCTCTCATCGAAGAAGAAGACTTCGCCGAAGAGGAAGAACTCGTCCTCCTCGACTCTTAAGAGTCTCTAAGAGTTTTATTTTTTTAATTTAACTCCGAGGTGTGCCATATGCTGAAAGAGATCTTTGCATAAATTGGTATCAATTGATACCATTGTTGGACATAAGGCAAGGATGATCTCTTTCTATGCATCATCGACCCACAGCGAATGAACTGCTGCATAAGTTAAAAGAAGCAACGCTGGCCCTTGAATCTAAAAGGGCAAGCTTTGCTAATCCTGCAAAGGTTGTGGGAGAGCTCTATGAGCTAGACATTGAGAGTGATGAAGTGTGGGATTTAATTGCAGATCTGTTAAAGGAAATTAAAAGCGACGATTACGAGGGAGGACGCCCGCCTCAACGCTCTACGGAACGAATAGTTGATGGAAAGGAATTATGGGCTTTTGCGTGGGAGAGTCCTAAAATTGGAAAAAGAATGTACCTTAAATTTGCATTGAAGGACGGCGTTTTCTACTACGTCTCTCTTCATGAAAGTAAATTTCCTCCCAGAAATAGGGGAAACAAACGATGAAATGCTTACATTGCAACAACACTCGATTTGAGAGAAAAAAAATAAGATTTCCTGTTGAGCTGAAAGGCGAGACTCTAGATGTCTTATCGGAAGCATTTGTCTGTTCCAAATGCGGTGATTCTCAGATGGATACAGAGCAAATGAATCATTTCAGAAAAATAGCTGCTGACACTTATCGGAAAGGGCATGGTCTTTTAACATCTTCTGAGATCGTCAAATTTAGAGAACACTTAAAAATGTCTCAAATACAGTTTGCCGATTATCTAAATGTCGGTGAAGCAAGCATCAAACGATGGGAAACCTATTATATTCAGGATGAAAGTCAGAACGATCACATTCGTTTGAAATGCGATGAAGCATATGCAGAACTGAATGCTCTTCAGGTTTATTCTAAATCTCATCCACCGAGCATCTACAATGGATATAGGATTCTTAACTTGGAACTATTTAAAAATGCGGTTGCTTTTGTATTAAAACATATGAAGTCGAAATCGCCATTATATTTAAACAAGATAATGTTTTATCTAGATTTTCTCAATTTTAAGAATTTTGGAAAAAGCATCACAGGTTCTCGATTTGTACCCATGGAGTATGGCCCTTGCCCTGATCAATATCAGATTCTTTTTTCTTACCTAGAAAAAAATGGTGTTCTCATAAAGAAAGGAAAACATGATTTTGTATCAAATGGGGAACCGGATCTCGGCTTATTCGATGATCAAGAAATGGAAACTTTAAAGACGATTGCCAAAATCTTAAAAACTAAGGGTGAAAAATATCTCTTCAATCTTTCTCACAAAGAGAAAGCCTTTACTGAAACGGGACACGCTAGACCCATCAGTTATGAACTGGCGAAGCACTTGAAAATTTAAATCAGATTGGCGTGAGCGGCATAGCAGACCGTCCGATTGCAGGCGATAAGAAGTATGGTGCAAAGACAAACCTGCCAAAAGGCTCTGCCTGCATGTGCAGAAGCTCAGCTTCATCCATCCAATCACTCGCGAGAAGATGCACTTTGAAGAGCCCACTCCCGACTGCTTTAAAATCTAAGAGATTTAATCGAGACTACGTGTTTCGAGGTCGAAAAACCTCTCCGCTGAAACAAGTGTCTTTTGTGCGGTAATGAAATATTTCATTGCAGGCTCTCCCTCAAAAGTGGTCCATTCAAAGCCTTGAACAAAACTGGGGAGTTCTTTAGATCTTAGTATAGAGCAGTCAAAGACGCCTTTGAGAATTTGCCGTAGCCTTTTGCAGTTGTCCAGCTTAAATGAATGTATTTCTCGACATGTCCAGAGCTCATCGGTATCTAATTTCGCTTGGGTGACTGTCGCGCCAAAGTCACAATGCGCGCATGCTTGCACGGTATATGTTCGAAGATCGAGCTTTACAAGGATATTTTTCTCTTTGAGGTCTAAGAGCGCATACCCATCGCGGTGAATTTGTGCGAGGCCGCGAAGAAGATCCAAACAAATTACTTTCAATTCTTTGACGCTTAGAGGCTCGCGGATTTGAGGCAGCTCTGAGAGAAATCGGGAGAGGTCCATGGTAAAGCGCGGTGCAAAGAGAAATTCTTTTTGGGTTTTACTATCATAAAAGTGTGCAAATGGGGCAGCAATCCCACTTGAGTTTTGCCAGCGTGTGCCGATCTGAAACTCTTCCGTGAAAAGAGGCGCTGGGTGTGGCATAAAGGATATTTGTACAACCACTTCGCGATCAGTAAAGCGGAAAATTAAAGCCTTCAATGTGTATAGAAGAGCTCTGTCTTTGGGAGAGCGTTTTTTCCCATTCCGCAGAGTGTTTCAAAAAGATGGCTCGCTGTTGCTCGAGCTCATATGCGGTTAAGCCGCCCGCGTCTCCTGCATATACACCTACAAGTTCACAGATGGAATCGGGTAAGGGTATACTTTCTTTTACAGTTGTAGAAATATTTAAAAATATAGACATAATAAAAAATTATAACAAAAAAATTAATAAATACAAACATAATTCATAATATTAAAATAGTTTTTATAATATGTCGTGAATTTTAATACGCTGCTAATTAAAGCTTTATAGAACGGCTTCAAAGGAGTGCCTCTCCTCTTCACGCTGCGCGGCAAAAAAGACCGCGAAGATGAAGAACAGGCTGCTCCTCCTAAAAATGCCCTCGCCAAAGAAATCCTCGAAGACGACGACTTCTCCGAAGCAGAGATCGACGAACTCGAGCCAGTTGAAGTTTAAAAAGCTGGGGTCTTGAAAAATATATGCTCCTTGATATATCGTGAAGTTTAAGCGCTCGATTCGAGAATTTTAAGTTCTCGATATAAATAAGGAGACAAAGGGTATGGAGATTAATTCCGCGAGTTTAGAAGAGGCATTGAGGGCTCGAAGCAGCTCGGAAAAATATAATTAATTCTAGTTAAATATATGCAATTATGCATATATTTGTTTGCATGAAAACCAGCATTGGAAAAGCCGCAGAAGAGTTAGGTGTTTCGCGCGACACACTTCGCAGATGGGAAAAGTCTGGTAAAATTACCTCAGAGCGAACGGCAAAAGGCCATCGTCGGTATAACCTTGCTGTTCTTTTGGGAGCCTCTCCAAGAAAAGACTCGTCTAAGAAAAAAACAATCGCGTACGCAAGAGTCTCCAGTCATGATCAAAAAGAAGACCTCTCTCGACAAATCCAGGTTTTAGAGTCGTTCTGCGCAGCAAATGGCTGGACCTATGAAACCATCGAAGATTTAGGGTCAGGACTCAATTACAATAAGCGCGGCCTTAGAAATTTAATCCGTTTCATCTGTCTCAGCCAAGTGGATCGCCTCGTATTAACCCATAAAGATCGTTTACTTCGATTCGGCGCTGAATTAATCTTTTCACTATGCGAGCAATTCGGTATCGAAGTCGTGATCATTAACAAAACAGAAGCCTCCACATTTGAAGATGACCTTGTCCAAGACGTTCTTGAAATCATTACCGTTTTCTCCGCAAGACTCTACGGTGCAAGAAGCCGAAAAAACAAAAAACTCCTGGATGCACTAAAAGAAGCCGCAGAAAAACTTTAGACAGCCTGATGAAAAAAGAGACCACACGCACTTTTGAAACTCGCATTAAAATAGATTCCAGAGCAGATCAAGCCCTCCATGACTGTGCCCAGCTATTTGCTCATGTTAAACATCGTCTCTTTGCCGATATTGCCTCAGGAAAAACTCCCGGTGAACTTAAAAATGACTATCTCGCCTGCTATGAGATCACAGCTAGACACTTCAATGCCCTCAGAGTCCAGATCGAAGGCAAGATCGCTTCCATAAAAAAACTTCGCCCCTTCCAAATTGCAGAAGCAAAAGAGAGAATCTCCTCTCTGAAAACTAAAATCCAAAAACTCATCAAAAACAAAGCAGCCCCTCAAATCATCCACCAAAAAAAACGGCGGCTAAAATGCCTAGAGCAGAGGCTTGAGCAGTTAAAAAAAGACCACGAAAAGGGCACGATCTGCTGCTGCTTTGGCTCTAGGAAATTGTTCCGCTCTCAGTTTGATCTAGAAGAAAATGGCTACACCTCGCATGAAGAGTGGCTCAAAGAGTGGCATCAGACCCGCACAAGAGAGCTCTTCTTCTTAGGTTCAAAAGATGAAACCGCCGGTAATCAAACATGTACAGCAACAGTGCAGCCAGATGAAACCCTTCAACTGCGTATACGACTGCCAGACGCTCTAGCTGAAAAGCATGGGAAATACCTTCTCATTACAGAGGTCGACTTTAAATATGGCAGACAAGAGACCCTTGATCTCCTCGGCAAACACAAACAAGCTCAAGCCATCAGTTGGCGGTTCATGCATGACAAAAAGGGCTGGCGCCTTTTTGCAAGTTTTGACATTCAGCCCATACCCTGTACATCTAATCAAAACAGCGGAGTCATTGGACTTGATATCAACGCCGATCATCTAGCACTAGTCGAAACAAACCGATCCGGCAACCCTCTCTCCAAAAAAGTCATTCCCTTTAACCTTTATGGTAAAAGCTCAAACCAAACACGCGCTCTAATAGGTGATGCAGCAGCCTCTGTCATTGACTACGCAGAGAAAAGCCGCAAGCCCCTTGTCTTTGAAGATCTAGACTTCCAAAAGAAAAAAACAGAACTCAGAGAAAAAAATCGAGCTTCCCACGCACGGATGCTCTCCTCCTTCGCTTATGGGTCCATGATCACCCATCTCAAATCACGAGCAGCTAAAAAAGGCGTCTTCATCCAGCAAGTGAACCCTGCGTATACATCGATCATAGGACGAGTCAAATTTGCTCGTCGTTACGGTTTATCTATTCATCAAGCGGCAGCCTTAACCATAGGTCGCCGTTATTTGCGTTGTTCTGAAAAAGTGCCTTTCGGCCTCAGCAAAATACCTGACGGCAAAGACAGCCATGTCACCTTATCCCTACCTGAAAGGAATCGGGACAAGCATGTATGGTCGCTCTGGAGGCAAGTGAGTAAGAAACTTCAAACGGCGCTTGCAGCGCACTTTCGAACGGCAAGAGGCCGATCCAAGAGCTCGTTAAACTCAGCTCTTGTGACAGAATCACTTTCGGAAGTTGTTGGTGAGACTCCAACACGTGAACCGTCAGAGGCGCTGCTCGCCTGACGTATCGGTGTGAGGCTGTTTTGCATAGCTTTGCACAGATTTTTTTGAGCGGCTGCTATCGATTGTTTATGCCCCTGTTGCGCAGCACGTCGATACCAAAATTCGGCTTGTGCGCGGTTGGGAGAAACACCGACTTTTCTAACATATTCGGGCGGTTTTTCATAACGTAGCCCAAGGATGTATTGTGCGCGAACATGACCCTGTTCAGCTGCCCTAGTGAACCAATCTATGACTATATCGTTCTTTTGTTGAGCATTTGAAGTTAGCACGGTAGAATCGTATACATTTCCGAATTTGAATTGTGCATCTGCATTTCCACCTTCAGCCGCAGTCTTATAAGATTTAAAAGCAGAACCCGGGTCCTTTGCCATACCTATGCCGAATTCTTGTCTTAACCCAAGACAGAATTGCAAGGTAGCATGATGGCCCTTGGCAGCGACTGCCCGTTCTTGTACTTCAATATGTTTCTGGACCACTCTTGCTCCATCCTGGTTTGACACAAATTCTCGGAGCATTTTTCTTTCGTGTGGGTCAAAAGCAAATTCGCGTAACTTAGGTAAATCCAGATATTTTTGGCACAACGCAAATAGTGAAAGGTTGCGTTGACCTGTCATTTTGAAGTGAACTTGTCTAATTTGAAGCAAACTGGAAAAATTCGTAAAGACCTGCTCTTTGAGTGCGCTTTTGAAAATCTCATGGCATTTGTCGGGATGAAAATAGGCAGCAAAAGCATAGCCTCTTGCGGGATCTATGTAAGAAACAAAGATTGTGCATAATCCACGAATCTTCACTACCCTCTCCAGATTAGTGGAGACCACTTGTCTTCCATCGTTGGCTCTGGCCATTTTCCTATTTACTTCGTCTGGCTCATCCATGCTGTGAGCTCTCTTTCTGCTTAAACCAGATCCTGCACCAATTGCTGCTGCCATAACTGCTCCAAAAAAATAAAAAATGATAACAGGACTTATTTTTTTTCCACAATCAAGGAGGGGGATCCTTCCCGATACGCTTTTCGAAAACGCCAAGAGCTTCGTCGATACAGTCAAAGAGTACTCTACGAGTTAAGACCGGATTTTCCTAAGCGAGCTTTTTGGAGTGCTGCGGCTTGACGCAGCTTTTTTTCGCCGAGGCTGTTGAAGACACGAGAAGGTCCTGTGGACCTTCGCAGTGCGAAACAGGTGAGCAAAGCGAACCGGGTGCCAGCGGCCACGCGCACTTGAAGACACGAGAAGGTCCTGTGGACCTTCGCAGTGCGAAACAGGTGAGCAAAGCGAACCGGGTGCCAGCGGCCACGCGCACTTGAAGACACGAGAAGGTCCTGTGGACCTTCGCAGTGCGAAACAGGTGAGCAAAGCGAACCGGGTGCCAGCGGCCACGCGCACTTGAAGACACGAGAAGGTCCTGTGGACCTTCGCAGTGCGAAACAGGTGAGCAAAGCGAACCGGGTGCCAGCGGCCACGCGCACTTGAAGACACGAGAAGGTCCTGTGGACCTTCGCAGTGCGAAACAGGTGAGCAAAGCGAACCGGGTGCCAGCGGCCACGCGCACTTGAAGACACGAGAAGGTCCTGTGGACCTTCGCAGTGCGAAACAGGTGAGCAAAGCGAACCGGGTGCCAGCAGCCACGCGCACTTGAAGACACGAGAAGGTCCTGTGGACCTTCGCAGTGCGAAACAGGTGAGCAAAGCGAACCGGGTGCCAGCGGCCACGCGCACTTGAAGACACGAGAAGGTCCTGTGGACCTTCGCAGTGCGAAACAGGTGAGCAAAGCGAACCGGGTGCCAGCGGCCACGCGCACTTGAAGACACGAGAAGGTCCTGTGGACCTTCGCAGTGCGAAACAGGTGAGCAAAGCGAACCGGGGCGCCAGTCTTAAACAATTGAAGCTGCGATGCGTCAAGCCGCATCGGGGAGAAAGCGGTGGCAAGTCCCCGCACCAAATTAGGAGTCTTAGAATGGTTCTAAGCCTGTAGAAAGGGAAAGGAGGTGTACCTCGAATGATTTCGTACACTTCTGAGCGACCAATTTAACATATATGTTAAAATAGTCGGATTTAAGACATTGAGGGTGAAAGACTTGATGTTTATAAAAAAGGCAATAGGAGCACTTTATCTTTCAGGCCAAAAGCCTTACCATCAGAGAAGCTTCTCCCTTTCCGGGAGGAGTTCTTCAAACAAAGCTACTTAGTGACGAAAAAAGGTCGTTTTGGAGGTAAATACGGCGGAAAAATGCGGATTTATATAAAGTAATAATTTTAATTATTGCAACAATTATTATAAAATTATATAATATTTATTAAATTATTAAATTTAATTATAGATTTAAAATTATGGTCACATCAACACAAGCTGTTAGTTCACTCGCGCGTTATAACCCTAACTTAACCGCCCATAGGGTTATTGCCGACGCATTGCCTACTTTTTCTCATGATGTTGTTGGCGTGGTCTTGAAATATATATTCAGGGATGAACCTGTTGAGAAGTGGGGTGCCGAATGGATCGCAGAGAACACAATCGGGTATGAGATAATCCACCCTATTGTCACTCAGGAAGTATCATGCTTCTTGCGGCAAGCGGAGACCCGCTTGGTCTTTGAGTACATACAAAAGCACGACGTTTTTGGACCAGATAGGCAAGAGATCGCTGCAGGAAAAGGAGATCGCAAAAGAGGTATGGCAATACACCGAGAACTTCTTGGGAGCAGCTATAACTCCACCATGTATCTACCTTTTGATATTGACGAATGGATGCAAGCTCGTTTCGTGCAGATCTTCAGCGTAGAGGCTTTGCAAGCTTTAGCTAGGCAGGGTATCCGTGAAGACAGCAGAGCCACAGAGCTCTTTTCGATCCACCGCGGACCTCGTGGGATGACAGCCAACATCGGAGAAAAGTTAGCTCAGATACATGGTCAGAAATTCCATGAATACAGCTGGAAAACCGCACTTCAAGAGCATGGCGATGCAGCCATACCCATTGATTGCGTGATTCTGTTTCCAAATACTGCATTTTTTGGAGGCAAATCAGTTGGGGAGCAACAAGCTCTTATGCCCCTAGGTTATAAACGCCCGCGCTTTCCGGTCGCTACCTTCTGTATTTTTGACACATTTAACTGTACAGGGATACGCATCATGGACGAGATGTATACGCGCACTGATGCAGAGACTGAGGGTTACACGGTGATGGTGAGCTTTGACGCTGGCGGCTTCGACTTCCACTACAGCACGTACGACCACGCGAACGACGGTGTTGCTCCCGTGCGGGAGTTCTGTTGGTAATTGTCCATTGGACCATTGGTAATTGGCCATGGACATTGATTCTTGATTTTTTGGGGCCGACGAAGGAGGCCTCTTTTGATTTTGCGCCCGAAGGGCGCAAAAAATTCACAAGAGCAAGTTTGGTGAAGTACAGCACCGCCCAGTCGCAAACCGGGCGGTGCTGTATTTATATGCAACCATTTCTTGATCCATATGCGTTTTTTATCGCTTGAGACAGAGCGTATTGATTTGCATGCGATAAAATGCCCAGATAAGACTGTAATCTTTGATCTAACTGAGCAGCGGTTGTCTTGTCTTTCAGGCTTTCATCTTCGCTCTGAGGTGCATAGGCTATTGCTTTTTGCGCCTTTTTCTTCCATCAAAAATCAAAATTACCGATTTCGTAGACAGCTTCTAAGGCGGAGGGTCGTACTTGATGAGCTTGCCGTTTACTTCGATGGTGCGGTAAACCCAGGCGGCATCGTTTTCGCGCAGCAGACGGTCGCAGCCTAAGAAGAAGCCCTTCATAAAGCCGTGTTTTTGCATAGCCAACAGCATATATTGCGATGAAGATGGCCGGAAATGGCTGCGCGGGCCGTCGACCTTCGAAATTATATTCTGATGGAATAGGATGGCTTGTTTAGCTAGCTTAACCATGATCGAAGGCTCCTCTGCCGGAGCTTGGCTTTGTGGCCTGGCAAGGCCAGCGTCTTTGCCCCACGGCTCTTCATAACCAATGGCACCCCATGAGAGAATCGGAATGCATAGAAACAAGAGAAATTTAAAATCCATACTTCAGCATAAAGACAGGGAAAAGGCCTTTCTGATTCATCAGAGGCGTAGCCTTCTGTTCATAGAGGCGTTCATTATAGTATTTGGCCTCTTCTCCTGCACCATAGATTCCACCGAAATACCAGCCGGCTTCAAAACTCGTAAAGATCACCCCAGCGGCAATGTGATTGTGTTGAAAGAAGTGCACAGCGGCCGCGATGAACAGGCCATTGAGCAGCACGGCGGTTAAGGCAGATTTTTGCTGCCCGAGATAGAGGTAGCCGCTGCCTGGGAAGACCGCATTTAAGGCTTGGGCTTTGCCGACCGATTTCTTCTCTTGTTCATAGGAGGTGAGAAACGGCGTGATATAATTTTCTTTGGGATGCTCTTGTGCATAGGTCTTTAAAGCCGAGATGTCGGCTCGCGAAAAGGCCGAGGCGAGGCTCAGTTTTTCGGCCGACTCAACGTTGTCAGTTTCGATCAATTTAAGGATATGTCCGGCTTTTTCTGGTTCACTACTCTCTTCATAGCTTTCGTAGAGGATCACCAAGAGGTCGTGATAGGCCGGAAAACTGCTGTTTACCGAGGCGAGATCGCTTCTTTCGAACGTGGTAGTGACATCCTTGTATTTTTTGGCCAGAAAATAGCAGAGGAGAATCTCATACTGCACCTCTTGCTTGCGAGACAGCAGATCCGATGGCATGAGAAATTCAGAACGTTTAAACGCCGTGATGGCCTGATAGAGGTCGAGCTGATGCGCAAAACCGAGACCCACTACATATTCTCTGCCCCAGTCCTGTTGTTTTTCGCGTTCGGTGAGGGGTGGAAATGGCGAGGGTAGGTGCTTCAAATAGCGGTCTTGCACAGCATAGTTGATCTTGGGCTGGATCTCGTCCGAAGGGCGGTGGCAAGACGATATGAGTAGTAGGAGTGCTAGAATAACGGGGAATCTATTCATTCTCAGGCTGCTTGACGAGATTGATTGCATCGTCAAACTCTTCTTTCATCACAGGCAAGACCTGCTCATCCTTGTACAAGTTCTCTTGGTGATCGGTGATCTCTTTATATTCTTCATAGCTGTGGATGATCTGCGGGCGAATGAAGATGATGATATTGTTCTTTCGTGTCTGTGCGATCGTTTTCGCTAAATGCCGCACCGATCACAGGCAAACCGCCTAAGCAGGGAATGCCCGATTTAAAGTGCGTCTTGGAATCTGAAATCATCCCAGTTAAGCACACAAAATGCCGGTCGGGCACGTGCACGCGTGTGTTTAAGCTGGTGTGCGTGGTCAGAATGCCGTTTGGGGGAATATTCTGGTTGCTCGCAGCTGAGATTTGTGTACTGAGGTCATTAGAGATTTCCAGCGTGATCACATCTCCATTTCCCAAATAAGGGGTAATGCTCAAGTTCATCCCGATATCGCGATATTCGATGTTGGAGGTCACAGAACTGAAGTTTCCGCCGGCTACGTTGAGGGTCGAACCAGTATAGGGGATGTTTTGGCCAACGAAGATGGTCGAGTTATTCGTATCTTGGCAGATGAGCTTAGGATTGAGCGCAATCGTCGAGTCGGCATCCGTTTGTAGGGCTTGCACCAGCGCGCCGAGCGAAATGAAGGAGCGCCCTTTGTGCATGATGATATCGCCGATAGAGGAGAGATCAAATCCTGGTGGAAAGGGGATCAGCGAAGGATTGGGGAAGACCGTGGCGTTAACAGGGCTTAAAGGAGCGGTAAGATTGGTGTTCTGTGTCCCGCCAGTAAAAGGATTGACGCCAGGTATGTTGCTAAAACCCGCGGCCACTTTGTCCATATATTTTGCCCGGCTACCCCACTGAACGCCGAAGTTCTGCAAATTGGCCAGGCTGGTTTCAATGATCAGCACTTCGATGAAGACCTGTTTTAAAGGCACATCGAGGCTTTGGACCAGGTCTTTGAGTTTGGTGAGCACCTCCTGCTCGCCGGTGGCAATCAGCGAGTTGGTCACATTGATCCACTGCAGAGAGTTGATCGCAGTGACCAGGTTTTGCGTAGCGGTAGAAGGAGATTTGCCCAACTCGGTGGCGACCTGTTTGACGGCCGTAATGATGTCGGTGCCTTGGTGATACTGCAGCTTGTAAACGAGAAAACTCGTGTTTTCAAATGTCTCAATCGAAGATGCAATGCCCTCCTGAGCTTTACCGGGGACGTCAAATTTCTCGAGGAGGTCTTGCACCTTTTTGATCGATTCGTCATTCCCTGTAATTACGAGCGAGGAAGTCTGATCCATCCACTTGAGGTTGCTGATCGTATCGAAGAGCTGCTGGTCGGATACGCCTGAGTTGATCAAATTTCTTTCAAAATCGCACAAGATTTGAATCAAGTCAGGCCCGCTCTGATATTTCGGAGTGTAGAGGACATAATTCAAGGCAGCTGACGGGATCCGCTGAGTTTTGGAAGGAGCTCCAGAAGTATCAATTGTTTCAAGCAGGCTTTGAACTTTAGCCAGGGAGTCGGCTGAGCCAGTGAAGAGGATCGAGTCTGTAGATGGCACATAGCGCATCGATCGGATCGTTTTGACGAGGTTCATGTCGACCGCACTGGCGTGCTCTAGATCTTTGGCGATATTTTTCAACGCATTTTGGATGAAATCTGCTGACTGATACTGCGGCTTGTAGATGAGGAAAGAAGCTTTCCCGCCTGCACCTGCGCCTGGAGTATCAAATTGCGCGATCAGATCTTTGACCTTTTCAACTGCAAAGGTTGGGCCAGTAATTAAGAGAGAGTTATTCTCTTTGACCCATTTGGTATTATGAATGGTTCTTGCGAGCATGGCGGCCAGGGCATCTTCGTGAGGCAAATCAGCCGCGATCTTTTCAAGATTATTCAAGACGTCTGCTCCGGAAGCGCTCTGCAGCTTATAGATAAAAAATTCGCGCGCTCCTCCGGCTGCCATGGACGGTGAGGCGTCCATCTCGGTTAGCATATCCTGAATTTTTTTCAGCGTCTCAGGATCTCCGGTAAAAAGCAGACTGTTTGTATCTGGCACCCACTGCATTTTATCGATGGTATGCAAGAGAGCTGGGTCGGCGAGTCCTGAGGTTTTGAGCTTGCCGCCAATTTCTTTCATGCCGCTCATGAGCTCTTCTCCAGTGCGGCTGACAGGCTTATACATCAAGAAGTTTGAGCCCATCTCAAGCGCACGTTTGGATTGTGCGGGTTCTACGTCAAATGTGGGCAGAAGCGCTCTGATCTCATCTAAGGCTCTGGGAGTGCCGGTAAAGACAAGCGAGTTATTTTCTCTGATCCAGCGCATGCTTTTCATCGCTTCGACCAGCTCTTTATCCGGATTGGAAGAGGCCTCGATATTATCGATCATCTGTTTCAGCGCATCGCGCATCTGCTCTTCGCTCGCATTTTCGATCTTGTAGACGTAGAAAGAGGCGTTAATACCGCCTCCTGACAGGCGTGAGACTTTGATCGGTGTGTCCAAATCTTCTATCACGGTCATCGAGCGTTCGATGAGATAGGGAGTCGAGACGATGAAGATGCTATTGGTATCTATCTGCGGTACGAAGAGGAGGGGATTGCCCTCTGCAAATGGCGAGACGATCTGTGTCGCCAAGCTGATGAGCTCCAGCGGGGAGACATGCTTTGCGACGTATGTTTCGATTTCAAGCGGCGAGTGGGGCGCATCGAGGCTGAGCAGCAGCGAGGCTATCTTGTCCACGTTGGTGATGATGTCGGTGACGATTAGCTGGCGCGTCTCTTTCGAAACCTCAATCAACGCGCTTGCGGAGACCATCGGCTTGATTAATGCAGCCACACTGTCGGCAGTAGTGTTTTTAATACGAAAAATGCGTGTGACGATGGGCGCGGTTTTCACATGCTGATCAGTCAGGTCTGCAGACACGATGGTGGGAATCTGCGCCACGTTGGCATTTTTAGTGATGATTAGGTTGTTTTCCTGCTCGAGGAGAACTAGACCATTGATGCGCAAGACTTGCACAAGCGCGGTCATGATATTTTTGGTCGTGATCGGCTCTTCAGAGACGATCGTCACATTGAATTGGAGCTCCTGATCGTTGAAGACAAAATTCAGGCCCGTGATTTTGCTTACAAAGCGAATGTACTCGATGATCGAGACGTTAGTGAAATTGATCGTGTAAGCGTCTTTAGTGTCGTTTTCCTTGATGTCGAGATCGACCAAAAGGCCAACCTCATCCTCTGCGACCAGAGGCGTAAATTGCCATGAGGACAAGGAAAGCGCAGCTACCGAGAACTTAAAAAAGAGGCTCTTGCGCATGCTGGAAAAGCGCCAAAAGGAAGACTCTTCTCTCATTATTATTTATCTCTAAAATGATGAAACTTGTTGTGAATCCTAAATTACTACTAGATTTCTGTAAAGAAAAGCGTCAGAGGGACGAGAAAACATCCAAAGGGACAATTGATAAACGATATCTGTTAGACCTCTTGCGTAATTCCATTTGCCCGCTAAAACCGCTCTTTTTCCTCTAATTTTTGTCGCATCTCCTCACCGACCCAATTTGGGTCGCCTCGTCAATGCGACACTAGCCAGCAAACTGGCTCTAAAAATCAGAAAAAAAATCTTCGGTTTTTTCGGGCAAAGCGAATTACGCAAGAGGTCTATTTTTCGTACAGATTGTGTAAGGCTTCCTTTTGGCTCTCGTGCGCAAGAGAAGCCGTTGCATAGAGCGGCCTAGAGTCGAGGTCATTGTGGATGGAATAGTCGAGTGCTGAAAAGCGCAGACCGAAGGAGCTCTTTGGATGGGATTCGAGAAAGAGACGCAGACTGCGCAAGGTTCCACCATGTCCGCTCTTCACCTCAATGGGAAGAATCTGTGAGTCCTTTTGGAGCAGATAGTCGACTTCGGCTGTGCTGCTTTTTTCTTTACGCTTCCAAAAGTGCAGTTCTGCTTTGCTATCCGGCCTTGCATAACAAATCAGCTCTTGACCGACAAATCCCTCGGCTATCTCTCCTCGATTATCGAAGCCTTGCAGTGGATGTAAAAACCAGACCGAGATATCGGATCCAAGGATAACCTGACAGAGCGCTATATCGAGAAAGATCACTTTAAAGATTTCAAAATCAACCTCTGCTCCGATAGGAATGCCTTGCCCTGCAGAGTGTCGAATCAGGTGAATGATTCCAGCCCTCTCTAAGAGTTCTAAAGCCGGAGCAAGTTCTCTCTTCCTGTATTCCCCATGCACCTCGCGATAAGAGAACTTGCGCCCAATCAGATGAGGAATTTGACGAAAAAGCTGCTCGAGATACTTGACTTGAGCTTTGCGGGCATACTTTTCGAAATCCTGTCGATATGCCGCTGCAATTTGCTGCAGGACCTTCAGAGCTTCTGCTGGATCTTTCGTCTGCACCCACCTTGCTACAGCTTCGGGCATCCCGCCAATTGATAGATATTCGCCCAGCTTATCCAACATCTTTGAGTGAATAGGCTCATCCATTTTCACTCCGGACTTATGATCCAGTATCTCCGAGACCATAAGAGAATCTCCTGTTGCGACGAGATACTCCATGAAAGACATAGGATACATATACAGCATCGTGATACGACCCACGGGCACGCCAACCTTCTCGATGGCGAACTCCATGAGAGACCCTGCCGCTATGACATGTAGATCGGGCATCTCCTCGTAAAAATAACGTAAAGCAATGATTGCTTGCGGAGCATCTTGAATCTCATCGAAAAAAAGAAGAGTCTTTCCCGGAACGATAGGCGATTTGATGAGCAGAGAAAGCGCTCGAATAATCCTTTCTGGAATGAGGTCTTTTTCGAAAATGCCGATCGCCTCTTTGAGCTGCTCGAAGTTGATTTCTACAAAGCTTTCAAACCCTTGACCCAACCTCCGTACCGCATAAGTCTTTCCGACTTGTCTTGCTCCACGCAAAAGAAGCGGTTTGCGGTAACGATCGACCTTCCACTTTTCGAGATGTAAGTCTATGATTCTCTTGAACATGGCTATTTTCCAAGGCAAAATCGACTAGTTTTTGGTCGTATTACAAGGTAAAATTAGCTTTTAATTGGTTAAAATCCAAGGTAAATCTAATCATTAGAGTGCTTGTTTCAATCTGGCAACAAGAAATTGAAACGATCCGGCAGGGGCTCGCAGTAGCTGTTCTAGCAACTCGGGAAAGGCATGTATCCGGCGACTTAGGTCTTCCATCGTCCACGGATATACGCCGAGGTCAGTGAGAAATTGACCTGCAAAGAGCATAAATTCGGCGCATTCAAGAGGATTGCTAACTTGAAAAAGCTTTTCTTCGCAGCCTTGCTGAATCAGTTCAGCATATAATGGCGCCTGCTTAAGAAGAGTAGCTACAAGAAGTCGGGTGTGCATGGCGCTATTTGCGGGCTTATGCAATTGGTCCAATATTTTGCTCTCTTCAGCTGCTAGATTGCCTGCTTCGAGTAGCTTTTGCATCTTCTGTATGGCATTGCCTTTTGCTTCGGCCATTAGCTTTTTCATCTTTTCTAAATTTTTATCGACGATCTCTTCGATAACCGCTTCTAAGAGCTCTTCTTTGGATTTGAAGTAGTGATAGATAGTTCCTTTGGCAATACCCAAGGCGTCCATTACATCTTGCATGGTGGCCTTATCATACTCCTTGGTCTGAAATAGGTGGCGGGCAGTTTTAATGATATCCGCCCTTCTCTCAAAAGGTTTTTTTACTGTTCTTGCCATATAAGCAATATAAGGTCTGCCCAAGACAACTTCAACCATTTCTATACTCTTCATGTAAAAGATAATTTATAACCCTTAAATCTCTTGACCGACGGTCGGTCGTTTGTTAATATGTACCCATTTTCCAAACTTTAGAAAAGGAGAAATGTCAAATGTCTCTCGGAAACATCACTTCGATTGTAGAAGGAGTGGGGTACGGTCTCAACCTCTCGGAAATGAAAAGACTTGGTGACTCGATGTATGCTGGCAGAAACATCTGGTCGGGAACCATGTTTCAAACGGCTCAGGTTGGCAGCACGCTGGCCCTTTCAGAACTAGCGCTCCAAGCAGGTGGCCTGCCAGCAGTATCAACGCCTTTAAGTGCCGTACTCTATCTTACTCCGGCAGTGCTCGCGCTCGCGACCAGGTTTTTGGGCCAAAGTGAAGAGCAAGCAGTTCCCAGGTTTGTGGGCCAAAGTGAAGAGCAAGCAGTTCAAGGGGCAGCTGGCGATCAACTCTGGCGTTCAATCGCGATTTTTATCCAAGATCAGATTAGCAATCTCTGTCAGGTGGCAGCGATTCTTGCTTCGATCGCATTGATCTATTTTGGCAGCATTCTTCTAGGGGCAGCTTCTCTTGCTATGCTTGGGGTAGGAGTTCTAGATTATTATGCAGTATTTCCGGAATGTGTTCGGCAACTCCTTCACGAGTATAGCCCGCCGGTCCTTTTTCTAACGGCGCTGATCACGGGCAGCGGAGCTAATATCATCTTTTCTGGTTTTAATATTATCTCCTACTGCATGCGTCGGTATTCTGAATACGTAGAAGCTCATCGAGAGATTCCTCCTGTTCCAGAAGATGCAATGATGCAGGCGTATAATTTTCTCAACCAAGAGTTTCCGCTTGAAGTCAATCCCAATTACATCTTTTGGCCGACAGTTGCACGAGCGACTTCTGACATAGATATTCAGATACTTGTTAATCAATTTCGAGAGATCGATTGGACAAGAAACATCGCCACATTGCGGCTTAAGTTCAAAAATGATGCGCGCTTTAGAGATAGGCATGGAGATCCTGCGAGCTATTCAGATCAAGCGCTGATTCAAATTGCGGAACAGAAACTGCGCGCTTGTATAACTCTAGTCAAGGGTCAGTCGGGGACTGTGCGCAATAGCGAGAAGCTGAAAGAATATATGCAATTTATCGCACATGAAATTCAAAAAAGACGACTGCAGCAAGGCAGCATCGATATGGAGAGCTGTGACATATTGCTGAGGCTCGCAGTTGAAGCGGGTGATTATTGTGGGCCGGGAGTTTTTCAAGTTGCAGAAGAAATCTATGCTGGGCTGATTGGCGGAAGCACATCTTTCACTATCCGAGATAAAGTTCTAAATTGTCTACAAGCTCTACGCAATCGCACGATGGAAGGTATACATGCCCACATTTTCGCGCTCCAACAAAACGAAGATGCAGAGCGCAATTCTTGGGGTCTCATGGCGGGCCTGAACGCAGTCGTGCAGTTCAACGATCGCCATAATATCCATCTTTTTCAGAATATGTTTGGTGGACAGTTTGGACTTCTAACGGCAGCAGCGCAAAATGATGATCTTGCGGTTGCCGACCCCTTGATGGGGCTCATGGTGTCTTGTCTTTTTGGAAACCAGGTCGAGACGATGTTTTGGCAGCGGCACAATCTAAACGAGATTGTGAACGCAGTTAAGGAGACTATCGGAACCCCTGGACTTCCTAAAGGAGAACTGTATGAATGGTGGCTAGAAACGTGGGTTAGACAACCAGGGATTAGGGAAACAGAACAGCAGATCCTGTTGGAGGAATTCAATTCTGGAGTGTATCAGGGTGAACCTAAACTTCTGGGAAAAAACATGGAGGATCAGGGCAGAATGGCGGATGTATTTGTCCGCGCTATGCTCTTAGGGATGGGCGTTTTGCGTCCCGCACTTTAGGAAATGCGCCTTAGGGTAATTAGAACTTTAGGGCACACCTGCGAAGAGATGGAAGGGAAGCTGGTCATGCGGCGGAGCACGGTTTCGGCTTGTCTGCCGGCGGAAAAAGGCGCGCTTTCGGAGATGGCCGCGGAGATGTGTGTCTCGATCTCTTTTCTGGCCGATGCTTCTTTTGGAAAAGCTGTTTCAAGCGAATGCAGAAAAAGTGTGTCCCCGATTTTCCAATTGTCGACGGTCTCGGCAAGCTCTCCCTGCAAGGTGCCCAAAGGCAGGTTTTGCGCGCCTAAAAAGCGTGGCTCGATGCTGCCCTGAGAGAGATGGATCAGGCGTCCGAGTCCGCAAGAGATATAGGCCAGTTGCTCTCTTAACGGGTCGAGCAGAAGAAAAGAGAGGGCAAAGTGCTGTTTGAGACTGTCTTCAGCGAGGAGCTGATTTACAGAGCTGATAAACGCTAAAATCTGAAAAGGCTCGCGCGTCATGGGCTGTTTTTCATGGATGAGTGTGCGCATCACGCCGCGTAGAGATGCGATATAAACCGGCGCGTCGATGCCAAAATTGACCGGTTCTGCCAAGATGACAGCATAGCTGTTGTTCGTGAACTTGAAGAAGTCGTAATAGATGCCCATCTGCCCTTGGCCTTTGTATTTGGCCAGGCCGATCTCAAAGTCTGGCCAGTCTGGTGGTGAAGGAGGTAGGAGAGTCGCGCCGGCTTTTTGCAGGGTCTCGACCATCTCTTTGACCTGGTCGCTTCCGGGGCGATCTTTTTCCATCTCTCCAGATTTTAAATATTGAGAGAGATCTGAGATGAAGTCGACGATATCGTGGTAACGTTCACTAAGTGAGATGGCGAGCGCTTTGCCGATGATCTTTTGCAAGCCTTTCGGCAAAAGCGATAGGTTGATGATTCCGTAGCTTAACTTGCCGGTGACCAGCTCATAGGCGATCACGGCTAGTGAATAGATATCCGAGGCGTAGGTGACTTTGGCCGAGTCTTCCTTCTGTTCGGGACTCATGTACGAGGGTGTACCCAAAAATTGGGATGGAGACGAGCTGGTTTTAATCTCCTCATGCAGCTGTGCAATGCCAAAGTCGATGACCTTGATTTCACCATCTTCTGTGATCAAGATATTTTCGGGCTTCAGATCGCGATGGACTACGCCATGCGTATGGAGATGGCAGAGTGCGTAGGCCACCTGCAAGATGATGTCGATACAGCGTTTAAGCGAGAACGATTGCTGGATGATGAACTGCGAAAGCGAGATGCCGCGGATGAATTCCATCGCGATGTAGAGGCCGCCTTCCCATTCGCCTTGTCCATAGAGTTTGACGATATTCGGATGGCTGGCTAGCCCGATGATTTGTGCCTCTTTTAGAAAACGCTGGGTAGCTTCCGGGTGTGTGACAAAGCTTGGTGAGAGGACTTTGATCGCCAGCGTGCGATTCGTCTCGGGATGGATTCCGAGATATAAGAGACTCATGCCTCCTTTGCTGAGCAGACCTTCGATTTTATAGGGACCAATTTTCCCGGGGACCGGAGTCTCTTTTTCCCCAGTGATCAGATCTGGCAGAGTATTCTGTTTATAAAACTTATTTTCTAACATTATATCCTCTGTACTGGACAAAAAATTAACGCAGAAGAATTTCTACAGGATAACAGGATGGCAAGGATGAAGAAGGAAAAAGTATCTTCCTTATCCTGTAAATCCTGTCATCCTGTTTTAACTTTCTGTCTCCCAAATTTGTGTGCAGTACGGAGCATTACATCTAACTTTCTGGAAGCTCAAGCACTCTCACGCCGAGAAGATCGCCGATTTTGACCAGCTCTCCGCGCGCGACACGCTTGCCTTGGAGCGTCAAGTGCACATCTTGATCGACCGGAGTTCCCAATTCGAGCAGATTGCCTGGTTTCATTTGCATCAGCTTCTCGAGGCTAAGAGAAAGTCTTCCAATTTCTACCGTCAAGGTGAGAGGCACCTCTTGTAGCGGAAGCATTTCAGCGGGAGCCTCCTCAACTTTTTCAACAACAGGCTCTTCTAGTGCTTCTTCTGGCGAGCCTTCTTCGCCCTCGCCAGGAACTTCTTCTTCGAACTCTTTATCGTCGGACATGCTCTCCTCACTATAGAATGCATAATCTAGTATCTTGAGATTACCCTCTTTAAGCCTGCAGCGGAAAAGCGGGGTTTTGCCCAATACAAGCGTCACACTGCCTTTGTGGAGGTCTGGATCAAAACTGCAGCGGTCGAGGATGACCAGATCCCCGATGTTGACACTCTGCCACTTTTCCCAGGCTAGACTGCTGGAGCCGATCTCCATGTGGATAGGTAGTTGCACTCCTCTAGCCAGCGGACTTGAAGTTAACGAGGGCTTGTGAATAGAAAAATGGGTGCGAAAAGCCTGATGAAACATCGAGGGGCAGATCAGGCGTAGGCGCACAGGTCCACCACTCAAGTCGATGCGGATATCATAACAAAATCCGCCTTCTTCATTATGCAGAGAAATGGGCTTGCCTAACTTGGCAGATAGGTCGCCAAAGCATTTGAGCTGATCTGCCACGCTCAATGCTTCTAAAAGCATAAAGTGGAAAAAACCCTCTTGAAAGTCTGGATGTGAAAAACCGCGCCCTTCTTGCGCTTTGGTTAGACATGCGGCGGTAAGTTTTTCTAAATCTTCCGAGGAGATAGCTATAAATGCCACGTCTGAAAGCGGGGTGAGCTCCAGACTGCTGAAATGCGGTTTTTGACCCAAGCCAATCAGAAAGTTCTCAGCTTTTTTCCATTCGGCTTTTTCGAGTTTTAGGGCGAGTTTTGGCAAAGCCAAAGCTTTCGACAGAGCATGGGTAAATTCATCCCAAGGAAATGCAGGCACAGCCCCCCAAAGAGGGATGAGTTTCGCTTCTTCAATGGCCTCTTCGACTCTTCGGATCCAAGGTTTTACTTCAGCTGTCATTTTTTACTTCTGCGTTCCGCCTTTTCCTTCTTTGCCCACGCCCTCTTTTCGATGGAAGAGAGGCTTTTCTGTGGATAGAGAGGCCTCAATGCGATTGATCTTAAAGTTATACTTCCCATGCTGGAACGCCGCCATTAGATCATCGATGTTTGCGTTAATAAGTGCAACCCCTTGCGGACTTGAGATCAATTGAACGTTGAAAGACTTTGGAGCGGTGGGATGCTCGGTGATGATGATCTGTGCACCGAAGAAAACCGATTTGGCATACTCGGGATTGGATAAAGTTAAGGTCGTCTGCGTAATGCCCGCATCAGACATGACTGTGATCACCCCGACCATTCTCTCGAAGAGTTCGAGCACATGCGGGTGTAAGTAGGCGTAGGAGGCAGGTGGAGTAGGGGTTGCCGCGGTCGTTCCTGCGGCCATTTCGGTTTGACCAGCCGCTGCGCTCACTCCGCTGATGGACGTTTCTTCGACCTTTTTTTCGCCTTTTCTTTTTCCCTCATGCGCAGCGGCGGCAGTGCCGGGAACATGGGCAGCCTCTTCTAGACGCTCACGCTCCTTTTTCGCCTCACCTTTGAAAGCGGCCTCCTGTTCTTCTTTTCGGGAGGCGGCTTCAGCCTTAGCCATCTCGCGTTTTTCTTTGCGTGAAACAGCTTCTTCCTTTGTAGCTGCGCGCTCAGCGCCTTTTTCAGCCTCTTTGTATCTTTTATGCTCTCTTGCTTTTGTCTCCTGAGTTTCGGTTGCCTTTTCATGCTCCTGGATCCTCTCGCTTCTTCCTAACCCTTCACCCGGCATTTCGGGGCCTCGAGTTGAAGGCATGCGAGGTGCGGCTTCCCGAGGCGCTGTTTCACGCTGCGCAGCAGTAGGGAGGCTCCGCATAAAAGATTCATCCTCAGCTGGAGTAGGTTCGGGCCCAACAGGAGCTGCCGATTTTGGCATTGCAGACTCGGAAGGCGCAGCCGGCGCTTGAGCTTTCATTGGACCGGCTTTTCCAAGTTTAGATTCAGGTGAGAAAGGTGAGATTTTAGAAGCAGTTTGAGACTCGGTGAGGGGAGCTCCTTCTATATTTGCCTCTGCCTCTGCTTCTGCTTCGCCCTTCTGCTTGCGCTTCTTGCGCTGATCTTCATCGACCTTGTCGATCTTCATCATATCGCGAAACTTCTGCTCATCAGAGACTTTTTTGTCTTTGCCTGGCTCTTGCGGCCCCGGTTGTCCTGATACGCGACTGACTTCTCCCATGAGAGTTATCCTTTTTTCTTGTGTGACGCGGACTTCTTGCGTTTGCTCTCTCTTTTCCGCGTAGAGTGGAGTGCCGAGCCCATCTCGTCGCCTTCTAGGGATTCTTTGTGTTCCATTTCGGCTCGCATCTCTTTATCCCACTCTTTACGGTGCATGGCGAGTTTTTCCACGTCATGCTGCTTTTTAATCATGTCTTCTCTGGCGATCTCCACCAGCTTCTCAGCAGCATCTACGTTCTTTTGCTGCTCCTTAACCTTTTGCTCTTTCTGCTTGAGCTGCTCATCGACGATTTTAAGGTATTGGCGCATCTGCACGATCTTGTCGGTGCTTGTGCCCGCATCTAGTTTTTCTCTAAGCTGCGTGAGCTTAGCATGTCTATGGTCTTTTACCTTATCCCGCTCCTCTTCTACTTTTGCCAGTTTTTCCTCTTCTTTGAGAAGCGCATTTTTTTTCTCGCGCAGAACTTTCTCCGATTCTTCGAGCTTTTTCTGCTTAATAATGACTAGCTGCTCTAAAGGGTATTGTTCGGTCATTTAAATAGGGCATTTAGCTGCTGCAGAGTCTCTTCAAAAGAAGATGTTTCCTCGACCTGCTGCTTTAGGAAGCGATTGACC
This sequence comes from uncultured Chlamydiales bacterium, assembly GCA_963709365.1. Taxonomy (GTDB): domain Bacteria; phylum Chlamydiota; class Chlamydiia; order Chlamydiales; family Rhabdochlamydiaceae. The sequence continues at coordinate 217,580 of CAVPVU010000002.1, forward strand.
TTGTCGATATACTTAATCGCAAAATCAGCGCCTTTGTCAGAACCTGGCTTATATTCACCGATGCGAATGAGTAGCTCGTTCTTCTTGTAGTTAGACAGCACCTCGCGCACCTTTCCAATCAGCTGCTGATGCTCTTTATCGGTGATGTTGGTGAGAATACGGCTAATAGAGGCAAGGACATCGATGGCCGGGTAGTGGTGTTGCCGCGCCAGATCGGAGGAGAGGATGATATGGCCGTCTAAAATCGAACGCGTCTCATCGGAAACGGGCTCATTGATATCATCGCCTGCCACCAGAATGGTATAGAAGGCGGTGATCGATCCCTTTTCCGAGTTGCCGGAACGCTCCAGCAGTTTTGGTAGCGTGGCAAAGACGGAAGGGGTGAAGCCTGCTCGCGCCGGAGGTTCGCCTGCCGCAAGGCCGATCTCGCGCAGCGCGCGTGCAAAGCGCGTCACCGAGTCCATCATCAGGATCACAGTTTTGCCCTGGTCGCGGAAATATTCTGCAATGGCTGTGCCGACATAGGCAGCATTAAGACGCAGCTGAGCCGGCTGGTCGGAAGTCGAGACCACGATGACTGAGCGTTTCATGCCCTCTTCGCCCAGGTCATGGATGAGAAACTCGCGCACTTCGCGGCCCCTTTCGCCGATCAGCGCGATCACGTTGACATCCGCCTTGGCGTTGCGGGCAATCATTCCAAGCAGTGTAGACTTACCCACACCCGCACCGGAGAAGATCCCCATTCTCTGTCCTTTTCCACAAGTCAGGATGCCGTCGATGGCGCGCACACCCGTGGAGATCGGTTCAGTGATCAGCGCACGTTTTAGCGGATCAGGAGGGGGGTTAATGATCGGAAAAGTCTCTTCTAGTTCAAGCGGCCCCATGGTATCGACGTCTAAAGGTCGACCCAGGCCATCTAAAACTCGGCCTAAAACTTGAGGGCCGATTTTGACGTGTAGAGGCATGCGCAAGGGAATCACTTCTGAGGAGGGGCCGATGCCTGTCATCTCCCCGAGGGGTGAGAGATAAGCCTCCTCACGCGTAAAACCGACTACCTCGGCAAAGAGAGGGTCTAAGCCAGTGCGTTTGATGACGCATAATTCACCCATCGAAACTTGCGGGATGACAGCTTTGATCAGCATCCCAACTACTTCGGTGATGCGGCCGTGCACTGAGGTGAGTTCGACGTCATCGAGGTGGGAGATCAGCTTGGCAAATTCTGGATTAGAGTCCATGACCCTTCACATCTTATAGTTGGACGGACATGATCTGTTTGATATCGTCCATGGCTTTGCTGAGTATGACCGAAGAGTATTCTAAGCTCTGTTGCGCAAGGTTTAACTGCACTTGAATGAGCAGAAAGTCGGCAGGCTTCATGTTGTCGCCCTGATCTTTCATGTCGCTCAGCCGGTGTTTAGCGGAGTACAGCATGTTTTGGCCATTCGTGACGTAATTGATAAAACGCGAAATTGGACCTGCGCCAGGCGAGATCTCAGCTTCCGCTGGCACTTCTGCGCCCATGCGAGTAGTTGCCGTACGAATATGCTGGTTGGCGTCTTGAAGCTTATTTTTAACCAGATATTTGCTCGACTGTTTGAGCTTCAAATCTTTATTCGTGAGATAATTATTTATATCGCCCATGGTGGACTGAGCATTGACTACCTGGGTGCGCAGTGTATCGACAGTAGGTGAAGCCGGCAGGATGGTTTGGCCAGCGGCAATCTCAAAAGGCGAGGAGAGAGGCGCCTTCGTCGTGCCTCCCAAGGTTGAGCTTTTCGCTTCTTCCATGTAGGCAGAAAACTGTTGTGTAGGAACCCCGAGATGGCGGTCTTCGCCGATCCTAGCTGTGCTGTCGATGCGCTGGGAGCCCGGGAGATCATCGAGCGGGCCTTTTGGGGTTGCTGCCATCGCCTATTTAGCCTTTTTCTTCGGTTTCTCTTTTGCTGACGGCTGTGGCTGCTGCATGGGCATCGGCGCCTTCTTGACAAAGCGCTCGACGAAGTCGATAGCCGTATTTGCCATGGTTTTGATGCTGCTGTCTTTGGATTTAGCGGCCACCTCTTCTAAGATCTTTTCGCCCTTTGTGACCTCATTGGGCGTAAGCGACAAGCTGAGTCCTAAAAAGGCCTTGGCCATCTCATTATTCGGCTCTTTCTTCAGCACCTCATCGAAAAGCTTGCAAGCTTGTTTCAGCTCGAGTTTGCAAAGGTGCATATACCCTAAGCCAACTTTAGGCAGCGTATTTTCTGGATTGAGAAGCTCCGAGGCGCGAAAAAGCTTTACGGCCGCGTCTTCATCGGCTTGGTGGACGGCGATGAAGCCAGCTTCAACTAGAAGGACGAACTGATCTTTATACTTATCAAGCTGCGGCATGGGCATTATCCTCTGCTAAAAATAAACAATAATAAAAATTCATCATCCTGATTTTTGGTTGCGGACTGCATTGCTGATCATAGAATTCACTTGGCCCATCAAGTTTGAGATCGAATCACCGATCTGAGTTACCTGGCTCATTTGAAGTTGCAAAAGGAGGAATTTACCAGGAGTTGCTTGCGAGACTTTGCTAGCTACGTTTCTAACTGCGGATACGACTTTACTCTGTAATGCGATGTAAGCCTTGATCAGGGTCGAAAAGCTAATTGTGCCTGACCAAGGTGAATGATAGACCGGACCTCCCATAATATTATTTTCCTATTTTTGTTTTGTTGCGATTCTATTTAATACTCGCTGAAGGGCAGCGTATCCATGTAGCAAAATACCAAAGTTATCGAACTCCTCAGAGCCCGAACCTTGACGAAGTTTACCTTTGATTTCTTGGACTTTCTCATTAACAGTTTTAATGAGCTTGTTCAACTTTGTCGAATCGCTCTTTAAATCTTTTTCAAGATCGAATTCAAAAGTAGTTTTTGTTTTTTTTTCTAAACCGTACATTGACAGCTCCTGTTCCTGTGTGCTGTATTAACCCACCGTTATTGCAGATTGTAATTAATCCGAAATTTTAATCCATCTTTTTCGAGAAGAACCATATTAGGCTGTACGCTCGTGATCGTCATACCATCGAGAATGTCGCCTTTGCCTACGATCTTTCCATTGATCAGTACGAAAAGATTATGCGTATCTTTTTTCGAAGAACCGGTGACAGTGTATTTGGTGGAAAGGTCGATGCGCGAAGTATCAGCCGTCGATAAGACTACAAAGTTCTTCACGGAGCGTATGCCCATGAGAGCCTTCAAATGATTCACTGTCTCGTCGTACGAGGCTTTGTTCTTTTCATCCACTCTGCCTGTCAGCACGAGCTCGCCGTTATTGAGTTGAAAGGCGACCGACGCAAAGCCTTTTTCAATGAGCATAGCTTGGATCTGCGTGGCTAAGTTGCCTTCCACGACCACCTGATTATCCAACCGGTCGAGATAGGGGAAATTAACATTGATATAATCCGACAAGGCAATCGCTTGCTCGGGCGTTTGCAGATATCCACGCATGACAAAGCGACCGGGCGAAGGCGAGTGGATTGAAATACCGATCCAGTCGGGATTGGTCATGAGCAGCGCGTTCATATTTTGCCATACATACTCATCCACGACCACATTGTCTTCGATTTCAGTGATGAAAAGCAGATTATGCAAGTTGTAGAGCAGCTCCTGCTTATCTACATTCGTCAGCACGTGGCCGACTAAAAAGATCTTTCCGCTAGCCGGTGTGAATGAGAACTGAATGTCTGGATAAGCGTGCAGCGTCTGCTGGATCTGTTCGTTTTCATGTTTTTCCGAGACCACCACTGGTTCTACCTTGAACAGTGAGAAAGTGCCTACAAAAAGCAGGAGCAGCAAGAAGAGGCCTACGCCGCCTAAGATCAAGTGGCGCTTGGGGATGCGCATCTCACGCAGTTCCTTCATCGAGATAGGCACAGTTGCCAGTTCGCCTGCAGGCTGTTCGAGACGCTCTTCCTCTCTCGCAGAGACCTCGGGCCTCATCGCCGGCGCGGAAGGCGGCGAAACGATTGTTTCGCGCACTTGCAGGCGATCGATGAGCAAGAAGGTGGTAGTGCCCAAGGCCACGAGATCCTGCGAGGAGATCTGATGCTTTTCAGCGATGGGCTCGCCATTGACCAGCACGCCGTTTCGACTACCCATGTCTTCAATAAAGACGTTTTCCTGATCATCTACCGTGAGCCGCGCATGTTGGCGCGAGACGCTTAAATCGTTAAAGACAATATCGCAGAGATTTGGATCTTTTCCGATGAGATAGACCGCGCCCTTTTTCATCGAAAATTCAGCCCCAGCATTGGGCCCAGTAATGACCTTCATCAGCCAGCGCGCATCTGGAGCCCCTCCCTCCAGTTCAGCGGTCTCTAGCCCCTCTTCAAAAACGGTAGGCGCCTCCTCTTCGATCTCGATCTCTTCTAGGGAGGTGGGCTTGCGGTTGGTAAAGCGAAAAAACGTGCTGCCGATCTGGATGATATCGCCTTCGCTGAGCAGCACCGATTCGATGATGATCTTGCCATTCTGTGTGGCAGGGTTGACCGAGCTCAGATTTTCTAGGAGGTAGCCTTCCGAGGTGGAGTGGATGATCACATGCCGGCGCGAAACCATCGGGTCTTCGAGGACGAGCGTGGTGACATCAGGATCGCGGCCGATGACCCACTCAGTGCCTTCTTCGAAACGCAGTACGATGCCGGTAAGCGGACCTTCTTCCGCGATGAGGTAGCCTGCCATTAATCAATCCTGAAATAGGCCTTTTTCGGCTTCTTGAGCATGTCTGAGAAGCTCCGTGCGCCAATAATCGACAAAATTGGTAAAATCCTCGACTGTTTCTCGAAACGTCTTGTAGTTCATGTCATACGGGATAGCTAAAGAGAGTGTCAAGAACTTCTCTTCTGCGTCAATACCGAGGGCGCTGCCGCCTGTGCCCTGCCCCAAAAGGTTGGCTTTCATGAGTAAGATGAAGAGCTCTTCGCGCTTTTGCGTCGGCAAACTGCCGATCTTGGCAAAGAGGTATAAGCCTCCATCTTCAAGCTCTTTTACCGAGACGCGCATCTCAGGGCCTATCTCAACATGAAAGGCTCTGGTCTCATCTTTTGGAGCAAGGGCAGGTAGCTCCAGCTCTTCACAAAGACGCATGAGATGCTGTTCGATGACTGTCGGCGTTTGCATTTGGGGACCTCGTGCAGCATTAAATCAACACGGATTTAAAAATGCAAAGAAAAAGCAAACGGCCAAAAGGACGCTTTGCGGCTTTGTTATTTTAAAGGGGAAATTAAACACCGAGAGCACCGAGATACACCGAGAAAAGAATAGAGAGAAAAAACTCCCTCTTCCCTCGGTGTATCTCGGTGCTCTCGGTGTTTTGATTCTTCTCAATGCAACAATGGTTGATTTTCATTGTTTGTGTCGTTTGTGTCGTTTTGTTATATGACCAAGATATGGACCAACTCCAAAAGCTCAGAAACCTCCTCTCTGATAAGAACCTCGGGTTTGAAGAGGTTTATCGGCAGGCGCTCGCAATCTTTGAGGCGATAGTCTCCGAACTTGAGAATGCCTCCCTGGAGAAGAAGGAGGCGCTCTTGGAGGAGATGAAAGAGATGTCGGCGTTCCTAAGTCAAGAGATACCAAGGATTTGTGATACAACCGGCATGAGCGAGGCTGAAACTCGATCCTATGTCCAAAACTCTCAGCATTTTACGGAAGAGCAGTGGCGTCTGCTCCAATCTGCTCAGAAAGCCCTAGATGACTTAGTCAGAAAGGCTTATAAGGCTATGCAAGCCAAGGGCTTGGAAGAACCCCCCTCTCCACCCCCTAAACCTCCTATATATAAGCGCCATTCGGGACCTAAAAAGTCTGACTGGAAGCGCGGATAATTTTTCTAAGCCATTCAGTTTCAGCTATATAAGCATTATCTAAACATTTCTTCAATTATAAGTTATTTATAAAGAATGTATTATATAATAATAAAGATTTTGTTTGTAATAAATAAATACTATGCTATAATAAATAATGGAAGCATAGAGATTAAGTTAATCAATAATAAAACGAGGAAATATGGACCAGAACCAACTAGCAACCTTTGTGAAGCAACTGAGTACCTCTCCTAAGACAGTGGAAAAGTTGGAAAAGATCTTGCGCGGTTCAGCCCAAACTCTTCAACTCCTAAAGGACGTGCAAAGCGCTCCAACTGAGAAGAAAGAAGAGATGCGCGAGACGTTCCTTGAGAAGCAGAAAGAGATCGCGAGCGACTACGACACACTGCTCGCTGAAATGGGACTGACGAAAGAGATGTTAGAGCAGTATGCATCGGACCCAAAAAACTTTAGCCCGGAAGGCTGGGATTTTCTTGAGTCCTTTAAGCATGAGATGAATCGAGAGCTACCTGTCAACCAAGAAGCTAGAGCTCCTAAAAAAGCTAAGAAGAAGCTGAGTAAGAAAGCCTGGATGACAGCCTAAACTAAGTTAATAATTAATAAGGTGAAAAAACTATGACAGCAAATACACAACACGTTAACCCAAAGAGCCTGGTGTTTGACTTCTTAGACAAAGTCAATGCTGGTCCAAGTAAGTATGACGATAAGAAATTGTCGGTCTTCTACCTCATGGCTGAGCTCATTATGAGAATGGACGGATACGGTAACCAGATTATAGATTTGGCTGACGAGTCGGGCGCCTTCTCGGAAGTGCAGTCTGCTGCCCAGAAGGTAGACCGTGACGTGATTCGTATCCAGAAGTGGAAAGCTGATCCTAAAAACAAAGATAAGACCTTGATCGATGCGATAAATGACCCTGAGTTCAAGGCTAACGTCGACGCATTCAAAAAAGACATGGAGAAGTTTAAAGAAGTGTCGTCCAAGTACAACATGAATAAAAAATATCGCGCCCACGGTATGGACGAGGCTTTCGAGTGCTACGGCATGATCGCCTCAGACAAGATCCCTTGGAGAGATGACGGTAAGTCTATGTCGATCGGCGATATGATCGCTCAAGGTAAAGATAAAGACCTGGCTGCCGCGATGTTTTACGGAGCAGCGCATACGACAGCTGATGGCGGTGTCTTCCATCGTTGGACAGATGGTGATGGTGGTGGTATCGGCGGTAAGCCTTCGTTAAAGATGGTCGAGCAGGACTTTGGTAACTTGATCACGAAGATGAACGGTCAGTTGAACGTTCTGCGTACTAACAACGAGATGGTCGACCAGACAGGACAAAGCAGTGAAAAGGGGTTGAGCGGGATGATTGGTAGGATGATCGGTCACTTCAACGATAGATAAAACAAATAAATAATAGGAAGCTTATGACAACAACAAATCCGATGTTCGCCGTGACTCAGGCCCTGGCTGCTGCACTTAGCGCTGGTGTGAATACCCAGAGCGATGGTCTCGATGACCTTGCTACTGCGGATTTCGTCAAGCGTTTAGCCAAGATGCTGAACTCATTCAAGGGCGACATGAAAGCGCTGCAGGCCTACTTGAAAAACTACTTGGCCTACCATGAAGACGCCGCTGTGCAAAAGAGCGCCAATACAGGAAGCGCGCTCTCCTTGAAAGCTACGGGCGAGATGTTAACCAACGTGCAAAGCCTTGAAGCTAGAAAAGCCGAACTTCAAAAGAAGCTCGACGATCTGCAAAAAAAGGTCATAGACACTCTCAATGACATTGCGAGACTTTTTAATGACTTGGGCGTAGACAACTTGGAAGAGCTCGGCACGGCAAGCGGTATGGCGAAGGTAGTTTGGAAGATGGGAAAGCAGTGGTTGTGGTTAGGGCCCGGCATAGCTTCCGCGATTGTGGTTGGAAAAGCATTTGCCATGAAGACGGAGATAGAGAACTTGCAAGCGAAGGCAGAGTCGCTCAAAGCCGATGCTAGCGAAACTAAGAATCTTCTGGAATCGATTCAAAAAGAGCAGCTCGCATGCACCGTCGGCACCTCTGGTAGCTTTGATTCGCGTTCAGCAGATCTCTCAGGACGCGGGCAGGAGATGATCGACACGGTAAAGCATCTCTTGTCGCTGAGCTTTGGACTCCTCGACAACATTGATGGTAAGCGTAAAAAATAAAACTAAAAATAAGGAGAAAATATGCCAGTTACATTAAACGCTCCAGCTCCCTGTGCGAATGAGCAGCCAGAGCAAGATAATAGCGTCATTTCTCGAAATGGCCTGATGGCCATCTTGATGAGCTTGCTTCAGCATATCGAAGCCCAAGGCGATACTATTCGACTGGGAGTTGAAAGAGAAGAGCTCCTGAAGAGTGCATTCGATGAGCAGAAGGCAGTCGTTCAAGCTGAACAGAAGAAATTAAATGACCTGATCAAAGAGAGCGCGGAGCAGTCTAAAGCTGATCCTAAGAATATGGAGAAACAGTACGAATACTTGCATAAGATCCAAGCGCAGACGGCGCAAGTACAAGCTGAAGAATCTAAACTCTCCTACAGACAAAATAATTTGGTAGAAGAGTTCAAGGTAGGCATCGCTCCGGCCCAGAAATTAATCGAAAACGATAGTAACCTGTTCGGCGGAGTATTGCACACCTTAATAAAAAGTGAAAATACAAGATCAAAAAACAATTAATAAACAAAGGTAATTTATGTCATTCAGACACGAGATAGAATTACAGACCATCAAATCGGCCAATCCGTATTTGAGAATCTTGGCGGCTTATAATGCCAGTCAGGACGTTTCAGACGATCTGATCTCTTTGCGCCGTGAGGAGCAGTCAAAACATGCTAAAGAGTACATCGCGGCAACCGAAGATTGGAAGAAGCATGGTGCGGAACTAGAGACAGCCGGTAAAGGAAAGAATACTGACGATACCCATCCCATGAACACAAGTGGAATTGCGATGATATTTGCGGGTGGTGGGATTAGTGCGGCTACACTGCTCGCTTTAGGTGTTCTCGGCAAGGTGTTAATCGCCATGGGTGCCGGAGAAATGACCACCTTTTTTGGTGCTGGGATCGGTGCAGTTAAGATTGCGATTGGAACGCTCCTCACTGTGCTGGTAGCCGTGGTTCTCATGGTATCGTGCGCAATAGGTATTAAGAATGATACGTTCCATGACACGATCGACGGTCACCCATGGTACGATCCAGCTAAACAAGGTGCCGCAAACGCACTGGTTGCAGAGGATCAACAGAGGGTACAGGCGATCCAAAACCGCATTGATGCGATTAACCGAGAGTTTATCACGACGACCTACGACACGAAAACGCAAGGCTCGAACATGATCATGAGTGCGATCAAGGCGATGCAGTCGATGGCCTGGATAGCAGCTTAAAAAACAGGAAAAAATATTATGGTAACACAAACTAGTTTTAACACAGCTGCTCCAGCGTCGAACCCAATCATGGCGGTAAATGACATCTTCGCTCTACTCAATAGGGCGATGTTAGAGAGCGCCATGCTCCAAGGTTCGGCTGCACGGGATGTGGCAGGTGCCCTGCAGCAGGTAGCAGATATTCTGAAGAGTCTGAATATCCGGGCTGCTGAAATAAACGGGCAGATTGATAAGCATAATAAAGAGATGGAAGCCCTTGCACCAGCGATGGAGATACTAGGCATCGTCCTGGGTGCTTTGACCGTGCTGGCTCCAGTAGCTGGTGGTATTTTCGGCGCCGATGCAGGAGCGATTGCCAACCTCGCTACAGCAGCAGCAGGCGTGGCTAACGGTGGGGTCGCGATCGCCAACGGTCAGGCTGAACTGCAGCTCGCGGATTGTACGCATGAGCTGGCAGGCTACAACGGCAAGATCACAGGATTGGGAGGAGCTCAACAGAACCTTCAATCTACGACCAGGTGGATGGGTGGCCAAATTGAAAACACCTTCTCGAGCATGAGCAGTATCGCTAAGACGACAGCCGATGGCGTTCGAGGAATAAGTGACGGTATAGCGAGGTCTGGCCATGACGCATTAAGGGCCGTCCTAAGAAGTAACCCGAGAAGTAGATAATTAATTAACTAAACAAATAAAAAAGATAACAAAGGTAACATATGTCAGTAGCAGAAAATCCATGGCTTTCACAAGGTAGAATGATCAGAGAGATGGGAGAGCTTCTCGCCCTGGTCAACCAAGCCGAAATTAACGGAAACCAGGCTTGGCGTACTTGCATGACGACCAAAATGGCGATCGTAGACACCCAAGCTGACGCTAGATATAACTCTGCGCTTGCTCAATCTCACAGCCAGACTATTTCAGGTAGTTTCGGCTTAGGCAATGGTGTAATAGGGATTGGCGGTGCTGTATTAGGTGGCGCTGCATCTATCGGTGAGCTGCGCGACCTCAATAAGATCGGCGTTCAGCGAGATGCTGGAATCGCACGCGTAGAGCCTGCAGATGCGCCTGCTCAGCAGGTCAATCCTGCAGCCAGAGAAGATCGTTATCGTGGCATGTCCAATGGTGCAATCGAGACGGAAAAAGCGAAGGTCACTGCGGACTATAAGCTCATGCATGACATTTCTGGACTCTGCACGCAGATTCTGCCTACTGCCTTTAAGGGTGCGGCGGAGCTCTCGCAAGCGCCGCTTACCGCTTACGCTGGTAAAGAGGATGCCAATAGCCAAAGAGCGCAGGCCCTCTCTGAGACGACAAGTAACGTGATGGGGAATACTGAAGCTACTGTACAGAGCATGCAGCAGTTCTTCGGCCAAGTGGCCAACCTGCCAAACCAGGCTCTTCAGTGGGCAGTGGCTCTATCTCAAGCGCACTAATCTCCTTCCCAAGAAGGGGGTCAAAAAGGAGTCTCGAAAGAGGCTCCTTTTTTATTTATATATTTAATTAAACAAATTTATTGATTGAATAATTAATTAATATAATGTATAATAAATATAAAGAAAGAAACAATAGGTTTATTTATGGCAGCTTTAGGCCCTCAGCCATTTGTCCAGATTGATGCTCAAAGACAGGGCGGTCGCGATCGTCTACACATTGAAGATCGTACCGGCATAATTGATATCAATGGGCAAGAGTTCAGAGTGACATTTTTTAAGCGCAATAAACATGGCCATGAAATTCCAGTCTCATATGGCAACGCAGTAGCCATGGCCGAAGAGATCAAGCAAGCGATTCTAGCCAATGCCAATGGTGGAGTGATAGGACGAGACAGCTTTGAAGTAGAGTTTTCACGTACAAGACGCAGTGGTCAGGAAGCTCCTGCTTTCGAATTTAAAAGCTTAAAGCGAAAGGCGGATGGCGAACTTGGATACACAGAGATCGCTACGAACATCGACTTCATGACCCAAATTCGCCGGTTTGCGCAAAACACGTTTACGCCTGCCGAAGATGCACGCCAAGAAGCATGGGAACAGGATGGATCGGTTCCAACTCCACAACTAGCTTCGCGCCCTAGACTTTCGCTTGGCGATGCTGAAAGCGAACGAGAGCGTAGGAGACGGCTGTCTCTCGGAGCAGGCCCAGCACAACAGCCTTTACCCCGCGGACTTGATAGCAGATCGGGATTAGCTGAACCTCGTACAGAACAAGAGCAGCAGGAATTAAAGGCTAGCGGCTTTGGATTAGGCCTACCCTAACAATCTTAAATTCTAAGCTGAAGTTGTGCGTTTGACCACGGGCGGTGTGCGCTCGGTGATGCACGACTTTTCGATGATGATCTCTTTGATCGATGGATCGGAGGGGACTTCGAACATCAGTTCCAAGAGCAGACTTTCGACGATCATGCGCAGGGCGCGGGCGCCTGTGCCTGTCTCTTTGGCTTTTTCGGCCATGGCGCGGAGGGCGTCGTCGGTGAAGTGGAGCTTGACGTTTTCTTCAGCGAAGAGCTGCTGGTATTGCTTGATGATCGCGTTTTTAGGCTCTGACAGGATGTCGACGAGGTCTTCGATGGTCAGCTCGTTGCAGTTGGCGATGCTGTTGAAACGGCCGACAAATTCAGGGATCATGCCGAACTGAGATCAGATCTTCGGGCTCGACTTTGGAGAGCAGGTAGTTGGTCTCGTGTGGCATCGAAGGTGCGTGTCTTCGCCGGCATCAAAGCCGATGGTGCTTTTGCCGAGGCGTTTGGCGATGATTTTATCGAGATGGACAAAGGCTCCGCCGACGATGAAGAGGATATTTTGGGTGTTGACCTTGATATATTCTTGGTTGGGGTGCTTGCGGCCGCCTTTGGGAGGGACGTTGGCGACGGTGCCTTCGACGATTTTCAGCAGGGCTTGCTGCACGCCTTCTCCGGAGACATCGCGCGTGATGGAGACGTTGCCGGTCGTTTTGCGGATCTTATCGATCTCATCGACATAGATGATGCCCATCTCGGCGCGGGCGATATCGTAATCGGCGGCTTGGACGAGGCGCAGGATGATGTTTTCGACGTCTTCGCCGACATAGCCGGCTTCGGTGAGGGTGGTGGCATCGGCGATGGCAAAGGGGACATCGAGGATGTTGGCCAGAGTGCGGGCGATGAGGGTTTTGCCGGAACCTGTGGGTCCAAGGAGCAAGACATTGGATTTGCTGTATTCGACCTCGCTTTCTTTATGCAGGCGAGCGGATGCGTTTATAATGGTTATAGACAGCGACGGAGATGGTTTTTTTGGCCTTTTCTTGGCCGATGACATACTCGTCGAGGGCGTTCTTTGATCTCTTTGGGCTTTGAGAAGCTTGAGTTCGTGGTGCACGGGCTTTTTTTCGACGATCTCCATGCAGAGGCGCACGCATTTATCGCAGATATAAGAATCAGGGCCGGAGATCAGCTTTTCAACAGCTTCTTCGGTGCGTCCGCAAAAGGAGCAGTGCGCGCCTTCTTTTTCTTTTTTACTCATTATCTATCTCGTATTTAGATGGTCGCTACGCGGAGTTTTGTGAGGCTGCTGGCGATTTTATCAATGAGCCCATAATCTAGAGCTTCTTCAGGACTCATGAAGAAATCTCTTTCGGAATCTTCGAGGATTTTTTCGACAGGCTGTCCTGTCAGTTCAGCGATGATCTTGCGCGCACATCTTTTTCAGCTCAAGGATCTCTTTGGCTTGCAGATGCGATATCTGCCGAGGTTCCGCCGACGCCGCCTGAGGGCTGGTGGATCATGATGCGGCTGTTAGGCAGGGCAAAGCGTTTGCCTTTTGTTCCGGCGGCGAGGAGCAGAGCTCCCATCGATGCGGCTTGGCCGAGGCAGTAGGTATTGATGTCGTATCCCATGAAGCGCATCGTGTCGTAGATGGCAAGGCCCGCATGTGATATAGCCGCCGGGGGAGTTGATATAGACGTTGATGTCTTTTTTAGGATCTTCAGCGCGCAGGAATAGAAGCTGGGCGATGACGGTGTTGGCGACCTGATCGTTGATTTCCGTGCCAATAAAGACAATCCGATCTTTTAAAGACGGGAATAGATATCCATGGCGCGTTCGCCGCGGCCGGTATCTTCGATGACATAGGGGATTGATATACATTGTCCAAACCTTAAAATCAGTTATGCCATGCTAAAGATTCATTTTGAAGGAAGCGAGGATAATATTTCGCTCACTCGACGTGTCCTAGCAAGCTCGAGTTCTTAATCTGGCAAGAAGTAAGATGTCTAGTGCACGAGTTGGACAAACGTGCGACTGATAGAGTTCGCGAATTGGACTGCTGAAGCAATCCGGATTCTTTGGCGTCCATTTGCCATTGCGTCATTCTTCCCGACTTTGAGGCGAAAGGCAACAAAAAATCGTGCAAAATTGCAAAGTCAAGTCGCGCGCACTCTCAAAAAGAGTCCTTAACTGGGGCAGTTGGGCGTTGCGATGAGAAATCTTCTGCTTTTTCCAGGACAAGTCTCGAATAGGCCTCGGCATGCTCGCATTTCGGTGTTGTCGTGCGTGATGGAATTTTCTGCGGAGTCATGAGCAGCTTCTAGCGCATTGGTGCGGAGGCTGGGCATGTCTGCGGCGGTGATCGTGATCTTGCATCGGCGATGATTTTCGGCAGAGATAGAACATGCGCACCGCTTTTTCAGATTGGGTGTAGACGATCTCGACCGTCTTTTTGCGCTCTTCTTCGCTCATAGCTCTCCCAATATTTTTGGAAATCGGTATCTTGCAGCAGCTGGCTGAAGCGGAACTGGGTTTCTTTTTCGATTAAGCTGTGGCGGGCAGATCAAAGGGATATTCGTTCAGGAGGAATTCGTTGACTTGCTCGCTTGCAGCTTCTCTTGCACATGGGCATCGGCCTGTTTGTTGAGAAGGTCGGTGATATTTGTTCTCATTTCTTCGAGGAAGCGACGCCCAGTTTTTTAACGAATTCATCGTCAATCAGGCGGAACAGTGGCGGCATCGATCGATTTAATGGTCACGCGACTTTTTTGGGTTTGAGCTTTCTTTATCTTCTTCTGAGGCACTTCGTCGGGGACGCTGAACCCTTCTATCTGTTCGCCGGTATTATGCCGAGGACGAGATCGCACATCCATTGGGCCATCGATTTTTCGTCACTTCAAAGCGCGTATTGGAAAAGAGGGCGCGGGGGGCTCTTCTTCGATCACATCGACATCGAGGAGGACGAAATCTCCTTCTTGGACAGGGCGGTCTTTGACATCTTTCCAGTCTGCGAAGAAGAGTTGGACTTGGCGGATGGTCTCTTCGATTTTCTCTTCGTTACCTCAGGCCGTTTGACTGGCTTTGAGCTGCACCTTTAGGATCGACATAGGAACTTCGGGCTCAGTTTCAAAGGTGAGAGAGAGTAAGCTCCTCTTTCAGGAGTGGCTTTTCATCTTAAAGGTGATTTTGGCGTCGCGTGTGCAGGATAGGGATACTTGCGCGAGTTTTGCAGCGCTTCTGGAAAAGCAGCGTTGGCGATCTCCTCTGCCACTGCTTTGTCGATTTCGTTGGAATTTTTTGACGATGATCTCTTCGGGGGCTTTTCCTTTTCGGAAGCCGGGAAGAGAGACCTCTTTGGCGACTACTTTGACAGCTTTTTTATGGGCCGCTTTGCACAAGAGGCTCAAGAGCTTCGACGTCGAACTCGACGATGCAGGCGGGTTTATGATGGACGGTAACGCGTACGTGCTTCGTTCTGAAATCTGACGCGTTTCAGGTTGGTTGTTCCATGAGACTATCTCCATTATTTGAAATAAAATGATATAGCGGGTGATGAGGCTCGAACTCACGACCCTCACGTTGGCAACGTGATGCTCTACCACTGAGCTACACCCGCAGATAAAAGGAAAACATTAAAGTTCTGCGCGATTTTTTTCATCTATTTTCGATATGGATATAATTTTTTCTCAGCTGAACAACGGGTCAGCGTGGATTTTTTGTTGCGGGAGTTAAAGAAAAAATGTAAAAGCATGGTGAAACTACGGAAACCCGAGAATTTACAACCTCTTTTCTAAGCAGAAATGAGGAGTAGGTTCTAATTTTTTTTGGAATACCTCAGATGCTCAACTTTCGCAAGTTAAAACAAGATTTTTCTTCGACCATCGTCAAAGAGGGGAAAGAACTTTTTGAAAAGAACAAAGTCGTCTCCGCAAAGCTCATGCAATTGGATGGCAGGTCCATGCGCATCGTGGGCCGCATCTCAGGACAATTTGATAATACATATGAGTGCCAGATTGAGATCGATCGCGAAGAGTGCGAACTGATCGATTCCGATTGCGACTGTCCATATAACTACGATTGTCAGCATTTGGCAGCGCTCCTTTTTTATATCGAAGAACATCTCGATCGTATTTTAGTCAGCTTCTCCAAAGGAGCAGACTTTATGCAGATGTCCGAAGAAGAAACAGATGATGATTTTGATGTCGAAGAGAAGGCCAATCTTATCCAAAAGATCAAAGAGGCCGAGAGCAAAGAGGAGCAAAGGCAAGAAGAGCAGTTCCAGAGACAGCTTTTGCAAGAATATGTCACTTCAGCCGAACTTCTGGCTATTTCGCCGTTTTTTCGCGCGGCTGAGAAATATGAGATCGACCGTGCAGAGTTTTCGCTTATTTTTACACCCCTTACACAAGGTGATAAAGATGGCAAGAACCTCGTGGAGATCCAACTGGCCTTGCGTCTGCCTTCGCGCTCCAAGCCTCTGCACATTCCGCATGTGAAGCAATTTCTGGAGAAGATGCGCTATGCAGAGCTGCTCTTTATCGGTAGCAAGCGCTTCCGTTTCTCGCTTGAATCTTTCGATCCCGCACAACAGGAAATTGTGCGTATGGTCATGGACCACGCACGCTTTCCCGATGTAATCGGTTCAGAGCGCGCACAGAGAGCAGCCAGTATCGACGGCGAAATTTTCGGCCTGATCTTAGCCAAAGCATACGAGCTGGCTTCGGAAGAAGCGATCCGCCGGGGCTTCTCTCCACAAGATGAAGAGCTACCTATTTTGACCGGATTGTATGAGAGCAGTCTTGAATCACCGCTGCGCTTTTCTCTGCAGCCTGCGCAGTTCAGATTTGCGCTTGAATACATCCCTCCTCCTACTTCGAAAATTTTATTAAATCCGACGCTGATCGTCGATGCACAGGTCGTGCAGCTCGAAGAAGCGAAGTTTTTTGAGTGCGCCAAGCCAGGCATGCTCTATCGCAATGCCTACTACCGTTTCTCGCCGAAGATCACGCGGCTGCATCTGCGCAACCTCCATCCGATCCGCGAAATGACCATTCCTCAGCCTTTGTTCGGCTCTTTTGTCGAGAATGCGCTGCCTGAGCTTAGCCGGTTTACCGAGGTGGCCAACCAGCGTGTGATCGAAGATTTCGTCACCTTGCCATTTGTGGGTCAGGTGAAGGCGAGCTGCGACCTCTCTTTCTTAAATGGAGAGCTCGATGCGGTGGTGCACTTCCACTATGACAAGCACAAGATCCCTGCTGCAGCTACGCAACTGAATTACGCGCATGTCTCCTCTTTTGTGAGCGAAGAGGGGGTTCTGGCGCGCAACTTGGTGGAAGAGCGCAAGATTCTCGAAGATCTCTTCTCGGATTTTGCCTTCAACCCCGAGACTGGCGCTTATGTGACCAAATCGGACAAGAAGATCGTCGAGTTCATGACCGATCTGATCCCGCGCCATCAAGACAGAGTGACCTTCAACTGCCCTCAAAATCTTCTCGATCAATTCATTTACGATCAGACGCGCTTTACTTTGAAGCTGGCGCCGACATGAGCGCATCGATCTGTACGAGATCGATATTAAGGTAGACGGTGCGCTGAAAGGAGTTAGATTAGATCAGCTCTGGGAGTGTGTGGCCTCGCGCAAAGCCTTTATCGAGCTCGAATCGTCTAAAATGAAGGGTAAAAAAGGGTCTGAAAGCGGAAAAATGTCCAAAATTCTCGTGTTGGATTTAGAGAGAGTTGGAAATATCGTCCAAGTGTTCGATGAATTGGGCATTGTGACGCTGGAAAATCATAAATTGGAAAGACCTTTGTGGAGTTTGGCCAATATCGACGCTTCATCTTTCCAAGGACTTCCGGTTGAGATTGAGATTTCTGATAAGCTGCTCGAAATTCGCAAACAGATGCTCGGCGAAAAGCAGTTCTCCTTTAGCGCAGTTCCCAAGGAGGTCAAAGCTACCTTGCGTACCTATCAGAACGAGGGTGTGAAGTGGCTGGAGCGCCTGCGCCTCATGTACCTCAATGGGATTTTGGCCGACGACATGGGCTTGGGAAAGACACTGCAAGCGATCGTGGCCATTTCGCAGCTACATCGACAAAACAAAAAGGTCTCGCTCATCGTATGTCCGACTTCACTGCTCTATAACTGGAAGGAAGAGTTCCACAAATTCAATGCGGGCATCAAGGCGCTGGTGATCGACGGTGTGCCGTCTCAGCGCAAAAAAATGATCGAAAACCATGCTCAGCACCATGTGCTCATCACCTCGTACACTCTGCTTCAAAAGGATATCGAGAGCTATAAAGCGATCAATTTTTCCTATGTGATTCTCGATGAGGCGCAGCATATTAAGAATCGTGGGACCCGCAATGCCAAATCGGTCAAAATGGTCCAAGCTGAGCATCGCTTGATCCTCTCGGGAACGCCAATTGAAAATTCATTGGACGAACTCTGGAGTCTGTTCGACTTCCTCATGCCGGGTTTCTTAAGCGGTTACGAGCGATTCGTAGAAAAATATGTGCGCGTAAGTGGCGCCGAACAGGTCAAGAACCTCGAATATCTGCGCAAAAAGGTGGCGCCTTTCATCTTAAGACGTATGAAGGCCGATGTACTCGACGACCTGCCGCCCGTTTCTGAGAACGTCTATCACTGTCAGCTCAGCGCTGTACAGCAGGAGCTCTATCGTTCATATGCAGCTTCGGCTCGAGATGAGCTCACCAAGCTGGTACAACGCGACGGGTTCGACCGTGTGCAAATCCACGTACTGGCCACGCTCACGCGACTCAAACAGATCTGCTGCCACCCAGCTATTTTTGCCAAAGAAAAACCCGAATCGGGCGATTCGTCCAAATACGATATGCTCATGGACCTGCTCCAGACGCTGATCGAAGGTAAGCACAAAACGGTCATCTTTAGCCAATACACGCGCATGCTGCAGATCATGCGAGGCGATCTCGAACAAAAGGGGATTCGATTCGAATATTTGGACGGCTCGAGCAAAAACCGTCTCGAAGTGGTGAAAAAATTTAATGAAGATGCCGCGATTCCCGTCTTCTTGGTGTCGCTAAAAGCCGGCGGAACAGGTCTCAACTTGGTCGGCGCCGATACGGTCATCCACTATGATATGTGGTGGAACCCTGCCGTCGAAAATCAGGCTACCGACCGCGTGCACCGCATTGGACAAAAAAATTCTGTATCTGCCTATAAATTGATCACCCTTGGCACGATCGAAGAGAAGATCGCGGAGATGCAGAAGCGGAAAAAAGGATTAGTCAAGAAAGTGGTGAGCTGCGATGATGAAGCTATATCTAAGCTCACGTGGGAAGACGTGTTGGAGCTTTTGAAGACTTAAGATGCATGAACAACGCAAATCAACAGAATTATAAAAAACTCATTCTGAATGCCGGCCAGAAGCTGATCAATAAGTTCGGGTCTGTGGCTGGGTTTTTCTCAAGCGATATCGGTATCGACTTAGGCACGGCTAACACGCTCGTCTATGTGCGTGGAAAAGGCATCGTCCTCGCTGAGCCTTCAGTCGTAGCTGTAGACCCACTGACGAATGAAGTGCTGGCGGTTGGCCATAGAGCCAAAGCCATGCTCGGTAAAACACCACGCAAAATCCACGCCGTTCGTCCCATGAAAGATGGTGTGATCGCCGATTTTGAGATTGCGGAAGGCATGATCAAAGCCCTACTCAAGCGCGTGACGCCTGCGCGCAGCCTCTTCCGTCCTAAAATCTTGATCGCTGTGCCCTCTGGGATTACCGGAGTAGAGAAACGCGCGGTTGAAGACTCTGCTTTAAGAGCCGGCGCTCAAGAAGTGCTGCTTATCGAAGAGCCGATGGCTGCGGCCATCGGGGTAGACCTGCCCGTACACGAGCCTTCGGCCAATATGATCATCGACATCGGCGGCGGAACCACTGAAATTGCGATCATCTCTCTGGGTGGCATCGTTGAATCGCGCTCACTCCGCATCGCGGGTGACGAGTTCGATGAGTGCGTGGTCAACTATATGCGCCGTACCTACAACTTGATGATCGGACCGAGAACGGCCGAAGAGATCAAGATGACCATCGGCTCTGCGTATCCTCTGGGAGACCATGAGCTAGAGATGGAAGTGCGCGGACGCGATCAGGTAGCAGGCTTGCCTGTGACCAAAAGAATCAACTCGGTGGAAATTCGCGAATGTCTAGCCGAGCCGCTCCAGCAGATCATTGAAAGTGTTAAACTCACCCTAGAAAAGTGCCCCCCTGAACTCGCCGCTGACCTCGTCGAGCGCGGCATGGTACTCGCAGGTGGCGGCGCCTTGATCAAGGGCTTAGACAAAGCTTTAATCAAAGAGACAGGCCTGCCTGTCATCGTCGCACCAAATCCACTGCTTGCCGTCTGCCTCGGCACAGGCAAAGCCCTCGAATATCTCGACAAGTTCAAAAAGCGCAAGCAAGCCCTCTAAAAAACGCCGAATATTCTCTGTTGTTGGTCGTTTAAAGATTGAGGCTGGCGAGAGCTTCTTCGACTTGAGCTGTGGTGAGGCTGTAAAGACATTCGCTGCGCTTGCTGCCGCCGCAGCCGTCCATGAAACAGGGGCGGCAAGAAAAGGGTTGGGCAACGACTTTCGCCTTGGGATGTTGCCATGGCCCCCAATTCTTTTCTGACGAAGGCCCGAAAAGCGTGACCACTGGAGCTTTTAAGGCCGACGCCATATGCAGCGGTACCGAGTCTACGCAGATCAAACAACGAGAGAGGGCGATCAGCGCACCGAGCTCTTTGAGCGTAATTTTTCCGCCGAGATCTAAAACGGCGCCTGGCGGCAACTCTTTTAAAATCTCTTGGACGAATGCGCGCTCATCTGCGTCTGGGCCCGAGGTGATGATGATCTTTCCACCGAGTTTGCGAATCAAAGCAGCCGTAAAAGATGGCGGTGGGCACTTAAAACGCCATCTCGAAACAGGATGGATCAGCCAAAAGCCCCCTGCCTGAATCCCCTCCTCCTGCAAGCGCGCTTGTATCTTTTTTTTGGCCTCATCAGGCACGTGGAAGGTCAGCTCCTTCTCATCAGCTTCTGGGAAAATTCCAATTCTGCGCAAAAGATCGAGCTGTCGCTCCACTGTGTGGCGCTCGCCGCGCGGCGTCTTGGCAATGTGGGTATAGATCTTTTTTTTCCCCCGAAAGCCCTTGTTCTGAGGATCAAAGCCCACGCGAAAGCGACTTTTGGCAAAAAAGGCCACCAGAGCCCCGCGATCTCCTTCCGTCAAATTTAAGACGAGATCGTAGCCAGTTTTGCGGATCTTCCATAACAATTTGGCTTCTCTCCAAAGTCTGAGAAAAAGCGGAAGTTTCTTGATCTTAGGGTCGTAAAGCACAAAATTTTGAATTGCAGGATGCCCTTCCAACATAGGCAGCGTTTCGGCATAGATCAGCGCATCGATCACTGCCATGGGAAGTCTTTTTTTTACGAGGGAGAAAACGGGCGAGGTCAACAGCACGTCGCCATGGTGGCGCAGCTTAATAACTAGAACTCTTTTGACTTCGGAGAGATCTGGATAATCACCGTAACTCATATTATGAATGAGAATAATTTAGCCAGTTCATATAATACAAGGCAGTTTAAAATTTTTAAGGAGATTTTAGAGAAATGGCTAACGAACAAACTTTGTCCATTGTTAAACCTGATGCAGTGGCTGCCAATCACATTGGCGAAATCATCGCTCGCTTTGAAAAAGCCGGCTTAAAAATCGTCGCGGCCAAGATGTTGCATTTGACCTCAGACCAAGCTAAGGGTTTTTATGCTGTGCATGCGCATCGCCCCTTCTTTCAAGAGCTAATCACCTTCATGATCTCCGGTCCTAGTTTGATCATGGTCCTCGAAGGGCAAGATGCGGTGACAAAAAATCGCAACCTCATGGGAGCAACTAATCCGAAAGAAGCTGCGCCCGGCACCATCCGCGCCGACTTTGCTAAAACAATCGAGAAAAACGCCGTTCACGGCTCCGACAGTTCTGAGACTGCTAAAACCGAGATCTCTTTCTTCTTCCGCCCTAATGAAATTCTTTCTCGCTAAGGGAAATTAAAACACCGAGAGCACCGAGAACCACAGAGAAAATTAATCTTTGTATTTCTCTCGGTGCCCCTCGGTGCTCTCGGTGTTTAATCTTTATTTTTTGATTCGGTTTTGCAGATCATTTAGTTCTTGGCTAATGCCTTGAGGAAGATGTGAACCGAAGATTTTGAAGTAAGTACGAATCTCTTCTACTTCTTTGGCCCACTCATCTTTATCGATACGAAAGAGTTCGGAAGGCAGATCCTTGCTCAATGACAGCCCTTTCAGGTCTAGGGCTCCTTCGGCTGGCACCCATCCCAAAGGCGTAGAAACAGCTCCATTCTTGCCAGAGGTGCGCTCAAAGATCCATTTTAAAACGCGCATGTTTTCGCCAAAACCCGGCCAGAGAAATTTGCCATCGGCTGACTTTCTAAACCAGTTGACTTGATAGATACGCGGAAGTTTAGAGGGCCCAACTTTTTGGCCCATGTTCAGCCAGTGCTGAAAGTAGTCGCCCATGTTATAGCCACAAAAAGGCAGCATCGCAAAAGGATCGTGTCTGAGCTTTCCGACCACGCCTTTAGCCGCAGCTGTAGTCTCGGATGAGAGCGTGGCTCCAAGAAAAGTCCCGTGCTGCCAATTAAATGCCTCGTAAACCAGCGGCACTGTCGAGCTTCTTCTCCCACCGAAAATAATCGCCGAGATAGGCACGCCTTGCGGATCATTCCAGTGTGAGTCCAAAATCGGACACTGGCGCAAAGGCACCGTAAACCGCGCATTTGGGTGGGACGCTTTCGTAGTTGAAGCGGGCGTCCAAGCTTGACCCAGCCAGTCGGTGAGATGCGCGGGCGGAGTAGGCGTCATCCCCTCCCACCAGACATCTTTGTCAGCCGTCAGCGCTGTATTGGTAAAGATCGCATTCTTTTCCAATGCTTTCATCGCATTGGGATTGGAATCATAAGATGTGCCTGGCCCAATGCCAAAAAAACCGGTCTCGGGATTCATCGCGTACAATCGGCCGTCCGAGCCGATCCTCAACCAGGCAATGTCATCGCCGACGCACTCGACCTTCCATCCCTCAAGAGTCGAATCGAGCAGAGCGAGATTGGTCTTTCCGCATGAAGAGGGAAAAGCTGCGACGATATACTTCTTCTCACCCTGCGGATTGGTGACACTGATGATCAGCATATGCTCCGCCATCCACATCTCATCTCTAGCCAAGACCGAAGCGATGCGCAAGGCGTAACATTTTTTGCCGAGTAGCGCATTTCCTCCATAGCCGCTGCCAATTGACCAGATACTCCGCTCTTCAGGGAAATGGACGATGTGACGCTTGTCAGGCGCGCAAGGCCAAGCTTCGTCTTTTTGACCTGGCGCGAGAGGCACCCCGACTGAGTGCATACAAGGCACAAAAAAGGCGCCTTTATTTATAACTTCAAGCGCTTTTTTTCCCATGTGAGTCATGATATGCATATTGACTACGACGTAGGGAGAATCTGTAATCTGCACACCCGCACGCGCGATAGGCGATCCGGGGATGCCCATAATAAACGGGATGACATACAGCGTTCTGCCACGCATGCACCCCTTAAAAAGCCCGTTTAAAGTCTTGTGCATCTCAAGTGGGTCTTTCCAATTATTGGTAGGACCAGCGTCTTCTTGAGTTTTAGAGCAGATAAACGTCGACTCCTCTACGCGAGCCACATCATCGGGATGCGAGCGGCACCAAAAACTGCTTGGACGCAGCTTGGGATTCAACGGAGTAAATACCCCTTTCTGGACCAGCTCCTGGCAGATCTTTTGATATTCGCTATCCGACCCATCACAAAAGTAGATATCCTCTGGGGCACAGAGCGCTATCGCATCTTCAAGCCAACGGATGAGTTTTTGATTACTGGTCCACTGACGAAGTTTTTCAATCATTTTTGTCTTTGGGTCGTTTTCTTTTTTATAGTTGAAATTTTATTAGTTTACAATTACAGAATTAGAATATGACTCCTTTAGAGAAACTCTCTCGATACTTATTAAGAATCTGCGTATTCCAAATCGGCGAATACAAGAGTGGTTATTTTGCGCGTTTAATTGTTAAATTCTTAAAACGCCATTTTGATCTTTTAGATAAAAATTTGCCGCTCACTTCGCAAGTTCTGGAAAGCTTTATTCTAACCCTTGAGGATCTCGGAGGAATCAGATCCTTCAAAGTCCCAGCAGATGGCCTTGCAAATATCGATTTCATGCTTTTGACCTATGAAAATGTAAAACAGAGAATCGAACAAGCAGGCGGAAAGTGGCTGGAAATTGCGATTGAACCCGATAACGGCTCTATTTACAAAGAAGCGGATGCTGCGCACCCAGACCCTTACTATTTACACCTGATAACAGCTGATCAAGAGACTCCAGAGTGGACAGCCTTTTGCGAAAATACGCTTTACAAGTTGGGTTGGGAAAAGGCTGAGGTTGAATTCTCCAATGGAGTAAAAAAGCGCGCATTGATCACCAACTGTTCGCAAGAGAAATTCCCAGAGAGAAAGCGTGCCTGTTTTCTGCGCTGCCACTCTCCCGGGAGAAGTTATGGCATGGATCAAAAGTATGTCGGCTATCACCTGAGCTTAAAGAGAGATCTCTGTCTTTTCAACCATCGTGGAACGCATCGGAGCGCAGGCAAACCCTCGGAAGGCGGGTATTATTTAGATGCAGACGCTCTATTCCAAGAACTGCTAAACACGCATTCTTACAAACCAGAACAGATATGGGTAGCGGGATTTTGCCTAGGCGCTGCCGTAGCCGCCTACCTCAAAGTTAAGTACCACGAACAAGGCATACACTATGTCGGTGAAAATACGTTTACCTCTCTGGAGAGCGCGATTCGACACCAGATCTGGCCTGTGCGCGTCATGGGAATCATCGGGATTGACGAGATTCGCTCTTCGGATCCGGCCATCACCAGTTTGGTGGAGCAAGACTCGTTCAACACCCTGCATAAATTTAATAAATTAAAGAAGCAGTCAGGGTCGTTTGCGATAATTATTGAAACCTTTGGCGACGATATCCTACCTAAAAACTCCTCCTTAGATCTCTTCTCTGCCATCAAGCAGAATTCCCAAGCATTCCACCTAATTCATCAAAGCCACAGCGACTCCAATCCGCACTCAGACGAAGTCTTCACCAGCGAAAAAATCCAAGACGAATACGAACGCATCATCTCATAAAGAAACGACAATGAGTATCCTCTAAGAAAAGGAAGATCTTAACCCTATTCTTAGGCGGATTTTTTGAATCGTTCAGAGGCTTTAACAGCCTCTTTCCACTGGGCGGTGTCGTAGATGGCTTGCATTTCGTAGATCATGCCGTTGCGGACTTTGTGCCAGTGGGTCACGGAAACGATGGGGTGGTTGTGTTTGGGCTGGTGTTTTGCGTGAAGGTCGAAAATGGAGCAGAGTGCGCCCTTGTCGGCGAATTGACGTTGCATGGAGATTGTTGAGAAGAAGGGTACGACTTTTTCTTCCAGCATCTTGATCGCTTGAGCTTTGCCTTCGATGCGCTCTTTCGGTTCCATGATCACGATGTCATCGGCAAAATGTAATTTGGCGTGGTTGAGTTTTCCGGTTAAGAAAGCAGCTTCGAGGCTTGCGTAATAGTCTGCAACGATCTCTTCGATGCTTCGCGGTGACATAGCTCTCTCCCTTAGATTTGACTCGTAAAATCACAATCTAAAGTCTTCACCAAAATAAGACAAGCGGGCTTCTTGGCTATTTAAAAGCTCATCGACAGAGCCTGACATGAGCACCTTGCCTTCTCGGACGAGATAGCTCTTATCGACGATCGAAAAGATTTCACGCGCGTTGTGGTCGGTAATCAGCACGCTGATCCCTTTGTTTTTTAAGTGGCGGATCATCGTTTTGACATCGTTGACTGCCAGCGGATCGATATTGGCAAAGGGTTCGTCTAAGAGCAGCAAGGAGGGCTCAGTGACGAGTGCGCGTGTGATTTCTAAACGCCGGCGTTCGCCTCCAGAGAGGGTCATGGCGCGCTTTTTGGCCAATTTTTCAAGATGGAGTTCACAAAGGAGCTCTTCCAAGCGTCGCTTTCGCTCCTCGATACTTATCGGCAGAGTCTCCAAGATGCAGAGGATATTCTCCTCGACCGTCAGCTGGCGAAAAACGGATGGCTCTTGTGCGAGATAGCCCATGCCCATATGCGCGCGTTCATGGACTGGAAGGTGAGTCACCTCTTTCCCTTTGAAAAAGACGCGGCCTTTGTCTGGTCGGATGAGTCCGATTGTCATGTAGAATGCGGTTGTCTTGCCCGCGCCGTTGGGTCCGAGGAGACCGACGACTTCGCCTTGACCAACCGCCAAAGAAAGCCCATTGACTACAGATTTGCCGCTGTAACTCTTGGCCAGCTCTTCAGCAATTAGGGTAGGGTCTTTTGATCTCTTATTCATAAAGGTGTTTTGTAGTTAGGAAAGACCTTCTTCAGCAGGCCTTGTTCATCATCCGTAAGCGAAAACTGCACGTTGCCGACGCCTTGGACTTTTTCTTCGCCAGTTTTCGAGTCGCGTGTGATGTGGATCTCTTGAGCGGCGATGCGCAGAGATTGGGCATCGTCTACGAAGAGGACTTTTTTGCCCGAGTTGGCGGCTAAGATCAGCGTGCGGGTAGTGGTTGAAACACTAAGGCGGTCGGCTAACGCATAGCGGGGCTTCTTCTCATCCACCGAAAGCAGGCGGATATTGCCGGTGAGCGATAAGACTGTGGGACGCAGGTGTCCTTGAGCCGCGCTATATTCTATGAGAGCCTGATTAGCAAAGAGAGAGAGTCCCTCGGTCTCGTAATTGATCTGCTTATCTAAACTGACGATGCCGCCCTTCTTTTTGGGACTTTCGAAAGTCGCGCGCAGCGGTTTGCGGTCGAATAGAAAAGGTCCGTGTGTTTTCACATAGTGACTGGTGCCATTCTCATCTTTAAAATGCATCGAGGTGGTGCCGATCGTACCAATTGACTTAAGCAGTTTACCCTGTTTTTGCTGGACATGTACGATCTCTAGCTCTCCATCCGACATCAGTTTGCCGATTGCACTTTCAAGCACGTGCACATGGCCCTTCAACGTAAGCGTATTTTTCGGATGGTCCCAAAGCAGATGGTCGCAAGTGAATTTTAATTCTCCTTTCTGCATGCCCGGCATCACACGTGAGGTCAACATGCCCTTGGGATGCAAAAGCGCGAGCTTTGAATGGATGAGGTCGAGATCGACCGATTCAGCATCGATGAGGTCTTCTCCATGGGTCAAGCGGCAAGGCGTGTCTGCATCCTTGGGAGAAGCCGTGACAGAACCATGAAATTCCTCTGACGCGTTCTCTTTAACTGGCGCCTTTCGATAGAGGGCTTGGTGAGCTTGCAGCGTGAAGCCTTTGGCAAACTCGATATTGACATCATCTTTGGCTAAGATCGTTTCGATCTCAAAATCAGATTTTTTTTCACCCTGCGCATGTTTAGAAATTTTCAATTCGACACTATTTCCGAGCAAACGGAAGAGTCCCTTTTTCAAATTGTCGCTGTAGATGACTTTTCCATCGCCTTGCGCAGAGAGGAGCCCTTTCAGACTGGTAAAGTCTAGATCCGCTCCATCGCAGTGAATTTGTGCGCCGTTCTTTAAACTGAGCTGCACGTTATTGATCAACTGGATGAATGAAAAGGGAAAATCTCTGCCAGCTTCTTGTCTTTGGAGTTTGGCTTCATCGGCCGCCATTTTACCCAAGCCGTGGTCGAGCATGACGTGTCCAGTGAGGACCAGCGCATTTCCATCATAGACTGCGTTGGTCGACGAGACCGCTCCAGAATCTACATCCGGTGCGGCGTGTAGAGCTGATACGCTGAAGAGGAAAGCCAATAACTGGTTTTTCATGTGCTTTTACCCGGGGTTTTGGAAAATTGCGCTTTAAAATTCTTAGCTTGAAACTGTGGCGATTTTCCCGAAACAGAAAAAGAGACGTCTTGCGCAATCCCACGAATAAAAGCGCCTGATTGATCTTGAGTGGTCATAAGCGCATGTCCGGGCAAGCGAAAGAGCGAGAGAGCCACAGTTTGCGCTAAAAATTGCTGCGTGGTGTAGAGGTAGGTGCCTTTGTCTGCTTCAATGTAGCGCATCTGCTGCATCAGCTCGCCACCTTCGCCCACATAAACGCGATCTTGCATCCAGCAATGGATCTTCTGCAGCTCTTCAACCACTTCAAAGTTGTGCTCCTTAGGCTGGATAGTGAGTAGAGATGCCTCGCTGTCGATGCGCGTGTGCAGGCGATGCTTGTCTTCTTGAGAAAACCAGATATCTTTGCGGACTCCTTGCCTCGTTTGGTGCGTTGAAGCAGAGAAGATCTGAGGAGTAGAGGCGATCTCGTGAGTATTCTTCATCTTACGGTAAGTCTGAAGGTCCGATTCTTTAACGCGGCTGATCTGGCAGATCCACACCAGCGCACAGAGACCGAAAGAGATAAGAGTATAAGTTGTTACGCGCGAGAACATGCTGGTGTCCCGTGAATGATCTCGTAGATGCCGAGCAGCTGCTCGAGTAGAGCGGGGAGCTCGGCAAAAGCCAATACTGAGTCTTTATCGCTTTTAGCGCGCGCAGGATCGGGATGTGCTTCGATGAAGAGGCAATTGCAGCCGGCCGCCACTGCGGCTTTGGCAAGCGTAGGGATAAATTCTCTCTGACCACCTGAAGAATTGCCATTGCCGCCTGGGAGCTGGACCGAGTGGGTGGCATCAAAGCAAACTGGGAAGCCAAAGCTCTGCATGATGGGAATCGCGCGCATATCGGAAACTAGATTGTTGTAACCGAAGGTCGTGCCTCGATCGGTGAGGATGATCTTCTGATTATTCGTGGCTAGGATCTTTTCGACAGCGTTTTTCATGTCCCAAGGCGCCATAAACTGGCCCTTTTTTACATTGACCACGGCGCCTGTTTCTCCAGCGGCTGTGATGAGATCGGTTTGTCTGCAGAGGAAAGCGGGGATCTGAATGATATCACACACCGACCCGGCGGCCTTGGCCTCTTCGGGGGAGTGTACATCGGTGAGCACAGGCAGATCGAACTCTTTTTGGATCCTTTTTAGGATGCGCAAGCCCTCTTCAAGACCAGGTCCACGAAATGAAGCGTGGGAAGAGCGGTTGGCTTTATCGTAGCTCGATTTGTAGATGAGCGGGATCTTCAGAGAGGTGAAAAGAGCTTTGAGCTTTTCTGCCGCAAATAGCGCTGCGTCTTCGCCTTCGATCACGCAGGGACCGCACATCACGGAAAGCGGCTCTTTGTCGCCAATGAAAAAATCTTTTACAGGAACGCGTTTCATATAGACCAAGGATGAGCTTTTTCTCTCTTTTATGCAAGAGCGAGTGGAATGACTTTTTCGTTATGTGCGTTTGAGAAGCTGTTTAAATAATCCTTCAGCGAGAGAGGCTGCAGCTCGCCCTGCTGGTTTGGGATGAGGAGCAGATCGGTTAAATCCGATAAGGGGGCTAGGACGAAGAGGCGTTCCTTCATCCTAGGGTGGGGAATGCAAAGATCTGGGGTGTCGATCCACTCTTGTCCATAGAGGAGCATATCGATGTCGATGGGACGCGGCGCAGTTTTTGCCTTAGGGACCTTGCCCAGTTTTCTCTCAATATCCTGAAGTTGGAAAAGGAGCTCGTGGGGAGTAAGCGAGCTGGAAAAACAGCAAGCCACATTGATAAAATCTCTTTGAGCAATCGGGCTTACTGGCGTGGTTTGGAAAAAGCGCGATCTGCGAAAATCTTCAACATGGGGTAGCGCTGCAATTTTGTTTAGAGCTTGGGTCACAATAGCGATGCTGTCGCCGATGTTGCTGCCTAAACCCAAATAGACTTTATGCATTGAGAAGGTCTTTCATGGTGTAGAGGCCAGGTGCGCAGTGCGCCAAGAATTTGGCTGCGCGGAGAGCACCTTCGGCGAAGGCTTCACGCGAGAGAGCCTCATGTTTGATCTCGATGCGTTCGCCGCGGCATTCGAAAATGATGCGGTGTTCACCCGTTACCTCCCCTGAGCGAATTGAATGGATCGCGACTGTATCTCGGCTGCGAGGCTGCTCGACCATTGTTCCAGGGCAGATACGACCAAAATCGAGGCTCTTGGCCAGCGCTAGCGCTGTGCCGCTCGGCGCATCTTTCTTCTGCGTATGATGCGTTTCAATGATATCCACAAAACATGACCCTTTGAGATGTCGCCCTAAAAACCCAGACATTTCGAGGCAGAGAGCCATGCCTAAACTAAAGTTGGGTGAAAAGAGCAGGGGAATCTGTTTAGCAAGAGATTCGAGTGCTAGTTGCGTCTCTAGCGGATGACCGGTCGTGCCGATCACGAGAGGTTTTTGATGTTTTGCGGCGACGCGCGCATTCTCAACCGTTGCAGAAGGAAGAGAAAAGTCGATGAGTACATCAGCTAATTCTACGATTTCATCGATCTTTCCCTTGAGATTTATGCCTATCGGCTCTCCCTCGATCAGGTGACCGAGATCTCTGCCTAAAAAAGGGGAGCAAATGGCATCACAGCCCGCGGTGACTTTGACCTCAGGATCTTTAGCCGAGCAGCGCAGGAGGGTTCTCCCCATCTTGCCTGCTGCACCAATAATACCAAGCGATAGACTCATGTTCCTCTTTTAGCAGATTATCCATTAGTGACACATCCAAAAAAAATTGCGTTTAAATGAAAAAATTTATAAGTTAGCAAATTCTTTTAAACCTAAGGAGGCAAAATGTCCCGAAGCAAGTATTTTGAAGCAGCAGCATTGACAACCCTTATTATGTTAACGGGCTCTATTTGTGCGGATAGTTCGCGCGATTTGAGTGCAAAAATAGATCAGATCAGTGAAAGAAATGTACAGGGCACCTTAGGTGGAAAAAATCGAGCGTATCTTCTACCCAATGGTCCTTTTATCGCGGCTGAGTTTCTCTACTGGCGCGCAGATGAGGATGACCTCGCTTACGCAGTAGATACGCATGTCAATTCGGATATGACCGTTTATAAGGGCAAAGATTTGGATCTGCATGGAGAGTGGAAGCCAGGTGCACGCGTGGCACTGGGATACCTTTTCGATAATTTTGACCAGTGGGATCTAACTCTTGGATGGACCTTTTTCCATGATAAGGCACATCATTCAAGAAAAAGCTCGAACTTCCAAACACATCCTTTTATCCCAAATTGGTCTTCTATTCTTGGCCCAAGGGCCTCTTCAGCCGCAGCTCGCTGGAGGCTGAATTTCAACACGGTGGATTTAGAGGTTGGCAGAAACTATTTCATCAGTAAAAACATCTCACTCCGTCCTCATATTGGAGCGCGCGGCGTATCGATCCACCAGCACTATAAGGCCAATTATAATGGCGTTTGGACTATAGAAAGCTTTTCACAATCTGGGGTGGCTATATCTGGATTTTTACAAAACCCTACGAGCTTCAGAGGAAAGTTAGAGTATAATGGTGGAGGTGTAGTCACCGGTGCAGATCTGCTCTGGCACTTTAATAAAAACTGGGGCTTTTTTGGACGTGTTGCCGGCTCACTCGTTTATGGAAGATTTGAAGTCAGGGAGACCTTCGATGGATGGAGGCCAGCTGCTAACAGTTCTGGGTCTTTTCTTACCCCAGTAGATATCACGATCAAACGGAACTTCAACCGCGTGCGTGCCAATCTCGAGACAGCTGCAGGGTTTCAGTGGGAAACCGGCCTTTATAAGGACAAATACCATCTAGCTTTCCGTGCTTGCTATGAACTTTCAGAATGGTTTCAACAAAACGAACTCTTTGAGCTGGTCCTTGCTCGAGACAGTCGTGTCCTAGGTTTTGCCTCAATGACTGATCTCTTTTCTGCGGATGATGATATTGATCTAGTGCCTTCGCATGGAGACTTGGGCTTTCAAGGCTTGACCTTGCGTGCCGAATTCCATTTCTAGTCTTTCCTTATTGTAGGAGAGGAGCTACTGGCTTCTCTCCTATTGTTTACTATTTGGGACTGTGTTAACAGGAGATAACACAACCTAAGGTAGGGTCATGCACCTTCCGCATTACAAGCTTTTAAGGTATTTCTCAAAGTATGAATTTGACTCTCCTTATTCGTTGTCGACATCCGAGTGCGAGCCGCTCTCATTAGAAGAACTTCTAGGGTACGATAAGAGCGCAGAGAAAGAGTTTAAAAAGCTCAAGCTAGGCTACGCCGCACCGCAGGGAGGAAAAACTCTACGCAAGGCGATCTCGAAAGAGTACACGCATATCAATCCGGAACAAGTGTTAGTAACAGCGGGATCTGAAGAGGCGATCTTCCTCTTTCTCATCACCACGCTTAAAAAGGGAGAGCATGTCATCGTGCAAACCCCATGCTATCAACCCTATTACGAGATTCCGCGTGCACTCGGTTGCGAGGTCTCTCTGTGGGAATCGAAAGAAGATCGAGATTGGGAGGCAAGCCCAACTGAGCTTAAAAAGTTGATCCAAGCCAACACGCGTCTTTTAATCATGAGCTCACCTGCTCATCCGACGGGCTATCTGTTACCTTCGAAGAAGCTTTTCGATATCGTTGAAATTGCACGCGAGGCCCGCCTTTTGCTCTTTTGCGACGAGACCTACTATGGTTTAGAGCATGCTCCCCAAGAGCGCCTGCCCAAGTTATGCGATATTTATGAAAAGGGATTTTCCCTCGGAACGATGTCCAAAGCTTATGGCCTTCCCGGACTGCGCATCGGCTGGCTGGCCACGAAGGAGAAGATCCTTTTACATGAGATATCTGCCCTTAAGGATTACACTAGCGTGGCAGTCAGCACCAGCTCAGAATTCTTGGCTGAGTTGGCGCTGCGCCATGGCGCGCAGATCCTCGAGCGAAATCTCGCACTCATTCAGGACAATGTCGAATTATTGCATAAGTTTGTGAAGAAGCATCACGATCTGTTCGATTGTAAGATGCCTCAGGCTGGCTGTCTGGCGTGGATCCACTTGAAGAAAAAAATGGATGCCGAACATTTTTGCGCCGAACTAATGGACAAGGCAAAGGTATTATGCATCCCCAGTGCCTGCTACGATTTTGGCAAGCACTATATCAGAATCGGTTTTGGCCATAAAAACTTCGAGCAGGGATTAGAGGAGCTAGAAGCTTTTCTCCAAAGCGGTCATTTAGCAAAAAGCGCTTAGCCTTTTTGGTATTGCAGCTTGCGTGCGTTAATCTGGCCCAAGAGCTGATTCAAGCTTACCACTGCTTTCAGTAGGTTGATCACGGCAGTTTTGTCGCGCTCGAAAAGGAAAGAGTCTTGATTCTTATCCTTTTTGACCTCTTGAGCTTTTTTCAGTATCTCGTTTTCTTTTCTTTCTTCTTCCTCTTCTTCTTCTCCATCTTCATCCGTTTCTTCGACATAGATCGAAGGCAGGATGCGATATGAAAAAAAGCGGTTGGGCTGACGCGCGTAAGCTGGGGGAGGCGAGAATGCTGCCCAAGGCGCGTTCTTCATGCCCAACTCAAAGAGCTCTTCCCATTTAGAAGAGTAGATCGCAGAGGTCGCGACCTTATCAAACGATGGAGAGAGAAGCTGAGCCTCTAAGATAAATGTCTTATCGAAAACCTGCTGGTCCTGCGCGTAGCGCTCATGGACCTTGATATCGAAGTTGTCGATGGTTGTAGGTGTAGTTTTCATGGCTGCGAGTCGATTATCGGTGCGAGAGATTTTTTATGCAACTATGAACCTAGCTTGAAAAAACTTCTGTTGAAAAAAATCCGAGTCTTCATATGATGTTCGTGGCGTGCCACAAGTTATGACGATGCGGAACACAACTATAAAACTCGGTTTATCGGTCTTTTTGCCACTCACAGCTCTGTGTGATGAGGGTATGGTTACGCCCGCATCCGATGCAGCAGAAATAAGAGATGAGAGCGGGCATACCATCAACTTTTATGACGCCCCAATAATTGAAGTCATTCGTTTTGTCAGTCGTATTTCTGAAGTTAACTTCATCTTTAATAATAAAGAGCTCGAATTCAATGTCACACTGGCTTCTGGGAAGCCGGTCAGTTCAGAAAATGTATTAAAGGCTCTGATCCAGATGCTTAAAATGCACGACATGGGAGTGACGCGCGAAGAGGACTACTATGTCATTCACAGAGGCCGAAAAGAGACGAAAGAAAAGCATGTTCCAGGCGCCCTTGAAAAGAAGGGAGAAGAGATTTTAGCAGCCGCTTTGGCTCCATCTTTTGAATCAGAAAATGCTCCTGCTCCCGAAAATTTGACAGCTTCTCTTTCTCCCATAGCGCCACCGCCTGCTCCACCGCCTCAAGAACCGAAAGAGTTCTTTGTCTACAAGCTACAATACCATCAAGGCGAGGAGATAGAAGCGGCGATTAAAAACATCGCAGCTGATCTGCAGAACCAGTCCGAGAGACCGACCAAGTTACTCGATGCGATTCAATCGATGCAATGGGTCAAGATGACCAACTCTCTGCTCTGCTCAGGGGATGTTGAAACTCTGGAAGCTTTGAAAAAGCTGATCGCTTCGCTCGATGTTCCCTTGCGTCAAGTTTTTATCGAGGTGTTAGTGATTGAAACCGACGTGCGCAAAGGCATGGAATTTGGGCTCGAATGGGCCGCCGGCGGTAAATTTCAAGATAAAGTAGGCTTTGGCATGGGGAGCTTCTCTGCAGACCGAAGCGGCGATAATTTTGCACGGACGATGAAATCGGTAAATGCCCAGAATACACCGACCGGGTTGAGTCAGGTTCCAATTAGCAATGGCTTTGATCTCGGTGTGATCGGCGATATTATCAGGCACAAGGGACAATCTTATCTTACGTTAGGGTCGTTGGTCTCCGCTCTTCAGGTGGATGGCGAGAGCACCATCGTCTTGAACCAGAAGATCATTACGCAGGATAACAAGAATTCGACCATTTTTGTCGGTGACAATATCCCTTTCACCGGGTCAATCATCCAGACGGTCGGACAAACTCAGCAGACTGCGGCTAATATCGAATACCGCGATGTCGGTGTGAACTTGAGTATCACACCCATGTTAGGGGAAGGGGATGTGATCACACTCGATATCAAAGAAGAGATCACGGAAAGCCATGGAGATGTGCACAATTCTAATACCGAAGTCAATGGCATCCGCACCACCAAAGCGAATATGGTCACGCACGTGCACATTCCTGATAAACACTTTTTAGTCTTAAGCGGCATGGCCCGCAATGCCAAAACGCATCATAAGAGCGGTGTGCCCTGCCTCGGCGGGCTGCCTGTGATCGGTGCGGCCTTCAGCAAAACCAAAGAACGAGACGAAAAACGCAATATTATCATCTTCGTCAGACCGCACATCATTCACTCCTTCGATGACTTCCGCCAGCTCAGCCAAGACCAGGAAGTTCCGGCTCCCTATTCAGAACAAATCGAGCAGGCCCCCGAAAATCTCATTGATCAATGAGCTTTTCCCAGTTAACATAATGGTTTTGGATCGATAGCTCAGTGGATAGAGCACCCGCCTTCTAAGCGGGTGGTCGCAGGTTCGAGTCCTGCTCGATCCGTTATACACCTATTTCAAGTATGGCAAAAAAAGACGGAAAATCCCCCTCGCAGAATTCAAAAAGGCCATCTAGCCTTGGCGACTATGTTATCTCTCGATCAAAATTCACAGATCTCGATCGGGTTATTAAAGAGGTCCAGTCGGCCGATTTTAAAAAAATGTCTGAGGTGCAGAAGAGTGAAAAGGTAAATCGCCTACTGCTCAAACTCATCCAAGCAGCCCCTGAGCCCTGCTTCCTTTTGGGAGCTGCGCTCGATTTCGTTGAAAGCATCAATCAAGAAGCGATCCTGGACACCTATACATTTTCCGACTTTGAACTCTGGCTCAATCAGCTCTCCGGCCTGTCAACTGAAGAGAACTACAAGGTGCGCGCAAAGCTGGCTGGCAAACAGATTCCACGCGACGAGTATCAGGTCTATTTTCCGATCGGCATGGGAAAGAGATATGTAGGTAGCCACTTCGTCACCGCACACACTTCTCCAGATCTCGATACCACTGTAGCCTCTTTTTGGGGCTGGTTGGACGCATTTGCCGCGCGCGTGGGTGAAGGGATGCATATCTGGAACGTGCCTGGCGGATCTCCTCCAGCGCAAATAGAGATTAAAATCCTTTTTAATGAAGTTTTTGGCGAAAATGTCTTTTCTAATCTGGCCAAAGCGCGAAATGAACTGGTTCTCACCAGTCTAGATCTCATGACTCAAAAAGGGGTCTATAAGAAGAAGCGGAACGAATCCTCGCATACAATCGAACATGAGCGTAGCCACAACGCGGTGATTTTAGTCGATGAACGAGGGTATTATCTCGGCGACTGGCGCAACATGGACGTCGAAGGCGTACGCCAAGTGATTATGATGCTCAGCCAGATCCTGCGCTGGTTTGAGAGCAATCTCCATGTGCAGCTGATCTCTCTTTTTGCTAAAGAGAAGCTTTCGGTTAAGGACTTGCAGCCTTTCTTCCGATCTGTCCTCAAGGCGAGCCTGGGTGAGACGCCACCGGTTAAAAAATTGTCTGAAAAGCAGCGCGAACATTTAGAGAAATATCTCACCAGAGTATTGAAGGTCAAAGCTGGTTTAAGCTGCTCCTTCGAAGAGTTTGCCCTGGCTATGAAAGCGCTTTCACTTTCCGATTTTCAAGAGTTTATCGACCTGGTCGAATCTCTACAAAAAAGCCCGCTCTTTGATAAGACCGGTTATCTTTTGGAAAATCGTCCCAAAATTTTCGTCTATCTGGAAAAGATCATTCAAGCTCTCGACAATGCCATTCAGAATATAGGGAATTACGTCGAAAGCTTGGATGTGGCGCTCAAAATTAAGACCGATGTCTTTGGGCATCTGCCCCACTTTTTAGATAATCGCGCCAACCTCGAAGAGATCCGCGGCAAGATCGGCCCCTACTCCTATCTCACCGTGACCTCAACAGATAAAGATGACCGTCTCACTCCTTTGGGAGTTATCTATGCTAGCGAACTGGTTAAACCGACGCTAGGCACAGTCACGCTGCGCGATTTTAGTAACCGAGAAGAGACGAAGGTTCCGACCTATTTCGAAGTGATCAGCATTATCGACCACCATAAGAGCTCGATCCATACACACTCTGCAACTATGGCGCTCATTTCCGATGCGCAATCTTCAAATACTCTAGTCGCGACGCTCGCTTTTAAGATTAACGATGCTTTTAGCACAGGCGGAATGACACTCAAGGCGATCGAGGCGCAGATGAAGGAGGTCGAGAAAGATCTCTCTAACCCTAGAAATAAGCGGATCATGCAGCGCCTGCTTCAACGCCATCTGGCGGCGGAGAAAACTAAGCACTATTATATCGATCCAACGCGCGAAATTATCGAGTACATGCATTTTCTCTTCGCCATCTTGGATGATACCGACCTGCTGACGAAAGTCTCTTTCCGCGATGTCGAATGCGTGGCTAATGTGCTCAACCGTTTGAAATCCCTCACTCTCGGTAAAGAGGTAGAGATCATCTCTTTTGATGATCTACCTAGAGATGAGAAGTTTGTCACCGCGGCTGCGCATCGCATTTTGCAGGATAATGACACCTATTCGCTCTATCGTAAAATTTATATGGGCAAGGAAGAGGCCCTAGAACACAGCCTCATGTTCTGTGTGGGAGGCTTGCCCTCCAGTATCTTTGCCGATACTAAGGAGCAGAATGGATGTTGTAGGGTGGGGCAAACCAAACTCTTCCTTAAGAACATTCCGACATTTCAGAAGCATATTGAACGAATCCGTGCGGCCTGGTTTGAAGAGGCCGCTTCAGCGCATAAAAAGAAGAGCGAGCTCGATCTACATTTGCAAATGATCAGCACCATCCATGGAGCTGAAGATCTCTTTGCGGGGAGAACAGCGCCCGGGTACAAGCATAAAGATGAGCTCTGGATCTGGATTCCGAAAACGGTATTGGCAATTGAACATTTGAAAAGCTTTTTAAATGCTTTCCGTGCGCTACCTCTGCTGAAAAATCACAAAATGGAAGTAGAATTCTTAGGCGACAATGCCGAGGAGTTTGAAAGAATTTTCAAAGAGAGCTTCGCCTCGATTCCGATGACACGCGCTAAAAAGGCTTCGCTTCCGATCGCAGTTCTAAAATATGAAGCGGGTCTCGTCAATTCGCGTAAAGCAGCCGTTTCACCGTGCTTGCCAAAATTAGTGCAGTAAAAGCCTTTTAACTTTCTACTTTTTCTGCGCCTTCTTCTTCGAGGATTTCGAGATTCACGCGAATGCCATTTCTGCTGGCAACTGACATTAGCAGAGTGCGAATCGCATTGATCGTCTTTCCTTTCTTACCAATGATTTTACCGATATCAGATTTCTCAACTGAGAGTTCAATAATGAGCGTATTTGTTCCTCCGACCTCATTAATGCGTACCTTATCGGGATGATCGACTAGATTTTTCACGATGTATTCGACAAACTCTTTCATACTCGTCCTTTTTTGAGTTTCAAAGATGAACCTATATTTATAATTTCAGGATAGGTTCGTAGTCCATAAGACTGTACTGAAAGATGACAAATTAAATCTATATTTAACGTGAGATCAAGATCGGGCGCGGGCGCGGGCACGTTTACGTTCACGAACAAGGTACTAGAGTAGTATATGCCGCAGGGACGGGTGCTGTGATGTCCATAGGAGCCAAAGTAAAAGGGTGAATGAATTTGAGACGATGCGCATGCAGCATCTGGTGTTTGACTCCGAACTTTTTATTCATGCTATCAGATCCATAAACTGTATCGCCAAGCACAGGGTGTCCGATATGTTTGAGATGCACGCGAATCTGGTGCGTTCTTCCGGTAAGGATCTGAACCTCTAGAAGGGCCAATGAATCTTTTTCGGCAAGGACCCGACAAAGCGTGAGCGCTTCACGACCCTTTTCAAAACAGACGGCCATCTCTTGACGATGCTTAGCATGACGGCCGATTGGCGCGTCAATTTTTTCCACCTTTGGCGACCCAATACAAACAGCTAGGTAGTATTTTTCGATTTGGCGCGAAGCAAAAAGCGAGACCAGCTTCTGGTGGGCCAATTGGCTCTTGGCTGCCATGAGGAGACCTGAGGTGTCCTTGTCCAAGCGGTGTACGATACCAGGACGAAGATCTGAAGCATGCGCAGGTTTTAAGGTTTGGCAGTGGTGAATCAGCGCATTGGCAAACGTGCCAGAAGGATGTCCTGGGGCGGGGTGAACGACCATACCCACCGGTTTATTGATAATGAGGAGATGCTCATCTTCATATAAAACGTCCAATGGGATGTTTTCTGGTGTGAGTGAGATCTCGGGGGTCAAAAGAAAGCAGATGTCGATCTCGTCACCGACTTTTGGCTCTTCGCGTTTTTTGATGACGCGTCCGCCTACCAGCACGCAGCCCTGTTCGATCAGGAATTGAAAATAGGTGCGCGAGTAGTTGGGAAAACGGCCGGCGAGAAGTTTATCTAGCCTCCGGCCTTTTTCTTCAGGCGAAACAAAAATTATTTGAGTAGCGGTGTCGGACATGGCAGAAGTTTACCATGACACTCTAGCCCTCTTCTAGCTCTTTTTGGCGTTTTTTGCGCTCTTCTCGGTAGCGGGCTTCTTGTTTTTTATAATTATTAATTGAGTCGTTGATGACCTTATCCATGCACGCTTTGACCTGTTCGTCGGTAGCTTGTTCGCCAAACATCTGCTTCCAAGAGGCTATCGCCGCCGGGCTATAGTACATGCCGCTGGCTCCTCTAGAAGAGGCTGCAGGTGCCTCTGTTTGTTGAGGTGTTGGTCCCTGAGGAGGGTAGGGAGGAGTGCCTGGAATGCCGCTTGCCATAAGACTATCTTCTTCTGGGAAGAAATTGTATGCAATGAAAAAACCCCTCACCGAGGTGAGGGGTTAGTTGTCTAAGTAATAATACTAAATGAAAATCAATTTTGGAGGAAAAAATCTTCACTTTCTATAATTATTATAGCAATATTGAGAATATTAGTAAAGTATTTTCTTTATAGTCGTAATTTTGTAAGTTGTTGTTTCTTAATAATTTACGGAGAGAGCGTGAGCGCCTATAAAGCTATTTTGCGGCTTTTGGCTCGAAGGAGCTATTTCACCCAGGAGATCCGGGAGAAGCTTGCCAAGAAAGGCTTGCCTCCAGATGCGATTGAAGAGGCTATCTCTTTATGCACACAAAAAGGATATCTCAACGATACTGAGCAGCGTGAGAGGATCGTCCGCAGCGAGATGCGCAAGGGGAGAGGGCCCCTTTTGATCGCAGCCAGGCTCAAACACAAAGGCGGGGTTCCCTTTGCTGGCATCGCCAAAGACGAGCAGAAGAGCAGCATACAAGCGCTGCTTCCCAAATTCGCTAAAAAGTATGACTTAAACACCCGCGAAGGAAAGAGCAAGCTCTTTCAGGCACTGCGCCGCCGCGGCTTCGAAACCGAAGCAATTCTCGCTTGCCTCAATTTCCCCGACGAATGACATTGAGGGCGTAAGAGTCTGTTCTTAAACTAGGCCTTCGATCTTTGGGAGCTTTTCGCGATCTAAAGTATTACTGTTTACATGCGTCTCGAAGCAAATGATTCTTAAAAAGATCTTTACAAATTCTTTTAAAACCAGTTTACTTTTTCCAAAAAAATCTTCAGGAGCAAGGACATGGCAGCAGTAGCAGAAAAGAAAGAAGAAAAAAAAGGGGAGGTTTGATTTATGGGTACACCTATCCGAGATTATACTAACAAGTATGTTGAGGCGAGTATTATTGGAGCGGGAAGAGGCGCTCTTGGCCTTCCGATAGAACATCCTTTTGATGTGGTTAAAACGCGCATGCAAGCCTCGCAAGAGAGCGTTTCTGCCATAGAAACGATAAAAAAAGTTTATAATGCCAATGGGTGGCGTGGATTCTATACAGGAGCAGTTCCTAATGGTATTCGGATGATGTCAAAGCAGGTCTACCGATGGCCTTTGCAAATGGAACTTCTTTCTCAATTCCAAGATAGGATTCCCGTTTCAACACAGAAAAGATTTCCAACAAGTGTCGAATTTGCAACGGGTCTTTCTATTGCTAGTATTGAAACCGGCATCATCTGTCCACTGGAACACTTGAAAGTCGTTCTAATCACTAACGAAGAAGATAAGAGAAAAAAACTTAGAAAATTCTTTGCTCAGCATCATGGAGGAACACGTAACGAACTTTATCGAGCGTTTAGCGCAGCTTATTTTCGACAAATCACCAGTTGGGTGAGCTTTCTTGTTGCGAATAAAAAATTTAAAACTTGGGAGCAAGAACGCACAAAAACAAAAGATCTGTCATTTCTCTCGCTCATGAGAGTAGCTTTTCTTGTCGGAGGTGTTAACACCGCAGCTAATCTGCCTTTTGATGTTATAAAATCTAAGATGCAACAGCACAAGCACTCCAACATGGGTTTTGTTGAAACTGCGCAAAAGATTTATCGGACTCGGGGAATGATAGGCTTCTATGCAGCCTGGCATGTAAGAATAGTACACTACATGGTCAACTCAGCTTTCACAGTGACTATTCTGGATCGAGTTGAGAAATCTTGGCGGGATAAGTAGTTCTGTGTTATGAGCGTTAATCCTCCTTTTGCAGTCTCATTTTTTGCAGGAAGTCTCGCGCACTCTTGCGAAGTGCTCACACTAGGGCATGTTTTAGATCGGATTAAAGTTCAACAAGAGGCGCACCCGCAATGCAAAACGGCAAAAAGTGCGTTAGATGCTGTTTTGAGAGAGGATGGGTGGAGGGGAATATACACGGGGCTTAGGTGGAATGTCTCTTTGAGCGCTCTCAAAGGGGCATTTGGTTGGAGTATCCATAATTTTTGTAATCGAACGGTTACAGCACTTTATCCGCAAGAAAATGCTCTTTTTCCCTCACTGCCTTTTACAATTCTCGTTGGGGTGTCTTCAGCTTTTATCGAGGCTAGTTTGATCTTGTGTCCTTTGGAAAGGCTCAAGACAGTCGAGATGACCTATAGATCCAATACTCAGCTCAAAATTGGAGATCTTGTAAGAAGAGGAGGTTGGCGATTCATTTATCGAGGATGGAATCAAGTGATGCTTCGCCAGAGTTGTAGCTGGCTGACGTATTTGATTGCGTACCAACAGCTGCGGCAACCTTTGTTGAATTATAACGCGCAGCAACCTCTTTCACTGAAACAGAAAGTGTTGCTTGGAAGTGTTACGGGAAGTATTGTAGCATGTCTCAATGCACCATTAGATCTTCTTAAGACACAAGCACAAATGGCAAATGCTCCAGATTCTCTAAACATCTTTAAGATAAGCAGTTCCATTTTCAAGGAATATGGATGGAAGGGAATGTATAATGGATTGAGCATGAAACTCATGCGCAATACCTGGTCTTCCGTGAGTGTTTTGCTCACGCTTGATTATCTAGGAGCTCTTCCTCAGAACATGAGGATTTAGGATGACTTCTGTTTCTAGTTTAAACAAAAAATCCCCTCCTGTGTTTGCAGCTGATTGCGGAAGTTCACCACCTTTTGTTTTCGATGCGGCTTTTAAGAAAACGCTCTGGGTTATCGCAAATACACTGCGAACACTTGCGATGGATGCTGTCCAGCGCGCTGGCTCGGGGCATGCAGGAACCCCCATGGGATGTGCTGATATTGGAGCATATCTCTATGGCTATTATTTGAAGCATAACCCTCAAAATCCCAAGTGGGTGAACAGAGATCGTTTTATCCTATCTGCCGGCCATGCGTCGATGTTGCAATATTCTTGCTTGCATTTGAGTGGATTTTCTCTTTCTCTCGAAGATTTAAAGCACTTTCGCCAGCTAAATTCTATCACACCCAGCCACCCTCAGTATGGATTAACTGTTGGCGTAGAAA
Organism: uncultured Chlamydiales bacterium; assembly: GCA_963709365.1. GTDB lineage: Bacteria > Chlamydiota > Chlamydiia > Chlamydiales > Rhabdochlamydiaceae. Next base: position 259,994 of record CAVPVU010000002.1, read on the forward strand.
CCACAACTGGTTTGGATGGACAAGGGATTGCCTATGGAGTGGGGCAGGCTTTAGGCCAAAAATTACTCGCAGAAAGATTCAATCGAAAACCTTTTTCAGTTTTCGATTCAAAAGTGATTGTACTTGCTGGCGATGGCTGTTTCATGGAAGGTGTTTCTCACGAGGCCTCTTCACTTGCTGGACACTTAAATTTAAACAACCTGATTCTCATCTACGATCGCAATAAGACTAGCCTAGATGGGTTTGTGTCTGAGAGTTGTTCCGAAGACACAAAGAAACGCTATCAAGCCTATGGATGGGAAGTCTACGAGATAGATGGACACAATTTTGATTCTATGCACCGAATATTGTCCAGATTAAGAGATCATCAGATGAAACCTGCACTTGTAATCGCAGACACAGTCATTGGCAAAGGCGCTCCTACGAAAGCAGGCTCATATCTTATTCACAGCGAACCCATCGGTTTAGAAGAGCGGTCCAAAGCAAAAATGGATTTTGGTTTTTCTGATGCTGAATTTTTTGTTCCGCCTGAAGTTTATGATTTTTTTGCGAAGAAATTAAAGCTCGATATTGAGATGGAAGCTAGATGGAAATTGGATTTTCAAAAATGGAAAGAGATTAACTCGAATCTTCATTCTGAATTCGAAAAAATGGCAAATAAGTGGCTGCCCGAAGATCTTGAAAGCAAGCTCGCTAAAATCCAGATTTCTCATCCGGTCTCTGGCAGAAAAGCTTCTAGTTGCGTTCTGAATTTTCTTGGAAATCTTCTGCCCGGATTATATGGAGGTTCTGCAGATCTAGCTCGTTCTGATATGACGCACATGGACAGTTATGGAGTTATTACTGCAGATCAACTTTCTGGTAGAAATATCAAATATGGGGTTAGAGAATTTGGCATGGCGACCATCGCTGTTGGTCTTGCACAAACAGAAATGCTCACGCCTTTCATTGGAACATTTCTTGCCTTTTCCGAGTACATGTTGAGTGCGATCCGTATGGCCGCTCTGATGAACGTGCGTGTGATCTACCAATTAACTCACGACTCGATTTTCATTGGACAGGACGGACCTACACATCAACCCTTAGAACATATCTCACACCTTAGGTCTATTCCGAATCTGCAGGTTATCCGACCCGCTGATGCTAACGAAGTTAAAATGGCCTGGCTCGCAGCTTTAAAACATACAGGTCCTACAGCTATTATTCTTTCCAGGCAAGATCTACCTCTTTGTATTGGAACTAACAAATCCTACTCAGGAGGGGTGGGGAGAGGGGCCTATATCCTAAAAGACGGAAAGAGCAAGTTAGACTTTACTTTGATTGCAACAGGATCGGAAGTGGCTCTGACATTAAAAGTATCCGACGTTTTAGAAAATCGAGGTTTTTCGGTTCGTGTTGTTTCAATGCCGAGCTGGGAGCTTTTTGAAGAGCAGCCGGAAGATTACAAAGAACACGTTTTGGGTCCGGATAGCGGACGAAGAGTTAGCGTTGAAGCTGCCGCCGAAATTGGCTGGCATAAATATGTTCTGAATGGGACTGTCATCAGTCTGAAATCATTCGGCAAATCCGCAACATCAGATGATCTTGCAAAAGAGTTCGGATTCACAGTCGATCAAATAGTGGACAAAATACTTTCTACACCTCTTAGATCGCGCCTTTAATAGCTTTAATAGGATCACCATCAAATTTAAATAGTGGAATAGGCTTATGGTTGCAATTACTTCTCGATTTTTTTCGGCTTCAGGCTCTTCGTTCTTTATCTTGTGTCCGTTCTTTTGCAAATCAGGCTTCTACATCTCATTTGAATACTGCCGCTCCCAATATTTCATTCAATAAAATAGGTCAATTGAGTCAAAGATGGGAAGAGGTAGGTAAAGCCTTTCGCGAACATGGATATGTCATTTTAACCCCAGGTACAAGCGATCGACAAATGGCATTAAAAGCTTGTCGATTATTTGGAAAAATACAGAGCCACATACGTGCGCCCGAAAATGGAGTGGTGGAAGTGCGCAGCGAATCGCTTGGTTCACAGGGCAAGCAAGTTGTTTCCAATCTTGCTTTCGATGCCCACACAGATGGGGCTTATTTAGAGGGAATGGCTTTTAATTTGCACGGCGTCTATCGCGTCGGGCCGCCTAAGATCGTCGCTTTGCAGTGTGTAAAACCAGCATTTCGAGGAGGGGAGAGTTTCCTTGTCGATGGAAGAGCAATCCTTTTAGCGATGCTTGAAAAAGACCCTCATCTTATTTCAACACTTTTTTCTCGTCATTGCATGAGCATTTGCCGAGAAGACCATCTCGTCATGGACCTGCCTGTTTTTAGAAAACATCCATCCGGAAACCTAGCGATGCGTTTCAGTTACGATCGAGACATGTATGCTCCAAAATGGGCTGCAAAAAATTTAGCTTTTTTCAATCAAAACTACATTTTGAATCAATCGTTTAAGACTTATATATCCCTTTCTGAGAGACAGATTCTCGTCTTTGATAACCATCGACATCTTCATGGGAGAACTGAGATTGAAGGCGAGAGATTATTCAGAAGAATTTGGGTTCAAGATGAAGACATTTCAGAGAAGATGATCACCCCCAAGAAAGCCGGTACTCTTTATTTTGGCTCCCGAGAAAATGCCACCCATGCATTAGGTAAATACCAAAATTATTCAGCCCTAGAGCAACTCCGAGGAAGGCGAAAATTAGAGAAGATGCCCATCGGAATAGATCTTCCTCCACAAGCAAGAGAAAAACTTGCAAAACTCCAATTCGGCGCCAACTCCGCGCTTTAATGCAGGATTTAGATTCTGTAAATCGCTTACGATCAACAAGTAAGTAATTCTCGCTTGTCTTAATTTCCCTGACGAATGACATTGAGGGTGTAAGTTTGCGTGACATTTTTAAGCAAGCGCGCTAAATTAACTCATATTGGATTAAGGTTCACCGCATGAAACGTCATAATCTCCAGTCCTTAAACTATTCAGACAGCTTGCTGAGCGTATTTGACATCGGAGGTTTTCTACCTCGAAATCTCCATTTACAATCAAAGGGGATTGAATACGACAAACAGCAATTATCATCAGACCTGCAAGCTCTCACTGAAGATTATAAAAAAGCTCGAGAAGATGTTATAAAAGAAGTAGAGAGATGAGCGATCTAAAGTTAAAGAGCAAGCCTTTACATATATCTAGCAATCCAGTTCCTGAATCTCCAAAAATCACAGATCCTACATCGATTGCAACCATGACCTATTCTGGACCGGTTCCTCCTCCTTCTTTTCTTGTGGAATATGAAAAATTGGTTCCAGGAAGCGCGAAAAAATTCTTAGAAGCTACGCATATTGAAGCAGAACATCGTAGAAGTCTTGAAACGATGCTGTGTCAGGAGCAGATTAAGCTGAGCCGAAGAGGCCAGATAATGGCGTTTTCTCTTGCATCTTTTTGCGCAATGGGCTCCTTCGTAACTATTTTCTTAGGATACAGCATTGAAGGTTTGGGTGCTCTTCTTGCTTCAATTGGTATCTTTGTCGGTGTATTTATTTACGCTAGAAAGCGTCAGTAAACGACCCAAACGAAAAAAAAGTCCCCGTTGTCTTTTGTGTCTTTACGGTCCTTTTCTCTCTTTAAGACCGAAGGCGCTGCAATTCCTCAGCACTAATCGTTCGGAATGTACAAGTGTCGCCCTCAAAAGGTCTTCCCGTACGGTCGATTTTTAAGATTGTATATGCATTTGCACGAGTTCGTTCATGTGTGACTTGACAATTGATTTTCACTTCTCTTGGCAGTCCAACAAAATAACTTGGCGGTTCAACAAGATTAACTGCTCGTAAAGAAGGGGAGCGTGCAAACCTTTGCTCTAATTTTTCAATCAGGGCGGTTTTACACTGCTCCAGAGCTGTTTCTAGTCCTTCGTAAGAGGAAATGGGCCCAATCTGAGAATGAAGACGCTGATGAAGACGATAATAAGGATGATGCTCATCATCAGAGAATTCTATGTCATTAAATGTAATTTTCATATCTATGTAACTGAAGTTATCACGTTCATTTACATAACCCTTAACAAGAGGAAGAACAAAAAGACCTCCTCTCAGACTAGCACTAGAGATTCCTCGAATGTCCTCTCTACAGCTATTTAACAGCCGAGTAAGGTGAGGGTTATTTTCTCTTGGCATCAGAACAACATCGTCCGGACTACTGATCAATGCTGCTTGGGCAAGGTATTCAAAGTAAGAAGGCAGGATATCATCATATCCGAGTCCGGTAGAATAGTTTGAGATGCTCATAAATAACGCTGCCAGGCAGGTGAGAGCATTTTGAATTGAGACATATGCACCAATGGCTGTCCAGATCGATGCAGAGATCACGCGGTCGCTTAGATCTTGGCTACAACATTTGAGCACTAACCCCGTTATCTCCAGCAATACTGCCAGTGCTAAATGCACTACAGCTTCCACAAGAGAGGCAACTGCGAGTAGTGCAAATTCCAGCTCAGATACCACAAGGCGGAGAATGCTGCTCTGACCAGCATTGCGCAAAGGCAAGGTATGTTGCACCGTTGCAGCTGTCGATGCGGATAGAGAACATTGCAGAGATAATGCTTCTCTAGAACGAAAATAAGCACTAATTGTCATAAAACTCCTTTTTAGAGCACACAATTTTATCATAATCATTATATAAAGGGTAAAAATGAAATAATTTTTTAAATGCACCCCTAAAATTCTCACTTGCATCGAACTTAAAATTTAGGTTTAGTATATTTTTTGATGCAGGGGGATGAAATGCGCGTCGGTGTAATTGGGATCAATGCGAAATCTTCGGAGCTTTCTCTGCGTGAGCATTTGGCCAAAGCCACGGTTAAGCTCTTTGGGCGAGAGGCGCTCGATGAGCTTCAATTCGGCTCGCTGTTTCTCTCTACCTGCCACCGGACTGAAATTTACTTCAGCAGCTTAGATCTCGCGGCTGCGCACAGCATGATATTGCAGCTTTTGCGTCTTGAAATAGATCTACCTTTTGAACACAAACTCTATTCATATTTTGGTGAAGAGTGCTTTGTGCACTTAGCCCAAGTAGTAGCGGGTTTAGACAGTGTGATCATTGGAGAGAGTGAGATCCAGAGGCAGGTGAAAAAGGCGTATGAAGATGCGCTGCTATACCGTTTCTCTTTGCCTCGAGAGCTCCACTTTCTTTTTCAAAAGAGCTTTAAAATTGCCAAAGAGCTTCGCTCATCAGCTTTTTTTCCAAAAGGCAGCATTAGTCTTGAGTCGTCGATTTTTCATCTCTTTGAACAGTTTGGAAATGAGGAGTGTCCCATTCTATTTGTGGGAAATTCAGCCATTAATCGAAAAATTCTCGCATTTTTTAGAAAGAAAGGCCGGCGAGATTTAACCTTGTGTACGCGCGGAGTGCAGAGCGCGTGCGAACTTTTACAAGATGACAAACTGAAGATCATCGATTGGCACGAACTTGAAACGTGGCCAGATTTTCCGCTGGTCATCTGTGGCACAAATCAATCAAACTATCTGATGACTGCTAGTCAGTTACATGATCGTCGATCTATTCAAACTCGTCTGGTAGTCGATCTCAGTGTGCCGCGCAATGTCGATCCTCAGGTAGGACGACATCCGCAGATTACGCTTTTTAATATTGAAGAAATCGGTCAGCTGCTACGCGCTAAAGAAGATCGATACATGCAAGAGATACTGCTCTGCAAAGAGAAGCTCAGCGCGCTGGTAGGAAGGCAGCTTTATCTCTTCCAGCAAAAAGAAGAGGGAAGAGTTTTATGCACCGCCTAGTCATCTTTCTATTTTGCCTATTTCTCTCAACACGCGCTTTTGCAGAAGAAGATGCTTCTGGCATGGTCACGCTGCCAGCGGGAGTTGTCCATCATGGTAACTTTTTTGCCATGGGAAACAACGTTGAGATCTCAGGCATTGTGGAAGGCGATGTCTATGCGCTGGCTTCGCAAGTAACTATTGATGGCCAGGTAAAAGGCGACGTACTCATCTGTGCCATGAGTGCTGAAATATCCGGCAAGATAGATCATAACATTCGCATATTAGCCGGACAGGTAATAGTTAGCGGTAGCGTGGGAAATAATATCACCGCGGTTGGCGGAAATGTGCACCTCGCACAGTCTGCCCAAATTAAAGGAAACGTCGTTTGCGTAGCCGGAAATGCAGAACTCGCGGCTAACATTCAGAGAGAGGCTACTGTCATAGCCTCATATTTGCGCCTGACGGGCAGTATTGGCGATCGACTACTTGCCTATGTGGGTAAGATGCGCCTGACGTCGCGAGCTTCAATTGCCGGAAACTTGGAATATCGGAGCACCAACCCAGCGATCATCGATCCCGGTGCACACATAAAAGGCGAAGTCATCCATCACCCTTCGCTCGTACATCGATTATTCAAAGGAAGTTGGATTCAGAGACTGCTCGCGGGGTCAAAAGTAGCTGCCACTCTGATGAACTTTCTTTATAGTTTTGTGATCGGCTGGATCTTGCTGCGCCTTTTCCCAAAAAAGGTCGAACTCGCACTGGAAGCCCTTTCAAGAGAACCCATCAAGGTCTTCGGCGTAGGACTCATGCTGGTGATCTTACTACCTTTAACTTCTATCGTGCTGTTAATGACCATTCTCGGCGCCCCATTTGCTTTAACTTTAATCGCCTTAAACGTGATCGGATTTTACACCGCCAAGATCTTCTCAATCTTGTGGGTGACGGAAGAGATCATCAGACGACGCAAATGGCAAGTAGAACAAAGGCTCGTGGCGCTAGCCATGGGACTGATGGTCTACTTTATCTTGTTGCTTATTCCCTACTTTGGCTTCGCTCTCACATGGGCAGCCCTGATCTTTGGACTCGGCGCCGTGGCCGAAGGCAACCTCATGAAATCCAAAGCTTAAAAGACTTTTAGAATTCGGCGCTGCCGAGGAATCTTGGGAAGGGGATCACATCACGAATATTTTCCATTCCCGTGATGAAAAGGACGAGGCGCTCAAAACCCACCCCAAAACCTGCATGCGGCACTGTGCCATATTGTCTGAGTTGTAGATACCACCAGTAGTCTTCAGGTTTAAGACCGAAGTCTACGATTTTTTTCTTAAGCACATCCAAGCGCTCTTCTCTTTGGCTGCCGCCGATGAGTTCGCCGATTTTGGGCACCAGCACATCCATGGCAGCGACGGTCTTTCCATCATCATTTGCGCGCATATAGAAGGCTTTGATCTTCTCAGGGTAGTTGTAGAGAATCACGGGCTTTTTGCAGTGCTCTTCGGCCAGATAGCGCTCATGTTCGGATTGTAGATCCACACCCCATTCCACGGGGAAGTTAAAGGTGCGACCCGATTTTTTAAGAATGTCGATGGCTTCAGTGTATGAGAGGCGCACAAAGGGAGAATCTGCAACATGCTGAAGGCGTGCGATTAGACCCTTTTCCACAAACTGATCGAAGAGCTCGAGATCTTCCTTGCACTGTTCGAGGGCGTATTTGGTGACGAACTTTAAATAACTTTCGGCGCAGTCCATATCATCAGTCAGATCGGCAAAGGCCATCTCAGGCTCGATCATCCAAAACTCAGCGAGGTGGCGCGTAGTTTGTGATGGTTCGGCACGGAAGGTTGGCCCAAAGGTGTAGATATCAGAGAGGGCGCAGGCTACTGTTTCGCCATTGAGCTGTCCCGAAACGGTTAAAAAGGTTGGCCTTCCGAAGAAGTCTTGAGAATAGTCCAAAGAGCCATCTTCCAAACGCGGCGGCTTGTGTAGATCGAGGCTCGTAACCGCAAACTGTTTGCTTCCGCCTTCACAATCAGAATTGGTAATGATCGGGGTATGCACATAAAGAAAACCTTTTTCTTGGAAATAGATATGCGTCGCCGTAGCTAGCGCATTGCGTATGCGCAGGACAGCGCCTTGCGTGTTCGTGCGCGGACGCAGGTGCGCGATGGTGCGCAAGAATTCAAAAGAGTGGCGCTTCTTTTGTAGGGGATAATCTTCTGCGCTGCATGTGCCAAAAAGTTGGATTTTTTGCGCTTTTAGCTCCCATTTTTGTTTCTGCCCAGGGCTCTCGACGAGTGTGCCGGTAATGGATACAGAAGCTCCGGTAGTCAGCTGGGGCAGAAGCTCGGCGTAATTTGGGAGCGACGGCTCGAGGATGATCTGCAGCGAGGTTAAACTCGAGCCATCATTGAGCTCGAGGAAAGCAAAGTTCTTCTGTTCACGCATTGTGCGAATCCAGCCGCACACAGTGAGCGTCTTTCCTAGGTCGGTCGGTTGGATCTTCTTGATCTTGGTATGTTTCATGAGAAGTCTCTTAACATCTGAATTTCTTCGCGCCACACTTCGGGGCCGAGAGGAGTTTCTAAGTATTTAGGGAGGTCGCGCGTATCGGGATGGGTCATGAGCACTTTGAAGCACTCGATGCCAATTTCTCCTTTGCCGAGCGGTGCGTGGCGATCGCGTTTTGAACCAAGAGGTTTCATCGAATCGTTGATGTGAAAGGCGTAAAGGTGTTTGAGTCCAACCAGACGGTCGAACTCTTTAAGTGTTTCGTCCCAGCCATTTTGGGTGCGGATGTCGTAGCCCGCTACGAAGATGTGACAGGTGTCGATACAGACTCCGATAGGAATTTTTTTATGCACGCGTTCGATGATATAGCCTAGATGTTCGAATTTGTAGCCTACGGAAGAGCCTTGACCGGCTGTGGCTTCGAGTAAAAGCCGCGTTGGGCCCTTTGCAATCAACGGTTCCGTCTCGAGCAAGCTCTCACTGATTCTATCCAAACACTGCTCTTCGGTGCCATCCAGGGCTGCACCCGGATGAAAGTTCAGATAAGCGATATCGAGCAAATGGCAGCGCTCTATCTCTTCTTGGAATGCCGTGCGGCTCTTCTGCAGGCCATCGTTATTGTTCGAGCCGAGATTGATGAGATAGCTATCATGGCTCATGATCTTTTTAAGGCCCGCCTCTTCCCGCGTTTTAAACCAGAGATCGACCTCGGTTTGAGGAATGGGCTTTCCAGCCCACTGACGCTGGTTGCTGGTGAAAATCTGAACCGTCGTTGCACCAATCGACGCGCCTTCCAACAATGCCTTGTGGACGCCGCCGGCAACCGAGGTGTGAGCGCCGATTAATAATTCGGCAGCTGAATTTTTTTTCATCTTAACTATTAATTTCCAAATATGGGTAAATTATAGAAGAAGGGTGTCAACTTTACAACGGATTTTAGGTGCAGACTCAAGAGGCCCAAGAACCTGGATCTACAGTTTTCAAATCTGCTTTACACTTTTTGACCGGCACGCTGCTAAGTCGCATGACCGGGCTAGTGCGCGATCTCTCCATGGCTTGGTGCTTCGGTAGCCAGCCAGCAGTCGCGGCCTTTATGGTTGCCTTCCGCTTTTCCAACCTGATCCGACGCCTTTTCGGAGAAGGGCAGATGTCGAACGGCTTTATTCCCTATTTTGAGACACTTCGAGCTCAATCTAATGAGAAAGGGGCGCGTTTTTTTAGAGATCTCTTCTTTTCCCTGTCCCTATTGCTGATTTTGATCATTTTTGCCATTGAACTCGGTCTCTGGGGCTGGTTGAAAATAGGCGTGGGAGAGGATACAGCCCAGATCCTCAGATTGATGATGCTCATGCTGCCGGGCATTCTATTCATCTGCCTATTCGGGTTAGGGGCAGCCCTCTTGCAGTGTGAAAAACGATTTTTTTTATCTGGTTTTGCGCCAGTGGCTTTCAATGCTGTCTGGATAGGGGCGGTCTGGTGGCTGAAAGGCCGCAGTGCAGACGCAGCCATGGGTTTTCTTTCACTAGCCATAGTTCTCGCGTTTTTCATGCAATGGGCCATGACTGTGCCCCAAGCTATACGCTTTAGCAGCGGAGCTTTGCCGTTTAAAGAGTTCTTTCGCCCCAAGTTTTTTTCTGAAGAGATGCGCCGCGTCATTTCGCCGTTTTTCCTAGGCGTGGCTGGCATCGGCGCCGTGCAAGTCAATAGCGCTTTGGACGCAATTTTTGCGAGGGCGGCGACTCTCGAAGGGCCGGCCTACCTCTGGTACTCGATTCGCATCCAGCAGCTCCCGCTTGCACTTTTCGGCATCGCGCTGTCTTCTGCGCTCTTGCCCCCGTTATCGCGTGCCAGCGAAGCTGCAGATTGGGGCAAGTTCCGAGATCTTTTGCACACGTCATTAATCCGCTGTTTAAGTTTCATCCTCCCCGCCACATTTGCGCTATTTGTCTGCGGCGCCGCGATCGTCAATCTTCTTTACGGACACGGGGACTTTACGCAGATGGCAACCTATGAGACCTTGCTCTGCTTATGGGGATATGGCGTAGGCCTCATACCAGCCGTATTCGTTCTGCTGCTTGCACCTGCTTTTTATGCCCAGAAAGATTTTAGGACACCTACCAAAGCGGCTATTTTCTCGGTACTTCTCAACGTTCTGCTCAATCTGTTTCTAGTATATGTAGTGCACTGGGGTGCAGCGAGCATAGCTGTAGCCACTAGCGTGGCAGCGATGTTTAATTTCAGCTACCTCAAACGCTATCTCAAACCTCGCACAGGCCAGATCTTCAATCGGATCTTTTTGAAGAGTCTAGCTAAAATTGGCCTCGCGACCTGCATGGCCAGCGCGCTTACGCTGGCTGTCGGCATTATGTTTTTCAACGATCCCACATTGCACATCCTCAAAGGAGAAGCAGCCGTTTTCACGACTAATCTCTCTGATCAAATACTGCATCTTGGCTCTTTGGGAGCGCTCTTCATCTGTTCCTTGATCGGGTCAGCTTGGTTGGTTAAAGCAGAAGAGATACTCCAACTCATCGGCTTAAGAGACTGTTCTCAAACCTAGTTCTTTGAGATTTGAGAACAGTCTCTAAGAAGAAACCTTTTGCTTAACTATTGGAGTCTTTTCTTGTCGTTAGGGTCGTTGGTGTCCTTATGGTCGTTTTCTTCATACGAGGCCCAGCGGAAATCGATCTGGTGAACGCCAGAGATGAAGACATCTTTTAGGCGTTTTTTTTTAGCATAGCTGGTCGCTGTGAAGTAGATGGGAATAACGGGCATTTCTTCCATCAGAAGCTTTTCTGCTGCATAAAAGAGTGCACGCCGTTTTTCTTTATCCGTTTCTTGTTCTGCAGCATCCAAAAGACGTTGATACTCTAAGTTTTCCCAACGCGACATGTTGATTCCACCGAAGCGGTCGCGAAAAGTCTGCATGATGTAGATGGGGTCACGGAGCAGTGATTGCCAACTCATACCACCGATCTGATAGTTTCCACTGAGCAGTTTTTGGTAGTGGACCTTCCACTCCTCATTTTCAAGCCTAATTGGAATACCAAACGCTTTCTCCCACTGCTCTTGGATCACTTGGGCAGTCCTTTGATGATATTCATGTGTATGATAGCTCAGGACGATGGGAGGAAGTTGCTCTTTGGTTATGCCTAATTCTTGCAGAGCCTCAGCGAAGAGCTTTTGCGCTTCAGCCAGGTTATTATCTTCGAAGTAGGGCTTGTTGCTAACGTTTAAGGTTTTATGAAGAACCCCACAAGCTGGCTCTTCGCCGGTTTGGATCACATGGTCGGTGATTTTTTTGCGATCAATCGCGTAGGAAAATGCCTTCCGCATTTTCTTATTATTAAAAGGGAAAACCTCAGTATTGATGAAATACCAGTGCACGCCCATAGAAGGCACAAAATTAAACTCATGATGGCTCTTCAGCGAAGGAATCGCGTCAGGCGAAAGAATTGAAAACGGTTTACCTAGCCATGCTAGCTCTCCCTTTTCGTACATGATGAGCTGAGTGTTGGCTTCTTTGATAATCGCAATTTTGATACCGGAGAGTTTAACGTGCTCAGTATCCCAATACTTCGAATTTTTGAGTAGAACCAGCTCGTCATTATGTTTATGCTTTGCCAATGTGAATGGGCCGCTGCACACAAAATTATCGCCTACTTGCGTTACCCATTCTGGATGGGCTTTATCTATTCTAGCATTTACAGGGAAGAATGAAGTAGTAGCTAAGGCTTCAATGAAATAGGGAGTAGGGTATTCAAGTTCGACTACGAGAGTTTTGGCGTCTAAAGCTTTTACTCCCGCTTCATCTACACTTTTCTCACCCTTGACGATGCTTCGTACATTTTTAATTGGGTAATAGTTATGTACAGCTGATCCCGCGCCATTACCTCTAATCACTTTTTTCCAAGAGTATTCGAAGTCGTGTGCAGTGATCGGTTCACCATTCGACCAATTGCAGTCACGTAAGATAAATGTGTAGGTTTTATGATCTGTGGAAACAAAGTAGCTCTTGGCAAGAGCCGGGATTAAATTTCCTTTTAAGTCAAAGGTCATGAGCCCCTCAAAAAGCATCTTAATGGTGACCTGTGACTGACCATCAATGCCGATGCTAGGATCTAAAGACCGGATCTCTGTGGAAAAGCTAATCGGAAGTAAATTCTTTGAATTTTTATTGGAACCATTAGATGAACCGCTGCATCCCCAAAGCAAAAGCGTACAAAAGAAAAGAAGGCAAACGTTAAAATTATACGTCATGTCTTTTTTTGAGGTTTTCATGTAACAAGCGCTTCTTTTGCTTCATGTCGTGGGTGAAAAAGCAAGAATAAATGAAATAACTATTTAATTAAATCTTTTTTGTCTTTTAAATAGTCTTCTACCTGGAAGATGACACGACGATGCAAACAGATACTACACTTTCGAAACTAGGAAAGAGCGCTCTTCCTCGTCCAAGCTTGAGAATTCGTCCGCAATTTGACAACCACGTTAATGCCTCTTTTCTCAATGCCTATGTATCCTTCTTTGAAGAAACCCTCAATGAGATCATACCTAGTATCTGTTCCGAGAATGAGCAGGAGTTCCTTGCCTGGATACAAGAATTCTTTCCAGTAGTTAAGGCAAACATTCCCAGTACGGCGCCTGAAATTTGTTCTCTGCTTTTTTTCTGCCAAGCGTCAAAACTCTTAAAGATAGAAACTCTGCTCGTACAATTTCTGCAAAACTGTCTCATCCCAAACAAAACAACTAATATCCTCTCTTCACAGCATCTTTATTTTTGTTTTGAGGATATACCTAGCAAAGGACTTTTCGGTATGCGGGTGCAGATCCTCATCGAGGATGTTGTACAACTCAATTACATCAAAAATAACATGCCGAGAATCGAGCGAGAACTGCGACCTGCACTGCATACTCCTCATCTTATGCGCAATTTTCTCGAAGCTAAAAGTCTTTCAGACGACTTAAAAACATCTCTAATTTTCCAAGATCTAGCTACGCGTGTGAAGAGGTTTCCTTACCTCTTTGATCAAGCGCTTTTCATTGAATTTAAAAGATTTCTCGCATTGTCATTAAAGGAGTTTTGGGAGAGTAGGTCCTCAAGGCATCTTGTTAAAATTCTAGTGACTCATCATATCAAGCATAAAAATATTACACGCTTAACAGCGCTCTTTCCTAATGAGCGTCATTTGACACTCCGCATAACCTCAACACGCTTACAATTTCTGTTTGGAACAAAGTCGGTTGTTGGGCTTATCATAGGGTTTTGCTTGCTAGACCGGTATGAGTCTTTTGAAGAAAAACATATTCTGCTGGTAGTGCAAAAGATCATTCCGCATGTTCAGTCAGTGAAGGGATCTTTTTATGAGCATCAATCTCCCTATGACATGGTTCGGACTATCTATTTGGAGATTGAAAAGAAAGACGGTGAACCAATCAGTATACATGAGCAGGGGATGCTCAAGAGACTCTTGCCCAATGAACTTAAGGCGAGTGTAGAGAAGCTCATCCCCGCAGTCTTCATGATGCGGAACGAAGAAGAGATCATGAAGAACATTCTTATTTTGGGGCAGGAACTTAAGTATTCTTCAGACCTTCCACAAGTCATGATTACTTTAGAGCAACAGTCGGGAAGTGATCTCGTCTTTACGATTTTGCTAGTCAGGTTACTTATTAAACACGTTCCATCTCTAGATCAATTATTTAGAAGATTGGAAGATCCTGTGGATTTCTCCCTCGATCGAGTTCAGGTTGTCGGGTATTTACGCAAGAAATATCCAAAAGAAGCCAATACCTTCCGCTTGCGTATTCCAAAAGAACCTTCGCTTCTACGTACTGATTCATCGGTTAATTTCTATCTAGCTAGACAGAGAATCATGCATATTTTAAATAAAGCAGTCGGGGAAGTACGCGACTATAACGGAGGCATGATCCTTCAACAGATCGAACAGCTCTCTCAACTTCAAGAAGCTTTTCCTGTCACGTCGCTTCATCATCCTGATCTTTTAGAAAACTTCTTTTACGCACTCACGCCCATCGAAGTGCAAGCTACCTTACCTCTTGAGCAACTACAAACTCTTTTCAGGTTGCTTTTAGAATCCATATCTGAAGAGCTTCATAAAAGAGAAAGCTGTCTTTTTAAGAGTGAAAGAAGAGGAGAGTGCATCTTCGTATTAATTCGTGCGCGCGAAGCTTCTTATCGAGAGCATATTCAACGCAGTTTAAATGACTTTGGCGTCTTTCCAAAATCGCTATGTTCGACGCACGTCGACATTCAAGGGTCGCATTGTACGGGATTTATCTATGATTGTCCAGATTTAGATCGACAGGGCAAATTTTTGGAGATAATAGAACAGGCTATAGCTTCCTGGCAGCGTAAAATTAGTAGTCAACAGATCTTGCGGTTAAGCTACCTCTATTTTCCGATCTCCCTAGATCCACGCATCGGGGGAGATGAAGCTTCAGAGCGACTGATTGAGCTGTTATTCGAAGGGCTCATGCGTATTGGTAGTGACGGTAAGCCGGCATGTGCGCTTGCAAAAAGCTACGAAATTTCAGCTGATGGACGCCAATATACTTTCCATCTCCGCGATAGTCTCTGGACAAACGGAGATCCAGTCACAGCTTATGACTTCGAGTATACCTGGAAGAGAATCCTCTCACCTGGATTTTCTACGCCATTTGCTTACTACTTCTATCTAATTAAAAATGCAAAAAACGCAAAAGAGGGAAGTGTTTCTCTTGATGAGGTTGGAGTTAGAGTTCTCGATGAAAGAACGTTAAAAGTTGAACTCGAAAACCCAGCACCCTATTTCTTAGAACGCGTAGCTACTGCCACTCTATACGCTCCTGTGAATCATCAGGTCGATAAAATTCATCCAAACTGGTCCGATCAGGAAGGCAAAGGATATGTTTGTAATGGTCCTTTCCAATTAAAAAAGCGCAGCATAACAAGGGGTTATGAACTGGTTAAAAATCCTCTTTATTGGGACAAGGAGAGAGTCTTTCTCGATCAGATACTCGTAACCCAGAATGATAATTACACAGCTCTTCAGATGTTTAAGAATGATGAAACCGATTGGCTGGGACGTCCTTTAAGAGCATGGGATCCTTCATTTACGACAAATCTGACTGGTAAAGCCGAATATTGTTCAACCCAGCGTATCTTCTGGTATGTATTCAATGTGCAGCGTTTTCCCTTTAATCACGTAAAATTAAGAAAGGCGCTTGCCTATGCGGTAAATCGGAAAGTTATCATTGAAGAGTTGCAGTATGACGTTTCAAGTGCCACAACTCCTTTGCCCCTTGGCCATACGCAACTTCTTGGTCGAGGAATAAACGATGGTGATAATGAGTATGCGCTTCGTCTTTTCGAAGAGTCATTAAAGGAATTGGGTATAAAACGTGAAGATTTTCCAACGATCACCCTCATTCAAACTAAAGGAGCTATAGCTGATCAAGTTGCGCCGTTCATTGCTCGTCAATGGCGCGAGCTTTTTGGGATTCGTTGCCGCGCTGATAGTTATGAATGGAATACTATTTTCGATAAAATGACACATGGGGATTATCAGATTGGTGGATTGAGCTGGAAGTCGGGGATTAGCGATCCAATCAATACTTTAAATGCTTTCCGCTACGCTTCTGAAAAAGTTAACTTTGCTCAATGGGAAGACGAGCGGTATCAGAAATGTCTCGACGCGGCAGACAAGGAAGTCGATTATGTAAAGAGATTGAGTTACTTGCGTAAGGCGGAAGAGGTTCTACTTCGTGAAATGCCGATAATTCCGATCTATTACGAGATGCAGCAGTTTATGCGTAAGGAGCGTTTAAAAGTAGCCGTTAATCCTACGACTGGCCAGATAGATTTTTCAACCGCGCGTATTTCAGCACCGTAATCCTGCGCGCTCCTTTTGTTTTTTTTCTTGCAATTTTATTTTTTACCCACATAATCCTTGCCTAATCTTTTATGAATCTTTGCGCAAAAGAAGGCGTATCGATTCGTGAATAGCCTGGGAAAGCCAGGTGAAGAAGTGATGTTCAGAAACATGACCTTGTATGTAGGAGGTTCATATGTCAGGAATTTTAAATAAAGCTTCGTTATCCCTTACGGAAGCGACATGGATGACACAAAAAATTAAGGAGGTCAAGCAGCATGCTGCTTGGAATGAAAACCTTGATGAAATTGCAAGTGAAAGACTGCTCCTTAATGAAGCGCCTTTTACTTTCATCCTTCGTCCTGGAAAAGATATGTACCACTATTTCCTTTCTTATGTCGAAGCGGATGGTACAATTCATCACAAAACCGTGAAAATCGAGCTTTCGGTTAGCGGCTGGCTCTATCGCAATGGAGGCCCTAGAACTACCGAGAAAATCGATCAACTCATTCCAATTGCAATGCACTGCGCACCAGAAGAGCGCAAGCCCTATCGCATGTTGACAGGGCCTGTCTTTTCTATCTAAGTAGGTTTTCTCATTTCGGCCCTTGCTCTTGTACAGCAGGGGCTGTTTCATTTAGTTAATTAACAAAAAAGCCAATAGACGCAAAGAATTTTCTTCGTCGTGTCGTTTGGGTCGTTTTTCTGACTAAAGCAGATTAAAGTGACACTTCTCAAAGGAGGAGTGTTTGCTATCGTTGCGATTCACCCTCCAGTGAAAGATAGAGCCGATTAAGAACGCTTCTAACGCAATGATTAACCAGAAGATATCTGGCGGACAGTTGGTCATGTTATAGATGAGATAAATAGGAAGATAGCTGGTTAGCCAGACTAGGCTGTTTGCCATCATGTGGAAGACAGTATCGCAGGCAGCGGAGATAAGGCCAAAGCCGATCATGTTGAACCCATTGCCTAGTAGCATGATCCAGATCCAGTAACACGAGCGATGTAAGAGTGTCAAAACTTCGCTGGAAGGAGGTTCAGAGAAGAAGAAAGAGAGAAGAAAGTCTGGAAAAATTAAAAATGGCAAGGTGAGACACGCCATACTAAATGCAAGAAAGAGAAAAGACGAGCGGCGTAACTTGCGCAGTGTTAGATACTCTTTAGCACCGATCAATCTGGAAGCGATGGTCATGATGGCTTGACCCAAGCCTTCGTTGATGAATGCGAATACGAGAAAGAGGGTGCCGCCGACTGAAAACACGATCAGAAAATCCCCTCCTTTAAGTGTCATGATTCGAGCGGTAGCTGCCCAAGCTACAAGGACAAGAAGTCTAGCGATAGCGCGTGGGATGCCCACTTGCACATAGTTCCAAAAAGGTTTCCAGTGCAGAGCCCAATTACGTGTGCCATAAAGCTGGTGAAATTGGTTTTTTAGGAATGGCCAGAATAAAATTGCGCAGAAGGAGCTCTGAGCAATGATGGTAGCGAGCGCTGCTCCAAAGATGCCTTGTGCTGGCAAGATGCCCTCTACTCCGAAGATCAGTAGATAGTCGAGCCCAATGTTTAATAACTGGGCGCAAATTGTAGCCAGGACAAGCACTTTGGTATTTCCTTTAGCGATGTAAAATGAGGAGAGCGCGGCTCCGAGAGGGAAGAGGAAGTTTCCAAACATGAGAGTTTGCAGGTAGGTCATGGCGGGCTTTTCGATGGCGGTGCCTCCAAGGAAGAATGCGCCTGTGATTGATCCGAGCGGAAGCGTGATAATCATTGAGAGAATCGAGAACCAGATCATCTGCCAGACGCACTCTCCGATGAGATTGGGATGGTTGGCGCCTTTGTGAAAGCCGATAAAGATTTGCGCCATGCTGGTAATACGCATGCAGGGAAGTTGAAAGAGCATGCATAGGTATACAGCGTTTACACAGCCCTCAAATGCCTCGAAAGAGAAGTGGGCGAGAAATAAGCGGTCGATGAAATTCATCAAGCAGCTGGATAGAAGCACCGCAATAAGGGGTAGGGAGAGCTTAACCAGCTCTCTAATGCTGGCAGATGGGTATTTCGTCAAGGGAGGTTGGCGCTGATCAACCGCTTCTGCTGTCGACATTCATTACCCTTTGAGCACAGTTCGCATAAATTTCCCAACGTTTACCGAAAGAAAATTTTTAAGCTTTTGTGAAAGAAAAAACAAGGAAAAATTAATCTTAGTCCAAAATTTGCGAATAAAAGGCAGCTCTTAGCTTGTGTAAGCTAAGAACTCGCAAACCATCGGGACGTTGATGGGTAGTGGGAGAGGAATCTGATCGGAGCCAGGATTGACCAGCAGCTGCCCAGAAAACTTGGCAGGATCTACCGAGAGATACTCAGGTAGAGCGTGTGAGGTGTTTTCCATGGCCTGTTTTACAATCGCGATCTGCTGCGACTTAGGTTTAACGGAGATCTCCATGCCGGGCTTCACATTGAACGCACGGCGGTCTACTTTCTTGCCGTTGACCAGGATGTGTCCATGGGAAACGAGCTGCTGAGCGGCAAAGATCGTAGGTGCGAATTTGAGTCTGTAAACAACGGTATCGAGACGGCACTCTAAGTGTTGTAAGAAGAGCTGAACGGTGTTGATAGGTGAGCGCAAAGCTTTCTGATAGTAGCTAATGAGTTGTTTGCGGCTAAGCAGGCCGTAGACGGCGCGCAGTTTTTGCTGCTCTTCCAGCTGAATTCCAAAATCAGATTTCTTTTTGCGTTTAGCACCGTGCTGGCCCGGAGGACTCGCTTTATGCAGAAGGGGGTTGCGCGCGCGCCCAAAGATATTGGCGCCTAAGCGACGAGCAATGCGATTGCGAGGACCGGTATATCGAGCCATTTTTTCTCCTAAATAAACTTCTTTAAATCAAAGATGTGTCATACATGCTAGAATAGGGCATGTTTTTTAGACAAGAGCAATGAGAGAAAAGGATAAAAGACCTCAAAGACTCAAGTGACAAAAAATTAATTTATTATCTTGTGCGTCTTATTCCACTCAGTAATGCAGGGGACGAGTTGATCATATTTCATTTTATCTGTCGTGAAGCTCTTAACAGTTGCGACGATACAGCAAACAAAGTTTTCAGCTGTAACCAGAGTGCCATATGCGGAGGCACCGAAGAGCAAGTCACTAAAGCCTTCATGAACGCATTGAACGCAGTAGGAGAGCGGCACAAATGGGATACATAGGATAGCGCGCGCCACAGTTTCAATGAGTGAAAGAATAGCCAAACCAGCAAAAAAGAGAGAGCCGAAGACCATATGCAAGGTGTCGTTCGCTGTATTTCGATAGGGAACGGCGCCTCCGACCGCCAGGGCGGTTGAAGCAGAATACATTAGGTTCGCGCAGATGTCATTTTTAAATTCTCTTCCAATCGATGGCTTCGCAAAACGCTCTATAATAGCCGACATAAAACCTCTCTGGGTTAATTTTTAAGCAAACATCCTACACGAACTGGCATTTTCTGCAAAATTAGAAGCTGTACTAAAACCATGATCTTTTAGAGATTTGAGAAGCTTTTCGATGAGGTTTTTTCTCTCCCGACGAAGACAATGTCCAGGATGACATGGCTGAGGAGGGGGAGGAAAAAAATCGCGAAAAGATTCCAAAGATCGAAGATCTGGTTTTAGTACAGCTTCTTAGCCGATGATTATGCCGTTAAGATCGTCGAAACAGGGTAGGATATTGTCGTACACAAGCGTTTCTTGGTAGAGATTGGTAATTAGGGCCACAAGGCAGTTCAAGCAATTTTCGGTTGAAAATAGGGCGCCGAAAGCGCTCCAGTACATCCATGAACGGGTCTGTGAAGTACAGCATGCCACGAGCGAAGCTGGGCTGATTAAATAAAAGATTGTGCGTGCGACTGCTTCGATCAGAGATAAAACCGCCAACCCCGCCAAACAGAGCTCACCAAAGATTCTACGCAAAATAACCAGATCTTGTGCATTGCGAAAGGGAAGCAATTCACTCACCGTGAGATAGGCTGAAACTGAGGAGCGCATTGATTTGGGTTCTTGAAAGATAAGTCCGGCAGATGAGGGAGCTTGTGCCGTTGTAGTTTGTGTCATAGAAACCTCTTTACGTTTGCTATGAAAAAATTTTAAAGCATTTGACGTTTTTGGTAAATCGGATAGCTCTTTAGTTTTTTAGGCTTTTCAGCTAAATTTTTGTGCAAAAAACTTTTATGCGCTATCGCGTCTTAGCCTACTATAAGTTCGCGCCGATCGAGGATCCGGCGCAAGAGGTCGCCAGACATCAAGCCTTCTTTGATGCTAAGGATGCGCGCGGTCGCATCTACATCTCGAAAGAGGGGATCAATGGACAGGTGAGTGCGTCGGTAGAGGTGGCCGAGGCCTACATGCAGTGGATGGAGAGCGACGCGCGCTTTCAGGGCATCGACTTTAAGCTGCATCGCTCTAAAGAGCACGTTTTCCCACGCATGACGGTCAAAGTGCGCGAGCAGCTGGTCGCCATGGACCAGGCGGTTAATCTCGCAGAGGGCGGCGAGCATCTCTCACCGGATAAGTGGCGGCAGATGCTGGAGGAGCGCGATGAAAAGACGCTGCTGCTCGATGTGCGCAATGACTATGAGTGGGAGATAGGCCATTTTGAAGGTGCCGATCTGCCCAAATTAGAGATGTTCAGAGAGTTTCCCGCATTTGCTCAAAAATTGAAAGAGACCCACTCTCCCAAAGAGACCAAGGTGATGATGTACTGCACTGGCGGTATCCGCTGCGAACTCTATTCAGCACTGCTGAAACGCGAAGGATTCGAAAACGTCTACCAGCTCGAAGGCGGGGTGATCAAATATGGTCTTCAAGAAGGGCAGAAGTACTGGCGTGGCAAACTCTTTGTATTCGACGATCGGCTCACTGTGCCCATCAGTGAAAAAGAGGAGTCTGAGACCATCAGCAAATGCCATGCGTGTGGCTCTCCCTCGGACATCTATTACAATTGCGCTAATATGGACTGCAATGCGCTCTTTATCGCTTGTCTCAAGTGTGCGGAAAAGGCGTTAGGCTGCTGCTGCGCGGCTTGCGAAGCCTCTCCGCGCCTCAGGCCTTTTGAAAAGAGCGAACACCCGAAGCCGTTTCGCAAGTGGTATCACTATATGTAATTAGTTCAAGCGCTGCTCTCATCGTCACGGTCGATCATCTCTTCCGCGGCGATCTTGAGAGTTCTGAGGCCATCTTCAAACCCTACCTGCTTCAGCAGGCGGTCGAGGTAGCGTAGCTCGGAGGCCAGCTGATCGTTTAAGGACTCGAGCTCGGAGATTCGTCTTAGCATTTCTTCTCTGGTCATAAGCTCCTGATAGCGCATCGTCCTGAATTTGGCAATAGAGGGACGTTTACTATTTGGAAAGAATTCCCGATTTTTCTTAGGATGAAGAAGAACTTATCATGATTTTGGGGAATTCTTCATGGAAAAAGCTTGGAGCTATGCACCTCTCTTTCTGGCTCTTACACTACTTCTCTCAGGTTGCGACAGCAATGAAGAGGAGGATCCCAGTGAAATTGAGAGAATGGTCATATTGGAAGACGAAGAAGAGGAGAACTCTTTAATCACCGATGCTCAAGAGCCCCAGGAGCAGGTCATCCTAGGCCCCGTTCACTAAGAAAACGCTCCGTACTGGACACAAATTTGGGAGACAGAAAGTTAAAACAGGATGACAGGATTTACAGGATGAGGAAGATACTTTTTCCTTCTTCATCCTTGCCATCCTGTCATCCTGTAGAAATTCTTCTGCGTTAATTTTTTGTCCAGTACAGAGGAGAAAACGACCAAAACGACAAAATGGGCTGCTTTTGTTCTTGTTGCATCAAAGAGCAAATTAAACACCGAGAGCACCGAGATACACAGAGAAAAGAAAAAGAGAAAAAAACCACTTCCTCTTCCCTTCTCGGTGTATCTCGGTGTTTTAACTAAGGTTGTTTAGGTCGTTTTTTCAAACTCGAGCAGAAGCTTTTTCAGTTCGATGTCAACTGCAAAGCCTCCAAGTGAACCGTCCGACTTAACCACGCGATGGCAGGGGATAAAAAGCGGAAACGCGTTGTCGTGGCAAACATTGCCCACAGCTCGCGCTGCTCTTGGGCTACCTGCTTGCTCTGCAATATGGCGATAGCTCAGCTGTTTTCCAAAAGGGATATGCCGGATGGTTTCAAGCGCAGAGTTCGCAAACGGTCCTGCGGCGGGCACCTTTAAGGGTAAATTCACCTTAGGTTTGCGTTTATGTGCGTAGCTCTCCATCCAAGCAAAGATCTTTTCTTCTAGAGCTCCCTGCTTGGCAGATCCAAAGATTTCACAAATGAGCTCTCCTTTGACAGGAGAGTGCCCTAAGGATACTCGTTCAATGCCAGAATGGTCGGTGAAGACTTTAACGTGAATGGAGAGGCCACAGGCGTAGCCTCTCTTGCTAATGACTTTCATCTAGTTATTATCTTGCGCGAAGTTCAGGTGAAATTTGTGAAATCATCTCATCCAGACGCGCATTTTCATCATACTGCTTCTTGGAAACTCTCTCTCCAGAGTAGTAATACTCAGTTTCTGTCGAGTTGCCTAAATAGTATGTGACAGGTCCGTGCTTAATGCCATTTGACCAGTAGATCTTTTGAGAGATCTTCTCGCCATCCTCGAATAGGGTCTCAAGACCATTTTTTTGACCATTTAGATAGGTGGCTTCAGAGGTGCGTGTCCCATTTTTGTAATAGGTAGACTTTCCATGGAGCTTGCCGTTGATCCACTCTTCGACAGCCAGTGGCTCTCCGGTTTCTAAGAAAGTGCGCTTCTCTCCGTGTATCTTACTGTTTGTGAAATGGACGATACTTTCTGGAGAACCGCTAGGATAGAAAGCCTCGCGTTTGATCACGTAGCCTTGCTTTAAATCTTCTTTTGCCAGAAGTAGACCGTCTTGGTCGCGCTTGATACGCTTGCCATGACCCTTCTCGACACGCGCTTCGATCTCGTTATGGATGGTAAAGTATTGACCTTCTAAAAGCTCTTCGCTGGCATACTCCTCTACGCTAAGCGGGGTGCCATTGGCATACCAGGTGGTGAGAGCCTGCCGTGTGGGAGAGAGCTGGATGCGCTCGCGCACGGGCATACCTTTAGAGTCAAAAAATTGCTCCTTAACTAAGTTGCCCTGGTTGTAGATGCAGAAACGCTCTGCTGTCTGGCTATTTGGAAAGGTGCGTGTATATGGCCCATGCAGAGTGCCATTTTCATAGCTAGCTGTGATCGTCACGCCATTTCGCAGGTGAGTGATCACCTGTCCGGGATAATTATTCATCTGCCACTCATCAGAAGAAACCGCATAGCCATACTTATGGATATAGCGCTGAGAGATGACCTGGTTGTCGTCTTTTGAATTCTTGCAGCCACTCGTAATAATAGCTAAGGCTCCAAGGAGATAACATAATTTCAATTTCATACCTGACCTCGATAACAATGGATTATTTTCCTCAGTGTAGTAGATGCTCTAACTTTTTGGCTACTTCTACTGTAATATTTGTGTGTTCCTTCTCAACCGTGTCGAGAGAAATAGTCTTCTCCTTCTCTCGATAGAAGAAGCGCAATGTTATATTTTTCTTCTCTTTTCCCAATCGAGAGTCTCGATAGATATCGATCAGCTCGACACTTTCAAGATAGGGGGAAGGCATAGATTGAATCAATAGTAAGATGCGCCCGATGGGCGTCTCTTCCTTAACGGTGAGTGTCCAATCGCGCTCAGAACCGGGAAAAACCGCGAGCTCTGAGGTCTTCAGTTCCTTAGGTTCAAGCCGCAAGAGCTCATGCAGATTGAGCTCGGCAAAAAAGACACGCGTATCGAGATCTAATGCGTGCAGGCGTCCAGGATGGACCTCGCCAAAGGCCCCGATAATGTCGCTGCCGACTTTAATGCGCGCCTGGCGCCCAGGATGGAAGTTGTGTAGGTGTGACGGTTCGAAGGTCGCATTGGAAATCTTAAGGCTAAGCAGCAGATTTTCTATCTTGCCTTTGAGATCGAAAAAGTCACACTCACGGGGTTTTGGATCAAAGTGATAGGGAGAGCTGAGACCGGTGCAGATGATCCCGATCATCGTCTGCTCTTTGTAGTGGGGCCCATCTTTGAAATGGATGCGGCCGATCTCAAAAGCTGAGATCTCCTTGACTTGACGTACGCGGTTCAACCTGACTGTTTGCAGTAGGCCGGGCAGAAGCGATGTGCGCAAAACAGATTGATCGATCGAGCCGGGTTGCAGAACGGATATCCAAGATGCGGGATCGGGAGCCTCAGCCGTGAGTTCCGCAAGTGAGGGGCTGATGAGATCGCAGGTGATACACTCTTGAAGATTTTCGCTCAAAAGCTGCTGACGCACTCTCTTTTCAAAGACAAAAAGAGGTGTAGACGCAAGAGAAGAGGAGACATGCCTTGGGTGTTTGATGGGGATATTCTGGTAGCCATAAATGCGTCCGACCTCTTCGATCAGATCGATCTCAGTTTTAAGATCGTTGCGGAAGCTGGGGGCGAGCACGTGTACGGCATCCTGCTCTTCGCGCTCAATGACGATCTGCAGCTTTTCAAAGATCGTCACCACTTCGCGCAAGCTAAGCGTTAGGCCGAGCAGCTGATTTGCGCGGGAGATGCGGCACTTAATCGACTTGGGTTTTTGTAGGTTGGCGATCTCATCGATCACACCTTTGACTACCGTGCCGCCAGCGATCTCTTGCAGAAGTGCGCAGGCGCGGTCGAGCGCAGCAGGAATCCCTTCAAAGTCGACCTCTTTTTCAAAACGCTGAGAGGACTCAGTGCGCAGGTGTAAAAGTTTGCTCGTCTTGCGTACAGCTTGCGGGGTGAAGAAAGCCGATTCTAACAGTATATGCTGCGTGCCGGCGGTGACGCTTGATTCTAGGTTGCCGATGACTCCCGCAAAGGCTAAAGGTCCCTTCTCATCTGAGATTAAGAGAGCGCCTTCAGGAACTGTATAAACTTTATCGTCGAGTGTGGTAATCGAAGAGGCCTTAGATTTAGAAGAGACCGATATTTTTTTTCCCGAAATCTTGTCGTAATCGAAGGCATGCAGCGGCTGTCCTCTCTCGAGCATCACATAGTTGGTGACATCTACCACATTGTTGATGCTGCGCACGCCAGATGCTTCCAAGCGCTTGACCAGCCAGTCGGGAGAGGGGCCTACTTTCACGTGCATTACCAAGCGGCAAGCATAGCGATAGCATTGGGCTGGATCTTTGATCTCGACCGAGATCTTATCGCGAATTTTATGCTGCGCATCTTCTTTAAATGAGCTGGCAGGTGCAGAGAGTTTTAAATTTTTGAGCGCAGCCAGTTCGCGCGCAATTCCCAAGACGCTCATGCAGTGGCCCAAATTGGGCGTGAGCGAAATTTCAAAGATGGCGTCATCATCGAGCTCTTCGATCTTGTCTACTTCTAGACCGCCCATCGTAAGAGCATCGGCGATCTCAACAGGCGAGAGTTTTATGTTAAGAAAATCTTTCAGCCAAGATAATGGGACTTTCACGCTCAACCTTTATTCGTTAAGTTGCTAAAGTAAAGAAGATAACACAAACCTTAACATATGTCTAAAAGTTCGTTAGAAGGCTCGCAGATCCATCGCACGCGCAAGCTCACACAGATATTAATTGTCAGTGGGACGATCAATATTCTGCTGCTGGCGACTTTCGTCTATTCTGTGCTTAAAGAGCGCGAGGTCTCCGTACCCTTCGAGCTTAAGCCCATCGCCAAAGAGCAGCATATCCCCACGGTGACCAATGAGCAGCTTTTGCGCGCCTATTCGACGCTCTCCTTCCAAAATCTCTTGCTTAGGCTCGACCATAAAGAGTTTATTGAGGATGGCTATACCAAGCGCGACCTGGCCCTGGCTTGTCTGGTCGCCTTTCACCACTTTAACCTCGAGCGGGCTCTGGGAGGGCTGGAGGTGCAAAAACGTCTCATCCCTTTTCGCAATGCTGAAAGCTATGAAAAAGGCCAAGAACAGATTCCATTAATTATTTTTCCAAGCTTGGCCGATTTTCAATATCAGGCCATTCAACACTATGCGCGGACGGAAAAGTGGCCGTTTACCGCGCAGGGCCTCTTTTTTGAAATTCAACGCAGTAGTTTCCCGCGCGATCCTACATTGCTCGAAGCTTTTTATCTTACCCCGCACTTCCATACGGTTTTTCTGCTTTTCAGCCGCACTGGACTTAAAATGGAGAGAGAGGTGCTGGTGGAGATGCTCGCTCAAGGCGACTGGAATACGCTAAATACCTTCACAGAACAGCAGCGTGTAGCTCAAGATCTCTCATTAGAGAAGCGCCGCAGTTTTCTGCTCGAATATCTCGACCAGCGCTCCACGATTGCGGCGAAGATCTTCCTGGAGACCGATCCTGAATTCACCAGCAAACGCATGAGCGATGCGCAAATCTTGACCCTGTTTGATCTCTTGCCGAGCAGTTGTGCACCACTCATCTCCTTTGCGCGAGATCTAATCGTCAGCCCGCGTTGCGATGCGGTGTGGAAAAAGGCTGCTGCATCGCTTTATGCGATGTCGGGTCAGGTTCTGCCCGAACCTTATGACCATCTGGTAACAGTGCAGCGCTTTGCGCCACATATGGCACCGACGCCAAAAGTCGCTGAACCGATTGTTGCTGTCGAGCCCGTGCCAAAAGTGGTACCAGAGGCTGTAGCTGCGACAAAATCTGTGAAGAAAAGAACGCATACGGTTGGGCCAGGAGATAATCTCTGGAAAATTGCGCGCAAATACAACGTCACGATCGAATCTATTAAGCTGCAGAATCATCTCGAGAGCGAACGCTTGCGCGTAGGCAAAGTAATCGAGATCCCAGATCGCCAAAGCTAAGAACCTATCTTAGTAAAAGCTCTGAATGAGATTTTGGAATGGTTTGAGGTGGATTTTGAAGCATCGACTGAAGACAATATTGAAAATTAATATGGCTGAAGGAGGTGCTTCGAAAGGCACCCAAACCAGCCAAAAGATCAACAGAGAATTTATTAAGATAGGTTCAGGGAACTTCGTCCACGCCGCCAGAGTGCCAAGGATGGCACTTCGCCAACCTTTTGAGCACAAGCCAGCCGCCTTTCAATGCGCCGTGCTTCCGAATCGCTTCCAAACCATAATCAGAACAGCTCGGATAGAAGCGGCAACATTTTGCGATGAATGGCGCCAGCATCAGCTGATAGACACGTATTAATATTAAGAAGATGTATTTCACTTAGAGCGTGTTAACGGATTTTTGTTAATTGCTTTTTGCGCCTTTTTCTTTAGGATCTAATTTAGCGCCTTGCTCTAGTTAATTTAACTATGTGCGGCGGCGCTAAATTAAATCCTAAAGAAAAATTCATCAAAAATCAGAATAACAAAATCCGTTAACACACTCTTAGATCCAATGCAGGATGTCTTTCATCACAGCCAGAACGACTTCGATGATGATCAACCCGATAATGGCCATCTCAAGACGTGAAGAGTGCTGGTGGTTGAGCTCGCTCGTAAGAACTTCAAAAAGTTCGTGGACCACATTGAGTCGTTTGTTGAGCAGTTCGACGCGTTTGGTGACATCGAGATAGTGGGCCGTGCGTCGATAAAAGGGCTCAAGTTCAGGATGGTTCCAAAAAAACTCAGGCGTATCGAGAATTTCAGAATGCAGGTTGATGAAGTTGCGCTCGATGAAGATCTCGCCCATCTTTTGTGAGATTTCTTTGCGCGTAAGCGCAATTTTCCCGTGCTTTGCCAGAGATGAAGGCAGATGCTTGGTGTGATCGATGGTTTTCTGGATCATCTCTTCAAAGATGGTGAGTTTGACTGACTGGGCGATGCCGTAGGAGATGGCCAGTTTGGTCAGGCTGCTCTTATTTTGTAGGACGATCTCATCCTCTTCGATTTTCATGGTCTCGCCGTAGACATAGGTGAACTCATCGATCTCCGGCTTTGGATGCGGCTCTTTTTCATACTCTTTGAGCGCGCGCAGAAGTTCGTGTTCTTCCTCTTGAGTAAATCCCCAGAAGACCACTACGCCATAGGCGAAATAGAACACTTCGCCTTTGATGCGCTTCTCCTCGCGCACTTGCGTGTGCACGACATCGCGATAGACCTGCGTCGAAGGTTGCTTCTGAATACCCTGTTGAAGACGAGCGAGATCGTATGAGGAGGCTGTGCAATAGCCTGTGCAGCGCATAATTTCCATAAGTATTCTTTCTTTATAGCTTAAGAGCGATTAAAAACCCAGGAAGAGGCGAATAATTAAAGAAAAATTTACAAAATTTTAATAGAAAGACAGCGCTTGAACGAATATATTGCTAGACGTAGAATCGACATTCTTTCTCTTTGCGAGAGTGGCGGAATTGGCAGACGCGCTACCTTGAGGTGGTAGTGAGGTTTTCCTCTTGGGGGTTCGAGTCCCCCCTTTCGCATTGTTTCTGGATTTCTCATGAGAAGAATCATCTTTTTCTTGGGGACGGTGTTCCTCATCTTTTTTACACACGATCTTTCCACGTTTCTGCATGAATGGACGCATGGGACAGTCGCTTGGTTGTCGGGCTATAAAGCCTCTCCTTTTGACATCCATTATCCGCAGGATTGGATCTTTCTGCTAGATGTGGACGAGGCGGTCAATTATCAAAAGATAATGTCCGACGGCCGACCAGCTATTGTAGCCTGGATTGCCATTACCCCGATCTTGCTCGGTGCGGCTCTTTTTCTAATCGGTCTATCTATGCTCAATTATGCGCATGTACAAAAGCGGAAGTGGCTGTTCAGCTTTTGGTTCTGGTTTACCTTGATGAATTTGGGTCAGGTATTAGACTACATTCCCGTGAGAACCTTTTCGCCCGGAGGGGACATAGCCAATTTTGTATGGGGAAGCGGGCTTTCTCCCTGGATGGTAGTTGTGCTTGGGGTGGCGTTTGTCGTTTGGGGAGTCCTGCGCTTTTTCAACTTTGAAGTGAAGAAGGCCTATCGAATTCTCGATATCCAAAAAAAGGCTGGGCGCTATGCTTTTCTTCTCGCTGCGCTGATCGTGCTGTTTGGTTACTTCGGCGGGGTTGGGTTTACTCAACCAGATATGGTTGCTCACATTCTGAGCTTAATTTCTTGGGCGCTCATCCCTCTTTTATTTTTCTTCTATTGTTGAATGCGCACAGAAAAAAACTCGTGCACCCTCTGTGCGAAGGCAGGGGTCAAGGGTAGCTCTTGCAGGGATTGGAAGCTGCGGCTCAGGGCGAGCTTTTTCACAAGCTCCGTTTCTTCTAATGAAAAAAGAGAAGAAAAGCTGTCATTTGAGATGAGCCCTTCTAAGTGAAGTATTTTAAGGAGGAAGCTAGTGGTAAGGGACAAGGGGTTGGAGAAGTCAGGCAGCTTTTTGAGGTAACGCTCAAAAATTGCGTATATGGTAGGGGCGGGTGTCCCGGGGAGCTGGGAGTGCAGGATAGCCCTACCCATCTGGCCAGCCGCTTCCAGGTAGGCGTACTGAGCGCGCAGGGCGTGATGCTCGTGCAAGACGGTGCCATCGCGGTAGCGCAAGAGTTCAGATCTCCCTCGACTAAAGTGGAATTCGACCTGGCAGAAGGGGGTAGTCACGGCCAGTTTCTGCAGACTGCTGGCCGAAATACCCTTCACGATCAGGCTGGCGATGCCTAAATCTTTAGTGAACACGGTGATGATGCGTTCATGATCTTTAAAATCTAAGCTTTTAAGGACGATACCCTCAGTCTCTTCGATTCCAGCCATTCCTTTAAATGAGTGTTTTTGTTAAAAGGTTTCGGGTTAATAATAAGCACCGATAGCTCAATCGGATAGAGTACCCGGCTTCGAACCGGGTGGTTACAGGTTCAAGTCCTGTTCGGTGCATTTCACTCTTATGGTTTCTAAAGTTTCGATTTTTTGCCACACCCAAAGAAGTTTTGCGGCGCAAGTGGCCTCGTTGTTAGGCAGAGGGCAGCACCATGCGCGGCGGCTCTATCGCGCCTGGTTTCGCCAAGGGGCAGTCTCGGAAGAGGACGCTTGGGTGGAGGTGCAAGCGCGCGATCTGGTGCGTGCGATCATCGAAGTCACCGACTTTTCTCTGCCGGAGCTCTCGCTTGTGCGCGAAGAGGGCGAGACGGTGAAATTTCTCTTGCGCTACAGCGACGGCAGGGAGAGCGAATCGGTGGTCATCCCGATGCAGTCAGGCATCACTCTCTGCATTTCATCACAGATCGGCTGTAAGATGGGCTGTGCCTTTTGCGAGACGGCCAAGATGGGGCTTTTGCGCTCGCTTTCGGCTCAAGAGATCGTCGCGCAGGTCTTTTACGCGACGCACAAGTTGAAAAAGCCTGTGCGCAACATCGTGTTCATGGGCATGGGAGAGCCTTTGGACAACTTTGACGCGCTAGCTCAGGCGATCCGAGTTCTGACTGATCCAACAGGCATGCGCTTTGGCCCTTCGCGCATTACAGTCTCAACCAGTGGCCACTTGGAGGGACTAAAGCGCTTCACCGAAGAGATGGATCCTGCGATCAACCTGGCAGTATCGGTCAATGCGCCAAACGATGCAGTGCGCGCAAGGCTGATGCCCGTGAATAAGCAATGGGATATGGCTGCGCTGAAAGATGCGCTCTTGTGCTACACGACGCATCCGCGTCGAGAAATCTTTGCTGAGTATGTGCTGATCCGCGGGATCAATGACTCGCTTGAGCATGCAGATGAGCTCGCAGCCTATTTAAAGGGTCTACGCGCCAAGGTCAACCTCATCGCATACAATCCGCAAAGCCGGGGCGTCTTCGCTCCACCTGCGGAAGAGGTGATCGAAGCTTTCGCCACGCGGCTGCGCGATTTGGGCTACCAGACGCTGGTGCGCCATCCAAAAGGCCAGGCCATCATGGCCGCCTGCGGCCAGCTCGGCAAAAGACAGCTAAAATCATTTGCAAAACTTGAAGCCAAAGGCTAATCTTGCAAATATCAAAAATTAATGAGGCATCCAGATTTTATGGTTGATAAGAGCAAATTCGAGGCTGAGGAAGCCGCAGGGTATCGGCTGACAATTTTTGGCAAAAGCGTCCATGTGACCGAAGCCATGAAGAATTATGTGCGCGATAAGCTGGCCAAAATCGACCGCTTTCATGACCACATCATGGATATTCATGTGACTATGGACATCCAGCGCGTTGAACATATCGTCACGATTCTGGCGAAATATCAGCACTTCACGATTAAAATTTCGGCTGATAGCACAGATATGTACTCCTCGATCGATGAAGCTGTGCGTCGCTTTCAGCAGAAGGTTCGTCGCTGGAAGAGCCGTATCCAAGACCATAATGCCAAGAAGCTTACTTTCACCGACGTCACGGTCAACGTCTTGAGACGCCCTTATAACCTTTTAGAAGAGATCAATTCCGATATTGAACGGGCGACAAAGCAGGCCGAAGATGAGGTCTATCAAGTTCCACACGTCATCGGTAACGAAAAACTGCCGCTTAAAACGTTGACTACCGAAGAGGCGGTCATGAAAATGGACCTCTCCGACGACCACTTTCTGGTTTTCCGTGCGGAAGAGGACAAGAAGCTAAAGGTGATCTATCGTAGAGCCGATGGTAACTATGGGCTCATCCTGCCTGAGTAAACGACAAATTTTTGATGAGCTGCGTCGTGTTTGGGTAGCTGCTACCCCGGAAGAGGTCGTCCGTCAAGCTCTTCTGCAGCAGATGATCAGCCAGTTGGGCTATCCTAAAGAGCTCTTGGTGGTTGAGCGCGAGATCGGCCAGCTGCCACACCTGGTTGGACAGAAGCTGCCCGAGCGCCGCCTGGACATCCTCTGCTTCGGCAGAGAGATCCATCCGCATTTTCCGCTCTATCCTCTCTTGCTTATCGAATGCAAAAGTGATAACCTATACATGGACGCCGAAGAGCAGCTATTAGGATATAACAGTTTTGTAGGCGCTTACTTTATCGCTATGGCCGCCAAAGATCAGATTTTATTCGGTTATCGTACAAAGCAAGAGAAAAAGGGAGCAGGCTTTACCTTTCTTCCTTATCTTCCACCATATGCTCAACTCCTCGATTTTTTAAAAAATGTTCGAACCCTCTGAACAAACAGATGTGCTCTGCCTTTACGGAAGAGATGCACAAGAACTCATAGCTGCCTTCTCTCCTTGGCTGAAGGAGAAGGAGCAGCGCTATCTGCTTCTTCTAAAAGAAGAGGGAGATCTTTCGTTTTTATCATCTGAGCATCCGAAAGTCCGTTTTCTGCCCGTGAGTGCCGATGAAGAGAGTGTAAAGCAACAGTTGTGGGAACTCTTATTTTTGCGTTTTGCATATCGAAACTTCGATGAAAAGCAGCCTCATATCGAAGAAGCGTTTGCCAGAATTGAACGCTGCCGCCAGGGCATCCATCTAGTGGCATCAGACTTTCGCGATATGGGAGCGAGGATTCTCTCAAACTACTTAACCAATTTTCCCGCACTTAACTGTGCAAAGAAGGCCCGTGAGCTATTTGGCAGTTTTGAAGGCATTCCTGCACTCATCTGCGGCGCTGGCCCGTCATTAGAAGCCGATATAGAACTCGTACGTCAGTGGGAGAACCGTGGACTGATTTTTGCCGGAGGCTCTGCGCTTAACGTGCTCTCAAATTTTGCACTTACGCCCGACCTCATGGCCTGTATCGATCCTCATCCTCCTCGCACTCGTTTTTTAGACCAGAGCGCCTTTCAGACGCCTTTTTTCTATCAGAACAGAGTGGCGGAGGAGCTGCTCGCACAGGTGCAGGGCGAGAGACTATGGATAGCCGATAGCGGAGGTTATCCTGTAGAACAATGGATGAACCAGCAGGTGGGAATTGACGAAGAGCCCTTTGATGGCGGGTGGAACGTATCGACCTTTTGTCTGGCGCTCGCCTATGCTTTAGGCTGCAGACCGATCATTTTGGTGGGTGTAGAGCTCTCTTCAGCATCTGAGCAGGTTTATGCTACGGGTGTCGAAGAGAAGGTAGGCGCAGAGTTCATCGAGGCGATCGACGTGGATGGCAAAAAGGTCTATACCAAACAGGATTGGCTGATGGCCAGAAGTTGGATAGAGGAATTTGCTAAGCTGCACCCCGATGCGCATCTGATCAATGCCACTCGAGGCGGCTTAAGTTTAAGCGGCATATCGAGGATCTCCTTGGCTCAGGCGCACACTGCATATGGCTCGAAAATGTTTGATCTCAAGGGGCTAGTACACGCCAAACTCGCGCAACTCTCTTTGGCTTGTGACCCGGAATGTACCCCGCAAAAATCCAGCAAGGCGATAGAAGAGAGCTTGAAACGGTGTGAAAAACTCTGCGAGGCTCTTTTGGGCTTATTTGAAAAGAGTTATCCGATCTTGCCAAGTGAAAAGGGGGAAGGAGCGCTGTTAGAAGTCGAGCTGGAAGAGGAGGTCGCATTTCAAGTCTTTTTAGAGCCGCTTTGGCAGATCTGGAAGCCGCTGTTTCTGCGCGATGTTGCGGCTGCATCCCCATATTTACACCGCCTTTTATTCTTACAAAGGACCATTCATGCACAGCGAAATCTATGAAATTGCAAGCGGACGTCTCGTCATTCATGACGCAGAGCTCGATCTAAAACTGGACTCTCTTTTTAATTCTGAAGAGGGGGCCGCGCGCACCTTCTACTCCGACGGCAAATTACAAAGCTGCACGCACTATCTCGACGGGCAATTGCACGGGCCTTCGCTCTTTTATAGCCCAGAGGGCGTCGTGCTATCGCAGAGCTGGTTTTATTTAGGCAAACAGCAGGGTAAAATGTGGCAATACTATCTTTCCGGAAGCCTTAGCAGTGTGCAGCGTTTTAAAGATGGAGCGCGGCATGGCAAACAAGAGTACTATTACGAAGATGGGAAGTTGAAGAGCCTCATGTTCTATGAAAATGGTCTGTTGAACGGAGAGGCGCTGCTCTATCATCCAAATGGAAAGTTAAAGCGCCATCTGGTCTATGCGCTGGGCAAAAAAGCCGGCGTAGATCAGATCTGGGATGGTGAAGGCGCAGTTCAGGAGAGCATCACGTGCTAAATCAAGCCGAAAGACTTTTGGAGAGCCACCCCGATCTCTACTTTTTTCTCTCTTACGACAGTTATCAAGCTTATGAACTTATCCAAAATGCAGATGGCGCGCTGAATGCACAGCGCATCAGCGGAAAAAAAATCGAGCATTTGCACACCTCGGGTAGCATCGCAGACGAGACTAGCAACTGGTTTTCCGGCCTGGATCTAGAAGAGATCGAAATTCTCTATGTGTATGGAATTGGCCTCGGATATGGCTACTCTGCACTGGAGAGTTGGCTCAAAAAAGAACCTCAGAGGCGCGTGATCTTTTTAGAAGATGATCTCGGTGCGCTGGCGACTTTTTTGCAGGGCGAGATGGCCGCTCGAATTTTAGACGATGCTCAAGTGCTACTGCGTTTCGTCCGCGATTGGGAAGCAGATCTAGAAGAGCTTGCGCAGACCTTTCCTTGCGCGCACATCGCTGTCACGGCTCTTCCCGCATACGCGAAAAAAAATAAGGCCAAACTCGCGCGTATCAGACTTAAACTTCTGCGCAGCAGCTCATCTTTCCATGCGTTTTTTTCGGAAGCGCTATTTGCGCATAAGCTGCTCACTAACCTGGCGCCGAATTTGAAACGCCTTCCCGAAGCCTTTTATGCCAATAAGCTCGAGGGAAAATATGCCGGCGTGCCAGCGATCATTTGCGGAGCAGGACCTTCATTGAAGTCGGCGCTGCCTACGCTTAAGACGCTTGAGCACAAGGCGCTCATCATCGCCGGCGGGTCGGCCATCGCAGCGCTGAGCAATCAAGGAGTGACTCCGCACCTGGGGATCGCCCTCGATCCAAATCCTGAAGAGTTTGACCGCCTGCGCGCCAGCTCAGCTCTTGAAATTCCACTCTTATTTGCTGGCCGTCTGCGTCCAGATGTCTTTCTAACTTGCAATGGACCGATCGGTTATCTCAAGTCTGATACTGGCGGTCTTTTTGAGACATGGATGGAAGAGCGTCTTGGCATTGAAGGTTCAGCCATCGGACCTGATCTCGGGCGTGAGGCTTTTTCCGTCACCACACTGGCCATAGCTTATGCCTGTTCTTTGGGCT
This sequence comes from uncultured Chlamydiales bacterium, assembly GCA_963709365.1. GTDB lineage: Bacteria > Chlamydiota > Chlamydiia > Chlamydiales > Rhabdochlamydiaceae. The sequence goes on from CAVPVU010000002.1 coordinate 295,262, forward strand.
GTAGCCCTATCGTGCTGGTAGGCGTGGATCTGGCCTTCACAGGCAAACAGCGCTATGCCGATGGCGTTGTCGTGCACAATACGATAAATAAGCGAGAGCTCAAAAAAGATAAACGCGCAACCGACCGGCTGCTGCGGCGTAAAGACCGCACAGGCAAAATTGTCTATACACTTGTAAAATGGGTGATGGAGTCTGAGTGCATTGCAGACTACGCCAAGGCGCATCCCGAATGCCAGTTTCTGAGTGCCACCGACGGCGGACTCGGCTTTCCTGGCATCGATTACATCTCCTTGGAAGAACTCGCTCATAAGCAGTTCACTCGTCCACTCGATCTACGCGGAAAGATCCACAGCGACATCCAAGATTTGAAGTTGGATCAGCTCTCTGAACCGCGCATCTTTGCACTCTATGAGCAGCTGCGCCTCAGCTTGCGCAGATGTCAAATGCTCTGTGAAGAGATTTTAGAAGAGCTTAAAACTGCTAACGGTCCATTTCCGACTACGAAGATGTCGCTGCTTGAGTTTGATCTTGAGCGCGAGAGTGCCTACGAGGCGCTGCTCGCCTTGGCTGTGCCGGCACTCGATCGTCTCCTCAGCCGCTACATGGGAAAATCTGAAAAAGAGTTAATCGATCAGCAGAGAATCAAATGGATGCGCGTGAAGGAGATCATCGAGAGTCAGCTGAAGACACTTCATACAAATTGAGTTTGTTTCTCAATGTACGGATGCTGATTCCCAGCAATTTAGCGGTTTGCGTGCGGTTGTAGTTTTGCGCGGCAAGCGTCTCTAAGATATGTCGCTTTTCTACCTCTGCCAGAGTCATTGGAGCGCAGCCCCCTGACGGTCTAATGGCGCACAGACCTGGCTCCTCGAGACAGAGATCATTAGCTGAAATTTCGATAGAGCTTTGCATCACGATCAGGCGCTCGAGGATGTTGGCCAGCTCGCGGATGTTGCCCGGCCAAGGATAGTTGAGCAGGCGGTTTTGCGCCTCACGGCTCAGCCGTTTGCGCGGCTTCTGATTTTCTGCACAGAGCCTCTCCAAGAAAAAGTCTGCCAGCGGCAGGATGTCCTCTCTGCGCTCGCGGAGGGGAGCCAGATGGACAGGCACGACGTTGAGACGGTAGTAGAGATCCTCGCGGAAGAGCTTCTGTTCGATCGCTTCTTTCATGTTGCGGTTGGAGGTCGAAATCAGACGCACATCGACGCGAATCGGCTTGACACCTCCCACGCGCTCAAACTCCTGCTCCTGCACTGCGCGAAGGAGTTTTGACTGCACAGTTAGGGGAACTTCGGAGATCTCATCGAGTAGCAGCGTGCCCTTGTCGGCCAGCTCAAACCGCCCGATCCGCTTGTTGATCGCGCCGGTGAAAGACCCCTTTTCATGTCCGAAGAATTCCGATTCGATCAATGTTTCCGGCACAGCAGCGCAATTGACTTTGATGAAAGGATTAGCCGCACGTGCTGACATGAGATGGATCGCCTCGGCGATGACCTCCTTGCCTGTGCCAGATTCGCCACTGATGAAGACGCTGGCCGAGCTCTGCGCGATTTTGGCCACATCGCTTAAAATCTGCTTCATGATTCCGCTCTCGGCAATGATGCGGTTTTTGCGGGTGAGAGCAGAAGAGGAGAGCTCGCGGCGTAAGAAATGGTTCTCTTGAATCAGCTGGGCTTGTTCTTGCGCCTTTTCCACTACCGCTTCCAGCGTGTCGAAGGCGTAGGGCTTAAGCAGGTGGATGAGCGCTCCCAGGCGCAAACCCTCTACCGCCAGCGGCAAGGATGCGCTGTCGCTGAGCAAGATGACTAAGGATTGGGGATTTTCAGTACGGGCAGCTTTTAGGAGGTCCAACCCCGATAGATCTGGCAGCACTACGTCGCAAATGATCAAATCGAACGGCTGCGTCAGGATCAGCTGCTTAGCCTTAAGCCCGCTCTCCACGAAGACAGGCTCATACTTTTTTTTACACCAGCCCTCTAGTTGAGCGGCCTCTTTCGCCTCTAAAACGACCAGAATTTTATCTAAAGCCATTGACGTGATCGGTGTTACCCTCTAAATTGTGAGGACGTCCCCAATTGCGGATTATATGAGATGCTCAAAATAACAAAAGTTTTATCTCTCATTTTCCCCCTTTTTCTGGCCGCCTGCGCTAATATCGAGCAGTCAGAGGAGGAGCGGATGCGCAAGCAGAACGCCATAGGTGAGTATATCTTGCGCAACCACGATGAGTACCATTTCACCGTGGAGGCCCCCAAGCAGCGCCAGCGGGCCAAGTACCCTTGGGAAGAGCCACCCGCCCCCAAACCTACTGCCAAGCCTACCAAAGCCAAGAAATAGCAATCCTTGCCCTTTTTCGGGGTTTTCTCTAATCTTTTCCGAATATCTATGCCGATGTGGCGAAATGGCAGACGCGGCAGATTCAAAATCTGCTCTGAGCAATCAGGTGCTGGTTCGAGTCCGGTCATCGGCAACAAAAAACTCCCGTTACGGGAGTTTTTTTTTGCCGATGAAAAAATGGTCCAGTGGACCATTTTTAGGGCTCGAAGTGAAGCGGCCTTGCGCCGCGAACCGGCTTTCGGGACAGGACGACGAAGTCGCCTGCCAGAAAGGAGTCCGGTCGATTTTTTTTGCCGATGAAGGAAGCCAAAGATTTGGCTGCTGATACATGAAGAAGACCCGGTGGGTCGGCTTGCATACCTTAAGCTGCCAGTCGATTTGAAAATAGCAGAAGTTAAGCGTCTCGCAGCTCATCTGAATACTTTGGCTGTTGATGCAGAATTATGTGTCGAATAGGGGATATTTATGAAAAAAGATATGATCATGAAATTGTCGCAAAATTTTGAAGGGGCTGTGCATATCGAGGATGGTATCGAGTACTGGATGGCGAGGGATCTCCAAATCCTTTTTGAGTATACCGAATGGGAAAATTTTACAAATGTTATCGAAAAGGCAAAAGTAGCCTGTGAGAATTCTAAGCATTTGAAAATTAACCATTTCCGTGAGACCACGAAAATGGTCGAATTAGGAGGTGGGGCCCGGAGAGAGATCCTCGATTATAAGCTTTCTCGATATGCTTGTTATCTGGTTGCTCAGAATGGAAATCCGCGTAAAGAGTCGGTTGCTTTTGCACAGAGCTATTTTGCATTACAGACAAGGAAACAGGAACTCCTGGAAAAACACATTGCAAGCGTTGAGCGATTGCAAGCACGTGAAAAACTTAAGCAGACAGAAAAAGAGTTGTCTTCGACTCTTTACGAACATGGAGTTGATGATCAAGGATTTGGGCGTATCCGAAGTAAAGGAGATCAGGCACTTTTCGGAGGGAAAACAACGGGTCAGATGAAGGAAAAACTGGGAATTCCTGATGCGAGGCCTTTGGCCGATTTTTTACCCACGATTACGATTAAAGCAAAAGACTTCGCTGGAGAAATTACACATTTCAATGTCAAAAAGGAAAGTTTGCAAGGAGAAACCCAAATTACAGAGGAGCACGTTAAAAATAACCGAGGGGTGCGAGAGGTGCTGATACAACGAAATATCTACCCAGAGGAATTACCAGCAGAGGAAGATATCAAGAAGCTGGAAAGGCAGATTGAAAAAGACGGGGAAAAATTGGTCCGCCATTCTGGTATTCTTCCACCTACTGAATGAATAAAATGAATTTTTCCTCTAGATTTTTCCAATCGAAACGTTCTGATTACGTCCGACCATCGGCAATAAAAAACTCCCCTAACGAGAGCTTTTTTTTTGCCGATGAAAGAAGCCAAAGATTTGGCTGCTGATACATGAAGAAGACCCGGTGGGCCTTCGTAGTGCGGAGCAGGTGAGCGAGTAGCGAACCGGGAACTCGAAGTGAAGCGGCCTTATGCCGCGAACCGAGCAGATTTCTGAGGAGAGGATCTTATGAGAAAGATTTGCGGACTAAAAAGATGGCTATTGGTTATCGGGCTGGTTATCTCATCACAAGGCTATAGTCTAGAGAAATGGGTCAATTGCATAGGCAATCAAACTTCCACTCCAGCTGAGTACAACGAGCCGAAAAGCTTTGGAGAACTATGCGATATAGTTAATGATGCGGTAGAAAAAAATCAAACCATACGAACTATTGGAAATGGATATTCTATTAGTGACATAGGGTGTACGACTGGCCGTTTAATAAGTCTAAGTTACCTGAATCAAATTCTGTCTGTCGACTTAGAAAAAAAATTAGTCCGCGTAGAAGCTGGAATTTCTATTTCTGAGCTAAATGAAAAATTGGCAGCTTATGAACTAGCTCTTCCTAATCAAGCAGCAATCACGCAAATTAGCCTCGGAGGAGCCCTGAGTACTGCGGTTCATGGTACAGGGCACACCGGTACTCTTTCCAGTTTTCTAAGAGAAATTGAATTGGTAACAGCAGATGGTGCACTGCACAAATTATCTCCCAATACTGATTATGATGCTTTTGTAGCCGCAACTGTAGGATTAGGTTCTTTAGGGGTTATCTATGCTGTAACTCTACAATGCGACTCGCTATTTTATCTTAGATTTACACAAGAAAAAGCGACTTTGGAACATATTTTAGAGAATTGTAAAGCCCTTAGCGATTCCAATGACTTTTTCCAATTTTTCTGGAACACAGATAGCAATAATGTGGTTATCAATAGATGGAATCGTTGTGAAAAAAATGATTCTGCAAATTGTATGCCTTCCTACAAAGCTCTATCTTGGTATGTGATAGATGCAAATGATAAAGATTTATTTTCAGAAATTGCTGTTCCAATCAACTCTTTGCCTTCTGTCGTTGATAAAATTGCAGAACTTATTCAAAAGTACAAAGCCCTCGGAGCAAAGGTAACAGATCTTAACGTGCGCTTTGTAGAAAAAGATAGCCATGCATTACTTAGTCCAGCATCAGATGGTCCGGTAGCTTACATTGCATTTTGTATTTTAGAAGAAGATAAATACATGGCGTTCTACAAAGACTTTGAAGATAACATGATGAAATTTAACGGACGTCCACATTGGGGAAAAATTAACTTTTTGAATTATGAAAAAACCCTAGAATTATATGGGACGAACCTAGAGAGATTTGTGCAGATAAAAAAAAGATTCGATCCGAAAGGAGTATTCTCAAATCAGTTTATCGAGCGTGTATTAAATGGTTCGATGTAAGAGTGTGTCTTCAAATTCTTTCTCCCAAAGCTCTGGTGTGGATTGAGTGCGCACCATCTCTGATTTTGGAAAGAAGAGCGAAAGATCTCTCTCGAGCAAGAGATGAAGAGATTGAAGGTGAAATACTTCTTCATCAGGAGCTGATTCGTGCTTATTTAGCTGCTTGTTCTATGCAAACAGGCGCCTGGCTTTGCAGCCTATCGAACAGCGGTCCCTCAATCGCAAACAACAGCCTTCCTCTCATCCAGCTGCTCGAGCAGCTAAAAACAACCTAAAGCTTGATTTTTGGCCGGAACTCGCAGTGAGAGCCCTCTGAAGGAGGGATCCTCTGAGTTTTTTTAATTTGGGGGGAGTTGATGATACATATTGTAATAATTAGCATAGCCTGCCCCTGGGGGAGCGATTTTTCTGACTCCACGCAAAATTAGCAGATCAGCAATTCGCTTATTCGCCATCAAGACAGCTGCCTGAAAAGGTGTTAGCCCTGAACGATCGGCTGAATGTATATCCGCGCCTTTTTCGATAAAGAATAGAGAGGCTTCGGTTTCATTGCGTCGCAATAACATTTGAAGCGGTTTGTGTCCATTCCAAGAGTCGTCGTTAATGTTTTCTCCTGAGAGAATCAGACCTGTGCATAGTTGCATTAAGCGTGTGCCTTGAAATGAGCTGTATGCTTTTGAGCCAATAAAAGTGCCCAAGCTGGGATTTTTTGCTCCGAGACTTCTTAGATAATCGATGAGAGGTTGAAAATCTCCTTGATCGGCTTCCCGAAGAGTGGCGAGATATTCAGAACGATTTGTGCTTTCTCGGTTTAATGCTCCTGGCCAAATGGGAAGAGCGCAGCGATAAGAAAAGAGAAAAAGGTTGGAGACAAAACGACTGAAACGTCCGTTTCCATTAGGAAATGGATGGATCCAAGTAAGGCGTTGATGGATGCGTGCGGCCATTTCTAGAAATGCCATATCCAATGGATGTGCAAGCCAGTGTTCGACATCTTTAGCGAGTTCTGCGAGCATCATAGGGATTTTGTATGGCTCAACTCCGATAGGCAATACAGTCCTGATGCGATATTTGCCGCCCCACTCCCAGACTTCGTCAAACATTGCCGCATGCAAATTCTGTAGAAAAACAGGCTTAAACCAAGACGCGTCGGAAAACTTCCGTCTTTGGAAATAATGTTGTTCAGCGCGAAAGATGTTATCAAACTCAAATGCATCGAGTTGTGATTGAGTAGTTATAGGAATTCTTAATTGGCTAAGGTCATCGATAGGTGTTGCGCCAGGGGCAATAGGAAAATTCATAAATCCCAAATCTCCGTTGATCCAGAGCGAAGCAGTTCCTCAGCTATTTCCTTTGTTTTCATTTTGAGGTATTCTTTAGAAGGAGCCTGCTCCTCTAAAGCCATACTTCCCGTAAGAGATTTGAGCATTTTTTCAGCGGCTAATCTCGCCTGCTCTTTCATCACTTCATCAATATTATGAATAGGAAGTGGGAGAATCAATGTTTCGCAGAAAAGAGCTTCAAACACTCTTTGTAGTGTCTGTATAGTAACCTTTGCCTTTCCCGATTCGATTTGTGAAAGTTGCGGTTGTGTGATTTTAGCTTTTCTTGCGAGTTGTTTTTGGCTCATATGCAATCGTTTCCTAATATCGCGTACCCATCGATGAAAGGAGATGTTTCTAAACTTCCCGCCCTGTTCCTGAATTTCTCTAAGTGAATGATCAATTCTTAACCGCTCTGCTAAAAAGAGAGTCTTTTTCTTTTTCATATGTATAAGATCATATATTTTCCTTTCTTCAATATATGAAATTTCGAATATTTCATCCAGAAAAATATACGATATAACATATGTTTTGTGATAAAACTAACTTAGATTTAGATGGTTATGATATTTGAAGTCTCAAACCTCTGTTCCAGAAGGTTATATCAACTTGCGCATCTTGTGATGTGGGATGCCATCTTCATCGAAGGGCTCGCCTTCCAAGACATATTGGTTATTCAGGTAGAATTGGATGGCTATGCCTCTGGCGTGGCAATAGATTGCCTTGCGGCAATGTAAATCGAAATGGTCGGCCTACTCTTTTGATAAGCAGATTCTTTCATGAACGTTTAGGTCCTTGGCTGGTAGAAGAGTTTCGCATGATCAATATTAACTCCTGAGAAAGGATGAGACTTGCTTACCAAGCGATTGAGCTCATCTCTGGCAGTGTTAGGGTCCACAGAGGACTGCGACGAATAGAGGAAGTTGCCGTGTATGGTGGTGAGATATTCTGCATTTACGAAGCTGAGTTCGCCTGAGGCGTTGATATGCGTGGCAATCAGAGAGATGTCTATCGCATTTTCTAAGGTTAGAGGAGTCATGCAGAATGCAGCGATCCTATCATAGAGCTGGTTGAGATCGGCGGCGTAACGGGTAAAGTCTTCCGCTCTTTCATACTGCTTTTGAAAGATCAATTGTGAGGGCACGCTACCTTGGTTAGTTGTGACTTTCACGACTGCGGTTACCGCGCAGGGGAAATTAAAGCTCTGCCACAAATCTTGGGCCTTCCACTTCTCGATTTCGGGGAACAAGACGCCCAAACGCTGCACAGATCGGGCATCCGGTTGTGGGACTGCTGGTGTTGCTGGTGGAGGAGGTAGCTCTTCACGAGTGTCAGGCACTGGTTGGGTAGTGGAACAGCAAAAGCAGTGGACTATTCTCTCATAGATGCTAAAGAAGCAAGCAAAGATGCATTCACAAATTCCACACAGGTAGGCGGGAATGGCAGCGCCCCACCAACTAACGCTCTCTGCAGGGGCTGCGTTTTCATGCACAGCTAATGTATCTGGCGGGATAGGATTTTTGGTGTCGCGCACGACTCCTCGCAGGTCGCTGGATGCTTGTGCAGGGGCATGCGGCTGTCCAGGTTGATTCACATTGTGTGGGGCGCTCATAAATACCTCTTTTAAGTTAAAGTATAAAAATTCTATCATTTATAACAGATGAAAAACAATATTAAAATTTTTTAAAAACTTTTGTTTTGATGAATAACAAAAATTTGAATTTGGCGTGGATTCGCGATTACCAGCTCTTTCTCTTTGATTTTGATGGGTTGCTGGTCAATACCGAAGAGTTGCACTTTGCGGCATATGTGCAGATGTGCAAAGCACGCGGTTTTGAGTTAAAGTGGACATTAGATCGATTCTTTACGGCAGCGCACTTCAATGCAACCGGCCTACGCGATGCGATCTATGCCGAGTTCCCGAAACTTTTTGCTGAAGAGCCCAGGTGGGAAGTGCTCTACGCTGAAAAAAAGCAGGCCTACATGGATCTGCTCCAGTCAGGTCAGCTGGCCTTGATGCCAGGCGTGGCGGCTCTGTTACAAGCGCTGCAAGATGCTGAGATCAAGCGCTGCGTGGTGACCAACTCAACCGCTGAACAGACTGCATGCATCCGAGGAGTTTTGCCTGAGCTCTGTTCGATTGAACATTGGATCACGCGCGAGCAGTATTCTCAGCCCAAGCCCCATCCAGAATGCTATCAAAAAGCGATTGCACAGCTTGGCGCGCCACAAGACAGGATCATCGGCTTCGAGGATTCGTTCCGCGGTTTTCAAGCGCTCTCGGGCGCAGGCGCAAAAGCTGTGATGATTGCGCCGCGCTCACACCCTCAGACAAAGAGTTTGCCTGAGGATATTTTGCACTTCGAGTCTTTTGAGGAGATAGCTCTTTAATAGTTGACTTGGATGAGGAAGAGGCCGTGCGGAGGGGCGGCAGCTGGTGTTCTTTTTCGATCCTTGGCGCACATGATCTCCTGCACCTTTTCTAAAGGCAGGCGCAATTTGCCCACTTCTAAAAGTGTGCCGGTGATGTTGCGCACCATTTTATACAGAAAACCATCGGCTTCAAATTCCAAACGCACGCCGCCAGGCTCTTCGACGAGCTCTAAACGGGTTACAGTTCTGACGGCATCCCTTGAGGCCGAGCCGCGATGGGCCTCATTCGCAAATGAAGTAAAGTCGTGCGTGCCGACAAAGAGAGCGCAAGCTTGTTTCAGCAGCGGTAGATTTAGAACATTGGGCACATGCGCGGCATACAAGCGTTTCAGTGGATTTAAGGCGCGTCCTAATTGCAGATGGTAGTGATAGATCTTACTCTTGGCGCTATAACGCGCATGAAAATCCAGAGGGACCTCTTGGATCTCTTTGATACGTATGTCTTCTGGCAAAAGGCCATTTAAAGAGGCTAGAAGTCGCGGCATATCGACTGGTGCCTCAGTGGAAAAGTGTGCGGTCTGTCCTAGGGCATGCACGCCTGCATCCGTGCGGCCGGAACCGGTCACGTGCGTCTTGGTGCGCAGCGCGGTCGACAGAGCTTGCTGGACGAGAGATTGAATAGAAGTAGCGTTCGGCTGTACCTGCCAGCCGCCGTAGTTCGTGCCGTCGTATGCAATGAGAAGTTTATATCTAGACAAGCGATTAAGAAATGTAGAATGCAGCTACTCGAGCTGCATTCTACGTGAGAAGAGAATTAAGAAAGGTGTTTGCTGACCAGTCTTGTCATTTCAAACATGTTAACTTTTTTCTTTCCCAAGACCTTTTCAAGCTTCTCATCAGGGATGATGTTGCGCTTGTTATCAGGATCTTGTCTTTTGTGTGACTTGATGTATGCCCACAGTTTTTTTGTAACTTCTGTGCGAGGCATTGGTCCTCTACCAACAATTGCTGCGAGTTCATCGCTAACTTTCATTGGTTGCATGAATTTAGATTTTTTGTCTGATGCTTTTGCCATTTGGATTCTCCTTTAAAATGCGTTTCCAACTTGCTACCTGATTCTAAGAACCAAGCTGGTTTACTTGTATACCAAGTGCCCTAGAAGCTTTTTTTGGCCTCTGGGACACTCACCGTAAGGATCTATCATAAAGTGAACTACTTTAGTAGATAGACTCTCGAGGGTTAATGAGATTTTTTCCTCGAAAGACTGTTGTATCTCTCTGGAGGCATTATAGTCAAAAAAAATCGCAGAAAATATTAAGTTTTGTTAAAATTTTTTATCCTCCACTGCAGTAAAATCTTTGAGAAATACTTGCGTTTTAGCGGTTCAGAGTGGCAAGGTGTAGACCATGGCTACCAGTACTGACATTCCGGAAGATCTGACTTTGTTGAAGAAGGAATACATCCTTCTCTCTTCTTTAATGCAACAGCTCAAAAATGCGGCCAACGTGAATGAGAAGGTCGAGCTCTTATCCGGATTTCCGCGCGTCGAAGAGTTCTTAAAGCGGACGCGCATCATACGCAGTTTTCTGAACACTATCTCTAAAGAAAAAGAGCTCGTGATCAAAGCGATCATCGCTATTGGTCAAGGTGAGCGTGTTCTAGCTTTCCCTTTTCGAGATGTTGATGCGCAAGAGAGGCTGCAGTCTCTGATCGAAGAGCTCCTCGTAGTTGAACATTTCTATCGCGAGATTGGCGGAATCGTCGGCTACCATTTGCTAATGCTGCGCTGTTTAGTCGAAGGCGAAACATCTGCCCTATCGGTGGCAGTGAATTATCATGCTCCTGAAGGCATAGATATCTCCGAGGAGACAAAAGAGGTCCGGGAAGCTGTGATTGCCGGGATCGAAATGGCAGGCCAGATGGCAGAGATCTACCCGGTCGGAGGAGCAGCTGATCGCTTGAACTTGCAGGACAAAAAGACGGGCATCCCTCTTCCCGCAGCCAAACTTCCTTTTGACGGCAAGACGCTCTTAGAAGGCATGATCTACGATCTGCAGGCGCGCGAGTATTTGCATTATAAGGTGTTTGGGAAACAGCCGTGCACTCCAGTGGTCATGATGACCTCTCAAGAAAAAGACAACCATGCACAAATTTTGTCGATTTGCGAACAACATAACTGGTTTGGAAGGTCAAAAAAATCATTTCGTTTCTTTTCTCAGCCTGCTGTGCCTTCGATGAATACCAGAGGCGAGTGGTGTGTGCAGGGTCCGCTTCAACTGCTCATGAAGCCCGGTGGCCATGGTGTGATCTGGAAGCTTGCGCGTGACAGCAAGACTTTCGAGTGGCTCACAGCGCTAGGAAAGAAAAAAGCGCTTGTCAGGCAGATCAATAATCCTATCGCAGGCACAGATTATGGACTCTTAGCATTCACGGGGCTGGGATGTAGAGAAGACAAGGTCTTTGGTTTTGCCTCATGTCCTCGAAAAGTAGGTGCCATGGAAGGCATCAACGTTCTGCTCGAACGGAAGATGGATGAGTCTGTCGAATATGTGCTGACCAATATTGAATATTGCGACTTCCATAAGTGCCGTCTGGTCGACCAAGCCGAAAAGAAGGATCCTGAGCAATCAAAGTTCTCTTCAAACACTAATATCTTGTTTGTCGATTTAGAAGAGGTTAACAAGGCAGTAGAAGCTTGTCCTTTCCCTGGGGTAGTGATCAATCCTAAAAAAATGGTCTATCGGCGAAATGATGCACAGGTGGAAGAGGAAGTGGCCAGGCTTGAATCGACTATGCAAAATATTGCCGATTGTTTTGTGCAAGCTTTCCCACGACCTTTACCCAAGGGGCGCAGAAAGCAAGAATTTAGAACTTTTCTCACCTTCAATGATAGACGAAAGACGATCTCAACTGTTAAGCGCGAATTTATCGTCGGAGGCCAGCTCAATGAGACGCCAGAGGGCTGTTTTTTAGATGTAGTTGAGAATGCGCGCCAGCTTCTCATGGAGTGCTGCAAAATGAATTTTGTCGGTACAAAGAAGGAAGCGCCCTTTCCTTTTCTCTTTTCTTACCATCCTGCTCTGGGGCCTCTCTATTCTGTGATTGCACAAAAAGTACGCGGAGGCATGATCGCCACAGGCAGCGAACTTAGACTTGAGATTGCTGAAGCCGAAGTAGTCGATCTCGATCTCGATGGAAGTCTTTCAATCATCGCCAAGTCCCCCATGGGACATCAGGATAGGGATGGCTTGCTCCGTTATTCAGAAAATGCGGGCAAATGCACCTTGAAAAACGTCCGCGTGCGCAATAAAGGGATCGATTGGCATGCACGCAATGTTTTCTGGAAAAGAGAGATTTCGCGTACAGAAGAGTGTCGAATCATCATTTCGGGCAACGGAGAGTTCTATGCAGAAGATGTGCAACTCTCTGGCCCAATGACCATCGAAGTTGAAGATGGCATGCGGCTCATCGCCAAAACACTCGGTGGAAAGCTGACTTTCATTAAGGAGAGAATTTCAAAACCTAGCTGGTTTTGGAATTATAAAGTCTCAGAAGATTCCCAGATCGTTTTAGAAAAGACCAAAACAACATAAAAGTCTGTGCCGCTAAAATAAAAAACCAGAAAGAGTTTTCGCTCTTTCTGGTTTTTGTAATTGCTGTCTTAAATCTTTAGCAGCAGCATCCGCAGATTCTTTCCAGAATCAACGCAGAAATTGCGCCGACCACTAATGCAACGGCGCCAACAGCTGTTTCATTTGGATGTGTTTTCACGAAATGTACTGTGAAGTGATAAGCTTCAGTTACATGGTGGTGAACGTATGTATAAGCTGCGTGAAAATAGGGGGCGATGAGCTTGTGAGCTTTAACAGCTGTATCGCAAAGAAAGCCGAAGAGAGCCATAGCTCCGTCTTTAACATTAGTCGCCAATTCCACGATCATTTGTCCGAGGGCGGAGAAGGCCTCTTTAAGCCATGCGACGAGGTGTACTGTCTGATTAGAAATCCATGTGCCTGCGATCACGGCATTTTCACAGATGACTTGGATTGCCTGTTTGGTAAATTCGACAGCTTGATCCATAAACGTTGGGGAGCTGCTTCCGACTACTGCTGGGTTAGTAACTGCTGGTGCTGTTGGTGCTGCTGTCATAAAAATCCTCCGATTAAAGGTAAATTTACGCCATTATCAAATACGTCTTGATTCTTGTAAAGGAAAGGTTAAGCTAAATTAAAAGAAATGCGTGTAAAATGTTTTTTTATTGTATCTTGTCGTTCGTGTTTTTGACTTTTTTTTCACGTAGGTTTACAAATAGTGTCCCTTTTTTTTGTGAGAGGAAAAATGAACGAGCAGACTCAAGATCGGTTAAAGAGTATTGAAAACAGGCTTCTGCACATGTGGAGGTATCTTTGACTTAGCTACAAAAGAGAAAAAAGTCGAAGAATTAGAACATCGGATGGCCGCACCGAATTTTTGGGACGATGCGACGAGTGCGCAACGCATCATCTCAGAGTGCAACGATCTTAAAGCATGGACTATTCCTTACAAAGAGACAAAAGAGCGTTTTAACAATGTCTCGAGTCTTCTCCCTGAGGCTGAAGCGTGCGGGGAACACGAGCTCACGCAAGATCTGTACACCGAGCTCGAGGCGATCGAAAAAGGTCTAGCGGAGCTCGAAGTGCGCAAGATGCTCTCAGGCGAGCTGGACATGAAAAACTGCTACCTCAGCATAAACTCTGGGGCTGGTGGAACTGAGGCGTGCGATTGGGCTCTCATGCTCTCGCGTATGTATGAGCGTTGGACGGCCAGGCGCGGTTGGAAAGTTGAGATGCTCGACATATCCGAGGGAGAGGTAGCAGGGATCAAAAGTGTTACCTATAAGGTCACTGGGCCATTTGCCTACGGATATTGTAAGGCCGAAAAGGGCGTGCACCGCTTGGTGCGCATCTCTCCTTTTGATAGCAATGCGCGCCGACATACGAGTTTTGCTTCGGTGGACGTTACGCCGGAAATCGGCGAAGAGATCAAAATTGAGATCAGGCCGGAAGATATCCGTGTCGATACTTACCGGGCTTCGGGCGCAGGCGGCCAGCACGTCAACAAGACCGATTCCGCTGTGCGCATTACGCATGCGAGCTCGGGGATCGTGGTCTCTTGCCAGAGCGAAAGAAGCCAGACCCAGAATAAAGAGACCTGCATGAAGCTCCTGAGAGCTAAACTCTATGAGAAGGAGTTAAGTGAACAACAGGCAAAAATTAAAGAGATCGGTGGAGAGAAAAAAGAGATCGCTTGGGGAAGTCAAATCCGCAGCTATGTATTTCAGCCCTATACTCTGGTCAAAGATGCGCGCACAAAATATGAAGTGGGCAACATTCAGGCTGTGATGGATGGCGATCTCGATGATTTCATTAATGCTTATTTGAAGGAATTCGGATAATGAAAGAATTACCAGGGCTCGACATTCGCTATACGCAGCTTACCGATGAGCAGCCGCTTAAAGAGTGGTTGAAAGAACACGGCATGCTCCAGTGGTTTCCAATGACCGAAGAAAAAGAGGTAGATGATGCTGCTCAAGCCTGGATCAGTTTTAGCCGTTGGAGCTGCAGTTTGACATGCATACTGGACAATGTCCCTTGTGCGATTGGCACGCTTTTTTTGATGCCTTATCGCAAGGTGGCGCACCACTGTCTATTTAAAATGATCGTCGACCCAAAACAGCAGAGACGCGGCATCGGCACTTTTCTGCTGAAAAACTTGAAGCATTTGGCCAAGAACTATTTTCGGTTGCAGATCTTACATATGGAAGTTTACGAGGGAAACTCGATTGTTTTTCTGCTGCAAAAACAGGGCTTTCGACAATTTGCCAAACAAGAGCGTTTTGTGAAAGACGGAGAGCGCTATCGCGCGCGCCTTCTATTTGAGAGTTATCTATGAGTCACAACTTAACTATCCGTGTGACGGATATTGAAAAAGATTCGCCCCATTTGAAGAGCTGGCTATTTGAGCCTGGCGTGCTGCGCTGGTTTCCGATGTTCGATGAGCGCGAAGTCGATGACGCAGTAAAGATTTGGGTGAGCTACGCCAAATACGAAGCCTGTTTTACAATCGAGTGCGATGGCGTGCCTTGCGGCGTGGCCAATCTCTATCTTCAGCCTTATAAAAAGCTGTCGCATCAGTGTCTTTTTGCTATTGTTGTCTCCGAAAAATTTCGCAACAAAGGCATTGGCAAAGAGCTGCTGACGCACCTGATGAAAAGCGCGAAAGAGAAGTTCAATATCGAGATCCTCCATCTCGAAGTCTATGAGGGCAACCCAGCCATCCGACTTTATCGACGTATGGGCTTTATTGAGTATGGGGTCGAGAAGCATTTCATCCGCGACAACGCTGAATACATTTCAAAAATCATGATGCAAAAATACCTATAGATTTATGCATTTATTGCTAAACGACTTTGTTATCTTAATCGGTAAGTTAAACACCGAGAGCACCGAGAAACACCGAGGAAGAGGAAATGCAAAGCCCTCTCTCTTTTCTCGGTGCTCCTCGGTGTTCTCGGTGGTTAATTTTCCCCTTCATCAAACGAGAATTTTGGGATTGGTTCATGGCTGGGCATAGTAAGTGGGCGAATATCAAACATCGGAAGGGGAGAGCAGATGCGATCAAAGGCAAGCTCTACTCGCGTCTCACCAAGGAGATTATTTCGGCTGTAAAACAGGGTGGACCAGATCCTAAGACCAACACCAAGTTAAGGATAGTGGTCCAAAAGGCTAGAGCAGCCAATCTCCCCAGCGATAATATCGAACGCAACATCAAAAAGGCGTCCAGCCAAGATCAAGCTGACTATATCGAGATGACCTACGAGCTCTATGGCCACGGGGGTGTGGGGATCATTGTCGATGTCATGACCGACAACAAAAACCGTATCTCTTCCGATATGCGTATTGCGACAAACAAGTGTGGGGGTACGGTAGCCAATCCAGGCTCGGTGGCCTTTAATTTCGATCGGAAGGGCATCATCCAGGTTTTAAAAAAAGATGTTAACGAGGATGAGCTTTTCATGGCCGTCACGGAAGCCGGGGCCGAGGATTTTGAGGCTGATGAGGAGCTATATATGATCACCACGCCACCCGATCTACTTGGAAATGTTAAGGAAAAAATTGAAAAAATGGGCGTCAAATGCCAGGAGGCATCTTTAGAGATGATTCCTAAAGTACTGATGGAGTGTAACTTAGAGCAGGTAAAAGAGAATAACGCACTGATCGAATGGCTTGAAAACCTAGACGATGTAGACGCCGTATATCATAATATGAAACTTCCTGATGATCAAGATGGTTAATAATAATTTTAATCGTTTTTCAAAATGAGATTTTTTGATAAAATTTCTTATTACTTAAATACTAAAGTACTTACAAATGAGCGCATCATCAGTTCCACTTGAGGCCTTTTTCAGAGCGGCCCATCAACAGGAAGCCAGCCAGGCCCTCCAATACAGTGGATCGGGGATCGTAACGGTGGACGGAGCAGAGCGAGACAGCTACTGCTGCGGCTATTTTACTGAGGCGCTTTCTCAAGAAGAACTCACGGCTAATTTCCGCACCAGGCAAGCCTTTGAGAGAGCAGTAAGAGCGCAATATTCTCCTGCGCGCGTGGATCGACTTTGTGAACGTTATAATATTGATTTCGCAGCAGCTGCAAGGCGCGGAGATCCTCTACTCGTGGATGATGTGGTGCGAGTTGGAATAGGCGGAGCCAGGATTCTTGCTGAAGATCTTCAAGCGATTGCCGGGGGACATCGACTCACTTCACTCTCGCGCACACAGATCACAGGGCTCATGAACCGGCTCCAGCAGCCCTATTTCATTGGGCCGGCTCGAACTGCAGATCGCATTACCGCCGGGCCCGATGGTTGGAGAGACTTTTTCAGGGTCGATCTGGCACAATTCGATAAAAAGGCGCTCATTCTCGGTCACGATGCCCAGACCCTGATCGAACCTGAACGTGCAGATGTGCCGGATCTCCCTTTCCTCGAACGTTTTGGCAAGGTTGCCGTGAGCCTGGAGTTGGATGAAGGAGAGATTATTCCGGCGCCAGGCCGAGATGGTCAAATCGATTATTTTGTGGTCTATCGCAAAATCAGCACCGGCGATGGTCTGGTGGCCTATGCTCTCAAGCCTCTATGCGCCGATTCTGAACTTAAGCCTAGCCTCTTTTTCCGTCCTACCCAGGTATCGCTTGCTTCAGAAGATGTGGTTGAATCCTGGTTTAACGACTGCGAAGAGCGCATTGGAGATCTGGGATATTCAGCCGCGCGCCAAAGTTTTTATGAACTATTCACCGATCGAAACTTCGTACGCCAAGGCCAAAAAGTGCGCGTAGTTGCCTATAGCCTCGGCGCTACCCAGGCGAGCAGGCTTATAGCTGACGAGATTACAACCGATGAGATGCAAATACCAGATGGCACTGACAGATTTAGATTTGACGAACATATTTCCCAGGCCATCTTAATGAATGGCCCGAGCATGGATCAAGAGACTGCGGACAATTATGCCGCTAGGGTTAATGTGCGTCCGCACTCACAAGAGACTTTCTTAGAACTACTTGTTTTCCGCAATCAGGCGCGCAACCCGCGAGATGGGGATCATGCAGATGCTCCTGGCCGGCGACATATCGGCTTTGGCATTCAGCCTGGACATGGTGTTAAAGTGAAGCTGACCGTGTTCACCAACGTGCCCCCTACTGGCCGTATTCCAGGTCTTCGCTACCACACCTTCCGTCCTTCAGATCCGGCTAACGCAGTGGTAGATCATGCGGATGATGTCGAAGAGGTCGTTTATGAAACCGTGGAAGCGCTCACTCGAGAGCTCGATAACTTTAATCGAGGCCCACAAATTGCCTGGTATGAAAGGACGCGTCAATTTTGGGGTACGCAAGTGCTCTATCGCGTCATTTATGTGCTCTACGCCCTGGCACGAACCATCCTATCTTGCCTGGGGATCCAGCTCTTCCGCAGCAGTAGACGTCTTGCACCGTTTGCACCTCCCGTGCCTTTCCAACCTCAAATGGCGTAAAGCTCTGTACTGGACAAAAAATTAGCGCAGAAGAATTTCTACAGGATGACAGGATGGCAAGGATGAAGAAGGAAAAAGTATCTTCTTCATCCTGTAAATCCTGTCATCCTGTTTTAATTTTCTGTCTCCCAAATTTGTGTCCAGTACGGAGGGCGTAAAGAACCTATCCCGATATTCCAAGCTAGGATTTTAAGAATTGATAAGCGCGCAAGATCGCCGTTAAAAAAACTAAACCAGCGAAAAGATAGCCTAAGGCTGTAAATAGAGCCGGCCAGAGCGTCATGGCTATAAAGAAGATGAACGCTTCGGTGCGCTCGATTATCCCTGGGCTATAGTGAAAGCTCTTCTCCGATTCGTTGCCTGTAAAAATTCCCACGACAAGAAAAGAAGTTACGCACAAAAGAATACTGCCGAGCATAAGCAGGCAGGGCAGGGCCCTTGTGTCTGGTGCGACCAGAAACAGGCCGAGTAGAGTTGAAAATTCGACGAAACGGTCGCACAGGATATCCAAGACAGCGCCTTTGGGAGAAGAGAGTTTGCGCTGTCTGGCTAATGAGCCGTCGAGAGTATCGAGATAGCCTGAGAAGACTAGCGCAGCCAGCGCGGCCCAGTTGAGTTCAAGTAGCAAAAGAGGACAGAAGAGAAGCCCAAAGAAGCAGGCCGCAATGGTCACGCTTTGCGGATGCAATCGGATAACAAGAGCGTGCTTAAGCACTGGATCGATGCAGAGAGTTTGGTACTTCGAGCGCAGGAAGCTGTCTATCAATGTTTTTTTCTCCATCTTTTAAAGAGGATTGGCAGAAGCGCCAAAACTCCTAAGCCATAAAGCGCTATCCTCATTTCCGGGTTCAATATTTCGCTCAGCGAAAATTCCTTGCCAGATTCCCAAAAGGTATGAAGCCCTCTGCCCGCCTCGCTAAAAACGAAGGCGCTGGGCAGAAAACCTACGGCTGTAGTCCATAAAAAGACAAACGGTTTAATGCGGAAGAAGGCCGCGGCGACATTGACCAGCCAGAAGGGTACCACTTCTGCAAATCTTAAGCAGAGCAGGTAATACTGGGCGTTTTTCTCGATGCCCAGCTCCAGTTTACGCAGTCTTGGACCCGCTTTTTTAAAAATGAGTTCACCCACGGCAGTGTTTGCAATTATAAAAAAAACAAAGGATCCGATCGTCGCGCCTGCCACTACATAGAGTGTAGCATAGGGTTGAGCAAACAAAAATCCTGCCACCACGCATAGAAAGATTGGGCCGGGTAGACAGAGCACAACCGTCGCGATATAAATACCCAGAAAGATGAGCGGAGTGAGAAAGGTGTGAGTGTCTGCATAAAGGCGCAGACTCTCATGGGTATCTTTAAGTGTATTGACGTTGAGATAGGTGTAGATGCCGCTAAAATAGGCGATATGCGTGAGGACGATAACTGTGACCAGCGGAAGATATTGTTTTATCTCTTTACGCGTCATCATAGCAGCTTTTTTGCCGTTTAGGTCCTTTATGTCGTTTTAGTCGTTTTCTTTCTGTAAAAAAAATCTACAAATCAAATATTTGTAACTTCGGAACACATTCAAGTAAAACAAATGTCAGCCGAAAAAGCACGTCTGGAAGAGGATCGCAAGCAAGAGAAGCATTGGCGTCGCTGGGGTCCTTATCTCAGTGAGAGAGAATGGGGCACCGTACGCGAAGACTATAGCGAGGATGGCGATGTGTGGAATTATTTCACACATGATCAGGCGCGTTCGCGTGCTTACCGCTGGGGAGAGGATGGGATTGCGGGCATTTCAGACAATCACCAGCGCCTCTGCTTTGCCCCTGCCTTTTGGAATGGCGAGGACCCGATTCTCAAAGAGCGACTATTTGGCCTAACTGGCAAAGAGGGCAATCATGGCGAGGATGTTAAAGAGTATTACTACTACCTCGATAATACGCCGACACATAGCTACATGCTCTACCTCTATAAATATCCTCAACAGGCCTACCCTTATACGAAACTAGTTGAAGAGAATAGAAAGCGCGGGCCTGAAGATCCAGAATATGAGCTTATCGACACCGGCATATTTGAAAAAAATCGCTATTTCGACATCGCGATCGAATACGCCAAGGAGAGCTCCGAAGAGATCCTGATACGCATCACCGCTACCAATCGCGGAGATCTGTCCAAACCACTACATTTATTTCCCACGCTCTGGTTTCGCAATCAATGGTCATGGGATGAGAGACACCCAAAGCCGCGCATTTCGCTGCAAGGCAGCTGTTTAGAGACGCAGCACGTCAAGCTGAGTCCACACTATCTCTATTTTGAGTCTCCTGCTGAGCTTCTCTTTACCGAAAACGAAACCAACATGCAGCGCATCTTCAACCGTCCAAACGTTTCGCCTTATGTGAAAGATGCTTTTCATGAATATATTGTTCATCAACAGAAAGGAGCGATCAATCCGCACAACAGCGGAACCAAGGCCGCACTGCACTATTTTGCGGAGATTGCGCCTGGAAAGAGTTTTCAGATAAAGCTGAGGCTTTCCGATCAAAAAAAACTGGCCGATCCCTTCAAACAGTTCGATGCCGTCTTTCAAAAACGCAAAGAAGAGGCGGACGAGTTTTATGCTGAATTCACCTGCCCGCATTTGACACCGGAACATCGTCATATCCAGCGGCAGGCGTTTGCCGGCATGCTCTGGAACAAGCAGTTTTATCATTATGTGGTCGATGATTGGCTACACAGGGATCCGCTCGAAAAGAACACTCCGCCAAAAAGAAGAATCGATCGAAACAGCGAATGGCTCCACCTTTACAATGACGATATCCATTCCACCCCAGATAAGTGGGAGTTTCCGGGATTCTTCTCTTGGGACAGCGCCTTTCACGCCTTGCCGATCGCCATGATAGATCCCGAATTCGCCAAGAAGCAGCTTGCACTACTCATGCGCGAATGGTACATGCATCCCAATGGTCAGCTGCCAGCCTACGAATGGTCCTTTAGTGATGTAAACCCGCCTGTACACGCCTGGGCGACCTGGCGCGTGTATAAAATCTGTGAAAAGCTGCATGGCAGCCCAGATCGTACATTTCTAGAAGGAGTTTTTCAAAAGCTCCTGCTCAACTTTACCTGGTGGGTCAATCGCAAAGATGCGGGTGGAAGAAACGTTTTTCAAGGCGGCTTCTTAGGCATGGATAATATCAGCGTATTCAATCGCAGCGAACAGCTTCCGAATGGCGGCACGCTCTATCAGTCGGATGCTACGAGTTGGATGGGAATGTATTGCTTAAATATGCTGACAATCGCGCTCGAGCTGGCAAAGGAAAATCCTGTCTACGAGGATATGGCCAGCAAGTTTTTTGAGCATTTCCTCTATATCTCCGATGCCATCAATTTTCAAAATGAGGGTAGACTGCCCTTATGGGATGAGGAAGACGGTTTTTATTATGATCTGCTGCTTTTTCCCGGCGGTGACCATCATCGCTTAAAAGTGCATTCAATGGTCAGCATTGTGCCGCTTTTTGCCGTGACCGTCCTTAAACCCGAGCAGCTTAAACAATTTAAGGGCTTTAATAAACGCCTCGAATGGTTTTTAAATAACCGCGGTGATCTTTGTGAGAAGGTGGCTTGCGCGAGTATGCCCGGACAAGATGGCCGGAGGCTCTTTTCGATCATGACACCGGAAAGATTAAAGCGAGTTCTCGCCAAGGTGTTGGATGAAAACGAATTTCTAAGCCCGTATGGCATTCGCTCTCTTTCTAAATATCACGAAAAACATCCGTATACGCTCAAATTGGATTCGCGTGAATATACAGTAACGTATGAGCCGGCAGAGTCGACGAGCAAGTTATTTGGAGGGAATTCCAACTGGCGCGGACCGATCTGGTTTCCCTTAAACATGTTAATCATTGAATCACTTCAGAAATTTCATTATTATCTTGGAGATGACTATAAAATAGAATGTCCCACTGGTTCGGGGAAAATGATGACCCTATGGGAGGTCGCTAGTGAAATTTCTCACCGCTTGGTCCGCATGTTTTTAATGGACCCTAAAGGGCATAGGCCGATTTTTGGTGGAAACTCCACCTTTCAGAAAGATCCTTATTGGAAGGATTATCTGCTTTTCTACGAATACTTTAATGGTGACAACGGAGCGGGCATTGGAGCGAGCCATCAAACCGGATGGACTGGAATCGTCGCTAAACTCATCCAGCAACTGGGAGAATATGGCAGTAACAAATAATACAGAACAAACATCTAAGGACCCTCACATGGAGAAAAAGAAGAAGATTCTCGTCTTAATCAGCGATGGAGGCGGAGGGCATAAAGCCGCTGGAGACTCCTTAAAAGAGATCTTAGGCGGGATGTATGATGTCGAAGTCGTCAATCCACTTTTGCATATGCTGCGCTCAATCGATTTTTTCAGCATTCTCACTTTTGGCAAATTTACGGCGGAAGACCTGTATAATTACATGCTCAGAAAAGGCCACCACCGCTTTATAAAAATTCTCTTTTGCCATCTAGGCACTTACTACATGCGCTCGAAGATGAGACGTGTAGAAAAGCTATTCAACAAGTATCTGCAAAAAAATGTGGAGAACGCACCGGCTCTCATCATTTCGACCTTTCCGATGATCAATGCGCCGCTCTTTTCGGCAGCTCAAGCTAGTGATATCCCGTTTGTGATCCTGCCTACCGATCTCGACAGCGAAACATTTCTCTTGGGCATGGATGAAGTGCAAATTGTAGAAGAGGCCAGATTACGCGTAGCTCTACCTTACGACGATCCCGATTTGCAGTTGAAAGCCGTGCGAGAGGGGCGCCTTAAAGCTAAACACCTTTACGTCACTGGATTTCCCGTAAGGCCGGCCTGTATGAAAAAATATCAGCCGAGCGAGATTGCGCAGCTCAAGAAAAAACATGGGATGCTCGAAGGACCGCTAACGTTGACCATTATCATGGGCGCTGAAGGAGGCGATACGATTTTGCATTATGCGCAAGAACTCTCTAAGCTTTCTCTCGAATCCCCCTCGGGCCAAGGCTTTCAGCTCAATGTTTGCGTCGGCCGAAACCGCCGAATTGCCGAGAAAATTAAAGAGTGGGTCTTGCAGCAGGGTGGAGAGCTAATCTACGAAAGCGAGGCTTTTAATACTGTAAAAACCCGAGAAAATATCTATCTGCACCTGCGCACTTTCACGAAAGAGGTGGTAGAGATTATGGCCTGCTCCGAACTGGTCATTACCAAGACAGGCTCTTGCTCAGTCAACGAAGCGATCTATCTAGGCAAAAGGCTGCTTTTAGACAATACCGAAAACTCATCGGCCCAACACATCTGGTGGGAGAGCTTCAATGTCTCGTTTGTGAAAAAACATAATCTCGGCGATGCCTTTTGCGATGTTTCTGAACTAGGTCCTAAGGCGCACTCGCTATTGAGCCAGACCACCCAGTCTCCATCTGCAAGGGGCGATTTTCGTTTGCCGTCTTTTGAGCAGAATGTCCTGGGACTTGTGCAGACGATGATTTAATGTTTAAAAAACCTTATCGGCAGATCAGCGCCAGCATTGTCGGTAATACCCTAGAGTGGTACGAGTTTTCGCTCTACTTGCACTATGCCCCTCTATTTTCTGCCCTATTTTTTCCTGCTAAGAACCAGACGGCCGGCCTTTTGCAGGTTCTGCTGATTTTTGCCGTGGGATTCCTATCCCGCCCACTCGGAGGCACCCTCTTCGGCAAAATCGGCGATAAGTTTGGCAGAAAGACAGCCCTCTTGCTCACGATCATGCTCATGGCACTGCCAACCGCCCTCATCGGGTTATTGCCGACCTACGCAGTGTTTGGCATCGCGGCTCCTTTGCTCCTTGTCGCCATTCGCTTTCTGCAAGGCTTTCCGACCGGCGGAGAGTTTCCGGGAGCCATGTGCTACCTGGTTGAAATGGCCAAACCCGGAGAGAGAGGCTTCATGGGCAGTTTTGCTTATTTGGGATCTCAATTGGGATCGATTCTGAGCACGATTGAATTCTTACTCATGAGTGCATACATGGATCCGACAGCCTATGCTGCATGGGGTTGGAGGATCTCTTTCCTAGTCGGCGGACTGCTGGGCCTCGGTGGCTGGTACTTGCGCCATAAACTCGTCGAGACGCCGGCTTTTGAAACCATCAAAAGGGATCACAATGTCGAAGGAAAACCTCTTCACGAAGTGATGAGAAATCACAAAGATGCGCTGATCAGAGGACTTCTGATCTGCGTGCTGCCGCTTTCCGGCTGGTACCTTGTCTTTGTGTTTACGCCGCTCTACTTTTCGCAAGCCTTAAAAATGGATTTCACGCAAGTCCTGCTGGCTAATGCCCTTTTTCTCGGCCTGTGTAACATCTTCTTGCTCATCTGCGGCAAATTGGGAGATCGCTATGATAAACGCAAGCTCATGCAGCTCTCCGCCGTGGCCACGATAGTCCTCGCCTTTCCTTTTTATGACTTTGCTATCCGAGAAGAACTCGCCTGGGCCTTTGTAACCGAACTTGTGCTAATCTTCTTTCTGTCTATCCAGTTTGCACTTCTTCCAACCTTTCTCTGCGCGCTCTTTCCAACACCAGTGCGTTATACGGGTGTAGGTCTTAGCTATAATATCTGCAATGCGCTGTTTGGGGGAGTAACGCCGCTATTAGCCTTTACGCTGATAGAGAAAGGCCAAGCGCTCATCATGCCCGCCTTTGTGCTAGTTACTGCCGCGGCCATCGCCATCGCCAGCCTCTGGAGAATAAAAGTCTGAATCTCTTTTGATCTGTATCAAGATTGCGCCCGACCTGATCTATTCGTGGTATTGATACGCTTCAGAAATCGCAAAGCTTACGATGATCATCTTGCAGCTCCCTACATCCAAGAATTTATAACAAAATACGACAAGACTTTGTACCAGAACGTTGTCGAAGAGTTCTATCAAAAATTAGATTAAAAGAACCAAAAAGGATATCCTTGTTATCGTTTGAGTCTTTTTGGCCGTTTTTCTTTATTTTCGGGCACGGGCAGGTCAAGAAAAAATTGATTTTTACCTGCTTAAGCATTAGACGTGAGGAAAACTAGGATGGAACATGTCTGTGCAGACTGCAATCGGCCGAAACGCGTTTGATGGACAGATCGGCATACATGCAACTGCGTTGGGCTTAGCAGAAACTGGCATAGGAAGTGCGCTGCATGCCATGCATATTCCCTTTTCAGGAACGCTTCTCTCTCTCAATCAAATTTTCTTGCTCACGCGCTGTCTTTATCTTGCGCCAAATGAACAACGAGTTTTTTCTCCGCTCGTAATTTCAGCGAATGCAGCTCTATTCAAATGCCTCTCTCCCGTGGGCAAAAAATTAACGCCGATGTTGGCGATCTGTATGCAGGGGCTATTTTATAACATCGGCATTTTGTGTTTCGGCAATACGGTTCTAGGGAGAATGACTGGAGGAGTCCTTTCTTCACTTTGGGGTCTCTGCCAGCCTCTGCTTCTTTATTGGCTATTTTTTGGACAATCTTTGTTGCTAGCATTTGAAAAATTTTCCTGGCTGGAGCGCGCATTTTTAGGGTTAGCGATTGCTAAAATACTGTCTGCCATTCTTATCGTCCTTTTCACTCCTACGCTCCCTACCTTTCGCTTCGAGCAATATCTACAAAAGCTTTCCAGGATCGGAATGGCGCAATCGAATGACTCTTGCCAAAAGCCGCCAGTCAGGCAAGCCTTGAGCGATCTTTGCAAGCCCCTGTTTCTTTTCTCGCTTGTTATAACGGCTTTTTTCTTCTATTTCTCACAAGGTGTATCGCCGGCCCTAATCTGGGGTGTTCTTCGCCCTCTCGCTGTAGGCTTTTTTTGCTTTTTCTTGATGAGATTGCTTCCTCTCAAACAATGGATGAAAAATGGGACCTGAAGGTGGATTTTCTCTTTGGCTGACTCTCACCCATCTTTTTAATTTTCTATTCATTACATTACTAATGCGAAGCGGAATTCAGATCCTTTCCGACCACCCGCGTCTTTATTGGAATGACGACTGCACACCGGGGAGCGAGTGGATCAAGTTCACAAAAAACAAAGTGCCTCTCGATCGGATTTATACTTCTTTAGACGATGCAGTCCGCGTTTCTCCCTGGATCGCCTTGCCAGGAGGGAGACACAGCCTTGGAATGGGGCGGCATTGGCACTTTCTTTGCGCTTTCCTTTGGATGTTGAACGGCTTTATCTATGTAAGCCTTCTCTTTTGGACAGACGATTGGCGCCGCCTTATTCCCACTTCTTGGGATATTTTTCCTCAAGCCTGGGACTGCCTAGTCTCTTATGCTACTTTCCATTTGCCGTCGGCATCCGTGTTTCATCCCTACGATCCATTGCAACAGTTGACCTATGCTTTTATCGTATTTATTTGCGCTCCGCTCACCATCCTGACTGGGATCGCTATGTCGCCTGCTGTTATAGGCAGATTTCCTTGGTATGTGAAAATTTTCGGCGGCAGGCAAAAATCACGCAGTATTCATTTTCTTCTGACCGTCATATATCTGGTATTCCTTATTTTCCATGTGACCTTTGTCTCTTTGACCGGATTTGCAAAAAACATGGTACACATCGTTCTTGGAAAACTGGAAGGGAATGGAACATTGGCCATTTGCTTAGGACTTATCGGGATTGGCGCGGTGATTGTCATTCATGTTGCTGTAACAAGGTGGTCACAAAAATCGCCTCGCCGAGTACAAGATTCGATAGGTGCTTTTGTTCAAAAACTCATGCAATTTTTCTTTTATCGGCTGAAGTCCCATCAACACTACGCCCTGGCGGATATTTCACCATATCATTGGGTCAATGGCTATCCGCCTCAAACACCAGAGTGGCAGAATTTGGCCAAAAGCAACTTTGACTCATATCGTTTGGAAATCAAGGGACTAGTGGAAAATCCTTGCTTCCTTTCATTAAATGCTTTGAAAGCGCTACCCAAAAGCTCACAGATCGTCAAGCATTGCTGTATTCAGGGTTGGACAGGCGTGGCTGAATGGTCGGGCGTGCGCATGAGTGAGATCATACGCCTGGCCAAGCCCTCTTCGCAAGCTCGCTTTGTCGTTTTCCATTCTTATCAGATGAACAAGCAGTCAGCAGTTGTCTCCGATGCAGAAGTTGAATATTACAGCAGTCTTGATCTAAATGAAGCCAGATATCCGCAAACCATCTTGGCTTATGAAATGAATGGAAAGCCTCTTCCTGAAAAGCACGGAGCCCCTTTACGTCTGCGTATGGAAACAAAGCTAGGCTTTAAGATGGTCAAATGGATCAAGTCCATTGAATTTGTCGATGATTATCGAAAAATAGGGCTGGGCTATGGGGGCTATAGAGAAGACCAGGAGTATTATGACTCCAGTGCGCAAATCTAAAAAAATCCGAGTGTTGAAAGAGGTCTACGCAATTGGCCACTCGACGCGCACCATCGAAGATTTTGTTTCTCTTTTGCAAGCGCATGCCATCGAGAAAGTCATCGATATCAGAACAATCCCTATGTCAAGGCATTGTCCCCAGTTCAATCAGGGTGTGCTTAAAAAGACGTTGAAGAAATGGGGCATCGGCTACCAGCATATGAAAGGTCTCGGAGGGCTGCGCCACGCCTCTAAAGATTCTATAAACAGTGGTTGGCATAACGCCTCGTTTCGCGGCTTTGCCGACTACATGCAAACGCCTGCGTTCCAAAAAGCCCTTGAGAAATTAGAAAAGATGGCCGGAAAAAAACGGTGCGCTCTGATGTGCGCTGAAGCTATGCCGTGGCGCTGCCATCGCAGTCTGGTTTTGGACGCCTTGAGTCTGAGAAAGTGGAAAGCTTTCCACATCCAGAGTAGAAAGACCGCCAAGAGGCATAGACGCACGGCATTCTTGAAGGTCAAAAAGGGAATGCTAGTTTATCAAGCTTAGTGGAGTTGATAAGAGACTCTGCCGAAGGCGAAACGGCTCTTTAAGAGCAGTTCGATTGACCGCATCTGAAGCCATACTTCAGAGGTCTCGGTTAGACCTCTTTCTTCTCTTCGTGTCTCACTTCCAGGCATGATTAATTCGTCAGAGATGTGCTCATATAATAGTCTCGCTTCATCAACGCTAATTAAAGAACAGATGTCAGGTAATTTCTCTATTCGGTCAGGACGTGTGGGAAATAGCTTTTCTAAGATAGGTCTCATAGGGTCGTCTCTCTCCATCTGTCCTCGCGAAAACGCTTGGAGATTGAGTAGGGAGCTGAGTCTCTGAGGATCCTGCTCAAGGATATCTTTCAACAAGCATGCAACTCTACTTCTAATACCCAAGTCAGTGAGTTCGA
This sequence comes from uncultured Chlamydiales bacterium, assembly GCA_963709365.1. GTDB lineage: Bacteria > Chlamydiota > Chlamydiia > Chlamydiales > Rhabdochlamydiaceae. Next base: position 323,467 of record CAVPVU010000002.1, read on the forward strand.
TATATGTTTCCTCATCTCTGAGAAATAGCGCGTGACATCTCTCTCTCCCAAAGTATATCAGTGCACTTTCAGGCTTAATATCTTCTGTGGCTCGAGCTCTACTTTCATCAGTACCCCATCCTATATTAGGAGCATCTGGATCAATATATTCTAATAAGTGGAATTTGAGCGCTAAGAGATCTCTGTCTATGGATTCAGCCATGCTCCAGGCGGGCAGAGAACATTGCGGCAGAGCTATTCCTAAAATCGATGAGAAGATACGGATCTGCGAAGAAGCGATACTGCCCAAAATTGCTAGGGGGTCTAAAATCAATACGCAGCAAAAGTTATAGGCTGCATCTTTCCACTGCTGCGCAAAAAGCCTTGAGATGATAGCCAGCATTCTAAGACCAATCCAGGCTACTTTACTTAGTAGAGAAGTTGAAGCAAGGGAAATGCTAGAGAGTGTAAGCCATGCGTGCTCGGCTCTTGTCAACTGAGCCTGCCCATTACCAGCGATCGTAAAGACTTCTGCGCTTATATCAGCACAAACAAACTCGTACTCTTCCTTGCAAGTCAATCTTTTTGGCTCTAATGCTAATATCGCACAGTCTGAAGTTAGTGGGTTTATGTACATATTGAAAAGCATTATAACATAAATTGGCTATACAAACCAATCGTCTATTAAAAATTTTAATTTGCTTAAGAAAGGAAAGGATCAAAGCGACAAAGAAAAGTCTTTGTTGTAGATTGGTCGTTCAGTTTGAACTGATGTAGACCCCGAGATCGCAGATGTCTTCCTTGGAGACGCTCTCGTAGTGGAAGTCGTTCTCACGGTTCAGCACACCTTCCATGAGCACAGCCAGGCGTTTCAAGTTGTGGCGCGAGAGGAACTCTTTGGCCAGAAGCTTCAGACGATCGTAAGAAAGCGCGTTGGCGGCATCGATGCGCTTGTCCATCCAAGTGAAGTCGCCATCATATTCGAAGGCGAGTTTGTTCAGCCTTATGCCCATGGCATACAAGTTTTCAGGTGGATTCTCTAGCGTTGTGACATGCATTTTACGAATGTCCTCGAAGCGCTCAGAAGGTAATTTTTCAGGGAGCATCTTGACGAAATTCTCCAAGAAGAGTTCAAAACGCGCAATTAGGTCGCTAGGATGATGCGTGCTGGACTGCACCGCAAAAAATTGGAGGAGTTGTTTCTCCTTTGCAAGCGGCCAAGCCTTGGCGATATAACCAGTCTGCTGCTTTGTGCGCAGTGTATCGAAGAAGGCTTCTTGAAGCGCGATGCCCAGAATTTCTTGAGCAGCTCTTTTTTCGAAGGTAAAAGATCCTTCTTCCAGAACGAGAATCACACCATTGCCTTGGCGCGGAGTATTTTGGGTGATCAGATAAGGTCCGCGTTTTTCAGGCAGCAGTAGCAGCTGCTTCTTCTGTTCCATGGCAGGCAAGAGAGGCGCGGCGTTGAGCGAGCTTTTTAGATCGTCCCAGAGTTGTTTGACTTCCCCGCCATCGATATTGCCATAGAAAAGGCTATCGATCGCACAGCTCTTGAAGAGCGTCTTACAAAAAGAGATGAACTCATCGTAAGTAATCCCTCTGAGGGAGTTTAACCTTTCAGCGGAGGTGGGAGCGTCGTTATAGAGAATACTGTCTAAAAGCTCGCGCGCTTGAAGAAGAGGTAGCCCTTTGGTGCCATTCTCATACTCACTTAGGATGGCCTGCTTATAAATTTCAAACTGCTCTTTCTGAGGTTGAACCTCTTTGAAGTTCTTAAAAATCTCTCTTAAGAGCAGCGGGGCTTTAAAATTATACCCGTGCAAAGCGACGATGAGTTTCAAATCTTGCACATCCAAGGCAAGATCTAACCCAGCCATTTCCGCATACCAGAGCGTTGATGAGAGTTTCTCTGTGAAAGCCTTGATATAGAGGTCTGTCAAAGCGGCCACTCGGGCGCTGCCATCGATTTGCGACGTTTTAATCGCAAAGGTGGCGAATACTTCCGGAACAAGATAGCGCTTATCTTGAGCATAGTAGAGCTTACCAGACCGATCATCGACGAGCAGCGTAGGGATGACGGGAGCCTGACTGCTCTCTTGCGCCAGTGCCAGATTAGAAAAATCGGGCATAAAAGGGTTTGGAGCGGGCAGAGAGATCTGAGGATGCGGAGTGAGTTTGGCCCAAGCGGCCAATTTATCCGCTGGGATCTCTTTAATCGTATATTCAGCTTCCATCCACTTCTCTTTCTTGTCAGTCTGGATGCCGGTTTTTTCAGGATCGGCCTGCAAAAAGTAGATGCAACTTTCAGGAGTTAACGTGCGCAGGAAAGCAGAGAGAAAAGTGGCGTCGTAAGCAGTTGGGATGAGGGTGTGTTCGGGATAGGTGGCTAGGTCTTCATCCATGATGTCGTGCGCATGTTTCGAGATGAACTCAAAGGCATCTTGGCGCGACTGGTACTGATAGTTCAAAGCGGCTATCTTTTGCATCTCATCGAAAAGACGAACTGGAATGCCCTGTTCTTTAAGGCGGGCCAGTGTCTGGTAGACGCGTGCAATTACCGTGTTGGTCTCTGAAATGCCTTGCGGGGTGAGATCGATATCGATATTGAAGATGAGTTTGCCTTTAGACTGCATATCGCAGCTCGCTCTCAAAGACTCGGCCAATTTTTCACGTTTCAGCTGTTCGCTCAGGCTGTTTTGCGTTTCACTATTTAGTACAAAGGCCACCAGAGAAGCCATGGAACGCTTATCAAAGTCGAACAGGGTGGAAGGAATTTCCCACATCAGCGAGAGAACTCTCAAGTCTCTGATCGGCTTGAGATAAATCATATGGCCGCGCTGCTGCGGAGATGAGAGCTGTTCGGGTAGAGGTCTCTGGACGACCTGCCTTATAGGTACTTGCGAAAAGGTATTCACCACCAAAGGCGTTAGCTCATTCATAGGGAGAGGCGAAAGCACGATGAGGTGCATTTTATCCGCGCTGTAGTGACTATCGTACCATTTTTTCAGAGCCTCTTGAGGAATATGGCCGAGTGTTTTGGCATTTCCGGTAGAAAAGGCTGAGTTAGGGTGTAGTGGGTTTCCGGTTTCTTTGAACACCATGTACTGCCGCCAGCCATCATGTTCGATGTTTTTGGCATGCTCTTGGTCGACGGCATGCAGTTCACGTTGAATGCATGAGGTGAGGAAGAGCGGATCGATGAAAAAGTGGGAAAAACGGTCTAAGGCTCCATCGAAAGCGTCGTTATTTATCGAGAACATGTAAATGGTGCGATCTGGCCAGGTCGAGGCGTTGACCTTGCCGCCGTGATCGGCGATATACTGCATATATTCAAATTCGCTCGGATAAGCCTTAGTTCCCATAAACAGCATATGCTCGAGGAAGTGGGCCGTGCCAGGGAACTCCTTCGGGTCGTTCCAAGAGCCTGCTTCGACACACAGGCCAGCCGCAGACTGCTTGACATCAGGGTCTGAGATGAGATAGACCTGCAGTCCGTTTTTGAGCACAATCTTGTCGAACTTTCTTTCGTTCAAAACGGGATTTAAAAGAGGATACGCAGACGCATCTTCAATGGTCTGGAAAGCTAGTCCTTCTTGGTTTGGACCAGCGCATGCAAGCGAAACAATAAAAACGTTAAGAGCGCTGGCGAGCGCGAATAATCTTTTCATAATCTTCTTTTACCAAATTCCAAATATAATTGGCTCGCATCTTTCTACGCTCATGTTTATCGCCTATTTCAGAACCTGGAAAATGCTCCATGTCGATCTCAGGCCCAAATGCGAGATGGATGTCGGCCATTTGTGTCACACGTGTCTCGCCCAGCTCAATCTGGATGTCCGCCGGCGGGGGGAGAAGATCATAGGTAGCCAGGGTAAGCGGATAAAAATGCGTAGGCTTCTCAGCGCGCTCGGCCATGAGGTAGAACATCTCGATGCTCTGAGGATCGAACGCAGCCACCTCTACCATGCCTGCGGCATTTTTGCGGTCGCGTCCGCCACTCGGAGCGACATAGATGCTTTTGCCTCCCTGGCTTAAAAGCTCGCTCATGAGCTGCATGGTGCGCTTGTTATGCAGCTGCTTTTTTGCCTTCTCTTCGGGAGGATGATCGATGTAGCGCTTCGAATAAATACAGAGAAGATTGCGGCCCATGCTAAAAGGAACCGCCAACGGATCGGTGACCACGCGCTCGCCGGCGACAAAGATCGTTTTCTCTGCGAGCAGAGGATGAGTTTTTTCAAGAAGCAAACTGATGGCTTGAGGGTCAGCTTCAGTTTGATGATTAGCGAGAAAAACCACGTTTTCCTGATTTTCTAATTGTTTGGTGGCCTTGTCGGCCCAATGGAGGCCAGTCACGGTCGACTTTGCAAAGTCGATCAGGGGCCGCGCAAAATCATTGCCAAACTTATAGAAATCAAAAGGTTTACGCACATGTTCATGATAGGGCTCAAAGGTAAAAGGCGAAGCGAGCTCTGCTTTGACTAGTTCTAAGAAAGTCAAGAACTGCGAATAGTAGTCGTGCCCTTTGCCGCTGCCCTTCTCGACAGCTTCTCTGTAGCAGAGATAAAAATTCTCCAGGATCGTTTTCAACTTGTGCGGAAGTTTTCCGTCTGCAGCCTCCGCCTCAAGTTTAGCGATGAAGTTGTCATTAGACTTCGATCTGTTTTCCATTGATAGTCGAATAAAATTGAAAATCGTTCAGGTGGAGATTGTCGTTTGTTTTGAACTGCAATTGTGCATTTTCTTCTTCGGCTATCTTGCGGAAGTGGTCCTTATCTCCATGACCCAAAAAGTGGTCTAAATCGGGGTGAGAGATGAGCTCGAGGCCGAACTGTTGTTGTGCACCGATCAGTTTTTTAAGGGCGCGCTCTATCTCGATCGATGTAGTTTCGTGAGACTTGATCATGCCGTTGCCAGAGCAATATGGACAATTTGTAAATAGCGTCTGCATCAGAGACTCGCGGTTTCTCTGTCTGGTCATTTCCACCAGGCCAAATTCACTCATGCCCAAAATCGTGCATTTGGCTGAATCTTCTTTCATGGCTTCTTTGAGGCGGTCGAGTACGCGACGCTGGTTTTTGCGCGAGCGCATGTCGATGAAATCGCAGATGATCAGACCGCCGATATTGCGCAGCCTCAGCTGCCTTGCAATCTCATCGGCTGCTTCCATATTGATGCGCACGAGCGACTCTTCGACATCGGTAGAAGATGAAGATTTGGTGCCTCTTCCCGAGTTGACGTCGATCGTAAACATGGCTTCGGTGCGGTCGAAAAAGAGGTAGCCGCCGCCTGGGAGCCAGATCTTGCGGCGCAGCGCTTTATCGAGTTCTCGCTCGACGTTGAAACGTTCGAACATCGGCGTTTTATCGCGATAGAATTCGATCTTCAGGTCGTGTTCGTTATGATATTTGGTGTAGAGCCGTTTGCACGTTTGAAAGGTTGCATAGTCATCGACGAGCACGCGATCGAACCTTTTATCTATAGCCGTCATGACGGCGCGTTTGATTAAATCTGATTCTTCGTAAAGACAGGTAGGCCTGGTGGCTTTATTGAAGTTCTCGGCAATAGTCTGCCAGGTGTTTAAAAGGTCGGTAGCTTCATCGACGAGCATTTCAGTCGTCGCATTTACGCTGGCGGTGCGGCAGATGAGACCCATGTCTTTGGGCATTTCAAAAGCCTGGATCAATTTTTTTAGCCGTTCGCGGCCAGCATGGTCTTCGATTTTGCGCGAAACGCCGCGGTGAGGCGTGTTGGGAAGCAGCACGAGATAGCGTCCGGCGATGGAGATGTTTGAAGTTAACCGCGCTCCTTTAGTGCCGATAGGTTCTTTTACTACTTGCACGAATACCGGCTGATCGATTTTGAGCAGCTTGGCGATGTCCGCCTCTTTTTGTGCTTTAGTTCCTTCGACTTCGTATTCCCAATCGAAGTCCATTTCGAACATCTCTTGGAACTTCTGGGTGTTCTCAATGATGTCGGAGATGTGGATAAAGCCATTCTCGCCTTCGCCGATATCGATGAAGGCAGATTGAATGTTGTGTAAAATATTGGTCACCCTTCCACGATAAATATTACCCGTCAATTGCCGGTTTTTTTTCCGTTCGATGATCAGGTCGTGAAGGGCGCCGTTTTTAAGATGCGCGTAACGTCTCTCTTTAGACTCGACGTTTAAAAGAATCTCTTGCATTGAATGAGCTGGGGTTTAGGTTATGTTGGCCTGATGTTAGTGAAAGTCTAGAAGTTTTTCCACTAAAAAACCGACAATGACGATCTTTGTCGTTTTGTTTTTTAAACGATATTTTTCTTGTTTAGGTCCTCCATAGACATGTCGGGGATAAGCCACTGCGTGTGCTAATCCCTCCGCACCCGGTTCGTGCCCAAGGGCACTTCACCTGTTTCGCAATCGAAGGTCCACTGGACCTTCTCATGTCTTCAACAGCCCCATTGAGCTTCAAAGTGTTTATTCTTTTCTTCTGAATCATAGCTGAAGCTCTGCGAGGCGACGCGAGGAGGGACCCGCACCGCCAGGTGCGGGAAGTGAGCGCTCGAGCAGCCGATCGGCTCAGATCGCAAAGCAAAATCGCTCTCACAGGAGAGCCCGAAAGGGCGCGGGAGGTTGTGTAGCACACACCTCCCCGACGAGGACGCGATTTGGCAAAGCGAGGTGAGACGCAAGGGGGGTCGCAGGGGCCGCGCACACGTAAGTGGCGTGGAACCCGACATGTATATTGAGGCTACCTTCAAGGATCTAAAAGACAAATTTATGTTCTTTCAAGCTCGGATCGAATCTTTTCTAGGAAGCCATGTTCGACTAGGCTCATGGAGCTCTTGATGCTGTTGATCATGGATTCTGGGGAGGCGGCACCGTGGCATTTGACGATGATGCCTTCCACGCCACATAGGATGGCCCCAGGATATTCCGCGTAATGCAGGCGCTGACGCAGGCCAGCCAAAACCATCTTTTGGGATAGAGAGGAGGGCTCCAAGCCATTATCTTCGAGGAGTTCGAGGATAAAGGTAGCGAGTCCCTCAGCAGTTTTTAAAAAAATATTTCCGGAAAATCCATCGGTGACTAGCACGTCGATCTCGCCTTTAAAAACGTCGCGCGCCTCGATGTTTCCAGCAAAAGTCGCTGAACCCTCTTTTTTGCAAAGCTCTTGCAGTCGTTGATAGGCTTCGCGCAATTCGGCCGTGCCTTTGATCGGTTCCGTACCGATATTAAGAAGGCCGACGCTGGGCTTTTCGATGCCGCGGCTTTTTTGATAGGCGATGCCCATCAGAGCGAATTGCAAGAGATGTTCAGGCTTGCAACTGATATTCGCGCCGACATCGATGATGGCAATCTCCTTATTGCGCGTGGGAAGAAGCGTCAGGAGGCCCGGCCTGTCGATGCCAGGGAGGAGGGAAAGGGTCATTTGACTCGAAGCGAGCAGCGCGCCTGTATTTCCCGCCGAGATAAAAATGTCAATTTCTTCCTTCTGCATCAGGCGCACGCCTTGCATGATCGAGGAATTTTTCTTCTTACGCACGGCGACAAGCGGATCCTCGTCCATACCGATCACTTCTGCGTTAGTTAGAGCAGAGATGCCTTGTGGGATTTTATCAACCAGGTTAGGCGGAATAAAAAGAGTAAAAAGAACCTTACCTTTTAATTCTTCATGCAGAGCTAAAAGAGGCGGCAGGAGCTTTTCTGGCGACGTATCGCTTCCCAGTAGATCGATTGCGATACGAGGCGGAGGACTACTTGGTCTTCTCATTGATCACTACTCGTCCATCATAGAATCCGCAATGTGGGCAAATTTTATGGGACAGGGTAGGCTGCTTGCAGTTAGAGCATGCCGAGACGTTTAAGGGGCTCTTTGCATGGTGAGAGCGGCGAGAATTTTTCCGCGCATTAGAAGTGCGGTTACGTGGTACTGCCATGATGAATCTCCAATATTTCTATCAAACTAGCGACTATAATAGATCTATTGTGCTTTTTGTTTCCACAATTATTCTTTATCAAGATCGGCAAAGGGAAAATAAACAGAATCCGAAGGTTTATGTAAAAATTTATTTACATTCTTGCGTTCGGGGCAGCTGTTTTTTTGACATTCGATGAAGAGCGGAACTTGTAACAGAATAGCCTCGCGTAAAAGTTGCCCACAATCGTAAAGCGCAGATTTGATCTCTTTGAGTTCTTCGGTATGGGTAAAATCCTTTACCTGAAGAAGAAATTCGGTGGACTTGTTGCAGATCTGACAGGGCATGCTGGCAAAAGTTTCGACTTTTAGATTGATGACGAGATGATCTTCAGCTAGATAAGCCTCGCCATGGATACGGACCTCTTTGGCAAAGACGAGGTCCTCTTCATCGATCTCAAGAAATGTTGGCGGTAGTGTTTCATCGACAGCCTCGACCTGGCCGTCTTTAAGGCGGTCGACATAAATAATCATAAGGTTGATCTCAATAAGTTCGCGGCTTCTTTTAGAGACTCCTTTTCTCCAAGCGAAGTAGCGATGGTTTGGCATTTCTGTTTGCACGCATCTCGAATTTTGGAGTCCTTTAGGAAGATGCTGACATGCGAATAGAGGCTCTCTTCTGTGAAATTGGGGCCGAAGAGTTCAGGGAAGACGGCCTCCTCTTTGATAATGTTCACTAAACAGTAAAAAGGCAGACGGATGCGCAAGATCCATCTTACGATAATCAGATCGAGCGGCGAAATCGCATATGTGACCACAGTTGGCACTCCATGCAAAGCGAGCTCTAGCGTGACCGTCCCAGATTTGGCAATGGCCAGTTCAGATGCGCGCATGAGAGCATAGGTGTCTTCAGGCTCAATCAGTGCTACTTCTTTCTCCAAACTTAAGCCCTCTTTTTCAATGATCTCTTTCAAAAGAGGTGTGAAGGTAGCATGGGAGATGGAGATGCCGAAAAAGAGCGTTGGATCTTCGGCGATGAGCTTTTTCACAACGCGCAAATAAATGGGGAAGTTGCGTTCGATCTCTTTGCGGCGGCTGCCTGGGAAAATACTGATCAGCCGACGTCCATCGAATATGAGCTCTTTGCGCGGAAGGTGATTTTTGATGCGCTCTGCTAGGGGATGACCCACGTATTTTACTTGCAGAGGTGTGTGGGTAAAATAGCGCGCTTCAAAAGGCAGAGTTGCAAGCAGAAGATCGAGATTTTTGGCCATAATCGGAATGCGTCCTTTTCCCCAGGCCCACACTGAAGGACAGACGAAGTGGCACAGCTTACCTTTAAAGCCTTTCTTGCGCAGGCTGCGTGCCATGCGCAGATTGAAACCAGGATAATCGATGAAAAGTACGATCTTGGGGTTCATTTTCAAGATCGTAGCGCGGATAGTAAAGAACTGCTTTATGAGTTTGGGAAGAGCCAGAAAGACATCGACAAACCCCATGACGCGAAAATCTTCCATCTTGGCAACACAAGAAAATCCCTCGCTGCGCATTTTAGGGCCGCCGACGCCAGTGATATTTAAGCTAGCGCCGCTGTCGCGAAGAGCTTTGAGCAGCTCTGCTCCGAGTAGATCGGCACTGGCTTCACCTGCAAAAATAAAAAGATCAGCCATCGGACTCATGATGCTCTCTGGCTTCTCTAGAAGGACCCGATCTCGATCTTCTCCTTCTGCGCTTTTTGGGGCGCGCTTCGCTTGGAGATGCACTCATAGCGTGAGACCACTCTTCGATAACTTTTTGCAGACCGGGCTCTAAGGCCGCGCGCACCTGCAGAAACTTTAGAGCGAGTGGAAAATCGGGGTCATGAGGGATGCGCAGGTGGCGCCCGCGCCTTTTTTCGAGGGGAGTAAGACGAAACTGCGAAGTTAAAACTGAAGCGATGCCAATTCTAAGGCGGCGTGAAAGCAAGAAGAAGGTGCGGAAGACCTCATCGACCAGGTCGGTCGCCTCTTGATGAATTTCACCCAAGTGAGGGTGTTTGCCGCGTTCTTCATAGCGTGTGAGAATCCGGCGATGAAAAAGGGGCCAGAGCAGGCAGCTGACGAGCACTGGTCTTTCGAGGGTCTCAGCAGGCGGTTCATGAAAGGTGACATCCACCTCTTTCAAAAAGGCGTAGATCTCTTGGCCATCGTCCGTCTCTAAAAATTCGGCCAGCGCAGGCAGCATGAGCTGTAGTAGGCCATGTTCAGTCATCAAACGAAAGAAAGAGCAGGCAGAGCCGAGTTCGAGCATGCGGAGGAGTTCTTCGAGTACGCGTGCGGATGAACTTTTCAAGATCTCGTGGCGGCATTCGAGCAGTGCAATGCGCGCATCGGGATCGACATCGAGACCAAAACGCGCCTGAAATTTCAGCAGGCGGATCATGCGCACAGGATCTTGCTTAAAACGCACAAAAGGCTGCCCGATCGATCGGAGATATTTGCGTTGAGTGTCTGGATAGCCGCCCACGTAGTCGATGATGGTTTGCGAAGCTGGCTCGTAGAAGAGTCCGTTGATGGTAAAATCCCGACGCATTACATCTTCTTCAGGTGTTCCCCACTCGTTATCGCGGATGACGAGATCGGTGCTTTCCAGATCACCTGAGCGAAAAGTGGCAACCTCGATCACCTTTTTCCCAAAACGGATATGCGCAAGGCGAAAACGGCGGCCGATCAGGATGCAGTTTCTAAAGAGACGTTTGATCTCTTCAGGTTCAGCCGAAGTGGAGATATCGAAGTCTTTGGGCTTTTTTTTCAGCAAAAGATCGCGCACGCTTCCGCCGACCAGATACGCAGTGTATCCAGCAGAGCGCAGCTTTTCCATTACATAAAGAGCTTCGCGATCGACTTGATCTAGTTGAATCCCATGCTCTTCGAGGGGATAAATTTTTTGTTGCACTGTGCAATTTTGAAGGTTAAAAAAGACTAAAACTTAGGAGATTAGAGGGAAAAAGTCAAGGAAACCCCAAAGGGCAACAAAGCTCAAAGCCATTACTCTCTAAAAATTTTTCTCGCCAATAATAATGATCCAACAAACCCCTCACATCCCTGCCCATAACCGCATAAGCGATATAGAGCGCTTCCACTGATGCAAGACCCTTTGCCGGGTCCTTGCAATCATCTTGACGGCGAGGGTAGGCGGTGCGAAACCCGTTAGGGATACTCCGCTCCACGAGAGGGCATTGGAGCTGCTGGCGCATCCTTTCGGCATAACGCCAGGTGCCATCGAGGAGAAGCAGTCCAAAGGCGCTATCTTTTTCAGAAAGTGGTGAGCCATCCATGGTTAAAAGAATATAATTGGACAGATCGGGTAACTTATCTGCAGGATAAGTGAAAAAAAGCAGATCTTCTCGTCCTTCTAGGCCGCGCAGACTGCACTTTTTTAGATTCTCGCGATGGTGGCGAAAAATAATGGTTGGTGGAAAATTAAACATTTTTCTATACGAACTTGGTGTGGCGGTTCAAGATTTTAAAGGGCGTGACATATAATGCATAGTTTTCTCCTCTGGTCGTTTTTAGTAATCTTTTCTTCGCTTTACGCCGACCCGAAAGGCAGCGAAGGCAAGACACTTCTCCTCCCGGTCGCCCCGCGCGAACAGATCGAACGTGCACTTATGCAAAATCGCCGTTCAGCTTTATGGAGCGAAGATTTTTCCAAGGCGCTGAATGCTGCGCAAAAAAACGGCAGACCTCTACTCCTCGCTTTTATGGGGTCGGGCTGGTGCCCATGGACGGAAAAGCTGGACAGAGAGATCTTAAGTGAACCCGCCTTTCTCGATCTGGGCAAGAATCAGATGAACTTGGTCTGGTTAAATTGTCCTTCGCAAAGAAGCGCGACATCACCTCAAGTGCAAGAGCTCAAAACGCGCTATGGTGTGGACGAGCTTCCTACTCTGGTGGTGATCAGCCCTTCACAAGAAGAGATGTTCCGTTTGGGTTATCTGCCCTTAACTCCAGGAGAGTTTGCCGCGCATCTGGAGACGATGATCGCAGATTATCGGCAGATCCAAGCTAAAATCGACGGTCAAGACCTTTCCAATTTGCCTCTCGATGAATTGGAAACGCTATATGTTAAAGCGCGCGAGCTAAACAATAGCCGGTATTTGAATAATCTGATGCAGCAGGGGCTCAGCAAAGATATAGGCACCTTCTTCCTTTTAGAAAAATATACTGAGCTTTTAAAAAATGGAAATAAGCCCGAAGCAGAACTCCTTCGCGAGAAGATCATCGAACGCGATCCGAAGAATTTAAAAGGATCACAACTGCGCCTGGCCATTCTCGATTTTCAAACGAAAGCCCAAAATCTCAAGAAAAAAGCCAATCCGCGCACAGCAGTGAAGCCTCTACTTGAATATCTGCAGAAATTTGGCGCCAAGGACAAAGAGAATGTGTGGAAGGTGGAGATGATGATGGCTAAATTTCTCTTCACCAAAAACGAAGTCAAAGAGGCTCTGCAGCATGCCAACGCCTCTTACAACAGCGCGCCAGAGATAAATAAGGCTGAAATCGCTGAGACCATCGACTACCTCAAGACTTATCTCAAGTGAACCTATTTCGAAATTCTAAACTTTCGCTTTTTGCGCCTTTTTTCACACCTTTTAATCCCGCTTCTTGGCCTACTTTCTCAAGTATGTCCTGCGAAGCGGAATTAAAATCTGTGAAAAAATTCATCAAAAATCAAATATTTAGAATTTCGAGATAGGTTCATGACACGCGGTATCCTCATTGCGGCCGATGCGAAGCAAGAGTGGCTGCTTCCCTGGTGGTGGTCTAATTACGCCCAAGAAAACTCCTTGCCCGTTGCTGTTGTCGATTTAGGGATGAGCAGGGAGGCACGCGCCTGGTGCAGCGAGCGTTGCATTCTAATTTCAACAGATCGCAATGTGCGTTTTATCAAGCACAAAGAAGAGCTTGAGCAAAGTACAATCCAAAAGTGGGAAGAGATCTATGGAAAGACAGTCTGGCAAGCCAGAGAAGCCTGGTTTCAGAAGCCTTCTGCCTGTCTTTGTTCACCGTTTGAGTTAACGCTCTGGCTCGATCTCGATTGCGAAATACTCGGGCCGCTCGATGCGCTATTCGCGATGCTGCCAGAACAGGCTGAGCTGGGTCTGGTCCGTGAGCCGCTCATCCGCCAGGGCGATCCCGCGCTTATGTTTGGCGAAGTGCTCTATAACTCTGGTGTGCTGCTCTTTCGTCGAAACGCTTCCTTTTTACAAAGATGGGCAGAAGAGTCGCGCTTAAAGAATGGACAGTTTTGGGGAGATCAGCAGATTCTCTCCAGACTCATCTTCAGCGAAAACATCCCTGTGCACGAGCTTCCAGAGATCTACAACCTACAGCCTTCTTCAGGCATTAATCTAGAGGCGCGCATTATTCACTGGGTCGGTAGCTGGGGCAAAGAATTTATTAAAAAGCATGGCGGCCTTAAAGCCGATCTTTTGCACTTATTTCTTAGTTTGGATTTTTCCAAGAGCTAATCTTCAGAAGCTCGGTTGGAATCTCCCCCAAAAATCTCGAAGGATTACTATTCATCTCCTTGCCCATGCGCTTGCGGCTGCGGGCCATGCTGAGCGTGAGATGTTTTTTAGCGCGCGTCATGGCCACGTAGAGTAGGCGACGCTCCTCTTCTATGCCGCGCGCGCCAGTGCACTTTTCATGCGGAAGCAGATGATCTTCGAGACCGACTAAGAAACAGACCTCAAACTCCAAGCCTTTGGCGCCGTGAAAGGTCATGAGATTCACGCGATTTTCTTTGAACTCCTTTTCACGCTTTTCATGTCTCTCGCCATTTAGCAAAGTGTGTGTGAGAAAATGGTGCAGGGAGATCTCTTTTTCGAGGCCTTGCGTTTGCATCTCCTCTTCATAATTTTTCAGCTCATCCATGCAATAGAGGACGTTCTCCCATTTAAACTCGCGCATCTTTTCGCTTTTTACTTCTTCTGAGATCGCCTTTTTATAATTGATCTCCTCGATCAGACATTGTAGTGCCGACGAGAGCGGCATCGTTGCGAAATTGGACTGGGCGGTCTCGATGATTTTTACAAAGAGAGCAAGTCCCTTTTTAGCGCGCTCTGAAAGCTGGCCTGCAAGGTCGGGATAGCGTTCTAATTCCTGAATTAGTTTCCACAGGGAGATGTTCTCTTTGCGGTTTTTTTGCGTGAGTAGGTCGAGAGTCTGTTCTGCGATGCCGCGCCTCGGCACATTGATAATGCGCAAGAGCGCTTCTTGGTCTTGCGGATTGAGAATCACGCGCAGATAGGCGAGGAGATCTTTGATCTCGCTCCTCTCGTAAAATTCCGTGCCGCCAAAAACATGGTAGGGAATACCGCGCACCCACTGGCTATCTCTTTGCCATGCGCCTTGCATCAGAGCAACTTCGAGAGGGCGCACGAGCGTGTTGGAGCGGTAGAGGATGGCCATATCTCTCCAAGCGATACCCATATGGCGATTTAGCCAGACGAGTCGTTCGACGATGCTTTGCGCCTCTTCTACTTCAGTCGGTGCATGGAAAAGCGTGATCGGATCGCCTAGATCTTTGTTGCTCCACAGCTCTTTGCCTAGCCGCTCTTTGTTGCGTGCAATCACCGCATGTGCTGCCTTTAAGATCGTCGGTGTCGAGCGATAGTTCTGCTCGAGCTTGATCACAGTTTTGGATATGAACTCTAAAATGTTTTTCACTTCTGCGCCGCGCCAGCCATAGATCGATTGATCATCGTCGCCGACCACACAGAGATTCTCATGGCCTCGCGCTAAAAGCTCTGCCATACGGTATTGAACAGGATTGGTGTCTTGATACTCATCGATCAAAATATACTGGTAACGCTGCTGGAAGCGCTGCAAGACTTGAGGGAACTCTTCAAATAGCTGCACGGTGAGAGCCAGCAAGCTGTCAAAGTCTACGGCGTTATATGCGCGCATGCTGACCTGCAACCTCTCGAAAAGCTTTTTGGTGAAGGGATCGGCTGAAAAGTCTTGCGCAGACGCGCTGCGGTTTTTGGCTAGGCTGATCTTTTCCATGGTGCCGTCTAAACCGGGGAGTTCACCCTCGTGTTCTAGTTCTGCACGCACCACCTGTTTAAGCAGCCGGCGCACATCTTGTTCGTCATAAAGACTAAAATCTTTGGTGTAACCTAGATGGTGTATCTCTTGACGCAGGACTTGCGCGCAAAAGCTATGAAATGTGCTTAAAGTGACCTCTTTAGCTATCTTCTGTCCTACAATGCTCGCGACGCGCTCCTTCATCTCTTGAGCCGCCTTGTTGGTGAACGTAAGACCTAAGATATTTTTAGGAGGGACCTGTTTGCCTTGGATTAGATAGGCGATGCGCCAGGCCAGCACACTGGTTTTGCCGCTTCCCGCGCCGGCGAGGATTAAAACACGACCCTCCGTGGTGCGCACGGCCCTTTGCTGCTCAGGGTTGAGTTGAGAAAGACCTTTCTCCAGAAGCGAGCTGTCTGACATAAATTTATTTTTTAAGCTTGCCAGCCAGTCGCGCCAGGTCAGCCTGCACGCCTGCTTTGGTGACTTTATCGAGCGCGAGGCGCGGGGAGACGTTAATTTCTAAATTAGGCGGCAAAATGGCGTAAGAGTGGCGAAAAGCCTCACGTACCAAACGCTTAAAAGTGTTGCGCTGGATAGCCTTTCCGTGACGTTTGGAGACGGTAATGCCGAGTTTTGGGCAGGAGGCAGCGCCCAGACGAAGATCAACGCCTACCATGTCTCCGAAAAACTTTCGTCCTTCTTGGAAGACTTTTTGGTAGTCGCGTCGCTTGCGAATTCTGACCAGTTTTGGAAACGTAAAGCCTAGTAAGTTAGGCTCTTGCGTCCTTGGCGGCGACGGCGATTGACGATCTTTCGACCGTTTGCCGTTTTCATTCTTTTGCGAAATCCGCATGTTCTCTGGCGCTTAAGTTTGCTAGGTTGATATGTGCGCTTCATCGTATTTCCTAAAATACCTTGATTTTGGAATAAACTATCGTCAAACGCACAAAAAAGAGCAAGTCCCAATTGTGGAGCCTTTGATCTTGAAGAAAATCGTAAGCAGGAGCTATAAAAGGAGGCTAAGAATTTTTACTTAAGGATTTTCGATTATGAAAGTTAAAGCCTCAGTCAAGGCCGATCCTTCGAAAGGAGACAAGATCGTGCGGCGGCGTGGACGCATTTATGTGATCAATAAGAATGACCCTAACCGCAAACAGCGGCAGAAAGGTCCAGCTCGTAAAAAATAACAATAAAGGTTTATGGCGACAAAATCAGCAATCGCAAAGCAAAAAAGACGTGAACGTCTGGTGAAACAGAAGTGGAACAGACGTCAAGAACTCAAAGCGATCGTTTTCGATCTCAATAAAAGTGAAAGCGAAAAGCTCGATGCGCAAAACGCGCTTAACAAACTGCCTCGCAACTCTTCTCCTGTGCGCCTGCGCAATCGCTGCCAGCTGACAGGAAGAGCACGCGGAACCTTACGCAAATTCAAGCTCTCCCGTCTCTGCTTCCGCGAGATGGCACGCATGGGCATGATTCCCGGCGTCACCAAATCTAGCTGGTAATTGCTCAGACTGATAATTATTCAGAAGGGGAAGGAGCAGAAACAACTTCCCCGAATTTTTTCCAACTCTCTAGGTCTTCGTTCCACACATAGGTCTGTAGATCGATCTTGCCATCTTTCAAGGCAGATTTGAGCCCATTGAGGCTCATTGGGCCAAACTGCTTGTTTTCAGGATCGAGATAGTACCAGAATTTGTGTGGTTCACTCTTTTTTGGAACAAACTGAACTTCTTGTCTCTTAACTTGGACTAGCGTGGGCTTGCGGGTGATTCTAGGCAGGAGAAATAGAAGCGCTAAACCTAAGATGCCCAGCAAAAGGCCGATCACAAACCAGTTTTGAGGATTTCTTCCTCGCTCTTTTGCATAATATGACGCAATTGCGCCCATCATTAGCCAAATCGAAACAGTTAAAAGTAATTGCATTGCCTAATGATAGCGGAAATGGACGATATGGACAATATGGACGACGTGGACGCGAGAAAAAACTTAACACCCTTGTCCATAAAGTCCATGTCGTCCATATTGTCCATAATAGGAGGAGAACCAGCCATGTCAGATCTCTTAAAAAAATTTGATAAGAAAGAATTCGAACTGCCGGAGACAGAGTTTGTGCGAGATTTTGATAGCCGTGTATTTCAGGCTATCGTACTCGAATCGCTAGCCAAGATAGAGGGCGTCTCTCTCGTCGAAGGCAATATCATCAATATGCTCTTGGGCCGCGAGCTCACCGATCGCTTGAAAGGCATCCATGTCGAACAAGATGAGAAAACTCCTTCTGTACGCATAAAAGTCGAAGTCAACGTCGCTTATGGGATCTCGTTGCCCGAGAAAGCCGAAGAAGTTCAGGTCAAAGTCGCACGCGATATCAGCAAGTTAACCGGATTGCATGTCGCTTGCGTGCATGTAGTCTTTAAGAATATCATCTCTTCGTTAAACGAAAAAGCTCGAGAAGAAGCCAAAGAAAAGCCAGGCGTGCAAGCCGGACATTATAGTGAAGAGTTTTAGCCGCTCTGTATTCAAGCGTGAGATCATCGCCGGTCTGACCTCTTTCTCGACGATGGTCTACATTCTCATTGTCAATCCGCTGATTTTAGCCGATGGTGGAGTGGACTTTGCCTCGGCTCTGCTCGCAACCGTCGCCATCGCCTTTATGGGCTCCTGCTTGATGGGACTTGTGGCAGACTATCCATTTGCGCTGGCTCCGGGCGTCGGGATGGCGGCCTATTTTACCTATTCGGTCGTGCTTGGAGCAGAAGTGTCGGTCCCGACCGCCTTTGGAATTGTCTTCATCTCAGGCATTATTTTGCTGTTTCTCTGGGTGACCGGCTTGCGCGAGCTGATTATCAGCGGCATTCCTAGGGGGCTCAAGATCGCCACTACCTCGGGCATCGGTCTTTTTTTAGTTCTGATCGGTTTCAAAAATTCCAAAATCATTGTCGCGCATGCACAAACCTTAATCGCTTTAGGCGATCTCAAAACGCCTGAAGTGCTGCTCGCCGCGCTTGGTATCGTGCTCATCGCCGCGCTCATCACACTTCGGTTTTCAGCTGCACTTCTATGCGGAGTACTTTTCTGCTGGATTGGCGGACTGATATTTGGTGTGGTTAAATGGAAGGGGATATTTGGCCTTCCTAATTTCTCTTCTCAGACATTTCTCGCCCTCGATATTCCCAGCGCGCTCAATCACACGAACTGGCTCACCATCTTTTCGTTTTTGTTCATCGGACTATTCGATGTTTCCGGTTCGTTAATGGGGCTGGCGCATCAAGGCAAATTTCTCGATAGCAAGGGCCATCTTCCTAGACTCCACCGCGCACTGTTTCCAGACGCCTTCTGTACCACTTGTGCAGGACTTTTAGGCAGCTCTTCCTGCTCAGTTTTTATCGAGTCGGCCTCGGGCATCGCGGCCGGCGGAAAAACAGGCATCACCGCGATTACTGTCGGGCTGCTCTTCTTGCTTACGATCTTCTTTGAACCGCTTGCCGCATCGATTCCAATTTTTGCTGTGACGCCCGTGCTGATCGTAATCGGTGCGCTCATGCTCCAATCGGTCATCGATATCGATTGGAAAGACCCCACAGAATTCATTCCCGCCTTCATGATCATCGTCGGCATCCCGCTGACTTACAGCATCGGCACCGGCATCGGATTCGGCATTCTGCTCTATCCTTTATGCAAGCTGCTGGCCGGCAAATGGCGCGAGGTGCATTGGCTCACCTGGATCCTCGCCGCTCTCTTCGCAGTCAAATTCACTCTCGACTAAGAAGCTTTTCGATGTCTTTGCGGGTCAAGCCTTTGACCTGTTTGAGCTCGTCTTCGGTGGCGGAGAAGATGCGCTTAGTGCTGCCGAAGTGTTTGAGGAGGCGCACCATTTTGGTTTTGCCGATGCCGGGGATTTCGATGAGCGAGCTGGTGATCGTGCGTTTTTGACGACGCTGGCGATGGAAGCCGATGGCTTTTTCATGCGTAGCATCGCGGATCTTTTGCAAAAAAAAGAGCAGGGGGGAGCGCAGATCGAGCAGCAGCGGATCTTTTTTGGCAGGGAGGAAGATGCGCTCCTGACTCAGGCCCCGGTCGTGCCGACTGGCCTCTTTGGCAATCGAAATCACATCGACAGACGCAATATCGAGCTCTTTGAAAACTTCAAGTGCCACATTCAATTGACCTTTGCCGCCATCGACGATGATCAGATCGGGCAGGTTGTCATTGTCTTTAGCGCGTTGTAGATGGCGAGACAGCGTTTGATGCAGAGCGGCGTAGTCGTCGCCCTTTTTGATGTCGCGAATGCGGAAAAGGCGTGTGCGTTTGCGGTCTCGTTCTCCATCGGTAAATGCGATGACTGCGGCGACGAGATCTGTGCCCGAGATATTCGAGGTGTCGAAGCACTCGATGCATTTGGGATAGCGGTTAAGCGCACAAGTCTCTTGCAGATCGAGCAAAAGCTTCTCTTTGAGTTCTTGTTGGTTCCGCTCTTGTTCAAAGGTGGCCTTGGCATTTTTTTCGGCCAGCTGCACGAGTTCTCGCTTCTCTCCCTTTTGCGGCACCATCAGATGAATTTTTTTCTGGTGAGCTTCTTGCAAGATCTCTTCGAGTAATTTGCCATCGGAGACTTCGATTGGCAGCAAAATTTCAGATGGAGGAGCAGCGCTCTGCTTGTAGTGCTGCATGATGAAACTTTCGAGAATCTCGCTCTCTTTTTGCGCTACGTTGTAGAAGTTGTAATGCTCAGATCCGACCAGCTTCCCCTCGCGAAAGAAGAGCTGCATGAGGATGCTCTCATCGCCGTGCGTGAAGAGTCCTAGCGCATCACAGTCGCGCCCTGAAGCTTTGAAGACGAGCTGGCCTTGCGCTGTGACATGTTCAATTTGACGGATGGTGCTTAAGATGGCCGCTGCGCGCTCAAACTCCAGATTTTCGGAGGCTTTTTCCATCTCCGCATGGAGTTTTTTCATGACCTCTTTATCCTGACCGCGTAAAAATTTGATCGTCCCATCGACAAAGCCATCATACTCCTCTTTAGTGCAAAGTCCCACGCAGGGGGCGATGCAGCGTTTGATGGAGTAGAGCAGGCAGGGACGGGTGCGCCGTTTTAACTCTTCATCCGAGCACTGGCGCAAGGGGAAGAGACGCGTGATCAGCTCAAAGGTCTGTCTTGCGGCGTAAGCGCTGGTATAGGGGCCAAAGTAGAGGGCATTCTCCTTGGGCTTCCCCTTATAACGGATGAGCCGCACCATTGGCCATTTATGCTTGTTGTTCACCATCAGGCTGACGTAAGTCTTGTCATCCTTGAGCACCGCATTGAACTTAGGCTGATGCTTCTTAATCAGCGTGTTCTCAAGTAGCAGGGCTTCTTTCTCAGTCGGCACCAGCAGCGTGTCGATATGCGCCACCTGAGCGACCAAAAAAGGCACCATCGGGCGCTCATCGTGGCCTTTAAAGTACTGCTTCAGGCGCGCGCGCAGATTCTTGGCCTTGCCGACATAAATCACCCTGCCGGCCTTATCCTTCATCAGGTAGATGCCCGTCTCCTTGGAGAACTGATCGAGCTGTGTAGTGTTGAAGATCATACAGACCAAAATACCTACCCTGCAAAGCGATTTCGAGCAAAAACTGCTCAATAAAGCATAAAGTACTGATAATCAATATGATATAAAATCATAGTCCGACTTTTTTGCAGTCCGTTGCGGAAAAGTCATGACTTTTTTGCAATAGCGTGCAAAATAGTCAAGTATGGAACGATATCAAAAACAGGCTATTTTACGGGATTTACAAAAGAAGATGGTACTACTTGCTGGACCGCGGCAAGCTGGAAAGACCACGCTGGCCAAGGCTATTGCGCAAGAGTTTAAGTCATCTACCTATCTAACCTACGATCGTTTAGAAGACCGCAAAATCATCTTGGCTGAAGGCTGGCTCCCATCGGTTGAGCTGATCATCCTTGATGAGATACACAAGATGCCCAAATGGAAAAATTATCTAAAAGGCGTCTATGACACAAAATTGCCGCATCAGAAAATCCTTGTCACAGGTAGTGCTAGACTTGAAACGTTTAATAAAGTAGGCGATTCGCTAGCCGGGCGGTTTTTCCTACATCGACTTATGCCTTTATCACCCGCAGAGTGTGAAAAGGTCGGCGTTAGCTATACTTTGGATCACTTTTTAGAAAGAGGCGGATTTCCCGAACCATTTTTAGCGCGCGATCCGATCGATGCCAGTCGCTGGCGTCTTCAATATGTTGACAGTTTATTGAGAGTTGATGTGCTCGATTTTGACAACATTCACAACTTGAATGCGATTCGACTGGTCTTTGAACTGCTTAGAGCAAGAGTCGGTTCTCGCGTCTCTTATTCTTCAATCGCAGAGGATGTTGGCATCTCACCGAACACAGTTAAAAAATACATCCAGATTTTTGAGGCGCTTTACATCATTTTTCCGATTACGCCCTATTCACGAAACATCGCACGCAGCCTCCTGAAAGAGCCAAAAATCTACTTTTTTGACATCGGTCTTGTCAAAGGGGACGAAGGGGCAAAGTTTGAGAATTTCGTGGCGACATGTCTATACAAACATGTTCTAGCTAAAATCGATTACAAAGCTGAGAACTATGTTCTCAAATATCTCCACACTAAAGAGGGACAAGAGGTGGATTTTGTGCTCGTGAAAGAAAATCGCGTGGAAAAAATGATCGAAGTCAAACATAGCGATCACATCGTTAATCCTGCGCTGCGTTATTTCTATCAAAAATACAAACTTCCTGCGTTGCAACTCGTGAAAGAGCTAAAAAGAGAACGGGTTGAAGAAGGTATCGAGATCGTCCAAGCGCGCAACTTCTTGAGTTCTTTAGATCTCTAGTTCAAAAGAGTTCTAGCTGTTTGGTGGACTCTGCTTTGCGATGGGGCGACTCTTTTTCCAAAACAGCGAGCAGTTCCTGGGCGCGCCGGATGGTGGAAAGCGGAAGGCCGGCCAAGCGCGCGACGTGAATGCCATAGCTCTTATCGGTGCTGCCTTTGACGATTTTGCGCAAAAAGACGATCTCGTCTTTGGCTTCGTAGACGGCGACGTGCAGATTGACGACGCCGACCTGTTCTTCTTCTAGTCTGGTCAACTCCCAATAGTGGGTGGCAAAGAGTGTCTTGGGTGATTTGCTGAGTAGATGTTCGGCCACTGCCCAGGCGATCGAGATGCCGTCGTAAGTGCTCGTCCCGCGGCCGATCTCATCGAGAAGCACGAGCGAGCGAGCGGTGGCGTTGTGCAAGATGTTGGCAGTCTCGGTCATCTCGACCATAAAGGTCGATTGTCCACGTGAAAGATCATCGCTGGCGCCAATGCGGCTGAAGACTTTGTCGATGATGCCCACATGCGCGCGTTTGGCAGGCACAAACGAGCCGGTCTGCGCCATGATGGCGATCAGCGCGATCTGTCTGAGGTAGGTCGATTTTCCAGCCATGTTGGGACCGGTGATCAGCAAGAGGCGGTGATCGGTAGAGTTGAGAAAAGCATCATTGGGAATGAATTGTCCTCCCGCCAGCGCATTTTCCAAAACGGGGTGGCGTCCATCTTCGATATGCAAAGTGTCGCTCTCATCTACGAGCGGGCAGACGTAGTTATACGTGTGTGCGATTCGAGCGAAGGCCAGCAAACAATCGATGACGGCTAGCGCTTGGGCGATCTCGCGGATTTTTTGCGCCTCTTGCGCGATCTCTTCGCGCAGCTGATGGAAAAGTTCATTCTCTAAAGCGATTAGCTTCTCTTCGGCGGTGAGCATGCGATGCTCATACTCTTTGAGCTCTTTGGTGGTGAAACGCTCGGTATTGACCAGCGTCTGTTTTCTTTCCGCATAAGGCGCGAGTTTATCGGCTTGGCCGCGGCTGACCTCGATGAAGTAGCCAAACGCGCGATTGTAAGCCACCTTCAACGTCTTGATGCCGGTATTCTCGCGCAGCTGAGTTTGAAGTTGAGCGATCCAGGCATGATTGCCCTCTTTCAAAGTTTTTAGCTCATCGAGCGCTGGATGGTGTCCGGTTTTAAAAATCCCGCCCTCATTTAAGCGCAGTGGCGGCTCATCGACGAGTGCATTTTTGATCTTTGCGCAGAGGGGAGAAGGGTCGGACAGCTTGTGCAAATTTTCGCTGATCAGCGGCGCATTAAAATTTTTCAAAAGCGCCATGATCGTGAGCGTCGGTTCTAAAGAAAGACGCAGTGCGAAGAGATCGCGCGGAGTAGCATAACCGGTCTCGATGCGCATGATCAACCTTTCGAGGTCGCGCACCTGGTTTAATTCTTTATGCAGCTGCTTTTCCTGTTCTGGATGATCCAAAAATGCGCGTACAGCTTCCTGGCGTGCGCGGATCGGCGCAACTGAAAGCAGGGGATGCGCGATCCACTGGCGCATCAGCCGGCCGCCCATTGGCGTGGCGGTCTGGTCGATTAACGCAAGCAGCGAGTGGCCTCGTTTGCTTTGCGTGGCATCGGTCAAAAGTTCTAAATGGCGCAAGGTCGCATGGTCAGCGCCATGAACGTTGAAGGAGATTGAACTTGAACCTGCTTGATGTGCGAGACTGTCAGACTTAAATCTTCTTGCACATAGCGCAAAAGCGTACCTGCGGCATTGATCGCAGGGACCATGCCCTTCATGCCAAAACCGTCAAGGCTGAGGATCTTGAAATGCCTCAGCATAAGATCGAGCGCATACGCATGGTCAAAGTGCCAATTCTCCTTAACCGTAATCGCTGTTTGCCCCTGAGTTTTCAGATCGGAAAGCAGCGTCTCGTGCTCGGTTTGAAATTTATGCGCAATTAAAAGCTCAGCTGGACGCATGCAAAGCAGCTCGTCGACGAGCTGTTTTTTATCCTCGGTTTCAAAGACGCGAAATTCGGCCGTGGTGAGATCGAGCGCGGCTAAACCAAAGAGCTGGTTGAGCTGCGTCAAGCAGACCAGAAAGTTATTGGATTTTTCGGGCAGAAGACCCGAGCTGATCAGCGTGCCAGGTGTGATCATGCGTACGATCTTGCGTTTGACCAGGCCTTTGGCCATGCGCGCATCTTCGATCTGCTCGGCAACCGCCACATGAAAGCCCTTCGAGACGAGGCGATCGATGTAGCCTTCGCTGCTATGAAAGGGGACCCCCGCCATCGGAACCTCTTGCCGCTTGGTCAGCGTGATCTCCAGCTCCTTGGCAATTATAATCGCGTCGTCGTGAAAGGCTTCGTAGAAGTCTCCCAGACGAAATAAGAGAATGGCGTGAGGAACACTATTTTTTAATGTTTCCCATTGGGCCATCATGGGCGAGACAGTTGCTGTAGTCATGACCTAAAAAGTTTCTTAATCAGATCCGCCGAGAAAGCGCGCCAGCTGTTACTATCCACAGGCATTTCGCTGGCCGAGAAAGATTTGGTTGCACCGCTGGACAATTCTCTGACCTCTTCGATCGCTTTACGGATCTGGATTAAACAGGTCTGATTCCAGAGCTCTGCCATCTCGAGACTCCTTTCGAGTTCGAGCAGCCTATCTTCGACGGCTTGGGCAGAGAGTTCAGGCTGTTTTTGCAGACGCGTGGGAGGATTGCGTGCCTGAATAGCCGCTTCTCTGAGCGCAAAGATATCGATCAGCAGCGGGATCATGGCATTTTTGAGCTGCTCCTGAAAATGCCTTAAGTTAGATTCTGGAACAGGGGATTCGTTTGACTTAAGCGTATCGCTCTCTTTAACAGATGAAGAGAGATGAGGCGGGATTTTCGGTTCTGCCGCGTTTCCGCAAGATTCCGCATAGGGCGATGCTGAGGCTAGAGAAACTGGATCGACGCTTTTAGACATAATTTAATGGTTCGAAAAAAGTTTTGCTTTCAAACCCACTATAACAACTTAATCTTTTTCCGATTTTTATACCAGAATCAGCTATTGTTATGAAAGTATGGGACTATATAAGAAAGAGAGCTTAGAGACGCTACGTGCGCGCATCGATCTGGTCGAAGTCGTCTCTGCGCACGTGCGTTTGCAGCGCAGCGGCTCATCGCACAAGGCGTGCTGTCCGTTTCACGATGAGAAGACGCCCTCTTTCACGATTCAACGCGGAGATACCCACTACCATTGTTATGGCTGCGGCGCTCATGGAGATGCGATCGCGTTTTTGATGGGCCATCTCAAAATGGGGTTTGTCGAAGCGATTGAACATCTAGCGGAACGCTTTCAAGTCGTTTTAGAAAAGAGCGATGAGGCGCAAGAGGGAAAAGGGCCGAACAAGAGCCGCTCTCAAAAACCTGCTCGAACGCGCATGTCAGCTCTACCATTTCATGCTCTTGCACACAGCTATCGGGCATCAGGCGCTGCGCTATCTGTACAATCGCGGCATCGATTTAGAATTTGTACAAAAATTTCGTATTGGCTATGCCCCAGCGCATTCGGAGTTTTTACAAAAGTCTCTGCCGGTTGAACATCACGACATCGAGCTCATGGTGCAAGCCGGCTTGATCCACGTCTCCGAGTCGGGGCGCAGGCGCGATTTTTTTGGCGACCGGATCACCTTTCCTATTTGTGATGCCAGCGGCATGGTGATCGGTTTTTCCGCGCGCAAATTCAAAGAGGAGACTTTTGGGGGTAAATACATCAATACCCCCGAGACGCCGCTCTTTAAAAAATCCTCAGTGCTTTTTGGATTGAGCTACAGCCGGCAGCGCATCGCCAAGGAGCGCAAGGCGCTGATCGTCGAAGGGCAGATCGATGCTCTGAGGCTAATCGATGCTGGCTTTGACTACGCAGTAGCCGGTCAGGGCACGGCCTTTGGCGAGGATCATGTGAAAGAGCTGGTGCATTTAGGCGTCGGATCCGTGCTGCTGGCGATGGATGGCGACGAGGCAGGGCAGAAAGCTGCCAGCAAAATCGGCAACCTCTTCCAGAAAAAGGGTGTGGAGGTCGCAATCGTGCCCTTGCCCTCCGGCAGCGATCCCGATGCTTTTTTAAGAGAGCGCGGCAAAGCGGCCTTTGCCAAGCTTTTAGAGAAGTCTGTTCCCTACTTGCAATTTCTGTTCGCCTATCTCGGTAGAGGACACAATCTCGATTCGCCCGCGCAAAAAAATGAGATCGTGCGCACGATCGCCACCCAAATTCGCCAGTGGGAACACCCGATCATGGTGCACGAGAGCTTGCGCGCCCTGGCCGAGCTGGCACGCGTGCCAGAGGAAATGGTTCAAGGAGAAAAGCTGCTTCTCTCCATGCCAAAAGCCGCTCCAGATCGAGGAGAGCCCGATAAGGTCGTCTCTGCTCCGCAAAAAGTCGATCCCGATCGCATTTTGGAGACCGATCTCATGCGCTGGCTCTTTCTGGTCGGCGAGAGCCAACCAGCCCTAGTCGAGCTCATCCGCGCCAACCTAGATGAGACACATTTCCGCGTGCCTATCTGCAAACAGCTCTATGCGCTCTACTTGCACTGCTATGCTGAAAATAAGCCGCGCGATCTTTTAGCTTTGGGCGCCAGCTTAGAGGATGCGCAGGACCAGCTCTTTCTGTCTGAGATCATGCAGAAGAAGATCAACCTTCAGCGCGCCAAGGATGGCATCGTCGAAACGATCCGCCAGATCCTCACGCGCCGCTGGCTGCAAAAGCGCGAAGAGATCCGCGTCAAGATCCACAGTGGCAAATGCAGCGAAGCCGAAGTCCTCGAGCTCGCCAAGCAGTTCGACGATATCAAAAAGAACGCACCTCAAGTCTCAATGGTCAATGAAGCACCTACTCCTCTTTAGATGACACTTGCCCCCTTTGTCAAAGGTACGATGTAAGTGTTTAGATTTTAGAATGATATGTGTGTTTCCGACCAATTTAGCTCCAGAGGAATTTGAAGAGGTTGAGGGGATTGTGGCAAGTGAGCCGTTCAAAAATCATCGCATCTGCTTGCGTTAAAGAAATCTTAAAAGTAAAATGAGAACAAATGGACCGGGCGATCCCAGTCGGCGCTAAACCTCGGAGAATTCCGGGGTTTTTCGCTTTTCAGCGGCTGTTGCATGAGTGAAAATTTTATATCCTATGCCATAGTACTCTGGGTACTTGCGGAATTTTTTCTCGATGATTTTGAATGCCGGGTTTTTTTGTCCCGGATCAATAAGAAACCGACCAATGGGATAGGCGACAAGATCGGCAATCTGAAGCCCAATGCTATTTGTCTTCTTGTCTGCGAAACAAAGATCTAAGGGATACATGTTCTGCAAGTTATCGTGCGTTTCGATGATCTCTTGAAATGTGTCTTGTAACTCATCATCTTCTTTCTTGCCTCGCGATTCAATGATGATATGAGTAAGTTTGTTTTCCTGGCCAGAATCCCTCAGGAATTGATAAATCTCAATGACTTGATCATGAAGAAACTGAAAATCATCCAACCTTTTTCTCAGTTTGGCGCTGTGTAGCACGGTCAAATCATGACCCCAAAAGGTGAATTTAAAACTTTTTACCAGTCTTATGATCTCCTCTAGATATGCCTTTTTAGAAAAGATACAAAATGCCAGAACGAAGGCAGGGTATAACTTGTTAACATCATCCATTGAGTGATCTCCGCTCTCGTCCGCATAAATGATATAATCACCGTAGTCGTGACTGTTCAAGTCGATTGCCCAAATTTACAAAACAAAACGGAGATTTAATCAAAAATTGGCTTGTCGCGCAACAGGGAATTTCAGAAAAAAGTGTAGGCAAAAGAACGTTCTAATTTAGCTCACTCCTCTTCTGTACCGGTGTCGATTTGTTTGCCGGGGCGTCTTTCGGGTGGGGGTTCATTTGGTTTGTTGGCTTGCTTCTGTTCGAGGCCCATGGTGAGGGCTGTTAAGCCGGCGAGGCCGCCGAGTTGCATGGATTCGATGGCGGTGCTGGGCACTACGACGATTGTTGAGTTTTCTTTGAGGCCTTCGTAGAGCATGTTCATGGCTCTGAGGTGTAGGGCAACGGGGTTGTTGCTATAAGTGAGGGCTGCTTGGCCGAACTTTTCGGCTATTTGTCGTTCGGAGTCGCCGAGGATTACACGGGCTTGGCGTTCGCGTTCTGCTTGGGCTTGCATTGACATGGCGTCTTCGAGGGCTGGGGGAATTAGCACGTCTTTGATCTCTACGGAGATCACAGCGATGCCCCAAGGCTCGGTGCGTTCGTCGATGATTATTTTCAGCTCGTTGCTGATCTTGTTTCTGCCTTCAAGCATGTCTGAGAGAACAGTTTTGCCGATGACGTCTCTGAGGGCTGTTTGGGATGCCCAGCCTATGGCGCTTTTGTAATCGGCGATTTCTAGGGCGGCCTTCTTGGGATCGATCACTTTCCAGAAGAGTACTGCATCCACATCGACGGGCACTGTATCTTTGGTGAGGGTCTTTTCGGCTTTGAAGGCGGTTGTGATGACACGGATGTCAATCCAGTAGGAGATTCTATCGATGATTGGGATGATAAAAAACAATCCGGGGCCTTTTAAGGCACGGAAGCGCCCGAGGCGCAGGATAACTGCCCTGTCCCACTGATTGGCAATGTGCACGGCGGCAGCTGCAAGGCAGGCAATCACAAATGTAATGCCAAAGAACAATAAGGCATTTCCTGGGTTAATCATGTAAAAGGGGTATCCGATTGCAAAGCCCACGCACATGATGAGAATGAATAAGAGGGTGGGAACTGAACTGTTTTTCATAAGTGTTTTCCGTCCAAGCGGCCTTTTAAATTCGCATTAAGTTCAGCCTACTGATTTTAAAAAAAATTTTCTATGTTTAAGTTGGAGTTGCATTTGGGTCGTTTTCTTATTTCCAGATGGTCTTGAAGAAGTTTAGAGAGTTCTCTGCGGCGATAGCGGGCCTTAGCTTTTGCTCGAAAAGCTGGAGCATGTGAGGGTAGGTTGAGGCGTCGCCGAAGTTGGGGAAGAAGAGCGTGTCGCTCTTGTATTTTTCTTTGGCGCCGGGGAAGTCGGCGTCGTTGAAGAAGTCGGCGCCGAAGGCCAGCGCGTTTTGGCCATTCAATTTTAGGCCGTGTTCGACATGTTTTAAGAGGTTGTTTGAGTCACTTGCGCCAATAAATGGGCTGAACAAGTTGAAGCCGATGATGCCTTGGCGGCGGATGATCTCTTGGGCGAGCTCGTCGGGTAGATTGCGTGCCACATTGGTGATCGCGCGGAAGTTGGAGTGGCTAGCGAGCACGGGAATCTTAAGTCCCTGCTTGTCGATGAAGTTCAGGATGTCGAAAGCGAGCGCATCTGAGGTGTGGCTGAAATCGACGGCGATCCTTTTTCCATCCATCCAGCGCAAGAGCTGCTTGCCATCTTCTTTTAATCCAACCGTGGAAGCATTTCCCCCGCCGAAGCGGTTTTCATGATCCCAAGTGAGGCTAATGTAGAGAATGCGTTTTAGCTGTCTATACCAGTGTTGCAGGCGCGCCAGCCCCTTTTCGAGGGGTTCATCCTCTTCACAAAAACCCGATGCATTTTCAAAAGCGGGAACGATGGCAATTTTATCTGAGAAGTCTGTCCCTGTAAAAAATTCATACTGGTCGGGATAGCGATGGGGAAGTTGTGAAAAGATTTCGATCTGTTGTTGTGCGCTCTCAGTCGAGCCAGGTTTCGTATAGGTGAAAATGGCCAGTGTCTGCAGACGTACGCCGCCCTCTTTCATTTGCGAAAAAGAAGCGCGTGAGAGCGGATCGAAGGGAGTGCGTCCCTGCTTCATCTGCAAATAACATAAGAGGTCGCAGTGCAGATCGATCACCGGTACTTGGCCCATATATTTAACCCTTTTCTTGGATCTTACTGAAATCTAGCAGATTTTCAAAATACGCAAAGACTTTTTGTAGAAGGGCGATGCGGTTATTACGCGTTGCTAAGTCATCGGCCAAAATTTTCACGGTGTCGAACAGGTGCGCGATATGAGGCTGTAAGGTCGCAAGCTGCTCAAAGGCGGCGATGTAGTTCTTCTCTTTGATCGAAAAATCCAAATTGTGGCGGATATTTTCCACATGCTTCCAGAGCGCTTTCTCGGCTGGCTCGCGCAGCAGTGCTGGTTCGAAGACCGCTTCGGCTGGTTTTTCCAGCTGACCTTTGGCGCGTTTATACACTTCTAAAAGCTTGCCGAAGACGGGATTCTTGCGGAAATCATTTAACGCTTTGATCTTGCGGAACTGGTCAAACGGATCGAGACAAATCCCGCGCAAAGCAGCTTCGATCTCGTCTTTGTTGAATCCGTAATCTTCGAATACGGTCTTGGCGCGGTTGGTGATGAATTGCAAGATCTCTTCGACCACCTTCAGGCGCGCTTTTTGATCTTTCTTTAGCGGTGCAAATTGCTCTGCGCACTCATTCAGAAGTTTTTCTAAATTTAAGCTCTTCTCTTCTTCGATGATGATCTTGATTAGTCCAAACGTTTGGCGCCTGAGCGCAAAAGGATCGCTGGAGGAGGTTGGTTTTAGACCCACGCTGAAATAGCCAAGAAGGTTATCAAACTTATCGGCAAGACTTAAGATGATACCAGATGGCGTTTTGGGCAGCGGCGCGTCTTCTGAACGCGGCATCCACTGCTCTGCGATCGCCTCGGCCACCTCGCGCTCTTCTTTTTGAGCCAGCGCATAGTAACGTCCAACGATACCTTGAAGCTCGGGAAACTCGCCAACCAGCGCAGAAGCGAGATCTGCCTTGCTGAGAAGCGCGGCACGCATGACATTCTTTTCGCTCGCAATCGAAAGTGTGCGGTTGATCGTCTGCACATGCTTGGTCAGGCGCATGACCTTGTCTTGCATCGAGCCAAGTTCTTGCTGGAAGGTCATCAGCTGGAGCTTTTCGTTGAATTTTTCCAGCGGCGTTCTCAAATCCTGCTCGTAAAGGAAGACCCCATCTGTCAGGCGCGCGGAGAGCACTTTCTGGTTGCCTTTGCGGATCAGCTCGGTCGGCGTGGTGTCGGCAGTGATGACGAACTGGTTTTTCAACTTGCCCTTGCTGTCGACCAGCGGGAAGTATTTCTGATGGTGGACCATCTCTAAGATCAGCACCTCTTGCGGCGCACGCAAAAAGTTTGGTGAAAATGTGGCGAGCGTGAGGCGCGGCCACTCGGTGAGGTGCAGCACTTCAGGCAGCACTCTGTTTTGCATCGGCGCCTGGCCTTTGACCTTTTTTTCGATAGCTTTTAGCTGCTTTAAGATGCTCTCTTTGCGCTCTTCGATATCGACCATTACGTAAGCCTTTTTCAAAGTAGAGACGTAAGATTTAGGTTCTTTTAAGCTCAATTTTTGCGGTTTCAGCTGCGCATGGCCAAATGTGAAGCGATTGGAGAAAATATTGGCCACTTGGAAAGGGATGATCTTCTGGCCAAATAGCGCCACCACCCAGAGCAGAGGACGCGCGTAGCTAAAGTCCAAGCTTCCCCAACGCATTTTTTTGGGGAAATCTAATGCGCCGATCAACTTGGGCAAGGCATCGGCTAAAATTTGCATGGTGGACTGGCCTTTTTCCGCGATCTGCGCGAAAAGGTAGTCGCACTCTTTGATCTGGCGCACTTCGAGATTTTTAACTCTGCCCTTCTGAAGATCGGTGAGGCTGCAGGGTGCAAGGTTCAAGGCTTTTAAAAAGCCGGCGCCTTGCGCTGTCAATTGGCCCTGTGTATCAAAAGCGGTTGAAACCGGCGGTCCGCGCTTCTCGATTTTTTTATCCTCAGTGCCCTCGACTAGATCTTTGACCAGCACAGCCAGTCGTCTGGGCGTGCCGTACACGCTGATTTTTTCAAATGAGAGACCATGCTCACTAAACAAGCGCTCGATGCCCTTCTCGAGATTTCTGCAGCCGATCGGCACAAAGCTATCGGGTAGCTCCTCCGAGCCGATCTCGAGCAAGAAATCCTGACGCTTTTGAGGATTGAACGTTTGAGGCAGTTTAGGCAGGTGCACTGCTTTTGTGCGTGCAACCTTCTCTTTCTTAAGCAGCGGAAAGCCCAGCTTCTCGCGCGATGCGATATATTCGAGCCCGACCATGCGCGCCAGATCGCGGATGCGCCCGATGTAGACCGTGCGCTCTGTCGCAGAGATGACGCCGCGCGCATCGAGGATATTAAATGCATGCGAGGCTTTAATCACAAAATCATACGCGGGGATAGGCAGATTGCGTGCGATCAGGCTTTTAGCTTCACGTTCGTAATCGTTGAAATGGGAGAGCCACATCTGCGTGCTGGCATGCGTGAAGTTGTACATGCTCCACTCGACCTCGCTCTGGTGCGAGATATCGCGGAAGGTGAGCTTCTCATTCCACTGCACATCGAAGATGCTATCTACGTTCTGCACATACATAGCTAGCCTTTCAAGACCGTAGGTGATTTCGGCTGACACAGGACTTAGCGGCAGGCTGGCGATCGCCTGAAAATAGGTGAATTGCGAAACCTCCATGCCGTCACACCAGACCTCCCATCCCAAGCCCCATGCGCCCAAGCTCGGCGACTCCCAGTCGCTATGCACAAAGCGCATATCGTGCTTTTTCAGATCGAGGCCGATCGCTTCAAGCGATTCGAGATACCAGCGCTGCACATCGGGGTGCGAAGGTTTCAGGATCACCTGATACTGGTGGAAGAGCTGAATACGGTTAGGATTTTCACCGTAGCGCGCATCTTGCGGCCGGCGCGACGGCTCAACATAAGCGGTATTGTAGGGCTCTGGGCCGAGACAGCGCAAAAAAGTGACCGGGTTGAACGTACCTGCACCCGTTTCAAGGTCGTGGCCTTGATGGATGATGCAGCCCTTTTTTTCCCAAAACTGATTTAAACGCGCGATAAGCTGTTGAAATGTGAGCATAAGGAACTATCTTAGAGCTGCTTGGTGAATTTTGCAAGAAAACGGGCGCGGTGGACAAAAGATTTGTGGACAGGGTGGACGAAGTGGACTTGGTGGACTGCGCCTGTGGACTTTTTCTTGGCGCGGTCCACTTCGTCCACAAATCTTTTGTCCACCGCGCCTCTTGTAATTTGAAGGTAAGGAGGCTATGATTTGGGCATGTCTGGACAACTATTATTCTCAATAATCGTACCAGTAAAGGAGGGCAGCGCACACCTGCTCCCGTTCACGCTAGACAGCATTCTTTCGCAGGATTTCGCCCAATACGAGATCATCGTCATCGACGGGCAGAAGAGCGAGAATGATACGATCGCATCATATCAATCAAAAATTCATCAGGTGGCCTTTGCCGAAAGTTCCAATGTCTTTTCAATGATGAACCAGGCGATCTTACGCGCCAAGGGAGAGTATTTGCACTTCCTGCAGCCAGGCGAGTATTATCTCACTAGGCATGCATTGACCTTTTTGGCACAATTTGTTCAGGTGAACGCTGCCGATCTCATCGCGTGTGGCAGCATGGTGCGGCATAGCTTGTCGCCGGCGCAAGTGATGATCGAACCGTTGAGTCGCGAGGGTCTAAAAGGCGGTAAGATTTCGCCGAGTTTGCAAGCCTACTGGTTCCGCAAAAATGCACTGCAAGCCATTGGAGGATTCCGCGGCTTTTATACTATGCAAGGCGGATTCGATCTGATCTGCCGCCTCTATCTCTCTTCAACCGTCAAAAAGACCTTTTTTAGACGTGTACTCACTGATTATGAGTACCGGCTTCTGCCGACTAAAAAAATTATTCGCAATTTCTTTGAGACCATGGTCATCATCCTTTCCTACTTTGGGCTTAGCGGAGCTATGATTAGGTGGCTAGCGCGTTGTAATTGGCGTCTGCTCAATTGGGGATGGAAGAATATCAAGGCCGCTTTCTGGAAGAAGAGTCACGCAAATTAAAAATTTATTTTACATCTTGAATTCTTTCTAGAATCTAAGGTAGAATAGACTCACCATTTTTAATGAGGAACAGTATGTTAGGACTTAAGGCAGCCAAACCACTAGCAAGTTCTAAACGCGCACAATCATCATAAATCCAACATTTAATGCATCCGATTCACAGCATGAGCGAAGCAGAACTCAAAGAGTGGCTGCTCGCTCAGGATGAAAAGCCCTTTCGAGCCGTTCAAATCTTAGACTGGCTCTACGCAAAGGGGATGACAGATTGGCAGCAGATGACCAATCTAAACAGCGCTACCAAGCAGAAATTATCCAGCAGTTTTCAACTCAATTCACTTAAACTCCGCGAAACCGTCGACTCCTCCGACAATGAGACGACCAAGTTTCTGTGGGAACTGGCCGACGGCAAGCTGGTCGAATCGGTCCTGATTCGCTCTTTTGATCGGCGCACAGTGTGCGTCTCTTCACAAGTGGGATGTCCGGCTCGCTGCGCTTTCTGCGCTTCGGGAAAAAAGGGGCTCATGCGCAACTTGAGCGCCGCCGAGATCTTTGAACAGGTCTTTGAGATTAACCGCTTCCTCGCGAAAGTAGGCGAGCGCGTCTCACACGTGGTCTACATGGGGATGGGCGAGCCATTCGAGAACTATGATGCGGTCGTCAAGTCGATCGCGCTTTTGTGCGACCCATTGCGGCTGGGGCTTTCACAGCGCCGCATCACCGTCTCAACGGTGGGCGTAGTCGAAAGAATCGCCCAATTTGCCTGTGAAGAGTTGAAAGTAAATCTGGTGCTTTCGCTGCATGCGCCCAATCAGCGCATCCGTCTTAAGATCATCCCTTATGCACGCAAGTATGACTTGGAAGAGATTCTGGCCGCCATGCGCGGTTATGCCGAAAAAACCCATCGCGATATCACCTACGAATACACCCTGATGGCAGGCATCAACGACAATCTCGAACACGCACAAGAGCTCGCCAAGCTTTTGCATGGCCAACAGTGCACGATCAATTTGATCCCATACAATCCGGTTGATGGTTTGCGCCTGAGTCGTCCAAGCAAAGAGGCGATCGAAGCTTTTAAAGGCGTTTTGACCGATCGCGGGTTGAACGTAACCTGGCGCTTCACCAAAGGCAAAGACATTGCCGCCGCCTGTGGACAACTGGCTTTAAAAGAAAGCTGATGCAAGAATTTTTGCGAAACAGCTACTATCCTCAGAAAACAAGGTCTTCGCTGTGAGCATTGCTCTCTCTTTTACCTTAGCGCGCATCCTCTTAAGCCCTCTTTTCCTAATTATTTATCTCTATTATGCGCAAATGGGGATCAGTCTGGTTCTCTTGCCGTATATATTAATTATTTTACTGGCTGTGTCTGAACTTTCAGATCTTTTCGACGGTTTTTTCGCGCGTAGGAAGAACCAGGTTACCGACCTAGGAAAGCTGCTCGATCCGATGGCGGATAGTATTTTCCGCTTAACCGTCTTTTTAAGCTTTACACAAGGTTTTATCCAGCTGCCGCTGTTACTGGTTCTATTTTTCTTTTACCGCGATTCGATCATCAGCACCCTGCGCACGCTGTGTGCACTGCGCGGTGTGGCTTTAGGTGCGCGATTTAGCGGAAAAATTAAAGCTGTCATCCAAGCTGTGGTGGCGTTTTTAATTATTATTTTAATGATCCCCTATTCTCTAGGATATCTCGATATTCATCTCTTGCGTCAAATAAGTCTTATCAGTGTATTGATCGCCTGCCTTTACACGATCTATTCTGGCATAGAATATATTTATGCTAATCGTCTCTACATAAAGAAAGCTTTAATTAGAAATTAAATAATCCATTCGTATTCCCTTGTAATTATTTTAGTTGTATAATTTATGCGACGAAATAATTAAATTATCATGAGGGAATTATGAGCGCTGTAGATCCTACCCAAACAAGACGACCTGAAAGCCAATTTTTTGTTACGTCCTTGGGCTTGATGCATAAAGTGCGTGAATTTGAAAGGGGCCCTGCCGGTCGCGAAGTAGGCGAGTTAGAATTTCTTGCACGCAAGATAGTCGGAGAGATATGCTTTGTGGGCCTTATCGTAGTGATGATTATCGAAGCTCTAGTTCGAGGTTTTTTTGTAGTGATTGCAGAGGTTTTAGACTCATTAGGCGCTCTTCTTTCACATCGCGTTGAGCCTGAAACTCCCGAGCAAGGAGATGCCTCAGCTTCGAGAACAGCTGCACAACTAGCAGATAACAATAGCTCCTCTCGAACAAAAGCAAGCGTAGACGATCTTCCTGATGCGCACATTACCCAAGACGCACGCGTAAGACAATCGGTAACTGGAAATATTTTACATTTAGCCGGTATGCAATATGACGCACGACGTCCAGCCTCTCCGGCATGAACTAATTTAATATATAGGTAAAAAATGGCAACCAGAGCTGTAACACAAGCGCGTGCTCCCAGAGATGCTGCGCCTGCACTTCCAGAACAAGCGAGGGTCGATTTCACACAAGCGCCAGAACTATGCACGCAATTTTGGCAAGCCTGCGGTAGCGAACCCGCTTTGGCATGCTATGTTCGGCAGCTGCCGGCCGATCTTCAGACAGATGTAGAACGAGTCAGCGCACTTTATGAGAGAATCGTCCGACGAGCTGTTTCGTTGAGTGATTCATTTCCTGCTCCATTTAATGTAGACTTTGATGCAAGACTTAACGTGGCGCGCCTATCTATATTTTCAAAGACGACAGACATTCATACTTTTTTTACAGCTGTCTGTGCGGAATCTCGCGCTGCTGAAACGCTTAGGAAATCTTTGAACCCGTTTAAGACTCAACTAGAGTTAGCAAATGAAATTACAGACTGGATGGGCAAAAATCCCACCGAGCTTGAGCAGATCCAAAAACTCGATCTTAGCGACTGTCAGTTAACGCACATTCCATCACGAATTGGCTTATTTACAAATTTAATCTCGCTTAAACTCCACCGAAACAACCTCACAACTCTTCCTGCTGAAATTGGAAATTGTACTGCTCTCGAAAGTTTGATTCTTACCGAAAACCTGCTCACTGAGCTGCCTGCTCAGATTGCACGCTGTGCCAACCTGCGAGTTATCGATATTGCACATAATCAGTTCACAATTTTTCCGCCTCATCTCAGAGGATGTAGAGCCTTAGAGGGAATCAGCGTTAACGGCAACCAGCTAGCTGTTCTGCCTGATTGGATCAGTGAATACGCATCCTTACAGTCACTTACGGCTGGCGCCAATCAGCTTACAGTTGTGCCACGCGTATACGGTCTGCCCCTTCGCACGCTTCTTCTTCCTCACAATCAGATCACTGAGCTGCCCGCTGAGCTCGGTCAATGCTCAGAGTTAGGAATTCTCGACGTTTCACACAACCAGATCGCAGCCAACCGTGCTGTGATCGCACGTCTGTTCTCGCATCCTTTGCAAGAACTTCTGATCGAAGGAAATCCCGGAACTCTCCAAATAGAAGATCCCGTGGATCTCGAGCCGCAGAATCCTGAAGCAGAGCAGCCACGCACCTGCTGGCAGCTGATCCTAGACAGCATCTGCTCTGCTGTTTCATGGGTGAGTGAGCAGCTTATGCATCTTATTCAACAAATCGCTCAACTTTGCAGGAGATAAACGATGGCTGCAGCTATTGGACCTAGAGACCCTGAAGCATATACACAGATTTGGCAGTCGTATGGGCGCGAGCCTCTTCTTGCAAGTTTTGTTCAAGAGGCTTCGGCTCACAATCTTCCAACAGATACCCAGAGCGTCAGGAGAGTTTATGATCGAGTTATGGAAAGAACTAGAAGCGTAAATGTTCCCATTTCTGCTCCTGCTCAGGATCCAACTTCACTCGATGCGTCAAGGCTATCCGCTCTACTCCGAGCGGCGGATGTTTGCACCTTTTTTAAAGCTATCTTCAACCAATGTCCTGAGACAGCATCTTGGTGGGTGACTGTACAAGGTGATCTAGAGGCCAGAGCAGCTGCAGCGACTAATTGGATGCAGCTGCATCCTGCACAGCTCGCAAATATACAATTACTCGAATTAAGGGAATTAAATCTAACGCATCTTCCACCAGAGATCGGCTTATTTACTGGGCTAAGAATTATTCGTCTTGAGTCTAATAAGCTTAGATTCCTTCCTGTAGAGCTTGGGCAGTGCCAGCAGTTGAAGCAGCTCAATCTTTCACATAATCAGCTGACGGCTGTTCCAGCAGGGCTTGGGCAGTGCCAGCAGTTGTGGCGTATCTCGACCTTTCGCATAATCAGCTGACGACTGTTCCAGCAGAGCTTGGGCAGTGCCAGCGTTTGAGGTGCTCGATCTTTCACATAATCAGCTAACGGCTGTTCCAGCAGAGCTTGGGCAGTGCCAGCAGTTGAGGGGACTCGATCTTTCACATAATCAGCTGACGACTGTTCCAGCAACGCTTGGGCAGTGCCAGCGTTTGGCGCGGCTCTATCTTTCACATAATCAGTTGACGACTGTTCCAGTAGAGCTTGGGCAGTGCCAGCAGTTGGAGTGGCTCAATCTTTCACATAATCAGCTGACGATTGTTCCAGCAGAGCTTGGGCAGTGCCAGCGCTTGGAGTGGCTCTATCTTTCAGATAATCAGCTAACGACTGTTCCAGCAGAGCTTGGGCAATGCCAGCAGTTGTGGTGGCTCGATCTTTCACATAATCAAATAGCTCTAGATCGCGAAGATATTTTGCGCATCCGAAATTTCCAACAGCTCTTGTTTGATGGAAATCCCGGACGCCCGCTGCCAACCTGCTGGCAGCAGATGGTAAATCTATTTTGGTTTGCTGTTTCGTGGATTAAAGAGCAGGCTTTGAAAATGGTTGAGCGGATAGCTCAACTCTGCGAGAGGTAAGGAATGGCTACTACACAGATTTGGCAGTCGTATGGGCGCGAGCCTCTTCTTGCAAGTTATGTTCAAGAAGTTTCGGCTCACAATCTTCCGACAGATACCCAGCGCGTCAGGAGAGTTTATGAACGAGTTATGGAAAGAGTTAGAAGCGTAAATGTTCCCATTCCCGCTCCCGCCCAGGATCCAACTTCACTCGATGCGTCAAGGCTATCCGCTCTACTCCGAGCGGCGGATGTTTGCACCTTTTTTAAAGCTATCTTCAACCAATGTCCTGAGACAGCATCTTGGTGGGAGACTGTACAAGGAGATCTAGAGGCCAGAGCAGCTGCAGCGACTAATTGGATGCAGCTGCATCCTGCACAGCTCGCAAGTATAGAACGCCTCGAATTGAATGGATTAAATCTAACGCATCTTCCACCCCAAATCGGCTTATTTACTGGGCTAAGAACTATTCATCTTGAGTCTAATAAGCTTAGATTCCTTCCTGTAGAGCTAGGGCAGTGCCAGCAGTTGAGGTGTCTCGCTCTTTCACATAATCCGCTAACGACTGTTCCAGCAGAGCTTGGGCAGTGCCAGCAGTTGCAGTGGCTCTATCTTCCACAAAACAGCTGACGACTGTTCCAGCAGAGTTGGGCAGTGCCAGATGATCTCATCAAATAATGAGCTGACGATTGTTCCAGCAGAGCTTGGGCAGTGCCAGCAGTTAGAGGCGCTCTATCTTCCGCACAATCAGCTGACGACTGCTCCAGCAGAGCTTGGGCAGTGCCAGCAGTTGTGGCGGCTCGATCTTTCACATAATCAGCTGACGACTGTTCCAGCAGAGCTAGGGCAGTGCCAGCAGTTGGGGGGGCTCTCTCTTTCACATAATCAGCTGACGGCTGTTCCAGCAGAACTTGGGCAGTGCCAGCGGTTGGGAAGGCTCGATCTTTCACATAATCAGCTGACGACTGTTCCAGCAGAGCTTGGGCAATGCCTGCAGTTGTGGCATCTCGACCTTTCACATAATCAGATTGCCTTAGATCGCGAAGATATTTTGCGCATCCGAAATTTCCAACAGCTCTTGTTCGATGAAAATCCCGGACGCCCGCAAAACCTGCTGGCAGCAGATGGTAAATCTATTTTGGTTTGCTGTTTCGTGGATTAAAGAGCAGGCTTTGAAAATGGTTGAGCGGATAGCTCAACTCTGCGAGAGGTAAGGAATGGCTACTACACAGATTTGGCAGTCGTATGGGCGCGAGCCTCTTCTTGCAAGTTATGTTCAAGAAGTTTCGGCTCACAATCTTCCGACAGATACCCAGCGCGTCAGGAGAGTTTATGAACGAGTTATGGAAAGAGTTAGAAGCGTAAATGTTCCCATTCCCGCTCCCGCCCAGGATCCAACTTCACTCGATACGTCAAGGCTATCCGCTCTACTCCGAGCGGCGGATGTTTGCACCTTTTTTAAAGCTATCTTCAACCAATGTCCTGAGACAGCATCTTGGTGGGAGACTGTACAAGGAGATCTAGAGGCCAGAGCAGCTGCGGCGACTAATTGGATGCAGCAGCATCCTGCACAGCTTGCAAGTATACAACGCCTCGAATTGAATGAATTAAATCTAACGCATCTTCCACCAGAGATCGGCTTATTTACTGGGCTAAGAGTTATCCATCTTGAGTCTAATAAGCTTAGATTCCTTCCTGTAGAGCTTGGGCAGTGCCAGCAGTTGTGGTGGCTCGATCTTTCACATAATCAACTGACGACTGTTCCAGCAGAGCTTGGGCAGTGCCAGCAGTTGAGGGAGCTCAATCTTTCACATAATCAGCTGACGACTGTTCCATCAGAGCTTGGGCAGTGCCAACGCTTGAATTTGCTCTATCTTGCACATAATCAGCTGACGACTGTTCCAGCAGAGCTTGTGCAGTGCCAGCAGTTGAGGTGGCTCGATCTTTCACATAATCAGCTGACGACTGTTCCAGCAGAGCTTGGGCAGTGCCAGCAGTTGAGGTGGCTCGATCTTCACATAATCAACTGACGGCTGTTCCAACAGAGCTAGGGCAGTGCCAGCAGTTGGAGTGGCTCGCTCTTTCACATAATCAGCTGACGACTGTTCCAGCAGAGCTTGGGCAGTGCCAGCACCTTGGGGCGGCTCGATCTTTCACATAATCAGCTGACGACTGTTCCAGCAGAGCTTGGGCAATGCCAGCAGTTGTGGTGGCTCGATCTTTCACATAATCAAATAGCTCTAGATCGCGAAGATATTTTGCGCATCCGAAATTTCCAACAGCTCTTGTTTGATGGAAATCCCGGACGCCCGCACAACCTGCTGGCAGCAGATGGTAAATCTATTTTGGTTTGCTGTTTCGTGGATTAAAGAGCAGGCTTTGAAAATGGTTGAGCGGATAGCTCAACTCTGCGAGAGGTAAGGAATGGCTACTACACAGATTTGGCAGTCGTATGGGCGCGAGCCTCTTCTTGCAAGTTATGTTCAAGAAGTTTCGGCTCACAATCTTCCGACAGATACCCAGCGCGTCAGGAGAGTTTATGAACGAGTTATGGAAAGAATTAGAAGCGTAAAATGTT
Source organism: uncultured Chlamydiales bacterium (assembly GCA_963709365.1). Classification (GTDB taxonomy): domain Bacteria; phylum Chlamydiota; class Chlamydiia; order Chlamydiales; family Rhabdochlamydiaceae. Next base: position 364,601 of record CAVPVU010000002.1, read on the forward strand.
CCCATTTCTGCTCCTGCTCAGGATCCAACTTCACTCGATGCGTCAAGGTTATCCGCTCTACTCCGAGCTGCAGACGTTTGTACCTTTTTTAAAGCTATTTTCAACCGATGTCCTGAGGCAGCATCTTGGTGGGAGACTGTACAAGGAGATCTAGAGGCCAGAGCAGCTGCGGCGACTAATTGGATGCAGCTGCATCCTGCACAGCTTGCAAGTATAGAACGCCTCGAATTGAATGAATTAAATCTAACGCATCTTCCACCAGAGATCGGCTTATTTACTGGGCTAAGAGTTATTCATCTTGAGTCTAATAAGCTTAGATTCCTTCCTGTAGAGCTCGGGCAGTGCCAGCAGTTGAGGTGGCTCGATCTTTCACATAATCAGCTGACGACTGTTCCAGCAGAGCTTGGGCAGTGCCAGCAGTTGAGGCGGCTCGATCTTTCACATAATCAGCTGACGACTGTTCCAGCAGAGCTTGGGCAGTGCCAGCAGTTGAGGGTGCTCGCTCTTTCACATAATCAGCTGACGACTGTTCCAGCAGAGCTTGGGCAGTGCCAGCGGTTGAGATTCGCTCGATCTTCCGCATAATCAGCTGACGACTGTTCCAGCAGAGCTTGGGCAGTGCCAGCAGTTGTGGTGGCTCGATCTTTCACATAATCAGCTGACGACTATTCCAGCAGAGCTTGGGCAGTGCCAGCAGTTGAGCGGCTCTATCTTTCACATAATCAGCTGACGACTGTTCCAGCAGAGCTCGGGCAGTGCCAGCAGTTGAGGTGGCTCTATCTTACACATAATCAGATAGCTCTAGATCGCGAAGATATTTTGCGTATTCGAAATTTCCAACAGCTCTTGTTTGATGGAAATCCCGGGCGCCCGCAAACCTGCTGGCAGCAGATGGTAAATCTATTTTGGTTTGCTGTTTCGTGGATTAAAGAGCAGGCTTTGAAAATGGTTGAGCGGATAGCTCAACTCTGCGAGAGGTAAGGAATGGCTACTACACAGATTTGGCAGTCGTATGGGCGCGAGCCTCTTCTTGCAAGTTATGTTCAAGAAGTTTCGGCTCACAATCTTCCGACAGATACCCAGCGCGTCAGGAGAGTTTATGAACGAGTTATGGAAAGAGTTAGAAGCGTAAATGTTCCCATTTCCGCTCCCGCCCAGGATCCAACTTCACTCGATGCGTCAAGGCTATCCGCTCTACTCCGAGCGGCGGATGTTTGCACCTTTTTTAAAGCTATCTTCAACCAATGTCCTGACGCAGCATCTTGGTGGGAGACTGTACAAGGAGATCTAGAGGCCAGAGCAGCTGCGGCGACTGATTGGATGCAACAGCATCCTGCACAGCTCGAAAGTATACAACGCCTCGAATTGAATGGATTAAATCTAACGCATCTTCCACCAGAGATCGGCTTATTTACTGGGCTAAGAGTTATTCGTCTTGAGTCTAATAAGCTTAGATTCCTTCCTGTAGAGCTCGGGCAGTGCCGGCAGTTGAGGTGGCTCGATCTTTCACATAATCAACTGACGACTGTTCCAGCAGAGCTTGGGCAGTGCCAGCAGTTGTGGTGGCTCGATCTTTCACATAATCAACTGACGACTGTTCCAGCAGAGCTTGGGCAGTGCCAACGCTTGAATTTGCTCGATCTTTCACATAATCAGCTGACGACTGTTCCATCCGAGCTTGGGCAGTGCCAGCAGTTGGAGCGGCTCGATCTTTCACATAATCAGCTGACGACTGTTCCAGCAGAGCTTGGGCAGTGCCAGCAGTTGAGGTGGCTCGATCTTTCACATAATCAACTGACGACTGTTCCAGCAGAGCTTGGGCAGTGCCAACGCTTGAATTTGCTCTATCTTTCACATAATCAGCTGACGACTGTTCCAGCAGAGCTTGAGCAGTGCCAGCAGTTGTGGTGGCTCGATCTTGCACATAATCAGATTGCCTTAGATCGCGAAGATATTTTGCGCATCCGAAATTTCCATGTGCTCTTGTTTGATGGAAATCCCGGACGCACGCAAACCTGCTGGCAGCAGATGGTAAATCTATTTTGGTTTGCTGTTTCGTGGATTAAGAGCAGCTTATGCAGCTTTTCAACAAATCGTTTGAGCGGATAAACGATGGCTGCAGCTATGCGAGAGATAAAGAATGGCATACTACACAGATTTGGCAGTCGTATGGGCGCGAGCCTCTTCTTGCAAGTTTTGTTCAAGAGGCTTCGGCTCACAATCTTCCAACAGATACCCAGAGCGTCAGGAGAGTTTATGAACGAGTTATGGAAAGAGTTAGAAGCGTAAATATTCCCATTCCCGCTCCTGCCCAGGATCAAACTTCACTCGACATTTCGAGATTATCTGCACTGCTCAAAGCCGCAGATGTCTGCACCTTTTTTAAAGCCATTTTCAACCAATGTCCTGACGCAGCATCTTGGTGGGAGACTGCACAAGGAGATCTAGAGGACAGAGCAGCTGCGGCGACTAATTGGATGCAGCTGCATCCTGCACAGCTCGCAAATATAGAATACCTCGAATTGAATGGATTAAATCTAACGCATCTTCCACCGCAAATCGGCTTATTTACTGGGCTAAGAGCTATTCATCTTGAGTCTAATAAGCTTAGATTCCTTCCTGTAGAGCTAGGGCAGTGCCAGCAGTTGATGTGGCTCTATCTTTCACAAAATCAGCTGACGACTGTTCCAGCAGAACTTGGGCAGTGCCAGCGGTTGGGAAGGCTCGATCTTTCACATAATCAGCTGACGACTGTTCCAGCAGAGCTAGGGCAGTGCCAACGCTTGAATTTGCTCTATCTTTCACATAATCAGCTGACGACTGTTCCAGCAGAGCTTGGGCAATGCCAGCAGTTGTGGTGGCTCGATCTTGCACATAATCAACTGACGACTGTTCCAGCAGAGCTTGGGCAGTGCCAGCAGTTAGAGGCGCTCTATCTTCCGCACAATCAGCTAACGACTGTTCCAGCAGAGCTTGGGCAATGCCAGCAGTTGTGGTGGCTCGATCTTTCACATAATCAGCTGACGACTATTCCAGCAGAGCTTGGGCAGTGCCAGCAGTTGAGGTGGCTCTATCTTTCACATAATCAGCTGACGACTGTTCCAGCAGAGCTCGGGCAGTGCCAGCAGTTGAGGTGGCTCTATCTTGAACATAATCAAATAGCTCTAGATCGCGAAGATATTTTGCGTATTCGAAATTTCCAACAGCTCTTGTTTGATGGAAATCCCGGGCGCCCGCAAACCTGCTGGCAGCAGATGGTAAATCTATTTTGGTTTGCTGTTTCGTGGATTAAAGAGCAGGCTTTGAAAATGGTTGAGCGGATAGCTCAACTCTGCGAGAGGTAAGGAATGGCTACTACACAGATTTGGCAGTCGTATGGGCGCGAGCCTCTTCTTGCAAGTTATGTTCAAGAGGCTTCGGCTTACAATCTTCCGACAAATGACGAGAGTGTCAGGAGAGTTTATGACCGAGTTATGGAAAGAGTTAGAAGCGTAAATGTTCCCATTCCTGCTCCTGCTCAGGATCCAACTTCACTCGACGCTTCAAGACTATCCGCGCTACTCCGAGCGGCGGATGTTTGCACCTTTTTTAAAGCTATTTTCAACCAATGTCCTGACGCAGCATCTTGGTGGGAGACTGTACAAGGAGATCTAGAGGCCAGAGCAGCTGCGGCGACTAATTGGATGCAGCTGCATCCTGCACAGCTCGCAAGTATAGAACGCCTCGAATTGAATGGATTAAATCTAACGCATCTTCCACCCCAAATCGGCTTATTTACTGGGCTAAGAACTATTCATCTTGAGTCTAATAAGCTTAGATTCCTTCCTGTAGAGCTCGGGCAGTGCCAGCAGTTGAGGTGTCTCGCTCTTTCACATAATCCGCTAACGACTGTTCCAGCAGAGCTTGGGCAGTGCCAGCAGTTGCAGTGGCTCTATCTTCCACAAAATCAGCTGACGACTGTTCCAGCAGAGCTTGGGCAGTGCCAGCAGTTGAGAGTGCTCGATCTTTCAGATAATCAGCTGACGATTGTTCCAGCAGAGCTTGGGCAGTGCCAGCAGTTAGAGGCGCTCTATCTTCCGCACAATCAGCTGACGACTGCTCCAGCAGAGCTTGGGCAGTGCCAGCAGTTGTGGCGGCTCGATCTTTCACATAATCAGCTGACGACTGTTCCAGCAGAGCTAGGGCAGTGCCAGCAGTTGGGGGGCTCTCTCTTTCACATAATCAGCTGACGACTGTTCCAGCAGAACTTGGGCAGTGCCAGCGGTTGGGAAGGCTCGATCTTTCACATAATCAGCTGACGACTGTTCCAGCAGAGCTTGGGCAATGCCTGCAGTTGTGGCATCTCGACCTTTCACATAATCAGATTGCCTTAGATCGCGAAGATATTTTGCGCATTCGAAATTTCCAACAGCTCTTGTTTGATGGAAATCCCGGACGCCCGCCGCTAACCTGCTGGCAGCAGATGGTAAATCTATTTTGGTTTGCTGTTTCGTGGATTAAAGAGCAGGCTTTGAAAATAGTTGAGCGGATAGCTCAACTCTGCGGGAGGTAAAGAATGGCAACTACACAGATTTGGCAGTCGTATGGGCGCGAGCCTCTTCTTGCAAGTTTTGTTCAAGAGGCCACAGCTCACAATCTTCCAACAGATACCCAGCGCGTCGGGACAGTTTATGATCGAGTTATGGAAAGAGTTAGAAGCGTAAATATTCCCATTCCCGCTCCTGCCCAGGATCAAACTTCACTCGACATTTCGAGATTATCTGCACTGCTCAAAGCCGCAGATGTCTGCACCTTTTTTAAAGCTATTTTCAACCTATGTCCTGACGCAGCATCTTGGTGGGAGACTGTACAAGGAGATCTAGAGGACAGAGCAGCTGCAGCGACTAATTGGATGCAGCAGCATCCTGCACAGCTCGCAAATATACAACGCCTTGGATTGAATGGATTAAATCTAACGCATCTTCCACCGCAAATAGGCTTATTTACTGAGCTAACAGATATCTATCTTGAGTCTAATAAGCTTACATTCCTTCCGGTAGAGCTCAGGCAATGCCAGCAGTTGACAGTGCTCCATCTTTCAGGTAATCAGCTGACAACTGTTCCAGCAGAGCTAGGGCAGTGCCAGTGGTTGAGTGAGCTCGATCTTTCACATAATCAGCTGACGACTGTTCCATCAGAGCTTGGGCAGTGCCAGCAGTTGGAGCGGCTCGATCTTTCACATAATCAGCTGACGACTGTTCCAGCAGAGCTTGGGCAGTGCCAGCAGTTGAGAGTGCTCGATCTTTCACATAATCAGCTGACGACTGTTCCAGCAACGCTTGGGCAGTGCCAGCAGTTGAGAGTGCTCTACCTTGAACATAATCAGTTGACGACTGTTCCAGTAGAGCTTGGGCAGTGCCAGCAGTTGGAGTGGCTCAATCTTTCACATAATCAGCTGACGATTGTTCCAGCAGAGCTTGGGCAGTGCCAGCGCTTGGAGTGGCTCGATCTTTCACATAATCAGCTGACGACTGTTCCAGCAGAGCTTGGGCAGTGCCAGCGGTTGGGAACGCTCGATCTTTCACATAATCAGATTGCCTTAGATCGCGAAGATATTCTGCGCATTCGAGATTTCCCTGTGCTCTTGTTTGATGGAAATCCCGGACGCCCGCAAACCTGCTGGCAGCAAATGGTAAATCTATTTTGGTTGGCTGTTTCGTGGATTAAAGAGCAGCTTATGCATCTTATTCAACAAATCGCTCAACTTTGCGGGAGATAAACGATGGCTGCAGCTATTGGACCTAGAGACCCTGAAGCATATACACAGATTTGGCAGTCGTATGGGCGCGAGCCTCTTCTTGCAAGTTTTGTTCAAGAGGCTTCGGTTCACAATCTTCCGACAAATGCCCAGAGCGTTACGAGAGTTTATGAACGAGTTATGGAAAGAGTTAGAAGCGTAAATATTCCCATTCCCGCTCCTGCCCAGGATCAAACTTCACTCGACATTTCGAGATTATCTGCACTGCTCAAAGCCGCAGATGTCTGCACCTTTTTTAAAGCTATCTTCAACCAATGTCCTGACGCAGCATCTTGGTGGGAGACTGTACAAGGAGATCTAGAGGCCAGAGCAGCTGCGGCGACTAATTGGATGCAGCTGCATCCTGCACAGCTCGCAAATATAGAATACCTCGGATTGAGGGGATTAAATCTAACGCATCTTCCACCAGAGATCGGCTTATTTACTGGGCTAAGAACTATTTATCTTGAGACTAATAAGCTTACATTCCTTCCTGTAGAGCTTGGGCAGTGCCAGCGCTTGGAGGGGCTCTATCTTTCACATAATCAGCTGACGACTGTTCCAGCAGAGCTTGGGCAGTGCCAGTGGTTGGTGCGGCTCGATCTTTCACATAATCAGCTGACGACTGTTCCAGCAGAGCTTAGGCAGAGCCAGCTGTTGTGGGAGCTCGATCTTTCACATAATCAGCTGACGACTGTTCCAGCATGGCTTGGGCAGTGCCAGCGCTTGAAGTGGCTCTATCTTTCACATAATCAGCTAACGACTGTTCCAGCAGAGCTCGGGCAGTGCCAGCAGTTGGAGATACTCTGGCTTTCACATAATCGGCTAACGACTGTTCCAGCGTGGATTGGGCAGTGCCAGCGCTTGGAGCGGCTCCATCTTTCACATAATCAGCTGACGATTGTTCCAGCAGAACTTGGGCAGTGCCAGCGGTTGGGAAGGCTCGATCTTTCACATAATCAGCTGACGACTGTTCCAGCAGAGCTTGGGCAATGCCTGCAGTTGTGGCATCTCGATCTTTCACATAATCAGATTGCCTTAGATCGCGAAGATATTTTGCGTATTCGAAATTTCCAACAGCTCTTGTTCGATGAAAATCCCGGACGCCCGCAAACCTGCTGGCAGCAAATGATAAATCTATTTTGGTTGGCTGTTTCGTGGATTCAAGAGCAGCTTATGCATCTTATTCAACAAATCGCTCAACTTTGCAGGAGATAAACGATGGCTACTACACAGATTTGGCAGTCGTATGGGCGCGAGCCTCTTCTTGCAAGTTTTGTTCAAGAGGCCGCAGCTCACAATCTTCCGACAAATGCCCAGAGCGTTACGAGAGTTTATGAACGAGTTATGGAAAGAGCTAGACGCGTAAATGTTCCTATTTCTGCTCCTGCCCAGGATCCAACTTCACTCGATGCGTCAAGGCTATCCGCTCTACTCCGAGCTGCAGACGTTTGCACCTTTTTTAAAGCTATTTTCAACCGATGTCCTGAGGCAGCATCTTGGTGGGAGACTGCACAAGGAGATCTAGAGGACAGAGCAGCTGCAGCGACTAATTGGATGCAGCTGTATCCTGCACAGCTTGCAAGTATAGAACGCCTCGAATTGAATGAATTAAATCTAACGCATCTTCCACCAGAGATCGGCTTATTTACTGGGCTAAGAGTTATCCATCTTGAGTCTAATAAGCTTAGATTCCTTCCTGTAGAGCTCGGGCAGTGCCGGCAGTTGAGGTGGCTCGATCTTTCACATAATCAGCTGACGACTGTTCCAGCAGAGCTTGGGCAATGCCTGCAGTTGTGGCATCTCGACCTTTCACATAATCAGCTGACGACTGTTCCAGCAGAGCTTGGGCAATGCCTGCAGTTGTGGCATCTCGACCTTTCACATAATCAGATTGCCTTAGATCGCGAAGATATTTTGCGCATCCGAAATTTCCAACAGCTCTTGTTCGATGAAAATCCCGGACGCCCGCAAACCTGCTGGCAGCAGATGGTAAATCTATTTTGGTTTGCTGTTTCGTGGATTAAAGAGCAGGCTTTGAAAATAGTTGAGCGGATAGCTCAACTCTGCGGAAGGTAGGGAAAATTAAATACCGAGATCACTGAGGAAAATACAAGAATTAATTTTTTCTCGGTGTATTCTCGGTGCTCTCGGTGTTTAGTCTTTTTCTTCAAGCGACTTTTTGCTTAATCATAAGAGATTGGAAAAGCTCTAGATAAGCCGCCGCAGAGCTTTCCCAGCTGAAGTCTTTACGCATGCCGTTCAGCATGATCTTTTTCCACTTAGGTCGGTCATTTATCCAGCAGTCGAGCGCGCGGCCCAAGGCCCAGTCGATGCCGCCGGTGTCAAAATGGTCGAAGGTAAAGCCGTTGCGTTCTTCTTCCGGGCAGGTGGCGGTGTCGATGTCGAAAACTGTGTCTGCCAGACCGCCTGTGCGGCGTGCGATAGGTACAGTGCCGTAGCGCAGGGCGATCATCTGCGTGAGGCCGCACGGTTCGAAACGCGAAGGGATCACCAGCATGTCAGCGCCGGCATAAATCAGATGGGCCAAGGACTCATCGCGGTCGATGCAGATGCCGACCTTCTGTTCTTTTCCATGCCAGGGGATGAAGGCTTTTTCGATGGCGGAGCCGTGATCTGAGCCGAGAAGTACAAATTCTCCGCCCTTTTGCAGCGCATGTTTTAAAGCATAAAGAATAAGCTCGGGGCCTTTTTGAGGCACAAGGCGCGTGACTGAGCAGACAAGCGGGTAATTTCCTTCGCGTAAATTAAAATGCAGACGCAGCTGTCTGCGGCTCTCTGCTTTGGCGTCGAGTACCGCTTGCAGCTCTTCGGGGCGCGAGATGTGAGTGTTGTAGCGTTTGATGAGCAGCGGGTCTTTGGCGGGATCCCAATACTCTTCATCGATGCCGTTCAGAATGCCAGTGAGTTTTTTGGCATGCTTGACGAGCACGTCGTCTAAGCCGACCCCTTCTTTGCGCGTCATGATCTCTTTTAGATAAGTAGGCGAGACGGTAGTCACTCGATCAGCATATTCAATTCCACCCCTGAGCAGATTGACCTGTCCTGATGAAGCTGGATCGCGCATCTTTTCCCAGATCGCGGGATTTTCCGTATTTAGACCGACGCGTACGATCTGTTTGGGTAGACATTTTCCTTGGTAGGCCAAATTGTGCAAAGTCAGTACGATGCCTTGGGCTTTTAAGCCGAGCGCGCGATAGACCTCTTTGTACAGAGGAGCCACCATGGCGGTTGGCCAATCGTGCAGGTGGATGATCTCAGGCGTGCGTTTAGTCTGCAGGAGATACTCGAGTGTAGCTCGACAAAAATAGGTGAAGCGTTCGATATCATCCGGGCAGCCGTAGATCTTTTCACGACTGAAGTAGTTTAATGGATGATGCGCCTCGATTAACACCACTTTTAAGTTTTCAAGTTCACACGACCAGACTGTATTATTGATCTGTTTTCCATCTTCGGTGCACAAGAGCTCGCGGAGTTCAACTTTTAGATGTTTTAATTGGTTGTAGTCGATACAGTCGTACTTCGGAATAATGACTTCGACATTTTTTTGTCCTTTGACCAGCGCCTTTGAAAGTCCATAGAGCACATCTCCCAGACCTCCGACTTTAGCAACAGGAGCAAGCTCTGAAGCGACATGAACAATGTGCATCGGTGAACCTATTATAGATTGTTATAATTATTTCTTTAACTTATATACGAAGTTATATGCAAAAATTTCCTGTAGTCGTCTCGTTTTTTACGAAAAACACGCCTTATGAAGATGAGGTAAGAAACCTGATCGCTTCTTGCAAGCGCTTTGGTTTGGAGACCTCGATCGATGGGGTCGACTCATTTGGCAGCTGGGAACTCAATTGCGCATTTAAACCTTTTTTTCTACATCAGAAGCTGCAAGAGCTCAAAAAACCGCTCTTGTGGGTCGATGCAGACGCAGTCTTTATTAGACAGCCTCCTGTGCTCGACCTCTTTGCCGCAGATTTCGCCGTTAGGGTCGATCCTGAGCTGCCAAACGACCATCTCTCGAAGGTGATGTCGGGGACGATCTTTGTCAATCATACAGATAAGGCCAAAGAGATTTTACGCAGGTGGGCGCAAACCTGCGTAAAAGAGATGATGCGTGCGGATCGCAGAGAAGAGTTTTGGGATCAGGCGGGTCTGAGAGATGTGCTCCTGAGAGAGGACTTTAAGACTTTAGGCGCTGATCTGCGCAATATGCCGTTGGCCTGGTACAAGGTTTCGGGGCACAAGGGGCATGAGAAGCAGGTTGAAGATCCGATCGTCGAGCATTATCAAGCTTCAAGAAGATTCAAGCATATAGTTAACAGCCAAGCTTAAGAAAGGCGCAGTGGACAAATAATTTTGTGGACTTGGTGGACCACAATGGACGAGGTGGACTGCGCCAAAGAAATTGCTTGCTGGGGCGGTCCACTATGTCCACTTCGTCCACCAAGTCCACAAAATCTTTGTCCACTTCGCCCCTCCTTGTCGTTTTGGTCCTTTTCTTAAAACTGATACTTTAGTAGCATCTTCGAAACTAGCCATTTGATGGGGTGTCGCCAAGTGGTAAGGCAGCGGTTTTTGGTACCGCCATTCGGAGGTTCGAATCCTTCCACCCCAAAGTTAGAATGAATACAGATGCATAATGACAATGCGATATCATGCTTTTTGCCGGCACTTCTCATCCGGAGCTCGCCAAGCAAATTGCAGACTGCTTCGGCGTGCAGCTTGGGAAAGTGACAATTGAGACTTTTCCAGATGGTGAGATAGGCGTTCAAATTTTAGAGAATGTCCGTGGTAGGGATGTGTTCGTTTTGCAGACTGTCGCACGACATCCCAATCTCTATCTCATGGAATTGTTGATTATAGTCGATGCTTTGAAACGCGCTTCTGCCCGTTCGATTGTCGCGGTGATGCCTTATTTTGGGTATGCGCGGCAAGATCGCAAGGATAAGGGCGAGAGTGCCGATCACGGCAAAGCTCGTCGCCGATCTACTTGAAAAAGCAGGAGTTACACAGAGTGCTCACAATGGATCTGCATGCAGAGCAGATCCAAGGGTTTTTTAACATCCCAGTTGACAATCTTTACGCCAGACCAGTCCTCGTGGAGGCGGTGCAGCGTTTAGGGTTGAACAAGTGTGTGGTGGTAGCTCCAGATGTCGGGAGTATTAAGTTAGCGCGGGCGTTCGCAGAAGCGCTTAAAGTGCGAATATGCGATCGTGGATAAGCGTCGAGTGAGTGCAAAGCGAGTAGAGATGAGTGCCCTGATAGGGGACGTGAAGGACAGAGATGTTCTAATCGTCGATGACATCTGCTCGACAGGAGAAACGCTGAAGACGGCGGCTATCGTGTGTAAAAAGGCAGGCGCAAAGCGCATTTGCAGTACAGTCACACATGGCCTCTTTGTCGGAACCGCGTTCGAAGAAAGTGCGATTGAAAAGATGCTGGTTAGCAATACGATACCGCTCTCTCCAGAAATGAGTCGTGAGCGGCTCGAAATCGTATCCGTTGCCCCTCTTTTTGCTAAGGCGATAGACTCTATCGTCGGTGCAAAGTCAATCTCTTCCCTGTTCAGCACAACGTCGTCCTAAGAGGGTGTCTACAAAGTAGGCCTTTTAGAGATTTTGGAAGTTTTTCGATGAGGTTTTTTCTCCCCCGACGAAGACAATGTCGACAATGACATGGCTGAGGAGGGGGAGGAAAAAGATCGCGAAAAGAACCAAAAGATCGAAGGCCTACTTTGTAGACATCCTCTAAGAAACCCTCGAGGTTTCGCGGATAAAGTTTATTTTGAAGATGAATGGAGAAGATCATGAAACTTACAGTGACAGCCCGGTCAAAAGAGAAGAAAAGCGATACAAAGCAGCTCCGGCGCGAAGGCAATATTCCTGGTGTTATCTATGCTCCCGGAAAAGAGCCTGAAACGATCGTGGTTAACGGGACAGAATACGCCACTGCGATGAGAAGCATTAAGGCGGGACAACTTCCTACAACAGTGTTCACGCTAGTTGCAGGCAGCAAGAAACGTCAAGCTATCCTCAAAGAGGTGCAATACGGAATTACGAACTATCGCGTTTCACACCTAGACTTCGAAGAGCTACAAGATGATGTGCCAGTTGAAGTGAAAGTGCCAGTCAACGTCATCGGCGGCGTAGATTGCGCTGGAGTGAAGTTGGGTGGTTTTTTAAGACAAGTCGTACGCTTTGTAAGAGTAGAATGTCTACCTAAACATATCCCTGCAGAATTTGTGGTCGATGTACGCGAACTAGGTATCGCGCAGTCCAAGCGCCTATCCGATATCGCTATGCCGAAGGGCGTGCGTCCACTCATGGATCTGGACAAGGTGGTGGTGATCGTGGCTAAACGTCAATAAACTAAGCTATGGCTGCGGGTGTTCAAAAGTACCTGATCGTCGGACTTGGGAACCCTGGCAAAGCTTATGAAGAGACGCGACATAATGTAGGCTTTTTAGTGCTTAAAGCCTTTGCGCAGAAGAAGGGTTTAACCTTTCGCCAGGCAACTGGTTTTGCAGCAGAGCTGGCACAAGGAGCAGTAGATGGAAAAAAGAGCGTGCTGCTGCTGCCCTTGACTTATATGAATAGCAGCGGAGAAGCAGTGCGCGTGTGCCAGCAGTATTTTGACATCGCACACGAGAACCTGCTGGTGGTTTGTGATGATATCGCTCTGCCTTTTGGCCGGCTGCGTTTTAGGGCAAAGGGGAGTAGCGGAGGCCATAACGGCCTAAAAAGTATTGAGCAGCACCTAAATACATCGGACTGGCCGCGGCTTCGCGTGGGTATCGGTGAAAAGATGGGTGAAGTTTTAACCGAGCATGTGCTTGGAAAGTTTACTTCCGAGGAGATGAAGAGCCTGCCTCAGGTAGTCGAAAGAGCGGCCGAGGCCGTGGAAATGTGGCTCACTTCCGGAATCGACACCGCAATGCGGATGTTTAATGTTGAAGAACAGAAAGAAATTGGAGAATGAAACGATATGACAAAGCAGAAGAAGCATCTTTACGAGGGGATGTATATCCTGAGCGCAACTTTGAGTGAAGAAGCGCGTCAAAAGGCTCTCGATAAGATCACCTCTTCGATCACAGGGCGAGAAGGAGAGATCCGCAAGATCCACGATCAGGGCAGGCACAAACTGGCCTACGAGATCAACGGACGGCGCGAAGGATACTATTATTTAATCTATTTTTCCGTGCCTACTCCATCGATCAAAGAGATGTGGAGAGAGTATCACCTCAACGAGGATCTCATTCGTTTCCTCACTTTAAGAACAGACAAGGTGATGGAAACCCTAGAATTTAAACCCATAGTTCAAGAGTGAGGAATAACTAAATGAGTAGCAATTTCAAGAAAGGCCCTCCTCCAGCAAGGGTTCCAACTCCACCAGAAGGTCCTTTTGTCAGAAGACGCAAACAGTGCCCTTTTACGGCCGCTGGAGTGCGCCATATCGATTATAAAGATATCGACACCCTTGTGCAGTTTGTCACCGAGCGCGGGAAAATTATTCCACGCCGCATCACCGGAGTTTCCTCTTATCATCAAAGACAACTGGCCAAGGCAATTAAACGCGCAAGACACATGGCTCTACTGCCATTTGTGGCCCAAGATTAAAGGAGAACGAAAATGGTAAGACAATACCAGCTACTGCTTATTGAAGATGTGGATGATCTTGGACGTAGCGGCGAGATCGTGAAAGTAAAACCAGGATATGCGCGCAACTTCATCCTCCCTAAAAAGAGAGGAGTTGTCGCTGATAAAAATACGCTGCGCATGCAAGCCCGTCTGCAAGAAGAGCGCGCCAAACTCGCTGAAGTGGATAAAAAGGAGTCTGATGCACTAGCGCTTCGCATCACTGGAATGGAACTCACAATCAAAGTCAAAGTCGATCCAGAAGGGCATATGTATGGCTCAGTTGGCGCTCATGACATTTTGAAGCTTTTTGAAAATGAAGGCATTACTTTAGAACGGCGCAATGTGCTGCTCGTGCATCCAATCAAGGAGCTCGGCATGCATACTTTAAACCTGCGTTTGAAAGAAGGTGTGCCAGCGAATTTTAAGCTCAAAATTGAGAGCGAGACACCGATGCCAGAGAAGCCGGTGCAGGCTTAAGAAAACGACCATAACGACACAAACGACCCAAAGGACAAAAGAGAATGTAAAAATGTCATTTGGGTCGTTTTTTCTTGTTATCTTTTTACTCTCAATCTGCTAAATTGCAAACTTATGAAGTCTGCTATAATCGTAGTCACTGGTGCCGCGGGATTCATCGGTTCTTGCCTCGTGCGCTATCTCAACGATCAAGGGTTTGATAACTTAATCCTGGTCGACGACATCAAAAAAACAGAAAAGTGGAAGAATCTCCTCGGTAAACGCTACATCGATTTTATCTCTAAACACGCGCTCTTCGAGTGGCTGCAAGGTAGAGAAAAAGAGATCGGAGCTTTTATCCACCTTGGCGCCTGCTCCGATACGCTTGAGGCTGACGGTGATTATCTCATGGAGAATAACTACCGCTACACGCTGCGGCTGGCAGAATATGCGCTCAAGCACGGCCAGCGTTTTATCTACGCCTCTTCTGCTGCGACTTATGGGGCAGGCGAGCTTGGCTTTTCAGACGACCATGCTCTTTTAGACGAGCTTAAGCCGCTTAACTTATATGGATTTTCCAAGCACATCTTCGACCTTTGGGCCAAGCGCCAAGGAGTGCTCGATCGTCTGGTCGGACTGAAATATTTCAACGTCTTTGGTCCGAACGAGAACCACAAAGGCCGCATGGCTTCAATGGTCTATAAGATGCTACCGACGGTCATGAGCGATGGTAAGATCCGTCTGTTCAAATCTTCCGAACCGCAGAAGTTCGGCCATGGCGATCAGATGCGCGACTTCATCTACGTCAAAGATGCGGTCAAGATGACCTGTGATTTTCTGAACAACACACTCGGTGGAATTTTTAATATTGGCATGGGTGAGGCGACTACCTGGAACCATCTTTCGAACTCTCTTTTTAGCGCGGCCAGCCGTCCTCCCATCATCGAATATATCGATATGCCTAACGACCTGGTCAAACAGTATCAGAACTATACCTGTGCAGACATGAACAAATACTTCGCGCTTCACGGTTATAATGACAAAAAGAAGCCATTTCAATTTAATGTCAAAGAAGCAGTGGGTGATTACGTGCGTAATTATCTCTTGGTGGACAATCGATGGTAAAATTAGTCGGAATGCTCAGTCGCTTTCGCCCCGCCAAAGTTCTCGTCATCGGGGACTTTATGCTCGACACGTATACCACTGGCAAGATTAAACGCATCTCTCCCGAAGCGCCCGTATCGGTTCTACACGTAGCGCGTGAGGAGAGCCGGCCGGGTGGTGCAGGCAACGTAGTGCTCAACCTCATTTCGCTCGGCGCCAGTGTGCGCGCAGTCGGCCGTATTGGACGAGATAGCGCAGGCGATAAGATCTGCTCTGAGCTTAAGAAAGAGGGCGTCGATATCTCCGGCCTATTTATCGAAAATGGATTTAAGACGCCGGTCAAAAATCGCCTGATCGCCGATGCACAACAGATTCTGCGCGTCGACTTTGAAACCTATACGACCATCGCTGAAGATTTGGAGCAGACTGTGGTCAATTCGCTGCCGACGCTTTTAGAAGACATACAGATCATCGCTGTGTCAGATTATGGCAAGGGGCTCCTCTCACGTTCATTGCTAATGGTCCTCTTTGAGATGGCCAAAGCGCGTAATATCCCTGTGATCGTCGATCCCAAGGGTGAAGATTTCTCTAAATATCAAGGCGCAACCGTGCTCAAGCCTAACCTGACCGAAGCGTATGCCGCCGCGAAGATGGCCAGCGAGTTTCCTTTGGATCAGGTCGCCGCTAAAATTTTGCAGGCTTGCCAGGTCGATATGCTGCTGGTCACGCGTTCAGAGCTGGGGATGTCGCTGTTCAACCGACCTGGTGACAGATTTGATTTCCCCGTGCGCTCTAAAGAGGTCAAAGATGTGACCGGCGCCGGAGACACCGTGCTAGCCATGATCAGCATCGCTATGGCCAATGGTCTCGATATCAAACACGCCGCCCAACTGGCAAATATCGCCGCGGGCATGGCTATCGAGCGCCTCGGCTGTGCTTGTATTCATCTGGCCGATATGGCCAAAAGGCTGCTCGAGTATGATGTCGAGAACAAGATCTTCGATGAAGAACATCTCTTTGCGCTGCAACAAGCCCTCAAAGGCAAGCATTTTGTCGTGTTAGGCCTTGAGAGCAGCCACGGCATGTCGACCGTGCTTTTTAGAAGTATCCGCAAGCTATCCAATGAAGAGAAAGAGAAAAAATTAATTGTCTACGTGCGAGACAACGAACCTGACGAGGAGTTTGTCTCTCTGCTCTCCTCGCTGGCAGAGGTCGATTTCATCGTCCTCAAGTGCGAAAGCCTACGAAACTTATGCGAAATCATGCAGCCCGATGCCGTCTACAGCATTGAAAATGGCCGCATGATCGCGCTTGGGCATCACTTCGATCTACTCTCTCCCGAAAAAAGTTCTTTAACCTAACAGGCCTTGTTTTCTAAAGAGAAATTTTAAACACCGAGAGCACCGAGATTCACCGAGGGAAATACAAAGATTAGTTTTTTCTCTGTGGATCTCGGTGTTTAAATTAACCCATTAATCCTACCCCGTTTGCATTGTAGTTTTTCTGAAGAATTGGTAAGCTATTCGTCTTCTTAAATTAAAAAAAGTTTGAAATGGCAGCGGTAGCGAGAAGAACCTTAGATACATTAAAGCCCTACGATGTGTTGGGAATCATTGTCGGCATGAGTGCAAAGCCGCATGTTTGCGCCCGTGTTTGCAAGGCATTTAACCACGTGGTTGTCCAATCTATAGCTTACAACATGCTGAGAGCAGCGTATAAGAGGTATCCCTGCCTTGAAGCTGTGGCTAATGTCAAATTTAATGAACTCAAGAAAGCCTTGCAGCGCGATCCTACAGATAGGCTGGTCGTCATGGCTGTTTACGAAACGATCGTCATGGACGACTCCTTCATTGCAACTTCTGTCCCACACTTCTCGCCTCTTCCTTGCGCCCCACTTGGCAGATTGCATCCAGAATGGATGATCGAATTGGCAAAGCCGAATAGTACTCTGGCAGTATTCGAACATGTTGCGCAAAATGATCGACAGATTGACAAAGCGTTTCGTCATCTTCGGAAGGCTCTTACATTTGCGGCTCCTGAGCTGCGACATTGTATCCAGTTAGCCCGCGATGTTTATCTTTGGATGATAGGCAATAGCGATCTACTCTCTATGAGAAATTTAGAGCTTGATAGAAAAGGACTGACGGAGATTCCCTCATGCATCGGGTTATTTGCGAATGTAGAGGAGCTCAACGTTGATGGGAACTTTCTTACCCAAGTGCCTGTTGAAATTGAGGAGTGCAGGAAGTTGGAGAAGTTTCAGGCAGACGAAAATGCTATCTCAGATCCGCATTCAATCGCACCGCTTTTTGCCTGTCGGAAACTAGTCGAGCTATCGTTGGGTGCAAATGGAGTTAAGCTATTTCCTACTATCCCACCTAAGCGATGGGCGCGTCTTGAGTACATCGATCTTGCCGGAAATCTACTTTCGAGATTTCCAGAAGGCATTGGAAATTGTACTAGCTTGGCAGAATTACGGCTTTATAACAACAGGATCGCTTGCATTCCTGATGAATTGAACAAGTGCACAAGATTAAAAGTTTTAAGTATCGCTTATAACCGGCTTACGGTTGTAAATCCTGTGGTTGGAGCGCTTACGCGTCTGCGTACATTCAGACTAGATTATAATATGATAGAGGTTTTGCCACCTGAAATGAGCGGCTGTGCCCGTTTGACTAAGCTCGATCTCTCTCACAATCCACTCAAAATGAGCCGAGCGGCGATTCTAAGCCTGGTGCCCTTGGTAAATGAGGCGGGCTTAGAAACCTCGGTGACCCGCGCGCTTTCTCTCACTGCATCGCAGCAGGCGCAGTTAAGTGAGCCGCAAGACGAAGAGGGCACAGGTGCTGGTTCAGGCTCGGGCTCAGCTGAACCCGCTTCTAAGCGCCAACGCACCGAAGAGAAAAAATCTCATTAAATTTGCTGCAATCTTTCGATGCGCTTTTCCAGCGGTGGGTGCGTGGCAAAAAGCGCCAAGATGCCCGACTTGTTTCGTGTAGAGATTTTAAAGGCCTGAAAGGCGGCTTTTTCTGCTTGTGGGCTCATGATCTTCTGCGTGGCCTGAAGAGATTCCAGGGCCGCAATCATCTTCTGTTTGCCAGCCAAGCGCGCGCCACCCGCATCTGCGCGGAACTCTCTGAAGCGCGAGTAGGCCGCGATGACCAGCGAGCCAAGGATCATGAATACCATTTCAAACACAAAGACCATCAGCATGTACGAGCCGTAAGAGGCCGTGCTCGACTCGTCGCGGCTTCTTCCTATGCCAGAGAAGATCGAGGCGAGGATACGTGCCAGAAACATGACAAAAGCGTTTACGATGCCCTGCAGCAGAGTCATGGTCACCATGTCGCCATTGGCGATGTGGGTGATCTCATGTGCCAGCACGCCTTCGAGCTCCGATTCGGACATTTTTTCGAGCAGACCGCGCGAGACGGCAACTAGCGCGCGTCTTTGCGAAGGACCAGTGGCAAAGGCATTGACCTCTTTGGCATCATAAATGCCCACTTCTGGCATCGCAATCAGATCGGCTTCTTTAGAGAGCTTGTGCACGAGTGCGACGAGCGCGCGCAGTTGAGGGTCGTGCGTGTTCGGATCGATCAGTTTGACGCCCATCAGCCATTTGGCCATGATGCGGGACAAGCCTAACGAGATAAATGCTCCTCCCATGCCCCAGATTAAGCAGAAGATCATCAAGGATTTGTAATCGATGCCGTGCGCAGTAAGGTAGGGGCGCACATTCAAGATGTTCAGCACTAGCGAGAGGGTGATCACCACCAGGAAGTTGATCGCTAGAAATAAGACAATGCGCTTTAGGAAAGACATAAGTTGGCTCCGATTTTTGACCGAGTATAGCAGTTTTGCCTTAATTTTGTCGTTTGTCCATCTCGTCCATTTTTAACTATTAATTTGAAAAGTGTTTTTATTTGCGAATAAATTCTTAGTTATGTCATCAGAGCTAAATATGCGCAAACTGATCGACAACATTCTGAGGCGAACTCAACCGACCAAAGGGAAAGTTCCGCACGACGTTAAAAAAGCCTTAGCAAAAAATCACTCTTGTTACATCCTCATCACATGCGGTAAACCATCCGCAGATGGAAACATGGAGGTAGAGATGAGTTACGAGGGTGATGCCTGTCTAGCTGCTTATCTGATCGAAAGCGCTCAAGGTGTCATCGACGACGACCTTCGTCTCTAATTGATTATGGCTTTGAATCTCGACGATTTTAAACGCTGGTATGCAGCGCATCAAGATGAGATCCTACGCGATTTCTTCACATTCTTAAGTTTTCCCAGCATAAGCACTGATCCACAATTTGCCAAAGACACACAAAAGGCCGCCGAGTGGCTCTCCAATTACTTGCAGGGCATTGGGCTTGAGAGCAAGGTTTGGGAGACGAGTGGCAGACCGATCGTGTTTGCGAGCCATCTCAAAGCCGGCCCCAGCCGTCCGACGATCTTGATCTATCAGCACTATGATGTGCAGCCCGTCGATCCGCTCGAATTATGGCATTCCGACCCGTTTAAACCGGTGTTGAAGGGCAACAATGTTTATGCACGCGGCGCAGTGGATAACAAAGGGCAGTGCTTCTATTCCGTTTCTGCAGTTAAAGCCTTTTTACAGCTATCCAAGCAGTTCAATTTTAATCTGAAGTTTTTTATCGAAGGCGAGGAAGAGAGCGGCAGCAAAGGCACAACCGAATTTTTGGCGCAGAAGAAGATCGATTTAAAGGCTGACCATCTACTCGTGATCGACTTCGATATGCCTAAAGCGAATGTTCCGGGCATTACGCTTGGCATGCGCGGCGTCGTCCACGGTACGGTTATTTATAAAAATGCACATGCTGATCTGCACTCGGGAATACATGGCGGAATTGCTCTTAATCCCAATCGAGCGCTCGCTTGCGCTTTGTGTCGCTTGTGGGATGAAAATGGTAGAGTGGCTGTTCCTGGGTTTTACGATGGCGTAACGCCTCTTCCCAAAGAGGATTTAGCCAGATTAGATCTGCAGTTCAATGCGCAAGAATATGCACAAAAATTTGGTGTAAAAGCTCTGGCGAAAGAAGAGGGCTATTCGCCGCTGGAATCTAATTGGCTGCGGCCGGTAGTTGAGATCAATGGATTTACTGGCGGCTACAACGGCCCTGGCGTTAAAACAGTAATTCCGGCCAAGGCAGAGGCTAAACTCTCTTGCCGGCTCACCGGCAAGCAAGACCCCGAAAAAGTCGGCCGAAGCCTTTTGGAATTTTTAACCCAGCTGGCTCCCAAAGGCATCGAGGTTGAAACAGAGCTATACGAAGGCGCAGGCGCCTTTCAAGCTTCGCTTAATTCGCCCATCACCAAGATCGTCTCGAAGGCGCTAGAAGAGGTCTTCGGACAGCCCTGCCGCTACCAGCTATGCGGCGCCTCTGTGCCCATCGTGCCCGCGCTCGTAGCCGCATCTTCGGCTGATGCGGTGCTCTTTGGCATGGGCCTGCCCGACGATGCGATCCACTCCCCAAATGAACACTTTGGCATGGACCGCTTCCAGCAAGGCTTCCTCACTGTTTCTCGGATTCTTTCCCTTATTTAGTGAGGATCTCGTAGCCGGAGGAGGTGATGAGCACGGTGTGCTCCCACTGCGCGCTGGGGCGACCATCTTCGGTGCGCGCGGTCCACTGGTCTGTGGGATCGATGACGGCTGAACGCACGCCGGCGTTGATCATAGGTTCGATGGTGAAGGTCATGCCCTCGACCAGGGGGATTTTCATATGGTTGTAGTGGTGAGAGATCGATGGCGGCTCGTGGAATTCGATGCCGATGCCGTGTCCGGTAAACTGATTCACTACCGAACAGCCTTGCGAACGCGCATAGTCTTCGATCACATCCCCAATCTTGTGGATCACGACTCCAGGTTTTAAAATTGCGATCGCGCGCATGAGGCACTCATGTGAGACATCGACCACTTTCTGTTTTTCGGCGTCAACCTTGCCGATACAGACCATGGCGCTGCAGTCGCCATAATAGCCATCTAAAATCGAGGTGACGTCGATGTTGACGATGTCGCCTTCCTTTAACGGGGTATCGTCGGGAATGCCGTGGCAGATCACTTCATTCAAAGAGGTGCAGATGCTCTTAGGAAAAGGCGGCGAGCCGTAGCCGAGCGGAGCAGGCAGAGCGCCAGCTTCCTGGTGCAACTTGTTTGCGTACTCATTTAAGGCATTGGTCGTAACGCCCGCCTTGGCCATCTTGCATAGCTTGCCTAAGATGGAGGCAGCGAGCGCGCAGGCGCGTCTAATGCCGATGATCTGCTCGGGGGTTTTGATGAAGATACCAAACTTTTTTAGATACTGCTCAGCCAGGTGCGGAATCATTCGAAAAAGTCTAGTGTTTCAAGCGCTTTTATTCAAGGAATCGATCTGCTTGAGAAGCTCTTGCATCCTTTGCATGACAACTTTGCCGAGAGAGGTGAGGCCTGATGCTGAATCTTTCCATTCAGACAAGACGCCGTCCGCGGCTTGCGCCCAAGAGAAGAGCGCGTTTTTGAGCCGCGAGAAGTGACGCGCATGGGTCAACTCTCCCGCGGTATGATGTGTGTCGGGATCTTGTGTATTCCAGATGAGCAGTGCGGTCTCCTTGCCTGCCGAGAAGTGATACGTCTTTTTGAGTAGATCAGCATCGAGCTTAAACTCCACGAGATCTTTGGCGAACTGCTTGACCAGGTTCAGCGGAAACTCTGCCTGCTTTTGGGCCAGGTCTTGAAAGGCAGTCAAGTCTGAAATGAGAAAAGTAATCGCGTTTTCCAGCTTAGCGTAGGCGTCGAACTCATCGCGAGCATCTCGTTTAGTCATAACTCTTCATATAGACCTTTAGCCTCTTATTCGGCAATGCACTTAGCTCATTTGTGCAACCAATCCTCTGATCTTTAAAATTCACACTAAAACTCTGAAAAGATTGACTTTACTTTTCCAGAATGGAAAAATCTTTTTTACTTCAAAGATTAGGTATCGCAGATGGCCAAAATACAGACAAAATCTTTAGCCAAAATGGAAGTGGAACCCCTAGCTTTGGCGGGGCTCGAAGCAGCTCGGAAAAATATAATTAATTCTAGTTAAATATATGCAATTATGCATATATTTGTTTGCATGAAAACCAGCATTGGAAAAGCCGCAGAAGAGTTAGGTGTTTCGCGCGACACACTTCGCAGATGGGAAAAGTCTGGTAAAATTACCTCAGAGCGAACGGCAAAAGGCCATCGTCGGTATAACCTTGCTGTTCTTTTGGGAGCCTCTCCAAGAAAAGACTCGTCTAAGAAAAAAACAATCGCTTACGCGAGAGTCTCCAGTCACGATCAAAAAGAAGACCTCTCCCGACAAATCCAGGTATTAGAATCGTTCTGCGCAGCAAATGGCTGGACCTATGAAACCATCGAAGATTTAGGGTCGGGACTCAATTACAATAAGCGCGGCCTTAGAAATTTAATCCGTTTCATCTGTCTCAGCCAAGTGGATCGCCTCGTATTAACCCATAAAGATCGTTTACTTCGATTCGGCGCTGAATTAATCTTTTCACTATGCGAGCAATTCGGTATCGAAGTCGTGATCATTAACAAAACAGAAGCCACCACATTTGAAGATGACCTTGTCCAAGACGTTCTTGAAATCATTACCGTTTTCTCCGCAAGACTCTACGGTGCAAGAAGCCGAAAAAACAAAAAACTCTTGGATGCACTAAAAGAAGCCGCAGAAAAACTTTAGACAGCCTGATGAAAAAAGAGACCACACGCACTTTTGAAACTCGCATTAAAATAGATTCCAGAGCAGATCAAGCCCTCCATGACTGTGCCCAGCTATTTGCTCATGTTAAACATCGTCTCTTTGCCGATATTGCCTCAGGAAAAACTCCCGGTGAACTTAAAAATGACTATCTCGCCTGCTATGAGATCACAGCTAGACACTTCAATGCCCTCAGAGTCCAGATCGAAGGCAAGATCGCTTCCATAAAAAAACTTCGCCCCTTCCAAATTGCAGAAGCAAAAGAGAGAATCTCCTCTCTGAAAACTAAAATCCAAAAACTCATCAAAAACAAAGCAGCCCCTCAAATCATCCACCAAAAAAAACGGCGGCTAAAATGCCTAGAACAGAGGCTTGAGCAGTTAAAAAAAGACCACGAAAAAGGCACGATCCGCTGCTGCTTTGGCTCTAGGAAATTGTTCCGCTCTCAGTTTGATCTAGAAGAAAATGGCTACACCTCGCATGAAGAGTGGCTCAAAGAGTGGCATCAGACCCGCACAAGAGAGCTCTTCTTCTTAGGTTCAAAAGATGAAACCGCCGGTAATCAAACATGTACAGCAACAGTGCAGCCAGATGAAACCCTTCAACTGCGTATACGACTGCCAGACGCTCTAGCTGAAAAGCATGGGAAATACCTTCTCATTACAGAGGTCGACTTTAAATATGGCAGACAAGAGACCCTTGATCTCCTCGGCAAACACAAACAAGCTCAAGCCATCAGTTGGCGGTTCATGCATGACAAAAAGGGCTGGCGCCTTTTTGCAAGTTTTGACATTCAGCCCATACCCTGTACATCTAATCAAAACAGCGGAGTCATTGGACTTGATATCAACGCCGACCATCTAGCACTAGTCGAAACAAACCGATCCGGCAACCCTCTCTCCAAAAAAGTCATTCCCTTTAACCTTTATGGTAAAAGCTCAAACCAAACACGCGCTCTAATAGGTGATGCAGCAGCCTCTGTCATTGACTACGCAGAGAAAAGCCGCAAGCCCCTTGTCTTTGAAGATCTAGACTTCCAAAAGAAAAAAACAGAACTCAGAGAAAAAAATCGAGCTTCCCACGCACGGATGCTCTCCTCCTTCGCTTATGGGTCCATGATCACCCATCTCAAATCACGAGCAGCTAAAAAAGGCGTCTTCATCCAGCAAGTGAACCCTGCGTATACATCGATCATAGGACGAGTCAAATTTGCTCGTCGTTACGGTTTATCTATTCATCAAGCGGCAGCCTTAACCATAGGTCGCCGTTATTTGCGTTGTTCTGAAAAAGTGCCTTTCGGCCTCAGCAAAATACCTGACGGCAAAGACAGCCATGTCACCTTATCCCTACCTGAAAGGAATCGGGACAAGCATGTATGGTCGCTCTGGAGGCAAGTGAGTAAGAAACTTCAAACGGCGCTTGCAGCGCACTTTCGAACGGCAAGAGGCCGATCCAAGAGCTCGTTAAACTCAGCTCTTGTGACAGAATCACTTTCGGAAGTTGTTGGTGAGACTCCAACACGTGAACCGTCAGAGGCGCTGCTCGCCTGACGTATCGGTGTGAGGCTGTTTTGCATAGCTTTGCACAGATTTTTTTGAGCGGCATAATTGTGTCCTGTTGGATAAACTGAAGAACTTTGAAGAGAGATTGTGGTATGCGAAGAAGATCATTGAATATGGCTGGAGTCGAAGCATACTCACAATTTGGATCGAAAATGACCTTTATCGCAGGGAAGGGAAAGCGATCACAAATTTCAAAACCACTTTGCCAGCTCTCCAATCAGATTTAGCACAGCAAACCCTCAAAGATCCATATGTCTTTGATTTTTTGACCCTCCACAAAGAACATCTAGAGAAAGAACTGGAAGATGGGTTGGTCCGCCATATCCAGAAATTCCTGATCGAATTGGGACAAGGCTTTGCGTTCATGGGTCGGCAATACCTACTGACTGTTAGCGGACAACCTTTCTATATCGATTTGCTTTTCTATCATGTTAAACTTCGTTGCTTTGTCGTCGTAGAGTTAAAAGCCAAAGCTTTTAAGCCTGAAGATGCAGGCCAATTAAATTTCTATCTGTCTGCTGTTGATGATATGATCAAACATCCGACTGATAACCCTACGATTGGCATTTTACTTTGCAAAGACAGGAATAAAGTTATTGCTGAATATGCATTCAGAGGCATTGAAAGGCCGATGGGGGTGGTGGAATATGAAACTATGCTTACCAAAGCCATCCCAGAAGAGCTAAAATCTAGCCTGCCAACAGTTAAAGAAATAGAAGCAGAACTGAGCGGAGACGAATAAGCCGATAGAATTTGAAGAACTCCTTTCTGAAAAGAAGGAAGTTCTTCGACGATAAGGCTTCATCTAGTTGTTTCTTAATAAAAGACATGCTTAAGAGTTAGCCCGTGGCCCGGGGCTGTCATGCCGGCTTTTGTGCGATCTTTTTGAGCTAGGATGGTGGGAACATCTTCTCGAGAGAGTTTGCCGATGCCGACGTAAACGAGTGTGCCGACGATATTGCGTACCATTTTGTAGAGAAAGTGGTCGCCGATGATCTCGATGCGCAGGCGCTGGTGATCGAACGGCTCGAGCGCGATCTTCGAGAGCGTGCAGATGCCATTTCGGTCCCAGAGCGCTTGATCGTTGCAGAAGGCAGCGAAATCGTGCTGACCTAGCAGAGTTTGTGCGGCCTTACGCATCTCATCCAAGTTGAGCTGTGGGCGCACATGCCACGAAGCGTGTCGATGGAAGGGCAGCTGCACGGGCGCATTGCAGATCGTATAATGGTACTCCTTGGCTGTGCAGTTTAGAGTAGGGTGAAAAGCATTCTCGACGAACTCGGCGGATTTTACGCAGATATCTTTAGGCAAGACAGCATTGAGGCCCTTGACTAAGAGGTTGAGATCTACGTCTGGGCGTTTGATCACGAAGTTGACCACCTGAGCATCCGCATGTACGCCGCGATCGGTACGGCTGGCGGCCTGCAGGGTGACCTCTTCTTGCAAGATGCGTTTGATGGCGCGCATCAGCTCTTCTTCAATGCTCTTGCCAGTTTTGGTCTTTTGCCAGCCAAAGTAATGAGTGCCATCGTAGGCGATGACCATTTTAATATTGATCATAAAGACTTAAGCGACGGCTCGGTAGAGAGTGACACCTTTGAGAAACATCTCGACCGCAATCATAGTTAAAACAAGGCCTACGAGACGCTCGAGTGCCGAAATGCCGCGCCAGCCGAGAAGGCGCTGTAAAAAGGAACTAGCCAGGAGAATAAGCACTGAGGCTATCCAGGCGATAATGATCGCAGGTACCGTGATAGAGAAAGGGTGAGTGTGTGCAAAGAGCATCACAGCTGCTAAAACCGCCGGACCGGCTACCAAGGGGATAGCCAGTGGCACAATATAGGGCTCTTTATGATAAGCCTCATCGCCATCTCGGTCGTGTTTGTTGGGGAAGATCATTTTTAGTGCGATTAAAAATAGGATAATTCCTCCCGTGATCATGGTCGTATACTGTTCGACGCCAAGTAGTGCTAAAATGCCTTCGCCGACAAAGTTAAAGGCGATGATCACCAGCAGCGCGATGAAGAGTTCGCGGAGGATGATCTTGCGCTGTTTATGCGGAGGATATTTCTTTAAGAGGGAGATAAATATGGGAACGTTGCCAATGGGGTCCATCAACAGAAAGAGGGGAAAGGCGATGGTGAGAATGGTCCAAAAAGTATCCATATTTATCTAATCAATAGAATCAATTTCGATAATTTTCCAGATATTTTTAATCTGATTTCTTTGTTTGGTTGCTAGATTAGGCAAGATAATAAAACAGTCCTGGTTATGCGTAAAGGCGGCTTTTGTCCAATTGGCCGAACCCATGATCAGGGTCGACTGGTCGATCAGGGCCCACTTATGGTGAAAGAGCTGTTGGCCATGTGAAAGAAGAATTTTGATGCCTGCCTGGCGCAAGGTGTCGAGGCTGGCCAGGCTGGCTCCTTCAGCCGTGTAATGATCGACAGCTACCCGCACATCCACCTGGCGTTTTTTTGCCTCGATTAGCGCCTCGGTCAGCCGAGGATGGGTCAGTGTGAACATGGCCACATAGATCTCTTTTTGGGCCTTTTGTATGAGCTCAATCAGCCGATCGAGAGCTTCGGTGGAGGGAAGCAGCCAGAGCTCCCCGTTTCCAAAATTAAAAAAAGAGCTTTCGCACTTGGTTAAAAAATGCGCCAGCTCTGGGTGGAAGATCCCAGCCACCAGGTTGTCGTGGATCTTGAGCGAAGTCGTGGTAAAGTTGGCCGAGCCGATAAACACCTTCTCCTCATCGGCTACCAAGATCTTACGATGCATGAGTGCTTGACCCAAGCGCACGGGAAAGGCAAAGCAGTTTTCGCCGATTGGTGGCTCGGCGGTGGCCGTGGGGTCGTAAAAAATGGTCGTTTTGACTCCCTTCTCAGCTTGTTTGTGGAGCAAAGAGACGAGATAGGGATCCGTGAGCGCATAGATGGAGAGGTGCAGAGAGCGCTTGGCGTCCTTGATGGCCTGCGCAAAGAGAGCTTGCAGATCATGGCGGGACTGATTGGAGTAGAGCAGGAGTGGGGCAGTAGCGCTTGGAATGGGCTGTGCACTAACAGAGAGCAGAGCCCACACATATCCGCCCAAAATGAGGGCGAGTGAGACAAATAAACTAGATCTTTTCACCAGCGGCGCGCATTTCACGGATCACGGGAGCGAGGCCGCGTTTGTCGACGATGCGCATTCCATGAGCTGAAAGTGTGAGTGTGACGAAGCGGTTTTCTTCGCCGAACCAGAAGCGCTTTTTAATCAAATTAGGATTGAAACGACGCTTGGTTTTCCCGGTGACTTTAAGGCCGATCCCTTTCTTCTTTTTGGCAATCCCGCGGATCGCGTAGCTATTTCCTCTGACGGGGATTTTGCCCGTAACTTGGCATTTTCTTGGCATTTTCTCTTCTCACAAACAAAAGTTAAGGCATGGATCATAGCAATTCATTTGTTATCGGACAAGAGTTTTAGATCTTGACCTGTGGGACTCATCATTAAAAAAAGCATTTTAAACACCGAGAGCACCGAGATGAGAAAGAAGAGAATTCTTATCTCTCGCTCTATTCTTTCCTTCTCGGTGTTCCTCGGTGCTCTCGGTGTTTAATCTTCGGTAGTTTTCTGTCATTGACAATGCCTGCTTCGATTGTTAAGTTCCGTTTTTAATGTGGGGGAAGGGAGCAGTGTCGGAAGAGCTCAACGTCGACTTTGTAGTCATCGGATCAGGACCAGCCGGTCAGAAGGCGGCGGTTCAAGCTGCAAAGCTGGGAAAGTCTGTGGTCGTGATTGAAAAAGATATTATAGGGGGCGCCTCGCTCAATTCAGGCACCATTCCCTCTAAGTCTTTAAGAGAAGCCATCCTCGATTTAACCGATTTTTATAAAAGAAGTTTTTACGGTCAGGAGAGCTTTAAAAAAGACGTCTCGATCAACGATCTCAACTATCGCTTGCACCGGATCCTCGAAGAGCAGCGCAAAGTCCTCCAGAGGCAGTTTGAAAGAAATAAAATCCGTCTACTAAACGGTCACGCGCGGTTTGAAAATCCCCATCTGGTGCTGGTCGAAGACGATCAGGGGCGCGTCCTGCAGCTGGTCAAAGGCGAGCGCTTTCTGATTTCGAGCGGCTCGCAGCCCAGAAACCCGATGAATATCCCTTTCGACAATGAAAAAATCCTCGACTCAACTCGTCTTTTGAGCATCGACCATGTGCCCAAGACACTGCTTGTTTTGGGAGGAGGAATCGTGGGCTCGGAGTATGCGAGTTTTTTTGCGGCCTTAGGCACTGAGGTTACAGTGGCTGACAAACGTCCGCACCTGTTGCCCCTTCTCGATGACGAGATCGGCATCCATCTGCAAAAAGCGCTGAGCAGTTTGGGTTTGAAAGTGGTGGGCAATGTTCAGCTCGAGAAAGTCAAGCGCAAAGATGACCATGTGGAGGCGCTGTTCAATGATGGACAGGTCTTGCGCAGCGAGATGCTGCTCTATGCGCTCGGACGTGAAGCAAATGTCGCAGGATTACATATCGAAAAAGCCGGCATTGCGATGGACAAGCAGGGCTACATTCCGGTTAATGCGCTTTTTCAGACGGTCGTGCCGCACATCTATGCGGCGGGCGATGTGATCGGTCTGCCCGCGCTAGCGGCCACGAGTATGGAACAAGGTCGGCTGGCCAGTCGCCATGCGTTTGGGGCCACCACGCACCATTTTCCCACTTTTTATCCAATCGGTATCTATACCATCCCGGAGATCTCTGCGTGTGGGTACACCGAAGTTCAGCTCAAAGAGTTGGGCTTTCATTATGAGGTTGGACGCGCTTACTACTATGAGATCGCACGCAACCAGATCGCGGGCAATGATCCGGGGCTATTTAAGATCCTCTTCCATGCCGATACGCTGGAAATTTTAGGCATTCATATCATCGGACGCGCGGCTACGGAAATTATCCACATCGGCCAGGTAGCCATGACCTTCAATGCGCGGCTCGACTACTTCATCGATCAGGTCTTCAACTATCCGACCTATGCCGAAGGCTACCGCATCGCCGCGCTCAACGGACTGAATAAGATTAAACACAGAAAATAACAACCCAAAATAAACACCAAGAGAGATGACCCATGGCAATTTATCAACTCTTTGAAACATCTGAAAAACGGACGACACGCATCCATCCGTTAAGACCCGATGAGGCACCAACCGCCGCCACGCAGCCGCGCAAGGAGAATCCCTTTTCTGGCATCGCTGCGCGTCTATTATTTCTGCTGCTCTTTGTGGGAGATCTGCTCTGGACGGCTTATTCAGGAGTGCTGCTCATTTTCAGCGGATCAGTCGCACTGTTGACATTCTGCAAGGCTGGCGCATTTTTAAAGCTTGTGCGGAGAGCGTGGCTTTCGCTCAAACGCGCACTGATCTGTGGACTGTCACTACTGGTCGCGCTCTTTAGCCCATCCTTCGGCATCATGGTGGCCTGCACCTATTTCCTGATGTACGACAAGGAGGGTATGGACGAGGTGGTGCCGACCTCCATCCAAGCGCACTTTAAGAGCATGCATCGCAATAGATAACCCTACTCTGAAGGAGTTGGGACGACGCGGCGTACTTTGACGCTGGTCTGTGTATCTTGGTTGTAGATTCTCTGCGTGTAGATCGGATCATCGCTAGGCATGATTTGGATGATCACCGGCGATAGCCAGAGAGAGGCGGTGCCCACATCATCAGGCGAAACCTCCCATTCCGAGTTGTCGCTCAAGATCAACTTCTGACCATTATCGACGTTGAGAGAGAGAGAAAGCTTGGAATATTCGATATTAGAGTTTTCTTTTTTGACGCCTTTGGCATTTGGATTCTTGGCCACAAAATGCTGCCCAACCCAAGTATCCAGCGCTTGCCTCTGGGTCGCGGTTAAGCTCGCATAGCCTGTTTTCTCCTTTTCTGTTGGCGTCATCATCTGATCTAAGCTAACGGCCAGGAGCTGGCTTGAAGCAAAAACGCTTACCAACGCAAAAATGCATGCGCGCATAGAACCCATAAAAAAACCCTCATTTCCTTCCTTTTAAGAAATGAGGGTCATATTCGCAAGTTTTAACGAGATGATGATAGATTAGCCTTGTGGCTCTTGCAATTCCTGAGCTCTTACAAACCACTGATCTGCGAGCTGATTAAGCTGGGCTTGTTTTGCTCCTCGGTTCTTTATTTTTTTAGCTTCTTCAGAAGGTTCTGTAGGTATTGGCCTAGCAGGAGGATCTTGACTCAGAGTTCTAAGACGTGTTTTTAGCGCCATCGCTTCCTTTGCCAATTCCTCTTGTTCTTCTAAAGTAAGTTGAGCTTCAGGTCTACCTGTTCTAACGCTTACAATGGCTTGATCCACAGGGGCAGCGGGTGCAACCTGGTCTGTCTCGAGCTGTTCGCGCGAGCAGCAAAAGCAGCAGCAGCTAGCTAGTGCTGAGCAGACAGATGCCACCGCATCTCTGAGAAAGCGGCAAAAGCTGCAAATCGGAGGCTCACCTACTGGCTCAACCTGAGATGTCTCTTCTTGCTCTTCTTGTGTTAAGAGAGGAACATGAAAATCGGGGTTAAAAGATGCAGATCTTACTAATTTATTAGTCATAACAATTCTCCTTAAATTATAATTAATATTTTAACATAAGATTAATTAAATTTAAAGATCTTTTTTAATCTATTAATATATTAAGAGTCAGTTGTTTAAGCTGTTATTCAGGGCAGAGTTGTTTCAGATGGCTTCTTAAAGCTTTAAGAGCCTTAGGGTTATGCTCGCGCGCTTGCGTAAGCTTTTCCGCGTTCTTTAGAAACTTCCAGGCATTGAGATAGTCCATGCGTTGCATAGAGACGGTGGAGAGGTAATACTCTACAGTAGAGGTAGTGGGATCGATCTGATGGTAGCGTTCCAGGACCTCGAGGGCTTCGCTGCCGCGGCCCAACTGCAGCCAGGTGGTGGCTAGCTGAAAAATGCCTGCCCGGAAAAGGGGGTAGCGCTGCAGGAGCTCTTTGAGCTCTTTCTGCTTTTCAACCACTGAGGCGCGTGTTTCGTCGACCGGCAAGAAGATCACTTTCAGGCCCTCTGCATCGATTCGGCCTTTAAGATAGTCATCAGCCAGAGTTTCAGGCGAAACGGCCGAATCGAAGGTGTAGTTGCTTAGCTCCTCCAGGAGCTTGCGGCCCTCTTTCTTTTTGCCCACGAAGAGGTAGTTTATGCCTAAGAACATCTTGAGTAGGCGATCATCGCCGAGGAAGCTCTGGGCTTTCTCGTATAGAGCGACTGTGGTTTTATAATCTTCTTTGCCCCAAAAGACAGAAGCTTGGTTCATAAAGGCCAGTCCAACCACTTCCTTCATCGTGCGCTTTTCGAGTTTTCGCGTATTGATACCCAAATAGACCTCGTCGGGCAGGTGGATGCCGCGCGCTGTGGTCTCGATATTGAGTACCTTGCCTCCTGTCTCATGATCTGGGGCCTCATAGCGCAAGAAGATGTGGCCAGGCGGAGTGATGATCTCGAGGTGTAGATCTAAACGTTGGGCTAAGCAGAGGTAGAGGATCGAAACGCCCAAGCAGACGCCCTGCCGATTGTCGAGTACTGAAGGGAGGAAGGTATAGAGATCGATATCTTTCGCATGCAAGGAGTGAGGGGGGAAGCGAAAGAGCATCTCTTGGAAAATAAAGCGATTGATCTCGCGCAGCTTATCTTCATCTGAGGCATTCTCAGACAGCCGAGCGCGGATCTGCAGGGCCATCAGGTCGAGGCTCGCTTCGTACTGCCTGGTAGCGAATTGAGGATCTTCGTTCTGATCAAACTGGTTGAGCAGAAGCGCCCGACCCAGGTCTATTTCATCTGAAGAGAGCTGGCAGATCTCCTCTTTATTCCAGAGGTTATAGCCCTTGAGTTTGCGATTGGCTAAACTTGCACCGAATTTCTCGATTAGGCTCAGCTGTTTCGCATTGAGCATGGGAGGCGTATCGAAAGACTGGCGCGTGATCAGGGAGATGATCGCTTGGATGTCAAACTTCGGGAAGGGCAGATCGGCTCCACCGTCGATCTCTTTTCCGCCATTTAAGAGCTGCCAAGCACGCGCGAGCGCTTCATGTCCATAACTGGAGTTGGGATAGAGCTCATAAAAGGCGAGCTGCTGGGTGATCGAGAGGGGGTCTAAACTGTTGAAAAGAGATTTTAATTTGGCCTCCTCCATGGAAAGAGGGGCCTTTTTGACTGCAGGAGCCTCGAGCCGCTCTCGCGTAAAAAGCGCAAGCGGAGAGGCGAGCAGCAGCGCTGCTAACGCAAAACTAAGTCGGGACCATAGGTACATTGGTATGCATACGAGTTGAAAGTTGTTTTAACCAAAATCTAGCGCAATCACTTCTTTTGCTCAAGTCCCAAGACGGGGCGGTGGACAAAAGACCTTGTGGACGACATGGACGTGGTGGACAAAGTGGACCGCCCCAAAAAAATTCTGCGCGCTGTCCATTTCGTCCACTACGTCCATGTCGTCCACCAAAATTCTGTCCACTGCGCGCATTAAGCACTTTTGCTCAACGCTTGAACAGTAGGCGCAAGCAAGATTTCATGGATCTCTTGTTGCAGGGCGGTATGCGCAACTAGCTCTTCAATACTGGGGCGGAAGCGGTAGGTCCAATTTGAAGGCAGAATTTTGCCCGGAACGTTGATGCGTTCATCATAGGGGTTGGACCAGACGAGGTCGGGAAAAAGCGCGAGATACTCCTGCAGAAGATTGATGTGGAGCAGGCTGTTCGTATGGTGGCTATCCCACAAGAGCTCTTTGCGCTGAGCCTTGGTGAGCTCTGGCTTGTACTCCCAGCCTTTGAAGGCCGCGAACTCGCGCGCCTCTTGCTCCGAATCTTTCCACCAGAGCGTGAGCGTTTCCGAATCGTGGGTTGAGACGCAGGTCATGCTAATCGGCGAGTATGCATTGAAGGGGATAAAACGCCGATCTTCGTTCCAGTAGCGCTCCCAACGTATCACCTTGGTGCCGGGGATACCGAGTTGGGTTAGACAGTGGCGGATATCTGCGGAAACTGTGCCGAGATCTTCTGCAACGGGCAGCATGAGAAATGAGGAGAGCATCATATTGAGCAGCTCTTTGCCTTGAGGAATCCAGAGCGATTCATCTGGCGGGATAAAGTGACCCATGACATTAGGTTGGCCATATGGAATGGCCCAAATGCGAAAGAGCCCCACCACGTGATCCAGACGATAGAGATCAAAAAAATTGCTCGCGACCTGAAGACGTTTTTTCCACCAGCTGTACCCGTTTTTCTTTTTGACATCCCAGCGGTAGAGCGGAAATCCCCAATACTGCTGTTGTGGACTAAGCGCATCTGGAGGTGCACCGGCTGCATAGTCTAAGCTAAAGAGCTCAGGATGGTGCCAGACATCTACGCTGTCGGGACTGATTAGAATAGGTACATCGCCCTTGAGGAAAACTTTGGCGTTTTTGGCATACTCTTTCACACTCGCAAGCTGCTGGTGGCAGAGGTACTGTAGACACAAGTAGAAGGTGATTTGCGGCCAATAGACATCCACGAGCGCTTGAAACTGTTCTGAAGAGAGTTTTTTGAGCTCGTCGGGCCAGTAGTGCCAAGGCGACTGCTCTAAAATATCTTTCAAGACCTTGAAAAGGCCGTAGGCGATGGCCCAGTCGTTTTCTTTAATATATTGCAGAAAGTCATCCTGCTTGATGAGGCGTGCTCCGGCGTTAAAAAAATAGCGGCGCAGCCAAAAGAGCTTTTGAATTTTGACGCGATGATAGGCGACGCGCTGCGATTTGGTGAGAAGTCGAAGGCTTGTGAGATCTTCGATGAGCGCTGGAAACTCATCGAGATAGGGCAGCTTATGCAAAGAGAGGTAGATCGGGTTTAAGGTGAACGCGGAAAGAGCGTTGTAGGGACTTGGGTCACTGCCCGTATCATTTAAGGGCAGTAATTGGATCACGTCCATTTTAAGCTGCGTGCACCAGTCGATGATGGGAATTAAGTCGAAAAATTCACCGATCCCGCAACTCTCTTTGCTGTGCAATGCTGACAGTGGAAGGGTCATCCCATGGTGGGGGAAGATGCCGATCTTGTTCCAGTGTTGGCCGGCTGGAGTTTCCGAAAGTAATTTTTTTAAATCAGTAGTCATAGCAATTCGAATACGGAACGGTCGGCTTTGATCTCGGCATCAGTACCAGAAGGAAGGCTCCCGCCTTCTACCGCTTTCCTCCACTTGAGCGCCTTTTCTATCACACTGGCGAGCCGATCGGCGACCTTTTCACCGGTCAGGCCTGTATAGGGATGGTATTCGAAAAGGCAGAGCTGGTTGTTACGCTCGGAGTAGGAGAAGGTTCCGATACGCGGATAGCGTGCATTAGCTTTAAGCCCCTCTTTGAGCAGATTTTCGCGAAACTTCCCCGCAGGGACTTCGCAGACGAACGTGGCGATGAGAAGCCTGTCTTTTGGTTCATCGTCCTCGATTTGAATATGCAAGGTCTCGTTAACCGTCAATCTTACAGCGCGTTTGCGGTCCGAATAGAGCGGCACATGGATGACGGGACTGATCTGGTTAAGTAAAGCTTGAAAACGGTCCATCTTTTACTTTTCTTTTTCCTCCCTTCTTCTTCTTCTTCTTCTTCTTCTTCCTCGAGCTCTTCCAAAGCTTCGATGAAAGACATGAGCACGTCTTGGCGATGCTGATTCGAGCGGTAGAGCTTCGGTGCAACCTGCCTGACCGCATCGCGCATCTGGGTGAGGATGATGATCTGTGCCTCTTCTTCGTCGATGAGGCCGAGCTGCACGGCGATCTGCAGCGCTTTGTCGCTGGCGGGATAGCGCTCTTGTAGGTATTTCATAAATAGCCTGGCCAAGAGTTGGAAATTTGCTTTGGTAGGCAGCGTGAGGTTGCCGCGTTGAAATGCAGATGAAATCAGATTCATACGCGTGCTGAAGAAGCGGAAGACGCCTAGAATCGCTTGCATGTCGCGCGCTTCGGTGAAGAGACGGTGGAGTTCGCCGCGCGCGATCGAAGGGCCTTTAGCTTTAAGGTCTGCACCGATGGAGTGGAGCACAAAGTTGATCACAGCTTTCATCTGTTCATATTCGTACGTGCTCGAGAGTTGATCAAAAAGCGTGAGAGCATCGCGTGGATTGCCAGTGATGTCGCGGTAGATATCGCGAAGACCAGTTGGACTTCCCAAGCCTTGGGCTGCAAAGTCGCGCGCCTGCTGGGCGATATTCCGTCCAGCTCTAATTTCTCTTCCATAAATCGTGTTGATCTCTTCTTTGACTTCACGAGCCACCCTGATCAGTTGTGCATCACCCGTCTCGATCAGGTATTCCAACGCCTCATCGGCCAGTGAGAAGTCTGGAAAAGTATCGAGTACCTTTTTAAGAAGCGTCTCTTTGGTGTCTTTGCTGCTCAGGCGTGAGCGCAGAAGTAGCAGCGAGCGCGCATTTAACTCAGGATTCTTGCGTTCATACTGCTCAGAGATCTCTTGTGCTGCCTGGACGCTTTCAATGCTCTCTTTTTCAGACTTTTCAGCCTTATCTCTCTCAGACTCTTTCTCCTTGCGTCGAATGCGCGTCTCTAACGTTTCAAACCGCCTGGCCATGGCCAGCGGATTGAAAGCAGCTGTCTCAGTCCATTCGGTAAATTCATTTTCGACGCTTTCAGCTTGAAGGGCATAGCGACCAGCCTCTTCCGCGCGTCTAGTTTGCTGCGCGCGCTGCGACTCGATCGGATTAATCCTTGAGGTCTTGCTGACGTGGTCTTCTGCCATATTCTCTTGGTTTATCAACGTTTCTTTTCGAATTCAATGCTAAAGAGCTCGTGGGTTGCTTCCAGGTCGGTGAGAAGCTGAGCTTGATTTTCATTGGCGAGAAAAACGAATAAAGGGATTGAGCCCAGATGTGTGGACGGGGAGATTGTATCCCCTACACGCTGACGCAGCATGTGACCGTCGTACGATTTAAGGCATTGGATCTTTTCAAGTCCTAGGAACTTTTGGATCTTTCCCCCTTCAAGTGCAGGACATAAGACGATGACGAGATGTTTTTTAAGGGATATCTGTTTGGGAACTCTGGTCTTTCCTTTAGTGAAGACTTCTAGGTTAGCTTTATAGACATCAAAGTTAGTATATTTTCGAAGAAATGGAGGGATGCTAGCGCCGCCAAGCCGCGCACCTATTTCAATTAGCGTAGGTCCGCGCACAGGATCATCTTTGAGCTCAATGTGCGCTGAACCCCTTTGGATACGAAAAACTTCTGCTATGCGCAGCGCATATTTTATGATCTCTTGGACATCAGGGGAAAAGAGAGGAATGGAGATGATGCTGTAGTAGATGTTTTTATATGTGTCGGTATTGATCTTTTCATACTTCCAGACATCCGTAGCATGCACCTTATCACCATCAGAGAAAGTATCTACGATGTATTCTATGCCTGAAATATACTCCTCGACCACTACGCTCTCTGCGCTATCTCCAAAGGTGTTTTCAGTGTGGTAGATTTTACGAAAGCTTTCGAGAAGCTCTTCAAGGTCTAAGCACTGATATACTTGACTTGTGCCTACTCCCATGGGTGTTTTGGCCATGATTGGAAATGAGTGGCTTTCGGCAAAACGGATGACCTCTTCTTCAGAATGACAGATGGCAAAATCGGGACATGACAAACCGCTCTTGCGCACAACCTTGCGCATTTCGCCTTTATCGCGCTTGGCATGCGAAAGTTCGATCGAGTTTCCCCATAAATGCAGTTCGTGCGCAATCTGGTCGGCCATTTCGACGCCGCCTTCAGATGCGCCAATCACGCCTTTAATCGCAAATTTGGACGCTTGCAATTTTTTGAGGATTTCATCTTTATCTCCAGAGATAATCACCTCATCACAATCTTCAATGAGCATCTCTGGAGTAGAATGAAAGAAGGTCTCGAAACTCTTTAAAGGGTGCGCAAAGACCGCGATAACGTGCAGACCTAACTCTCTTGCCGATGCCTTGAACGGTATTGCAGAGCCAGCAGGATCGATGAGCACAATCGCTTCATTTTTCATATCTACGCAGCATGTTTTCTCTTTTTGAGTTCGACTACAAAAAGCTCGTGCGCCAATTCTGTATCTTTCAAAAGCTGGCTCTGATCTTCATGAGCGAGATACACAAGCAGAGGCGTTGTGGCCAGATGGGTGCTGGGCTGCACGCTGTCGCCTTCATGTATGTGGAGGATGTGTGAGTCGTAAGATTCGAGCTGCTCGATCGCTTCTATTCCCAGGATCTTTTGGACCTTCCCACCTTCAAACAAAGGACACAAGGCGATCACCTCTTTTTCTGAGGTGCAGGTGGTAAAATCTGGGCAGGACAGGTTGCTCTTCTTAAAAATTTTCCGCATCTCGCCTTTATGACGCCTTGCGCGGGAGAGCTCGATCGGATTGCCCCACAAATGCAGTTCATGGGCGATCTGATCGGCCATCTCGACACCCCCTTCTGAAGCGGCGATCACGCCTTTGATGGAAAATTTAGCATCTCGAAGCTCTCTTAAAACTTCTGGCTTATCGCCAGAGAAGATCACCGCATCACATTCCTGAACGAGCTGATCACGTGTTAGATGATAGTAGTTCTCATAGCTTTGTATGGGCAGCGCAAAAACAGCGATCACTTTAAGACCCATCTCTTTGGCACTTGCTTTGAGCGGCTCTCCCGAACCGACCGGGTCGACGAGGACGACTGCTTCAGGGTTCTTCATGAGACTCCTTTTTGGTGCTAATCAGAAGGGTGGAGACGCATCCGATAAAGACGATGACCATCCCAATCACTGAGATATAATCCGGTGTGACCTTCCAGACGATCCAATCGATAAGTCCCGCAAAGATTACATTTGTATACAAAAAGGGTGCTACCTCATGTGCTGTGGCATGTCGCATGGCTACAGTCATGGCTATCTGAGCACAAATCATCATGACCCCAGCTAGAACGAGATAGAGCCAGACGATAGGAGGCGGAGATGTCCAATTAAGCCAAAGAAATGGACTCGTCGCTAGACAGAAGAATAAAAAGTAGTAGAACAAGACTCGTATAAATGGCTCATGTGCAATCTGACGCATCACGACCAACATGCACGCAGCCGCAATTCCCGAGGATGCTGCGAATACAAGACCGACGTTGATCTCGGCAAAACCCGGCCTTAGGATCACAAAGATGCCGATAAAGCCGGTGATCAGACTAGCCCAGAGTTTATGCGGAACACGAGTCTTATGCCAGAGCCAGACAATCAGCGGTATGTATAGGGGTGACGTGTTGTTTAAGAGGACGGCTTCGGAGAGCCCAGTCCACTTAAGCGCGAGCGAAAGGAGGTAGAGTGCGAGCAGGCCAAAAATACACCTTAAGGCAATTTTGGGTAGTTTGTGAGTAACCAGCGCCTTTTTCCCATCCTTTAGCACGAAGGGGAGAATGATGATCAAGCTGCATAAGCTCTGGAAAAAAATAATCACCGTATTCGGTAGATACGATGAGCAGGCCTTGTAAAAGGCATACATTACGGCAAAACATAGCATGGCCAATACAAACAGCCCCACCCACAAAATATGACGCCGCATCTCAATCCTCTTTTTCTTCGTTATAGTATAAGTAAATTATTTAGTATAGAATGAAAGGAGTTTCATAGAAACTACATAGTTCTTTAAGGCAATAATTAAATACTATATAATAGATGAACAAATTTGTAGGTTTTTATGGCGGTAGATGTACGACATGCAGATTCTAGAATCGTATGGGCCTCTTTTTCTGCTTATCTCGGGGAAGAGTTAACTGTACTTCGCGCTACATCCGATAGCACACAATGCAAGGTTATGTGTGGGTTTGGATTGGTCGGTATCGCTCTTCTTTCCGTAATCGAAACTCTCGTCAGGGGCGTTTTATCCATTCTGGGTTTACCAATCGCCTATAGTCTAGACAACAGGCATGTCAAACAAGTGCTAATAATGACCACAGCTGGTGGGGCTTTAATGTCAATTGGTGCGGCGATTTGTTGCTTCAATGCATTTATTGCCAATTTTGAAAGTCGAAACGGCTCGCAAATCAAGTTCAAAGAATGCATGCCAGAATGTGTGAGACGGCATCTCGAAGCGATGAGCAACGCTTTGTAATAAAATTCGCTGGTCCTTTTTGGAGTGCGGCGGCTTGACCTTGCACTTCTACACATCTTTTTCTTGTCTATAATCTTGAGCCAGAAAGAAAGACGGCCTAGTGGACGGAGTGGACAAAGGAGAGGAATGGACAGAGAGTGGACGAAGTGGACGGCCGAAGAAATCCGGATTTCTTTCGGCCGTCCACTTCGTCCACTCTCTGTCCATTTTCTTATCCCGTCCACTTCGTCCATTAGGCCGTCTTTCTTTCCTTTCTTTTAGGGAAAGGCAACAAAAAGATGTGTAGAACCGCAAGGGCTTGACGCCGCTTTTTCTCAACCGCGGCAAGTCGCGGTTTCTTTTATTGCGCCGAGTCAAGCCTCGGCGGGGAAAAGCGGCTGTTGAAGACACGAGAAGGTCCAGTGGACCTTCGCAGTGCGAAGCAGGTGAGCAAAGCGAACCGGTCCGACGCACTCCAAATTTCTTAAACTAAGTGAGCTGGATTCTGCCCAGCGGCTGGATGCGGATTTCCGGCACGATCTCTTGATAGGAGACGACGGCGAGATCGGGGAATTCTCCTTCGATGAGTTTGCGCACAAAGCGGCGGACGTCGATGGCGGTGAGTAGGACGGGTGGTTGGCCTCCGGCGGGGGTGGGCACGATGGTCGAGCGCATCGAGTGCAGGATCAGCTGTACCGAGTCGGGATCGAGCGCGAGGTAGGAGCCGGCGGAGGTTTGTTTGATCGCGCCGCGCACCATATCTTCGATCTCGGGATCGAGCAGATAGACAGAAAGGATCGATTGCCCTTGCGAGTATTTGTAACTGATATAGCGTTTCAGAGAAGAGCGGACATATTCGGTGAGAAGCACGGTATCTTTTTCCGACTGGGCCCATTCGCTGAGGCTTCCAAGATGGTGCGCAGATCTTTGATCGAGACTTGCTCCTGCACAAGGCGTTTAAAGATCTCGGTCAGTTTTTGCAGCGGCACAAGGCGCGTGACCTCTTTGACCAGATCGGGATAGGATTTTTCGACGAACTCCAGAATGCCTCGTACTTCTTGAATGCCGATGAACTCGCTGGCGTACTGCCTGTAGAAAATAGGAGAGATGCAGGATCATCACATCGAGCGGCTTCCAGAACTTGATGCCGGCTTTTTGTAAGATCTCTTGATATTTGCTATCGACCCAGAGCGAGGGCTGGCCGAGGCGTGCTTTTGGTGGTGGTGAAGGGAAGATTGTAGCGGCGCAGGTTATCGGGAGATTCATTGGTGAGCAGGTAGCCTTCGAGAATTTTGCCGCGCACAATGGGCACTTCGTTTAAGAAAGATCGAATATTCGTCAGTCTCAAGCGTGGGAGAATCGGTGCGCACGTGCACGCCGGGAAAGCGGACGCCTAGATCTTGATAGAGAGCATGGCGCATCTTGGGGATCATCTCTTCGATGAAGGTGAGCCCCTGCGCGCTCTTTTTTAATCAGCGTCGGAGAGGTTTTTACCCACTTCTAAAATCACCGGAAGGGTGAGCGCATATTCGTCGGCGGGCCGCGCACTACGGCATGGCCTTCGACATCGGTCTCCATGCGCGCGCCGCGTCACGCCGGCCATCGCTCTTGGCAGCCTTCTTTTTAGTCTTGTACCAGGTCATAGATGCCGATGCTACCGAATAAGATCAGCGCAAGACAATGAAGATGGTGGTCGGAAACCAGGGATCAATGCCATGCAGAAAAGCACGACGCCGGCGATCATGATCGCTTTGGGCTGGCCCAGGATCTGCTAGGAGATCTCTCTTCCGAGGTGAGCATCTTTCTTTCTCGCTAGAGACGCGCGTTGTGACGATACCGGCAGTCAGCGAGATGAGCAGCGAGGGGATCTGAGAAACAAGGCCGCCACCGATCGAAAGCAGGGTATAAATTTGTGCCGCTTGCAGGGCGGTCATGTCGTGCATCGAGACCCCGATGATCAGACCGCCGATGATGTTGATGACGGCGATCACGATACCGGCGATCACGTCTCCTTTGACGAACTTCATCGCACCGTCCATCGCTCCGTAGAGTTGGCTCTCTTTTGTAAGAGCAAGACGCAGCTCGCGGGCTTGGTTGGCATCGATGACGCCGCTGCGCATGTCGGCATCGATACTCATCTGTTTACCGGGCATCGCATCGAAGGTAAAGCGGGCAGCGACTTCAGCGACCCGCTCGGCACCCTTGGTCACGACGATGAACTGCACGATGGTGATGATCAAGAAGACGATGCCGCCGACGACGAAGTTTCCCCCGACCACGAAGTTACCGAAGGCATAAATGATGTGTCCGGCATTGGCGTGAAGGAGAATTTGCTTGGTCGCAGAGATCTCAATCCCCAGACGAAAGAGGGTGGTGATCAGAAGGAGCGAGGGGAACATCGAGAGGTTGCACAGCTTTGGGGATATAAAGGGCTACCATCAAAAGCGAGATCGAAACGGTCAGGTTGATCGCGATCAGGTTATCGATGAGCTCGGGCGAACCGGGATGATGATCATCATGATGATAATGATGATGAAGAAGGCCAGGATGATATCGCTGGAGCGGCTGATACATGCTGAGAGCTTTCGTCGCCGCCGAGCGATCGTCGAAAGTTGTGTCGAAAAAATTTTTCATTTAAAAATTTCCAAATAGTTCCTGTCCCAGCTCTTCTGGTCTTCGATGCCTTTCAAGCCATCGAGGATTTCGGCTATGGCTTGATAGGTCTCCTCAGGTATATATTCGCCGATTTTGCCTTTTTCGAAAAGGG
This sequence comes from uncultured Chlamydiales bacterium, assembly GCA_963709365.1. Taxonomy (GTDB): domain Bacteria; phylum Chlamydiota; class Chlamydiia; order Chlamydiales; family Rhabdochlamydiaceae. The sequence continues at coordinate 406,780 of CAVPVU010000002.1, forward strand.
TATGTGCAAGAGCCACATTTCGCATGATCGGAATATTGATACTCTAGACGCTACTTTGATGATCTCATCGGCAACGGTCCCTGCCCCATGGTAACGATCTTGGGCGCAGGCTCTTTTTCCTCATCATATTCGATGGCGACAGCAATATGGATCGGATTGGTGATGATGGCTCGCGCGCGTCGTGACAGCCGGGCCCTTCTTGATAGGCGATCTCTTGAGCTTCTGGCGGCGTTTGCTTTTAATGTGCGGATCGCCCTCCGTATCTTTAAATTCCTGCTTGACCTCAAATTTTTCCATCTTCATTTCTTTGCCGAAGTTATGTCTTTGATAGACGAGGTCGAAAATCGCGATGATGAAAAAAAAATTCCGACGCGGATGATGACTTTAATAAGAAATTGCTAAAAACGACTGAGACGCTCCGACAGAGGCATGGCGGCCGTGGCGAGATATCTCCCAAGCTATTGTAGACCACGGAGTAAATCAGAATCACGCGCCCGTGATTTTCAGAATCGATTTGAGAAGTTCAAAAAGCGTTTTGAATTTGAACATGTTTTTAATGTTAGTAACAGGATTGAGACGTTTTACATCGGGCTTCATCGCTTCCAGTGGAAAACATGGGGCCGACTAACAGAAAACTGGTCAGCACACCGACACAGACCGTGATTACGAGCACTGGGCAGGCTGCAGTTCAAGATCACATTAATGGCTTCTGGGAGATAGCCGCCGGCGCGATTGGCCAGGTCGATCTCGGTAGCAGAGCGCTTAAACGTCATGATCATGTAGGTCGAGAGCTGTTCATAAGAGATAGCCGACCAGATACGATAATGGTGGCGATAGAGACGACAAAGGTCAAAGCGGAGGGGAAATCTTGAGATTTGGCGACTTGTCCCTTTTTGCGCGCGTCGCGCAGCTTTTTCGGGGTCGCCTTTTCGGTTTTTTCTGCCATGTTAAATCAATTTACTTTGCAGCCAGGTGAAATAGAAAGAGGTTCAAACCTCCAGCAGTCACTGGCACTCTACCCGTAATAGGAAGCTCGGCGCTCTTGATCAGAGCCTCATCTGGACACAGGATACTCGCTCGGGAGCTGTTTGTACACCTTGTCTTTAAAAAATGGCCCAAGGCTTGAAAAAGCTCGCTTGAGCTCTTGAGGCGTTTGCCGAAGGGTGGATTGGAAAGAATTAAGGTTGGAGAGGTAGTGGGAAAATAGGAGCGGATATCTTTGCAAATGACCGATATGGCATCTGCAAAACCGGCATTTTGCAAATTGTGCAGACAGAGCTCAACCGCTCTGGGATCTTTATCTGCGCCGAAAATTTTTCCCTTTGGCAGAGGGATGATCGCCTGATCAGCTTCCGCTTTTACGGCGGCCCACTCTTTTTCTGAAAAGTCGGGATGTTTGAAAAACCCCCAAGCTTCGCGCTGGTAACCGGCTGGGGTGTGCGTCAGCATGAAAGCCGCTTCGATGAGCAGGGTGCCGCTGCCGCAGAAGGGGTCGCACAGGATCTCATCCGGAGAAAACTGCGCCAGATCGACGAGTGCTGCCGCCACCGATTCTTGGAGTGGCGCCTCAACAGTTTGTTTGCGCCAGCCGCGTTTAAACAGCGGCGCACCAGAGGTGTCGAAGCTGATGGTAGCCAGGCCATTGTGGATAAAGAGATTGAACTGCATGTCGGGATTGTCGACTTGCACAGAGGGACGGTTCTGACACTCCTTGCGGAAACGGTCGCAGATCGCGTCTTTCATCACCTGGGCGGCAAATAAACTGTGGCGCAGTGTATCGCTGGTGACGTTGGCATCGATGGCAAATGTTTCATCCACCGAGAAGAGGTCTGGCCAGCTGATGCGGTAAGCTCCGTGGTAGAGATCTTCGCGGCTGTGGCAGGGAAATTGCGCAAAGGGCCAGAGCACACGTGTGGCAAAACGCGAACAGTAATTGATCTTATACACCCAGCGCATCTCTCTGGGCACAAAGACGCCCGCGAGCCCCTGGCGAATGTGCGGGACTCCCATCTCTTGCAGCTCTTTTACGAGCATCGGCTGCAGGAACGGCGTAGTAGTGATAAAGAGATCTTGCATAGCCTTGTGTTTTAGTTGTGGAAGAAGAGGATTACATCGCCATCTTGGACGATATAATCTTTGCCTTCTGAGCGGGCTTTGCCCGCTTCGCGGGCGCCAACTCTGCCGTTATATTTTACGAAGTCTTCATAGGAGACGACCTCAGCGCGGATGAAGCCTTTCTGAATATCAGTATGGATCTTGCCCGCCGCTTCTTGCGCCGTCATGCCTTTTGTAATCGTCCATGCGCGCGTCTCCATCTCTCCCGTGGTCAAGAAGGTAATCAGATCCAGCGTCTCAAACGAAGCTTTGATCAGACGGTTGAGACCAGTTTCTTGTAGGCCGAGAGTTTGTAGGAACTCGACGGCCTCGGTATTAGACAGTTGAGAGACCTCTTCTTCTAATTTGGCGCAGATCGGGATGACGCGGTTGCCCTCTTTTTGTGCGAGCTCGCGCACTTTTTGCACATGCGCATTTTCCATGGAAGGAAGAGAACTTTCGGAGACGTTTGTCGCATAGAGGATCTTTTTATCGGTCAAGAATGGATAGGCAAGTAAGATGTTTCTTCTCTTCGTCATTTAGCCCTAAACTTCTCAGCGGCAGGTTGTCGTTGAGATGGCGCTGCGCTTTTTTGAGCGTGTCGTAAAGCGGCTGCAGATCTTTTTTGGCTTTGAGCTGTTTCTCGAGTTTTTGTAAGACATTGTCTACCATCTGCAGGTCGGACAAGATAAGTTCCAAGTTGATCACTTCGATATCAGCTGTAGGATCGACGCGTCCTTCAACGTGGATCACATCATCATCTTCAAAGCAGCGAACGACATGCAATACCGCATCGGTTTCGCGGATATTGGCCAAAAACTTGTTTCCAAGCCCTTCACCCTGCGATGCTCCTTCTACCAGACCGGCGATGTCGACAAAGGTCATGGTGGCTGGGATCAGCTTCTTGCTTCCGGAGATTCCAGATAAAACGGCTAGACGCGGATCATCGACATCTACGATGCCGACATTGGGATCGATCGTACAAAAAGGATAGTTAGCGGCTGGCGCGCCTTTGCGCGTAAGTGCGTTAAAGAGCGTGGATTTTCCCACATTCGGAAGGCCTACAATGCCACAAGATAGTTCTGCCATGATTAATTCCTAAAGGTTCTAAGTTTGCACGTTATAGGGACGCCCAAGCAGTTTCTCAACCATTTGCAAATTGCCTTTTGCGATCTCTTCGCGCACCCAACCGGAAGAGATCGCGCGCCCGTCCTCTTCTTCCACGGGTAGATACTCTACTTCGAAGTGCAAGACATTGCCTAAAGCTCTGACATGCTGCTCATCGCCTTTCTTCCCACTGCCAAAGGCAGCTCCTTTACCAAGCACAAGCGAAGAAAAGGGGAGTTTGTTTTTGATCTCTTTGATAAAGAGTTCATAGGGCACTTTGGCCAGTTCAAGAGTAAAAGGAAGCATGAGCACCAGATCGACGCCTGCTAGTTCTAAGAGCTTCAATTTCTGTGCGCGCGAACAGATGGCAGAAGGCGGCGCTTTTCCAGAGAGAACGGTTGAAGGATGATTTGCGAAAGTCAAGACCGCGGCTGTACCTTTTGGAGTTGCTTTTTCTCTAACGCGAACGAGCAGTTTCTGGTGTCCGCGGTGCAGACCGTCGAAGCTGCCGATCGTCAGCGCGATCGGATGAGGGAGCTTTGGAATATCTTTAATGTCTTCGATGATCAGCATATTTTTAGAGAGGTTCTTAGGTCAAAACCAGGAGAGGAGATCGTCTCCCAGGATAAACAGTCGCGCAGGTGGAACGATCCGCTGCGCGTGCGAATCAAAGAGGAGAGGTGGCCGAAACAGCCCAGCTCTCTTCCGAGATCATCGGCAATTGAACGGATATAGGTGCCTTTTGAACAAGTAATCGAGAGATCGAGATAAGGGTAGTGATAATCGAGCAGAGTGGTAGTGAGCATGACTTGAACCGGTTCTCTTTCGACGCTTAAGCCTTTTCTGGCCAGCTCATAAAGTTTTTTTCCTTTGATTTTTTTGGCCGAGAACATCGGGGGCGTTTGCCAGATCGCGCCCTGAAACTTTTTAAGACAGATCTCGATCTCTTCCCTCGAGGGAATCCTCACAGATGAGGCGGTCTCGTTTCCATCGCAGTCGAACGTGTCGGTGGCGATGCCTAAACGCACTTGGGCTAAATACTCTTTGTCATTTGTCAAAAACTGATCGGATAATTTGGTGAAGTTTTTCCCCAGCAACATGACCATCACACCTGTGGCGAAGGGGTCTAATGTGCCGGCATGACCGATCTTCTGCAGGCCGGAGATTTTTCTTAAGAATGGGATGAGACTAAACGAGGTCCTGTCCTTCGGTTTATCGATGAGCAGGATGCCGCCAAACAGGGCTTGCTCATGCATCAGTGGCCTCTTCCTCGTGAGGAGGAACTTCTCTTGCTTGCTTCTCTTGGTTGATCTGGCCAAGAACCTCTTCGATGCGCAGCTGCTCTTCCAAGGCTTGGTCGAGCTTAAAGTTCAAAGCAGGGAAGTAACGCATGACCACCTTTTTGGAAGCGGTAAGCGCGACAAAGCCCGCAGCAGACTGTAATGCGACGATGGTCTCCTCTTTTTGACGAGGCGTGCCAATCACGCTGATATAAACTTTGGCGTGTTGAAGATCAGAGGTGATATCCACGCGCGTGATGCTGACGAGCGGAGCCAGCCGTGGATCGCGCACATCTTGGCGGATGACCTCGGAGAGCACTTCCTTAAGCAGGGAATTAAGACGGTCGATGCGTTTCTTTGCCACGTTTAGAGCTCCTGCTGCAGATAGGTGATCTCATAGGCCTGCAGGATATCGCCAGCTTTGACATCGTTGAAATTTTGCAGAAGTATACCGCACTCCATGCCTTTCGTGACCTCGCGCACATCCTCTTTGACGCGTTTGAGCGAGGCGATCGGTCCTTTCCAGACGACCTCTCCATCTCTCTGAACGCGGATGTGGTTATTTCTGCGGATCGTTCCGTCGGTGACGGAGCAGCCGGCGATCACACCGAGTTGAGACGCTTTGAAGGTCGCTCTGACTTCGGCTGTGCCTGTGTCGTTCTCTTGCGCAATCTTGTCGAGCAGGCCGAGCATGAGCGTCTTGATATCATCGACCGCGTGATAGATCACATCATGAAGTTTAACGACGACCTTTGTCTCTTTGATTAGGCGGTCCGCGCGGCGCTCGATTTGGGTGTGGAAACCGACAATTGGAGCTTTCGAGGCGGAGGCGAGTTCGATATCAGACTCGGAGATCTCTCCCACATCAGCTGAAATGATATTGATGACCACCTTATCAGATGCAATCTTGAGGATAGAGGTCTTAAGCGCATCGAGCGAGCCTTGCACGTCGGCACGCAGGATAAGGTTGAGCGTTTTTTTCTCTTGTTTGGCGCCGCCTTGCTGCATGAGGGACTCGAGTCCCGCACGCTTGGCTTGTTGGAGGGTGGCAGTTTTTTTGCCCAAGACGCGTTCGTATGAAACGTCGCGCGCCTCTTTTTCACTTTTCACCACGATAAACTCACTACCAGCATCAGGCAATCCTGAAAGTCCGGTGATTTTTACCGGCGTCGAGGGTCCAGCTTCGGTCAACTCTTTGCCCTTCTCGTCGTGCATAGTTTTGATACGCGCCCAGTTTTGGCCAAAGACTAGCGCATCGCCAAGACGCAACGTACCATTTTGGACCAGCAGGGTGGCAACCGGTCCCATGCCTTTGTGCATTTCAGACTCGATCACCGTTCCGCGCGCTCGCGAATGAGGGTTGGCCTTTAACTCTAAGATCTCAGCTTGTAGCGCGAGCATCTCGAGCAGCTCTTTAATTCCCGTACCGGTATGCGCCGAGCAGTTTACAGTAATAGTCGTTCCTCCCCACACTTCGGGTAGAAGGTTATTATCTGCGAGCTGTCGATAGACTGTTTCCGCATTAAAGTTTGGCTTATCAGACTTGTTGATGGCTACCACGATAGGCACGAGAGCTTTTTGCGCCTGTTCGATGGCCTCGAGTGTCTGTGCACGCATGCCCTCATCGCCAGCGATGACCAGCACGATGATGTCGGTGACATCAGCGCCGCGTGTACGCATGGCTGAGAAAGCTTCGTGACCGGGAGTGTCGAGAATAGCGATGTCGCCCACGGCGGTGTGGCATTTGAACGCGCCGATGTGCTGCGTAATCGCGCCAGCTTCGCCAGCGGCGATGTTCGTGGCGCGAATCTTGTCGATCAGGCTGGTTTTGCCATGGTCGACGTGGCCCATGAATGTGACCACAGGCGGACGAAGTATGAGCGTGGCTGCAGGTGTCTCTTGAATCTCTTGTTTGATCGTCTTGTCAGTCACGCGGATGCGTTCTTCTTCAGTGCGGTCGATCTTAATTTCGCACTCGAACTCATGGCCGAGCAATTGTATGGTGGTTTCATCATCGAGGAAGTCGTTTAGAGTCAAGACGACGCCTTGCATGAAGAGCTTAGCGAGCAGTTGCGAAGCTTTTAACTTCATGGCTGCGGCCAGATCTTTCACGCTAATCGGAATACGTACACTCAGCTCCTTGGGACGGACGATCATCTCCTCAGTGACGCCGATGGGACGCGCTTTGTGCGAAGGACGTTTTTTACGCCAGGCCTCATCATCCGTGTCGCGAAGGCCCTGTCTATCTCTGGCGTCAAATGTGCGTTTTGACTCGGGGCGTTTTTGCGGCTTTACATCGCGGAACTCTTTAAAGCCAGCCTTGCGCGGACCCCCCTTATCTGCTTCGCCTTCGGGCCGGCCACGTGCTGGAGCGGCGCCGGGTTTCGGCGGAGTGGGCATTTCAGTAGGCGGAGGTCTTCTAACTTGGCCTGGCAGGCTGAATTCTCTGCGCGGGCCGCCTTGATAGCCTGGACTCGGTCTCGGACCTTGGTAGCCGCCTGTGCGTGGGCCTTGATAACCCCCTGGTCCCGCTGGCCTAGGACCTGGCTGATAACCGCCGGGACGATAAGGAGGTCTTCCGCCGGGTTGTGAGGGCTGATAGGGACGTCGATAAGGTTGAGATTCTCTTGGCGTATACTCGCGCGGCCTTGATTCGAAAGGAGGTTTACTTGGAGCTGGAGTCTGGGGTTTGATAGGGGGCTTTTCAGGAGCTTTTTCCGCTACTTTTTCGGGGCGTGGCTCTTCGGCCTTTACTTCAGGCTCGACCTTAGCTGCTTCGGGAGCTTTGATAGGCTCTGGTGCGATTTCCGGCGCAGCTTCTTCTTTTTTAGCCCTTGCCTCAGCAGTTGGCGCAGCCGCTTTACGCGTTTTTTTCGGCGTCGCCGCTTCTTCTGTGACAGGAGTAGCTGTAGGCTCAGCTTCCTTTTTTGGGGCAGCTGCCGCTGGCGCCTTTTTCACCTTGCCGAGCTTTAAAGCTTCAGCAAGTTGTGCGTTTTTAATATTCAGCTTTAAGTTTTTGGCCAACGGTCAGTCCTCATTTTTACGGTCTAGCGAGCGTGTTAACGCACTACTTTTTTGCGAATTTGTTCCAAAATCTTATCGGCCATATCCGCGCTAATCTCCGGAATAGCTGAGAGCTGTTCTGGCGAGGCCATTAAGAGCTTGCGGCGCGTATCGAAGCCAGCGCTGACCAGACTCTGCACGATCATCGAACTCAAGCCCTCGACTTTTAACGGCTCATCCAAAGTAGGATCGTCCAGCGTAGCGAGTTCGGCTCTTTCGACCGACATGGCTTTCTGGTATTCGCTCATTTTTTGCACTTCGAGTTCCACTCCGACTAGCTGACCGTTGAGGCGTGCATTCATGCCTCTTTTGCCGAGTACGTTGGGATAGCTCTCATCTTCCACCACAATCGAAATGACCGAGCCATCTTCACTGATGCTGATCTTCTTGATCTCAATCGGGTGAAGTGCATTTTGCAGGAGCTGCACAGGATCATCAGCATAGGGGAAGATGTCGATTTTTTCGTTGTTGAGTTCGCGGATGATGTTTTTAACACGCGTACCGCGTACGCCCACGCATGCGCCGACTGGATCGACCTTTGGATCTAAAGAGCGCACAGCGAGTTTTGTGCGGTAGCCGGCTTCACGCACGATGCTTTCAATCGCAATCGTGCCGTCGTTGAGTTCTGGAACTTCCTGTGTGAAGAGCTGCATCACAAATTCTGGATGGCTGCGCGACAGAATAACTTCAGCCCCGCCGCTCTCCGTATCGCGCACCTCCCATAACAAGGCTTGCACGCGATCGCCGATGTTGTATTTCTCGGTTTTAGGATAGAATCGATCGGGCATGACGGCTTCGACTTTGCCTAAGTCGACGATCAAAGTCGCTCCGCGAATGACTCTTTTTACGCTGCCCGAGACGATCTCGTTGCACGCGATGGCGATACTCTTCGTAGATCACATCGCGCTCGGCGCCGCGCAGTTTTTGCGAGATGATCTGTCTGGCTGTCTGGGCGGCGACACGTCCGAAATCTTGCGGTGTGACGGTGATATCGACCCACTGGCCGATCTCAGCATCGGGATTTAAGACTTTCGCATCTTCCAAAGAGATCTCTTCTTCAGGGATGGTAACCTTATCGACCACTTCTTTTTGCGCGATGACATCGATCATGCCCGTTTTAGAATTGATATTGACGCTGACATTGATGTGTCCCTTGATGCTTTTGCGTGCAGCAGCGCGCAAAGATTCTTCGATGGCGGAGATGATCACATCCCGCTTGATGCCTTTTTCTCTTTCGAGATACTCAAAGATGGCTACGAGATCTTTATTCATTCTTGCCCCTTCTCCTCTTTAGCTGAGGTTACTTCTTCCTCAGTAGAGGTCTTTTTCTTCTTCTTGCTCTGGCTGCGCGGTTTCGCGGCTCCCACAACAATATCGTCTCTGATTTTCTTTGTTCGTATCGATCAGGTATTCTTTGATCGAGAGAGCAATTTTCTTATGCTCTGGATCTAATTTGATCACTTTAGCCGTGATCTCTGCGCCTTTCGGGATCACATCTTCGACTTTGCCAAAGGGCTGATCGGAGAGTTCGGTCACATGGACGAGCCCTTCGATGCCATTTTCGAGTTCGACAAAGGCTCCAAAGGCTGTGATCTTAGTCACTTCGCCTTTAACTAGTGTGCCCACAGGCATTGTCTTTTCGATGTTTTCCCAAGGATTTTGGCTCAGCTGTTTAACGCCCAAAGTGATTTTCTTGCTCTCTTTGTCGACAGAGAGGATGATCGCATTCGACCTTGTCGCCCTTCTTAAGGACTTCTGAAGGATGCGAAACTTTTTTGATCCAGCTTAAATCTGAAATGTGGATTAGGCCATCGACGCCCGGTTCTAATTCGACAAAAGCACCATAGTTGGTCAGATTGCGGATTTCTGCCTTGACGTTGCTGCCGATCGGATATTTTTTCTCGACATCATCCCAAGGATTGTGTTCAGTTTGTTTAATGCCGAGAGAGATTTTTCCCTCTTCTTTTTGGACAGAGAGGACGATGGCTTCGACTTCATCGCCTTTTTTGACCACTTCGCTCGGGTCGGTGATATTTTTTACCCATGACATTTCAGAAACGTGGATCAGGCCTTCGATGCCCGGCTCAATTTCGATGAAGGCGCCATAGGGGACGAGGTTGACAATTTTTCCATTGACACGCGTGCCGGTAGGATAGCGCTTTTCGATCTCTTCCCAAGGATTCGTTCTTTTTGCTTCATGCCAAGAGCTACGCGGCCTTTGTCTTTGTCGATATGCAGGATCATGACTTCGAGCTTTTCGCCGAGATGGACCATTTCAGAAGGGTGCTTGATACGCTTCCAAGTCATATCGGTGATATGCAGAAGGCCATCGATGCCATCGAGGTCTAAGAAGACGCCGAAGTCGGTGATGTTCTTCACGATGCCTTCGCGAACTTCGCCATCTGGATGTTTTCGAGCATTTCAGCTTTCTTGAGATGCGTTCTGCTTCTAGAAGTTCGCGGCGCGAGACGACGATATTTTTGCGATCGATATTGATTTTAAGAATCTTGAAGTCGTAGGTTTTATCGAGATACTCATCGAGGTTTTTAATGCGCTTGTTGTCGATTTGCGAGCCTGGCAGGAATGCTTCCATGCCGATATCGACCATGAGGCCGCCTTTGACTTTGCGGATGACTTTACCTTTGAACGATCGAGCCTTCTTCGCAATGGTCGAGGATGTATTCCCACTGACGTTGGCGGCGCGCTTTTTCGCGCGAAAGGACGATCTGGCCGTCATCATCTTCAGCTTGATCGAGGAGGACTTCGACTTCGTTGCCTAAAACGAGTTCAGAAGGATCGGAAAATTCTTCGATGGGGACAAGACCTTCAGATTTTAAGCCTACGTCGACGACGACAAAGTCTTTGGTGATTTCAACAATACGCCCTCTTAAAACTTGTCCAGCACTCATCGAAGAGACAGAGCCTTCGCCGGCGCTCTCTTCTTTTCGGGTTAATAAGCTTTTAAACTGTTTTGCATCGTCTTCCTGGTAGGCCACGTCATCGATAACTTGGCTGTCGCTCCAGTCGTATTTTGAGTTTTTGGACATGTTAAAGGTTTCTCCTCGGGGTTAATTACATGGACCTCGGCCTTCGGCGGAGAGCAAACGATTAATCGTTGCTCTCCACCCTCTTTTCGCGAATATCAGTATAAGGGGATTCGTCGAAAGAAAGGCTTCGAGGTTCGTCGGGGAATCTTAACAAAAGATTAGTTATAAAAGCAAGAGGGGAAAGGCGCGGTGGACAAAGATTTCATGGACGTGGTGGACTTAGTGGACAAAGTGGACTGCGCCAAGAAAAATCTTCGTGGGCGGTCCATTAGGTCCACCTCGTCCACATTGTCTACGAGTTTTTTTTATCCACTGCGCCCACAAAAATATTGTTGTTTGCGTTAAGCTTAAATAAATTCGGTGGTAAAATATAATTTTATGAAAACGCTGGTTATGAAGTTTGGAGGAGCTGCGGTGGCCACGGCTGAGCAGTTCTCGAAGATCGCTGAGATTGTGCTAAAACGCTCGCACACCTATCAGCAGATCGTGGTGGTGGTGAGCGCCATGGGAGATACCACGGATCAGCTCATCGCGCTGGCCAAGAAGGTCAATGCCGAGCCTCCGCGCCGCGAGCTGGATATGTTGATCTCGGTGGGCGAGCGTATCAGCATTTCGCTTTTGGCCATGGCGCTTGCAGCCAAGGGCAAAGAGGCGATCAGCTTTACCGGAAGTCAGTCTGGGATCATCACTAGTTCGCGCCATAACGATGCGCAAATTGTCGAGGTCAAGCCCTTCCGCCTACTACCTCATCTTTCAGTAGGAAAAATCGTGATCGTAGCCGGTTTTCAAGGCGTGAGCCGAGAGGGGGAGATCACCACGTTAGGCAGGGGAGGTTCCGATACCTCGGCCGTGGCGCTGGCCATCGCTCTCGGAGCTGACAAAGTAGAATTTTACAAAGATGTACGCGGCATTTGCGCCGAAGATCCCAAAAAGAATCCACACGCAGAACTCTTTCGCACGCTTAGCTATCCTCAAGCCTTAGAGATCGTGCAAAAGGGAGCTAAAGTGCTTCACGGGCGTGCGATTCTGCTCGCCGAAAAAAATCAGATGCCGCTGCATGTGCTCTGTTTTAACGAACCAGACAGCTCATCCAGCGGTACACTCATTGGGGACGAGGAGGCTACGCGGCCCCCACAGGCTTACTTTGAAGAACATTCATTAAAGCAGAAATCCTCCTAGTACTAACATCATCATCATCAAAAGCTAGACTGGTGCAAAAGCTTTGAACTTGGGCTAGGCTGATATTTTTTTGGATTGCTATTGTAGGCAGACGTAGTTCTTCAAATTCCGAGCTGTTTCGAGAGCGTCTTTCGGAGCTGTCGATATTATACTTTTGGCCAACTTGGTGAATACGCATACGGAATGCTACGACTGTATCTGTGTTAGGAACCATGACACCTTGAACTTTGAGAAATTGTGCAATACCTAACTGGAATTTTAAGATGTCGCTGCGGAATTTCACATAGTTATCTCTGGCGTATGCTGCCGTAAACATATGCTGGATGGCAGGTTGTGCATTACCAGGAAAAGAGTACTGAGCACGCCCCATGAAATGGAAAGGAAACTCAAATTGATTCCAGTCAGCTTGTGACACAATCCAACCGTCTGTTTCTCTTTTAAGCTTTCCCAGGCGTGCAGTATCAGCTGCAGCGGCAAGTCCCGGAGTCATGAGAGGAGCCGTAGGTGCTGCTGGAGCTGGACTAGCAGGTCGTGGTGTTGGACTTTGAGCACGCTCTGTTCGAGGGCGCTCAGTTGCTGGAGCTGGCGTTGTAAAGTCAGGAGCTTCGGGAATTGCAGCACCATCATCAACTACATCAGGAACTGGAGTTCCGGTTGGGCCGGTTGGGTTTGTTTGGCGCTCTTCGGGTGCGCTGGTAGATGGGAAAAAGCTAGAAATCCAGGCGATGATGGAATTAATGCAAAGACAGGCAGCGATACTTTTGAAGAAGTTTACCAGGCAGCTGGGCAAAATGCTCTCTAAACAGCTGCCACCGCCTGTTTCGAGAGTATCTTGAACTGGCGCAGTTGCGGGAGTTTCTGGTGCTCCTGGACGGTGCGCCGCTCTCTCTCGCGCCACTTCGATATTCGCTCTCATCACGGCGGCAAGGCCTCTTCGTGGATCTTGTGCGTTAGTTGGACCTGCTGATGGTGTGGCCATATGTATCTCCTTTTTTTATATCTTACTGCAGTCTATCCCAAGGAATATCTTTTACATGTGAAAAAACTTGTCCATCACACAAGTTTTGTACAGCAATGTGTGTGATGTTTTTTTGATTCGCAGCATCGGATGGACACTCGCGCACAAAACTTGCCCTACCAAAAGAGCCGCTCTCGTAGCTAGTAATGTTGTGCGAGCCATCTTCATTTTTATGCACATGTGCGCGTAGCAATTGTATTGTAGAGTTAGCGTGAATGGTAACATCAGCAGCTGCGCATTTTTCAGAAAGACCCAAAAGGAAGCGTCTGACATCTGTTACATATTTTTCTCGAAGCTCTGCTTGTGTAGAATAAGTTGAGAACGAGAAGTGATGAATGGGTTGTTTACCTGCGTGTTCTCTGATCTCTGCGAAATTCGTACGGGGATGCGTATACTCAGCACGCGCGAAGAATGTGCAAGGGAATTCCAATGTTTCAAGCCACGTTCCATTCATCCATTGTGTTTCGACTTCTCCTTGGATTTTTCCTAAGCGCGGGAAGTCGCTGGGAGGTTCTGGCAGCACAACTGGGACGGGCGCAGCAGGCGCAGGTAGGGGAGTCTCAGACAACAGAGGTGTCGAAGGAGCTTGAGTTTGGGCTGGCTCATCTCTTCTCGGTTCCATTTGTAGAGTATGTGCCTCTTGTTCCCGTGTTTCAGTCGCTCTGCAGAAAGATAGTATCCATTGAATAAGAGAGTTAAAACACTGGTAGACGGCCGTGAAAGCGCTCACTAGGCATGCTGGCAAAATGCTTCCATTGTTCCCGTTAGGTGTTTCAAGTGTATCTGTGTGAGTAGCAACAAGGTTAAGGGTTTGCTCTCGCATCATCGCTTCACGCCCTTTGCGGATGGCATCGGAAAGGGATGCCTCAAGGGTGTCTGCAGGCTGGAAAGTTGCTGTAGGATCTGTGTTTGGTGGAATTTGGCTGCTCATAAGTAATCTCCTATTTTAAACACAAAGATTATATCAGCTTTCGCTACTTAGAAACAATCCGAGTAGTTAAAATTTTAATTGTTCGTTGAAAAATTTCTTTGCATTTTCGTTTTAACAACTTGCCGAACCATGAATTACGGTCGGACGGCACATGAACGGCTGCTTGCCGCAATCCCGCCCCTTCAGGGGCGGGTCTAGGCAAGCTATCTTTTAGGCCAAAATCCTTACCGTCGGAGAATCTCCTTCCTTTAGGAAGGAGTTCTTCAATATCCGCATGTGCTGGGGGTTGTGCGGGACGCGTGGCGTATGCTGGTTCAATTCTGCGGTACATATTTAGTGCGAGAATTATGCCAACATGAATTTAGAATGTAAAGAAAGAGCTACCTATCATGCTTAAATTTTGCTAATCTAAATTTTTTGTGAGGGGAAAAATGAAGAAAAAATGGCCGATTAAGATTGAACCTTCGCTGTTGTCAGCAGACTTTGGTCGCTTGGCAGAGGAGGCGAAGAGAGTCGAAGATGCGGGCGCTGATGCGCTGCATATCGACATCATGGATGGCCACTTTGTGCAAAATCTGACATTAGGGCCGAGTGCGGTGGCCGCGGTCAACCGTGCGACCGATCTTTTTTTAGATGTGCACGTGATGATCTACCACCCTTTTGACTATATTGAGAGATTTGTTGAGGCTGGTGCCGACCGGATCACCTTTCATTTCGAAGCGACGGAAGATGTCGAAGAGACGCTGGAATACATCAGAAGGTGCAGCATCGAGGCCGGGCTAGCATTTAATCCCGATACATCTGAGAGCATGATTCCGAAGTTTCTCGACAAGTGCGATCTCATCCTACTCATGACGGTCAATCCGGGTTTTGGCGGTCAGGATTTTATGCCCGATGTGCTGGAAAAGGTGCGTTTCACGCGTAAGCTGTGCGATGATCTCAATGTGCGTAAAGGGGGCGTGACTTCCGAAGATAATGATCTGCCGCCTTTTGACATTCAAGTCGATGGAGGCATCAATGCTGAGACGGCCAAGCGCTGTGTCGAAGCTGGCGCAAACGTGCTGGTCTCCGGAAACTACCTCTTTAAAGTTCCGAACATGAAAGAGGCGATTGCAAACCTGAAAAAATTGGGCACGCCTTGACTCATTCGGGGAATCGGGAAGGAGAATCAAAACACCGAGAGCGCCGAGGTGCACCGAGAGAAATCCAAAGCTCTCTTCTTTCTCGGTGGATCTCGGCGCTCTCGGTGTTTAATTTTCCCTTTATGAAACAGAGCTGGGTAGCTGCTCTTTTCCTCGCCTTGCTTTTTTCGAATGTGGCTGCTTCGAAAGAGTTCTCCTTTTCTCAAAAGCCTCCATTTTATGTGCTAGCTTCGCCAGGTGAGGCTTCTGGAATGTTCAGCGTTTTTCTCACCACACTGGGATTTCTCCATCATTATGAGATGAGCGATTGGGCTGGCGTCCAGATTGATTTTGGCCAAGGCGGCCTTTATTATCGACGCCAAAAAAGGTCCTAATTGGTGGGACTACTATTTTATGCCTGTGAAGTTAGGCAAGGAAGATGGTGCTGAGGTTAAGGCCATCCGGCATCGGCAGATCAGCAAGTTTCATCGCGATGCTTTTAAACAGATGACGCGAGAACAGGGCCATGCCCTGTGCGCAAAATATGTGCAGCTTAAACCCGCCCTCGAACAGAAGGTGAGGGAGTACACAGAAAAGAATTTTAAAGATTTTTTTGTGGTCGGTGTGCATTTTCGGGGAACAGATAAGCGAAGAGAGGCGAAGCGCATGCCCTTTGCGCAGGTTTTTCGGGAGATCCATGCTGCGATTGCCAAGCTCTCCTCAGATCGATATAAAATTTTTGTCGCGACCGATGAGCAGCAGTTTTTAGATGAAATTCAGGCAGAGTTTAAAGATCGCATTCTCTATATTGACGCTAAGCGTTCTACCGATGGAAAAGCAGTACATTTCGCAGAAAAGGATCAATATAAGATTGGAGAGCAGGCATTGATGGACTGTCTGCTTCTTGCACACACGAGCTTTTTAGTAAGAACTGTTTCTAATTTAAGTTTTTGTACACTATACTTTAATCCCACACTGCCCTTTGTTACCGTAAATGGAAAAAAATCATGAAGAAAATAGTCGTGATTGGTGGAGGAACAGGAAATTTCGCTGTTCTAGATGGTCTTAAAAACTATGATGTAGATATCAGTGCGATTGTTTCCATGGCAGATGATGGAGGCAGCACGGGGATCTTGCGCGATGAATTGGGCGTACTTCCACCAGGGGATGTGCGTCAATGCTTAGTCGCGCTTTCCAACTCATCTAGGCTCATGCGCAGCTTGATGAACTACCGTTTCGAAAACGGGGGGTTGGGCGGCCATAGTTTTGGCAACCTGCTTTTATCAGCTCTTGAAAAAGTGACAGGCAGCTTCGAGAAGGCCGTAGACGAAGTCGGTCGGATTTTAGCTATCCGCGGCAAGGTAATCCCAGTCACAACGCACCAGGTCCGTCTCAAGATGATCCTCAATGATCGGCGCGTTTTAGAAGGTGAAAAAGAGATCTATCTTTCGCAGGAGATCGATCAGGGTTATAAGAGCATATATTTAGAGCCCTATCCAAAGGCAAATCCGCATGCGATTGATGAGATTGCGAATGCTGACGTCGTCGTGATGGGTCCCGGCGGTCTTCATACCTCGCTCATCCCAAATCTACTCGTCGAAGGGATTAGCGACGCATTGAAACAGAGTCAGGCTAAAAAAGTCTTCATCGTCAACTTGATGAACCGCAAAGGGCAGACCACAGGCTTTCAGGTGAGCAGTTACTTGCAGGAGCTGACTAAATATATCGGCAAGGATATCTTCGATTTCATCCTGGTGAACAATCAAAAGCCGCCGCAAGAGCTGATCGAAGTTTATGCGGATGAGGGCGACCTGGTGGCAAATGACCTTAAAGACGATCGGATCATTTTTGCCTCTCTTTTAGGAGAGGTAAGAGCGGGGCCCAAGAAGGATCTCTTGCGCCGCAGCTTGATCCGTCACGATTCCAAGAAACTCGCACAACAGTTGATGAAAGTTGTTAATAATCTTTGATCTAGACGACACACTTATCGATACCTCTGTCTGCATCACGCCCATTCGGCTGATGGAGGCTCTTGAGCGCATGTGTGAGGCGGGACTCGTGCTTGTCCATCTGGAAGAGGCAAAAACTCTGATCAGGCGCCTCGATCAAACAAAACTCAGTTCAAAAGACACGCTAATCGAATTTCTGGAGATGCATGGAGCAGATAAGAAATTTCTAGAAATCGGCATGAAAGCGCTGAATGAGAATACGAAGATGGATATGCCTATCCATCAAGTTGAAGGCGCCATGGAGCTACTCAAAGAGCTTAAAGCTGAGCACAAGCTGGCTCTGGTGACGATCGGCTGCCCAGAGGTACAGATGGCCAAGCTGGAAAAAGCTGGTATTGATCTCACACTATTTAGTAGAATTGCCATTTCAGAGGATAGGAATAAAAAATTTCATTATCAAAAATTTGCTCAGCAGCTTGGATTTTCCTCCTCTGGGGTGATTGTCTGCGGCGATCGCATTCATATCGACCTCACTCCAGCTAAAGAGCTAGGCTTTAAGACTGTACATATAAAACGGGGACGCGGACTAAATAGCAGCGAGCCGCAGAGTGCAGTAGATTTTACAATCACTCAGCTTACCCAGATGAAGGATATTATAAAGGAATGTCATCTACAGTGAATACCGAAGTAAAAAAAGGCGCCACCACGAGCAACCAGATTACCCCTGGGATGATTCTCAGTGTCGAAGGCAAGGTCTATCGCGTCGAGTCGGCGGTTAAAGTTACGGTAGCCAAGGGCGTACCTTTCATTAAAACCAAGCTTAAAAATCTGCTCACCGATGATGTGATTGAGAAGAACTTCAAGCTGAATATACCGGTCGACGAGGTTTCGCTAGTCGAGAGGCGGCTTGAATTTCTCTACATGGAAGGAAAAGATTATCTCTTTCTCGATATCGGCAATCTCGAAGAAGCGCTTGTGCCTGCCAATGTGATTGGCGATAAGGTTCACTACCTTAAAGAGGGCACCGAGATCAAGGCGATGTTTTATGGTAATACCATTTTCTCGGTCGAGCTGCCGCAATTCTTGGAGCTCATGGTGGTCAAAACTGAGCCAAGTGAATCGGCCTCGTCTGTATCCAACGCTACGAAGACGGCTATTTTAGAAACTGGCGCCAAAATCGAAGTTCCGATGTTTGTCGAAACAGGTGATATCATTAAAGTTGATTGCCACACGAACGAATATATTCAGAGGGTATAGGAGAATCAATTTTGAAATTCAAAATGTTCGATTTTTGATGAATTTTTTCGCAGATTTTAACCCCGCTTCGCAGGACATACTTGAAAAGTAGGCCAAGAAGCGGGGTTAAAAGGTGAGAAAAAAGGCGCAAAAAGCGTGTATTTTTAATTTCAAGATGGGTTCGTTGTGGATTTGAAACAGATCAAAGAACTTATGGCCGCAATGGAGCGTGCCGGACTTAAGAAGATTTGCATTAAAGAGAAGAGTGGGTTCGAGCTGCAACTGGAGCGGCATGATGAACCGGGTACCGTGCATCATACGGTACTTCCTCCGCCTTCGCCATTTTATTCTACGGCGCATCTGCCTCATCGCGAAGAGCACCATCATCCCAGATCACCAGCCTCCTCACCCATGCCTGGAAAAGAGAGCCCTCAGGCTGAGGCCTCTGCAGCAAAGAAAGAGGAGGGGAAACATGTGCTCTCCCCAATGGTCGGGACTTTTTACACTTCGCCATCGCCTGATGATCCACACTTTGTAAAAGTTGGCGATCGTGTCGAGGAGAATACTGTCCTTTGTATTATCGAGGCCATGAAGGTGATGAACGAAGTTAAAGCAGGCATGAGCGGTACAATTGCCGAGGTGCTGGTCGATAATGCCCATCCTGTCGAGTTTGGTACCAAGCTTTTTCGCATAGTTTAATATCAAGGACAGAGAATGAAGAAGGTTCTCATTGCAAACAGAGGAGAGATAGCCGTTCGAATTATCCGGGCGTGCCACGACCTAGGTTTGCAAACGGTAGCCGTCTACTCTCAAGCCGATGCTGAAGCACTGCACGTTTTGCATGCCGATGAGGCGATCTGCATCGGTGAGCCTCCCTCTCAAAAATCTTATCTAAAAATCTCAAATATCCTTTCGGCAGCCGAAGTTACGGGTGCCGATGCGATCCATCCTGGCTACGGGTTCCTGGCCGAAAATGCTAATTTCGCATCCATCTGTGAAAGCTGCGGTCTCAATTTCATCGGGCCCTCGCACCAATCGATCGCGCTTTTGGGCGATAAAGCGCGCGCAAAAGCCACAGCTAAAAGTGTTAAATGTCCTGTCATTCCGGGTTCAGATGGCGTGATAGAGAATGTGCAAGAAGCTCTAAAAGAGGCCAAAAAGATCGGATTTCCCGTCTTTATTAAGGCTACAGCCGGTGGAGGTGGCAAAGGCATCCGCATTGCACACGATCCGGATGAGTTCATTCGTCAATTTGCCGCGGCGCGCACAGAGGCCGAGGTGAGTTTCAACAATCCCGATGTGTATCTCGAAAAGATGGTGGTCAATCCACGCCATATCGAAGTCCAAATTTTGGCTGATAAGCATGGAAATATCATCCATCTTGGAGAGCGCGACTGCTCGATCCAACGCAGACGCCAGAAACTGATCGAAGAGGCTCCCAGTCCGGTGGTGAGTTCGGCTTTGCGCAAGAAGATGGGCGAGTCTGCAGTTGCGCTAGCCGAAGCGGCAAAATATCATTCGGTGGGCACCGTGGAATTCCTCCTCGACGAGAAGGGCCACTACTATTTCATGGAGGTCAACACGCGTATTCAGGTGGAGCATACCGTGACTGAGGAAATCACAGGCGTTGATCTTATCTGCGAACAAATTCGCGTAGCGATGGGTGAAAAGCTCAAGCTAAAACAGAAAGACATCACTTTTACCGGCCATGTGATCCAGTGTCGCATCAATGCGGAGAATCCTACGAGCAATTTTGCGCCTTCACCTGGCCTCTTAGAGTATTACATTCCTCCTGGTGGACCGCATGTACGCGTAGATAGCGCCTGCTACTCTGGTTATCGCATCCCACCCAACTATGATTCGATGATCGCTAAGCTGATCGTGAAAGGAAAGGGTCGCACAGAGGCTGTAGCGGTGGCCAAACGTGCGCTGAGAGAATTTCACATCGGCGGCGTCCACTCGACCATCCCTTTCCATCTTTTCATGTTTGAAGATAAACGCTTCTTGAGCCATGATTACTTTATCAATTACATCGACCAGTTGATTTTAGATGGATGCAACTTTACTCTCCAAAAAGACTAGCAAATTGAACTCAGCCCACTTAGAGCTGCTCATTTCAGAGCGTAGTATCATAGATAAAATTACCGAAGTAGCAGAGCAGCTCGATGCGCATTTTCATGATCAAGAGCTCACCATTGTGATGATCATGAAGGGCGCTATCTGTCTCGTGGCCGATCTGATCCGCCATTTGCAAATTCCCTGCTCTCTCGAGTTTATTCAAAGTTCGAGCTATGGCCAAGGTGGAACTAAGCGTAGCGAGCTCTTCTTTTTTGGGCTTGAGAATATCGATGTCAAAGATAAACATGTCCTTCTCGTCGATGATATCTTTGATTCGGGGGCTACGCTTTCCGAAGCGGTGAAACGCCTCACACTCCATCAGCCCAAATCTTTGAAGTCGCTCGTGCTGCTCTCAAAGAATGTGCCGCATAAGACTGATTATCGCCCCGACTATGTGTTATTCGATATCGAAGATCGATTTGTAGTTGGCTACGGTCTCGACTACAAAGAACATTATCGAGGCCTCCCAGGAATCTACACCCTCCTGGTGGAAAACCTTTAGAAAAGAATAAGATCGAGCCCGTGCTCGTGCCCGACATCTGGGGACCAATCTAAAGCTAAAAGCTATCCGATAGTAAATTTCGCTTTGCGCGAAACCTTCAGGAGTTTTAGCATGTAGGCAAATAATAGGTCTATTCGATGAAAGGGATTATTCTTGCAGGTGGAAAGGGATCGCGCCTCTATCCGCTTACGCTTTCTACGTGCAAACAGCTGCTTCCGGTGTTTGACAAGCCGCTGATTTACTACCCACTCTCGGTGCTCATGCAAGCGGGGATTCGCGAGATTCTCATCATTTCAACGCCGCATGATCTTCCGCGCTTCGAACAGCTGTTTGGCAATGGCTCGCATCTGGGTTTAAAGATCAGTTATGCCGAGCAGGCTCAGCCGCAAGGCATTGCACAAGCTTTTCTGATTGGAGCCTCATTTATCGGCGACGATACGGTCGCGTTGATCTTAGGCGATAATATCTTCTACGGGCATGAGCTACCTAAGCTAATGCAGCTCTGCACGCAATTAGAAACTGGAGCTGTGGTCTTTGGCTATGAAGTTAAAGATCCCTCGCGTTATGGCGTGGTGGAGTTCGATGAGAAGTTCCGCGTGACCAAGATCGAAGAGAAGCCCAAGACTCCTCGCTCTAAATACGCCGTAACCGGCCTCTATTTCTATGATAATGAAGTGATAGAGATCGCCAAACAGCTCAAACCTTCGGCGCGCGGCGAACTCGAGATCACTGACATCAATCTCGCTTATCTGAAGCGCGGAGGGCTACACCTTCGTGTTTTAGGTCGCGGCTTTGCCTGGTTAGACACCGGTACCCCAGATGCATTACAACAAGCGGCGACATACATTCAAACGCTTCAAGAGAGGCAGGGGATTAAAGTCGCTTGTATCGAAGAGATTGCCTATGAGATGAAATACATTTCCGCTGACAATCTAAAGCAGGTCGCTCAGAATTATTCTAATTGCGATTATGGCGTTTATTTAAATCAAGTTCATCAGAACATCAGTTCTTGGATGGGTTCTAGTGCCCAGTCAGCTAATTTTAACTTGTAAAAAAAGCTTCTTGTGAACGACCATGAAAAGTTCACAGATTTGTATTTTCAAGGAGACACAAAATGGACTCACGCTGGAATTGGATTAAATCTACCGCCTGCTTTCTCTCTGTTCTCGGCTTGCCAGCTGCTGGCTGGGCTGACAGCGCAAATAAAGGCAAAGATAAGAAAGAGTGCGAATGCACCCATGATGGATGTAGCGGTTGTTCGATCACACCTGCATGTGGCTGCAACACCAGAGGACATGCTCCATTTTTCACCGTTGATTTCATTTATTGGCAGGCAGCGGAAGATCAGATCAATTATGCTATAAAGACAAAAACAAAAACCTCGAGTGATGAGAATGAGGTCAAAACAAGTGAGCGAATAGAGCAGCCGCATTTTCGTTTTCGTCCAGGGTTTAAAGTCGGTCTCGGCTATCTGCTTCCTTGTGATGGATGGGACGTGTTCTTGAATTGGACATGGTTGCACGCGCATAAGAAAACTGAAACAGGAGATGGTGTCAACAGCATTACCCCTGCCTTCACTACTGGTGTGACTCCTACGGCGATTGCTTCAGAAGCTGACGTGAAGTTTAGATTTAAATACAACACGGTTGACCTCGAGCTCGGACGAGCTATGTTTCTCAGCCGAAGGCTGAGCCTTCGACCCGATATCGGCATTCGCGGCGTATCGATCGATCAAGATATCATCATGCGTTACAGCACATTGTCCGATCCATTCGAAGTGACAAGAGCAAAGCAAGAGAGCGACTTTTTTGGCCTCGGTCCTCGCGTTGGCCTCGGAGCTCGTTATGGCACAAGATGGGCGGCATATGGTAGCCTTCATGCGGCTTTGATGTATGGAAAACGCGATATCAGCTCAACGACTTTTAACGTCGATAGCGACGGCGCATTGCATAGGATACATAAATCTGCAGACAAACACCGCGTTCGTCCTAACTTGGAACTAGCATTGGGATTTGATTGGGGGACTTGTTATAGCAAAGGCTACTATGTCAACCTCGGCCTGGCTTACGAAGCGCAATACTGGTGGGCTCAATTTGAAGCGCCATCGACCCTTAATCAATTTCCTCAGGGTGATCTCATATTGCATGGGCTGACTGCGCATGCACGCTTTGACTTTTAAGAGGCGCAGTGGACAGGGGATTTGTGGACGTCGTGGACGAGGTAGACTTAGTGGACCGCCAAGAAGAATTTTTTTGCGCTGTCCACGTCGTCCACTAAGTCCACATCGTCCAGAAAATTTTGTCCACTGCGCTCCCTCCACTCGATCTTCTATTCTAAAAGTTTTCGAGACGCGTCGTCTTTTGGAAGTGGGATTCGATCCCTTGAGCGACCTCATCGAGATCGTCGGTGACGGTGATAAAGTTCATCTCGTCGACAGTGATATTGTTTACTTTTACGACGGTGTTTTTGATCCAGTCCATAAGTCCCGACCAGTAGCTTTTACCTATCAAGTAGACCGGAAAAGGGGCGATCCTTTTGGTTTGAATGAGCGTCAACGCTTCGAAGAGCTCATCGAGCGTGCCGTATCCACCCGGAAAGACCACAAAAGCTTGTGCGTAGCGTATGAACATCACTTTGCGCACAAAGAAGTAGCGGAAGCGTAAGAGATACTCGCGATCGATATAAGAATTAGGCTCTTCTTCTTCAGGAAGATCGATACATAGACCGCAAGATTTACCATGTGCGAGCCGCGTGCCTTCGTTGGCCGCTGCCATAACGCCGCCGCCGCCACCGGTAATCACCGCAAAGCCCTTTTTTGAGAGTTTGCCTGCTAAGTTTGATGCAGCTTTATAGTAGGGATCGGATTCTTTTGTTTTGGCTGAGCCAAAGATAGAGACAGAAGGCCCGAGAGAGATCATGGCTTCAAAGCCTTCTACGAATTCAGACAGGATGCGGAAGACGCGCCAGGCATCGATGTTGTGGGAGGGAGGAAGAGGAGAGGGTTTGTTTTCTATGGGGATGTTCTGCATACGTCTTACATTTTTTGGAAGAGCTTGCTGCGCCCTTTCTTCTTATAGGGCACATACGCCTGTTTACCATAGACTACTTCATGCAGATTCTCGATAGCCATAAATGCGGCAGGATCTTCTCGGAGGACGATCTCTTTAAGCTCGGCCAGATCGAGACGCTCGACGATGATGAATAGGATCTCGCGCGATTCCCCGGAAAATCCGCCGCTTCCATGCATGATGGTGAGTCCGAGACCCAGTTCCTTCATGATCACCTCGCCGAGCTCTTTAGGTTTCGAGGAAATGATGAGCACAGATTTGAGTTCGTCGAGGCCGACGATGACGAGGTCGATCATCTTAAATGCGACGATGTACATCATGAGCGAGCGGAGGGCGATGTGCCAATCCTGAAAGATCCAGCCATAGGCGCCGAAGATAAAGACGTTGATGAAGAGCACGACTTGCCCGACGGTGAAGCCCTTGCTGCGATTGATCAGGATAGCCAGGATCTCCGTGCCGTCCAGGCAGCCGCCATGGCGGATGATGAGGCCCACGCCGATACCCAAAATCGCACCGCCGATCACGATGACTTCAAGTGGGTCGCCGATGAAATGCGGGGCAAATTCTAAAAGGTCAGAGAAAGCCTGCGAAGACCAGCACGGCCGCACCACATGTGGATCACAAAAGTGCGCCGGATATACGTATAGGCCAGATAGATAAAGGGAATATTGAGCATGATGAGGAAAAAGGAGAGATAGTTATCCCCAAAAAGCCGGGCTAAGATCAGAGCGATACCGACAATGCCGCCGTCGATCAATTGATTGGGAAATAGGAAGATGCGGATCGCGACGGCCGCAAAAAAAGCGCCGACCACGATCCAAAAAAAGACATGAGCATAGTGAATTTTGCTGACGGGTTTTTGCGTGAAAGAGCGGCATGTTAAAGATTTCCTTATATCTCAGGATACGGATGAGAAGTATGCTTGTACAGGAAAAAAGATGCGCGGGAGACGGGGCTCGAACCCGCAACTTCCGCCGTGACAGGGCGGTGCTCTAACCAATTGAACTACTCCCGCATAAAAACATCTATGGGCGCAACAGGACTCGAACCTATGACCACCTGTGTGTAAGACAGGCGCTCTACCAACTGAGCTATACGCCCAAACTGAGCGTAAAGACCCCATAATTTAATGTTGTGCTCAATTTTCCTCAACACTTCTTTGACTTGTGCCAATTAGTGTGATAGCTTAGGTGGGGTGATAAAAATGATTTGGACAACTTCACGTAAAGGGGAAATTAAACACCGAGAGCACGAGAGCACCGAGATCCACAGAGAGTCAATTTCTTTCTCGGTGTTTCTCGGTGTTTTTCTTTATTGGTTAATGCTACAATGCGGGTTTGTAGAATTCTCCTCCTACTGTTTCTATTTGGCTGCTCTCCGCATTCGTTAGAGGACTATCAATTTCAAGGCGAAGCCCTGTGCCGAACTCTCGTCATTGAGCTGCAGAAGATCCATACGCGCGATGAGCTTGCCGCCGCACTTCCGAGTTTAAAAAAGCAGTTTAGCGTTCTGGTTGATCTCATGATCGAAGCAAAGGGCTTTCAATTGAAACATCCTGAACAAGAGGGCATCGATCCTGCCTATTATGAGCATGAGTATGCTGATGAGCTTAAAGATGAGCTGACAAGGCTGTGTAAGCTCGAAGGAGGCAGGGAGATGATCGAAAAGGCGCAGCGCGAAGCGCTGATTCGTCTCGACGCTTTTAAGCAAGAGAGTCTCAAAAAAGCCGGAAAACGTTAAATCACGAAAAAGTTGAGTCCAGCTTGGTCTCAAAGCGCTCGCGATGCGCTTCTAGGGCAAGATGGTCAGTGAGTTCGTGCACATGGATGGGCACCGCAGCTATAAAGCCCTGCTTGAGAAGCGCGACATCGCTATGGTCTTCTTCGTCTCGATGGTGCCATTTTCCACCCAGCCAGCAGTAGGGCGTGCCTTCCGGATGCAGCCTACGTTCGGGGTTCTCGATCCAAAAACCCTTGCCTTGAGTGGCCAGGCGTATGCCGCGAATCTTTGACGTAGGAAAGTTCACGTTGAGCAGCGTGCCAAGGGGCATAGCATGATCGATCATATAGTTGACGATCGGTAGGACATACTTCTGGGCAGCTGGAAAATCGGGATTATCATAATCTTCGCATGAAAAGGCGATACTCGGCACGTCGCGCATCGCACCTTCAATGGCGCCACCGACAGTTCCACTATACAGCACGTTTCGGCCTGAGTTAGAGCCGCGATTGATGCCTGAGACGATCAGATCGGGACGCTTATCCAGCAACAGGCTCATGGCGATGCGTACGCAGTCGGCTGGCGTTCCAGAAATTTTCCAGGCGCGGGTTTTGGAACCCCAGTCAGCTTCTTGAATATGGAGAGGGTCGCGTACAGTAATTCCAACGCCGGTGCCAGATTTTTCAGCGCTTGGAGCAACAATCGATACCTCGAAATGATCGACTAAGGCAGCCCAGAGATGTTTGATGCCTGGCGCATCTATGCCATCATCATTTGTAATTAGAACGTGAAGTTTTTTACTCATTGAACCTATCCCAAAATTTTGTGGAATTATACCTGTTACCTTATAACATCTCAGTATAATTTATTTTTTTAATTTTGAGAAAATCAAAATAGCGAGGAGACTTCCAAAGAAGCCGGGGATGAGGGGAGGAATCGTAGAGAATGAAGGCCAGATGGCAGAGATGAGGCCGCCTGCCAAGATGCCTGCCCAAGCCCCTTGTTTAGTGACTTTTTTTGAATAGAGGCAGAGCAGAAGCAGAGGGCCGAAGCTCGAGCCGAGTCCAGACCAAGCATATTGCACAAGTGTGTAGATGGAGCTAATTTTTGCAAACGCGATCAAAAACGCAAGAATGGCCACCAAGACAACGCTCAGTCGCGATACGAGCAGCAGCTCTTTGGAAGAGGCGTTTTTGCGGAACATCCGTTTGTAAAAATCTTCCGTCAAGGTGGAGCTGAGCACGAGCACCTGAGAGCTAGTCGCGTTGATCGTAGTCGCCAAAATGGCGCAGAGAAAAAAGCCCACCAACATCGGATGAAAACTCTGGCTGACCATCAAAATGAATACCTGTTCAGGATCGTGGATGCCATGAGTGAAGTAAGCGATTGCGACCAGACCGACAAAAGTCGCCGCTGCGAGTGAGACAGTCATCCAGCTCATGCCGATATATTTTGACTTGGACATCTCTTCGACATGCTTGATACCCATAAACTTGGTTACGATGTGCGGCTGGCCAAAGTAGCCGAGACCGAAGCCGCCGATCATGAAGAGGATGTCTCGATATCCCTTCACTGAAAATTCAGGGAACATCGTGCCCACCAGATTCTTTGAAGCGATGGCTTGAGAGATCGCCTCGAAGCCGCCTACTTTGGGCAAGAGGTACAAAGGCACAAAGAGAATCACGAGCATCAAAAATAGCCCTTGGAAAAGGTCCAACCAGGCCAGAGTGAGATAGCCTCCGATGAAGACATAAGGCACGACGATCAGAATCCCCACCATGATGCCGAGAGCGTAGGGAACGCCAAATAGTGTGTTGATCAGTATGCCTAAGCCCACGAATCCTGCAGAGATGTAAATCGTGTAGAAAAAGAGCTGCATCACTGCGGTAAAGAGGCGGATCGTACCGGATGTGTCAGCGAGTCTACTCTCAAAAAACGATGAGAAGGTCAAGCTGTTGAATTTTTCAGTCGCCACGCGGATCTTAGGTGCGACGAGCTGCCAGTTCAAGAACATGAAGATAAGCAGCCCGACACCGGTCCAAGCGCTGATGTAGCCCCCCAAATATACGGCGGCAGGATATCCCATGAACATCCAGCTGCTCATGTCGCTCGCATGGGCCGCAAGTGCCGTCAGCCAGCAGTTCAGCGAACGGCTGCCGATGATGAAGTCTGCCGCAGATTGCTGCTTGCGGTAGGAGAAGAAGCCGATGGCTAAAAGCAGCCCTAGGTAGATAAAGATCGCCGAGAGCTCAAAAAAATTTGCAGTCATAGAGAAAAATAATAGAATCAAAACACTTTAACTTCTAGTGGCTTTATCGGAGCCGTATTGCATGCCCGCTTGCGCTAGGTTCTCCTCGACGTTCGGGTAGAGCTCTTTTAGCTCTGAAATGAGCTTGGCCGTTTTCTTGCGCAAAGAGTTTTGCCCCACCGGACACTGGCAGACTATCCGTGCAAAACCATACAGTTTAGCGAACTCCATCAGCTCAGCTTCGGAGACGTAGATCAGAGGACGGATGATCGTGACCCCATATTCATGCATGGGCACCTTGGGCAATAGCGCCGCAAATTCAGCCTTGTGCAGCAGGTTCATGAGCAGCGTCTGGTTGCTGTCGTCGCGATGGTGCCCAAAAGCGATCGTCGTGGCGCCCACGCGCTTAGCTTCTTCGAAGATGAGGCGTCTTCTCTCTCGGGAGCAGCTGTAGCATTCTAGCTTTTCACGTTTCTGCTCTGAGGTGCAGACGCTGAAACCCACCTCTAACTTTTCACAGACCCTTTGCAGGTAGTCTTCTTTCATCGATGCGCCGCAAGAGAACTCGCCCTGCACATGGATCGCATGCAGCTCCAGCTCGGGCAACCCGCGCCCAGACAATGCTTTTAAAAGAAAAAGTAGACTCAAGCTATCCTTGCCACCACTCAAAGCTAACGCGAGCTTTTTCACATCTTGCAAGAGCGAAAATTCATAGATAGCTTTGCGGCACAGGCTTTCAAGCCTTTTTCCCAGGCCTGTCCACGGAGGCGCGGCTATAGGTAAAGGTGCTAGAAGATTTTTAGACATTTAGTTTTGACTACAACTTTTTTCTAAGGTAGAATATTCGGGAAATTATATTTCAAATGAGAGATTAGAGGATAGTTTCAAATGGAAAAAGTCGGGCGTAACGATCCCTGTCCGTGCGGTTCTGGCAAGAAGTTCAAAAAGTGCTGCGAAGAAAAAGTCCTGCACAAAAAGTTTAACGCCCAGATCATCCCCCAAGGGCAGAAAATCCCCGACGCCGACAAAGCCGCCAAGCTCTCCTCCGGCTTTTTCGCGCGCATCCCTAAACCCGCCACGCCTCCACCTCCCAAAGACCATCCCGATACGACTGACACACCCTTGTAAAATTCCTTGAGAGGAAAGTTTTCCTTTGTATAATTACATACCGAAATGAATTCAAAGATTGGTTTTTGGCTGCGTTAGCTTGGCAGTAAATTTCTGGCTTTCACTCGCGCCTTGCCTCTCGGCAATGGTCGCTCGCTCCAAGCACAAAAATTTACGCCGCTTCCTTGCCAAATTCCCAATTTTTGAACTCATTTCAGTATAGCCTCTTTTTGCTGGCGTAGCTCAATTGGTAGAGCGCCCGACTTGTAATCGGATGGTTGAGGGTTCAATTCCTTTCGCCAGCAATCTTTTCCCTCTGGGGGTGTCGCATAGTGGCAATTGCAAGGGACTGTAAATCCCTCGACTTCGGTCTCCGTGGTTCGAGTCCGACCGCCCCCAATAAAACAACCCACCCCAGGTGGGTTTTTTTATTGGGGGCGAGGAAGCCAAAAGTTTGGCTTCCGTGTCAGACTCGAGTCTCGGGCTCTGTGTAGCCCGAGCCCCCGTAGCCGCAGTGGCGGCGCGAGGGGGCTGACCCCCCAGGTGGGTTTTTTTATTGGGGGCGAGGAAGCCAAAAGTTTGGCTTCCGCGTCAGACTCGAGTCTCGGGCTCTGTGTAGCCCGAGCCCCCGTAGCCGCAGTGGCGGCGCGAGGGGGCTGACCCCCAGGTGGGTTTTTTTTATTGGGGGCGAGGAAGCCAAAAGTTTGGCTTCCGCGTCAGACTCGAGTCTCGGGCTCTGTGTAGCCCGAGCCCCCGTAGCCGCAGTGGCGGCGCGAGGGGGCTGACCCCCAGGTGGGTTTTTTTATTGGGGGCGGAGCAAGGCAACAGTTTGCCTTGCGTTTGAGACTCGAGTCTTGGGCTCTGTGTAGCCCGAGCCCCCGTAGCCGCAGTGGCGGCGCGAGGGGGCTGACCCCCAGGTGGGTTTTTTTATTGGGGGAGGAAGCCAAAAGTTTGGCTGCGGATACACGAAGAAGGCCCAGTGGGCCTTAGTAGTGCGGAGCAGGTGAGCGAGTAGCGAACCGGTCAAGACTCGAGTTGAGGACGATGTTTGCTTCGCAAACAGTCCGAACCCCCGTAGCCGCTACGGCGGCGCCGAGGGGGCGACCGCCCCCCATTTTATCTATTGGACGCTTTTCTGCAGTCACTTCTTACGCGTATGTTGTACAGCGTTCCATTGCAACCCCAAAAAATCGCCTGAAAATCTGAACGGGAAACCTCAATCTTCATAGACAAAATTATCTCAAATGATCAAGCTAATTATCCGTTACGAGTGATTCTTTGGGGATCTATTATAACAAAGGAAGCTTTATATGAGCACGCTACTTCAAATTCCTTCCGCTCCAACAAACGAACAAAAAAAACATATTCGAACTATAAATGACCAGCTGAAAAAGTTAAGCCATTATGAATCTAATTTTAAGGTCGACTCGAGAGTCGAAGTTGCATTCCAACGAATACAAGATCTTGTTAGTAAAGGGACAGATCTTTCATTGGAAGAAATTTGCAAAGTTAATGAGTTGGTCGGTTGTGATGGTAGATTAAGAGGGCCAATTGAAAATTGTTGGAGCAAAAATAACATAGCAATAAGAGGCTACCATGGAGCCCCAAGTGAAGATCTTGAACAGTTAATTCATGAGTATATAACTGAATATAATCTCTCCGACAACTTTTCAGAGCCGTTGTTAAAGATTTGCGGAGCTTATCTTATTTTTGAACTGCTCCATCCATTCAGTGATGGAAATGGAAGGGTGGGAAGAATCATAGCTGCATGGTTAATGTGTTCACAAGGGTATGCGGCGTGGCTCCCCATCTTGAGAAAGCTATGGGTAACGAAAACAGGCTTCATGGGAAGATCTTTCAGTCAGGAGTTAGTAATTATCTAGCTTGGACTTGGTACTTGCAATTCGAGTTTTAATGCCTACTTCATGAATTTCTTCGATGAATTTTTAAAGGAGCTGATTTTGATTTCACAGCGAGTTTTAGAAGAGAATTCGGTCGATGTAACGACGCATTAGATGGATCTGTTTTGAGTCTGAGTAAAGTGTCAAATTCGATTAATCTCTCAGTGAGCGTACGGAGTGCTAATCCTCTGTCGTGATCTTTTTATCGAAATTTCTGTGATGATCTAATTGGGAGCAGATGTTAAGCAGTGCCTTATTTCCTTTGCTATTCAGAAAGAACAAGCGTTTCGCTAATTCCTGTTTTGCAAATTAAAGAATTTAAACGCGAATTATTAGAATTATTAGAATTAATTGAATTCGTGTTATGGTTGATGTTAATTCTCTGGCGGTCATAACATTACACGCAAAAACAAACACGGGAGTGTATTTTTATGACCAAGACATCAGCCAAGATCGTAATTGCAACAGTGAGCTCTCTCGCTAAGTGTAGTATGTTCTTCCTGTTCAGTAGCAATGGCAGCCAACAAAAGTGGTAACGATATTAGTAAGGTGCAGTCTTCTCGCACAAGAGGTCAGGTTTTATCTACTGGGGCAAAAATTATCGCCAGTGAAAAGGATGCCGATGGATGTCTGGTAGAAACATATCAATTACAGAAAGAAAAAGGCTCTATTGCCCGTGCAATCATGCATGGCGTTTTGGATGTTTCTACGCTTGGCGTTTGGGAAGCTGTCGGCACCCCTATCGAGGGTTCAATGAATAAGAAAGAGTATGTTTCTTTTAAAGTTTTCTATGACAAAAACGAAGGCATTAAAAAGATCGAACTCTAAACAGCTTATTTTCTAGAGACTAGATTTTCCGGCGATATA
Organism: uncultured Chlamydiales bacterium; assembly: GCA_963709365.1. Taxonomy (GTDB): domain Bacteria; phylum Chlamydiota; class Chlamydiia; order Chlamydiales; family Rhabdochlamydiaceae. The sequence continues at coordinate 438,335 of CAVPVU010000002.1, forward strand.
TTTTGAGATCTTCATGGTTTAATTTTAAAGCATCTTAAAATTAATTATATTAATTAATTTATTGTGTTTTTCGCATATAATCTCCGAAATTAAACCGGAGATTATATGTCATTACAAACAAATGCAGTCGAAATTTCAGAACCCATTTATTACCATCGCGAGTATGCGAATGATATAGGCGAGCCAGCGTATGATCATTCCGTGGACAGATGACTGTATGCGCGTCGGTATCGTCGCCCTTCCATTTTTCAGCTTACACAAGCCCTTAAGCCTACCGATTTCGCTCACTATGGGCGGCCTTCGTTCTGTGATGTGTACCTCTAATTTGATCGAGAGTATCAGAAGCGGCAATTGTAGCGACATTGCATACATGCTGCTTCAAACAGTCATTGCTGTCATTGCATTGGCTGGGACAATTTTCGCTCATCCTGCAGGTATGCTTATTACCACGGGGCACGATCTGATTATCGAGCTTACCCACCTCATACACCATTTATATGTTGGCGAGCATCGGAAGGCGTTAGAAAGCTGTCTGAACATCGCTAACAACGCTCTTTACCTTGTCCTTTTTCTTGATGGGGGATTGGAGATGGCAATAGCTTCTCTTGCTGTCCAGATATTGGTAGGCCTTTCTCATTCAATGAATGAGCTCCAAAATGGCAGATGGCTAGAAGGTGCGGGGCACTTGCTCATGGCCACAGTTCGCGGAAATCAGTTAAGTGCACAAGTTGAGGTTTTGCAATGAAATGGGAAATAGAAGGTTTGATCAAAAAAGCAAACCAATCGGGATCTAAAAACTTAAAAAAAGTGGGGTTTGTAAGTTTCTCCGCTTCGCCTGGAAACGCAGCTGCTGTTGAAAATTCTTCTGCTCAAGATCTAATTAATGTCACAGAAAAATACCAAAAATATAAATTCCCAAAAGATAATGAATACTGTAACAAACTTCCTCCTCCTGTCAAAGCCTGTATAGCCGGTGACAAGGATGCAATATTGATCTTTCTTCAGACATGGGTACGATCTCAATCTTAAAATCCCTAAAAGTGAATCCCCGATATTAGAATTTGGGTTGAACTTTTGGGGTAATAAATGGCTTGGGCTAGAAAACATAAATAAAACAGACATGTTCTGTTTTTTAATTTCTAATGGTGCTGATATTAATAAATGTCATGATGGGTTGAATTTTGCCATTCTAAGTTTGCGTTACGAGGCAAATGCTATAGAAGCATTAAGATTAGCAATTCAAAATGGTGCTCTACTCAAGGGAAAATTAAATTACACATTAAACGCATTATCTCTACCTCACTTACATGATTCAGCTGCTTACTTTAATCAGGTGGTGGAATTACTTGTGGAATCTGGAGCAAAATTGGATTGATGACTTTGAATCGTCATAGAGTTGTCAATAGACTAATGCATCTTATTTCCACTTGGCTCTCTTAACCCGCAAAAACCAGCAACACTTCGCATTTAAATTCTTCATATTGGTGCCCATAGAAGTTGGGTCGTGCTGTTAAATAGAGAACCTCTCACCCTGATGGAATGTACCATGAGCTGTATTTTTACGCTCATTTCCTTCTTACGCAAATTTTACGCGCACACCCATATAGCTCAAAAAGTTGTAAGCTTTTTATTTTCAATACCATAAAGAATAATCGTTTGTCGTTATTTATCGTAAAGCAGGACTTTTTGAGTTAAGGTTGCAAGATTTTATTGCAAATCTTATCATTGCTGGCTAGCTTAAGGATAGATTGCAAGAATGTCTTGAAGAGGAGTGACATGAAAATTAAAATTGGTCGGCGAATTAAGGCGGAGCGTGAACGTAAAAAGATCTCGCAGCAGAAGCTGGCAAAAGCTGTTGGTTGGAATCATCATCAAACTGTTAGTGAGGTAGAGCAAGGAGACCGTGAGATCAAGGCTTGGGAACTCTACGAGATTGCAAAATTTTTGTCTGTTGATGTGGATGTTTTATTGGGCAATAAAGAGGTCCAAAAACAGCCTTATGTGCTCTGGCGAAAAAAACCCGTACAGGATGAAAAGTTGCTTGAAGCGCGTGTTCTAAGCGAATGCGATGAACTACATTTGGATTGAACAGATAGTTTCTAGTTCTAAGAAGCAGACTACTGTCGTTTTTGGAGAACTTCCTCAAACAAAAATTGATCTTAAGCATTTTACTCTTGAAGATGCGTATAAATTTGCTGAAACTATTCGCCAAAAAATGGCGCTCGGAGATTTTCCTGCTGCTCAGTTGATTGAAGTACTAGAAGATCGTTATGGTGTTAAGTTTATCGTAGATAATGAGGAAATCGAACCCTCTGCTGCTTGTTCAAGATCTGAAAAGGGCTGTTTTATCTTCATTAACGGTCGAAATACTGAACCTAGGCAATATTTTCAGTATTGCGCATGAACTATTCCATTTAATCACTTGGGATTTAGAGATGCTTGAACTCGTTGATGTTAAATCCAAAGATTCATGAAAAAAATGAACAGCTCGCCAATGCTTTTGCTGCGGGCTTATTAATCCCACAAGAAAAAATTCGTGCAGAAGCTGCAAGAAATTGTGCAAATCAACCGATTAGTGCGTCTGATGTAATAGCTTTGGCCGAGAAATTTCAAGTTTCCAAAGATGCGATGCTATACAGAATGCTCAATGTGAATCTCATCACAAAAAAAGAATTGGGATAAGATCGATAAGACGTTTACCACAAATCCCCAGCTCTAAGATTTCTAGTTCAACAGTTGCTCGCATTTTAAAGAGTAAATACGTACGACTTGTCTACCTTGCTTGTGAGCATGTTAATATTTCTCGAGCTAAAGCCGCGAAACTTCTGAATGTTGACTTATGTGATTTATCTGATCTATTCAACGAATACGGCTATATTGAAGTTAATGTCTAAGCAAAAGATTCTTTTTGATGCGAACGCCATCATTGAGTTGCATCAGTTTTCTCTCAAAGCAGTAATTCATGCTTGTCATGCGGCAGTTACGCCAATCATTCGAAGAGAGTGTAGGTTTTACAAAGACGAGCAAGGTCAAAAAAAGTCGATTGACCTTAGTAAGGATATTTCAGATCAAAAAATCGAAGAAATTCCAATTCCTCTCGAAATATTTAATAGTTTCCACAGGGTTTTAAAGGATCCTTTTCTGGAAGGAATTGATGAAGGAGAGCGGGAAGCAATTGCATTTTTATACACCTCTAAACAAAAAGATCCCTATCTATTTTGTACTGCAGATCAGCTAGCGATCAAATGCTTAGGAGTTTTGGGTTTGAGGCGTCAGGGGATGTCGATGCAAGAGCTCTTTGAGAAGCTCAAGCTCAAGACCAACCTTCCCAATCGATATCTCCAAACTCGTTCTAAACAACACTTTGAAAAAATGTTGAACGAAGGGTTTCAGGAATCTCACTTACATAAGAAGTAAAGAACTGCGAGCTTTTAAAGTTATACGCAAAATTTACGCACTCGGCCACATAAAACTGGCTCAAAAGAACTCCGGCCTTTAGAATCGGTCGAGCTTTAAGCCGTTGATTCTATTGAGCCTGTGTGATGCAGTTTGCGCCAGTTTCGAATAAGATTCCGACTGTAAATCCCTCGGCTTCGGTCTCTGTCAGTTCGAGCTGACACGGAAGCCAAATTTTTGGCTTCCGTGTCAGACTCGAGTTAAGGACGATGATATTTTGTTTATATTAAGAATTTGAGCGTTTTTAAAACGGAGTTTGAATGCCAATTGATCAGTTGTCTTTGTCAAGTGTGCAAATTGAATTGTATGGGAGAAATCCTGATACCCAATAATTATTTCCGATGGGTCACGCAAGTGGTTTTATCATCCTAAAATGCCAGCACTTTTATCTAATCACGAATTGGGGATGTCATAACTGGCTGAAATGCTGATACAGAGTAGCCAATTTGCAAACAGGGATTTTTGCCAGCTCTTATCCATGTAAGTTGTCTTAAATCCATTACTCAAAATAGGCTTGAATGGGTGCAAATTCCTATTGGTTTAGACGAACAGCCGTGGATCGAACATCCGAAAGGTCGCTATATTGATGTTGTTGCGATTAAAATGCCCGATTCTCTACATGATTTTCATACAAAATTTCTAGATGTAGATCTTGCCAAAACCGATATACTTTGTAGACCTGCGATGCCGATTTCTGTAATAGGGTATCCATTGGGAATTACCGCAGGGGTAAGCTACCGGTATGGCTAACCGGTTGCAACATTGCGTCCGAACCTGACGTAAATATTGAAGAAAGGCCTCTTTTTTATGCTAATGTAACAGGGAGAGCCGGTTTGTCTGGAGCTCCTGTTGTGTTAAGGACAAGTGGTAGTTATTGCGATAGTAAAGGCTCGTTCTTCCTTTTCCAGATTAATACCAATTTATGGCAATTTACTTGGTCGAGCACATCCGGATTCTGATGTTTGTCGGATTTGGAGACCCGAGGTGTTAGATCAGCTTAACTGGAGCTAATGAGTTGTAAATTCGAGCGCTTAGCTGCATGAATTGAGAATTGCTTCGCCAGTCGAAAGTTCTGAATGCATCCAGCTTCCACGGCAGGACGCGCTTGCGCGCCGCGAGGGGGTCTGACCGCTCCCATTTCGTCTATGGAAATCAGCCTGAAATTTTCTCATTAAAATCGCTGTTTTTGAGCCTTCAACAGCACTCAAATGGGACAGCAATACTCAACACATTGACTTTTTCCATGTTCGAAGACAGTCTCTATAGATTTTTTAGAGAAAACAGATCGGAATAATAGAACGAGAGTTTTCTCTTCCTAGTTAGTGAGGGAGTATGCTTAAGCGATCCAACCCAGCGTCAATAAGGTCATCAATGGTTTTGCTGATCGATTTGTGCATGGCTTTAGCAGCCTTAGCAACATGGTAGTGTCGTTCACTAGTTGTTCTGTAGGCGATTTGTCCTTTGAACTGCTCCTTTTTAATCGGCTCTGGAATTGGTTCTTTATTTTTGAGATAAAGTCTTACAGCGCCTTCGATAGCATCTTTGATTTCTCTCATGCCTTCTTCGATGGTTGCAGCATCGGTGCATACTCCTGGGAGTTCATTAACGCGGATGATGTAGTAGTGCTTGCCCTTGTGCGTTTCTTGCTCAATGGTATAGGACCAATTGAGGCTCATGTAATATTTGATGTCTTTCTTAGTAGCCATGATCTCTTAATACCTCTCTTAGATCAGCAATTTGATAAGGCAAAAGTTGCGGTCACCGCTTAATTGAGATGTTTCTTAAGTATCCCTTCTTTCTAAATATATGATGGGAACCCCGGATCTCTAATTGAAACCCCATCTTCAGCAGAAGTCCTTCAGCTTCATCATAGGAAATATCTCTACCATCTAGGATTTTCTGCACTAGCTTTTGCAACTTGCTCATGTCTTCATGATATCAAAATCGATATCAACTGTCAAGAATTGATGGGACACAAATGGGACAGCAATACCTCAAAATCATCAAAACCATTCTTTAATATGAGGATGAAAACCTGAGCGTTTGTTAGGCTTTTCGACTTACTCGGGCAAGGGTGTCTATGTGGCACGATTTCAATAAAAATAAATTCACAATTTTAAAGGAGATAGTTATGGTTTTTGTGAGAGCTCTAGTGGGGCCTTCAAATTACGGAGAGCCAAAGGGCAAGTTCTCTGTTCAATATTTCGATGAGAAGGGAAATATGACGATTCGAAGTGGTGGGTCGAGAGCTTGGAGGTGCAATAATCCAGGAAATCTTCTTGCCAGCCGTTATAGTACAGGCAAAAGTCGCCGTTCGATAGGCAAGGCAGGGGATAGTGCGAATGAGTACGCGGTTTATCCAGATTATGAAACAGGGCACGAAGCTTTGGTTGTAATGCTAAAAGGAGGAGTCTACTCACCATTAACACTTCGTACGGGCATAAAAAGATATGATGGCACAAATCCGAAATACATCGACGAGGTAGTAGCAATTACTGGTTTTGATCCAGAACGCACCATCAAATCACTTAGTGATAAAGAATTCGAAAAGTTTTGGAAGGCGATCGAAAAGATAGAAAAATGGGAAGTAGGGAGAGAAGATTTTATTGAGAAATGGGATATCTCAGCCGTTCATAAAAAACGCGGAATAATCACTGAATACTTAGTAAAAAAGAACAGCGGTCCTGTGTGGGTGTCCAAGGAAGAAGCTCTCAAGTTAGCGTTGGAAGCGAAGTTGCATGCTGTGATCGTTCATCTGAAAAAGGGAAACATATACCCGCGTCCAGAATTTGGAGCTAAACCATTTGAATTGACCTCATAATTATGAAGCCATCTCTTAAAAATTATACCTTCAAGGTGATCTGCTGCAGTTATTGCCTAGTAGCTTTCTCTGCTAGTGCGTATTGCTTTTTTAATACTCAGTATTCTGAAGAGGAAGGGAATCTTTTTGAACTATCAGTGGATTCTCCAGAGCCATTGATTACTCTTAGCGGGAAACTGATTTCTAAGCTTTTTCCAGGATCCCCTGAATATTCTTCTGTAGAGGATGGTGATAGAGCAGACCATTGCTGGGTATTACAGTTAGACAATGCCTCTTTTGATCTTGCTCTAACTACACCTGTTGCAGAGCCTGCAAGAAGTCTAACAGACATCATGAATTGGTCTAATCCAGAAGAAGTGTTTCTCTCGCTTGATGAGGATTTAGAGGGTTTCTGTCATGAATATGCGGATCAGCGGGTTATAATTGAAGGGCATCTATTCCATGCTCACACTGCACATCACTATACCCCTATTTTATTGGATGTAAAAAAACTAGAAGTACATTCAGGACTGGGTGCAAACGTTAGGGATCGACATTATCTATGAGAAGGTAAAAATCCATGAATGACACAAGTCCGGAAATTACGGAAAAGATGTGTGAGATGTTTCGCATGAAGATGCCCCAGGAGCGGTTTAGGATGGGATGTTCCATGTATGATACTTCAAGGTATCTGGTCACGCGTGCCATATTGCGAGAGAATCCGCATATCTCACCTGCGGCGCTTAGGCAAGAGCTATTCCTAAAATTCTATGGTGATGATTTTAATCCGACTGAAAGACAGCGAATTCTCGACTATTTTGCGCAATCAGATGAGCGGAAACGACTTGCTCCAAAGGAATGCCCTCTCTAAATTGCTCCTCCATTCTCATTTGTTCGGCTCATGGTATAAAATCATGCAATGGCTAAAGTCGCGATGGAAACGGAAAGATCTTTCCAGTCAAAAGTTCTGAACGGGTCCAGCCGCCCCGGCAGGACGCGTTAACGCCGCGAGGGGGTCTGATCATCCTCAATCCATCCCAGCTTTCTTCTTTTACAGATCTCCTTTTCTGGAGAAGCTCATAGTAGCGTAAAAGGATCAGAGCTGTTAAATTTTATCTTTTACCTTTGAACAGTTACAACTGAAACAGGCCTCTGAATGAACGAACAATCTTCTCTACCTAAATACCCAGAACCGAGTCATTCTTTATACAGCAGCTGATGGAAAAGTGACGGCTGATGTCTTTTTTGCAAAAGACACATTTTGGTTAACTCAATCCGCTATGTCTGAGTTGTTTGGAGTAAAAATACCAGCAATTTCCAAACATCTAAAAAATATTTATGAAAGCGAAGAGCTGAGTCCAGAAGCAACTATTTCCAAAATGGAAACAGTTCAAATGGAAGGGGAGCGTCAAGTCACACGTGAAGTGGAAGTATATAATCTAGATGCAGCAATTGCCGTGGGTTATCGGGTAAACTCAATCAAAGCTACGCATTTTAGGATATGGGCGACTAATACTCTTCGTGAATTTATTGTTAAAGGATTTGTACTCAATGATCAAATGCTCAAAAATGGGCGAGCTTTTGGAAAAGATTACTTCGATGAATTGCTTGAAAAAATTCGAGAAATTCGGGCTAGCGAACGGAGGGCTTACCAGAAGATTACGGATGTATTTCAGGAGTGCAGCAGCGACTATCAGAGCAAAGCTGAAGAAACTCAATTATTTTATCAGATTGTCCAGAATCAGCTTCACTTTGCCACTACTGGCAAAACTGCTGCTGAGATCATTTATGAGCGAGCGGATAGCAATAAGCCTTTTATGGGGCTCACTACTTGGAAAAATTCTCCTCAGGGAAAGATCTTAAAGAGCGATGTAACGATTGCAAAAAATTACCTAAATCAAGAAGAAGTTTCCAAGCTGGATCGATTGGTGAACATGTTTATTGACTTTGCTGAACTGCGAGCATTGAATCGACAAGTCATGACAATGAAAGACTGGTTGAAGCAAGTAGAAAAGTTTCTCAATTACACTGATCAGCAAATTTTACGACATGCTGGGCAAATTTCTCATAATATGGCTATTGCCAAAGCTAATGAGGAATATGAAAAATATCGAGTTCAACAGAATCGGAATATCTATCTGACTTTGATCGTGAGTTAGTGAGGTACTTGAAAGGGAGTGATGAATCATGACCCACCCGTGAAGGGGTGGGACTCAAGGCAAGCGATCCGTTCAATGAGTCAATGAACGTTGGACTATTCTTTCTCTTCCGAACTTTATTTAGTTCACTTTCCTTGAACCATTCCTTGCATGCAAATTACAGCCTTCCCGCTAATCAGAATGCGATCATTCTGACATCGGCAAAAGATTTCACCTCTACGCTCGGATACTTGCAAGCATCTAAAATCAGTCTTATTTAATCGTTTGGCCCAATAGGGAGCCAACAAAAATGGGATACCCCTGTTGCCGGATCTTCAAAAATGGACTTTTTTGGATAAAACATTCGGGATACAAAGTCTACAGACCTACTTGGCGCTGTTACAACGATGCCACGATGTTCTAGTTTTTTAAGTATCTCTACGTTTGGCTTTAGATGCATCACTTCTTCTTCAGTATCGTATACAGCAAGGCAGCGCTCATTTTTTTGTTGATACAATTCTTTCGGCTTCAATCCAAGCCCTTGCTCTACGATAGGCGAAGCAAACTTTTCGGTAAAAATAGCCGGAAAATTCAAGGTGATCAGATCATTCGAACGAAGCACGGGCAACAATTCAGCGCGCGAGTGCAACTCCAATTTCTGCCATGTTAGCTAGAGGTAATTGAAAATCACATAAGCTGCAGCTATTGTGCCATGTCCACAAATATCCAGTTCATAGTCGGGAGTAATCCAACGAATTTTGAATCTATTGTCTTCTCTAACTAAAAATGCTGTTACTGGGAGATTATTTTCTTTAGCAACAGCATTCAGATCAGTTTCAGATGGCCATTTTCGCAAAACGCAAACCGCAGCGGGGTTCCCGCAAAAGATTTGATCTGTGAATGCATCTACGTGATAAATAGGAAAGGGTTCCACCTCTTACAGCTCCTCCATGACAGGGACGGAAGCAATTCTATGCTTCTCTCAAACTCATATTAGATTCCTTCCTCTTTAGAGGGTGTCTACAAACTAGGCCTTCGACCTTTGGGAGCTTTTCGCGATCTTTTTCCTCCCCCTCCTCAGCCATGTCACCGTTCCGACATTGTCTTCGTCGGGGGAGAAAAAATCTCATCGAAAAGCTCCTCAAATCTCTAAAAGGCCTAGTTTGTAGACACCCTCTTAGTCCCACCATCGGTGGATTTTCTTGTGCAGATGAATAAATAAATAGTCGAAATCAGCTTTTTCTTTAACATTTTTGCGTTTATGCCAACGACTTCGAGCCTTCTGGCAATAAGGGCATGAAAAATCGATCATTCGATGTAGGGTCGGCTCACCAGTCTTAGAATCAAAAGCCTCTGGTTCGAATCCCAAAATTTCTTCGGGACAATGACAGTCTCCTCTTTTTTCTTCGCCTTCAAGCTGTTGTGAAAGATTCCAATAAAAATCGCTAAATCCCATTCGAGCCAAGAGACTCTCAGCGATTTTCATATCGCGTACGGTTTTTTCATAACCTATATGGCGTTTATTTTTTTCTATTTCCTGACGCATCCGGAAAATCTTAAATCGAAGAATTTCAAAAAGATATGCGGGATCCCAATCTTCATCTTTCCAGAGCACAGGAATCCATGCAATGATTCGCTTGACGCGACGGTAACCACTTCTAAAATATGATGACAAGCTCATACTAGGCTTTCCTTTGTAGATTATCTATTGCATGGGGACCTCCTTAGAATTTGGTAAAATTTTAATATATCTTGTGTTTTTTGCTAGTCAAAAGTTTTGAATGCGCTTTGAGCCTATTCTCATGGACGTAAAGAGTTTATCTAATTAAGCTATGGTGAATGGACAAAGGTTGATTTATGCCTATAACACTTGTAGAAGGGAAAATTACAAGATCGGAACTTGCGGAAATCGCGAAAGAGCGATTTGGAGATTTGGTAAAGGCTGTTGTAGACGTAAAGCGTGGCGTAATGATTGTGGGCGCAGAGTTGCATGCCGATGAAGAAGCGCTTCTATTAGAGCAGGGTTCGGAGCAGCGAGACTTGTGGGGCATCAACATCTATCCAGAGAAAACTGGTGAGGCGTGGATCGAGTTTGATTCCATGATTAATTTGAGACCTTCTCAAGGAAATTTCTCGCGTGATGTGTGCGATCCTGAAGCCCGTCAGAAAATCATAAAAATTGTGAGCCAGCTGGTGCAAGAGTCATGATGCAACATCAATCGCTGGCGGCAGGAAGGTGGTTTAACTTCACGCTCGCAGAACAATTGGGCAATATCGGCAGCGAAGTGAACCGTGCAATGCGCGCACGTGGGGATGAGAAGCGCTTTAATGGCGCTGTTACACGTGCTCTTGAGCTGTTCGATTTGACCATTAGTGACCCCAGATGGAGAAAGCGTTTAAAGGAGCTTACGCGTGCGCGCGAACTTTTTTGCGCTGCCGTATGCGGAAGCAATGTGTATCAAACATCTCTTGAAGATCTCGATAGATACTTCTTCTATTTCGCTCTAGCAGCTCGCGCAAAGCGCTGAAGCCCTAACAGGAATACTTCCAATAACTCATTGGCTTTGTCAAAAACCGGAATAGGGACTATGCTGAAGCTATACTAGCTTTGGTTCTGTTGTCCACCTAAGAGAGGAAAATGTCGGAAGAAATCGAGCTTCTAAAGCTTGTTTGCAATCGGCTGGAAAACGCCAATATTCCCTATATGTTGACCGGTTCTCTCGCTGCGAATTTCTACGCAGTTCCGAGAATGACGAGAGATATCGATTTTGTGGTAGAAATTCCCGAGATGGACGTTTCGAAATTTTTTCTGGTGTTTCACAAGGATTTTTACATAGATAAGATAGCCATTGCAGAAGCTGTTAAGTATCAGCAGATGTTTAACGCTATACATCAAGAGTCTGTTTTCAAAGTGGATTTTGTGATTCGTAAAAATTCAACTTATCGAAATGAAGAATTCCGAAGAAGGCGACAAATTACGTTAGGCGAGGGGCAAATTTGGATTGTGTCACCAGAAGATCTCATTATTTCGAAGCTTTTCTGGGCAAAAGACAACTTATCTGATTTACAGTTAAGAGATGTTAGAAATCTTCTGGTGTCCATCAAGAATCTCGATGCGAAGTATATTCAGGACTGGGTGCAAACATTGGGGCTTAATGCAATCTATGAGAAGGTAAAAGTCCATGAATGACACAAGTCCGGAAATCACGGAGAAGATGTGTGAAATGTTTCGCATGAAGACGCCCCAGGAGCGGTTTAGGATGGGATGTTCCATGTATGATACTTCAAGATATCTGGTCACACGTGCCATATTGCGAGAGAATCCGCATATTTCACCTGCGGCGCTTAGGCAAGAGCTATTCCTAAAATTCTATGGTGATGATTTTAATCCGACTGAAAGACAGCGAATTCTCGACTATCTTGCGCGATCGGATGACACGTGCTAGAGTAGAAACCGAAAAAAATAAAAGAGGAAAAATAGCATGGAATCGAAGAGCGGACTTTCAGAGTTAATTCAATTTGCTGATTTTCTCAAAGTCGATATTCGCGTAGGAACGATCGTGCAGGTGGAAGATTATCCAGAAGCTCGCAAGCCTGCCTACAAATTAGAAATCGATTTTGGCGATCTAGGAAGAAAACGCTCCTCAGCGCAAATCACCCATCATTATCGGAAAGAAGAGTTGATCGGCAAGCAAGTCATCGCTGTAGTCAATTTCCCTCCCAAACAGATTGGCAAATTCATGTCAGAAGTGCTTACTCTCGGACTGCCCGACGATAACGGGCAGGTTGTTCTTCTCGAACCAACCGTGAAAGTGCCGAACGGTGGAAGACTATTTTGAACAGCCTAACGGGAAACCGCGCCTCTCATTAACGACACAAAGAACAAAAGAAGTAGAAAAAAATTAACTATTTTGTAATCTTTGTCCGTTTTGGTCTTTTTCCATGCTACTTTGTTACATTGTTTGTTTTCTGTGTCCATTTCTAAGTGTATGTGGATCATATTCTTCTCAAGAGAATGATCTTGCGCCTCGTGCTGCGCAGAATTTACAGACGGGCTATGCAAAGAAAGAGGAGCAGCAGAATTGGGATCTGTTTACTGATCTGCTTTATTGGCATGCGGGTGAGGTTGGCACCATTCCAAATTCGACCATTTCGACGAAATTAGATCCTGGTCTGATCTCGAAGTTAAATCTGAACAATTTAGATTTTGATTGGAACTTTGGGTACAGAGTGGGAGGAAGATATAGCAAGATCGGCGATGACCAGTGGGGTGTTTCAGCATTTTACACCTGGTTTAGATCGGAGGCCAAAAACAGAGGATCTTATAACGGATTTGTGGGTATCCCCACGGGATTTCCGCTGACGGAAGCCATAACCGATGCGTCCTTTCTCAAGTTGTTTTGGCTATTTGCTGCGCAAAATTTTCGTGCTCAATGGACCTTGAATTATCAAGTCGCGGATTTTGAATTAGACCGTCAATATGCGGTGTCAAAATCGATATCTCTACGGCCTTATCTTGGGGTTAAAGCTGGTTGGATCGATCAAGACATCCATATCCATTCAATATATCACGATACACTAGCCAATAACATACCCGTTCCAGCAAGAGAAAAGCTAAAAAATCACTTTTGGGGAGTTGGACCTAGCTGCGGTCTCGATTCTAAATGGTGTTTGGGCACAGCAGGAGGTCATTTCTTTTATCTTTTCGGCGACTTGTCTGGGGCGTTTCTATGGAGCCGATGGAGTTATTCAGACCACTTATCGATCGGAAGCACCATTGCGGGGAAACTGAAAGCGCGGCATCGAGAGAGTGGATCTTTGATGTTTCAGGATCTCTTGGGGTTTGAATGGAGCGTCAAATTAAATCGACGGGATGCGCTATTTTCTTTGCGCTTGGGGTTTGAGTCGCAATTTTGGTTCGACAATTTGCAAATCTTTAATGCTTACAACGGAAGAGTACATAATACCTTAACCTTGCAGGGAGGGACTTTTGATCTTCACGTTAGCTATTAGGCTTCTTGTCGTCTTGCTGGCAATGGGCAAGCTTTACGCGGATAACTTCTCTAGCTATCAGGTCGCTAAGGCGGATGCAAAGCGCGAAAATCAAACACGCGTATCTAAAGATAATCCGTCGCAATGGGATTTCTTTGCCGACATGCTCGTCTTGAAAGCGGATGAAGTTGCCACGTGGGCGCTGAATGTCGACTTTATGCCTTATACTAACAGCGCAGGGGAGTCGGCTGTCAATTTTTCACAAACGCCGAAAGCGGTCCGGTTTGATTGGGATTTTGGCATACGGGCAGGTCTGGGTTACCGATTTGAAGGCGACAGATGGGATACGCGCCTTTATTACACCTGGTTTCAGACACGGGGAAGAGATAACTCGCATATCCCCGATGTCAACGCTAATGTTACCAACACTTTCTTGGGACAATGGTTGACGTTTGGATTCTCCTCAAGCGTAGGGCACATCCAGTGGCATATTCTTTTCAACACCATTGATTGGGAAATAGGTCGAGATACTCCAGCGGGCAAGGGCCTTTCCTTTCGGCCTTATTTAGGGCTAAAAGGAGCGTGGATTTCTCAAACGATCCATTCACAATGGATCTCTGAAGGATTCAAAGCGACGGAAAACCTAAAAAATGATTTTTGGGGAGTAGGTCCCAAAGGAGGCGTGAGTACCAATTGGCATCTTGGTTCGGTTAAAGATCACTCTTTCAACTTATTTGGAGATGCCTCGATGGCGATGCTCGGCGGCGGCTGGAAATTAAAAGATATTCAAAAAACCTCGATGCCCAGCTCCATTGATAGCATTAATCCTACTACAAGAACAGCGACGTTTATGTTTTATGGACTGATGGGCTTTAGCTGGGATCTCATGTTCAACCAAAAGCGATCGAACTTCGGTGCGCGCGTGGGATACGAGTTCCAATACTGGTATGATCAGCTCAAAATTTTTACCTTTTTAGAAGGAACGCTTCACGCTCCACTTGTGCTTCAAGGAGGGATGCTAGATGTCCATGCAAACTATTAGGCGCCTTCTTACCGTATTATTACTTCTGGTTTCAACGTTCTGTTATGCAGAAGCTCAGACCGTTTTTCCTGCTCAAAACTATCCAGCGCTGGCACTGTTTCAAAACGAACCCAACAAATGGGACTTTTTCGCCGATGTCTTAGTTTGGAGCGCTCAAGAGACCTGCTCAGACTGGGCATTTGTGGTTGCGCCTAAATTTATCTCTCCTCCCGCTGCTCCCTTTACTGGTAATTTTGATGCTGTCTTGACAGCGGTCAACTTTGACTGGAACGCGGGGCTCAGAACGGGGATCTCTTATACCATTGAACGGGATCGTTGGGATACGCGCTTGTACTACACTTGGTATCACACGAGCGGCTCGAGCCATCTCAATTCTCAACCAGGTCTGGTGATCCAATCGCAATTTATCGCGACCGATTTTCTTTTAACTTTGCCCACCTTTTCGCTCGCCTTTGAAAGCGCGAAGATCAAATGGGACATCTCATTCAATATGTTCAACTGGGATCTGGGGAGAATCTTCTATCTCGGCGAGTCTCTGTCTCTCCGTCCGCATATCGGTCTCCAAGGAGGCTGGATTGATCAGCACATCTCTGCTGACTGGTTTCACTCCAATTCTACCACTCCTTACGACGCTCGAGAAACGATTAGACACCATTTTTGGGGTATAGGTCCTGAGGTTGGAGCCAACACCAAATGGAATTTTTGGAAGAACTCCCAACATGCGCTCAGTATCTACGGCGATTTTGCACAAGTTTTTATGTGGGGACACTGGTCTTTCGATGAAGTGGCGCATACGACAGCTGATGTCATGACCATCAACACACAGCCCGACCGAAATATGGGCTCTTTGACCTTCCAAAGCTCAACGGGTTTTGTGTGGGATGCGCGTTTCAATAAAAATCGATCCATTTTCACATTTAAGCTCGGATACGAGTTCCAACTCTGGACTCAGCAGCTTCAATTTTTCCAACACTTTTCTGGTATTTTAAATAACGCCCTTATTTTCCAAGGCGCCACCGGTCGATTTCTCGTAGAATTTTAATTAAAGCTCCTCCTAGAGATGGCTCTAGGAGGAGACTTTTCGAACGGCTTACTTGGTTGGGGCTTGCGGTGTTCCTTCGGTCAGCTCTTTGAAGAACTCTTCCCTAAAGGGAAGAGATTCTCCTACGGTAAGGATCTTGGCCTGAAAGATAGCTTGCCTAGACCCACCCCTGAGGGGGTGGGATTGCGGCAAGCGATCCGTTCAATTTTCCCTGAAAGAACTTGTAACCTACAGAAAACCCGCCTACAGCCAAGGCTCGTGTTGGAGCTCCCAGGAACAGGTGGCGCAAGTTTTCAACTTTTAAGCCTTTCTGCCAGCGTGTGAGCGCTGTGTCACCAGGATGGCCTACAAGGCTTCCCAACATGCCAGTGAAAAATGGATATTCTCCTCCTAGTGAGGCAAGAAATCCAGTCTCACGGGCAAGGATTGCACCTGCTTGCTTTACAGAAAGTGCTCTCAGAGATTGCATCGGTGTGTAACCCATGGTCTGGCCGTTAAATATAGCGAGCAAGGGCACCGATACAGCTCCCGTCAGCGTGGAGCTAACGAGCTTGGTTGCAAAGCCTGGTTCCACCGTGGTTCGATCACTCTTTTTGATGGCGTTTTCGACCATCTTTTGGAAGACGAGCTGCATGCCCACTGTGGCACCGATTGTAGGTGCAACTCTTATTCCGCCTTTCAAGGCCTCAAGAGGCGACATAGGGCGCATTGGGACCTCTAGTTGCTGAGCACTTTTGAGTGCAAAGAGGTAATAAACAGGAACAACTGCTCCGGCAGCTGCAACTGGCGGTGTCACATAAGGAAACATATTTGACCAGTGTCTGTTTTGGACAGGTTGTGTTGATGAAGACATATTTAAATCCTTTATTTGTAAAAAATTATTTAACATTGGATGTCGGGTTAATAAATCACTTTGATTTATTCGGACCGTTAAAAAGCAATAATGTGGGGGAATAAATATGTTCGTGCGCGGCTAGCGCACAAGAAGAGAAACGAGACCGACGATTGAGACGCAAGAGATCACTATGCTTGTGACACGGAAGTCAGAAGCATTTTCGCGCTCAGAAAGAGAGTGAAAATAGGATTCTTGTAATTTCATGTGGTTAATTTTACTGATTTTGCTGATTTTATTTCAATAGAAACCGCTTTATTGTTTTATCTTCTTAAAAAACAGCTACATAAGTCCGCGCACAGGATCAGGGTTTTTTGGGGGATATCCAGACTGGTTCAATTCCAGCAAATCTTGAACGGCATGGGCGCTGTTATGCGCTTCGATTTCGCTGATGGTCAGCCAGCGAGGCTCTCGAGAGGATAAAAAATCTGGCATAAGTGTGAGGACTTTTTGATCCGGTGAATGCTGTTTTTGCTTCACGATCACCCTCTGCTTGTATGCTTCCCACTGCTCTTTTACCCGTGCGTAAAGACGCATATCCCATTGATGTTTCTTTTCGAGAGCGTTGGCGAGAAGGGGGTCGAGAGTATCCATGATTTTTTCATGCGTGATTTGCATAGGGGCGTAAGCGAGAACGCCCCACTTTTGCAAACAAGCGAGTAGTTGGAGAAAAGTATCCACCTCTTCTGCGGGGGCTACCAGCAAAAAGTCTCTCTCGATATTTTTCACGGCCGTATTGAAAACCTCTTCGGTGCAAGGACCTGTCATCGTTTGTTTTCCTGCAATCAGACGCACCTGCGGATTATCGATCATCTGGTCGAGAAGATAGGATTGGAACTGTTCAGCCTGGATGTATCCGCGTTGGTAGGCAAAATTGGCGGTGGAGAGCTCTCTTTCGATGGGATTGCGAACCAAGGTGACGTACTTTACAGGCAAAGTAAAATACTCATGCACTCCATAAGGGAAGTGTCCTGTAAGGAAAAAAGAGTTGGGAAGAGAGTTAAGCAGATGCGGATTGATTTCGAGTTGTTTCCATCCCCCGATCCATCCCTCAGTGATTTGAATCGGCGAGAGCTCTGAAGTACGAGGTATAATCAATCGTTGATAGTGAAGAGCGTGGACACGCGCTATGTTACCTACATTAGTGCCTGCTGTTTTGGGAATATGTAAAAAAATAATCCTCTCCGCGTGTTCTTGAGGAAGGATCTCAAGCTCGGGTAATACATGAATATTTTGCTGTGAAAACGAGAGGTTTTCATGGCGATCTGCTGCACATAGCAACGAAAAGATGGATAGAAAAAGTGGGAGTAGCCTATACATATCGCGAGAAAATTTACCAAAATGACAATCTTTACCAAAAGAGAATTTTCTCAAATCTAAAACATCGACTAAGATCCTTTTAATTTCTGGAAGAGATGAATCATGCTTTTCATCTCTTTGGTTTGGAGTGAGCGGAAAAATTGAGCGTCTTCTGCTTCAACGGCGGGTAGGGCGATCTTAAGTAGGTTGGAGCCTTTGCTGGTCAAAATAGGATTTTTGGCTCTGCCGTCGGAGGACTTTTCACGCGTGATAAGTCTCTTTTGTTCGAGGCCTTTGATAACTTGCGAAACGGTGTTTGGATCGAGTCCTGCCAACTTGCCGATGGCCGCTTGAGTGACTCGATCGTCGTTTCTGGTCAGCCAACCCAGAGTTGCCAGAATGACAAATTGCGGATGCGTGAGACTTAGTGGTTTAAGCGCCTTTTCAATGGATGCGCGCCACTTAGTGCTGATATGCCATAAAAGAAACCCAGGGCTTCGCTCCGGCGTGTCATGGATGCTGATCTTCTTAAAATTGACATTCTTCCTCATGTAGAGACCTTCATTGCTTGAGCAATGATCAGGAAGTCATTCTGTGAAATTTCAAAGCATCCTCTCCTAAACGGAAATCCCCATCTCTGTTTGTTGGGAATAAAAGATAAGCGATCGAGTAAGGTTTGGATGGAAACTTCACGCGCCTTGACAAAAGAGACGTCTCGGCGCCAAGGAACGAACTCTTCACTCATTGCAAAAGGATAGGGATCGCCGCTCTTAATTTTTCCAATTGCCGTAAAGGATTGACACGGCTCTTTTACTCCGAATTCGATAGTCGGAGAGTAGTAGATGAGCCAGTCGTCTTCTTGCATGCGATTGAGTGGGCCGGCTTTCCCGTGGCAGACTTGCGCAAACCCTCCGGCTACGCCTTTCAGAACATGCTTTTTGCAAGCCACGCCGATCCAGTAGCGCGTCATTCTCTTTCCTTATGCAGTTTGTAAACTCTGATTCTATGGCCATCGGGATCGAGGATGACAAATGTGCGTCCAAAATCCATGTCGGTGGGTTTTTGAGCCACGGTTACCTGTTTTTTGCCCCATTTTTCAAAGAGAGCATCCACATTTTCGGCGGGGAAACAGATCTCAAGCGCACCTGCGGGCGCCTCCACGCGCGGCTCGGCCGTATATTTGGACCATAGGCCCAACATGATACCGTTTTTCAATGCAAACATGACAAAGGTAGGGGATTCTTCAACAGGCTTTAAATTGAGGAGCTCTTGGTAAAAGAGGCTGCTCTTCTGTGGATTTGCGACAAATAACAGGGTGTATCCTAAAACTGGCTCAAACATGGCTTACTCCTTTTTCTTCATACGTTCAATATTGTACGTATACGTACTATTTTTGTCCAAGTGGTAAAAGTTTTTTTATTGTAGAAGGAAGAAAAAGGAGAGGAGTATGCCGCTGCTGCGTTGGCTCAGAAAAGAGATTTTGCATATCTTGCCGGTGTTTCTCTTTTTCTTGGTTTTTTTCACGTTGATCAACTGGACTGAGTCATTTCTATATGAGGGGATGGGGGTGACGCCTTTTGGGTTTGTAGAAGTGGCCATCGCGGCCGCGCTGATTGCCAAGGTCATCCTGGTTGTCGATCATCTAACGATTACGCATGTCTTCAAAAAGAGGCCGCTGGCATATCCCATTCTTTGGAAGACAATCCTTTATTGGATCATCTTGCTCATCGTGCGCCTTTTGATTCACTTTGTGCCCATCTTTTCGGGAGACATAGCTAGTACTTTGCGGGCCGACTTTATCCAGCTCATCGATGAGATCAATTGGAACCTTTTCATCTCAATTCAGGCTTACTATCTCATGCTGCTGTTTATCTTCGTGACCTTCTCAGAGCTCACGCACAAGATCGGCCCAGCCAAGATGCGCGAAATATTCTTCGGCAAGTAAGAATTTATTGTTGCAATAGATTTTCTGATCCGATGAATGAGAGTTTCCCTTCATCCCAAATAAAGTGGTAGACCATGCAGTTGCCTGGGAGAAGGCGAGATTTAGACCCAGACGATGAGTGTTCATAATATACAGGAAGCACAGATAGATCTCCGCTCTCCCGATATTCTGCTTCGTCAGCTAATGTTTTAATCAATGCCCCATGCGTACAGACAAGGATTGTTTCATTGGGATGTGTTTTGGCAATTTCTTGGATTGCTAAAGAAGCTCTTTCGAATAGTTGAAAGGTGGTTTCAAGTTCGCCTTCAAATGGACTTGTCTCACTTTCAGCAGGAATGGCTTTTTCGGCGAGGGGATTAATCTTCCATTTGAAGAATCGATCGAGCGGTTCATTCGGAAATTGTGTCTTATATGTGTTTTGTAGCTGCTCATATCTTGCGCAGCAAAAATCATTTCTTTCTTTAATAGACATCGCATCATATTGACCGTGACAAATCTCCATGAGTCGTCGATCTTTTACAATTTGAATATGGCTAAAATTATTGGCGATTCTCTCCGCTGTCTCTATGCTTCTTCCGAGTGGAGAAGAGTAGATGGTGGCGATCTCACCCTCATAACGATTCGCTAGGGCTTTTCCTACTTCATCTGCCTGTGCTTTTCCTTTGAGATTCAATTGGGCTGCTTGGTCGTCAATCCACCCTTGAATTTGCTTGCCTTCGCTATTGCGATAGGTTTCGGCATGGCGCACCATCAATATGTGCGTTGTCTCTGCCCAGAGGCAGCTCGTTGTGAAAACAAGTAATGTAAGGATCAACCTCATGTGCAATGCTCCTTAGATAGTCCAGTTACTTTAGATGGTCTCTAATCCAAAGATCAACCTTTTTGTTAGGTGCAATAATTTAAATACGAACTACTTAAGCGTTTCCAAAAAATATCCTATCTGTTACAAATTTGACTTCGTCCACATAAACGTGTACAATCGATGAAAAAGCGCGACCTGGAAAGAGAGCTTAGCCGTCTAGGATGGTGGCTGAAGAGGGAAGGCGGTAACCACGAGATTTGGACCAATGGCGAAGATACTGAGCCGGTTCCTCGACACAGAGAGATACAAAGAGATTCTTGCCAGGAAAATAATACAAGTGGCTAGGAGTAATCCGCCGAAGAAGAAGTAATTATCAAGGAGTCTAAAATGATGGAGTTAGAAGGAAAGGTTTGGAAAGATCCTGATAGTTCCTGGTGGCTGGTTGAAGTATCTTTCCTGGATGTAATGACACAAGGCAAAACCAGAAAAGAAGCGCTGAAAATGATTAAAGATGCTGTGATGGAACTCTTAAAAGACTCTTATGAGGATCTTTTGAAAAAGCGCTTTCAGCTTACTGTTACTCTATACGAAGATGGAGTTATCGGTATCGGCGCAGCAGATGACGCACTCCTCTTTGCCCTAGGTTTAAAAAGACAAAGGCTACGAAGCGGCTCGACCATCCGCGATGTTTCTAAGCGACTTAAGTCAAAATCGCCCAACGCCTATGCTCGTTATGAAAGAGCGCAAACACGGCCCAGTATTGAAAAATATGCCGAGCTTTTGCACGCAGCAAACCCCAGCAGAAGACCCTTGCTAGTGAGCTAGTCGGGAAGAAGTTGGCTGGCTAAGTCTTTAGCTAGCTTTCCGTCCACGGCGCTGTTGAGTTTCATCACGCTTTTCATGACGAGGCCGAGGTCTTTTTTGGTTTTGGCGCCGCTGTCGGCGATGGCCTGGGTGACGAGCTTTTTGGTTTCGTCTGGGGTAGGGGCCTTGGGCAGGAACTCTTGGACTATGGCGAGTTCGCTTTTTAACCTTTCTACGATCTCGGGACGATTGGCAGTTTTGGCCTGATCTAGTGCTTCTTGGAGGTTGCCGAAGTAGGTTTTGAAGAGTTTTAGAACTTCTGCGTCTGGGATATTGCCTCGGGCATCGACAGCTAAAATCTTTGACTTGAGCATGCGCAAAGTGTCTAGTCTAACCTGATTGCGGCTCCTGATCGCTTCTTTGATGCCTTCATTGACCTGTTCTAATATCGTCATAATTGTACCTACTCATGCCTTGAGTCCGCATGCTGCAAAATGTTGCAAACGACTCTAAGAAGAAAAAACTTTTAGTTCAAGGTTCATATTGACAACACCTGCTCGATTTCCTATAAAGCGAATAACTGCATATTTGCAGAGGGGAGGGTAGAGCAATGGCGAAGCAGACGTTCGTGATCATGGGGGCCACTGGTCATATTGGCCAGGTATTGGCAGAAGAGCTATTAAAAAAGGGCCATAAGATACGCGCTCTGGGAAGAAACGCCCAAAAATTGGGCGAGTTAAAAGCCAAGGGAGCAGAAATTGTTTCGGGCGACTTTACCGATCGCGCTCTTCTGACCCAGGCGTTTAAAGATGCGCGTGCGGTCTTTGGCCTTATTCCTCCGGACATTTATGCAGATGATTTTGAGGTTTATAGAGATGCGACTGGCGAAGCGATTGCACAGGCTGTGGTAAAAGCCCAAGTATCCCATCTTTTGAACTTAAGCTCGATGGGCGCACATCTTCCCTCTGGCACGGGCGTGATCAAAGAATTTCATCTCCAAGAAGAGAGGCTCAACTCGATCCCAAAATTGAATGTGCTGCACTTCCGGCCTACTTTTTTTATGGAGAATTTGCTGATGCACCTTCCGACCATCAAAAGTAAGGGGGCGATCTATTCATCGCTCAAAGCAGATGCCCCGATTCCCATGGTAGCTACGCGAGATATTGCTCTCAAAATCGCTGAGCTTCTCTCGGCTTTAAAGTTTACTGGATCAAGCGTCTTTGAATTTATCGGGCCTAAAGCGATTACGATGAAAGAAGCTACGCGGATTGTGGGAAAGGCGATTGGAAAGCCCGATTTAAAATATGCAGAGCTTTCTGAAGAAGAGGCTGAAAAAGCGCTAATTTCCGCAGGAATGACACATCAGTTGGCCAAACTGTTCGTGGAAATGTACCGAGCTGCGAATGAAGGGAGAATTAAGCCCACGCAAAAGCTGACGGATGAAAATAAAGGCAAGACCAGCCTCGAAGAGTTCTCCAAAGTCTTTTCACAGCTCCGAGGCTCTGCACGCAAAGCTGCATAGCTCTTGCATTTTATAGCAAAAAAGGGTGAGATAGGTCTCCTTCAACGTAGGAGATTTATGAAAAGCAGATCAAACTTCCTGATCGTTATCCTGTCGCTTATTTTTTGTGTAACCTCTGTTTCGATCTACGGAAAAGCAGCAGAATGGGCGAGAAAGGAGTTATGGGTTTACTACCAGAATGCGCATGTGCAACGTTCTGACATTAACGAACATCTGCCTCTTCTTCGGTATCTTGCAAAAGACTGCTCTTCTGTGGTCGAGATAGGCTTGAAAAACATGGTGTCCAGTTGGGGTCTGCTTCAAGGCCTGTCTGAAAGCTCTGCCCCCACGCGCTCTTATCTCGGGATCGACATCGCGCGCCCTCCATATGAGATCATTAGAGAGGCTGTTGCACTAGCCAAAGCCAACGAGATCGATTTTCATTTTTGGCTGAAGAACGATATGCATGCGGAGATCGAACCCGCTGATATGCTTTTTATCGATTCTCTACACACCTACTGTCATTTAACCTATGAATTGGAGAAATTTTCTCCGAAGATTCTCAAGTATATTGCCATGCATGACACGAGCGAGCCTTGGGGGGATGTGAATGACCCTGGATATACTGGTGATTATTCTGAATATCCGGTGCAGATCGACCGCACCAAAAGTGGGCTATGGACAGCAGTGGAAGACTTTTTAACGCGTCACCCAGAATGGACCCTGCTGGAGCGACGCTACAATAACCACGGTTTTACTGTTCTCAAGCGTAGAAGCTAATTATCTTCTAAGTCTTTTCATTTAAATCCGAGGTGAAGTCGTACCAGGTATCTAGAAGGTAGGTCGTGCTGTTTTGATACCTATACACCCAGTATTTAACCTTTGTGCCTTTCTCGACTATAAAATTAAAGTACCAGTCCCAATAGGAGGCGTTGGTGAACCGCGAGAGGTGGTCGATCAGATTCTGTGGGGCGAGCCTATCTGTGATGATCCCATATTTGTGATTCCAGGTGATCCTATACCACATGAGGGGCGAGCCCAACTCTAAACGGTACTGCCTTCTCGCCGTGTAAGTGTGTCCCTGTGGATTATGCAGGAGGCGCACTTTATAATATTGGCCATCTAAATAGTAGTGGAGTACCTGGTTCGCAAACTCGGTGGAACTAAAAGCTTTAGTGGCCATCTCGTCAAGGATAGGGTCATCGATACTCTGTGCAATATGGACAGGATGAAGCTCTACATAAGGCTCTGGGTAATGGTGCCCCCTTAAGTCGATGAAGAGGCTGTCATCGTCGCGGCGTATCTCTGGGATTAGCTCTTCTAAGTGGCGATAGAGTACGTAGGGCAGATCGCCAATCATGAGCAGCCGGGAGGTGATAGGGTATTCAAACTCTTCATTGCCCCAAAGCGTTTCCCCTTTCGGATTATTGATGATCCGAATTGGATATGTCTGGCCATCGAATAGGTAATCGACTACCGTATTGGAAAACACTGCTCCTCGAACAGAGTCTACGATCTTCTGATCGGTTTCTGGATTATGGAATGCGGCATGCAGCATTGAGCCGATATGCAAGACGGCGGCTGCCGTAGCGAAAAGAAATGTTTTCATAGTATTTCCCTCTGGCTGATGAAGATCTGGTTAAGATATCTCATCGGGGGAATTATGTTAAACACTTCCTAGTTGGACACACGCTTAGCGCTTGCGTTTACCGGCGAAGCTAAAGGCAAAAAAGCAGGCGCCGATAACGACCAGCACGATTCCGCCAGTGTTTAGCCAGCCAGCCATGCCTTCATATTTAGCGATCTCGAGTTTGCCTTCATTGATTTTTTTCTGCGCTGAGTCTGTAAATCCCTTGCCGATTTGTTCAGCCACAGGGTTAGGACTGAGCGAAAAGAGGCTGTTGCTTTGATTGACCTTCTTTTGTGCTGAAGAGACCTGGCCTTTTCCCTCTTCGACCTGCTGCTGGATGTAATTCGACATGAGGTACATGGCGATACCGATGATCACCAGCACAATTCCTAAAACTCGCTTAAAGTTCATACTTCATCTCCGTAGATGCTCTAAAACTCTTTCTGGCATAGTGAATAGAAAAAGTAAAGCGAGACGGAATATTCCCGCTTGTATTAGAAGGAAGAAAAGAGAGGTGGGATATGCGAAAAACAATTGCCAGTTTTATCTGCGGGTCATTGCTTGCCCTAGCAGTATATTCACAAAATGCACTTTATGCAGATTCTGTTCAGATCGATATAGGTGATAACCAGTGTTACTACTATGACGATGACAGATGCGGGGACATCTGGTACGGTCCCGGGTTCTATTACGGCGTCTGGTTTGATAGCGAGCCGGATTATTGGGAGTGGCGTCGAGTGCATTGGAACTATCCTCCCAATCGCAACTATTATCATAATCGCCATCCGATTGAGTATCATGAACATTATCGCCGAGGAAATGGCGGTGGGCACAATATGCGCGGCCAGCGCGCATCCCCAGGCGGCCGGATGCAACGCGGCGGCGGTGGACATGGCGGGCACGGTGGGCACAAATAGAGACTAGAGGAAACTGACAGTAGTGTCTTCGGCTGCTAGGGCATCTTGTTTTTTGCGCTTTTCGAACCAGAACAGTGTCGGAAGGATGATGACGATCGTGCCGAAGATGATGATGGCGAGGGGATAGATCGTCGCATTGTAAAGTGCGCTAGCCACTCCCACGATCAGCGAAGCGATTAACAAGCGGGCGCTGGTGAGAAGACTGGCTGTAACTCCTTTGATGTCAGGCAAAAGCTCCATCCCTTCCGGAAAATAGAGTCCGATGACCCAATTGGCTCCAAAAGCATAGATGACCATTCCAGCTGTGAGAAGATAAGGATCGCGCGGCATAACCAGAGCTGCCAGTGCAAATCCTACACCTCCAAGCACACAGAGGATCGTCCCCGTCTTTTTGACCTTTGGCGTGCCCCATTTGACAATTGCGCGATCGAGAAGAAGGCTCCCCGCTACCCAGCCGCCGAGAAGTGTGGCTTGTACAAGGGGAAAGATCGTCTTACTCATACCAAATTCAACTACAAAGAGGACGGCCGAGCCAGAGAGAAAGGCAATATACCCAGAAAATATCAAGCTAATGACCACCGTCACCTGCCAGAAGCCCAAGTTGCAAAAGGCCTGTTTAAAGTCATCTAAGACCTTTTTTCCTTGAAAGGGCGTTCTTTTCTCTTTAGCAAGGGTCTCTTCAAAAAAGAAGAGACATACAATCAAGCTTAAGGCGACGAAGATAGCGATGGCTAGGAAGTTGGAGCGGAAACCGAAAGCGTGATTTAGATATCCTCCGGCCACGGGCGCAGCTGCCATGATGAGAGGGATGATCGTATTGAGCTTGTTTAAAGCCGCGATCGCTCGCTCTTTTTGAAAAGCATCAAAGATAATCGCTGTTCCCAGGGTGAAACAGCCTCCGCTACCGACTCCTTGAAGAACGCGTCCCAAAAGCATCTGGTCTAGGTTTTGCGCAAAAAGCGTAATGATGCTGCCGGCCAAAAACATTCCAAGTGCAGCCATCAAAGGCTTTTTTCGCCCAAAAGAGTCTGAAAGCGGGCCATACAAAGGACCCGAGAGGCATATCCCGACAAAGTTCCAGGTCAAAAGGCTCTGAATAGCGCCTTCAGACACTGAAAACCAGGCCATCATATCCGGGAAAGCGGGCAGATAGATATCTGTCTCAATGCAGGCTGCAATGAAGACGACGATGATCAAAAAAAGATATTTCAGTTCTGTTTTGGTAAGCATATTTTTTATGTAGGGAACATTCTATCATTCGCCGGATTAAGACTTCAATGCAGAACGCACTTTGCATAAAGGCTATCTGGCGCATTTTTTTCTGGATTTTTTAGAAAATGAAAAATATTCTTGCGTGAATTCTGGAAAACTCTTACATCACTATTACAAGAAACGAGAAGAGCATGACGCAAGCTTCTCCAAACTTTCGGCAGAACAAGGAAAAACATATGGCAAAAGCAAAAAGAAGAAAAACAAAGGCGAGAGCTAAGAAGAAGACAACAAAAAAGAGAAAACCTTCTGGCTTGACTAAGATGACCTGTAGCTTGTCACCAGAGCTTGCAGCCGTTGTTGGCGCGAAAAAGCTAACACGTCCACAAGTGATGAAAAAAATATGGGTTTATATCAAATCCCATAAGTGTCAGGATACGAAGAATAGAAGAATGATCAATCCAGACAAAAAACTGGCTGAAGTTCTCGGCAAGCGGCCAATCGACATGCTCAAGATGGCTGGCGCGCTGAGCAAGCACATCAAGTAAGCTTTTCCTAAAGATAAGTTTGTTGATTTTTTGAGTGCTGGGAGGAAACCTCCCAGCACTTTTTGTTTATTAGATCTCTTGTGTAATTTCCATTTGCCCGCTAAAACCGCCCTTTTTCCTCTGATTTTTATCGCATCTCCTCACCGACCCAATTTGGGTCGCTTCGTCAATGCAACACGAGCCAGCAAGCTGGCTCTAAAAACCAGAAAAAAAATCTTCGGTTTTTTCGGGCAAAGCGAATTACGCAAGAGGTCTATTCGTACGTATGACCCCAAAAGAAGAGAGAAGCGCGATCTAACAGCCTTTTAAATTCTTTGCGATCGAGTTCTTTAAGCATCTTCTCGGACATATCGCCTGCGTGAGCGACAAAGGTCGTACCGAGTACGCCCCAACACTTAACGCCACGAGGATGTTTTGCGGAGATAAGTGAAGTTTTGGGCATCAAGTAGAGAGACTCCTCCAGGTTGCCTTGCAGCATGCTCGTCGAGATCATGTAGTCCATATGCTCATCGCCCGATTTTGAGTTCAAGGCGATCAAATGTCCGCGCACCGCGTCCATGTGCGTATCTTCGTTGAGCTCCGCACCGCCTAACCCCGCACAGTTGAAGACCACCTTCTCTTTAACGTCGTAGAATGTGTGGACCTCTTTGATTTTGATGGGGATGCTTAATTTTTCGACCTCATCGTTGAGTTCCACCATCAACTTCCCCGTATCGATGAAAAAGGTCTTGTATTCATACATATCGGAGTGTGTGACTCCGTTACCAAAGTCTAAAGTGACTGGCACCGGTGGAGGGATGAGGTGCCGGTCTACCAGAAATTTCAGCCCTTTACCAGCGTTCGCATGACAATAGATGGGAAGAAACCTAGCGCATCCCTTGCTGAGAAAAGAATGCTCGCCTTGCTCGATCTGTTGATAGACCATGAAGGTCTTAACTCCGAGATCGTACAGTTGATCTGCGTCTTCAGGCGTCAAGTTTTTGGAGACCAGACTAAAATAACCAGCCGCCTTCCACGAAGCGCTATCCTCGCGACCCTTGGTGTAGATGCCTGCTACTTTGTAGCCGCGCTTGGTAAGTTCAATGGCAGACACCAATCCCATGCAACCCGAGCCTATCACACGAATGGGCACGCTCTTGTTAGGAATCCCGTTCTCAAAAAGCTCAATGGCTCTTTCGACCGAGCCGAAGAGGGTTGAAAACCCCGCGCTGCCATGGCCATAACAGTTCACGATCGTCTTGGCTTGTGCATCGTTATCATACTGTCTCACTGAGATGTTGAAGCCGCCGTCGCGCGTCGGGCGCATGCAGGTGTACTCGACCGAAATGCTCTTCGGGGAGATGACAGGCGGTGTTAACCTGACAATTTTGGGTTCATCGGCGGCAAGAAGAGTAGTGCTAGCCAGAGCAATGAGTAAAATAAAATTTTTCATATGAGCCTCTTTTGTTTTGTTCATAGCACAAAAAGACCCAAAGGACGAGTAAAAATTATTTTAATACAAAAACAAAATAGAAATATTGTATAATAGTTCAAGGTAATTTTAAATTTATTATGGCAATACAAGCTACTTCTTGCTGCAATATTCCTTTTGTTCAATTAACGCTAAATGCTTTGAATGCATTTACGCTTTTCGATCTATTCGAAGATGCCCTCGCCGAGATGCTCTGCCTGCGCACCTATTCGCACGGCACTGCGCCGCACAGCTACTACAGCATTATCTCTCGAGGCGCTGATCCAGCATATGGAGGCCGCGCTGATAAGGGTGAAGGAGCTTCAAATCGTCTGCATGGAGCACCATACGAGAATACTGGAAACTTTGATAGCAGGGACAAGATCTATGTCATTCCAGATGATAATCTCACGGGTTTTTCGCTCGAGTATTTAGGAAATTTTGCAGGTCTTTCTAGGAATCGGATGGCAACACATGCTTATGCTACGGGAACCACCAGTGGAGAGCTTTTTGGTTCTTGTGCTGCTGGTAATTGCATTCTTTTGACGATTGCAGAGACTTTTTCTTTCATCCTTACTTTTCTCTCACCGATACTTAAGTTTCGTTTTACTCGCGAAGAATCGGATGTCATGCAGTTTCAAGAGGATCCTACATTCAGTTTGGCACCTGCAGCGTATACAAAGCATTCTATCTCGCCGGATCATATCGGATTGTATGGCACGATCGTGCATGGATTTAGCGGGGATCTTTACGGCCGCATTCAAGCCGAACCCGAGCGGTTCATGTGCGGTCTGCTCAAGTTGATTATCCTAGTCGTACTAGCTGCACTGGTGTACATCGGAGCAGTTTTCTCATTGGAATTTGCCGTGGTAGTAATCACTCTACTCTGTATTGAAACTGCTCTTTTCGTTGGTAGGGTCGCTGTTCCTCTTATTTTAGGCCTTGCCATGGCCGAGCCCGCCCCCGCGCCCGCACACGCTCAACTAGCTTGAGGCTTGAGCCGGTACAACTACTTCATAAATTAGCCAAGAAATAGCCGAGGCGCTAATCATCACGATACTGAGTGGAAGTTGGTTCACAGTGGGCAGATAAGACATCACCCCGCCCATCGTGGCCGCTCCGCCTATCTGCATTAGGCCATATAGCGCACCCGTATAGCCTGCGATCTTGCCAAAGGGAGTGAAGGCCGTCGCATAAGCATTCGGCCAGATGAACGTAGAGCCGAAATAGAAAAGGATTACAGAAGGCACGATTGCCCAGGTCGTGGTGCCCATCAAAAACATGCTGACTAGCATGAGAATGCCCGATAGAATCATAATTGCCCAGCCGAAGCGCATCATGTTTGCCATGCCAAAACGCGTGACGAGTTTTCCATTCAACCAGCCAGATAGCGCATAGGCTGAGCCTCCGCCCAGCAAGGTGATCCACCCAAACTCTACGGGAGTAATGCCCGCTACCTCGATAAGCAGTACTGGTCCCGTGATGAACCAGGCAAAAAAGGCGCCATAGCTTAAAAAAGTGCACGCTGTGACTCCCATGAAAACTCGACTGGTCAGAAGTTCCCTGAACGTCCTGGCAATAAAGGCGAATTTCAGCCTTTCTGGGTGATGGTGCTGGCTTGTCTCTTTAAAGCCGAACACAATGGCTATAAGGGCCACAAGAGTATAACAGTTCATAAAAACAAAACTCGCGCGCCAGCCGAAGTACTGCTGTAAATAGCCGCCTAAAGCCGGAGCCGCCGGCACGATGAACATGATAAAGATCACCAAATAAGAGCCATATTTCGCAAGCTCCAGTCCGGTAAATACATCCCGAAAGATCGAGCGCCACAGAGCTGCGCATGCGCCAGCGCCGCAGCCCTGGACAAACCTTCCCCAGATGAGCACATCGATGTCAGGTGCAAATAGGCAGATCAGGCTTCCAACCAGCATTATGCTTAAACCCACGATCAATGGGCCTTTCCGGCCGACTCCTTCAGAAACCGGACCATAGATCAACTGCGTCAATGCTACACCCACCAGGTAGATGGCCATGCTCCATTGCACCAGGTCGATCGGCGCGCTTAAGCTGGTCGCAATGCTCGGCAGCGACGGCGCATAAATATCCGACGCAAATTGTGTCAGACACACCGCCAAAATGATCACAAAAAACAGCACCCGATGCGATTGCATTGGATCACCTCGATGAGAGTAACGAAAAGTTAGCCACAACAATTGAAATGTTTCAATTAGATTTTGCGAGAAAAAATGTAACTGGATTACAATGGCAAGGCAGGTCTTGTTGCGTAAAGGGAAAATTAAACACCGAGAGCACCGAGACACACCGAGGAAATTTAAAATACAAACTGGGAATGGAAATAGAACGCTAATTCTTTTCCTCGGTGTGTCTCGGTGCTCTCGGTGTTTAGTTCTACTGATTAACGCAATAACGCCGATAAGATGTCATTTGTTTCACAGTGAAGCAGACTCGATCCTGAGGGTTATGGAAAGGAAAAAAGTGAAAGGTTTGTCTATGAGGGCTTAGGCTTTCCCGTAGCGTTGATAAATGTAACTTTGGTCAAAAAAAGAGATGTTTGGACACCCTCGATCGACTATAACAAATTTCAAAAACAAGTGCTTTTGGCTTTAAGCCATAAGCCAGCTGCTTTTACAGGAAATGAGGTTCACTTCATCAGGACCTATTTTGAAATGACCCTCGAGAACTTCGGTAGACAGTTCGGGGTTACGCATGTTGCCGTTTTAAATTGGGAGAAAACGCGGGGAAAACCAGCAAGAATCAACCCAACTACAGAACTGTTTATCCGATTGTTGATCCTTGAAAAGCTAAAGATCAACAATCAAATTTTCCGCGATACCTTCCGTGAATTCGACGTGCAAGGCATTGCAAAAGAGCAGAAGGCATCTTCAATGAGACTGCCCAGGCCTTTAATTTTACCCGGGCCACATGTCGCAAAGCGCGCATCAGCTCGTGCTTAAAGACTATAAGGGTCTATGCCTGCGAGTTTGAGCATTCTAGCGAAGAAATCTCGGAGAGAGACAGAAGAGGTTTCGGTGGGATCGGGCATCATCTGTTTTGTTTTACTACCGATTTGAAACGGGCTGTGAAGAGCATTCGTGTGCTGCGATAAACAGTGCACGCCGCCAGAATAGACAAAATTCTGATCTGCTCTGAGATATTCCAGTTGTCCCAAGGCTGAGGTCGGCCCTTCGGATGGCCTGCCGGTAAAGTAGACTGTATCGATGCCATGCTTTTTCAGGCACGCATACGCCGCCGTGCGTAGGTGTTCATCCACGGGATGCGAAGAGCCGTTGGTAATGCAGAAGATGCCTCGTGTACCGATTCCCATGAGATTATTCAAAAAGTGCGCAGCCACAATCTTCCGATGAATACCATCTGTCTTATGGTAAAAATTGAAGACGCCTGCCATGGGAATGACTTTAAAACCCGCAGCGGTGAGCTGGCTGCTAACTTTTCTAAGCATGGGGTCAACATCCGTGGCATCTTCTTCTGCACAGCGCAGATAAGCTTTAAGCCGCTTACGATGGTCGAGAGGAAGCGTCGGCACTTTTAAGAGCTCTTTGAGTAGCTTCACGCACAATTCGTGACTTTGCATGAAGATCACGCCTCCAGGAGCAGGACAGAGGAACATATCCAGATGAAATGCAGGCTGTGGTTCAAATACATCGCCTAAAAACACGATGGGTTTCTCGAGCTTTATCTCCATCATCTCTTTGATGTACTCAATTGCTGTGATACAGAGTTTGCTAAGCCATCTTTGCGCACGCATGCTTGGAAACGTCGAGAACAACCAGGCTCTGGCTAAACGTTCTCTGATCAGCTCAATGCGCGCATCAGAAAAGAGCGGACTGTTTTTTTCCAGTTCCTTTACGTGGTTGAGTAGAAGTTTTTCTAAGGAATCAAAGGTAAATGCACTATTGAGAAGAGAATAAAGCAGATTGTAAGAGCCGGAGAGATAGACCTGTTCATCTTTCTGATTGAGGGTACAAAGTAGGTTGCCACCCTCAAAATAGAAAGGAGCCTCGTACTGGCCAAAAGGCGCTTCTTCCAATAGTTGGTGTACATATCTGAACTCGGCCACACTTCCTAAAGGCAAAATCTTTTGATCCCCGATCAGCCGCATTATCACGCGCGATGTGAGAACATCATAATGGAAACGCGCAGGGAGCAACACTTCACCTGTGTCCAGAAACAACATAGGATCGCGCAACCAGCTAAGCTGTCGTGAGAATTGCATAACTTCTGGCGCTATGCCTTCATGAGCCTGGATATCTTCAAGGTTTCTAAAATATGTAGAATCCTTTCCCTCCATAAAAACTCTCGTTATTTTCCAAAAAAGGCGCTGCATCTGACTATGGCAGTGTAGGTAGGCAGGGATAATTGACCGGCAGAGCTTGGACTGGTAAGGCTGCACAGGGAGGCAAATTTCTAACGGGCGGAAGGATTTTTGACCCACAAATTGTGCTAATCGATCCCATGCATCATCCCGTTCGATTGCGTTCTGCTGCTCATCTCTTAATGTGGTTATCTCATGGTTGATCGCGCTGAGAAATGGATCAAACTTCTCCATCAGATGCAGTGCATAGGCAGCTCTGCTCCGCACCTTAGCAGTTAGTTGATGATCTAATGTGGCCTTTACAAGGCTTTGGATCAGCGTGTAATCGCTTGAAGGGGTGGCACAATAACGCAGGCAAGAAAAAAAACGCGCTTTTGAAGTTTGAAAGCAGGCGCCGAGTTGGGCCACAAGCCTTTGCATTTTCGTGGATTCGCTAATTAAAGGGTTGCCTTCCCACACATATGTAATAGAATGATCGCATACCTCTTCTAAGATCTGCTTACAAACATTCGTTAAACGATCAACAGCCCGAGTTTGAAATACGCTCATGAACCATTCCGTAAGCCGAGCATTTTTCGGAAAAAATTGGGTAGGGACGTCTGCATCGGTTCACTAGGATCAGGCATCGGTAGCGAGACAGAAGGTTTATCACTGGCGGCCTGGTCTAACGCTGTAGAGTGCTGCGTGATGCAGTGTATCCCTCCCACATCTTCAAGAAGCTTATCTGCTTCCGCATAGTCAAAATTGACCTCGCCTGTAGATGAGACCTCAGCTTCAGTTTTTCTACCGGTGAAATAGACGAGGTCTATTTTGTGCTGAGCCATGAGCTCGACAAAAGCCTTTCGTAAATGGTGATCCGCGCAATACCCAGAGCCATTGGCAATGCAGAATGGGCCTTTGTCTCCCATTCCAACAATACTATTTAAAAAGTTAATCGCGCATGTGACGCCTTTACGAGAATTAAGCGAAAAAATACCTGCCGTTTGGACCAGTTCAAAACCAGCCTGCGCAAGCTCCTCGGCCATGCGCTGCAATCGTTTACTCTCTTTTTCTCTCTTCGCTTGCTGTTTAGCATTGTGCAGATAGGCCTTTAGACACCTGCGCTGATCGTACGTCAGGTTAGTCTGTTTTAGGATAGTAGTTAATAACTCGACACATTTAGACGGACTTTGAATAAAAATCTTCCCGCCTGGCGCTGGCAAGAGAAACATGTCCAAGTGAAATTCGGGTTGCGGCGCAAAAGCATCGCCTAAAAAAAGGACGCGTTGCTTTAACTCTTGAGCAACCATCTCCTTGGTGCATTCAATGATTGCTATGCAGAGTTTAGCGATCCAGGCCTGTTCCTTTTCATCTGGGAATGCGTCCAATAACTTGGCTTTCTTAAGTCGCTCTGCGACAAATTTTATCCGCTCTTCTGAGCAGAGCGATGTGCCTTCCAAACCGCTTAAACTACTTAAGCAATCATCCTCTTGTCCAGAAAAGGTAAAGGCGCAATTTAAAAGAGAGTAGAGGAGGTTGTAAGAGCCCCAAAGATAGATTATCTCTCCTTGCTTATTCATCGCGCGCAGCACATTTCCGCCTTCAAAGCAAAAGGGTACCTCTCTATATCCCCGAGCTTTGGCTAAAAGTTTCTGTGTGTATTTTTTTTCGGCTACAGTTCCCATCAAGTCAGAATCGGCGTAGCCAATCAAATCGAGAACTTGATCATTTTCTAATAAATCTCCAGATCGTGCGGGCAGCAAGGCCTCACCGGAAGGTAGAGAGAACATGCAATCACGCAACCAGAGATCATCGATGTCTTTCTGGCATCAATTTAATTTTAAACCCCTGCTGCTTGGAGATATCGGTTAGATTGGAGCGATAGCATTCGTCGTCTCTATTCATAGTACAATCCACGATCTTCCAAAAAAGAGAGCTGATCTCCTCTCTTTTTAACACTACTGGTCTGGCAAGAGCGGGATGTTGATAAGGACAGACTGGAAAAGCTAATTTTAGCGGTTTAAATTCCATCTGCACGTACTTTCTATATCTTTCATAAGCCGCAGATTTTTTATCAATTACACCTCTTCGGAGCATGAGGGATCTCTCAAAATTGATCGCACAAAAGTGCGGATCTACGCGTTCTAAAAGGTGTAGCGCATAAGCTGCCCTATCAGAACAAAGAGGAAGATAAGCGAGTTTCGTGCGATGTGCAAATGAGCGCTCAAAACGCGCCTCGGGACTGAAGCGATAAAAATTTGCGAAATGCCTTACCCATTGTTGAATTTTAGCTGTAGCGGTAGGAAGAACCTCTATATCATCCCTAACGAGACATTCAAAAGCCGATACTTTAAGAGTCGGCATCCTAATATTATAATCATTGATTACTTCAAGGAGACTAGAAAATGCTATGCGGGTCGAAACTAAAGAAGACATGCTTATTAAAATGTAATAATTATTAATTAGAAAAATTTTAACATGTTTTATTATATATTAATATATATAAATTTCTTTAATTCTTTCTGGTGATAAACTCAGTAGTCTGAGGCGTTTGTGCTTTTGACCCTTCCAAAATTTCCAGTGATTAACTTATAAACAAGAGAAGTTAGAGCTTCACCAAGGTTGGAAATGGGACGGCTGAGATTAGCGGTGCAGGACATAAAGCGGGCATGTGGGCAGTATCGAGTCTGGCTGCATTTGGGCTGGCTCGAGGTACGGCAGCGCTATCAGCGCTCGGTGCTTGGCCCCTGGTGGATCAGTTTTAGCATGCTGATCTTTATCTTGGCCATGGGCAAGATCTTCAGTCGCTTATTTGGACAAAACCTAGCCGAATACATGCCCTACTTTGCCGCAGGGTTTTTGCTCTGGTCATTTATCTCGATGTGTATCAATGAATCCACCGACCTGTTCAAGATCAACAGCGGGTTCATCAAGCAGGTGAAGCTGCCCTACAACCTCTATGTGCTAAAGTTTCTGGTGCGCAATCTGATTATTTTCGCGCACAACTTTGTCGTGTACCTTCTGGTTATCGCTTTTTTCAAAATCAATCCTGGCTGGAAGGGGCTGCTAGCAATCCCTGGTCTGTTTCTGCTCATCGTCAACTTGTATTGGATCTGCCTGCTAGTCACGCTGATCAGTACACGCTTTCGCGATATGGTGCCGATCATCAATAGCTGCCTGCAGATCCTCTTCTTTGTCACGCCGATTTCATGGATGCCCAAACTGCTCGGAGAAAATTCGATCGTGGTGAAGCTAAATCCGTTTGTCTATTTTCTCGATCTGGTGCGCCAGCCGCTTCTGGGCAATTTTGCCTCGCTTTCCTGCTGGACGGTTAACCTCAGCTTCGCCGTGATTGGCGTCTGGATGAGTATCACTATCTTCGGCGCAGTGAGAGCGCGCATACCATTTTGGGTAGATTAAATATGGCACTTATCGAAATGGAAGGGGTCTCGCTCGTCTACCCGGTGTATGGAACTAGCGCCCGTTCGCTTAAAACCAGCATGCTTAACCTCGTCACAGGCGGCCGTCTAAACAAAGACGAGGGCGTAGTTAAAGTTGAGGCGCTTCGAGATATCGACCTCAAGCTCAGCGTAGGCGACCGCTTAGGCCTCATCGGACACAACGGCGCAGGCAAGACCACGCTTCTCAAGGTGCTGGCACAGATCTACGAGCCCACCAAAGGCAAGATCAATATCAAAGGCCAGACCAACTGCCTCTTCGATATTATGCTCGGCATGGACCCCGCGCTCACCGGTTATCAAAATATCATACTGCGCGGGCTCATCTTGGGGCTCGCTCGCCGCGAAATCGAAAAAGCCGTTCCCGAAATAGAAGAGTTCGCCGAGCTTGGGCAGTTTATCCACATGCCACTCAAAAGTTACTCTTCCGGCATGCTCGTGCGCCTGGCTTTCGGCATCATCACCAGCATCCGCTCAGAGATTCTCCTCGTGGACGAGGTGGTCAACGTAGGCGACGCACGCTTTATGCAGAAGGCTAAAGCGCGCATGACCAGTTTGATCCATCAGTCAGACATCATGGTGCTCTCGACACACGACCACAATCTCATCAAAGAATTTTGCAATAAGGCGCTCTGGCTTGAGCAGGGCCAGATCAAAGCCTTCGGCGAGACCTCCGAAGTCCTCTCTCAAATCTAAGATTGAAGAATTAAAACACCGAGAGCACCGAGGGAAATGCAAGGATATTTTTTTCTCGGTGTACCTCGGTGCTCTCGGTGTTTAATCTTCCGTCCACGCTTCAAAGTTTTGTATGGCACAAATGGGTCTACATGCACTAAAATGCTACGTTTCTTAGAGAGGGGCTTTTATGAAAATTAAGCGGATGGTGGCAGGGGTATTATCTATGGTTATCTTGAACGCAGGCAGTGTAAGCGGTGCTGAAACGGGCAAAGCTACTGCATCGACCGATCTCGTCGCTGATCTTCTGCAGAAACGCCACAGCGGGTATGAATATGATTCTGCGCGCTCGGTTACTTCTGATCAGATCCAAGCTATCATCAGGGCGGGACAGCTTGCACCCTCTTCGTATAACGATCAGCCTTGGTGCTTTATCGTGTGCGATCGCACGACCAATCCTGCTGCATACAATAAAGCCCTTGCCACACTCGTTGCATCTAATCAGGAGTGGGCTAAAGACGCGCCGCTTTTGATCGTCTCAGTCGCCTCCACAAATTCGCGCAAAGGCGCGTTTAACCGCTGGGCACAATACGACGCCGGAGCCGCCGCTTTCAGCATGATGCTTCAAGCCACCTCACTCGGTCTCATGGCTCACCAAATGGGCGGCTTCGACGAAGACAAACTACGCAAGGCTTTCGGCATATCCAAAGATTACGTGCCCATGGCCGTGATGGCTGTTGGCTACGAAGCCGCCGACGCGCCTGCCATGTCGGAAAAAGCGAGAAAGCCCATCAGCGAGAACTTTTTCATGGGCAGCTGGAATTCACCGAAATAGGACAGGGTAACTGCTTTTATCAAGCTTCGCAAGGATAAAGAGCTGGCTCTTGGATCTGTTTCACGGATAGTCTTTTATAGAGTGCAATACTTGTGTGGACATTGTATTTTTGATTGTACATACGCAAGTATGGAAGATATTCTTCGTGGGAATGGCTAAGAATTGCGGTTGCAAGTTCTAAGTAGTTCCCAATCGAAAATCTTCTGAAGCTATTGGGTGCATACTTAGCAAGCTCAGAAAAGACATGGCAATTTGACACGATCGCTCTCGAACAAGTTTCTAAAATAAGCGCAGCTACACCTGAAGCTGGCTGATATATTTCCTGGTAAGGGAGAATGTTTATATCACAAGTCAGAAGCACTTTTACAAAATCTTCGTGATTTAATGCCCCACAAAATTTGACTCGATTTACAAGGTTTTTGCTTTTAATCAATTCGATTAAAGCTTCTAAATTTCTATCTATCGGTTCTTTGAATTTAATAGTATTAGGGTGTTGCGATCCAAAAATACAAAGCTCAAAATTTTCCGGTAGATATTCAAGAGCTCGGATTGCCGTTTCGTGTCCTCTATGTGAAGAGATGAAACCAGAAAGACCGATATAGCTTTTCCGAGTATCCAATGAAAATTTTTGGCAAAAAGTTTCTCTTGAGAATGTCTTCTTAAGAGATTCGATGTACTGCTGGTCAAAATATGAAAGGGGATGATCGTAAACATACGCATAATCAAATTCTACTTCGATCCATGCTCGATCTTTTTGATTGTGAACGATAATTGGATAGTTCTTGTGCTTGCAAAAACGAATCATATCGTGATACAGCATGATCAAACTGTTCTTTCTGAATGAAAGATTGCAATTCAAAAGGCGCTGTCTAAAGTCGCCCTTTATAAATCCATAAAGAAGCTTTGGGATAGAAAGGCATGGTTCTATCTCTGAGAAGCCGTTGTGTAAAGTTAAAATAAGGTGTGCGCATTTTTTAATTAAAGCGAAAAAGTGGGTTCTAATGGATTTTGTGCTTGATCCAAAAAGACTTGGCTCAAACTGGACATTTACGCAGTCAAAGGTTTGGAGTTCATTGGAAAGTCTTTCAACATAAGCCTGAGTAGCTGGCGAGGTTTCTTTTTCCAGCAGCTCTAACCTCAGGGGAATGACTGTTAATTCGAAATGTTGAGCAAGCTGCTCAGTAAGTGCATTCGTATACTCAACAATTCCACAAAGATCGTTATTGCCAGTCAATACTGCTAATTTTTTTTGGTCATTAACTTTTCTCTGCTATCATCCGATTATAGTGAGCTTTGGTACCGGAGAGATGAACTTCCCTCCTCTTTTAAGGAAATCTGACTCTCTTTCGAGAAATTCTGGCATAAAGTGATAGGGGAAAGCCAAGAAGTAGTCAGGATTCATAGCTCTTGCATGCTCCTCGGAGATAATGGGTATTCTCGTAACAGTCTGTCTTCCCCATTTGATGGGATTGCGATCTGCAACAAATGGCACTAGATCAGATCCTATTCCATAATAGGCGAGAATCGTATTTCCTTTAGTAGATGCTCCATATCCAACAACCTTTTTGCCTAATTTTTTCTGTTCATTGAGGAAAGCGAGCATCTCATTCTTATTTTGTTCAACTCTCGCTGCAAAAGCAAAGTAGGCAGAAGGAGCAGAGAGATTAGAAGAGTTTTCTTTTTCGCGCATGCGCTTTACGGCACTGGTTTCAACGGCTTTGCCCTTATGCCTAATGTATAGTCTAAAACTGCCGCCGTTCACGTCATTTAATTCGACATCTTCAACTTCCATTTCTGCCTTAGACAATATGTAATCGATAGACGTAAGAGAGTAATATTCTAAATGCTCTGCACAAATTGTATCAAAGGAGTTCATTTCCAACATGGTGGGTAAATAGCTCAGTTCGATAATCCATAAACCATCTTCATCGAGTATTGATTTGACATCTTTTGCAAATTGCACTGGATCTTCTAGATCATAAAACATCGCAATGCTGGTGATGATCTTAGCCTTTTTATTTCCCATGCGTTCTTTGTAGACATTAGCGCTAAAGTAGGTGTTGATATGTAGATCGCAACATTTAGGTTTGATGTTTTTAGCAGGATCTATCCCTACTCTGTATAAATAGTCTGGGTAAAAGCTGAGAAGTGTGCCATCATTTGAGGCGATATCGATGACAACATCTCCGCGTTCAAGAGCTACTTTGGAGCGCTTAAGAGCCTCTTCTACAATAGACTTTAGAGCGAGTTTCATAGACGTATTAACACCCGACATGTACCAGTATTGGCTATACATTTCATCGGGATCGACAGTATGTTTAAGTTGAACCAGACCGGAGCGTTGACAAAGAGAGAGCACTACAGGATGATTCTCTGGTGAAGAATCGGTAGGCAAAGGAAAACACGATATGGGGAGTTTCCCCAGGTTGAAGACATCTATGATGGGACCATGAGATATTCTGCAAGTATTTCTCTCTGAGAGTTTCATTTTTTCACCCTTTTGGAAATGTGATCCACCTATGACATTTGTGCAAGAGAGTAAAATACTCATTAGCAGGTTTCTTGAACAGAAGTTATTTATCCACGGATCAAGAGTCTTTTGACTTTTCGTAGGAAAGGGTAGATCTTGTATTTTTTTGTAGCCATCATGCATTGGATGAAATAATAATTAGAGGGCTTATCACAGTAGAGCTTTCGAACTAACGCAGAGCACTCCTTAAAATTTCCTCGACAGGAACTATCAATAATCAACAGTACGACTCTGGGAGTATATTCATTACGTAGCACTCGACGGGTGTGAAAAGCTTCAAAGCTATTGAATCCAAAAATTGTGTTAGCAATATCATGAAATCCATGGATCGAGATGCCAATTCTGTGGAAAAGTCCTTTGTCTAAAAAGGAGTCATTCCCATCTCTTTTTTTAAGATAAATATCGGTTAGAAATTTGACACTCAACCCGTTTTTGTAATAGCTGAATAGTCGAGCAACATGACCCCAGCAGCTTTTCATGAAGCGTTGAGGAGGAGCGCCTGCCTTCTCCCATGTCGATCTTTTAATAATTAAAGAGCTCATAAAACTAAAAAGAGCCGTGGTGGTAATGGCTTGTTCGAAGAACGTCTTTCGTTCTGCGGGATTATCTAGGTGGAAAACAGCATCTTTTTGCAGCTTGAATATGGGATGCTTCATGACAAAGTCTCGCATATCGAGAGAATGGATTGTAAAGCTACAAATGTATACATCGTGGCCATGTTTGATCTGCTCTTTCACTTTCGAAATGGATCCAGGAAGCATGATGTCGTCGCCGCTAAACAGCCAGCAATATTCACCCTTCGCTAAAGAGACGCTTTTCTCTATATCGACGTCGATGCCACCTCTTTGCTCAAAACGGTGATACTGAATATGGGGATACTTTTGCGTATAGGCACGCATAACATCTTGCGTGTCATCTTGAGATCCCCCATCTACCACGATGATCTCATCATTTTCGTCGACTTGAGGAAGAATGCTATCAAGCGTCTCAGGTACATACTTCGCAAAATTATAAATCGGAATGCAGATAGACAATGTTTTTTGATGCATGCGTCTAAGGCGTTTGTTTTCGAAAAGGAAGCTCTAAACTTTTATACTTTTTTAACGTTTTTCTGCAGTAGGATTTTTTAGGTAGCACTTTAATTCCTTTTCCATAAGATTTCAAATTTATTCATCCGATAAAAGGAGCTAGAGAAAATGAAGGTTGCGCTCATCACCGGAATCACTGGTCAAGATGGCTCGTATTTAGCCGAGCTGCTTTTAGAGAAGGGCTATGTCGTACATGGTTTGGTGAGGAGATCATCGTTGACCAATCTTGAGCGCATCGGACATCTTTGTGATAACCCAGATTTAAAAGAACGTTTTTTTCTGCAGCAAGGGGATTTGAGCGATAGTTCGAGTTTAAAACGCGCCATCGATCTTGCAGAGCCGGATGAAATTTATAACCTCGGTGCGATGAGCCATGTCAAAGTGTCGTTCGAAGTTCCGGAATATGCGGCCAATGTCGATGGGATTGGGGCTTTGAGGCTGCTGGAAATTATCCGCACTACTTGTCCAGAGACGAAGTGTTACCAAGCGTCGACCTCGGAGCTCTTTGGAAAGGTGATGGAAACGCCCCAGAAAGAGACTACGCCGTTCTATCCGCGCTCTCCGTATGGCGTAGCCAAGCTCTATGCTTATTGGGCAGTTGTCAACTACCGCGAAGCTTACGATCTCTTTGCGTGTAACGGCATTCTGTTCAACCATGAGAGTCCGAGGAGAGGGGAGACGTTTGTTTCGCGCAAGATCACGCTGGGAGTGGCGCGCATCAAGAAGGGACTGCAGGAAAAGCTGGTGCTGGGGAATCTAGATGCCCAGCGCGATTGGGGCTATGCGCGTGACTTTGTGGAAGGGATGTGGCTCATGCTGCAACAAAACCAGCCTGAAGATTTTGTCCTGGCCACCGGAAAGATGTTATCGGTGCGTAAGTTTGTTGAACTTGCCTTCCAAGAAGTCGATATCGAGATCGTATGGGAGGGCAAGGGGATTGAAGAGCGAGGCAAAGACAGTAAGACCGGCCGTGTATTAGTCGAGGTCTCGCCAGAGTTTTTCCGTCCTGCGGAAGTCGATTATCTGATCGGCGATGCTTCGAAAGCCGCCGAGAAGCTCGGCTGGAGGCCGCGCACATCGACAGATGAGCTGGTCAAGATGATGGTTAAATCAGATCTCGAACTGGTCGATCGAACAGTTCCAGCTTCCGTCTGAAGAATTTGAGATCAGGACTTGCGCAATCCTGATCTCAAAAGGCCTTAGATTTTTTTGATGCGTTTAGAGAGCGTCTCTAACTCAATAGCTGCTTTGTGGATTCTTTTAGCAGTTGCGATTTTTCTTTTGTGTATTGCTGCAGTAATAGCACGTTTTTTCATAAAACTCTCATGGGTTTATAGGTTAATGCAGGGAAATGAACTAAGTTAGCGAAATTAAAGCCTACTAATCCACCTCTCTGTAATCTTAAATATATAATATTTATAATTATTTTTGAATCTATTATTTAAATAATTAGATAAACTGTTGAGAGTTAATTGTTAGGGTGGAGCTATTGAAGTAATCGGTAAAATAAACACCGAGAGCACCGAGGTACACCGAGATAAGATTAATATCCTTGATTTCTCGGTGTACCTCGGTGCTCTCGGTGTTTTGACTCTTCTTGTTCTAGGAACGGAGCTTTTTCTCGAGCTCGTCCCATCTGAGATAGAGCTGTTCGATGCGCGCTTCTACCAGCCCGATCTGGGTGCAGAGCTCCTTGAGGCGTTCAGCGTCTTGGGCGATCTCGGGGATTTCGAGCTGATGGTTGAGCTTTTTGACCTCTTCTTCCTCTTTTAAGATTTTTGACTCGATCTGCTCATACTCCTTCTTTTCCTGGTAGGAGAGCTTCGCCTTGGAGACAGGAGAAGAAACTTTCTTTTCCTTGGACTTTGGTGGACTTTGAGCTGAGGTTTTCAAAGAGCGCTCCCACTGGGCGTAGTCGGGGAAGAGCTCATTTCGATCGAGATCGCCCAGAGCCAGAAGGGTGTTGCAGACGCGATCGAGCATGCATCTATCGTGAGTGATCAGCACCACCGCACCAGGGAAATCGAGCAGGCTCTCTTCCAGGATCTCCAAGGTTGGAATATCCAGATCGTTGGTGGGTTCGTCCAAGAGAAGAAGATCGGCGGGTTTCAGCATGAGATGTGCGATGGAAATGCGGGCTTTTTCTCCGCCGGAGAGATTGGCGAGCGGCATTTCGAGGATGTCTGGGGAGAAGAGAAAGCGTTGACACCAGCCATTGACATGGATCATCTGCCCATGGAAGCGCACAAAGTCGCCATTCGGCGAGAGCGCTTGCTTTAACGTGATATTTTCGGGTAGTTGGATGCGGTGCTGGTCAAAATAGACGATTTGTAGACCATCGGCTTTTTTGATGGTGCCTTGGTCGGGGGCGATCTCGCCGGCTAGCATGCGCAGCAGCGTGGTCTTGCCTGAGCCATTAGGGCCCATTAGACCGATTCTCGTGCCCGGAGAGAGGGTAAAGTCGAGATGCTGGAAGAGCAGGCGCTCATCCACAGATTTGGCCAGATTTTTGGCCACGAGCAGCTTTTGCGTCTCCCGTTCTGTTGCAGCGAAGTCGATCTCCGCCTTTTTTTGGCGATTGCGCTCTTTTACCTCGGAGAGCTCTTGGAAGAGTTCGTGGGCATCATCGATCCTCGCCTTGGATTTGCTGGTGCGCGCCTTGGGTGATCTGCGCAGCCAATCCAACTCGCGGCGCCCTTTCGAGGCGAGTGAGCGCTCCTGTTCGAGCTGTCCCTTCAAAAACAGCTCTTTTTGCTCCAGGAAGGTGTTATATGGACCATCGATAGAAAATAGGCCGTTGGGATAGACCGGGTTGATCTCTACCATGCGACTGGTCATGTTTTGCAGGAAATAGCGGTCGTGACTGACGAGAAGGTAGGAGGGAGCTTCGCGAGCCAGAAATTTTTCCAGCCAGAGGATCCCTTCGAGATCGAGATGGTTCGTCGGCTCATCCAAGAGTAGAAGGTCGGGAGAGGAGACCAGCTCCTGCGCGATGCTTAGCCGTTTTTTCCAGCCGCCGGATAGCTTCTTCGCCGAGGCCTCATTTCCAGTGAAACCGAGTTTGCTCAGCCAAGTTTGTGCCATGCGCTCTTTTTCATAATCGGGAGTTTCATCGTCTGGATCGAAAGAGCTTAGGAGGACAGTTTCTGGGCTCTCATCGGGAAAGTCGCACGTTTGCGGAACATAGCCGATGCGTAGGCCGCGTCTGGCCGA
This sequence comes from uncultured Chlamydiales bacterium, assembly GCA_963709365.1. Taxonomy (GTDB): domain Bacteria; phylum Chlamydiota; class Chlamydiia; order Chlamydiales; family Rhabdochlamydiaceae. The sequence goes on from CAVPVU010000002.1 coordinate 482,934, forward strand.
GAGTGTGCCCGAATCAGGCTTCTCCAGGCCGGCCAAGATTTTTAACAGAGTGGATTTCCCTGCGCCATTTGGTCCGATCAAGCCCACGCGCTCGCCTTCAAATACACTAAAGGAGAGATCCTTGAAAAGCAGGCGCGTGCCGAAATATTTGCTTAAATTTTGACAGTTGAAAAGTAGGGTCATGCAATCAGTTTAACCGATGAACCTATCTTAATAAAAGCTCTGTTGCGTAAGGGGCATAAATTAAACACCGAGGACACCGAGAAGCACCGAGAAAAAAGAATAAAAATAATCCTTCCCTTTTTTCTTCTCTCGGTGCACCTCGGTGTTCTCGGTGTTTAATTTTCCGATCATGTAACAACGTTGGTAAGTTGCACAACTCCTTTCTCAGGGGCGGAGTTCTTCGATGATATTGATAAGCTGGTCGTGCATTTTTGCCTTTAAGTCCAAAGATGAGAGCTTGGCTAATAGATCTGCGGGAAATACACTTGGATGGATCCACCAATCTTCAAATATAACGGCCTTGTCGCCAAAATGTATTAATACATCGGGGCAGAGCAGATGGTAACCCCAAGATTCGAGGATCTCCCTCTCTTTTTGTCTGTACACATCACCAAATCTATAGAAGTCATGTTCAATCGTGATGACTTTGAAAATGTGCTCATCAAAAGGAATTTTCTGGAGAACGATGTGATAATTGTAATCGATATCCAGAGAAAGGTAGTCAATAACCTGAGGAAATGGTTGCAAAATCGATCGGTAATCGGCCAGCAGGGCATCTTCGATGCGTAGAGGATTTTGCCGTGCGAAATACCAGGATTTCGTGGCCTTACGGTCGATATCTAAGCTAACGCCTTTCCAACCAAGATGGTGTTCAAAAAGATAGGAGTTATTGTTAGAACTCGGATGGCCGGATCCAATTTCGAGATAATATCCGTTATCCTGTTTGTCGAGAAGCTGATAGAGGAGAGTATAAACAAATCGATCTTGAGATGCCTGTGAATAAGATTGCGGAGGACTCGCTGTAGCAGTGCATGGCTCGGACAGTAAGACAATCCCAATAATAAGAAGGACGAACCTAAAAAATAGAGACATGTTACAACCCTGCTTGAACTTTGGCCACCGCATCGTCAGGCGACATCTTGTTGCCGTCAGCAAGGCGCATCGCTTTGTCTTTTTGATCAGCCGTAAAGTCATTAAATACCGTGAAGGAGTCTGTGCTCAACTCAGCACCAAAAGTGTAGAGATTATCTTCTCGGTTCTCTTTTTGACAGCGCTGATCAGATTTTCCATCTTTTCTGCACTTTGGGTAGTCGACAGGTTTGCTTTCCCACGCAGTAAGCATGCTAGTAGATGCTATGGCTAAGATCGTTAGTTTGGCGAAATTTTTGATTTTCATGAAATCCTCCGGCAACGGTTATTAACATTCATTATAACACACACTGTGTTGACATTTTTGTCAATCAAAGGAGCATCTGCTCGTTCTTGATTTAATTGCTCTCATTTCTTAAACCTCACAGGAGGATTCTTCTGCCGGAGCAGCTGAAACGGCGCAGTCGTGCCAAGGGTAATCGTGGATCAGCTGGCGAATCTCATCCGCAGACTTAGTGCGGTTGATCGATTCACGCAGCTTGGATGCGCCGTGGAGATTGCGCAGAAACCAGCAGCCGACGCGACGTAAATCTAGAGCAGCTTTGTGTGGATCTTTGTAAGCGACAATATGTTCTAGATGTTCGAGGAAGCTGTCGCGTCGATCGAGAGGGGAGTAGGTTAGAGGAGGTTCGCCTGAAAAGTGGCGATAGATATCTTCGATGATCCACGGCTGGCCCATGGTGCCGCGTGCGACTAGAATTGCATCGCAGCCCGTATGTGTAAAGATGCGCTCTGCGCTCTCTGCGTCGTTGATGTCGCCATTTCCGATTATTAAGATGTTTTTAGCTGCCTTTTTGCAATCGCGGATGTAGTCCCAATTCGCAGGGCCCTTGTAGGCCTGCGCGCGTGTGCGGCCGTGGATGCAGATGGCTGCAGCGCCGGCCTGTTCGGCGATTTGCGTCACCTGTGGCGCTACGATGCTGCTTTCATCCCAGCCGACGCGGATCTTTACCGTCACAGGGATTTTCACAGCATTGACCATATTTGCAATCACTTCACCGATCAGCTCAGGGTTCTTGAGCATGCCAGAGCCGCTGCCATCTTTTGTCACCTTATCGACGGGGCAGCCGCAATTTAGGTCGAGCACATCGAAGCCCATCTCTTCGATGATCTTGGCACATTTTCCAGCCATCTCAGGTTTGCTGCCGCAAAGCTGCGCACCGATCGGATGCATCGAAGGCTCATAGTCGAGCAGGCGGTACGTCTGCGGATTGTGATAGATGAGCGCATCCATCTTCACCATCTCGCAATAGACCAGACCGGGACGGTATTTCACGGTCATCTTGCGGAAAGGCAGATCTGAACACCCAGCTAGCGGTGCGCAAAAGATGTTCGAGGGCAGCTTCAGCTTACCCAGATAAAAAGGTCTTTTTAATGCCATAGGGTAGGAAGTTTGACCTTTCCCACAGGAAAATTCAATGAGAAAGAAAAGGATAGAAAATGATATATGTAAAATTAATTTTAAAGCGAAAGCTCACATGACAGAAGACGAGATTTTACCATTTTTGGAAAGCCATCCGTTTTTTAAGGGATTAAATGCGGAGCAGCTCGATTACCTGCTCGATCACGTCGTGATCAGACATTACAAACCCGATGAGATCATCCTCAGAGAATCCGACACCTCCCGCGACCTCTATCTCATTTTAGAAGGGGAGGTGGATATTCTAAAACTCGATGAGGAGAAAATTCGTGAGTACAAAATCTGCTCGTTGACCAGAGAAGCGCTGTTTGGTGAATTGTCATTTATCGATGGACGACCAAGATCCTCAACCGCGAAATCTAAGACTGATACTGTTCTACTTGTTTTGAACTACCAGGCATTCCATGAACCTGAGCCTCACATGGAAGAGATCATGCTCATCCTGACCTCAAACATCAGTAAAATCAACGCAGGAAGACTACGTTCTGTAACCGAGGATTATGTAAGAAGTTTACGCCGAGAGATCGAACATTTCAAAATGCGCATGCAATTTGGACAGTTTTTCATCTATCTCCTTATTTGCATGGGCGTGGGGCTGATCGTTAGTGAGTATCTGACAGCCTATCAAGCCAAAATCGGAACCTCTCCTTTCGATTGGGCTTTTCTCATAGTCGTTGCTATTCCAATAGCGATCCTGGCGAAGGTGATCCATTTTACATGGAAAGATGCAGGAGTCACATTAATAGGATGGAAAAAAGCTGTCGGAGAGGGGCTGCTGATTGGCATTGTTTTAGCGATACCTTTTCTCTCAATCGCTAAATTTGTCTTAAGGCCTGAGCTGCTTGCCCCTATACAAAAACAGGTTACACCACTTTTTGCAATGAGCTATTTTTTTCACGCATATGTGCAAGAACTAATCAGTCGTGGTGTGATTCAGAGTGCACTACAACGCTTTTACGATGACACTTCCGGAGTCAAATCTGTCGTGATCGTCTCGATTATTTTTGGAGCATTTCACCTGCACATCAGCGTTGCTGCAGCTGCAACTGCATTGCTAGGCAGTCTTTTGTTTGGCTTTATATATCTTCGCCATCGCAATGTTTTAGGCGTGGCCATAGTGCATTTTATTCTGGGCCTTTGCGCGATTTATCTGGGGCTCATTTAGCAAAAAAGAAAAAAAGATTGTAAATATTTCCCTGGTTTTGCTTAGAATCCGGAGAAGTAGAGGAGTGAATATTTGAATCTGCAAAGGAACTCTTCTTTTCAAACCACAGGAGAAAATGTATGACAAAGAGATTTATCGCGTTAGCTCTGCTCGGAGTTACAGCAGGCATCAGCTTACAAGCAGAAGGCGAAGTAGCATGGCAGAAGAAGCCTTTAGATGAGTGCAGAAAAGGCGATGCAGGCACCTTCGAAAACTCGCTCAGTCCATATGCTATGGGCAAGTATCGCACTTTTAATGCTGATCAAAAGAAAAAAGCGATGGACTACGCTGATAACAACAAAATGTCACCAGATGATGCTGTAGAGAGAGTTTCTGCAGAAGTCAGAAGATAAGACTCTTGTTATCGTTAGAGAGAAAGCGGCTAATTCGTGAAGAATTAGCCGCTTTTTTTTACATTCTCGACATGATGCCGAGGATGCCGATAATGATAAGATAGAATGCGACGATATAGTTGAGGATTGCTGGGAAGATTAAGATCAAAACTCCCGCAATCAATGAAATAATAGGATTAATGACGCCACCGATAAACATTTTCTCACCTCCTTTCCTTAGTGTTTTACATACAATATCTTGTGTTAAATTAAAAATATTTTTATTGTTTTATCATTCAGGCTCGCATTAGAATAGCCTTAAATGATAAAATGTTGTTTTTAATAAATGAGGGAAGTTGGGTGTTTAGAAAATTTTTTAAATGGAGCCGGAAGCAGCTGGAGGCTAGTTTGCTTCCCATTGAGGGTCAAAGGCTTAAGCAAGCAGCGGGCACTCTTTTCCAGACCGCTAAATTTTGTGTGAGTTTAAGCGCGACCCTGGCCTTAGCGCCTCTTCTCTCTTGCAAAACCTCCTTTCCAAGCGAAAGCCGCGTTCGTCACTTATGGAGTTTTTTAAGAATCCTGAGTGGCATGAAAAACCTGTCGATACAGCCCCGGTAGATATTGGCTTTGCCACATCCGCTTTTCAAGATAATGGGCCCCGAAGACACCCAAATACGAGCTGGGGGAAGTATTATGAGGATAACCGCGAAGCGATGGGGCCGCTGGGTGAGATGCCCGATGTCTGGAATAACCCTGAGCGCATCATCGAAAAACTGCATGAGCTTGGCGTGAAGAAATTTCGCTTTTCGGTGGACCGCGACAAGGTAGAGCCCGAAAAGGGGCAGCCCTACGATCTGGAAGCTCTGCAGCATTATCGTCACTTCTGTCGAAAGTTGCGCCAAAACGGCATTGAGCCGATGGTTACCCTCCACCACTTTAATGATCCATCTTACTTTAGTTGGGAACGCCTTGAAGATATCGATGGCTTTGTGCGTTACGCCGAGGCGATTTCGGAGGTCCTTTATGAGGAAGGCGTGCGCAAGATCGTCACGATCAATGAGCCGACCATCGTCGTCTTTCAAGGCTGGGTACAAGGCGCTTTTCCGCCAAATCGCAAGGGCGACTTTAAATCGGCTGGAAAAGTTATACAGCATATGATGCTGGCACACGATCGGGTCTACGAAGCTCTAAAGCAGAAGCATCCAGATTTTGAAATCGGTATCGCACACAATCCGCTCAGATTTGAATACTTCCATAAATGGCATCCTTTACGCTCTCCGATTGAAAGGACCATTTCTCACTATCTAACCGAGATCTATCACGGCGCGCTGATGCGCTTTTTTAAAACAGGCGAGTTTTCTCTCACAATTCCATTTCTGGCCAAGCAGACTTTCAAAAGACCTAAGCGTCCGCATCTCGATTTCATTGGGATTCAGTTTTATACCGATCCACTCTTGAAGATGGGTCTGACGAAAATGCGCTCAGTCAGCCGCAATCCAGATGAAGAGCTGACATCCTACGAATACCGCGCCTTTCCGGAAGGATTGGCCTCGGTGCTCGAAGAGTGTCGATCTCTCGGCGTGCCGATCGAACTGACCGAAATCGGGATCGATACAGGCATTAGCGCAGATGATTCTGATGAGGCGCGGATCCGTTACTTCAGTAGAATCTTTCAAGTCGTGCAGCAAGCCATAGATGATGGCATTCCTGTGCGCTCATTATATTTCTGGACGCTCATCGATAACCTGGAATGGTTAAAGGCTTGGTCGGTGCGCTTCGGCTTTTATAGCTTTGATCCGGCAAGTGGAAAGGTTGCGCCGCGCGGTGTCTGTGCTTGGCTAAAAAACTGCATCGACAAAAGAAAAGCACAAAAGGAACAGGAAATGTCCTTGGTGTAAGATGCTTACCTCAACGCTTTTTCGTTTTGACAAAACTCTATTCCAAAGTTATCTTTTTTGGAGTGCGCGCGACAAGTCGCGCGCACTCCAAAAAAGACGTCTTTGCTGTCCATTAAGTCCTTAAGGCTCCCCATCCCATAAAATTTACTTGAGCATTAATTTCTTGGGAATTATGAGAAAGCCTCAAAGGAATAGTTTCTTGTAAACGCTTTCTGTAGGTGATATACTGCTACATAAGAACGCAAATTAAAGGAAATACTATGAAGAAGAAGCTCGACTGGGGTGTTATCACTTTTCTAGTAGGATATCATCTGGCTCTTTTGATCGGCCTGCCTATCTATTTCATCAACCATGCGCCTTCGGCAGGAATTTGCATCACCAGTGCTGTCTTATTGTATATCTCTGGCATGGCCATCACCTCGGGCTATCATAGGCTCTATTCGCATTCGACTTACAAAACCCACCCTATTGTCGAAGTGATCTTGCTCTTTTTGGGCACGCTTGCCACCCAGGGTAGCGCCTTAAAATGGGCCAGTGATCACCGCAAGCACCACGCTTTCGTAGATACTGACCGCGATCCTTATTCGATTAAAAAGGGTTTCTGGCATGCCCACTTTCTTTGGCTGTTTGAGAAAGCCGAACCTATCGATCAGAAAGTTGTGGCCGACCTGATGAAGAACCGCATGCTGGTCTTCCAACACAAGTTCTACGCCCCTTTGATGTTTTTGACGAATGGACTTGTTACTCTTCTATTCGGATATCTCTTTAACGATTATTTAAGCGCTCTGGTCTTTGTGTGGGGCGTGCGCCTCTGTCTGCTGCACCATTTCACCTGGTTCATCAACTCTGCCGCTCATTCTTGGGGAAAACAAAATTTCAGCCAAGAACACTCGGCGGTGGATAATTTTCTTCTGTCGATATTTACGTTTGGAGAGGGCTATCACAACTATCATCACACCTTTGCAAACGATTACCGCAATGGCGTTTACTGGTACCAGTTCGACCCTTCGAAATGGCTGATCTGGCTGCTCTCTAAATGCAAACTAGCGCATGGTCTGCGCAAGGTAAGTCGTGTACGCATTCAAGAGTGCCTTATCGCTGAACAAAAGCAGGCGCTGATCGAAAAGGCTAAAGATTATTTATCGGTCAATCTAGTGCATTTTGAAGAGAAGATCGAAGAGATCACTAAAGAGCTGCTCGGCAAATTTGCCAGCTTCTCCGAACTACTCCAGAAATACAAGACTTATAAAGCAGAGCGTCAACCTAGAGATATCTTAAAGCAGCTGAGCTTAGAGATCAAATCCATGAAGAAGACGCTAAAAGCCGATTGGAAGTCCTGGCAGCAGCTCTCTCGAAACATCCTCGACCACCTTCCACACTTGGAAAAGAACGCTTAGCTAGAAGTCTCTGATGCAGCATGACATTGATATCACGAGATATTAGCACAGGTTTGACAGGGTTACCACGCGTCTGCTTTTTCTAATAATTCTCAATTCCATTCAAATACTCAGCTTAGCCGCATTAAAAGTTTTACCTCCAAGCAGGATCTAAATCTATTGGTAGCAGGATATCGCGTAAAGTTTTATAGGTTGGTTAAATCGATTCCAAGGGGCTTGCACCTGTAATGCAGTGAAGTGTGGGGATATTTACCGACAAATTTATTATTTGACTTTATTCAGAATGAGGGGCAATATCTATGGCAAAAAAAACAAGGCAGAAAAAAATGGATAAAGGTACACCTGTCACAGTGTTTGATGTAGCAACTTATATTCTGGAAAAACAGCCTAAAAAACCTCCGATGACAGCTTGGAAACTCCAGAAGTTAGTGTACTACTGTCAAGCCTGGTCTCTTGTTTGGGATGAGCAGCCTTTGTTTAAAGAAAAAATCTTGGCTTGGGCTAATGGCCCTGTTGTGAAAGAACTGTATACTCAACATAAGGGTATGTTTCACATCGAAGAACTCAAAAAAGGGGATTCTAAGCATCTTTCTGTCAATCAGAAAGATACGATAAATCACGTTCTTGAAGGATATGGCAATAAGAATGCCCAGTGGTTGAGTGATCTAACACATATGGAAGAGCCTTGGATCCAAGCAAGAAAGGGTCTTCAACCTGGAGAGAGGGGCAACGCCGAGATTAAATTAGCAACAATGCATGAATATTATAGCAGCCTTGATAAGAAGCATCAGTTAGATTATTAAGCCCGAACACTTGGTTCGATATAATATTATAAATGTCCAATAAACGTCGTGATCTGAAATTTCAGAACTCTAAAAATCCCCGAGCTGCTACCCTTCCTCAAGATGATAAGAGTGCTCGGGCAGCAATTTTTAACAATGCCCACTCTTGCGTTGAATTTCGATCAAATCAAATGGACATAGATGGTTCTTGGGGATGGAAGGGACTTAGTCCATCCTGCATCCAAGATCTTCTTGGAAAGATTTTTGAACTGCAAAAGTTGACTTGGCAAAATTTAAATCAAAATGGGTCGCACGTTATACAGATAGTCAAAATCATCCCGTCTGCGCAAAAGCGACTTCAGCAGCTTGAAAAGGATGATCTTGATGAACTTTATTCATTACGTATTTCGGGCAAAAAACGGATTTGGGGCATAAAAGAAGGAAATATCTTTTGGCTACTTTGGTGGGATCCAGAGCATGAGATCTGTCCAAGCCTTAAAAAGCATACCTGATAAGGACTGATGCTGTTTTAAAAGGCGAAAAAGTGTTTAAAATGCACGAAACTCATTAATGAGACTTGCATGACTGAACTTGCGCCTGAGCGAACTTCGTGGGGATTCAAAGCTCTCAACATCCTGCTTGTTTTAGCTCTTTTGAGCGCCTGCTTTTTTGGGGTGTTCTATGCTCAAGTCTACAATTGGGATGCGATCTGGACCTATCGGCAAGTCTTTATCCATGGATGGCTGACCACGATCTGGCTCGCTCTGGCTAGTCTGGTGTTAAGCCTGGTCATCGGGCTGATTTTCAGTCTGATGCGTCAGTCGAAGATTCTCGTCTTGCGCTACCTGGCGCAGATTTATATCGAAGTGATCCGCGGCACGCCGCTCTTGGTACAGCTGCTCTTCTTCTTTTATGTAGTCGCTGCTGGAATGAACATTCAAAATCGTTATTTCGTAGGCGTGCTGACGCTATCTATCTTCAGCGGCGCGTATATCGCAGAAATTTTACGCTCGGGCATCGAAAGCACGCGCAAGACTCTGCTCGAATCAGCCTATGCAATTGGTCTGACCAAGGGGCAAACTTACCGCTTTATCATTTTCCCCATTGCTTTCCGTCAGATTCTTCCGCCTTTGGCTGGGCAGTTCTCATCGATAATCAAAGACTCATCCCTGTTATCTATTCTTGGCATCAGCGAGTTTACCTACGCAGCCCAACAGGTGAGCAGCGCGACTTTCAGTACGCTTGAGTGCTATTTCCCGCTTGCCATCGGCTATCTTCTGCTCACTTTCCCTGTTTCCTTTTTCAGCCGCTACCTGGAAAAGAGGACCAAACATGAAGCTTGAGATCCGGAAACTTTCCAAATCGATAGGAGACCATGCGCTGCTTAAGTCGATTTCGCTTTCGCTGGATTTCAGCGTGCTTGGCATCCTCGGCCCTTCCGGAGGGGGAAAGTCTACGCTGCTCAAAATCATCGCCGGTCTAATCGAGCCGGATGAAGGGGAGATCTCTTTGAATGGAAATGCAGTGCCCTTTAAAGATCCAAAAGCACTGCTGAAGCACAGACGTGCATTAGGCGTGGTCTTTCAATCTTGGAATCTCTTTCCGCATCTTTCAGCGCTAGAAAATATCATGCTCCCTCTGCATCGAGTGCACGGCGAGTCGATCGACGCAGCGCACGAGAATAGTGAAAAACTGCTCAAACGCTTCGGACTCTTGGCGCATGCACATAAGAAACCGTTTGAACTCTCCGGAGGGCAGTGCCAGCGTGTGGCCATCATCCGCGCAATGGCCAACAAGCCCTTTCTCTTGCTTCTCGACGAGCCGACGTCTGCGCTAGATCCGCTGATGACTTCAGAAGTGCTGGATATCATCGTCGAGCTCAAGCAAGAGGGTATCGCCTTCTTTCTGGTCAGTCATCACATGAACTTCTTACTCAAAACTGCGGATAAGCTCGCCTTTATCGATCATGGCAGCCTAATCGAAGCTGATGATGCCAAAAATTTAATCACACATTCTAAAGAGCCATTGGTTGCCGATTATTTATCAAAAGTGCTTAAGTATTAAATATGGTGAAAATCAAGCGTTACTTTCTGTTCTTGCTCCTTCTAGCAGCTCCTCTGATGGCTGACGAAGAGAAACCGCTCATTGTCGGAATGGAGCTCTCCTATTATCCATTTGAAACGCTCGATCCGAAAGGGAAGCCATGGGGAGTAAGCGTAGATATAGCTGCTGCGCTTGGCAAATACTTGAATCGCGATATCAAGATTGAAAATATCCCCTTTGTCGGACTAATCCCTGCGCTCAAATCTAAAAAAATCGATCTGATTATCTCGTCGATGACGATCACGCCTGAGCGTCAAAAGAGTATTGCGTTTTCCAATCCTTATCTCGCCACAGGGCTCTGCCTACTCATCAACAAGAAAACGACTGGATCAACAGTGGAAGAGCTCGATGTAAATGGCAACACCATCGCTGTGAAAGTCGGCACGACCGGAGAAGTTTTTGCGCGCAAGTATTTCAAACATGCCAAGGTACTGGCTTTAGACCGCGAGTCGAACTGCGTGCTCGAGGTGGTACAAGGCAAGTGCAATGCTTTCATTTACGATCAATTCTCCATCTTAACTGCATGGCAAAGGCATGCTAATGAGACCAGGGCTGTCCTCAAGCCCTTCATACAAGAGTATTGGGCCATCGGTATGCGGCTCAATGATACTCAGCTCAAAAACGATGTGAATCAGTTTTTAGAAGAGTTCCGCACACAAGGCGGTTTTCAAACGCTCGCCGATAGATATTTTGAAGTCGAGCAAAAGCTGTTTGCGGAACACGGCGTACCCTTTGTCTTTGATATCAAGGGCTCTAAATAACATACTTCTTCTGCTATGAATCAGCAAAAGTTCCCACATCCATCCTGGATAGAGATCGATCTCGGGCAATTTAAAAAGAATCTCTCGATCATCCGTAGCCATGTCGGTTCTCAGGATGGTCCAGGTGGTGGCTTGTTCTGTTTAGCGGTGAAGGCTAACGCTTATGGACATGGCTTATGCGCGATCGGTAAGGCCGCTGAAGAAGTCGGAGTGGACTATCTCGCCGTAGCGCACCTGCAAGAAGGTGTCGAACTGCGCGAGGCAAACGTGCGCCTGCCCATTTTGGTATTAGGCGCCATTCACGAGGACCAGATTCTCGATCTGATCAACTTTAATCTCGAATTTAGCATCAGCTCAAAATTCAAGGCCGACCTGGTAGCCGAAAAGTGCAAAAAGAGTCGGCAAAAATGCCGCGTGCACCTCGAGGTGGATACGGGGATGCAACGCACAGGCGTGCGCTGCGCGACCGCTCGCGAGCTTTTCCTGCATCTCAAAAGCCTAAAGTGTTTTGAAGTTGCAGGCATCTATTCGCATCTAGCCACGGCCGATCGACCTGACGATGCGTTTGCGCGCAAGCAGATCGAAGCATTTACTGCTCTGATTGCCGATCCCATTTTTCAAGAGACACCTCTCATCCGCCACTTGGCCAATTCTGGCGGTACGGCCTACTATCCCTCTGCGCATCTCGACATGGTCAGACCATCGCTGCTCGCGTTTGGATACACCTCTGAGAACCTACCCGAGACCTTGCGCGGCATAGCGCCCTGTTTCTCGCTGAAATCGAAAGTCTCCTATTTTAAAGTGGTGGAAGCAGGCGAGGGGGTAAGTTATGGCCACTCCTATTTTACCCCAAAACGTACGCGCATCGTCACTATCCCTATAGGTTATGGAGATGGTTATCGGCGCTCGCTCTCCAATCGCGGCTCAGTGCTGATCCGTGGCAAACGCTTTCCCATCGTAGGCACGATCTGTATGGATCAGCTGATGGTAGACATAGGCGATGATGAGGTCTATGTCGGCGATGAGGTGGTCTTGATCGGTAAGCAGGGGAGCGAAGAGATCCCGCTTCCAGAAGTGGCGCGCCTGTGCGACACTATTCCATATGAGGTTTTGTGCCTCTTCAACGACAGAATTCATCGATACTATAAATAAACAGGCTTTGCTGCATTAATCGGAAGAATAAACACCGAGGGAAGTACAAAGATTAGTTTTCTTCTCGGTGGATCTCGGTGCTCTCAGTGTTTAATTTTCCCTTTTCGCAACAAGAACCTGATTGTCGTTTTGGTCTCCGTACTGGACACAAATTTGGGAGACAGAAAGTTAAAACAGGATGACAGGATTTACAGGATGAGGAAGATGCTTTTTTCTTCTTCATCCTTGCCATCCTGCCATCCTGTAGAAATTCTTTTGCGTTAATTCTTTGTCCAGTACAGAGCGTTTTGGTCGTTTTTGTTCTTTACAAGTTTTGTTTAAATTTAGTAATAGAAAGATAGGAATCGGAGGAGATATAATGAAGAAGACTGTAAGTTTAATTGTGTTATTGATCGGTGTCGTAGCGCTTATTTACGCTATTTATGCCAAGGGTCGTATTGCATCAGCTAAGGGCGATGTAGGAACAGCGTCAAGCTTGTTGCCTAAGAATGCTATGGGAGAGATGGTCGGCGGAGTGATGAGTTCAAAAGCTTCACAATATGACACGACTGTTCAGATTCTATACATCGGAGGCATTGTCTTAATTATCATCGGTGGCATAGGCCTGATCTATTGCGCTAGATGCAAGAAGCGTTAACGCTTGATGAAATCGGCGACCACTTGCACGAACTCGGCCGGCCTTTCTAGCGAGGGCACGTGACCCTGGTCGTCAAAGACAAATAGCTGGCTATTGGGGATGCCTTTGGCCAGCGCCATGTAGTCTTTGGAAGGGCAGAGGAGATCTTGTTCGCCGGCTAAGATTAGCGTGGGCGCTTTAATTTGCTTGATCCATTTTGTCGAATCGAAGCTTGCTAAGGCTTCGCACTGGCGGGCTTGTCCAATCAGAGATTGTTGATGGGGATTGCGTATCATCTGGTCTACCGCGTGCTGTAGATTATTAGGGTTAGCCAGGAAAGATGCTGAAAATAGCCAGGGGGCAGAGCCATGGATCACACGCTCGTCTGGAACGCCTTCTTTGCGCAGAGTGACGAAGAAGTCGCTGACCATCGTGCAGATCGATGAGAATTTCGCTGATGAGTTCACAATAATCAGCTTTTGCACACGCGATGGATAGGCATAGGCGATTCTCTGGGCTACGGCCCCGCCCAGCGAGTGGCCTAGAATATGCGCGCGGTGAAAGCCTGCCTCGTCCATCAGACCGATTACGTCTTGCGCCATGAGTTCTGCGCTATACTTAACATCAGGGCTGTCGCTGCGGCCTACGCCACGGTTATCCATAATCAGAACCTTGAAGTTTTTTGCCAAAGGTTCAACGATGGTCTGCCAGAAGCTGATATCACAGGCATAACCCGCAATTAACACTAGAGGATCGCCCTTTCCATGCACCTCGTAGTATAGTTGGGTCTTGTTGATTTTAGCTTTTGGCATACAAACAACCTCAGAGTTAGTTCCGTAAAGGTATTTTAAGAACTTAGGACTAAGAGCTTTTTTTGACAAATACTTATTGCATCAGACTTTGGCAGGAGGGACAGAGATGCGTGCCGCGCTGTACCAGTGTGATCTTGATGAGGCGCGTGCGGCAGCGCGGACAGGGGAGCCCATCTTGGCGAAACACGTTGAGCTTATACTGGTTCCCGCCACGCCTTCCGCTCACGCTGAAGTAGTTTGCATTGTGAGAACCGAGGCTGGTGCCTTTATGTTCGATTCCTTTGCGCAAAACTTGAGGAATCGCGCGATGCAGCGCCTCGCTCTCTTTTTTGGTCAGTGTGCCGATAGGCCTTTTGGGATGGATCTTCGCTTCCCAGAGCGCCTCATCGACATAGATGTTGCCTAGCCCGACAATATAGCTCTGGTTCAGCAGAAAAGGTTTGGCTTGCGTCTTTCTGCCTTTCAAGAGCTCGCGGAAGAGTGGCAAAGTGAATTCTTTGGAGAGAGGCTCTATGCCCAGCTCATCCAGTTTCTCTTCCGGGCGATCTAATAGATACCACTTGCCAAACTTGCGCTGATCGGCGTAGCGCAAAACACGTCCATCATCCAGCCAGAGCTGCACGCGCTCGTGGGGAAGCTCTGTCTTTTCAGGTGCCGTGAGATAGAATTTGCCCGTCATGCGCAGGTGGACGAGCAGACTGCCCGTGGAAAGAGTGAAGACGATAAATTTTCCGCGCCGACTGACATTCAAAATGGTGCGCCCGGCAACTTGTTTGCAAAAATCCTTTACACGCATCGAGTCGAGAGTGCGTGGCCAGAAGACATGCGCCTTGATGATTTTGGCGCGCATGATCTCTTCGGCATTAAGCTCGCGAACAATCGTTTCAACTTCTGGCAGTTCTGGCATTTTGGTCTCTCTTGGGCTGGAGATAATAGAACAGGAGAATAAAAATTGATAGAGCTGCTATGGTTCTTCCGGAAATTTGGAGGAATATGACAACGCATTTTGTAAAGGTCTCCTCATCCTCGAAGGGGCATCAGGTAGCACAGCTTCAAGGTAGAGTTCGACCGGTAGATTTACAGATGATGCAGATCGCATCTCAAGTTAGTCAGATCATTGAGGATCATATTAAAATAAAAGCCTCTGATGGCAGTGAAATTCACGTGTGTCAACCCAGATATGCAGGGCTAAAAGTAATCGGTCACAGTAGCCTAGTAATCCAATACGATGACAGAGATAGAGTGATAGTTGGAGATATGGATGAAAGCGTACTTGCAGAGGGTATATTTGATGGAAAATCCTGGCGGATTACCGCTGGTTTCGACTATTCAGCCCACGGCATGCAGAAAATAGGCAAAATCTGGGTAGATGCAAATAATCGGAGGGCTGTGTCTCGAGCCCAAGCCTTCATAGCCACTGGGTGTGTCATTTTGTGAGATGTAACCGAGGCGATCAGCGCGTCGTGATCGCTTGGCCGGCGAGGTAGGCTGTGGTCCAGGCGTTCTGGAAGTTAAAACCGCCGGTGACGCCGTCGATGTCGAGGATCTCACCGGCAAAGAAGAGCCCAGGGCAGAGCTTGCTCTTCATGGTCTTAAAATTGACCTCTTTTAGCGTCACGCCGCCACAGGTGACAAACTCCTCCTTATTCGTCGTCTTTCCATCCACTTGATAGACATCTTCATGCAGCTTCTGCGCAAGATTTTGCAGGTCTTTATGTGAAATGTCAGCTAGACGTTTAGCGAAGCTTTCGCCAAGCAGCTCTTTCCATAGATTTTTGGGCAGCGCAAACGAGCTTTCCGAAGCGAGGCTCTTGTTAGGAAAGTGCGCTTTGAATTTCAGGAGCTGAGTTAAGAGCTCCTCTTGCGTGAGCTCGGGCAGCCAGTTGATGGCGAGTTCGACCTTGTATGCCTTCTCATGCAGATAGCGTGCACCCCAGGCAGAGAGTTTAAGTGCAGCCGGGCCGCTAAACCCAAAATGGGTGATGAGCAGCGGGCCTTTTTGGGTAAGAGCAGAGCCTCTAATTTTGAGTTCGACCGACTGCACAGAGATGCCACTCAGCTGTTTTAGGGGAGAGGTAGGTACATTGAAGGTAAATAGCGAAGGCACAGGTTTCTGAACAGTGTGTCCGAGCTGCTCTGCCCACGCATAGCCTTCGGCGCTGCTGCCGGTAGCGAGCAGCAGCTGCTTGCACCTCCAGTTTTTACCTTCTTTGAGCTGCAGTTCGAAACCGCCTTCGCTGTGCAGAACACTTTGGATACGTTGTCTTAGATGGATCTCCACGCCTAGCGTTTTGGCTTCCTGCAGTAGGCAATTGATGATCGTCTCCGAGCTGTCGGTTACAGGAAACATACGCCCATCAGCCTCAGTCTTGAGCTTCACGCCGCGCGATTCGAACCAGTCGACAGTGTCACGCGGCTGAAAGGTATGAAAGGGGCCGAGCAGCTCCTTCTCTCCGCGCGGATAGTTTTTGACCAGCAGCTTAGGCTCGAAACAAGCATGTGTGACGTTGCAGCGCCCGCCACCCGAAACGCGCACCTTGGCGAGCAGCACCGCGCTCTTTTCCAGCACCGCCACCTTTGCATCCGCGTTACTAGCCTTGGTGCAAATCGCCGCAAAGATGCCCGCAGCTCCGCCACCTATCACTATAAGATCGTACATAGGGATCTATCATAACAAACGACCCAAAGGATCAAAAGGACATAAACGTCACTACGGACACTTTTTGCCCCATTGGCCGTCTTTATTTCTATGATGTAAGTTATTAATTATTAATAATTTAAATCAATTTCTGAGTTATAGAACCTTGTTCTATAACTCATTTTTCGCTATAAAAGTGAGTTATAGAGAGGAGGTCTATAACTCATGCCCTGGAATTGGGAGCTACCCGATTGGCCCAAATTTAAGTATGACCCTAAACAGGTCGTGTCAAAAGAAAGAGAGTTTCTTTTGAGCGTTGGCCGTGCGCATGCATTTGTAAAGAGCATTGATAGGAAGGAGTATAATCAATTTGTCATAGAAATTCTCAGTTGGGAAGGGGTTGAGAGCTCCAGAATCGAGGGGGAAATTCTCGATCGAGAGAGTTTACAATCTTCAATAAAGCAGCATTTTGGAATTAACGCTCACCGAAAGCGCGAAGCCGATAAAGAGTCGCGCATGGCTAAGCTGCTTTGCGATGTGTACGAGACATATGATAAGCCCTTAACTCATGAGAAGCTTTGGCAGTGGCATGCCATGCTATTTAATAATCATAAACATATAGATGATCGGGGTAAGTATCGCACTCATGTTGAACCCATGCAAATTATCTCGAATCGTTATGCAACACCTAAAGTTCTTTTTGAAGCTCCTCCATCTAAAAGAGTCCCGAAAGAAATGGCAGAATTTGTCGATTGGTTTAATTCATCGCGTAATTCTGAATCTGTGTTGGCGAGAGCTGCGGTTGCACATCTCTACTTTGAGAATATTCATCCATTTGAAGATGGAAATGGGAGAATAGGCCGCATTATAGTCGAGAAGATTCTTTCCCAGGGCGTAGGGCAACCCACCCTAATTGCGGTTTCGAAAATCCTGGAAAAAAGACGGAAGGAATATTATGCCGCGCTTGAGAGGTGTAATCATACTCTCGAGGCAGAGCACTGGTTGGAGTTTTTTGCTGATGTAGTCTTGCAGGCGCAAGAAGAATCGATGAATCTTCTTTATTTTTTGATCGATAAATCTAAGATGCTAATTTCTCTTGCGGGTCAACTTAATCCGCGCCAAGAAAAGGTGCTGCTGAGAATGTTTGACGAAGGACCAAGCGGGTTTAGAGGTGGACTTAGTGCTGAAAATTATATCGCAATAACGAAGGCCGCTCGAGCAACCGCGACGCGTGATTTACTCGATCTTGTTCAGAAGGGAGCTTTAGTGAAGACAGGAGAACTTCGCCATACGCGTTATTGGCTGAATCTCCGCAAAAGAGAAAAATAGACTCATTTGCGTCCGAAGAGCTTGCGTAGCTCGACTTTGGCTTGCTCGAGAGCTTTTTTGCGGGCGGGGGAGAGGTTTTTGCCGGCGCGATTTTGGTAGAATACGAGCATAGACATGGCAGAGCGGAAGGGCGAGGATTTGCGTCTGGTGCTGGCTTCGGCAGAGCGCTTCAGAGACAAAGCCATCCGCCTTGGGCTAAAAGTGAAAACGCCTGGTTCGAGGTCAAGGGCGTTGCTCTTCTGAGTCGCCTCTTTTGACCAGTACTTCTTCTTTTTCAATGGCGCTTGAAGTATTGGACTTCGCGCTCATGTTTCTCGGCGCCGGCGCGCGTGTCAAATGTGCCAAGGTTGCGGCGTCTGCCTGTTTTCGGATTGATAGAGCGTGAATACAAACGATACTTGCCTGAACGTAGCTTACGAATCATCTTTTATCCTCTCTTTATCGTCTTTATAGTCGATCTTGAATTAAATACAAGACAGGCTCATTCTATTCTCTTTACTAATGGAGATAAGTTATGTCACACGAATGTGAGGCGTTTTTAGAGGATCTCGATCAGCAAATTCAAGCGAAGCATCTCTTAAACCATCCCTTTTATCAGGCCTGGTCGAGAGGCGAATTGTCTATGGCCTGCATGAAAGAATATGCGCGCGAGTATTACCATCATGTGAAGGCGTTTCCGACTTATCTTTCCGCCTTGCATGCACGCACTGAGGATCCTAAGGCTAGGCGTATGCTTTTGAGTAACTTGATTGAAGAAGAGGCTGGCTCACCTAACCATCCAGATCTCTGGAAGACCTTTGCGATGGAGGTTGGCGCTAGCGATGAAGAGCTCGCACAGCATAAGCCGAATGCAGAGATCAAGCACATGATTAATACCTTTCGCAAGATCTGCAGCGAGCAGACGCTAGCCGAAGGTGTGGCTGCACTATATGCCTATGAGAGTCAGATCCCCGCGATTTGCATCTCGAAGATCGATGGGCTTAAAAAGTTCTACGGCATGTCTAACCCGCAAGGCTGGGAGTATTTTCGTGTACATATCGCAGCCGATGAAGAGCATGCTGCCGAAGAGCGCCGCTTGCTCGCTTTGCATGTGAATGCCGCAAATGTGCAATCCGTGCGGGCTGCTGTGCAAAAAGTCCTCGATAGTCTGTGGAATTTCCTCACAGGACTCTGCCACCGCTATCAGATTTCTTGAACCTATCCTAACAAATTCTCTGATGATCTTTTATTAGGATAGGTTCTTGCGCTTGAGCTGCTGGTTGTGCTACAAGACGGTTAGTATAAAACTAAGGGGCTTGTATGCGTTTTATCCTGCCGATACTTTTATTCGCTTTATGCCAAGTCGGGCTGCAGGCGCAAGAGAAGATAACTCCCAAGCAAGCCTTAAGCAGACTCATGGCGGGCAATGAGCGCTTTGTCAAGGATGGCTCGATACATCCTGAGCGCACCAAAGAGAGACGGCTTGAAACCGCCGAGAGACAAGAACCCTTTGCGGTCATCTTGGGCTGCTCTGATTCGCGTGTATCTCCCGAGATCATTTTCGACCAGGGTATCGGCGAGCTTTTCATCGTGCGGATCGCCGGAAATGTGGTTGGGCATATCGAGCTCGACAGTATCGAGTACCCCACGCTCTATTTAAACTCCTCACTGGTCATGGTCTTAGGACATGAAAATTGCGGAGCGGTTAAAGCTGTCTTGGATGGGAATACGAAGGACATCGAAGCCGTAGCTACACTGATCGAGCCCGCCGCCGAGAGAACCAAGGGCCAAGGCGAAGACCGTTTAGAAAACACGATCAAGATGAACGTCAAACTCATCGTCCAACAGTTAAAGAACACCCCCGTGCTCAGCAATTTGATCACGCAGAAGAAGCTGAATATTGTTGGCGCCTACTACAACTTCCACACTGGCAAAGTCGAACTCCTCAGTGGAATCTAGAAACTCTTGGTGGATTCTGGTTCTTCGCTTTTTTTCGCAAACTCTTAATAATTAAATGCTTGTTTTTATGTTTTAGGCAAGAAACTGTCAATTATTGACAGTTTCTTGTCTAAAATTGGATGAAAATGCTATTTTTAAGCTAGAAACTGTCAATAAATGACAGTTTCTGGTGAAGAAACAATGGATTTAGAGTATTCGAAGCCTTACATTCATGACACGGCCCTTGCGATTATGCTTGGAGGCAGTCCCGACCGTCGTTATTCTTGGGTAAAACGTGCACTGGGGGACGGACGCCTTACTCGTTTGAGGAGAGGTCTCTATTTGATAGAAAAGAACCGTTCTTCCTTGATCGATACCTTTGAAATTGCTCAACACCTTTACGGTCCTTCATATATTAGCTTCGAATCCGCTCTGTCATATCATGGGTGGATTCCAGAGGCTGTTTATACAATAACGAGCGCCACAGCTAAAAAAGGCCTTTCAGTTCGAACTTCAATCGGCATGTTCAGTTATGAGCACGCTCCTGGAGATCAATTTTATATGGCCGTCGAGCGCAAAGAGACCAAAGATGGTATTTGTCTTATCGCGCATCCTTGGAAAGCTTTAGCAGACTACATGTATGCGCGTCGCAAAAAATGGAAGACGTTTGCTGAAGTTATAAAAGATTTGCGATTGGATGAGTCCAGAGTTGAAGCGACCGATAAAGAAACGCTCGAAGAAATCGCTCGTTATTATCACAGTCCTCGAGTACGTCGTTTTGCTCAAATGATTCTTAAGGAAAACAAATGGATATAAAAATCATTGAGGATAAGCTAAAGCAATATAAGCCTCGCACCAAACAAGAAGAGGAAAATGCGCTACGCGAAATCGCTCAGGCTATAGCGCTTTGTGGTTTAGCTCGAACGGATTTTTTCAAGCATGCTTCCTTTATCGGTGGTTCTTGTTTACGGATGGCTTATGGTCTTTCGCGCTTTTCAGAAGACCTGGATTTTTGGACACTTCAACCCCATCCTGATTTTGCTTGGCAGTCATATCTTCAGGTTGTCCAAGATGAATTTAAGGCTTACGCCTTCGATATGAGGATAGAGGATCGAAAGGAAACAGATACCAAAAGAAAACGAGCCTTTCTGAAAAATGACTCTATTGGGAAAGTGCTGATCTTGACTCATGCACGGTCATTCGAACACAATAAAAAATTATCGATTAAGTTCGAGATCGATACCCATCCCCCTTCAGGATCGCATTTTGAACCAAAGAATATGGATTTCCCCTATTCTTTTCCCATTACCGCGCTCGATCGAGCCAGTTTATTTGCGAGCAAAGTTGCTGCTCTATTCGATCTGAAGAATGAGAAGGGACGACACTGGTATGATTTTACTTGGTATGTTTTTCAACACTGGCCGATCAATCTGCCCTTATTAGCTAGCTGTCTTAAGAAAACTCCGCAAGAAATCACCCTTGCATGGCTGCAACGAGAGTTGGCTAAAATCATTGAGTCTAGAGATTGGAAGGCTTTAAGGGATGATGTGCGTCGTTTTATCTTTTTTGAAGATCAAGAGGCACTTGACTTATGGAATGAAACTCTTTTTCTTGGCTATGTAGAAGGTTTAGAGTATTTAAAGCCCGCGCCAGTCTCTCTTGCCGCTTTGATTGCAGACGGCAAAGGAAAACAGCTCATTGAACAAGTCAAAAAAGCATTGGAAGCTGGAGCCTTAGTCAATGACGATACTCGTAATGGCCATCGCCCATTACAAATGGCCCTAACAAACGGACATAAAGAAGTTGCTAAATTGCTGATTGAACACGGCGCTGATGTGAATTATCGCGATCGCAGTGGACAGACGCCTTTGCAAGCCGCTATCAATCACGAGCAGTATGAAAATGCAAAGCTATTGATCCAAAAAGGAGCCCCATTTAATCCTAACGCCCCTAACTTAGGATTTGTCTATCAAAGGCTTTATGAATTCCAGTTTTTTTGGCAAAAATAGACTTCTTGCGTAACTCGCTCAGACATCGCTTGGGGATTTACGCAGGCTCTTTTTGGCCGAACGGCGCTTTTTGGATTCGATCATCTTTGCCTTCATCTGTCGAGTCGGGCGTCGCTTTTGACGGCGGAGTTTTTCGCGGGCTTGCGTCTTTTCTAGCGCGAGAGCTTGCTGTCGCTCTTCGATACGGCGGCAGAGTTCGGTTCGAGCGATGATACGGTTAGTTTCGCGCGATCGTCCTTGTTGGCATTTGATCTCTATGCCTGTGGGTAGATGTTTCAGATAGACACAGACAGAGGTCTTATTGATCTTCTGGCCGCCTTTGCCTGAGCCGAGCACGAACTTCTCTATGAGATCCTCTTCGCGGATTCCCAGTCTTTCCATGCGCCGATATAAAGCGTCTTCTTTGTCTTTAAAGCTCATAATTTTACTTTAGCCCAAGAAATAGATTGGCTGCCAATGAATAGAATTGTTAGTTCTTTTTGTTTCTTCTGGTACCCTGGATCCTTGGAATCAGAGGTGAGAGTGAGCCAAGAAAGAAACATCAAGATCAGGAACTACATCAGCGAGCTGTTTGTCGACGAGGATGAGCTGCTCGCTTCTGTGCGGAAACGCTCGAAGGCGCGAGGGATGCCAGACATACAGGTGCCTTCAAATGTGGGCAAACTCATCTACTGTCTAGCCAAACTGCGCGCACCCTCCAGGATTCTCGAAGTCGGCACGCTAGGTGGGTACAGTGCGATTTGGCTTGCACGCGCCCTTCGCCCAGAAGGGAAGCTCATCTCTCTGGATATCGATGCGCGCAATCTCGAAGTGGCCAAAGAGCACCTGATCCTGGCTGGCTTGGAGGAAAAGGTTGAGTTTCGGCTAGGAAGAGCGGCTGATCTTTTGCATGAGATGGTTGAAAAGCGCGAAGAGCCCTTCGATCTGATCTTCATCGATGCCGATAAAAAGAATTATCCGGCCTATTTGGAATACGCGGTTAAACTCTCCTCTTCTGGGACGCTGATTTTAAGCGACAATCTAATCCCCAAAAATGGGGAGGTAGGCGGGGCCTCTGATGAAGATGAAAGCGAAGCGAGCGCCATTTATAAGTTCAATACACTGCTCTCTAAACATCCGCGGTTGGAATCGATCCTCATTCCGACGATTGTAACCGAAAAGGGACGTATCGACGCCCTCGGACTATCCATTGTAAATTAATCTTCACCCTTTTATATCGAGGGGAATGCGATGGATGTATTGTATGCCTATATTCTTGAGTTTTTTTCTTTTTGGAAGTGCTTCGGGAGGTGCGCCATCTGGAAAAGAAGCGCGCGCGATCTTTGCCGGAGGCTGTTTCTGGTGCATGCAGCCGCCATTCGATAAGACGAATGGGGTGATTGCCACCTATGCAGGATACACTGGGGGCGACAAGGAGAACCCCACATATGAAGAGGTCTCAGCGGGCGGCACAGGACATCGAGAATCTATCGAGGTTGTTTATGACCCCTCTAAAGTCAGCTATGCCAAGCTCCTCGACATTTTCTGGCATAATATCGACCCTTTGGATCCACAAGGACAGTTTTGCGATAAGGGAGATCAGTATCGCTCAGCGATTTTCTATACGAACGATGAACAAAAGCGCTTGGCCGAGGCTTCGAAAGAAGAGCTGATTCGCTCAGGCAAATTCGACAAGATCTATACAGATATCCTTCCTGCCAAAACTTTCTATCGGGCTGAGGAGTATCATCAAGAGTACTCCAAAAAAAACCCGATACGCTACAGGTTCTACCGTGCCAACTGTGGACGCGACAAACGTCTTAAACAGGTCTGGATGCAGTGATAGCTCTAATCTTTCTCTTTAAAAAACTGCTGCATTCTCTTTTCAAATTTTTTGATCGAAAAGGTGATCAGCAAGACACCTAGCTTTTGCTCCTCCACTCCAACCTCTGTACTGGACAAAAAATTAACGCAGAAGAATTTCTTCAGGATGACAGGATGGCAAGGATGAAGAAGGAAAAAGTATCTTCCTCATCCTGTAAATCCTGTCATCCTGTTTTAACTTTCTGTCTCCCAAATTTGTGTCCAGTACGGAGCACTCCAACTAAGACACTGTGATTGATTATTAGTATCTGAAAAACTATTTCTTAAGAAATTGCTCTAACTTCTTTTCAAATTTTTTGATCGAAAAGGTGACCAGCAAAGATGGAAGGAAAAGGAACGAGACCAGCAGCAAGACACCTAGTTTGATAGGCATGGTAGGCATGAGAGCGAAGAGAGCTTCCATGACAGCTCTGTTTTTCTCAATGAGCGCGGTCGAACCTTCAACGGCCTGGATATTGGCATGCACGGTGGCAGTGCTCTTCTCGATGGCATCAGCATTTTGACCAATCAGCGTATTGGTCCGGTCGATATTATTGTTCATCTCCTTGATGCCGCAGCTGTTCAAGGAGAACAAAAGCAGAGCTGTTAGAATACAGATCCTCTTCAAGGCTAGCCCCCCATTAGCCTAGCCATAGCGCGTCAGGGTATATTTCGCAAGAGCCCAGAGAAAACGACTCAAAGTCCACAAACGACAAAAAACCAGTATTGCTACATCAATCGAAAGAATAAACACCGAGAGCACCGAGATACACCGAGTGAAATACGGGGGTTAGGTTTTTTTCTCGGTGTACCTCGGTGCTCTCGGTGTTTAATTTTCCCTTTAAATAACAAGGCCACAAAGTGTCCTTGTCGTCATTTTGGTCCTTTATGTCGTTTCTTTTAACTTCTCCTGGAGTGTCTCCTTGATAAAGGCAACCTTTAGCTTACTACCAAACCAGAGACCAAATTGGTAAACTGCCTGATGCAGAAAAAGCTCGCTGCCAAAGACCAGGGTGCAACCTTTCTGTTCCGCTGCTCTGAGGAATGGTGTCATTCGCGGGGTTGAGACGACATCCATCGCGATGCTTTGAGGCTGGATCCATTTTTCTTCGAGAATAGAAGAGGGCGTGGCGTTGATCAGGATGTCATATTTGTCTTTAAATACTCTCTCGAGACCTTGAAATCCGTAGCCCTCGCAGCTCAGCTCGGCGGCGGCTTTTTCGGCGCGCGCTTTTGTGCGGTTGATCAGGACGACATGCGCGCCGCGCTTTCGACTCTCGTATGCCAGCGCGCGAGCAGTCCCTCCGGCCCCGAGGATCACGATTCTTTTATCTGTGACTGAGCCTCTTTCTTCGAGCGCGTCGAGCGCGCCTAAGCCATCGGTGTTGTGCCCAAACAGCTTTTCATCTTTAAAAACTACGGTATTGACTGCTCCGATCAGACGCGCCTCAGGTGCAAGCTCGTTCAGAAGCGGCAGGATGGCCTCTTTATACGGCATGGTGACGCTGAGGCCTCGAAAGGCAAGTGTGCGCGCCAGTTTGAAAAAAGCTGCGAGCTCTTCGGCTTTAACCGGTATCTTGAGGTAGACGCTATCGAGATCGGGCCTTTTTCCAAAGAGATGGTTATGTGTCAGATGCGAGGGGCTGCCATCCACTGGATCGCCGATCAGTGCAAATAGATTGGTGCTCTGAGAAAGATGTCTAAATCGGTAGATCTGCTGCAAGGCGTCCAAGGTGAGCTGGCCCTCGAGCGCATTCTCCGTGTTCAAAGCCGCATAGTTTAAAAAATTACCCGAGAGCTTTCCCAAAATCCTGGAGGAGGCTCCCGCTTTTCCCATGCAGACACCGATCAGTTTTTCATCCAATTTTTGTGATTTTTGTACAAAAGCGCTCATGCGCAGAGCATCGAGCTCCGACTCTGCCTGGCAAGCGATTTTATAGGCAAAGATAGACGGCGCGCGCATATCTTGCAGAACTGATTCGAGTGGAGGGGTCTCATGAAAATTGTGATAGGAGAGGATGAATTTAGTATAAAGGTGGGTCTCTATGAGCTTGGCTAAAAAGGCGCGAGGAGTATCATGCTCAAGATCGAAATAAGCGGGGCGTAGCGCCAAAAGTTGTTCGATCAGTGCCAAACGCGCGTTTTCGGCGCCGGCAAAGGATCCACCCTGGGACTTTTTGCGCAGTGTGAAGAGGAGCGGCGCTGGCGCCTGGACGATCAATTCCTCGATCTGTGAGATATCGAATGGCGCAAAGCGGTCGAGACGCAGCTCAAAGCCATCGACCTGAGCCGGCTGAGAGGAGAAGAGCGCATATGCATCCGCCAAGGAGTTTAAGGTGAGAAAGATCATTGTTATCCAAAAAGGTCGAGAGACTTCTTCGGAGATCATAATCGGACGAGGGATTTTAAAGGAGAGTGCATTTCAGCACTATTTGCAAAAAATTGCCGCGCGCTTCGCAGTGATCACAGACGAAAATGTAGCCAAACAGTTTCAAGGAACGCTTCTAGAACATAAGCTCGACATGACCTTTTTTACCTTTCCACCAGGGGAGCAGTCGAAAACGCGTGAGATGAAGCACAAACTCGAAGATCAGCTACTAGAGGCAGGGATGAATGCACGCTGTGCGATAGTTGCCCTAGGCGGCGGAGTTGCTACCGATTTAGGCGGTTTTGTAGCCGCCACATTTTGTCGGGGAGTACCGCTGATCTATATCCCGACATCGCTGATGGGTATGGTCGATGCCTGCATCGGCGGTAAAACTGGCGTAAATACACCTTTTGGCAAAAATCTCATTGGGGCTTTTCATGCGCCTCAGCTGGTCTGGATAGACACTTCCTGCCTGGACTCTCTGCCTGAGAAAGAGATGCGCTCGGGCATGGCTGAGGTGCTCAAGCATGCTTTTACATTCGACGTCTCGCTACTAAAAATCACCGATTTAGATGAGCTGGTTTTTCGCAACTGCAAAATTAAACAGTCAGTAGTTGAATCTGATTTTGAGGATACGGGAAAGAGACGCGTGCTCAATTTTGGGCATACGGTGGGTCACGCGTTAGAACTGCTCGAAGATTACAAGATAGCACATGGAGATGCGGTAGCTATCGGCATGCTTATCGAAGCTCTGATGAGCGTTGAACTCGGCTATTTGAAGGAGGAGAGTTTTCGCTTTATGCTCAAAGAGATCCAAGCGCGTAAATTTCCTTTGAAGTTGCCGACGAGTATTACACTGGAGAAATTGATTCCCGCCATGCTGCGCGATAAGAAAGCTAACTCTAAAGCCGCGCTTTTTGTGGCATTGAAAGAGATCGGCGAAGTTCTGCCCTTTGACGGGAGCTATTGCACGGAAGTCGATCCCCAAATCTTAAAAAAAGCATTCGTGAGATATGGCGCGCTTATCAGTTAAAAAAGGTCAGCTCAAGCGCCGCATCGCAGTGCCTCCATCGAAGTCGCACACACTGCGTGCGATTTTGTTCGGGCTGATGGGCAGAGGTATGACGGTCATACACAATCCTCTTCTCTCGAGCGACACTGAAGCTGCGATGAAAGCTATCGCGCATTTTGGAGCCAGGGTCCAGCGTCATGAAGGCCGTATTGAGATCGAAGGCGTGGCAGGTAAGCTCGCGCCTGCCGAAGATGTAATCGACGCTGCAAATTCAGGGATTATCCTGCGTTTTGTCGCAGCTCTGGCTGCGCTTATTCCAACCTATACGGTGATTACGGGAGATGCTTCGATTCGTCATCTGCGGCCCGTGTTGCCCCTTCTGCAAGGGCTGAGACAGCTCGGCGCATTTGCGGAATCGGCGCGCTTAGATGGCTATGCGCCGATTATCATTCGCGGTCCTATGAAAGTAGGCAAAGTGACGATGCAAGGCGTAGATTCACAACCCGTCTCCGCGCTTCTCATTGCGGCTGCTTTTTTACAAGGAGAAACGGAGATCGAAGTAATCAGCCCTGGTGAGAAACCGTGGATCGATCTCACACTGAGCTGGCTCGACCGCTTGCAGATCCGCTATGCGCGCGAAGACTATACGCGTTTCAAACTGGAGGGCAGCGCGGCCTTTGACGGTTTTACCTACACTGTCCCAGGCGACTTTAGCTCGGCTGCTTTTCCTCTTGCGGCTGCACTGGTTACAGGCTCAGAAGTCGTTTTGGAGAACCTGGACTTCACCGATGTGCAGGGCGACAAAAAACTCATCGCTGTTTTACAAAAAATGGGCGCCAATATCGAAATCACAGAGAAGGACGTGATCGTTAAAAAGAGCAAGCTGCACGGTTGCGTTGTCGATGTGAATGACTTTGTCGATGCCGTTCCCATTTTGTCGGTGATCGCCTGTTTTGCCGAAGGCCAGACCGAGATCCACGGCGCAGCTATCGCACGTCAAAAAGAGAGCGACCGCATCTCTGCTGTCTCGACTGAGCTCAAAAAGATGGGCGCGCAGATAGAAGAGCGCGCAGATGGCCTGCTGATCGCAAATTCACCATTGCATGCTGCGGAACTCTTTTCACACCACGATCATCGCATCGCGCTTTCGCTCGCCGTGGCGGCGCTTGGTGCAAAAGAGAGCTCGACCATTGACGCCTTCGAATGTGTCTCAAAGACCTATCCGACTTTTTGCCGAGATCTCGGCTTGGAGAAGGCAAAATGATGATCCTTTGCGGTTTTAAAAGCTGCGGCAAGAGCTACTTTGGTAAACGGCTGGCCGAAAGACACAAAATAGCTTTCATCGATACTGATCGTCTTCTGGAGGAGCAGTTTTCTCTACCCTGTGCCCAGATTGCGCGCAAGTTTGGCGAAAAGACCTTTCGCTACTTTGAACGTGAAGTGATTGCCAAGCTTGAGGGTCCTGCTGACGCAGTAATTGCGCTGGGCGGAGGCTCGCTGCTCTGTGCCGAAAATGCCAAATTGCTTTCGCAGCTTGGCACGCTCGTCTACCTGCAGCTCTGTAAGGAGAGATTAAAAGAGCGTTTGCTGGCTGCGCCGCTGCCTACATTTTTGGACCCAGCTGACCCAGCAGGATCATTTGAGAAGATGTTTGCAGAGAGAGAACCTTTGTATAAGCAGCTCAGCCATGCGATAATCTCGCTTGATGGTAAGAGTGATGAAGAGGTTTTAAGAGAACTTGAGGAAATATGGGCAGCAACACTTTTGGGGTGATTTTTAAGATTACGACGTGGGGAGAGTCACACGGCAAAGCCATCGGGGTGGTCATCGATGGCTGTCCGGCTGGACTCGAACTTGCCGAGCATGAGATCAACGCCGAGCTCGCACTGCGTCGGCCAGGCCAAAGCGCGCATGTATCGCCACGTCAAGAGAGCGACCAGGCCGAGATTCTCTCTGGAGTCTTTGAGGGCAAGACGACGGGTGCGCCTATCTCTATCGTAATCTACAACCAGGATGTGCAGAAAGGCAGCTATGAGCCGATTAAGCAGCTTTTCCGGCCAGGGCATGCCCATTTCACCTACCTGCATAAGTATGGAATCTTCGATTATCGCGGCGGCGGGAGAGCTTCGGCACGCGAAACGGCTTGCCGCGTTGCAGCTGGCGCCGTGGCCAAGAAGCTGCTCAGACATTTTGATATCGACCTCATCGCTTACTTGAGAGAGTTGGGCGGAGCTGAGATCTCTCTACCGGATAGCTTTGAGCAGATTCGCATAGCGCGCGGAAAGAGCGCACTTTTTTGCCCAGATAGCGAAACTGAAATCGCGCTAATGCAGCTTCTCGAAGAGGCCAAAACGCAAGGCGATTCGCTTGGAGGCGTGGTCGAAGTGATGACCTCTATGCTGCCGATAGGGCTTGGCGATCCTGTCTATGAAAAACTCGAAGCCAATCTCGCTAAAGCTATGCTCACGCTTCCGGCTACCAAAGGTTTTGAGATCGGCTACGGTTTTCAAGCGGCGCGCATGCAGGGGTCTGTGCATAACGACGCTTTTGCCTTAAAAGAGGGGAGAGCCGTGCCTGCAAGCAACAGCGCTGGCGGCACTCTCGGCGGCATCGCCACCGGAGAGCCATTGATTTGTCGTGTGGCTTTCAAGCCCACCTCGAGCATCCGCCAACCCCAGGCGACAGTAGATATCCACGGCCTGCCACAAACCTTCCAAATTCCAGCTGGTGCACGTCACGATCCATGCGTAGCGATTCGCGCCGTACCTGTGGTTGAGGCTATGGCCGCTCTCGTGCTTGCAGATGCGCTGCTTTTGCAGCGCTGTGCTCGCCTTTAACGATTCTTTTTTGGGCGGACTTATTCTTTTATAGCAATGGCGATGACCCAGTCACGGCTGTCATATTGGTAATCCGCTTCTAAAAAAGGCTTCGGAATATATTTGGATGATAAAACAGTAAATCCGGCCCGTTTTAATTCTCTAACTAAGATCTCTTCATCGAAAACGTTATATGGTCGATAGACATCTTGAGGATCTTCGAAAACTCCAGGCCATTCCATGCCCTTGGCTTTGTTGATCTCAAAAGTATCTCTATAGCCTTCAAGATAACCAGACATTACGGTAACATAGATCTTGCCTTCCCGATTTAGAGATCTATACAAAGTAGACAAAGCATCCCTCACTTCTTGGGGATACATAAAATGAAGAACACTTTCACAAAGAATGGCATCATATTTTTTGCTCCCAAGTTCTTCTTGACTTAGAACAGCAATATCCCCTGTAAGAAACTGTACATTTTTGAAAAAAGGATTAGTCTTGGATAACGCATCAAAGTGTGCTTTCATAATTTCCAGATGTCGAGAGTCGCAGTCATTTGCAACTAAAAAGACCCCGGTCTGAACGATTTGTGACGCTTTAATCCCATAAGCACATCCCACTTCTAATACGTAAGTACAATTTGGATCTCGACATTGCTCCAAAAAAGCCTCTGTTAACTCCGTAGTAAAGCACATTGCTGCTCCATTATGGTTTAGCGTGCCAATGCGGTGGGTTATGGGATCGACATTTCCGATCATTGCAGCATAATCTTCAAGAGAAACAGCAGACTGAGCGATCAAGTTTGAAGAACACACACATAAAATTAAGAGAAAAGCTTGAATCATTTTGATCTCTTGTTTGACTATCAGTTTTTTTTATTCACAAGTAGCAGAAAGAGCCTTACGTCCTGCTTCCTTCAGGGCATCCATTGCAAGGCAATAAGGACCTGGGCCGTAGCTAATACGAGCGACCCCCAAGGTTGCAAGCTGTTTAACTGAAGGCATATTAGGTAGGATCATTATATTGATTGGTATGGGAGAGAGTCCGCATAATTTTTCAATATATTGAACAGTTCTCAAGCCGGGAACAAAATATCCGGTTGCTCCAGCTTCTGCATAAGCAGATGCACGGTGTATGGCTTCCTTAATGAGGGAGTCATCATGGGTGGCAGCGTCGGCTTTGAAAAAAACATCAGTTCTCGCATTGATGAAAATAGGAACTGACGTCAGATCGGCTGCTTTACGGACTGCTCTAATACGTGCGCATTGGTCTTCAATGGAATAAAGTCCTTTCCCGCCAATGATCTGATCTTCAAAATTTATTCCCACTGCGCCGGCTTCAATAACTTTTATCGCATTCTCTTGCACTACGGAAGGGCTTGGATCGTAGCCCCCCTCTAGATCAACTGTCACGGGAAGATCAACATTTGCAATAATCCGCTTGAAGTTTGCGAGTGCCAGATCGAATGACAGTTTTTCTCCATCATCACACCCATGCGCCGCAGCAACTGCCCAGCTACTCGTGGCAATCACTTTTACCCCAGCTTCCTTCATCGCTTTTGCGCTTCCGGCATCCCAGACGTTAAATAAAATGAGAGGATCGCCTTTGACATGGAGATGTTTGAGTAAATTGGCGCGATCATATTGAGTTGTCATGCAGTACCTTTTTTTCATGTTTTAGTAACCATTTTTTGCGTGTCAGGCCTCCACCATAGCCCCCTAGGTTCTCCATTCTTATTGATAACGCGATGACATGGAATAACAATGGCAATTTGATTTGCACCATTTGCCTGAGCAACGGCACGAAACGCGGATGATTTGCCCACCATCGCCGCTATGTCAGAGTAGGATCGTGTTTCTCCAGGAGGAATTTTTCTTAATTCCTCCCAAACACGCTTTTGAAAAGGTGATCCTAGAAAAAATAGAGGTGTTTTGAATTCTCTTAACTTACCGTTAAAATATAATTTAAGTTCTTTTTCAATCGAACTAATCGGTCTCGTTCTTCCGGGAATAATTGCTGATTTTGTTTTTTGCCTAAGGCGTTCAACCTCGCGCTCTAAACCTCGGCGATCTACAAATTCTAAAAGATAAAGAGCCTCCTCATCTAGCAATTGCGATCATTGGTCCAAGGGGAGTATCCAGCCACGATGCTTTCAAGATGCTGCTATGTCCTAATTTGGTGGGAGCTGCGCCCATGATGCGGGAAAATGCATCCCTAAAACCACTGCTGGATTCATATCCAGTTGAGAGTTGCGCTTCGATGACAGCTTCACCTGCCCTGATTTGTTTCATGGCAATCCCCATGCGCCGTGCTCTTGCATATTGCAACAAATGTCATTCCAAATCGTTTTTTAAACTGACGGCGCGCAGTTGATGCATCAACAGATAAGCTCTCGAAAATCTTTATCTTTCCAACGTTTCTCAGGGTTCCTTTCAACAGCTTCTACCAATGTTTGGATAAGTTTTGAGACGGATTGAGGATGGGACAGGGGACAGCACCGTTTACATGGTCTGAATGAGGCTAAAAGCGCTTGCTCCGCAGTTTCATAAAACTCACAATTCTCAAATTTCGGCTTTCTTGCAGGGCATGTTGGTCGACAAAAGACACCGGTTGTCTTAACCCCTACAAAAAAAAGGCCTTCATATTCTGGGTTTTTATCGATTAGGGCTTTGTAATATTTTTTCTTGATCTCGGGCTTTATCATCCTTTTCGCCTCTCGTTTGTGCTTTAAGTATAGTGAATGGATTAAAAACTGCCGCCGAAATTCGGGCGTTGATTTTTGAAGCTTGAAGCTCAATGCAAGACTTTTAAAAGTGCAAGCTTCTGCATGAGTCTCTCCATATGGGGATCAGTCCGAGGGTAGGGAATCTCTGTGGGTAAAAACCAGCGAATTTGATGAAACTCTTGGCCATCATATTTCAAGGAGTCGGAAACGTTTCCTCTGAGAACATACCAAAGAGAAACATCTGTATGTCCCGCTGTCTGGCCAACGGTTTTGTTCACTGTCAAAAAAACAGGGGCATGTGACAAAAAATCGGCTTGGATTCCGAGCTCTTCAAGAATTTCCCGTTCGACTGTTTCTTTAGGGTGTTCATTGAGCTCAACATGGCCTCCGGCTGGCAGCCAAAGTCCAGATTTTTTATGATCTGTAAGGAGCAATTTGTTTTGGGCCTGATCTACCAGGACGAAGTAGGATACCAAGTGCGTGTCCGGGGTGGCAGGTTTTTCAATGCGAAAAATTTCAGCTCCCGACTCGATCCATTTTTGCACAAATGAGAGATGTTCTGCCTCTTTGTCATCAAAAGGCTGAATCGCACTGACAATGGATTGAACTTCGGAACGGATTGGGGGATTATGTCTCTCTTGAATTATCTGAGTCATTGTATTGATGGTCTATTTTTGCGAAATTTTGGGAGCAATGGAACAGAAAACTCCGTTGAGGGAGTCCCATCAGAAAATGCACTCTAGTTACCATACCTACCATCGGCATGGATTTGAATGCCCGTCATCTCTCGGATTTCGTACTGTCCATTAGAAGCCACAAGCTGTAGAGTTGCCGTAGTTTTCATTTGAATACTGAGTATTGAAGAGGAATCGATATTCAGTAGATGAGCAAGAAGACTTCTAATCACCGATCCATGAGTAACAATGAGGACAGTGGCACCCGGGTAATCACTCACAATTTCATGTAAAAGAGGGAAGATTCTTTTCTGTATCTCTTCATCACTTTCTATATTCAGAAGAGGATGGCCCCCCTTCTCATATTCTAAAAGTTCTGAAAATAATCGACCTTCCCAGGGGCCATAATTACGTTCACGCAAAGCAGGAACCGATTTAATGATAAGAGGGCGAGTAGCAATAAGAATTCGTGCGGTCTCAATCGCACGCTGGAGATCTGATGAAAAACAAATGTCAAAATCAATTTCACTTATCCTCTCACTTAGTCCAGCAGCTTCTGCCCTACCTGCATCGTTTAAGGGGATGTCTGCATGACCTTGCAGTTTCCCTTGAATATTCCAATCAGTCTGGCCATGCCTTACGAAATACAATGTTGTTTGTTCAGAATGCGCTTCCAAACTAAATAACTGTCCCGACAAAATAGAAATCAGAAATATGATAAGATAGTGTCTCAGCCTCATGCCAGCGCTCCCGAGGTAAGGAAATTAGCAGAAATCTTGAGAGCACTGCAACAGAAAACTCCGTTGAGGGAGTCCCATCAGAAAATGGAAAGCACGTTAAGCCTGTCAGGATACACCTAAAAGTTGTGCCACCAGCTGACACTGCGATGAGAAGTACTAACTAATTTTGTAAGAATTGGGCGATATCTGCAATGGCTTTTTTACAGATATCGAATTCTTGAATCTTACTGGTAAAACCGTGGATGGTCGGATAGGTTTGGATTTTGACGGGAACACCCCCGGCCTTTATTTTTTCTCCATAGGCTCTTCCCTCATCATAAAGAGGATCAAACTCTGCCAGTACTATCAACGTAGAAGGAAGTCCTGAGATATCAGGGGCTAACAAAGGCGACGCGTAGGGCTGCTTACCATCTTCAGCTTTCTCCAGATATTGATTCCAAAACCATTCCATATCTTTTTTAGTTAGAAAATAACCGTCGGCATATTTTTGATAGGAGGACGTTTCAAAGGAATGTTGCATGACAGGACAGATCAATACCTGAGCTTGAAAGAAAGGATATTTTTTTTCTTTGGCTTTGAGAGCGACGGCAGCAGCCAAGTTGCCACCAGCGCTAATGCCGCCGATGACTAATTTTGAAGAATCCCCACCCCAGTCTTGAATGTGCTTTGCCACCCAGTCCACAGCTGCATAACAATCATTGAAAGCCGCTGGATATTTATGCTCAGGAGCTAAACGATAATCAATTGAAACAACAATCACTTTAGCTTGTTCAGCAATATTCCGACAAAATGGGTCATGTGTATCAAGGCTGCCAAATACCCATCCACCTCCGTGAATGGATACATAAACAGGAAAAGGCCCTTTGCCTTTGGGGACATAGATGCGCAAGAGAATCTGCGTTTGTGGGCTAGGAATTTTTATATTGGATATCGACAATGATTGGATGGGAGAAGGCGAAATGGATTGTGCAAGATTTCGACGCATCTCTTCTATCGACCCTACTTCGAGTTCAGGTTCGTCGCTGGAATTAACCCGTTCCAAAAAAAGGCGTGTCTGACTATCCATTTTTTCCATGCTGTCGTCTGCCAAGATACCCTCGCTCAAAAAAATAAAAAATGTAAGGAAAGATCTAAGGAATCGTTGATGCACAATCCTGCCCTATTTTCAAACGATCATTAACACTCACCCAGGGAGTTAAAGTCATTCACTAGACCTTAAATCTCCCGAAGTTTCATCAAGTTTTATAAACGCATTCCAAATTTGTTGCCAGATTCGTATCTCTTAAGCCCCAGATGGAATACTAAAAGGGCGAGCATAAGAAATCCAAGGGTGCCGCTGAGTAAAATCGCCATTTTCGGCCAAGAGAACTTATGTAGCAATTCTACTGGCAAGTAGCCGATGAGGCCAGCAGGGATAACCGTGAACATGACGAGTTGCAATAACCCCGAATAGATATTTGTGGGATAGAGGGCAAAGACAAATAGGGAATCCATGTATTTTTGCGAAACACTTTCGATGGATCCCATCCAAAAAGTCATGCTATGGACAATGACGCCAAGTGAGGTGAAGATAAGACAGCCCGAAATCACCGTTATGAGGATCAAGGGCAGTATTGACCCTTTGATAAATCCTCCAAAAGTCAGCAGTATTGCCATAGTCATCAGCTGACCCCATCCCTTAGAACGAGACTTTGAGCCAAGAAGGTGTAGCAAGAGATTTTTGGGCTGAGTCATGAAAGGATCTAAATCGCCATTTAATATGATCAATCCCAGGCTTTTGACGCCTCCAAAGCAAATTTGACTGAGTCCGTAGGCTCCAGTGAGAATTGCCATCGTTGCAGCTATATCGTAAATGTCCCACCCTTTCACATCGTTGAATTGTCTGAAGAAAATCCACCACATTGAAAAGAAAATCAGGTTGTTTAAAACCAACAATGCCGATTCAAGAAGAAATGCCCCTCGGAGGCTGATCGACGCTCGAATACTCGTACGCAGAAGGGATAAAAAAAAGGAAATGGTCTTCAAACTATCCTCCTTCCAAATTCAAGATACGCAGCCCTCTTCGATAGAGCAGGCTTAAGACACCCATGCCAATAGCCCCCCAAATGAGGAGAGCGCCGATTACGTGAAGCACGGCTCCGGAGCTGAAATCAAAAGCGAGTGCGCTTCGTTGGCCTAAAATCGCAGGAAATGGGGTGCAATAGGCAATTTTTTGGATCCAAACAGGATAAATTGAAAGGGGGAGAATCAACCCTCCAAGAGCGAAAAGTAGTTTCTCCCAAATCCAACTGAAAGGTCCGACTTCCTGCAGCCAGAAAGCAGAAATGCCAACTAGCATCTGAAAGATCACACCAACGGAGCCCGCCAAAACTCCCAGGGCCAAAATGATCACGAGAGATAGGCCATCGAAAGGAAAACTACCGATTCTCCACCAAGTAAATAGGAAGGCGACTAGCCCTAAGGTCAGCAGGTTGACGCAAAGAATCCCAAATCCCTCGCAAAAAGTTGCCATCAGATATGAAATAGGCCTTGGCAATAGGTAAGCAAGCCTGCCGCTCCTCAAGTCCTGCTCCATATCTGTTTGGACATCAGGAATCGCAATCAACACCCATTCGTTCAAAGCGATATACCATAGCAGCTGATCGGGGTGGAGGTGAACAGCGCCTATTTTCGCAGCAGCCACTTTCCAAAGATGCGCGAAAATCAATAAGCAGGTGATGAGAAATAGATTTAGACCGATCAAACCCTTGTAATTTTTCAAACTGTGAATCACAGCCAAGACAAAGATCGAACGATATTTTGCCGATTTATCCACGCATGGTTCCATAAAGGGCACGAATGATTTCTTCCATAGAAGGATTTTCAATTGTTACATCTTTCAACGCGGTGCGCTTAAGTGTTTCCTGGATTACCCGTTCGATCGAAATCTCATCCAAATTCACTTCACAAACGAAGTGGTAATCTCCGCTTTCCATGACCTTAACTCCAGGAAGATCCAATGCAAGATGTTCGGAATCTGTTGTGAGTGTTAAGATTTTCGTTTTGACATAAGTATTTTTTAGTTCCTTGAGGGAGCTGTCATGGATAATCACTCCTTTATCGAGAATGACAACTCTATCACACACTTGTTCGATATCTGCCGTATCATGCGAAGTCAAAAAGAGTGTCGTGCCATACTCCCTTGAGAGTCTATTTAGAAGTCCGCGGATTTTTAATTTTGCATTGATATCCAGACCAATGGTTGGCTCATCCAGAAAAAGGATCCGCGGATTGTGCAGAAGGCTTGCGATGAGCTCGCAGCGCATTCTTTCTCCAAGAGATAGCTGTCTTACCGGTTTATTGAGTAATGGACCGATCTCGAAAAGCTCGACCAGCTCTTTTAATCGCTTCTCGTAAACTGAACTTTCTAGTTCATAGATTTTTGATAAGAGCGCAAACGTGTCAGATGGGGGTAAATGGTACCATAGTTGCGTTCTCTGACCGAAAACAGTTCCGATCTTATACCCAAGAGCATGTCGATTCTTCCATGGCACTAAGCCCAGAACTTCAATTGTACCCGAAGTGGGATGAAGAATCCCCGTGAGCATTTTGATTGTGGTTGATTTGCCCGCGCCATTCGGACCGATAAAGGCAATTCGCTCGCCGCTTTTAACAGAAAATGAGATCTCTTTGATCGCAATAACTTCATTTTTCTTGAAAGAAAAAAGCCCCTTGAGAGCGCCGAGAACCCCAGGAAAGGTTTCTCTAAGCAAAAAAATCTTGGATAGCTTAGCTACTTTAATGACTTCGTTCATTCATTTTTGAATCCTGCTGATAGATATGCATTACTAGAGAATTGACTGTCCAGTATTTTGGTGAGAGCAACGGCCCGATATTCGCACCAGGGCAATTGTTTGGAAACTGAATCTGCTTTATTTCGATTGATTATCTTCTGGCTAGCCAGAAGATGAGGTTGAGAAGGACTGTGAGGATGACGCTGGCGATAAGCGACGTGACAATGGGAAAATGGAAGAAGAACCGTTTGCCTTGAATGCTGAGATCGCCAGGCAGTTTGCCCAAGGGGAGTCCGAGGCGGCTGCCCAGCCAGATCAGTCCGCCGACGAGCGCAATTACCAGTCCGACAAAGATTAGCCACTTACCTAGATTCATTTTAGTTCAGACGCGATCTCTTTGAAGATCTGCTCTTTGGGTGCATCGCACGAAACAGATTTCAGCACTTTCTTCTGCTTGTAGAAGTTGATCAGTGGCGAGGTTTGCTCGTGATAGACTTTTAAGCGCTTGCCGATCACTTCAGCGTTATCGTCAGAACGCTGAATGAGGTTTCCTGCGCAATGATCGCACTTGCCCTGCTGTTTCGGCTGTGCTGTTACCTGGTGGAAAGGGGCTTGGCATTTTTCACAAGTCAGACGCTTTGAGAGGCGATCGACGATCTT
Organism: uncultured Chlamydiales bacterium; assembly: GCA_963709365.1. Taxonomy (GTDB): domain Bacteria; phylum Chlamydiota; class Chlamydiia; order Chlamydiales; family Rhabdochlamydiaceae. Next base: position 521,066 of record CAVPVU010000002.1, read on the forward strand.
CTGATCGGCTAGGTCCAAATGCACAGCAAAGATTCTTTCACCCTTTGTGAAGTGGGCGTTTAGCGCTTCGGCTTGGCCCAAAGTTCTTGGAAAGCCATCTAAGATATATCCGCGTGCGCAGTCTTTCTGATCGATGCGCTCGAAGAGCATCTGCAAGATGAGCTGATCAGGTACCAACTGTCCTTTATCCATGAACCCTTTAGCTTGCTTCCCAAAGTTCGATTCCTTGTGCAGGTGCTCTCTGAGCAGATCGCCTGTCGAAATATGTGGAACTTGCAACTTGTCTTTCAGCAGCGCCGCTTGTGTGCCTTTGCCAGCGCCAGGCGGTCCAAAAAGAATGAGCACCTGCGGGCCTTCTTTAATTCCCTGTTCAACTACTTTGGGCGCCTCTGTTTTTCTTTCAGCGCACTGCGCGATTGAGAATGTCAGCAAAAAGAGTGTTAGAAAAATACGCATCTGGTTTCTCCCATATTTAGTTGAGAAAATTTTCGCAATTTGCGGATTTCATGGCAACACAGTTCAACTTAAGCTTGTAAAATAAAAATTTTTTTACCATTAAAGAAAAACAAACCCACGTAAATTGCAAATGTTGAAGCGAACTTTAGGAATTTTTCTGCCTGTTCTTCTGACGGCTTCTCTTTTGGCAGATGAAGAAAAGACGCGCTGCGATCATTTTAATATCGGTGTTGGCGTGTTCAATGTGGTGCGCCGCCATCATCGTCCTTGGCAATATCAAGTGGAGTATCGTTGGGATGTGAAATTCTACAACATACGTCCACTAGCTTCACTCATGGGAAATACCAATGGCTCGCTCTACTTTTGCGGGGGAGCTGGATGGGATATCTTTTTAGGTAAATATGTGGTGGTAACGCCCAGTTTTGCCCCAGGTCTCTATTTTCGCGGCCACGGCAAGAGCTTGCATTTTCCAATAGAGTTCCGCTCATCGATCGAACTCGCCTTCGTTCTGCCAAATAAAGGACGAATCGGCGGCCAGTTCTACCATATCTCAAATGCGAGCATGGGCAAGCGCAACCCCGGCGCCGAATCTCTTATTTTCTATTACGCAGTTCCACTCCCTCGGAAATAATTTCGATTTGAGTTAGGATGTTTGCATGAAAATAGTCGCATTAGATCTAAAAATCAGAGACAGACTCTTTCAAGGGTCGTTCTTTTTCATCCTGCTGACGTTTGCCTTTCAAGCTAAGCACAAGATCTTCAAGTCGCTCGCATCGCGCGCCGTCTCTGGATTTGATCTGCCTCCTGCTTTTCAGAAGAGCTTCTATTTTTATCTGACAGACCTCGGCTTGATTGCCATTGCTGCGCTTCTCTTTTCACAACGCGAGAGTCTGCGCGCGCTTTTTTTTACGGGAAGCCGTAAATATCTAACCTGTCTGTTTTTTGCTGCATTCATCTCGATCATTTTTTCTTCGATGGCAAGCTCTGCTCTACCCTATGTACGACTCATGCACCTTGCGCTCATATTCACTTTTTTCGCGGCCTTAGAAAGCGGGGCAATCTTTCAAGACTTAAAAACAGTTTTTCCCAGAATTTGTCAGCTGATACTGATCATCTCGCTGATTGAATGCGCAGTTGGACTTGCGCAATATTTTTCGCAAGGCGCTCTTGGATTAAGATTTCTCGGAGAAGGCAAGGCCCATCAAGCCTTTAGCTCATCAAACGGATTATGGATTTTTGGGAGCCATAGCGAAAGCCGATCGATTATTCGCGCCATGGGAACGTTTGGGCATCCCAATATTTTCGGCGGCTTTATGTTTGTAGCTACGATGATGGGCTACTACCTCTTTTGGCAGAGTGAAGAGAGGCGCATGAAAATTCTCTATGGCAGCGCCATCTTTTTTCAAATGATAGCGCTTGTCCTCAGTTTTTCGCGTGCCGCGCTCTTTGCTTTTGCACTGGCAAACCTCGTCTGGTTTTGCTGCTGTTTTTGGGCCAGAACGACACGCCAAAAGAGCCGCACCAATCTTCTGTTTGTGTTGGCGATCATCCTTTTTTCAGCGGCGCTATTTTTGCCCATGTTGAAGGACCGCGGCGGGGTGGTCAATTACAACAGAGTTTCAAGAGATTCAGACAATGGACGCATCTACTTTCAGAATATCGCACTGTCAATGATCAAGGCGCATCCCGTGACAGGAGTAGGCCTCGGTCAATATGTGGCGCACGTACAAGAATTTGCACCCGCGCCGCTAACCTCGTATCAATTTTTCCCCGTGCACAACATCTTTCTTTTTGTAACCGCAGAGACAGGAGTGATTGGTCTTTTATGTTTTCTGCTCTTTATCGGGTCGATCCTGCGCAAAGTTTTAAAAGCCGAAATGACATTGCCGCTGATCGCTTTGCTTTCAACCTTTGCAGGGCTACTCTTTATCGGCTGCTGCGACTTTTATCTGGTGGGCGAGCAGCATGGCAAAATACTCTTCTTCACCATCGCTGGCCTCCTCAGCCTGCAGACAGGAGTCAAGAAGAGAATCTCAGTTATTTAAGGGGAAATTAAAACACCGAGAGCACCGAGATACACCGAGGAAGATGCAAGAGTTAGTTTTTCTCGGTGCTCTCGGTGTTTATTCTTCAGATTAATGCAACAATTCTTCTTAGTTGACAGTATTTATTTCATGATTTTTGATGGAACCAAAAAGGGCTTGTAATCTTATGGATTTCCTCCTTGGAAAGTTTGGCATGTGGATCATCTTCATCGGCTTGCCCATCGTGCATGCCTATCATATGGTCTGCGAGAGTGTTTTTCTGAATACGGTATCTAAAGAGGCGCAAGGCATCGAATGGCTGGCCGACTTGGTACTTGCGCCTACGCAGTATGTATTAGGTGGAAAAGAGGTGCAAAAACAGGAGCGGGGATATAGCTACACTCAGCGCTTTACATATAGCGACCATTTTCTCATCAAGAGCACAATTTCAACTCTTGCGCTGCCGCTTAGCGCCAGCATCGGCGCGACACTTAAAGCTGTGGCATATCTCACACCGGAAACCCGTGAGAGACATCGTGCGATTTTAGAAGATCAAGCTTCGCTGATCATCCATTCGAATTTAGATTTCTACCGCCAGATCGGTATGGACATTCAAGACATAAGTCAAGCTCTGCTCATCGAAAAGCCTTCATACACCAGACGCCCGGGTGATGATCAACACCTGCGAGAACAAAAAGCAGCCTTGAAAGAGATTGTGGCGATCTTAAAAGAACGTCAGATCCCATTTTGGGTCGACTGCGGGACATGTCTTGGATCTCTCAGATACGGTGGCATTATTCCTTGGGATTGGGATCTTGACGTAGCTGTTTTACAGCCCGACTTTGAGAATGTCAAACATGCACTGAATGCCTTGGATAAAAACAAATACATGGTGCAAGACTGGTCGGGTCGCGACAAGCCTGGCTCCTACTTAAAAGTGTATATCAAAGGCTTAGGCCGAGAAGGATTGCCGCTGATCGATATCTACCACTTCTCCATCGACACAAAAAAACGCATTTTACGCTCAATTTTTTCTAATGAGTTTAGCCCCTTTATTTCTGATAAATTTAAAGCGCGCGAACAGGTCTATACCGTGGCCACCCCTTTTGACACGGTTTTTCCCTTAAAAAAAGCTTACTTTGACGGGATCGAAGTGTTAGTTCCCGGTAAAACAAAAGAATATTTACAGGGCAGATATGGAGCAGACATTAGTCCTGTAAAAGTGTATGATCCTATCACAGGCCAATACGAGAAGGACGCTTCGCATCCTTATTGGCAAAATCTCAATATGAGGTAGCATGAAGTACTGTAAAGTTGGAAAACGCTTCACCGCTTATCTGGTGGATGTCCTGGTTCAGATTTTACTGGTTGGGCTTGTCGCTTTCGTGCTTGAACAGCAAACCTATGTGGGGCTGCTCAGCTCGGGCATTCTGCTCGTCAGCCTCTCCTGGCTCTATTTCGCGATTATGGAGAGTTCGAAGTACCAAGCCACCGTCGGCAAGCTTCTGCTCGGCGTCAAAGTCGTCGATTTGAAAGGAAAAAGAATCTCTTTCTTAAAGGCCACCGGCCGCTACCTGGGCAAATTCCTCTCGCGCCTTCTCTTAGGCTTCGGCTTTATCATGATGCTTTTCACCAAGAAGAAGCAGTGCCTCCACGACAAGCTCACGCGAACACTCGTCGTTAAGAGCAGCTCTTAACATTCTTTTTTGGAGTGCGGCGAACTCGTCGCCGCTTTCTTTCTGACGCGACTTGTCGCGTCATACTTATCGCCCATCAAACTCGGGTAGCTCAGCACGACGCCGTGACAAGTCCCGGCGAAGAAAAGCTGCGTCAAGTCGCAGCACTCCAAATGGATAAGCATTAAGATCTTAGCGCAAATCTTTCAAATTTAACCTATGTTGATATTTTTGTTTGTATTGTTTATAATAAATGCTCATTAAAAACGGAGAGTTTATTATGGCTGGAATGTGTGATCCGATTGGTGCGATGCAAACAAAAGTCGCAGGCTTAATTGAGAGTGTAAGGTCTGCTCATAATCCTGAGATCGGACTCGGCGAGTTTTTTAAAGCACAAGATGAGTTCTTTTTCCCCAAAGAGCTGAGGGAGCGGATTTATGAGCTCATCAAGACGACTGACCTCGAGAAATTTGCTCAGAATGTGCAAAAGCTCGTTGCTCAATTTCGTCCCTATGCGGAAGTGGTGGCGACGCCTGTTGCAGCGCCTGCGCCAGTTCTGACACTCCCAAAGTGCGACTGGCCTGAATATCGGAAGCTAGTTGAGGCTGGCCGATCGTTTGGCTTGAGCGAAGTAGAGATCGGTTGGATTCATCCAGCAGAGATTGGCGGGGAGAGATATATTTTCATCGGCGAACTTCACGGAGACAAACGGTTTAAGAAATTTCTAGACATTATGCTTGATCTAGTCAGAAACAAGAGGGCTGTTGCTTTTCTAGAAGGAACTATTCGGGAGGAGGTATGCGAACAAGAATGCCTTGAAATGGAGGATCTTCCAAAAGGGACAAAAGTCTATGGGCTCGAAGAAAGGGGTGTTTGGACACTGCTACAGTGTTTACAGACTTATTCTTCCATAGAAGTAGCAGAAAAACCTCTCGCCGTTCAGCTCATAATGAAGGATTTTCTTGATCTTATTTATAATTGTGGTGCCATGGGCGATGTAGTGGCGAAGTTTGGTGAACAAAAATATGTTCCCGCATCATGCTCTGGTTTATATTCCTTTTTGATGAATCCAGACGGAAGAAGCACTGTTGAAGAGCTAAGCTTAAAGCTAGTACGTTCTTTTTCGGTCGAAGTTGTTTGTAAGTTTTTCAAAAACCTTGCTCTATTTGAATTTATGTCAAAAAGAATGCTGTTTACTGGCGTAGAACAGACCGCTATTAAAAATCTTATCATCAAGCCCACCCGTGAAGTATGGGATATTTTTGCAGACTTAGTTTTGCGTGAAAAACGCAACAAAATCTTTGCTCGCATCCTCTTGTCTCCACCAGAGAAACTTCCGCCTGGAGTCCTGCGCATCGCACAGATGGGCTATAAGCATCCCGAAGCAGTGATCCAAGAGATGCGCCTGATCGTAGAAGCGGGAAAAGAGAAGGTCGAAACTAAAGAAGAAAAGAAAAAAACCTAGCCTTTGATTACGAGGTGGGGCTTGAGCCGTGCGACCATGTTGGCCAGGCCGGCGTCTTGCACGGCTGCGACGACTGTATCGACATCTTTGTAGGCGTCGGGCATCTCTTCTACGATCGTCCGCTTGGAGCTGGCCATGACGCTCACGCCTTGATCTTTCATATAATGTATCGGATCGCGGCCTCTCCAGGCTGCCGAGGACTTGACGCGGCTGCGCGCACGTCCGGCGCCGTGACAGCAGCTACACCAGGTGAGGGGATTGCCAAGGCCGACGAGGAGGTGGCTGGCTCGGCCCATGTCTCCTGGCACGAGCACCGGCTGGCCGCTTTTTTGAAAAACAGCTGCGAGTTCGGGATGTCCCGGACCAAAAGCGCGCGTGGCTCCCTTGCGGTGGATGCAGAGCCGGCATTTTTTGCCTTCGACTTCATAGGTCTCAAACTTGGCGATGTTGTGGCACACGTCGTACAAGAGGCGAATCTTTTCAGGCGAGATGTTAAACACGTCTTTAAAAGCTTGGCGCACTTCGTGCAGGATCTGCTGGCGGTTGTTAAAGGCGAAGTTGGCTGCGGCCGCCATAGCTGAAAAGTAGGTCTTTCCGTGAGCGCTCGAAATTGGAGCGGCCACGAGCTGGCGATCTGGCAGGCCTTCGGCGTAGCCCTCTTTAATGAAAGTGTTGAGCGTATCTTGGCAGACCTGGTGGCCGAAGCCGCGCGAGCCCGAGTGGATGAGAATGTAAGCCTGACCCTCTTCAACGCCCCACTCATTGGCGACCTTGGGCAGATAGATCTTTTCGATTTTGCCAATTTCGACAAAGTGGTTGCCTGATCCAATCGAGCCGAGCTGGTCTTTGCCGCGATGTTTGGCTGTGGATGAGACTGCCGCAGCATCGGCGCCTTCGATCACACCGTGACTTTCGATATGTTCTAGATCGATGGGAAAGCCGTAGCCACGCTCAATCGACCAGCGGGCGCCCTGCTCGAGCAGTTTGTGATAATCTTGTTCGCTTAAACTTCTCACTCCGCGCTGGCCGCGGCCCACACCAGAAGGGACGAGAGCAAAGATGCGCCTTAAGAGCTCCTGTTTATTGTGCTCAGACCAGTTGTCATACTTGTCGGGAAGAAGCGCCAGGCGCACACCGCAGTTGATATCGTAACCTACGCCACCTGGGCTGATCACACCTGTTTCGGCATCCATGGCAGCTACGCCGCCGATAGGGAAGCCGTAACCCCAGTGGATGTCGGGCATAGCGATGCTATAGCCTACGATACCGGGTAGATGTGCCACGTTGCGCACCTGCTCGAGCGGCTTATCGAAATCGAGCTCTTCTAAGATCTTCTGATTAGCGATGATCAGACCCGGCACGCGCATGCCGCCCTCTTTTGGGAGAAGATAGGTAGAGGGTCCAAACTCTTTTAAGTTATACATCGACGATCATCTCCCACTCCAAAATGTGTGTATCGGTCGGTTTGATCTTTCCGTGAAAGCTCACAGCCTTAAAAGGCGTGCCGATCTCTTCGTCTGCACGCGCCACCAGTGCATTCAGACTGATGATGATATCGTCTAGCGAATTTTGCAATAAATCAGAAGAGATATAGGGAAGGAGCGGCGGAAATTTGAAGGCGAGCGCCATCTGCGCATGTAGATGTACTTCTTGGGGCGTCTCGCCGCGGATGCGAAAGGCGATGTCAGCCGTATGCTCAAACTCTTCGAAGGGCGGCACTAGCGGATAACTCCAAAGCGAACGGTAGGTGAGGTTGCCCACGCTTTCATAAAGATGGATGCCCGAAACAAAGAGAGGGATCTCTGCGCGAAGCTCTTTCCATGCGTGGATAGAAAAGGGCGAACGCGCAATCGTAACGTGAGGCAAGAAGGGGCGATCGTCGATCTGGTGTCCCTGCTTTTTTAGCCAGCTAGCGAGATCTTTCTGAAAGCTCTCGACCTCTCCTTTTCGATTTAGCCACTCTACATCTCCTGCCACAACATGCGGATGGTGCTTGGGCAAAAAGAGCAGATGGTCGACCTTACCGACAATGCCCACTCGAAAGTTAGGCTGCGGCATAGAAGAGAGCTGCTTTTGCACAGCTGAGAAAGAGCTGTTTCCCAAAAACGCCAGCGTCATGTGACGCTCCGACTCGTCTAAAACGCGCCCTTCAGGCAATTCTTTAGGCCACGCAGCCTGGATCGCCGCACCAAAAAACAAACGCTTTCCATCTTCTGGTTCTTGCATTTTTCCAGTCCTCAAAACGAAGAATTAAACACCGAGAGCACCGAGAAACACCGAGATAAGAAAGAAGAAGAGATGATTTTCTTTCTGCTCATTTTTTTCTCGGTGTTTCTCGGTGCTCTCGGTGTTTAAGATCTTAGTTTTCAATTGTTAGTAGCTGAGGATGAAGCCAAAGTGTACCTTACTCATGTCAGGGTCGTCAAATTGTGTCTTATGTAACTTAAATCCCCAGTCGACGCGCACGGAGAGATAGGGGTTGATCGTGTAGCGCAGTCCAGGTCCGGCGCCAAGGAGGAATGTGGAGTGTTTTTCGTCATGGAATGTCTTATGGTTGCCTCCAACCGCATAATCGACAAATCCCAGAATGATCAGCTCGTCGCCGATGCTCTTTTTAAGCAGATGCACGGGAAAGGAGCGGAGTTCGAAGTTAAAAATGAACGCATTGTCGACGTTGACTTCGCGTTCATTATATCCGCGCACGGTATTAAAGCCGCCAAGGCCATACTGTTCGCTCGGAAGTAGGTTTTGGCTGGCGAGCTGACCGCGCAAAAGAGCCGAAATCGAAAAATCCGATGGGAAGTTATAGACATCGCCCAAGGTTGCTCGGCCGTACACATAGCGGTTTTTGGCACCCGGGCGCAGGTTCTCAAAATCTTCGTTGCTCTGATGCGGGAGGATTTTTCCCGGCGACCAGAAGATATCCGTTGAAAATGAAAAACGATGGTGGCCGGTCTCTTTTCCCCAGTTAACGCCAGCGACTAGCTGTGTGATATTGACCGACTTGGTAATGATGGGAATGGCCATCTCATCGTCGTCGTCATTCGAAGCGCTGCCGATGAATTCTAAGTTGTTGTTCGTATTCTTGAAATCGAAGCCTGCCACGACTTCTAAGAGCTTAGAGCGATAGAGCTTGCCGATAGGGATTTGATAGCGCAAGCTAGCCTGTGCGCTATGGCCATGACTTTTAAAGTCGCCGAAGTCGTGGTCCTTAACTTCTAAATCAGGATGAACTGTGCCATAGCCTCCAAACAGGATGAGGATATGGCGCCAGGAGAGCGGAGCATAATAGTTAACGGTGTGCGATTGGAAGTCGTGGAAGTCGGAGGAGGTAGTGTACTGGTAGTTGAGTTGATGGTCGCAGAAAAAGGCATTTCCCCAGTTAAAACCTGCGAACCAGCGCTCATTTCCCGTCGCATCGTTACCGGTATTATCGCCACCGGCATAAAATTTAACCGGAAAACGATCATGCGTGATGAGTTCGATATCCGTCGTGCCAAACTCCTCTCCCGGTGTGAAGAGGATGTCGGTGCGGCGGAAGGGGTTGCGGTTCATCCACGTGGCATCGGTGAGCAGGGTGTCATTGGTAATGATATCTCCCGGCTCGATGTCGAGGAAGTTTTGGATGATCTTATCGCTAAACCAGCGGTTGCCTTTGCAGACGATCTTGCCGAGTCTGCCTTCGATGATGATTACCTCGATTACACCATCGGAGATGTCCTGTTCAGGGATGAGCACAGTCACGACAGGGCGGCCTTGAGCGCGATAGTAGGTGATGATCGTGCGCTTGATCTCTTGTAAAAGTTCTGGCGTAAGGGGCTTGCCGATCACAAGAGGGGTGAGGATTTTTTCAAGCGCTTTTGCGCCTCCCGGAATGACCAGATCGCGCACCTGCACACCGCGCGTCTCTTCGAGATCGTGTTTTCCCGCTTGATGCGGGAGAAGAAGGAGGCCTTGGACCCTTAAACCAGAGCTCTCTTGCACAGGTGTATCCGTTTCCGCAAAAGCAGAAAGAGGGGAAAGTACAAAGAGTGCGGCGGCAGCCCAATGTTTTATCATGGTGAAGAAATTAGAGCAGCTCTTCTAGCTGGCTGTCTCTGTTTTTAATGTTTCTTTGCAGCATGCGGTACTCGGTGTCAGGCACGACATCTGGACTGGAAAGCCCATTTTCAGGTCGAACCTTCTCATAGGCTTTCCTATTATAGAGTTCCCAGAATGCTTTTTGCACATAAGTAAATTCATCGAAGTATTTTAGATCTTGCAAAAACTCGTAAGTCGCGGTGTTAAATAGATCGGTAATGCGCGGGCTAACCCAAACATCTTTGTAAAAAATCGTGTACGGCACTCCGCCGGAGAAGCTATAAAAGTAGGCTCCCCATGTCTCGGTTGAAGACGAGAGATATTCAGCTCCCGGAGAAAATGGCGTAAGATTCAATACACCTTCGATGATGTTATTGGATTGTTTGGCAGTAAAAATCCTCAAACTTCCACCTTGCATCCGGCTGTTTGGGCCCATGATGAGCGCGCCGGGTCCTGTCTGAGGAGGCAGAGGGAATAGATTGTCGACCACCACAGTTACGTTGCCTGTTGCGCCGATGCCTGTATATCCACCGCCCTTCGAAGTGAGCGAGAGGTGTCTTCCGCTGATAGAGGAGAGGCTGCTCTTAGAAAAGATAAACGATCTGGCCGAACTCTCTTTGCCGCCCAGAAGAATCGTATCTCTTTCAGCGATGATGGACACGTCACCGCCCGCGTTGATCTGCGCAACACGCGTATCGGATGCGGTGAGCACGACATCCCTTGCCGCAGAAATATTCATGCTCGCTTGCTGGCTCTCAATACGGCTATGCGAGGTTTGCTGTCCGCTGCCGATTTTTACGTCCTGGGCAGACTGGATATTCAGATGGCCCGCGCTCTGCAACTTTATGCTCCCATCGATCGAGATATCTCCAGTTGTAGTTTTTAAGCCGAGCTGGCCATTTTGCAGGACTAGTGAAAATCCCTCTTCGATAGCCAGATTGTTTTGGGCTTGAATCGTCAGTTGTGCGGGCAGATCGGATTGTACGTTGATACTGCCCTTATTTTTTTGGCCTTTCTCACCGAATGCAATGTCTGATCCACTGATTTTCACATCGCTGCCATCGGTTGAAATCGTACCCGTTTGTTTGATCATACTCTTATCGGCGATCAGAAAAACTTTTCCCTGCTTCTCCGTGATGCTCATAGCATCGATGTTTCCGGAAAGATTGATCGCATAGGCGAATGGATTTCCGTCAGCTTTAAGCTCTACGTGCAAAGCGGAGATCTCGCCGCTCGAAGAGATGGTCGCAGCTTGCTCATCCTTGGGTTGAGGTCGAATGTAGATCTTCTCGAGTCCGGTGGGCTTTAGCCAGAGCTCATGGCCAGCGCCGAGTAGAACTGCTCCGCGAGGGGCAGATATCGCGCCAGGATTGTCGATGCGTTTGGCCAGGAGCAGCACATCGCCGTCCCAGGCTTGGATCGTACCCAGATTGACGATAGCTGCATTGGAGATCCCTTTGAACAGAAGATCTCTTTTTTGCATAAAGTCGTGGTCGGAGAGATTCAGTGTCGATGCGATAAAAGCAGCCGTGTTGATGCTGCCGCTCTCTCCAATTAAAATGCCACCGGGATTGATCAGAAAGACTCTTCCTGTAGCTTCGAGAGTGCCGAAAATATTGGAGGGCACTCCTCCCGTAACACGGTTCAGTACCACAGATGTAGAATTGGGCTGAATAAAGCGCGTGGTCTCAGCAGCGTCGATGGAAAAATCTCGCCAGTGGATGATCGACTTATCGCTGGCGGTAATGGCAATCTCTTGCGCATTTCGCGCATCGATGACCACATCGCCTGCAACTACAGTTGGATCCTGTGGGTTTGCAGTGCAGACCGAGAAAGGGACTAAGAAGAACAGACAGATTTTTTTCATACCAGTAGTCAATCTTGAATACCGAAAAGGCGATTGCGAAGCAAAATAAAAAAAACGGCGCAAAGCTTACCACTTTCTGTCCGCATCGTCCACTCCTGTCCATAACATCTATTTTCCCTCTTGATTTAGTCGTGGATAATTGCTATTTAAAATAAAAAGTTAACAAATCAAGAGAGGTTCATATGGCGGAAAGAGAGATCATTCTCATTACCGGATGCAGCGGACGCATCGGCTTTAAAGCTTGCGAGCGCTTTGCGCGCGATTATCATATCGTCGGATTCGACGTAATTCTAGCTGGGAGCTTTCCAGTGGTCGATTTGATGATCGTCGACATGGCTAGCGACACGAGTGTAAGAGAGGGGATGAGCAAAGTGCGCGAAAAATATGGCAATAAGATCGCCGCGGTAGTCCACTTGGCAGCCTATTACAACTTTGCAGGTGGCTCCTATTCGGAATACGAGAGGATCACCGTGAAAGGCACAGAGCGGCTCTTGCGCCACTTACAAGATTTCGAGGTCGATCAGTTCATCTTTTCGAGCACGATGCTGGTGCACGAGCCATGTCCAATGGGGCAAAAGATCAATGAAGACTCTCCAATCGTGCCAACCTGGGCCTATCCTAAGTCAAAGGTCGAGACAGAAGCGGTGATACGCAATGAACATGGAAACATTCCATATGTGATCATGCGCATTGCTGGCGTATACGATGATCACTGCCATTCGATTCCCATCTCTAACCAGATTCAGCGCATTTATGAAAATCAGCTCGAAGGGCACCTTTTTCCTGGCGATCTGACGCACGGAGCTTCCTATTTACACATGGACGATATGATCGATGCCCTAGCTCTGGCAGTAGAAAAGCGCAAGACACTGCCTAAAGAGCTAGTACTCGAGATCGGCGAAGAAGAGACGCTCAGCTACGAGACGCTGCAAAAAGAGATCGGCCGGCTCATTCACGGACAGGTCTGGAAGACCTGGCGCGTGCCTAAATCTTTCGCTAAGGTTGGCGCCTGGTTGCAAGAGCACTCTGCCCTTCTTGCCGAAGAGCTTCATTAAGCCTTGGATGATCGATCGCGCCGATGACAATTACGCCCTAGATATTTCACGCGCAAAAGAGGTGTTAGGGATGGGAGCCTAAACACTCACTGCTCGCCACTCTGCCCAAAATGATCCAAGAGCTAAAGGACGATCCACTCACCTGGTACGATGAGAATAAACTCAGAGCTCCTGCTTGGCTCACTACAAAACAGCATGAGAGAGCAAGAAGCACAAATTGAAATCCAAAATTTTAGAGAAGCGATAGGCAAGGATGCACAGCAGTTTTTAGAAGAAATAAGGCTTCATAACTACAAAACGCTTTGGACCTATGTGGTTAATGGCATATTGGCGATATGGCTCATCAGCCAGCCTTTTCTTTTAAATTATAAGAGCGCGGCTTTAATGAAGAGTGATATCATATCTGGTGTCATTGTTATTCTTGTAGAAATAATGGCATTTGTTCCTCGACTCGCTTTGCTCAGGTGGGGTACAGCTGCTGTAGCGTTTTGGTTATTGCTTGCACCACTTATATTTTGGTCGCCAACTCCTACTACTTATTTGGTTGATACATTAATGGCTTGCTTATTCATTGCATTTGCTGTACTCATCCCCGGACTGCCAGGGCGGGCTGGTATTCAATTGTCTGGACCAGACAAACCTCCTGGCTGGTCATATAATCCTTCCTCATGGATTAGGCGTTGGCTTGGCATTGCTCTAGCACTGATTGGCTTCTTCCTCTCGCGATATTTAGCAGCTCATCAGCTAGGTTATATACCTCATGTATGGGATCCATTTTTTGGCGACGGCTCTGATAAAGTAACAGGCTCTGCATTGTCGAGATCTTTTCCCATATCTGATGCTGGTTTTGGTGCAGTTGCTTATGTGTTGGAAGTGCTGATAGGTTTTATGGGTAGTCGTGCACGCTGGCGTACTGCCCCTTTCATTGTAGTTTCGTTTGTTCTGCTTGTTATACCTTTAGGTGCAACAAGTATATTATTAGTTATTATGCAGCCGGTTGTCGTGGGTGCCTGGTGCGGATTTTGTTTAGTCACTGCTGCCGCATTATTAATTTCTGTGCCTTTAGCAGTGCATGAGTCTATAGCGGTAGGACAATTTTTGGTGCTGGCCTATAAACAAAAGAAAAACTTCTGGCAAATTTTTTGGTTGGGCGGCAATGTACTTGGTTACGAAGGTAAAGATCCAGATCGTACACGTTGGTCTATTAGACAACGTTGGGCAGCAAGCTTTCAGGGAATTTCGTTGCCTTGGCTCATAATTGTGCAGGCTATTGTTGGCGTGTGGTTAATGGCGCGACCGAATATCTTGCCTTTTAATATCGAGAGCGCTAATTGCGATCATTGGATGGGAGCAATTATAGTTACTGTAGCTGCGGTTGCTGCAGCTGAAGTAACTCGAACAGCACGCTTTGTTAATGTAATTGCTGGGGTGATAGTGCTTATACTGACTCTTATCTTTTCATCGGAATCTACAGCAATATTGATTAGCGGTATCGCCAGTGCCGTTTTATTGATTATTGCCTCGATACCAAAAGGAGTCATCGTAGAACGATATGCTTCCTGGAACAGATTTATAAAATAGCTAAAGCAACAAACCCCTAGTTAAAACTCTGGGCGCCTTCATTCCGGCCGTGAACGACCGGGTTTTCGGCGCTCCGAATTGATAAAAATTTTTTTGTTCTTTCTTTTTTCATACATCCTAATTCATACTTGTCTTTTCTGTTTTGTGGGGGCTTAGCTCAGTTGGTAGAGCATCAGATTTGCATTCTGAGGGTCAGGAGTTCGAATCTCCTAGCCTCCAAAAATCTTCCGCGGTTATAGCTCAGTTGGTCAGAGCGCGACACTGATAATGTCGAGGTCCCAAGTTCAAATCTTGGTAACCGCAATCGACACTAAAAATAACAAAAAACCCTAGTTCCTGCAAGGGAGCTAGGGTTTTTTTATATGTGACGGGAGACGTTTTTAAAAGATGGCGCGTCTAGAGCCGATCATGAAGAGGCGGTCTGAGCTTGAGGTAACTGGTTTTACAGAGTGTCTGCGGATATCGTTAGCCTCTATGTGGAGCGCGTTTTGTCCAATTGTATGCGTTGCGCGCGCGAGCTTTTCGAGCCTAGCATATTTGGAAACCATACATCCTAATAATGACCTGGAAGAAACCAGAGTTCTTACTTTAGTACTTTCGGAATCTCTAAAGGTTGCATCTACTGGTTTATCAAATTTGACATGAGAAGGAGTAGGCGAGCTGATGCGTCGTTCCATGCTCGCAGCTTTTAACAGCTCAGTTTTGCACTGTGCATGCGTGGAATTAAAAGCGCGGGTTTGTAGTGTAGCAGGGGCGCTGGCACCAAAAGTTGCACAGGTTGCTGCGCGAGAAGCTAGGGAACGAAAAACACCGACCATATGTAACCTCCAAAGATTATTAAAAAATGGAAGATACAATCGGGCTGTCAAATCACTCAATATTAAAGAATTTATACTATAATAGATCCGCTGAGCCTGTCCCATTGGAAGTCAGGAGCCAAGTGAGCAGCGTAGTATTGACGAACGGTAGCTTGTTGTGCCTGGTTCGGACAAATTTGAGGGCGAAAGAATCGAAGTTCATGCAACACCATCTCGAGAGTTGGTTGTTGAGCGTCGTTCAACAAATATGCAAGCACAATGCTGGCGCTTCTGCCTTTTCCGGCCATGCAGTGGACTAATACCTTTCCGCCAGCCCTAATCTCGTCCTTCATGATTTGAACGGCTTCATAAATCTGTTCGGGTGTGAGCGGGCCGTGATCTTGGGCCTCGATGAAGCGCTGCTGGATGTTCTCTCTTGCCCAACCTGCTGGGGTTTCAGGCGAACCGAAGAAGTAGGGGGTGATCTCTGTTCGCTCGACTGCACTGATTACCTTTGTTACACCGAGATCTTTGAAATAGCGCGCATTGTAGTGTTCTTGCGTGGGCATCGCGCTCAGGATGACTCCGGGTGTTATCTCACTATGCCAAGGGAAGGCCTCAGGATCTGTGCGTGTCTGGTTTTGAATTAGTCCAAATGAGACTTCACTGAGTAAGAGGCGATGATTGTAACACGCGTAGGCTGCCAATAAGCCCAAAGCCAAGATGGTCACAGGCAAAGAAATCGCTTCCGTCGTGCCGGCGGCAATAATAGCTCCCAGAGCCAGTATGATCTGTATGAGGGTGCTCTGCCAGATCCTTTGCATGGTGACTGTGAGGGGATTTTCCCACACGACGTGGGCCATTTCACCTAGAACCGAGCTGGGATAGTAACAAATGTTTGATATGCAAGACATATTAGCATTTTAACAGATTAATGATTAACAAAAAATTAATAAAATTATTTTGAAAAACCGCTTTTATTTTAAGTGATCATGCGCTATGGCTAGCTCATGGATTCAGATAGACAGCGTATCGTAGAGTTTGTGCGTAAATGGGGTGGCTCGACTACTGACGCCGTATTAGATCCTTCGATGCAGGCGTTCCATGCGCCCGATATCGCCGGGCTGATCAGCTATCGCCTGAAAGGCAGCTGCGCGATCGTATTTGGTGATCCGATCTGCGAAGAGATGGATAAAGCCGCTCTGGCCAAAGCCTTCCACCGTTTTATGCAAGAGCAGGGCAACAACATCATCTACATCTCGACATCCAAGCAATACGCCCGCTGGGCAATTGAGAATGTGTGCGGTGCGCTGATCGAATTCGGACATGAGCTGGTCTTCGACCCGGAAAATGATCCTACCAAAGCCTCGGGCAAACACGCAGGCCTCTTGCGCCGGAAGGTCAAACATGCACTCCGTGAAGGCGTTCAAGTGCATGAGCATTTAACACAAGATCCGGCTATCGAGAAGGCGATTGAAAATGTGGGAGAGGCATGGTTGAAAGGCCGCCGCGGTACGCAGATCCACATCTCAAATATCTATCTCTTCAGCAATCGCTTTGGCAAGCGCTGGCTGTATGCCAAAAATGGCGAGGCTATCGTCGGAACCATATCGCTGAATGAATTGAAAGCACACAAGGGATGGCATATGAATCACCTCATGATCACACCCGAGGCGCCCCATGGAACATCAGAACTGCTCGTGGTCTCGGCTCTAGAAATGTTGAGAAATGAAGGCTGCCGCTTCACCACAGCGGGCACGGTCACGGCCACGCAGCTCGGTGAGATTGTGGGCTTGAATAAATTCGCCGTGTGGACTGGGCGCTTTGTATTCAGATTAGCTAAGATCATTGCCCATCTCAGCGGTCTCAATACCTTTTGGGGGAAGTTTCACCCGCAAAGTAGACCGACCTATCTTTTATTTAGTCAAAAGAAGATCGGATTCAGCGAGCTGCGTGCGCTTAAAGCCGCATTAAGTGGGGAAAAAAGATGAGTAGGTTTACCGCCAAATTTATCACAAACGCCGAACTTCCTCTCGTAATAGAACCTATAGATAAAACTATTAGGCTGACCGAGTTCTTCGATCTTTTGCAAAGCGAAAATGCGCTTTTTAAGCAGCATCTTTTGACTTATGGGGGGATTTTATTTCGGAATTTTCCCGTGCAAAATGCGCAAGATTTTGCCGGGGTGATTAAACATCTCCAAACGGGACCTTATACACAATATCTCGGTGGAGACAGCCCCAGGAAAAAAGTTCTCGAGGGTATTTACACTTCTACTGAAACGCCTCCCTCGATGACACTTCCTTTGCATAACGAGCTCTCGTATTTCAAACACTATCCCACGCACATCTACTTCTATTGCGAAATTGCGCCGAAGGCCAAAGGCGAGACGATCATCGGCGATGCGCGCAAAATTTATCGTGATATCGATGCGCATGTAAAAGAGCGCTTTGTCGAGAAGGGGCTGCGCTATGCGTCGCGCTATCCTTTTAAGTCTAAGCTCTTTGAAAACCATAAGTCATGGACGCATGTATTTGAGACGGAAGATAAAACTGAAGTGGAAAAAAAGTGTTTCGAAAATGGGATCTCCTTTGCCTGGAACAAGCATGATTGGCTGCAGATTAGCCAGGTGCGCCCCTCTGTGCTGACCCATCCGGAAACTGATGAAAAGGTCTGGTTCAACCAGGCCCATCACTTTGATTTCAATCCGCGATTTTTAGGCTGGTGGCGCTATCTCGCCACCAAACTCTACTATTTTCGCAAGTATACGCTGCTACACGATGTGCACTTTGCTGATGGCTCGAAGATTGCGCGGGATGATCTCTACCATATCTTCGACGTCATGGATCGCAATACGGTTGCTTTTCCCTGGCAAAAAGGCGATCTGCTCGTGCTGGACAATATCCTCACTATGCACGGACGTGCGCCTTTTAAAGGTAAGCGTCGCGTTCTAACCGCTATGACTAGCTAGCCTTAAGTACGTAGCCTTGTTTCAGCTCAGCTTGGTAGACGAGGAAGAGGCCGACAGAGACGATGCCGGTCGAGAGGAAGATGGTCCATGAGATCGGCTCACCCAGGAAAAGGACGCCGTGCAGAGAGGCGAAGATCGGGCTTAGCAAGCCGACGAATGAAAGGAACGTCGCGGTGTAGCGTTTGAGGAGATAGCCGTAGAGGTTGAAGCAGATCAGGTTCGAGATCAGCGTCAAGAGCAGTGTGCTTTTAAGGAAGGGCACGAAGCTTTCTGCACTCACTGGGAGAGGGTTCCAACTGTCGCTAAAGCACGAGTGGGCAAGCGCCATCATTCCGCCGATCAACATGCTGCTGCCGTTGGCCGTAAGCGGAGAGACCTCGGAGTCTTTGACGAGTAATCTGAGCAGCACCCAACCGTAGACCGAGCTAAGCGCCGCGCCCATGATGGCCAGTGTTGGCCAGGAGAAAAATGAAAAGGCGCTCCAGAGCTCTTCTGACCCAGATTGCGAAAGCAGTACCGGGATGAACCCCAAGAAGCCGATCAACAGACCCAGCCATTTGCGTGGATTCATCTTCTCTTTAAAGTGCAGATAGGAGAAGAGGGCGGCAAAAAAGGGGGATAAGCTGTACAGGAAACAGGTTTTGGCGGCAGACAAGTACTGCAAACCCCAAAACTCCAAGACATTGGTCAGATAGATGCTGAAGAAAGCGAGCACGGAGAGGGAGAGTAGCTGCTTTCTAGTGATCTTTAAGGCCGTACGTTTGGCGATCAACAAATAACCCAGGATGAGCACGCCAGCAAGCGTCATGCGGAAGCCAGTTAAAAAGATAGGCGGAGAGTGCTGGAGCGCCATCTTTCCAATCGAAAAGACGCTAGACCAGGTGGCGTACATTAAAACGACGAGCATAATAGACATAGCCGAGAAGCATACCAGTTCTGCAGGGATAAGAGCAACCAACGAGAACTTAAATAGTAAATGTTTTCTTATTAAGAGCGTTTTTTTGTCGTTAGGGTCCTTTGGGTCGTTTGTGTCGTTTTCTTTGCCAAATATAAATCTTACACCTAGACTCCGGAATTATGGGAAAATCTTTAATACGTGTGGCGGTTACCGGAGGTGCAGGACAGATTGCCTACAGCCTACTCTTTCGGATCGCTTCGGGAGAGGTATTCGGCCCTGATCAGCCTCTCGCTTTACATATCCTCGAAGTTCCAGCCTCGCTTATAGCTCTGAATGGCGTGGTGATGGAGCTGCAAGATTGTGCTTTTCCACTGCTTAAAGAGATTCAAACCGGAGCCGATCCGCAAAAGGTCTTCGCAGGCATAAATTACGCCTTCTTGGTCGGAGCTAAGCCTCGAGGACCTGGCATGGAGCGAAAAGACCTTCTGTCAGACAACGGTAAGATCTTTATCGAGCAGGGAAAAGCGTTAAGCGATGTCGCAGCCAAAAATCCGCTTATTCTGGTGGTCGGGAATCCTTGCAATACCAACTGCCTGATCGCCATGAAAAATGCGCCGAAGATCTCGCCGCTCTCATTTTTTGCCATGACCATGCTCGATCAGAATCGCGCCACAGCGCTTTTGGCTCAGAAAGCAAATGTTGCTGTCTCTGAAGTGAAACAGGTGGCAATCTGGGGAAACCACTCATCGACTCAGGTGCCCGATTTCGTGCATGCGCGCATTGCTGGAAAGCCGGCGCTCGAAGTGATCAAAGAACGCGCCTGGCTTGAACATGACTTCATTTCGCAAGTCCAAAAACGCGGCGCTGAAGTGATCGCTGCTCGAGGAAAGTCCTCAGCTGCCTCTGCTGCAAACGCAGCGTTAGATACGATGCGCGCACTTATTAATCCGACGCCAAAGGGGGAGTGGTTCTCCACGGCGCTCCTATCAGATAGAAATCCCTACGGCGTCAAAGAAGGGTTAGTTTTCTCTTTCCCTTGTCGTTCGCTTGGAAACGGGCGTATTGAGATCGTAAAAGATCTCGCATGGGACAACTTTTTGAAGGAGAAGATCGCGCTAACCGAAAAAGAGCTACTCGAAGAGCGAGAGCTAATCACGCCACTGCTTAAAAAATGACAGAAGAAGTGCTTTTTCAAATCACCGCAGCGCAATTAGAGACTGGCCTAAGAGGCTTTCCGGTCGGCTATTGCACTACATCACATGTCGATCCACAAAAGGGGCTCTTTTATTTAGAAAAACCTGTGGCGGATGTGGCCGCATGGGAGCCGCAGCGCGTCATCTATCTGCTCTATCATGGAAAAGAGGGGTCTGAGAAAGAAGTGACAAGCTTTTTTAATGATCTGCGCAAGCGTGAGAGCTGTTCGAAAGAGGTTATCCGCCATGTTTTGCAGCTTCCGCGCTCGGGCCATCCGATGGAGCTATTTAGCGCAGCTCTTTTGATCTTAGGCATGTTTGAAAAAACGGGCGACTATCGCGAAGACTGCTTAAATCTCATCGCCAAAGTGCCGCATCTCACGGCGGCTGTGATCAACCACCACGCCGGGTGGGGCGAGACACCTAATCCAAAGAGCGATCTCGGCTACATGGAGAACTTCGCCCACATGCTCAGGGTGCCCAAGGTGAGCCGTCCAAAGGAGCTCACACAGGTCTTCAAACTCTTTAATATTTTGCATTACGACCATGGGGGTGGAAACCTTTCAACCTTTGTGGGCAAAGCGGTGGCCTCAGGTTTGGAAGATATGTATGGTTCGATCTCATCCGCGATGTGTGCGCTCGCCGGTCCAAGACATGGCAGAGCGAATCAAGACTGCCTCGAGTTTGTGCAGCTCGTGTTAAAAGAGCTAGGTGAGAACGCCACGGCCAAGCAGGTCGAAGAGCTGATCCGTTCGCGCCTGTCCAAAAACCAGCTGGTCTTTGGTTTTGGACATGCGGTCTTAAGAGTGGAAGATGCGCGCGCCACGGTCTTTTACAACTATGCAACAAAACATTTTCCTAACCATCCGCTGGTTAAAATTGCGCTTCTTTTGCGCACGGAGGGCTCAAAAGTTCTCGCTGAAAATCCCAAAATCGCCGATCCACATCCAAACGTCGATGCGATGTCGGGCACCGTGCTGACCGCGGCAGGCTTCCCTTATCCTGAGTACTATACTGTGCTCTTTGGACTCTCGCGCATCGTGGGTATCGCCATTCAGATCGTCTACGAGCGCTGCGAAGCGCGCGGCGGCAAGGGAACGCCTATTGTCCGACCAAAATATCTTTATAAGAAAAGATGATTCCCCTTTTTCTTCTAACCTAGTATTCTTAACCCCATGACTTGGACAGAACTTGAGCTCATTTTTAACCGCGCCTTTACTTTTTCGTTTTCGCGAAAGAAGCTGATCTTCTTTTTCCCGATTCTGGTGATGTGCGCATTCCTGGTAGTGCTGTGCCGTGCGCTGGCGCTAAGCGCATCGGATTGGGTCACCATGAGCTTGGCTTTCTTGCCGGTGTTTGTCTGTTCGGCGCTGCTACTTGCGGTTGGTGTTTTGCTGATCCGCGTCTATCATGATGAGGTCAAACAGATAGATGTCAGTTTTCGGCAGACGCTGCGCAAATCGTGGGATCTGATGGTGGCCATTTCGCACCTCTCTCTCCCTCTGTTTGTAGCCTATCTTCTGCTTTGGACGATGCTCGGCCTTTTCTATCTTTTAAGAGAGATCCCTTTCGTGGGCAGCGGCCTTGCGCTCTTCTTCTCGTTCGTGCCCTTTTTGCTCGTGCTCGGCTCGCTTGTGCTCGCGTTTTTGAACCTGCTCCTCCTCTTCTTTTTGACGCCTGCCGTTGCCTTGCAGTCGCAGCTCGGCCTTGGCGTGGGCGAAAAAGTTTGGGCGCGCATTAAGAAAAACCCTTTCACGCACCTAGCTCTCTTCTTTATGGGCTTCCTGCCTTTTATCCTGGTGGGGGGAGTGCTACTTCTGGCGGGGGCAATTACGGGCGCCTCCTACATCGAAGCGACCGACTCGCTGGCCTATCTACTTCAATCCTCGCTCATCATGCTGCCTTTCTGCGCGCTGGTGGCTCCAGCGATTATCTTCTTCTTCAATTTCGCCGCCGAGAGCTACGTCTTGATGCGCCGCAAAGAAAAAAGCGAAAGCGAATCATGAAGGTTGCGGTCATCGGTGCAGGTCTCTCTGGGCTTGCTATCGCCTATCATCTGATCATTAGTAGCGTTTGCACTGTCGACCTCTTCGATGAGAAGGGGATCGGGGGTGGCGCATCTGGCATCGCCTGCGGACTGGTGCATCCTTATCCGGGCGAGGAGGCCAAGCGCAGCTGGATGGCCACAGAGGCTCTTCAAGCTTTGCAAGAGCTCTTAAACCGCGTGCCAGATGTGGTAGTGCATAAGCCTGGTATTTTGCGCGTTCCGCGTCACGAAGATGAGCGTCAAAACTTACGCGCCGCATTTGCGTCCTATGATGATGTCGAAGAGATCGAAGGTGCTTTTCTGATTAAAAGTGGCCTCACGGTCAACATGACGCGCTATCTGCAAGGAATCTGGAACATCTGTCAACAGAAGGGAGCTAAGCTGCATTTGCAGCGGATCCAAGACTTAAATGAACTGAAGAGCTACGACCAGATCGTCGTGGCCGCCGGGGCTGGTCTGACGCTTTTTCCCGAGTGCCAAAACTTGAAGCTGCAATTCACCAAAGGTCAGCTGCTCACCTGCCGTTACCCCTCATCACTGCGATCATTGGAGAGAAGTCTGATCGGCAAAGGCTATGTCGGCGTAAGCGAAACTAGAGAGCATTGCGTATTGGGTTCGACCTATGAGCGCAATTTTTCTTCTGCACAGCCTGACATTTCAAGAGCGAAGGAAGAGATCCTACCTAAAATCGCTTCGTTTTTTCCGGATGTCACATCTCTGGAGATCGAAGGCTGCCTAGCTGGAATACGTGTTGCCAGAAAAGGCCACTACTTGCCCATAATCCGAAAAATAGGCGAGAGTAAATGGGTTTGCACAGCTATGGGCTCGCGCGGCCTGCTCTACCATGCCCTCGCTGGAAAAATACTCGCCCAAGCGCTTTTGGCTGATGATGAAAAGATCCTACCACCTCAATTTTTATGACTGCTGAGCTAACTTTTTTAGGTACGGGTGCATCTTCCGGGGTTCCGCTGATCGGCTGCCACTGTCCTGTCTGTCAATCGACTGATCCACATAATAAGCGACTCAGGCCCTCTGCCCTGATCAAAGTCAGAGACAAGCATTTCATCATCGATGTCGGACCCGATTTTCGTACACAAGCCCTCACGTACAAAATCGAGCGCCTAGATGGTGTGCTGATCACGCATACCCATTACGATCACATCGGCGGCGTCGATGATTTGCGCGCTTTCTTTTTTTTGCAAAAGAAGCGCTTGCCCTGCCTTCTTTCAAAAGAGAGCTTTGAAGAGTTGAAGATTCGTCTTCACTATCTGATGCAGCCGAAAAAAGATGGCCACTCTATCTGTGCACAGATCGATTTCTTCGTGCTAGATCGAGATTTTGGTCAAATTACTTTCGAAGGCGAGACCTGGAGGTATATGAGTTATTTTCAGTCGGGCATGAAGGTAAATGGGCTTCGCCTAGGAAAAATGGCCTACGTCTCCGACATCCGCGAGTATAAAGAGGAGGTGTTTGAAGCCTTAAAAGGTGTTGAGGTGCTCGTCTTAAGTGCCCTGCGCCACGGAGAGTCGACGATGCATTTCAACTTGGAAGAGGCGATCCAATTTTCTGAAAAGGTTGCTGCTAAAAAGACCTGGATCACGCACATCTCGCACGAACTAGACCACAAAGAGACAAATCAAAAACTGCCTCACAATGTGCAACTCAGCTATGATGGTCTAAAAATCACTTTCGATTCTCATGGTTGAAAAAAAGAAAAAACAGACAGATACCGAACTGCCCGAATTAAAGAAGTTCAACACGGCGCTTCTGATCTCCACCTATGTCTCGAGTAAAGACCGCCCGCTTAGCGAAGAGTACTTGGAGGAGCTCGAACGCCTCTGTGAGACGTTTGGGCTCGAAGTGGTAGAAAAGGTCGCTTGCCCGATCAAGAAGATCGACGCAGCCAACTTTCTCGGCTCAGGCAAATTAGATGAGCTAGTTCTCCGCGCGCAAGAGGTCGGTGCTGAGGTGATCATCTTCGACGATGAGATCACGCCGCATCAGCAGCGCAATTTAGAAAAGATCTTCCAAAGACCCGTGATCGATCGCACAGAGCTGATCATCGAAGTTTTTGCTCAGCGCGCGCAGTCGCGTGAAGCGAAGCTGCAGGTGGAGCTGGCCAAAGTGCGCTATCAGCTGCCAAGGTTGAAACGGCTCTGGACCCACTTAGAGCGCCAAGTGGCAGGAAGCGGTGGCGCGACCAAGGGGCCTGGAGAGAAGCAGATCGAACTCGACCGCCGCATGATCAAAGAGCGCGTCGAGCGGCTGAAAAAAGAGCTTAAGGCCGTAGAAGCGCAAAGACAGACGCAAAGGAGCGCGAGACTGCGCTCGGGCATCCCCACCTTTGCGATCGTCGGCTACACCAATGCGGGTAAATCCACACTTCTTAAAGCGCTTACGCAAGCCGAGGTGCTGGTTGAGGATAAGCTTTTCGCAACTTTGGATACCACCACGCGTAAATTCATTCTGCCCAACAGGCAGGAGATCTTGCTGATCGATACGGTAGGATTTATCCGTAAAATTCCCCATAAGCTAGTCGAGGCGTTTAAGAGCACACTCGAAGAGACCGTGCACACAGATATTTTGCTCCATCTGATCGACGCGAGCAGTCCTGTGGCTGAGAAACAGGCTGAAGCCACCTATCAGGTTCTCAGTGAGCTGAATGCACTTGACCATCCGGTGATCACCGTATTGAATAAGGTCGATCAGGTGCAAAACCCTCTCATCTTGCAAAAGCTGCGCATCAAATATCCCAAAACTGTGCAGATCTCTGCTCTACACAAAACCGGTTTTGATGAACTTTTGCAAATGATGACGCAGGAGATCTCCAACCTGCGCAAGCGGGTTAAATTGATCATCCCGCAGAGCCACTACGCCCTGGTGAGCGAATTGATGCGCGAGGGACGTGTGATCAATTGCGACTATGAAGAAAACGATGTCCTTTTGGAGATTGAAATTCCTGCCTCACTTGAATATAAAGTAGAACCGTTTCTCCAAAATTAACGGAGCTTTCTTATGCTGGGAAAGATGCGTGATTTAGCTGTTCACGAGCGGCCGCGCGAACGTCTAGTGCGCGATGGCGAGCAATCGCTTTCGCTGCCCGAACTCTTAGCTATTCTACTCGGCAGTGGCACCAAAGAAAAATCCGTGCTGATCCTCGCACAAGAGCTCTTGCACAAATTCGGTGACATCGCTGGGCTATTGAATGCCTCGATTGAAGAGTTGAAAGAGATCAAAGGCATTGGTGACGCCAAGGCGATTCAGCTGAAAGCCGTGTTTGCCATCGCGCAAAAGGCGATCAAAAATTCTGGTGAGGTGAAACCATTCATCGGCACGCCCGAGCAGGCCTTTGCCTTTGCTAAACATGAGATCGCTGCTCACAAGCAGGAAGTACTCCTGGTCATCCTGCGCGACGTGCGGGGCAGGCTGATCCATCACGAGAAGGTATCCGTGGGGACATTATCTGAAGTATTAGTTCATCCACGCGAAGTCTTTTATCCTGCGGTCAAACACAAAGCGCATAGCCTGATCCTCGCGCACAATCACCCTAGCGGCGATCCAACGCCTTCCAAGTGTGACTTTGAGCTAACGCGCCTGCTCATGCAATCTAGCCGTGTGATGGGCATCGGCTTCGACGACCATCTGATCGTCGGCCATCAGACTTTTGTCTCTTTGCGAGCCAAAGGCTACATGGGCCAAGCTTCCTGCAGCTATTCTTAAAAAAATCTTGTTTAAAAACTAGATTTCCGGCTAATCTGAAGTCAACTTGTAAATTAGCCGGATTTATGTATCATCGAACCTTAACTACTGAACTAGAGTCGCTTGCATCGTCATATCCCGTGGTCACGGTAATGGGACCGCGCCAATCAGGGAAAACTACACTGGTTCAACACACATTTCCTGATATGCCTTATGCCAATTTGGAAGCATTGGATGTGCAAGAACTGGCTCAAGCCGACCCCCGTGCGTTTTTAAAGCAATATCCCCAAGGGGCAATTCTAGACGAAATCCAACGCGTGCCTGCTCTTCTTTCTTATATCCAGCTCATTGTCGATGAAAGTCAAAAAAAGGGGATGTTCATTCTCACTGGAAGCCATCAGCTGGAGCTCCACCAAGCGATTACGCAGTCGCTTGCCGGCCGTACGGCTCTGCTCAATCTTTTACCGATGAGCCTTGTCGAATTATCCGATGCTGGTATTCAGCTCTCGCTGGATGAAGCGCTTTTGAAGGGAGGCTACCCGCGCATTTACAAGGATCAGCTCGACCCAACGAAAGCTTATCGCAATTATTTTCAGACTTACATCGAACGGGATCTGCGTCAGCTCGTGCAAGTGAAAGACCTGATGCAGTTTCAGCGCTTTGTACGCGCTTGTGCGGGACGCGTAGGTCAGCTGCTCAATGCAGAGGGACTTAGCAATGATATTGGGGTTTCGGCACATACTGTAAAGGAGTGGATTTCGATTTTAGAAGCCTCTTTTATATTAATCCGTGTGCAACCCTATTTCGAAAATTTCGGCAAGAGGATCGTTAAATCTCCAAAGCTCTATTTCACTGATGTAGGATTAGCAACCTATCTTCTAGGTATTGAAAATACGACTCAGCTTGCACGTGACCCATTGAGAGGCAATTTAGTGGAAAACTTGGTCGTTCTTGAGTTAATGAAATCTAGATTAAATCAAGGGCTGGACCCTCAGCTTTACTACTTCCGCGATTCTCATGGCCATGAAGTGGATCTTGTTTTTCAAGCAGGACACAAGTTAATACCAATCGAGATCAAGGCTTCGCAAACGTACAATCGAGACTTTCTCAAAAATTTAGAATTTTTCCAAAATCTAGTTCAAGAGCGCTCGGATCGAGGTTTTCTAATCTATGCTGGGCAGAGTGAGCAGATGATTGGACCGATCATGTTGTTAAATTATGCTCATGCTGCAAAAGCTCTTCAGTGAGAGTAGCAAGCGTCTTGGACGAGCTTGATCACGCCGCTGGAGAACATCTGCACGGAGATCAAGCTGATGAGCATCCCGCCCAGTCTTTCGCAGGCGGCAAGACCTCTCTTTCCAAGCACAACTTTGATGTTAGAAGAGACGAGCAAGATCAAGAGACAGGGGAGCCAAGCGATGATGATAGAGGCTGACATGAGCCAGGGATTTCCCACCTGTTCGGTGTAGACCATGACTGTGGCGATCGCGCCAGGGCCGGCCACGATAGGTGTAGCAAGGGGGACGATCAAGGGTTCATGGCGTGGCGTTTCCGCCTTGTCAGCCGAAGGAAAGATCATGCCGATGGCGATGATAAAGAGCAGGATGCCTCCGGCGATCCCGATGATCGGCTCAGAGATACCTAAGAGCTCTAGGATCTTATTTCCGAAAAAATTGAAGGCCAGAAGGATAAAGAGCGCGATAAAAAGTTCTCTAAAAATGATCCGGCGCTGCCGCGAGGGGTCATAATGGCCGATCAGACCGATGAATAGAGGGATATTTCCCAGGGCGTTCAAGACGAAGAAGAGTGCAAGGGTGGTCGCGTAAAAAGACATGTGGCTCCTAGTTTTATCTTAGTGGGTGTAACTCTTTTTTTCAAGATGGCGCAGTGGACAAAGATTTTGTGGACGAAATGGACAAAGTGGACGTGGTGGACTGCGCCGAGAGAGTTTTTCTTTGGGGGCGGTCCACTCGTGTCCACGATGTCCACTGCGTCCACAAAAATTTTTGTCCACCACGCCCCTCTTTTCTAATCTCCTTGCGCCTGGGCCGGCTTCTTGGCATAATTTGCCGGCAGAGTCTGTCTACGAATTCGGTAATCTTTGATTTTTGATGGATTTTTCTTTTGGCATCGATTTGATTCCGCAGGACATAGTTTAATTAACTAGGCCAAGGAGTCGAATCAATGCCAAAAGGAAAAGATGCAAAAAGCATTTTACCGAAATTTGTAGACAGACTCATATGGAAGCAAAAAAGCGCTATAAAGTGGTAGCCCTGGGCTGCCGCACCAACCAGTACGAAGCTGCAGCTTATGCCTCACAGCTACAAAAGCTTGGCTATGAAGAGGCCAAAGAGGGCGAGACTGCTGAGCTCTGCATCGTCAATACCTGCACGGTGACTGAATCGGCAGATAGTTCTAGTCGCCACCAGATCCGGCAATTTGCGCGTCAGCATCCAGATGCAAAACTCGTCGTGACCGGCTGTTTGGCTGAACGGCTACCCGAAGAGCTCAACAAGATGGCTGAAGTCGACCTGGTTGTGTCCAACAAGCAGAAAGAGGAGCTGCTCACTATCGCACTGCCCGATCAGGAGCTGCCTGAGTTTGCCATCACCCATTTTCCGGCGCATACGCGCGCCTTTGTCAAAGTCCAAGATGGCTGCAACTCCTTTTGCACCTACTGCATCATTCCCTACGTGCGCGGTCGCTCCCGCTCGCGCCGTTTAGAAGAGATCATCAAAGAGGTGGAGACGCTCATCGAAAATGGCTACAAAGAGGTGGTGCTGACCGGCATCAATATCGGCGATTTCGATGGCGCGCCGTTAGAAGGCGAGACGCCTGTGCGTTTAGCAGAGCTGGTGAGTGCAGTCGATGCTGTGCCTGGTTTAAAACGCCTACGCGTCTCTTCCATCGATCCCGATGAGGTGGACGAGGCGCTTTTGCAAGCCGTCTTGAATGGTAAAACTACCTGTCCCTCGCTGCACATCGTGCTGCAGTCCGGATCGAACGTGGTCTTAAAACGCATGAACCGCAAGTACACGCGCCAAGACTTCATGCACAGCGTCGAAAAACTGAAAAAGGCGTGCCCCGACTTTACCTTTACTACCGATATCATTGTCGGCTTTCCTGGCGAGACTGAGAAGGACTTTGAAGAGACGCTCGAAATCATGGAACAGGTGAAGTTCGCTAAAGTGCACATGTTTCCTTACAGTGAGCGCAAACGCACCAGAGCCGCACTATTTCCCAACAAGATTGCACA
The DNA here is from genome assembly GCA_963709365.1 of uncultured Chlamydiales bacterium. Lineage (GTDB taxonomy): Bacteria > Chlamydiota > Chlamydiia > Chlamydiales > Rhabdochlamydiaceae. The sequence goes on from CAVPVU010000002.1 coordinate 550,131, forward strand.
TGAAGTTATCCAAGAGCGCAAGCAGCGCCTCTTGCGTTTGGCAGAGCGCCACGCTTTTGAACTTAGACAGCAATATGTAGGAAGAAAGATGCGGGTGCTGCTCGAAAGCGACCGCGAATCTTTGCCCGGCTTCCTCGAGGGACACACCGAAAACTTTCTGCCCGTTTTTGTACCCGCCGCCGGCCTGGGCGCCAATGAACTTGTTGAAGTCGAATGTACCGAAAACCATCCACTGGGACTTATCAGCCGTCGTGATTAAAATTGCTACCCGTTTTCATCCCTTTTCACATCTAGCAGGCGCTAGCTGTCTTCTGCCTAAAAGCACCTGGAAGCTGCAAGCTTTCCCGACGCTGCTCATCTTCACAAACCTGCACACACAGGCTTCTTTGCACGTCCATCTGCATCTCGATGGCCCTGTCGAGAATTTTACACTCGAGCAAGACCTCGAACGGGGAGAAGTCCATCTGTTTGGCCAAAGCGTAAAAGGCTACTTTCGCTTGCGCATTTTACGCACAGAAAAAGGGATCGAAATTCTGTTTGAGCGCACGCCTTCGGAGGGAATTGCCTGCTCTATTCCAGAGCTGAAGAAGCAAGTGCGCATGCAAAATAAGCAGCAGCTTTTACTGTCCCTCGACAAGGAGCATCCTCTGCCTGAAGCTCCGCAAGAGCGGCTCTCTTTAGGCATGCACAAAGCGCAAGATTGGGATCTTGTCTGCCGCAGACTGGAGATGACGGAAGTTCTGCCTGTTTGGATGCGTTTAGCTGGTTTCATTCCAGAAATTGCCGATGATCCACGCACAGACGGCACACTGCAGCTTTTGCAGCAGTGCGAAGAAATTTTAGCTTCAGATAAAAAAACCGAGATCATTCCAGCTTTAAAACGCGCTTTTTTGGCTGGATTTTCTGGCATCCTGGTGCCACGTCTTGAGGATGACCAGTTTCAGGGCATCGTGCCAACTGGCCTCAAAATTCCAACAAATCTTTCACCGCTTCTGCTGCTCAAGCGGGGGAAAGAACTCATCCGCTCGCTCTTTTTCCAAGAAAAAGAGGGCAAAATCTCTCTGCTCCCGCATCTACCTCCCGAACTTTTTGCCGGCCGTTTTACTGGTATTAAACGCGAAAATGGCGACCAGATCGACTTAGAGTGGTCCAAAAAACTGCTCAGGCGCGTGATCTTTCGCTCCGCCGAAACGCAGACCCTTAACCTTGTACTGCAAAAGTCCATCCGTCGATTCCGCCTGCGCCACGACGAGCGCAAGCGCGGCCTCACCATCCAGCATGGCGACCAGATCACCCTGCAAGCTGGCGAAAAGGTGTATCTGGACCGCTTCGAAAAATAAAAACGACATAATTAAAAATTAAATTTAGCAAAAATTTAGAATTAAATTTATTTCTAAAACGTTTTAAATGTTAAATTAGCTTATAATTTTTGTTTCTAAATGGAGGTATATTATGGTTACAGGAGTCCCTTTGAGTGCTGAAAATATCGCGCTAGTGCGTCAGCATGTGCCGGAGTCTGTGCTCAAGCAATTAGGGGATTGGACGAATCAGATTCCTCTGATCGAACCCGTAAATTACAACGAAGCTTTGACTCAGATCCCTACTGATTTACGCAACAAGTTGTTTTTTACGAATGGTTTCCGCAATATCTTTTATTTACGCTCATACCACTCGGATACGCTAACCATCACACAGGGTGTCGCTCTGGTTTTCTTTAAATTTTTCGAATTTGCACGTGCCGATGGAGTCATCCAGCGTAATTGGACTTTGCATGTTTGTGGTTTTGAAAATGGTAATCCATTTGGCGAGTATTACCTTAGAAGAAAAGGCGGCCGTATTGTTTCGCAATTATATACTGATAAACGTACGCGGTGGGAAAGTACGGTGCTGTGCGAGGGTTCTCAAGGGTGGGAGCAGAGCACACCTCACAATATCCTTTATCGCAGGATTCCTAAGCTACTAGCGATGGCTAGACAAGTTGGCGCTCAAGACTTCCCGCGCGCTGCCCTTGCCGCTCCAATACGACCCGAGACCCCGCCAGCACCACCTGAGAGACCGATAGCTCTTTTTCAACCCGTGGAGCAGCCTGTAGATAGAGCCTGGTACCTACGGATTGTCGATGCAGTGAGCCACTTATTTAACAGCTTTTTGATCTGCTTAAGCGATCTTTTGCGTGGCATTTCGGCGAGAATAGAAAGAGTAATAGTTAGAGGATAATTTTATGGTTGCAGGAGTCCCTATGAGTGCCGAAAATATCGCGCTGGTGCGTCAGCATGTGCCGGAAACGGTGCTCGAACAGTTGGGAGATTGGGGAAATGAAATTCCTCTGCTTGAACCCGTAAAGTTGCCTGTAAAACTCAAAGACATCACCGATGTATCAAGTCAATTGCCAGATATTTTAAAGAACAAGTTATTTTTTACACAGGGGTTCTATAACTCGCGCGCGGGTGTGGACAATGAGGCTCTCGGATTGTCCAGTACATATGGGCAGGAATTGATCATTACGCATGGCATTGCCTTAGCCTTTTTCGAATATTCTAAAGTTACAGACCAAGGCGGACGTGAATGGCATACACGGATTCTACACACCTATGGTTTTACGGATGGAGCTCTATTTGGCAATTACCATTTTGGACGGAGAAAGAGGCATCTTGAGAAATCTTATCATGACCAATACGCTCAAGAGCCTCAACGCTTTCCTGAACGTCTTTGGCATCCTCAAAAGTCATCCCAGCAACTCCTCGACGAGCGCATTACTGATCTAATTAAGCTAGCCCAAGAGGCTGGCGCTCGAGTCTTTCCACGCATTTCACCTGAACTGCCGCCTGAACCTGTTCCGATCCAACGACCGCTTGAGATTCTACAGCCGCCTGCAGCGCCTGAGATTCTAGAGCCACCAGAGCCGCTGCCACTGATCCGTACCCATCGTCCTCCGCCCGAGCCAGCTTTGATCAGGCAAGAGCCGCGAGCTTGGTACCAACGGCTCGCAGATGCTCTAAGCCACTGCTTGGCTGGATTGATGGATTGTATTGGGCATCTAGTCCAAACTCTTCAAGCAATTACAATAGGAAGAGGATAATTTTATGGTTACAAGAGTTCCTTTGAGTGCAGCGGATCAGGCGCTGGTGCGTCAGCACGTGCCGGAGTCTGTGCTCGGGCAATTAGGGGATTGGCAGAGCCAGATCCCTTTGGCCGAAGCTGTATCTTATTATATGGATACAACTGCATCCCAGGTCTCGGTTGATTTACACAATAAGTTGTTTTTTACGCGTGATTTCTACGACGCACGTTCAGCATCGAGGCGGCAGGATGTAACATGCATTACGCAAGGCGTCGCTCTGGTTTTCTTTAAATATAATGATCAGGGATTTACTGGTCTTTCAGGTGGGGGAAGGAGGTGTAACTGGAGTGTGCATGCCTTCGGTTTTGAAAATGGTGTTCCATTTGGCGAGTATTTCCGCGAGCGAATAGGAGTACTTGGAAAAAGCAACTCATTTGTTAAGCGAGATTTCAGAGACAAGTATGACAAAATACCAGAAGATATCCTTGATGTGAGAATTCCCAATCTATTAAGGGAAGCTAGGAAAGCTGGCGCTCAAGTCTTTCCACGCGCTCTACCTGTACCAGTGCCTGTCCAACTTCCCGTGGCTCCAGTAGTACCTGAACCAGTGCAACCCGCACCAGCCGAGGTCGGATTGCCTCCTGCACCTGCAATTGAGACTCCTCGCGCTTGGTATCAAGTAATTGGTGATGCGCTAAGCAGCTGCATCGCGAGCTTGGTGGATTGCTTTTTGCGCTTTTTCGAAACATTAAGAGTTAGAGGTTGATTTTATGGCTACACGAGTTCCAAGTGCATTGCCTTTGAGCGCAGAAAATGCTGCTTTGATCCGCCAACATGTGCCGGAACGGGTGCTGTCTTGGTTAGGAGATTGGACGCGCACGATCCCTTTGGTCGAGTGTGTTGTACGGAAAAAGGCCTTAACCCAAGTGCCCGACGAGTTACATAATAAGTTGTTTTTTACGCATAGGTTCGAAGACTCTCGCACAACGGAAGATCATCCCTCCGTTGCCGAAGGAGTCGCTTTAACATTTTTTCAGCGTGGAACAAGAGCGGTCGTAGAAAATGAATGGGATGGAATCAGTATATACAACTGCATAAATGGGAGACACGTTATAGAATCGCACGGGTTTGGGTGGTCAGTATTCAACTGTGCTTTTGAAAATGGGCAGCCTGTAGGCTACTACTTCGATGAAGCCCCCACAAAATATTCTCAACCCGAGGTACATTTATATCGCGATGCGCACCCGCCGCTACGCGATGCGTTCACGCTGTATTGGGAGTGGGAAGAAGACCATTGGCCAGAGATGGTGGTGCAACAAAAAGTTCCTCTAGTATTGCGTGGTGCTGCGGATGCTTTCGCCATCGTTCTTTCACCGGAAGTACCCGTACCACTCGACCTGAACGTCTTAAGAGAGCAACAACAACTAGCGAGGCAGGTGCCAGAGCCCTGGTACATTCGAATCCCTCTTGTTTTTATCTTCAGGCTAGCTAATTTACTCGGTCATTGTTTGCGCCCGCTTGTGCACTGCATTCGTTACCTTTTCCAAATCGGGAGATAGGACATTTTATGGTTACAAGAGTGCCTAGCGTTTTACCTTTGAGTGCCGAAAACCAAGCACTGGTGCGCCAGCATGTGCCCGAAGCGGTGCTTGGCCAGTTGGAAGATTGGACTAGAGAGATCCCGATGGTCGAATGCATTTCATATGCAGAAATGACTAGCCGAGGCTTTTACGATGCGCCGCCTGCCGCATTACATGGGCGTGTATTTTTCATGCACAGATTTACAGGTGCTTCGGAAGTTGTTGTGAATGGCGTTGCTTTGGTTTGTTTTTCAAAGATAGGACATGAATTGCAAGCGTCTATTTGTGCTTTTGAACAAGGTGAACCATACAGTTTTTTCTTTCGCCGTTCAGGTTTGGATCGAGAGCACATGATAGACGGACGACCCCACTTATGGGCTTCAACCAGCTATCGCGATAGAATGGATAGGTATTGGGCATCAAGCGGACAGCCCCGGATGAATGCAGAGATCCAAACCTTATTGAGTAACGGCGGGAGAGCTGCAATTCCTTTACCGCCTGTGCAGCCTATCGATCGAGCCTGGTATCTGCGGATTGCCGATGCCGTAAGCCGATTTTTCAATGGCTTTTTGATCTGCTTAAGCGATCTTTTGCGTAGTATTCTGTCAAGAATAGAAAGAGTAATAACTAGAGGATAATTTTATGGCTGTAAACGTTCCAACACCACTCCCTTTAAGCGAACACCACGTCAACATGATCCGCCTGCATGTTCCAGAAAGCGTGCTGTCTCAGTTAGGAAACTGGAGTGAGCGAATCCCCGTGGTCGAATGTGTGATGCGGCGTACGGCCATCACACAAGTGCCGGATACTTTAGTCAGAAAATTGTTTTTTATGCATCAATTCGAGGATTCTCGCTCGACCGAAGAAAATCCCTCCATTGTCGAGGGTGTGGCGCTGGCATTTTTCCACAAGATAGAGATTGCAACGTATCGTGGAATAGAAGGAGCGCGCTGTGCTCGATGGGAGCTTCACACGTGCGCTTTTGAAAATAGTCAGCCTAGAGGATTTTATGAATTTCAAGTTAATGCGGTTAATCAGATTACTTGGATTGGGAAAGATGAGCTTATCGATGCGCATACGCCTAGCTGGGACCCTGTGAGCTCACCTCAGAGCATACTCGACCAAAAAGTTCCACGATTGCTTGAGCTTGGCGATCAGTTTAGAGAACTTGAATCTCTCCCACCCGATCCGATAGTCATTGACATGCCTCCGCAAGCACAACCAGTAGAGGCTCGCCCATGGTATCTGCGCATTTTCGATGCACTTAGCGGCTGCTTAAGCGGACTATTCGATTGCATTTGGCGTCTTTTTTCTGCTCAGCGCGTAGAGAGATAAAAAAAATAGGAGTTTTTATGGCAGCAAGAGTTCCAAGTTCGCTTCCTTTGAGCGCAGAAAATGTCGCTTTGATTCGCCAGCATGTTCCAGAAAGCGTGCTGTCTCAATTGGAAAACTGGAGAGGGCGAATCTCCGTGGTCGAATGTGTGATGCGGCACACGGCCATCACACAAGTGCCGGATACTTTAGTCAGAAAGTTGTTTTTTATGCGTCAATTCGAGGATGCTCGCTCGAGTCAAGGAGATCCCTCCATTGTCGAGGGAGTAGCGCTGGCATTTTTCCACAAAATAGAAATTGCAAATCCATTTAGAGGGAGGGAAGGGATGGGGGCAGTTCAATGGGAGATACGCGCATGTGCTTTTGAAAACAGTCAGCCAAAGGGCTACTATAGATATCAATTTAGTGAAATAAATCGCGAATCTTGGTCTTTGAGAGACTTTGAAGATGCGCATATGCTTTGCTGGAACCCTGCGATCTCTCCTCAGAGGATACTCGAGCAAGAAGTTCCGAGGTTGCTCGAGCTTGACGCACGGTTTAGACCTATTGAGTTTCCTGAACCTAATCCAGCAGCTTTTGCTCCAGAAGTGCGTCCATGGTATCAACGCCTCTTCGATGCACTTAACGGCTGCTTAAGCAGCTTTTTAGATTGCCTTAAGCGATGTATTGGCTTTACAACTTAAATAAAAGGAGTTTTTTATGGCCGTTCAAAATGCAGCAAATGCAGCTCTTTTAAGCGCTGAACAAATAACCTTAGTTCGTCAGCACGTTCCTGAAGAAGTGCTTGCGGTTCTAAGCACGAAATTAGAAGGTGATTGGACTACCAAGATTCCTTTAATTTCGGACTTCATACATCGACACAGTCCTGACGTGCCAACTAGGTTTTATGGCCGGTTGTATTTTACTGATAAATTCGCGGATTCCCGTGCACAGCTTGTTACAGGCGTTGCACTATCATTTTTTACTGCAACAAAGATACCCGGTTCAACAGGAATTAGCGCATGGAAGATCCGTGAAATCGGATTTCAAGAGGGACGATGTGTCGGGCATTATTTTTATAGATTCAGTCCGGATGACGGACATGGGCCGGACGATCGTCTTAGAAGCCATGATGTAGACGAGCACACGATTCCGTTCGTTGATAGAGGCGGAATTGTAATGAGATTTGATGCAGCACGAGCTCATGCTGAGATGAGCGAAGGAATTACACGCATGTTAACCGACTTAGGTGTAGCAGATCCGCGTGTCAGGATAACACCTCCGCCACAACCGCTGCCAGTGCCAGTACCAATGCCCCTTCCTCAGCTCGACCAGCCAGTCCAGCCAGCAGAGCAACCTCAACCCGCTGACCGCGCTTGGTATCTGCGCATTTTCGATGCAATTGGGGATGCAATTGGCAGCTGTTTCAGCGGCCTGCTCGATTGCATTCGCCGCCTTTTGCCCTGTTAAAGGCTTTGATCGAGTAGGAGGGAGCCGTAAGGCTCCCTCCTACTCGATGATCAAAAAATCTACTCTTAACGTTTTGGACGGGTCCAGTCAGGTGTCTTGAAGAGCAGGATGATGTAGGGCCCCATGCATAAGAAGACCACTGCGCCCATGAGGGCGGTTAGGTAGAAGTAGACGTTGCCCACTTGAATCTGTGCGGGCGGAAAAAATCCAATAAACATGGTAGCGGCAGAAGTGAGAAAACCGATGCCGGCCACTATCCACATGCCAATCTTGCCGCCAGGCACCTTGTAGGCGCGCACGACGTCGGGCTTTTTGTAGCGCAGTCTGATGGCGGCTGCAAAGAGCAAGAAGTACATCACCAGATAGAGTTGTGCCACGGTAACGCTGATAAACCAGAAGGCCGCGTTTACGCTTGGCATGAGCAGAAAGAGCATGGTGATAATCGAGACGATAATGCCTTGGAAGATCAAAAGTCCGAAGGGCATATTGTGCTTGTTCTGCGTGCGAAAGAAGGGGGGCAGATCTCCATCTTGAGCCACGGCGAGAAGTCCTCGGCTGGGGCCAACCATCCATGTGCTCATCGAGGTGATCGCACCAACTGCGATCAATACGGCCACAAGCGGGACCATCCAGTGTAAATTAAAGACGTTCACAAAGGCGGAGAAGGCTTGGATAGAACCAGAGAGCAGACTGATCTCCGACTGAGGCACGACAATCGCAATCGAGAGCACACCAGGGATCGATAAGCCGAGGATGATGATCAATGAGAGAAGAATGGCGCGTGGATAGGTGCGCTGCGGATTCTCGACATCTTTAGCATGCACAGCTGACATCTCCATGCCCATCAAACTGAGGATAACTCCCGAGAAGAAGACAAGCTCTTTGATATGGCTCATGTCCGGGAGGGCATTTGCCAAAGTGAAGGAGATTTGTGAGGGCTTGCCTAAGCTCACCCATAAAATGCCCAAGCAGATAATGATGCCGGCGGGCAAGAAGGCTCCTAAAACCGTTCCCACGGAGCTGATCCTCCCAGAGATGCGCATGCCTTGCATGTTGGCGAGCGTACTCGCCCAAAACACTCCCAATACCACGATGAGCGTGTAGAGTTTGTTGTCTGCCAGCGCAGGGTTGAGGGCATAGGCTAAGGTGCCAGAAATGAAAGCGAGAACGGTCGGATACCAGACCACGTTCTGAATCCACTGGAGCCAGATGGCCAGAAAGCCTGCGCGGTGTCCAAAGGCCTCTTTTACCCAAAGATAAACGCCGCCGCGCTCAGGCCAGCCTGTGGCAAGTTCCGCTGAGACCAGCGCCGTAGGGATGAAAAACAGCAGCGACGCAAGGATGAGAAAGAAGGCCGATGCCAGGCCATATTCAGCGGTCAGCGGCCAGTTCTTCACGCTGCCGATCGTGGCCACGTTGATCATCGCCAGTGTAAATAGAGTAAGTGGACGCGCTTTGGACATATTTCCCCTTTTTTTGTGAAAAAAGAATACGAGCTAATGTCGTAAAGAGTCAATCTCTAGAAGTGCAAGGATTTGTCAGCGCTTTGTCAGACATCGACTTGTCGATGCCTCTTTTTCATCAATAACCATAAACATCTTGTATTCAACAAGTTAATTGCTAAGGCGATACTAACCACCTAAAACAGCCCCTTATTTTCTATGTCTCCTGTCTAAAACAACCCCTTATTTTATAGACTTACAATGGAGTTTTGAGTAAATATAGGGAAAAGATGAAGCGAGGACATTGTGAAACGCGACCGTACTTTATTCCTGATTAACTGGCTCAATTCAAGCGCGCGAAAACCTTTAGTTATCCGTGGAGCCCGCCAGGTGGGAAAGACTTGGCTGATTCGAGATCTAGCTAATTCACAGAACAGACATCTCATCGAACTTAACTTTGAGAAACGTCCTGAACTTGCTTCGTTATTTTCGTCGAATGATCCCAAAGAGATCATGATCAATATTACGGCATCTATAGGAAGCAAAATTGAGCCGGTGAATACAATTCTATTTCTGGATGAAATCCAAGCCGCACCTCATCTCCTCGAAAAACTGCGTTGGTTTGCCGAAGATATGCCTGAGCTTGCGGTGGTTGCGGCGGGTTCTCTGTTAGATTTTGCTCTGGCCGATCATGAATTCAGTATGCCTGTCGGCAGAATAGGCTACATGTATTTAGAGCCATTTTCCTTTGAAGAATTTTTAAATGCAATCGGACAACATGAGCTGCGCGAATATTTGCAAAACTTCGACTGGAAAACCAATATTCCAGAAACCCTCCACCTGCAGTCGATGAAGATCGTCAAAGAATACCTCATAGTCGGCGGGATGCCCGGAGCAGTTTCAAGTTGGGCTAGCGCAAAAGTTCCAGATGCGATTAATCAAATTCACTTTGATTTGCTTGCAACATATCGCGATGACTTCGCAAAATACAGTGGACGTCTGACAATTGATCGGCTCGAAGATATTATGAGCTCAATTCCTCGCCAACTTGGGAGGAAATTTGTCTATAAAGATGCTAATTCCGAGGTTAGCACAGCTCCCTTAAAACAGGCTCTTGATTTGCTCACTAAAGCAAGAGTATGCCATCGAATTGTGGCAACCTCGGCTAATGGGTTACCTCTTGGAGCGGAAGCAGATGAAAAGTTCTCGAAGGCAATCATGTTAGATTGTGGACTTTGTAGCGCCTCGCTTGGACTTTCATTACACCAGTTAAGATCAATATCTGAAATCTCCATGATCAATAGTGGAGGCATGGCTGAACAGTTTGTAGGACAACTACTACGTACAATTACTCCTGCGTATATATCACCCGCTCTCTATTACTGGCAGAGAAAAAAAGCGGGCGCTGAAGCTGAAATCGATTACATTATTCAGCATGAAAATCAGGTCATCCCCATAGAAGTAAAAGCAGGCACGACCGGCACACTCAAGTCTCTCCATCAGTTCATGAAGGAGAAAAAGAAGACAATCGCGATTAGGGTTAATTCAGACATCCCTAGGCTTGGCCCTGTACATGTGAAAGATTCATCGGGAGTTTCCATCGAATACACCCTATTATCGATTCCATTCTACATGTTAGGACAGCTCCACAGGCTCATCAAGAGCTCCGAAAAACACTAGACCTCTTGCGTAATTCGCTTTGCCCGAAAAAACCGAGGATTTTTTCTCTGATTTTTAGAGCCAGCTTGCTGGCTAGTGTCGCATTGACGAGGCGACCCGAATTGGGTCGGTGAGGAGATGCGACAAAAATTAGAGGAAAAAGGGCGGTTTTAGCGGGCAAATGGAATTACGCAAGAGGTTCTCTAATTATGAGTGCTGGGGGCGGAGCTTGCGCAGGTGCAGCCAGAAAAGGAACATGAGGACGAGTAGGATAATGAAGAGATCGGGCAGGAAGTTGGCTTCGTTGGGTTGGATGAAGCCCACGAGGAGCACCATGATCACACTGGTGCCTAGGTTGGTGAAGTTCATGATGGCGGAGCCATTGGCGATGTTTTTGGCGCTTTCGATGCCCATGGAGGAGGCGTTCGCGTAGATCAGTGAAAGTCCGACGTCGATAGTGAACATGGCTAAAAAGAGGCTGGGAATCGTGTATTTGCCCAGCCAGAATGCAGAGAGCATATAGCTGGTCCCACCGAGGGCGATGAGCAGGCCGATGCCCAGCACTTTGAGCTGTTTGAGATAGTCTGCCAATTTAACCGAGATAAATGTGCCGAGGATCATCCCGAGCGGGGGAATAAGGCAGAGAAGGCCGAACTTTTGAGGGCCCATGCCGATCTTATGCAAGGCTACGAAGGGCGCTTTGGCCGCAAAAACATAGATGAAAGATGTTCTCAAACCTAAAATAATCGCACAGGTCATGAGCGTTTTATTTTGCAATGTCTGCAGATAGCCCTGCGAGATATGTTTGAGGTCGAGCTCTTGAAAATCTCCCGTTTGACGCGTTTCGGGCATAAAAGAGAGAAGGAAGAGCAGAAGTAAACTGTAAAGGGCCAAGAAATAGAAGCAGCTCTGCCAACCAAAATGCTGAGTCAGTGCACCGCCGATGGCGGTTCCCACACCAGGTGTAATGGCGAAAGCCAAGATGGCATAGGAGAAGATCTTAGTCGAACGCGGTGGTTTGTACACATCGCCGATCATGGTGAAGATGATCTTGAGGCCGGCGGCTGCGCCGAGCGCCATGATAAAACGCGCGATAATCAGCAGCGTAAAGCAGTGAAGGCTGCCAGCGAGCACACACAAGAGAGAGCCGCATGCGGCCAGAATCAATCCTCCGCGCAGAGAAGGTTTCCTGCCGAAACGATTGGCCAGTGGGCCATAGGGTAGCTGTCCGAGCGCAAAGCCAATCAGATAAACCGTGACGGCGAGCTGCGCTGTGCCCGTTTGCACGTTAAAAAACTGCGCGATATTCGGCAGGCCTGGTGTGAATAAGACTGTGCCGACGGCAGGAAAAGAGATCAGCAGCAGTAGAATTAAAAGCCGCCAACCTTCGCCTAAACTTTCACGTTTAATCATCATACCCTCTTCTTAGCTTGTTTAATCAACAATTACAAGCCATTTCCGTTTTTTTGATCAGGTGCGTTACACAACTCATCAACGTTGCCGCATTATCGGAAAATTAAACACACCGAGAGCACCGAGAACCACCGAGAGAGGAAAGGAGGAGAGGATTATTCTCATTCTTTTTTCTCGGTGTGTCTCGGTGCTCTCGGTGTTTAATTTATACCCGCTTATGCAACAAAGCATCCTTTTGGTCCTTTGCTTATTGAGAGCGAAAGTGCTATATGAAAATCAAAAGGAGAAGTCCCATGGTCACCGCATTAGATGCCGGCATGCGCTTTCAAGATTTCAAGCACAACCCGCATCAAATCTTAGGCTTACATAGAGTGGATGATGAGACCAAGGTCATTCGCTTGTGGCGTCCGGGCGCAACCTCGGTGCATCTCGAGGTTTTTGGTGCGATTGTCGAGGCCAAGAAAACCGATCTCGAGGGCTTTTTTGAATACATCGTGCCTGCGCATACCACACACCTCGATTATGAGGTCTATCACCAAAATGGCTTGCACGCTTACGACCCCTATGCCTTTTGGCCGACGGTAGGAGAACTGGATGCGCACTTATTCGCGAAAGGGGCGCACTACAAGCTTTACGAGGTGCTGGGGGCAAAAATCGTCATGCATCAAGGTGCTGCCGGCACCAAATTTGCGGTGTGGGCGCCCTCTGCCCTAGAGGTGGCTCTGGTTGGCGACTTCAATTATTGGAATGGTCAGGTAAACCCGATGCGTTCGATGGGCGCCTCGGGAATTTGGGAGCTTTTCGTACCAGGTATCGAAGTGGGAGAGAAGTACAAGTTTGAAATACGCATGCACAACGGACAGCTTAAAGTGAAGAGTGATCCATTTGCTTTCGAGTGCGAGCTTAGGCCCAAGAACTGCGTCGATAGTTTTCGATATAGACCGCTATCAGTGGGCCGATCAGGCGTGGTTAGATCGCCGAACAAAAGAGCGAGCAGCGCCTAAACCGATGAATATTTATGAAGTGCATCTCGGGTCGTGGAAAAGGCAGTCGGGAGGCTTTTTAAACTATCGTGAAATCGCGCATGAGCTTGCGGTTTACTGCAAAGAGATGAATTTTTCGCATGTCGAACTCATGCCGATTGCCGAACATCCGCTTGACGAGTCGTGGGGGTACCAGGTCACTGGTTTTTTTGCCGTCACGAGCCGCTATGGCAATCCCTCGGATTTTCAATATTTCGTGGATCATATGCACAAGGAGGGGATCGGCGTGATTGTCGACTGGGTGCCCGCGCACTTCCCTACCGACGACCATGCTCTCGCCAATTTCGACGGCACCTGTCTATTTGAACATCGCGACCCTAAGCAAGGGTATCATCCACACTGGTTCACCTCGATTTTCAATTATGGACGTCCTGAGGTGTCTAACTTCCTCATCGCAAGCGCGCTGTTCTGGTTTGAGAAGATGCACATCGATGGCCTGCGCGTCGACGCGGTGGCCTCTATGCTCTATCTCGATTACGGCAGAAATGAGGGGGAGTGGATTCCAAACATTTACGGGGGAAGAGAGAATCTCGAAGCGATCGAATTCATCAAGCACCTGAATTCAGTCGTGCATGAGAAGCATCCTGGAATACTCATGGTCGCCGAAGAGTCGACCTCATTTACCGGCGTGACCCATCCACTCGAACAGGGCGGACAGGGCTTTGATTTGAAGTGGAACATGGGCTGGATGAACGACGTTCTGCGCTATTTTCATAAAGATCCGATCTTTCGCAATTATCATCACAATGACCTGACTTTTGGCATGCTCTACGCCTTTTCTGAGCGCTTTATCCTCGTGCTCTCACACGATGAGGTAGTGCATGGGAAGGGGAGTTTGATATCCAAAATGCCCGGCACAGATTGGCAGAAATTTGCCAACGCCCGTCTTTTGTACAGCTTCATGATCTGTCAGCCAGGCAAAAAGCTGCTTTTCATGGGAGGAGAGATCGGTCAGTGGCATGAGTGGAGCTGCAAAGAAGAGATACACTGGTTTTTACTTCAATACGATAAGCACAGGGGTTTGCAAAGCTGCGTAAAAGAGCTCAACCGGTTTTATCATGAGCACACGGCGCTCTGGGAGTTTGATTTTGATCCACGCGGATTTGAGTGGGTCGATTTCGCCGATAAGCGAAACTCTGTGATCAGCTACCTGCGCAAAGGCACCAATCGCTATCTGCTCTGTGTGCACAATTTCACACCGGGCTACTTCTCAGAATATCAAATTCCGCTTTCAAATGTGGTTGAGATCAAGGAAGTATTCAATACCGATAGAGAAGAATTTGGTGGATCAGGCAAAATCAACGCTCAAGTAGCAATCGTGCAAGATAAAGCTAAACGGCCGAGATCGCTTACGGTTCAGCTTGCGCCGCTTGCTACCATGATCTTTGAGGTTAGGTTTGTCCAAGCATGAGTATTTGAGGCTAGTCGAAGAGATCAACAAGCACGACCAGCTCTATTTTTCCGATGCAAAGCCGATTATCTCTGATCAAAAATATGATCAGCTGATGCGCCGTCTGCAAGAGATGGAGAAAGAGCATCCAGAGTGGATATCGCCCTCTTCGCCATCGCAACGCATCAGTCCGGCTTTGACCAAAGGCTTCAAACAGGTCCAGCATGTCACACCCATGCTCTCTCTGGCCAATACCTATTCCAAAGAGGAGCTGGCCGACTTCCTGAAGCGCGTGCATAAGCTTTTAGAAGGGAGAAAGGTCTCTTTTTGCAGCGAGCTGAAGATGGACGGCGTGGCCGTTTCTGTGCGCTATGAAGAGGGGCGCTTTGCGCGTGCGTTAACTCGAGGTGATGGATCGAAGGGCGACGATATCACGGCCAACATGAAGACGATCCGCTCTATGCCGCTCGAACTTACAGGCAAAAAAGTTCCAGAGCTGCTCGAAGTGCGCGGCGAAGTGTTCATGCCAAAGAAGGTTTTCGCGGAGCTGAACGCCAGCAAAAGAGAGGCTGGTGAAGAGCTTTGGGCTAATCCGCGCAACGCTGCAGCCGGCTCGCTTAAACTACTCGACTCACACGAAGTGGCCAGGCGTAGACTTTCCGCGGTCTTCTACGGTCTCGCAGAAGAAGGGGAGTCATCGATTAGCGAACAGACGGAGGTGCACATCTTCTTGGATCATCTCGGTCTTCCTATCTTTGACAAAGAGCATCGCAAGCTATGTCATGATTTAGACGAGATCATGTCCTTTGCCGACAAGATCGAAAAGAAGCGGCATGACCTGCCATTTGAGATCGATGGCATTGTGGTCAAAGTAAACGAGCTGCGCTATCACGAGCAGCTGGGCACTACAGGTAAATCTCCCAGGTATGCGATCGCTTATAAATTCGCGGCCGAACAGGCTACCACGCGCATCAAAGAGATTACCGTTCAGGTAGGCCGCACGGGCGTGCTGACACCAGTGGCCGAACTCGAACCGGTCTTTGTGGCTGGCAGCACAATTTCGCGCGCGACCTTGCATAATCAAGAAGAGGTCGAGCGCAAGGATATCCGTGTGGGAGACACAGTCATCATCGAAAAAGGTGGCGATGTCATTCCTAAGGTCGTCGAAGTCGTGCACAAAAAGCGTCCGGCACACACACATCCGTGGAAGATGCCTAGACACTGTCCCGCCTGCGGTACATCTGTGGTGCATGTCAAAGGCGAGGTGGCTGTGCGCTGCCCGAATAAGTTTTGCACCGAACAGCGCGTGCGGCGCGTTGCGCATTTTGTGAGTAAAAATGCCATGGACATCGAACACATGGGAGAGAAGGTGGTCGAGCAGCTGGTGATGAAGGGTCTGGTTACGACCTTTTCTGATATCTACGATCTCAGCGAAGACGATCTTGCCCAGCTCGAAGGGTTCAAAGAGAAGTCGATCCATAATCTGCTGACCAGCATTGAAAAATCAAAAAAGGTCAGCTTAGGCCGCTTCATTTTCGCACTAGGCATAAAACACATCGGAGAGGAAAGCGCTGAACTTTTGGCGCAGCATGCTGGCGATATCGAAACGTTTTGCAAAATGAACGAAGAAGCGCTGCTTGCGCTCGAAGGCATCGGAGAGAAGACCGCGCAAGAGGTAGTAGCCTACCTGCACGAATCGGCGCATCTCAAAGAGATCGAGGCGCTACTGAAACAGGGCGTAAAACCCTCTCAGATCAAAGTTTCACACCACAAGGGCCATCCCTTCTATGGCAAGACCATCGTCTTGACCGGTGGCCTGCAAGATTTCACCCGCAGCCAAGCCTCTGCGCTGATTAAAGAGCGCGGCGGCAAAGTCTCAGGCTCGGTCACCAAGACCACCGATTTTGTGCTGGTCGGCGAAGATCCCGGCTCCAAGCTCGACAAAGCAAAAGAGTTAGGCATCCGCATCTTGGATGAAAAAGAGTTCAAGAAGCTGCTTTAGGGCGCAGTGGACTGAAGATTTTGTGGACGATGTGGACGGGGTGGACTTAGTGGACGCGCCCGTGGATTTTTTCTCGGCGCTGTCCACTTCGTCCATTATTGTCCATGTCGTCCATTTGTCTTTCGGCCACTGCGCTTCTTGCATAATTAAATTAAATTATTTAATGTCTTGTTAGAGCTTAGCGCTTTAAAAAGAGGAGTTTTTATGAGTCAAGCATTGACACGCTGCGCAGTTTTGGGCGGCATTGTAGTTTTTTTATGGGGAGTATTCTCTTGGATGGTTCTCCCATGGCATCAGATGACCATGCACAAGTTTTCAAATGAGAAGAGAGTGGCCGAAGTTATCCAAGATCACGCGGATATGAGCGGAGCTTACGTCATTCCAAACTGCATGCATCATGACAAGAACATGAGCAAAGAAGACATGCGCGATGAGATGATGAAAGGCAAAGAGATGATGAGGACCGGTCCAATAGTTTTCGCAATGGTCCAGAAGAACGGCATGAAAATGGGCATGGCGGCTGCGTTTATTCTCACTCTAATTGTGCAGATCATTGCAGCTTATCTGATCACTTGGCTCTTGTTCATGACCAAAGCGACGAACTACATGAAACAGGTTAGATTTGTGACAATTATCGCCTTGATTGCGGCCATTATCGTCTACATACCAGACTGGATCTGGATGGGAGCCTCTTGTGGCTTTGTAGTCGTCCATATGCTGGATCTGATTATCGGCTGGTTCCTGGGCGGTCTTGTCATCGCTAAATTCGCCAAAAGATAAGACTTATCTTTATCTCAATAAAGCGCTTCTGTTCCAGAAGCGCTTTATTTTAAAAAATATTTATTCAACTAAAATTTTTAGTATTATTTTTTTAATATTATAGTTTCTGTTAAAATACTTCCATGTCTTCAGTTCAAACATCCAGATGGGCAAATACGCCCAACGTCTTGCTTGATCGCATTTCTAGCTTTCACGGAGAGCCGTGTTCGCTAATGGCGACATGCAAGCAATTTTACAATGCAGGTAAGGCGCAACCAGGGGGAGCGGGAAAAATTTACGAGGCTACCTGGAAAGTGCTATTTGAGGCTTATGAGCGCGATCCAATTCTCGGCGGTCTTGCTCGGGGTGTTTTCAGGATCATGAATGCAGAAGCCGCACTTCTAAGTGAAAACGTTGAGGTCGATGCAAAACCTGAGATGTCAAAGGTGGTCGCAAGGATTTATCGCATCGTGCGTAGCAAAGCGAGAGAATTAACCCTGAAGAAAGAGATGAGCCTTCCTCCCGCTCCATTAGGCACGCTTCATCCCGCAAGGCTCTCTGAGATGGCTGAGGCCGCCGATACGATTAATTTTATAAGTCTCGGGGCGAATCTGTGTGAAGAAACGCAAAAAACCTATCTTTCCGTACTCATGTCGACGTTGAAGACTGAGCAGCGTAATATTCTATCCTGGGCAGAAGGGTTGGCAAGACATGTAGATATTGTCCCAGGTCAAATAGACCTATTAGAAATCCCGTACGAACATCAATGCACGCACCTTCCCAATATGTTGGGGTTATTAACAAATTTAACAATACTCGATGTTAAGGGTATTGATGTCGACGAACATACTGATGGTCAGACTGAGTTTGGTTGGGGTTCTTCTTCTTGGCTAGCGAATCTGCCCGAGAGTATTCAAGCATGCGCCCAACTAGCAAGAGTTAGCGCTTCGCATAATTGCTTCACTGAGCTGCCCGCTTCCCTATTTAATTGTAAAAATTTGGTCTGTCTGGAATTTAGAAACAATTTTATTCAGAGTGTACCTGAGGCGATTGGAGATTTGCCATACTTGTACACTCTTGATCTTTGTGGCAACTCAATTACCAGATTGCCATCAACGCTCGGACGTTTGAAGTCTCTTTGCTACCTAAATCTTTCACAGAATCCTTTTCTTAGATGCTTACCCGAAGAGATCGGTGGTTTGGCAGGGCTAATGGATTTTTGGCTCGATCACTGCCCAAAACTCACAGCCATACCATCCAGCATAGGAGAGCTGAGCCAGTTGAGATTGCTTTCTCTTTCTGAATGCGGGCTAAAATATCTCCCGCGTGAAGTGTCTAAATGTACTCGCTTGAAGCACCTCAATTTAAGTGGGTGCACGGCATTCACTATGCATAAAGATGAGGTCCTAAAAATTACTCCTTGGCTGGAGCCTTTTAGTGTTATTTCCACAAAGGCACAGGCACTAGATGTCTTGAAATATGGGTTAAAGACAACATATGGGTTAGAGGCAGCAGTGATATTGCCCGACCACGTGTTTTTCTCAACGCAGCTTCAGATGCCAGTGAGCGAAGCCGAGCCAAACGGCAAAGACGAGAAGAAAGAGGCCTCGGAAACTGGAGCTGCGCCATCTGGTCCAAAGAGACAGCGCACAGAAGAAAGGAAAACAAGGTAGCATCATGGCAGTTTCCGGATTTGCAAGAGTTCCAGCCACAAATATACACTCAAACGCTATCATCAGCCGCATTTCGAGCTTTGCCGGTGAGCCTTGCACATTATCACTGGTCTGTAAGCGTTTTAGTTCGCATCAGCGCGTGTATCTTGGCAGTAATGAGAAGATCTATGATGCGACCTGGGAAGCGCTTTTTGAAGCTTATAAGCGCGATCCTATCCTGAGCGGACTTGCGCATGGCGTCCAGGATTATTACCCTCTATTTCCTCACCAGTATTCCTATGTTTCAATTTCCATGGTGGTAAAGAAGATTTATAAGATTGTGCATGCCAAGACCATGCGATTTACTGTGCCGGGATCTCACTTGCCCCCTTCTCCTTTGGGCAAACTTGACCCGGCTAGGCTTTCGGCGATGTCTAAAGCAGCCGACACCATTAATTTTCTTGGCTCTCTTAAATCTATATCTGTTGTAACCGAAAGAATCTTCCTTGCCATGACCATGGACTCTCTTCCAGAAGAAAGCAGAGATGTAGTTGGTTTAGCGCAAGTGATAACGCAATGGATGCGCAATCACGGGGGCAAATTCAGTACGCTTGAGAGTGCTAGCTTTAAACTCGATCATTGGGAAGAGTGGACGCACTTGCCAGATGAGCTGGGTTTACTCGCCAACGTAGAGGTCCTCGATATGGCCGGCACTGAGGATAGGCAGGATCACAGTTCTGGATGGGGTTATGGCTCTTGGCTGAGGACCCTGCCGACTACTGTCCAAGCTTGCACGAGATTGCAAGAGGTTCATTGTGCCTATAATCGCTTCACGAGCATACCCGTCCCGCTTCTCGCATGCCGCTCTTTGCAAATTCTCGGTTTTACCATGAATATGCTTGAAAGCGTACCTGACGAAATTGGAAATTTAAAGGCGCTAAAGAGGTTGGATCTTTCATGTAATGGTTCTCTGACCAGCCTACCTGATGGAATCGGGGGATTAGTGGCGCTTGAGAGTTTGGAATGCCATAGAACGGGATTAAAAATGCTTCCTGCGCAGATTGGAAAGTTAAAGTCTCTGAGAGCGCTCGAACTTGCGGACACAGAATTGCGAAAGATCCCCCTTGAACTGGCTGGATGTACTAGCCTAACACTACTTAATCTATATTCGTGCGATTTGTTTACCATGGGCAAAGAAGAGGTCGTAGGGATCACGCCTTGGTTAAAACTTGTTCAATTTTGGATTAAAGACACACCAATAGTGATTTTACCAGAACATATCATGTGTGACGAATGGCCACTTATGAGGGCATTTTATGCCGGGGCAGCGGATGCAGATGAAACGAAAAGCGCATCGAAGAAACAGCGCATAGAAGATGATAGCTTTCCGGCTTTGCCCGACATTTTAGATCTTTCCCATTGGGGCGAGAATGATTTAGATTAGCCTTTCAGCGAGCAGTGTCTGATTATTATAACTGTGCACTTTAACCGTCTGCAGGGTCCCAAATAGCGCGCTTGGCCCTTCAAAGACCACCTTTTTCCAGCAGCGGGTGCGGCCTTTCAGCATTTTGTCATCTTTGTAATGGCCGTCGACCAGCACTTCGAATTCTTGTCCGAGTAGCGTTTGTCTCTCTTCGGCGCAGATCTCCTCGTGGAGTGTGAGGAGGCGCTGCAGGCGCTCTTGCTTGACCTCTTCGGGCACGTCGTCTTTCCAGCGGAAGGCGGGTGTGCCTTTGCGCGCGCTGTAGGCGAAGATAAAGGCGACAGAGTAGCGGATCTTTTTGAAGATATCGTAGGTCATCTGAAACTCTTCTTCCGTTTCGGTGGGAAAGCCCACGATGATGTCGGTGCCGAGCGATACTCTGGGGACGATCTGGCGCAGCAGGTCGACTTTTTCGAGATACTGTTCGATCGTGTAGATCCGGTGCATCTTTTTCAAGATGCGGCTCGAGCCCGCCTGAACAGGGAAGTGGACAAACTCGCACATAGAGGGCAGGTCGCGAATGGCT
This sequence comes from uncultured Chlamydiales bacterium, assembly GCA_963709365.1. GTDB lineage: Bacteria > Chlamydiota > Chlamydiia > Chlamydiales > Rhabdochlamydiaceae. The sequence goes on from CAVPVU010000002.1 coordinate 570,922, forward strand.
TCCATCAGCTGCACAGTGATGTCGACCGGGTGGCTGGTCATGAAGCGGATGCGTTTTAGCCCCTCGATCTTATCCAGGCGATAGAGCAGGTCGTGAAAGAGGCAGTTCCACTCAGGTTTGTCTTTGCCGTAGCTATTCACATTTTGACCGAGCAGGGTGATCTCTTTATAGCCTGCGTCTACGAGCTTTTTGCACTCCTCTTCGATGCTTTCGGGCGGACGAGAGACCTCTCCGCCGCGGGTGTAGGGGACGACGCAGTAGGTGCAGAACTTGTCGCAGCCGCGGATGATCGAGACCAGCGCCTTGTACGGGTCGTCGCGTTTGGCGACCAGGTAGTCTAAATTTTCTTCGAATTCGTCTTGGGTGCGGATGGTCTGGCGCCCCGTTTCGAGCACCTCGTCGAGCACGCAGTTCAAATCGCTGATATTATTCGTGCCGATCACAAAGTCGACGTGGGGGAGCTTGCGGAAGATCGACTCCTTCTTGGCCATGGCCATGCAGCCGGTCACCCCGATGATCGATCTTTTGATGCGGGCCTTGCCTAGCTGGCCCAATTTGCCCATGACCTTGCGTTCGGCCAGGTCGCGGATGGAGCAGGTGTTAAAAATGAGCAGATCGGCTTCGTCCTCTTGCTGAGTGCGTTTGAGGCCGCGTTTCTCGAGCTGGCCCACCATGATCTCCGAGTCGAGCTCGTTCATCTGGCAGCCATAGGTGCGAATGAAAAATGTATTAAGCTGGCGCATAAAGATAAATAATTTCTTGGTTTTTTGAGTATTGTCGCATTAATCGGAGATTAAACACCGAGAGCACCGAGGTACACCGAGAAAAAAATTAGTCCTCGTATCTTCCTCGGTGCTCTCGGTGTTTAATTTTTATCTTTATGTAATAAGCTTTTGTAGTAGGTCAGTTTATGCATTTTGAAAAGTTTACAAGAACTGGCAGACAAAAGTCTTTGAAAAAATTAAGAGGGGAAGTATCATCGTGCTTTCTTAAAAATTTCGTAGGCAACCATGCATCCAAAGAAGAATAAAGAAAGTACAGTCCTTCTGACCAAAGAAGAGGCGCTAGGCGGGCGTAAATGGATCCTCATAGACGCCTCAGGCAAAACTCTGGGTAGATTTGCAGCAGAAGTAGCAAAGATCTTAAGAGGCAAGCATAAGCCTAACTTTACTCCCAATGTCGATTGCGGAGATGGTGTGATTATCATCAATGCCGAGAAGATCGAGGTGACCGGAGCTAAAGAAGCGCAAAAGATCTACCGCTACCACACTGGTGCGATGAGCGGTCTGCGCGAAGTTTCTTTCCGCGAAATGCGCGCCAAGAAGCCGACCCTTATCCTCCGCCGTGCAATTAAAGGCATGCTGCCCAAGACGCGCCTTTCAGAAGCGCAGATCAAAAAGCTGCGTATCTTTGCTGGCGAGAAGCATGGTATGGAAGCCCAACAGCCAATTTTAGTGAACATCTAACGCTTAAGAGTAACATAAAGTATGACCAAAGAGAATGTTGGTACCGGCCGTAGAAAGACAGCAGTAGCTTCAGTCAGACTGCGCCCAGGAAGTGGTAAAATCGATGTCAACGGACGCAAGTTCGAAGAGTACTTCTTAGAAGAGCTACATCGTAAACTGATCCTTTCTCCGCTCGAAAAGTTCTCTATGCAAGAGCGTTTTGATATTATCATCCGCGTCAAAGGCGGTGGAATCTGCGGACAGGCCGTGGCCACACGTCTCGGCCTCTCTCGCGCACTCGTCCAAGAAGATGAGACACGCAGACATGACCTCAAGACCGTCGGCTTCCTCACCCGCGATCCGCGTAAGCGTGAGCGTCAGAAGCCTGGCCTTGCCGGCGCTCGTAAGCGCGGTCAATACTCTAAGCGCTAATCCATTTTTTACTCCTTGTTTGTTCAGAGCCTTGTGGTTTCCCACAAGGTTTTTTTTACGTTTGAATGGAAATTCAGATGTTGATACAATGTATAAACATAGGTACATACATAAAACAACGAGGTTTTCATGACAAAGACCAAAAAACTTACCAAGCATGGCAATAGCTATGCTCTTGTCATTGAGCGTCCAATTCTCGAGCTTCTGGGAATAGATGGTACCACCTTGCTCCAGATCTCCACTCCGGATGGAGCATCCATCGTCATTACACCTCTTAAAAGCAAAACTCAACAGAAACGCTTTTCTACTTCTTTGAAGAAGATCAATAAGAAATACAGCCGCGCTCTAAAACGCCTGGCTGAGTAAAGGCATGCAAACCTACTTTCTCACATTTGAAGACGTATTGGCGATCCATGCCGATCAGATCAATCGCTATGGAGGAAAAAAAGGCGTTCGCGACCAAAATTTGCTCCTTTCAGCAATCGCGCAACCTCTGGGCACGTTTGATGGCCAATATCTGCATAAAACACTCCATTAAAACGACTGATTGCAAGGAAAGATGTTAATAGTAATTTAGAAATTTTGGATTATGATATTTGGAAAAGATATAGAGAAGGCTGCCCATGAAAGATGATATCAATGAAATTATTTTACAAGCTCATGAGAGAAGCTTTAAAAGAGCTTTTGAAACAGCGGTTCGAACAGGCACGGCGCTTGTTTTTGCTCGAAATGGTAAGATTGTAGAAATCAAACCGCCCTATCGTTACGAACTTGTCCCAATTAAACCTGCTAAGAAAAAATCCAAGCTGCTTCGTCGTAAAAAATAAGGAAGAGGACAACAACGACAAAAAAGTCGTTTGGGTCTTTTTTATTTTTGCAGAGCTACTTCCAATTCAGCTCTCAGCTCTGGAAAGTGTCTTCCTACCCAAGCTTTAAGATTTGCTGTGACGCGTTCGATCTCTGTTTGGGGAGCGGCGATGATGGTGAGCTCTTTGGTAATCCTGCCCACATCGATTTGGAGCGGATCTTTGCCGCAAAAGGCGTAGTTGATGCTGAAGCATTGGCGGGGGTCGGTGATGCCCCTTTTGGCGCGTTTGACGAGCAGCTGGTGCAGACTGGCGAGCGCAGTGATGGCAGCCGCGTGCCCGCCAGTTTGTAACAACGCCGAGATCTTTTTAGGCACGAGCTCGCCTTTTTTCTGCACGAGAAATGGGAGCTGGTCCAAATCGATCTCAAATTTTTCTACCTTAAGTTTGGCATGCATCTTCTCGCTCGGCTGGAAGTGCAGATGCACGAGGCCGGTTTCTTCGGCGAGTTCGTTATACGCCAGAGCATAGCAGACGCAGGTCTCTTGGAATTTTTGTAGCCATCTCAGCTTCTCTTGTTCTCTTTGCGCCGCTGACGCAAAAGCGTGGAAAAGCGGCCCATCTTTTAACCACTTCTTTTTTCGCATGTGCCGAGCTTTGAAAAGTTTGATGACATAGCGGCCATCTTCGCTGGCACAGGCGTAACATTGTGCGCCTTCATCGAGGAAGACAAAGCGCTGATTGAAGATCTGCGCGAGCTCTTCATCGGAAATATGGCGTTGAAGCGTAAGGCCTTCGGGAAAGGTCTTAAGCAAATTATCCGGCGCAAACGCGATGCTTTTGAGATTCCAGAGATAGTTGAAAATCAGCACAAACAGCATGGTGAGAGGCACGAGCAAAAGAAAGAGAAAGCGAGCTTTTAATCTTCTACGTATCACAGCGAATAGAGATGTTTGTATTTGTGTTCTAAATAGGCGACGAAAGGCTTTTCAGAGAGGGGCTGGCCGGAGATGCGCATAATCATCTCGGCGGCGGTGTACTGCTTTCCATACTGATGGATGTTCTGGTGCAGCCACTCGCGGATGAAGCCTAACTCTCCTTTGGCAACCTTTGCTTGCCAGTCAGTATGGCTTTTTTCGAAGGTGGCAAAGATCTGAGAGGCGTAGAGGTTGCCAAGCGTGTATGTGGGGAAGTATCCAAGACCGCCCATCGCCCAGTGGATATCCTGCAGGCAGCCTTCGCTGTTGGTTTTTGGGACAACGCCTAAATACTCCTGCATCTTGGCGTTCCAAACTTCGGGCAGGTCTTTGACGCGCAGCGATCCTTCGAGAAGCGCCTTTTCGATCTCGAAGCGCACGATCACGTGCAGCGAGTAGGTCACTTCATCGGCCTCAACGCGGATGAGCGAGGCTTTCACGAGATTGATTGCGCGGTAAAAAGCGTCGAGCGAAACGGCCGAAAGCTTCTCGGGGAAAACCTGTTTTAAGAGCGGCAGAAAGTGCTGCCAGAAGGAGAGGCTGCGCCCGATGCGCGTCTCCCACAGGCGTGATTGGCTCTCGTCGTAGCCTAGCGAGATGCTCTGTGCCAATGGAGAGCCAAAGTTCTCCTCTTTGAAGCCGAGGCCATAGAGACCGTGTCCACCTTCATGGATCACTGAGAAGATGTTGGACATGACATAGTTGGTATCTAGGTGGGTAGTCATACGCGTATCGGTGGGGTGGAGCATGGCGCAAAAGGGGTGCATAGTCTGGTCCAAGCGGCTCGTTTTGGGATCGAAACCCATGGCTTTGAGCAGCACATGTGAGAATTCGAGCTGCTTCTCCTTTGAGAAACTGTCATTTCCATAAAGAAAACTCTGATCGGGGGCAGGGCGCGCGCTGATCGCCTTGAGCAGCTGGGTCAAAGAGGTCTTCAAGCGATCAAAGAGGGGGTTGAGGTAGGAGACGGTCATATCCGGCTCGTAAATATCTAACAAGGCGTCATAAGGGTGATCTTTGTAGCCGAGAAGGTCGGCCTTTTTTCGACAGAGTTTGACGATCTTTTCCAAAAATGGCGAGAACTCGCGGAACTTACCGCTCTTCTTAGCCTTTGCCCAAGCATGTGTGGCATTGGATGTAGTCTTAGCGAAGGTCTTAACGAAGCTAGCTGGGAGTTTTTTATCCTGCAGATAATCACGTCTCCATTCGCGGACGGCCGCGATCTGCGGAGGAGATAGAGATGTATCGAGAAGTGCGCCGCTTGAGAGATCGACCAGCTTGGCGAGCGCTTTGGCAAATGCCGGACCAGTTCTCTGTTTATGCACCAGGCTCGCTAGAAGCTCGTTTTGCAGGGAGCGAAGGCCTATTGCATCTGAAGGCATATAGGTCTCTTGGTCCCAATCCAAAAGCTGTTGCACTGCATTTAAAACGGCCGCATTTTTTGAGATCTGGTGAAGCTTGGCGTAGTTGGTCATGATTTTTCTCCCTAGCTAAGGCAAGTCTAAAAGGAATAAGATTTTTTGTCCCTGTTGTCCTTTCTGTCGTTTTCTTTTTCTCTCAGGCATGTTATTGCTAAAGATATGTATCGTCCAAAGCTCTTAGTTCTCTCTACCCTTGGTGTCTTCCTGATAGCGATAGTCGCAGGCTTTTTCTTTCCTGTGAAAAACAGCTTAAAGGACCACATCAATCTTTCGGACTATCCTACCTTGGGAAGTAGGCAGGCACAGGTGCAGATGATCGTGTTTGAAGAGCCTCAGTGCGGCGCTTGTAAAGACTTTCATACGCAAACGCTTCCTTTATTGAAGGAGCGGTTCATCGATAGCGGCAAAGTGCAGTGCACCCTCGTGCTGCTCTCTTTCATCGAAGATTCCGATGCTCTGGCACTCGCGAGCTATGCTGTGTTTGAGCAGAGACCTGAGCGCTTCTTTCCTTTCTTGAATGAGCTGTATGGCGATCTACCGGAAGGGAACACAGCCGCGGAGAGAGCTATGCGGCTCGTCGAGAGTTTCCAAGGCATCGATGTCGATCAATTAAAGCAAGCGCTTGCAGATGGACATCTGAAAGTCCGCATTCAAAAGCATGAAGATTTAGGTTGGGAGCTGATGAAAGATGATTTTGCTACGCCGACAGTCTTCATCAACGGCGTGAAAACTAGAAGTTATTCGCTGGGCTCTGTCACGATGGCCATCCAAAAAGCACTTAAACAGAATTAATCATGAGAAAATTGCTCTTCAATTACGGACTCTATGGTGCATGGCTGAGCGCATCGATCTCCATTTTGGGGAGCTTTTTTTGGAGCGAACGCCTCCATTTTGAGCCCTGTTCACTCTGTTGGCTTCAGCGTCTTTTTACAGCTCCCCTAGCGATTATTTTAGGCATTGCCACATACAGGCAAGACCGCGGAGTAGTCATCTACGCTCTGCCTTTGGCCGCAGCGGGTGGTTTGATCGCTTTGTATCATCTGCTGATCCAAAAATTCGACCTGCCGTTCATCGCTAAACTCTGCTCAGGAAGTGCCGAGTGTACCAAAGAGGCCATCGCCTATTTTGGATTTATCACCCCACCAATGCTGAGCTTATCAGCTTTTCTCTTGATCGCTCTATTCTTGCTAGCCGCAAGAACCCAAGCAACCCAAAGGGTTGTCGTTAGGTAGGAACTAGCTTTTTCCTGCACCAGCGTAGGAAGTTCTCAATTTTAGCGCTGCAAGTGCGCATGAGAGGCGTACAAAAGGCCAAGCTCAAGAATAGGATGGTGATCGAGCCGCCGCCGACGATCACATCGGATAGCCAGTGTGCGCCAGTCACAAGGCGCGGAAGACAGAGGAAAGCTCCATAAAAAGCCGCGATCAGGCCAAGCCTCCAGCCAGCGAAGTAGAAGTAGCTCGCCGCAAAGAGTAGAGCCGTTGTGCCGTGATCGCCTGGGAAGCTCTTGTTCGAATCATCTTTGACTGTCAGCCAAGTAATCTCTTCCGAAAGACGCACGCATCCATCTACCACAAGTGTCGGGCTTTCGCGATGGATGTGCCAATAGAGTCTAAAGAGCACTCGATTGATCAGATAGATCACCAAGGCGATGTAGATGACCATGAAAATGAGTTCGGAGGTTTTCTGCAGGCGCAGCTCTTTGCGGGCTTTACGTACGTAAACGATGTAAAGGGTTAAAAAGCAGATATCTTCCAGCCAGTCCGCAAGCTTGTGGTTGGCCAGTGCCCAAAAGGTCTGCCAGCCGGGATTGCCGCGCAAGCTTCCGTTGAAAAAGCGGAAAAAGGCGTGGTCGAGTTTTTTCCAATAGACAGCGGTGGCGGGCAGGCTAAAGCTCGCAATAAGCAGAGCCATGAAGAGCAGCCAAAAGAGGAGCTGTCTGGGTTTCCAGTCGGAGTGAGATAAGTTCATTATTGTTGCCTACGATAGTTCCAGATGAAGGGGAGTCCGCACAGAAGGAGCGGGGTAAAGATCGCCACAGGCGGTGCAGCTACGCGATTTTCTCCGAGGATGACAGCGGCGTCCATCAGTGTGAAAAAAGCGATATAGCCGAAGAGGGATACGGCATAGAGAAGAAAGAGCGGCTTTCTTCGCGCATAGCGCACGCAAAAAGGCGATACGGCAGCCACGGCGAGCAGTGAAAGGAAGGGGATAGTGGCTTTATAGCAGAGGTGGGTAAGCAGCTCCATCTTTACGTAAGAGGTGCACTTCTGACGGAAACCCATGGTGTAGAGCTGGCTGATACTCCTATTTTCAAGCGGCGTAAAGCCTTTGCGCGGAGGATTTCTGTCCCAGCTCATGCCTTCGAAGAGCTTCTTCTCTACGCTCTCTTTTTTTTCGAAATGACCTTGTGGCGAACGCACGAGATGGTCGATGAATCTGCCTTCCGGCCGATCTGGATTGGCATTGAGATAGCGCATACGCCAGATCTCGTCTGAAGATTGCAGCCAGATGACATCGACGAAGGTTTCTTTTTCTTTGTCATGCGTCTGGTAGATTATTTTCGAATTGTCTTTTAGCGTCAGGATATGCACTGGGTAGCGTTTTCGATTATATTTTGTGTGCTTGAGATGCTTATCGTAAAACCTGTCGAGATAGGTGAGTGACTTCGGCAGAAAAAATTCGCATGAGATGAGATTAAAGCCGACGCAAAGAGCGGCTACGAAGAAGAAGGGGCGCATCAGTTTTTTGAAGGAGAGCCCCGAGGTCTGCAAGGCGACCAGTTCGCGATGCGCATTGAGCGAGGTCAGAACCTTAATCGTCGAAACCAGCAGCGCAAGCGGAAGCAGGAGCGGTGCGCGTTTGATGAATTGGAAGCCGTAATAGACCAGCAGGTCCATGATCTGGAGTTTTTTGTCTTTGAGAAAGTCTTGCATATGCAGCGAGTAATCGATGGCCGCATATAAAAAGAAGAAGCCAAACAAGAAGAGCCCGAAGACTTTACCGATCTCTCTCAGAAAGTAGCGCTCCCAAATCTTACTGAAAATCATAGAAACCACTCCGAAACCTTACGATTTCCAAGAGAGAAGATTAAACACCGAGAGCACCGAGGAGCACCGAGGAAAAAGATAATTCTCGAGTTTCTCTTTTCTCGGTGTGTTTCGGTGCTCTCGGTGTTTAATTTTTCGATTAATGCAGCAATGCTGTTACTAGATGAAATCATTCACGGCCCTCCGAAACGCGTTTTAGAGAGCGCAGCGAGAAGAGCACGATGAGCGGGTGCGGGAGGAGATAGATCGCGCAGGCCAGCCCAGGTGCATCGCGGAAAGATTTGGCGGCGATGAAGCAGATCATGAATAGAGAAGCCAGTCCAATGGCCCACATGAGGCCCTTTTTCGATTGTCTACGACCGATCTCCATGCCAAACGCAAGCCCGATAAAGGTGAAGGTGAAGGCTGCCAAACCGAGAGAGATGCGCCGGCTGATCTCCATGCGCGTGCGAGGAGAAGGCAGGAGGCTGATACCTCCTTTGTCAACTTTTTCTCTGGCCAGGACCATTCTAAGTGGATAGTAATCGAGATTGGAATACCACTCGTAATTCTGCACAAACTGGGCCAAGTTTGAAGCCTTAGTGCTCATCGTCTTCTGGTTTTCGATCACCAAGTGATCGAAACGTTCAGGGTTCTTGGGGTCGACCGATGAGATGATGGTCACATTTTTCCCAGTGAGCATCTCGTCTTCTAAGAAGAGCTCTTTGGCTGCCATGATACCCAAGCGCTTGGAAGAGGCGTTGTTGAGCACAAAGATGACATCTTCAGCGCGCCGGCCCGATTTAAGATTTTTCATGTCGATATAAGTGTCTTTGAGTCTGACCAGAGTCTCTTTTTGCAAGAGGAAGAGAGGGTTTTTCGCTGTGACTTCCGAGATCAGCTCACGCGAGAGGATCTTACACCTCGGCGCAATCTCAGAGACGATCGTAAAGTTTAAGACGCTTAACAAAGAGCCGGCTAGAATCAGAGGAAAGATGAGCGGATAGAGGCCAAATCCCGTGGTGCGCAGCGCCGTTAGCTCGTGGGAGTGGCTGAGCTTTTGATAGAGTAGCATGGCAGCGATCAAACACGAGATGGGGACGGAGATCGGCAGCACAAAGGGGATCTGATACAGCGTAAAGAGCAGAATAGGCATAAGGCCGCTACCCGAAGTGGCAAAGCGCGCGATCTCTTGGAAGCGCGTGACTAGGAGCACAGCGATAAAGCTGCTCACACAGAGCGCAAAGACCTGAAAGTAGCTTCTAAGAAGATAGCGCCACAAGATAGGCATGTAAGAATATCCTTTTGCCCCGTCATTGTAGAGTATGAAAGCATATTATGCTATGTTATGAAGCTTATGACGGATCCACTAGTTAAATCAGTAAAAGAATTCCTAAATGAGCGCTGGTCGCCTGGCCGGCCGGTTCTACTCGGATTTTCAGGAGGACCCGATTCGCTTGCGCTGCTGCATCTTTTGCTAGAGTGTGTCTCAGACTTTGCGCTCGATCTTCATCTAGCCCACATCGATCATGGCTGGCGTGAGGGGAGTGCGCAAGAGGCTGAACGCCTGGCCGAGTACGCCAGGAAGTTAGGTCTTCCCTTTCATCTGCATCGGCTAGAGGATCAGAGCCCAGAGAATTTGGAAGCCAAAGGCCGCGAGGCCCGGTTAAAGTTTTTTTCGGAGGTCTATGCTAAAATTGACGCACAAGCCTTATTGCTCGCGCACCAGTCCGATGATTTAGCCGAGACGATTTTGAAAAAGGTCCTAGAAGGCTCCCATCTCCTCGCTTTACATGGAATGAGGGCCTCGGGAGTTTTGGAGGGAATGCAGGTCTGGCGGCCGCTTCTCTCTCTGGAGAAGCGTCAGTTGGAAGCATGGCTAGCAAAGAGGGGGTTGGTCGCCATCGAGGACGCAACCAATCATGATCCGCGTTTTTTGCGCGGGCGCATGCGTACCGAGATCTTGCCCCAACTGGCGCAGAGCTTCGGCAAGGAGATCTCGGCCAATCTGATCAGGTTAGGCACAACCTTGGGCGAGCTCGCTGCAGAGATTGAGACAGAGGTGCAGCCTCTATTCGAGAACGTTCAACGCGGACCGCTCGGAGCTTATTTGGAAGTTCCGTCTCATCTCTCCCGCCTCAAAAGAGATCTCCTTGTGAAGAAATTTCTTAATCATGAGGGCGTGCTTTTATCTCACGAGAGCTATGATGCCCTGCTCGATCTGCTTGAACAAGGAGCGGCTAACCGCAGCTTCTTGTATAAAGAAAAAAAAGTAATCGTCGATCGCGGCATCCTTTTTGTGCCCATTCCAGGTCTTTCGTGGACAGATTGGGAGTATGGTTATGAACTTCTAAGCTCAACGCCTCCACCTACCAGCTCCTGGCGCGATCTATGGCAGGGAAGAGGAGCGGTAGCGCTGCCTGAAGGCAGTTTTGAGTTTCTTTCTCCAGAGGGTAAGCATCTCTTTCCCGGAGGCTCGTCTATCAAAGACTGGTGGCAAGAGCACTATATACCTGCGTTTATGCGCGCATTAGTTCCGGTTGTAGCAATCGATGGAAGGGTGGTGCATGAGTTTTTAACCGGCAGGAAAATTAACTTTCCACATTGTAATTCTTTATATCAGTTAACTTTGAAATTAAAATTATAAATAATTAACGTGCACATAAAAAACAAAGCTGCTAATATTACAAATGGAGCGATATAGTTTTACAAGCCTCTCGTTTTCAATTGATTAACGGTTTGTGCGTTAAGGAATTTTCTTTACGCTAATCATTGAAAGTGATTTGCTTGTGACCTATCCTCAAAAGGTCCTATTTGGGTTAAATCTACACATACAGAAAGTCATTATGGGCAACGATAATAAAAAACCAGATTCGAGAAAGGGCCTTCCTGGCGGCTTCTTCATCTTCTTAGTTGCAGCTATTCTGGCTGTTTTCTCTATTCAGAATCTCTCTTCTGAGAAAACGGCTAAGGTCGCCTTTAGCCATCAGACAGAACATCTGGTGAACCTAGATCTTTTGCAGAAAGAAGACAGTCATAAGATCGCCTTAAATGACAATCTCGTCACCTTCAGCGGAAAATTTAAAGATCGCTTAACAGATGAAGCTAAAGCGCGTTTCCGCTACTTAGACCTGCTCTATCAAAATCACGAGCTAACCGAGAAAAAGACTAGCCTTGAACAAGATATGGGCGGTCTGCGCCAAAATGTCAAAGACGCGGCTGACTGGTTTCTGCTGCTCAGCGGCCAGCCTATGCCTAGAGGCGGCTACAAAGTTGTGGATCCAATTTATGACAATACCGATCGAGAAAACTCCGTAGTGATCAAGTCTTTGTCTGATCGGAATGTGACTAGCCTCAAAGATCTCGAAAAACGCTATGATGCCTTATCTGCGTCATCAAATGCGGCTGACATGAACGCGTTTGGTAAAGACCTATTAATTTTAATCCAGGGCTTCCGTTCGCCCAACCTCGGAATTGGCAATGAGACGATCAAGCAGAATTTGCGCGATCTCGAACAGAACGTCTCTTCAGCTACCAGCGCTGATTCAAAGGCTCAGCTAGCGGCTTACTCTGCAGCGCTCAGCTCTCTTTCTAAGATCGTGGCTGGTCTTGATCAAGAAGAGCAAGGCGTGCGCCTGAACGATCTGCGCAGCGTGCGCAACTATAAAACGGAAATCTCAAGCTACTCTCAAGTTGTCGATGAGCTGGATAAAAACACAGCCCAACTCGATAAAGCTAGGCAGCAAGTCACGAGCGTCATCTGGTTCTTTAACAACCAGGAGTTGTCTACGCGTGCCTTAGAAAAGCAAGACCCTGAACTCTATAATCACTGGTTCTTACAGGCAAAGCAAGAGTGGGAGAATTTTGCGACGAATAAGGGCGCTGTATTCAAAGCTCCAGATCAACCACGCAATACGGTTCTCGAAAGAACATTTAAGAGCGAAGAGCCTTCGCCAAATTACTTGGGCTATCTTCTACCGATCCTGCCACTATTGATCATTGTGCTGCTCATCTATTTCGGATTCTCGCGCCAGATGAAAGGCACGGGCGCAGGCGCCATGAGTTTTGGCAAATCGCCTGCCCGTCTTCTAACAAAAGAGCGCAACAAGGTTACCTTTAAAGATGTAGCCGGCTGCGATGAAGCTAAAGAAGAGCTTCAAGAGATCGTCGATTTCTTAAAAGATCCTTCCAAATTTACTGCGCTCGGAGCACGCATTCCTAAAGGCGTACTGTGTATCGGAGCTCCGGGAACTGGTAAAACTTTAATCGCTAAAGCAGTTGCTGGCGAAGCGGACCGTCCCTTCTTTTCGATTTCCGGTTCAGACTTCGTCGAGATGTTTGTCGGTGTGGGCGCTAGCCGCGTTCGAGACCTATTCGACCAAGCCAAGAAGAATGCGCCCTGCATCATCTTCATGGACGAGATCGATGCTGTAGGCCGCCATCGTGGCGCCGGCATCGGAGGCGGACATGATGAGCGTGAGCAGACTTTGAACCAGCTACTCGTCGAGATGGATGGTTTTGATACGACTGAAGGCATCATCCTGATCGCTGCGACTAACCGTCCAGACGTTTTGGATAAAGCGCTGCTCCGTCCAGGCCGTTTTGATCGCCGCATTGTGATCGATCTTCCAGATATTAAAGGTCGCTATGAAATCCTCAAAGTGCACGCTAGAAAGATCAAACTCGATCCTTCCGTCGACCTCATGAATATCGCGAGAAATACGCCAGGATCGTCTGGTGCAGACCTCGAAAACATTTTGAACGAAGCCGCCCTCCTAGCCGCACGACGCGGCCGCAATGCTGTAACTGCGCAGGATGCGTCTGAAGCTTGCGATAAGGTGCGCTATGGCAAAGAGAGACGTAGTCTTGAGATCGACCTAAATGAACGTAAAACGACTGCCTACCATGAATCTGGTCACGCAGTTGTGGCTCTAGTTGTTAAGCACGCAGATCCCGTCGATAAGGTCACGATTATCCCACGCGGCATGTCACTCGGGGCTACACATTTTATGCCCAAAAAGAATCGCCTGAGCTACTGGCGCAAAGAGATCTTAGATCAGCTCGCTGTCCTCATGGGCGGTCGTGTAGCTGAAGAGATCTTCGTCGGCGATATCTCTTCCGGCGCTCAGATGGATATTTCACAAGCCACTCGCCTCGTGCGCAGCATGGTCTGCGAATGGGGAATGAGCGATGTTCTCGGAACTGTGGCCTATGACGAGCGCTCTGATAATGGGCAATATCTCGGCATGCCATCTTACCATGATAAGAACTATTCTGAATCAACTGCTAAATTCATCGATGAAGAAGTGAAAAAGCTGATGGATGAAGCGCATGCAAAAGCCCTCGAAGTCGTGAACGCAAATCGCGAAAGAGTGAAGCTCATGGCAGAGATGCTCATCGAGTTTGAGACCTTAGATCGCGAAGATGTGCTCGAGATCATGGCCGACACTTGGGATTCAGAGAAGAAGAAAAAGCGCGTCAAAGCTACCGAAGATTTGCAGCGCAAGCTTCCACCGCCACCACCAGCGCCAACTCGTCTGCAGCATCCTTCTTCAGACAATCCTACTCTCCAGCAAATCTAAAAAAGAGAGGTGTGCAAACACCTCTCTTTTTCATTTATTCTGACAATAAATTATTTTAAAAAATTAAATAAATTTTTTAATTTGCTATTATTATAATAATTAATTTGTTTCTAATTATTAATTTTGTTATTATTTTTGAAAAATAACTATAATTAAACAGGAGAAAGTATGGCCAGCGCAGTAACAGAAAAATGCCCATTAGGGCTTCAGCTCGGTAATGCGAGCGAAGGTTCGACAAGATGCCCATTAGGCTTTCTAGTAAAGAGTAAAGAAGACAAACCTCATAAAACGAGCGAACTTCAAGAAAGAAGCTCTATAGCAGTAGTAGTGGAGAGAGCCGTAAATAGCCCAGAGAGCTCTAAACAGGAAGTTCAGCCGACTGCATTGGCGACGGTAGAGGTCGTGACAAAGAGTCAGAAGCCAGAATGGTTAGATTTAGCCTTTAGAGTGATGAAGATTATTGTTGGTGTGGTGTTGGGAGCTGCTTTGGCAGCATCTTTTGCTGTTGGAATATGTTTTGCTGCGGGCGGGACTATCTCTGCAGGAGCTTGCGGAATTTGCATAGATGCAGTACTTGGGGGCACTCTCGGCGGCATCATTGCCGACGCTATTCCTTTCGACTGACAATGCAAATTCAAATTATTTGTTACAATTTGATTTAATTGTCAGACTTGTTATAATTTTTGCTGTACTAACCATTAGTAAGCGGTTTTATGGCTTCTGACACAGTAGGTTTACATCGTTCTTTAACCAATCGCGATGCTCTCGGTCCTGTTCAGGTGCAGACCCCTGATCCTAGTCCAGGAAATTCTATGGAATTTCCCATGGAATTTCCTGGGCCGCCTGCGCTCAATCTAAGCTATTCTGGTTCGGAAAAATCACTCTTAGCCAGCGTGCCTTTGACGCCAGTAGCAGCTGCTGCGCCTCAAGACCCCGAAGCTCCCGCAGCCGAAGGCACCAACTGGCTCGCCATTGCTTTCAGGGTGATCAAGATTGTGATTGGAATGTTGCTTGGCGCTATCGCCTTAGCTACCGCGGCCAGCGCTCTCTACTTCACCGCTGGCGGAGTGCATCCACTCCTCGGAGCCTTCGCCACCACCGCAGGCGCAGCCCTCGGCGGCATCTCCGGCGGCATCCTCGCCGACTACATTTAAGAAAACGACCTAAATGACACAAAGGACCCAAACGACAATCGGACTTTTTGGTCCTTTTGTCGTTTGGGTCCTTCTTTCACGAATCAGTGCCGGAATATCCTCCGTCGTAATCGGAAGGATCACTTACATAGACAGGTGCAGGGGTTGGCGGAGGAGGTGGAGGTGCCCAATGATCAGTTCGAAGGGGGCGAACGCCATGGCAAGCCTGCATTATAGCTATTGTTCTTGCGTAAGCAGCTCCTGCGCGTGCTGGAATTTCTACAGTTACTTTTCGTTGTTCAATCCAAGTACAATGCGAGCATGTGCAGAACTCATTTGGACCAGCCGTTCGATGGTTTATATATGTTGCAGCATTCAGTCCACCGAAAAGCAAGCCCATAACAGGACTTAACGCTACGCTGAGAGGTACTCCGAGAGCAGCAAACAAAACCCTTTCTCCAATCCCATTGCTTTCATCCTCCACTGCACTAGCCATATCTTTTACCACTTGAGAGGTGTCTTTCAATATTTGGGTTTTAAATTCATATTTCCGTGTGTTGAAAAGTTCAAAGAGATCTTGGTAATTCACGCCAGCGTCATACACGCTTGTTGCTTGGAGTTGTGGGAAGAGTTGCTGCAGTCTAGTATGCCAATCTTGATTTGTTACCTGGGCTGCTGCAGGTGCAAGCGCTGCCATAAGATTCTCCTATTTTTGGCGCGGTAAATCCGCGATTGCCGTAACAAAGTAGCAGTTCGATTAACGACTTGTCAAAGAATTTTGACGAGGTTGACATTCTTGGGATTTGTTCATTAGACTTGCTAGCGTTCAAACACAGGAGTTCGAAATATGAGTCAACTAGCGTTAGTTTCTTCTGTCCCATCTCTAAGCGCAAATTTAAGTTTCGCGGCGGCAGCTCACCATAGTGCGCAGCACTCTGAACAGTGTCGTGTGTCACTAGAACCGCAGGCTGGTTCTTTTGTGTTCCAACCTGAGACAAAGAGTCTTGCTTTTGTAGTGGGGGGAGTACTTGCTGCGCTAGCAGCAGGATTTTTTTCTAGACTACCTTCACTATCTCTGCCGGTTGTTGCGGCTAGCGAAAGCGAGCTCTTAGATTGTGTTATCCCAAGCGGAAATTACAGTCGTACTTGTAACCCACCCGAAATAACTTATCGGTGGCTAGAAGAGCACTGCTTTTTGACTACCCGTTGTGAAACGTTTTATGCTGGCCTCCCTCATCAACCAGCAAGTTTTACATACTCGCTAAGTGATCGATGGGTAGAACTAGTAAACAGTAATGGTAGTTTAGCGAGAGTGCCATCGCCCACTGTTTCATTTGACACAATCGCAAAAGATATGGGTCGAAGCTTGAGGCATGCCTCGTCTCCTGAAAATCTATTTCCAGTGGTAAGAGACATTTTTGCGCAGTTTACAAAAGATCTTCCAGTGGGCAAAGCTACTGATGTTGCTTTTGTAGTTGATACAACTAATAGCATGAAGCCTTACATCGCTGAAGTGGTGAAAAATCTCATCAAATTTCTCGAAGAAGTAAACAAAAATAGAGCTGTCGGCAGTTCAAGGTTTGCTGTTGTGGAGTACAGAGATAGGGGGGTTCTCTCAGGGTTCGTGAGCAGAGTTGTTGTTGACTTTACATCTAATCTCTCTAAGGTTGCAGACTCGATACGGAATCTTGCTGTTGCAGGGGGCGATGATGAGGAAGAGGCTGTTTTGGATGCCCTCGTCTTAGCTAAAAACGAGTTGTCCTGGAGGGAAGCCAAGAAGGCGGTTCTACTCATTGGAGATGCCCCTGGTCACTCAACAACAGTAGACGGACGTTTTGACAAAAAAGCCGTTGCCGACGCCTATAAAGCTACCGGAACACAGATTGAAGTTTATTCTATTGTGGCTAAGACCCGCTAATCTCAGCAGCACAATAAGTACAAAAGAGAGGTGTAAAAACACCTCTCTTTTATTTTTGCTTATTTAGAAGCGGGAGCTTCTTGGCGCGCAGGTGGAGGGAGAAGAGCTTTGCGGCTGAGCTTAATCTGGCCGCGGTCATTGATGTCGAGGACTTTTACTTCCAAATCTGACCTTCTTTGCACACTTCGCGCGGATCTTGAATCCGTGTGTGGGAGAGTTCGGAGATGTGGCAAAGCCCTTCTTTGCCGGGGAAGAGTTCGACAAAGCAGCCAAAGGCTACAATCGAGACCACGCGTCCAGTGTAGACCTTGCCGATCTCGACTTCTGCGGTGATATTGTGGATGATCTGCTTAGCCTTATCCATCGACTCTTTATAAGTAGCAGCGATGCTGACAATTCCGCTGTCATCGATGTCGATCTGTGCGCCTGTCTCTTCGATAATCGCGCGGATTTGTTTGTCCGCCTGGACCGATGAGCAATGCCGATCTTGCTCGGCTTGATCTGTATAGTTTCGATGTGCGGTGCGTAGGCTGAAAGATGCTCTTTGGATTTGGGGCAGACTTCCAGCATCTTTTGCAAAATATGCAGAGGCCTTGTTTAGCTTGAGCGACGGCGGCTTTCATGATCTGCTTGTTGATGCCTTCGACTTTGATATCGAGCTGAAAAGCGGTGATGCCATGGCATCGCCGGCGATTTTGAAGTCCATGTCTCCGAGAGCATCTTCTACTCCGAAAATGTCGGAAAGAATGGCAAACTTGTCGTCTCCTTCGAGGATGAGCCCCATAGCAATCCCTGCGATCGGACGCTTGATGGGAACGCCGGCATCCATCAGGGCCAGGCATCCTCCGCATACCGAGGCCATCGACGATGATCCATTCGATTCGGTAATGTTGGACTCAAACGGATCACGTAAGGGAAACTGCTCGGCCGAAGGGACAATCATGTAGAGAGCGTTCGGCGAGTTTGCCGTGTCCGATCTCTCTTCGTCCAGGGGCGCCAATGCGTCCGACTTCACCTACAGAGAAGGGAGGGAAGAAGTATTGCAGATAGAAGCGGCGTTTACTTCGCCTTCGAGGTTTTCCTAGCGCTGTGCCATGGTTTCTCCTCCCAGGGTGCACACGCAAGGATTGAGTTTCTCCGCGCGTAAAGAGTGCGCTTCCATGCGTGCTGGGAGAAGGGACATCTCGATATCGATCTGGCGAACTCTGCTCGCAGCATCTGCCATCGCTGCGGAAATGCTCATCGAGGATCATTTTGCGCAAGATGTCGGATTGCAGCTTTTTAAAGGTGCGAGAAGGTTGTTTTGTTATAAGCGGAGGTCCGTTTGGCATGAAATATTTTTCGAGGAATTCGCTAGATAGTTCATTGATCGTTTCTTCGCGTTTCTTTTTCTCATTGATGCGCAAAGCGTCGCTCAACGATCATGTGTCAGACCATGGATTTCATCGGTCTAGCTCTTTGGACGTTCGCGAAGCGCAGATCGCCCTTGCTTTGGTTTGCCGATGATCTTTTGCCAGTCGCCCAGCGCTTGACAGATCGTGCGGATGGCTTGATGGCCCTCTTCAATGGCAGCGAGGATCTGCTCTTCAGTGAGAAAGTCTGCATATCCTTCAATCATGAGGATCGCATCTTCTGTCCCTGCCAGAAGCAGATCGAGCCGCGATTTTTTCTGCTCTTCAAGGTCGGATTGATGATAAAATTGTCGCCGATCATCCCTACGCGCACAGCGCCAAAGGCTTGACTAGGGGAATATCGGAAATGACAAGCGCGGCAGATGCTCCGCAGATCGCTAAAGGCTCCGGAGAGTGTACGCCATCATAAGAAGAGACATAGGCGAGCATTTGTACTTCATTAAGTAGCCATCTTCAAAGAGCGGGCGGATAGGGCGATCGATCAGACGGCACGTGAGGATCTCGCTCTCTGTAGGGCGGCCTTCCCGTTTAAAAAAGCCTCCCAGCGATTTGCCTGCGGCGGAGAACTTCTCTTGATAATCGACGCGAAGAGGGAAGAAATCGATCTTCTGATGGCCTTAGTCGAAGCGCAAGCGGTGGTCAGCAAAATCGTCTCGCCCGAGCGAACCATCACAGCAGCATTGGCTTGTCTGGCGATTTTACCCGTTTCAAAGACGAGGTCTTTGCCTGCGATCGAAATAGTTTTTGTATGTTTATTCAACATTTAAATTTGTTCTCCTAAAAGAATAGTTTGAGAGGATGAACTGACCACTTTTGCAAAACAAAGTTTTAAGTATTTATCGAGCAAAAGTGGACCTTTCATCCTCAAGTTTTAAAAATAAAAAACTCCCTTTTTTACAAAGGGAGCATGTAATATAGCATGAAAAGGACAAAGTGCGGAAAGGAAAATTTATTTTCTAAGGTTTAAGCGGACAATCAGGGTCTGATAGCGCTTAGTATCCGTTGAATTGAGGTAGTCCAGTAGCTTCCTACGCTGCCCAACGAGTTTTAAGAGGGCTAGGCGCGAACTATGGTCTTTAGGGGCTAGTTTCAGGTGGTCGGTCAATTCAGCGATTCTTTCGGTCAGAATAGCGATCTGTACGTCAGCTGAACCAGTGTCCTTCTCGTGGAGCTGGAACTTCTTGGTAATTTCTTCTTTGGTACCTTTGTCTAAAGACATTTATTGTATCTCCCTGATGATTGAGAGTTGAGAAGATAAAAAACTTTACTCAGATTTATACCATAAGCATCATTAAATGATCAATCGTAAAGTTTGGGCCTGAAGAACAAAAGGAAATTTTAAAGATGGCAGAAGCTGAATTTTATATGAGAGAAGCTTTGAAGGAAGCGGAAAAAGCTTTCGAAAAGGCGAGGTGCCAGTCGGCGCTCTGCTCGTGTACGAGGGCGAGATCATCGCTAGGGCACACAATGAGGTGGAGACGTTAAAGGATGCGTCAGCTCACGCCGAAATGCTCTGTTTAAAGGCTGGAGCGCGCTATTTCGATAACTGGCGACTCACAGGCGCCACGCTCTACTCTACTTTGGAGCCCTGTTCTATGTGTGCTGGTGCGATCTTGCTTTCGCGTGTGGATAAGCTAGTTTGGGGCGCGAAGATCTACGCCATGGGGCCGATGGCAGCTTTATCGATCTCTTAAGTAGAAAACATCCTACACATCAACTGGAAGTAGAGGCGCACGTATTACAAGAGGAAGCGGCTGAGCTGATGCGTCAGTTTTTTCAGAAACGGCGCAAAGAGAACCGCGAGCGGGGAGAGCTTTTCGACGAGCTCGTGCACTCTCAACAAGAGAAACTCTACTCTTGTGCCAAGCGTATCGTGCCCAATATCACGCCCGATGATCTTCTTCAGCCGAATGACTTTGTACAACTCGAGAACCATCCCTTTTTTCGCTACGAGGAAGGTGTTTTGGAAGGGTTGCTTACAGCCAGAATGGCCTTCTTAGCCCGCAAAGCCGAAGAGGACTAAATGACCTAGTTAAAACACCGAGAGCACCGAGATACACCGAGACGAGAAAGAGGGAGCGGATTTTTCTCTTTTTCTTTTCTCGGTGTATCTCGGTGCTCTCGGTGTTTAATTTCCCCTTTTAACTTTTATCGCGCTTTCTTCTCTAGAAATCCTTCTCAAGCGAAACTTCTCTCTCCAGGTCAGGCTGCCTTTGCCATAGAGCGAGATCTTGGAGAGCATCTCTTCCAAAAGCTCTTCATCAGATAAGATAGCGCGCCCTGTTTTAAAGTCATAGATCTTGGCGCGTGAAGAGAGGGTATGCATCGCGTCAATTTGGCTCTTACCTCCAAAGAGCTTCATGAATTTGTCTTCGAAGACGTGAAGCCGCGCGAAGGGGCCATTGGCCTTCCAGAATATCAGGCAGTAGATATACCCATAAATGGCGCCGCTGGTGTAGGCAATCGCATTCAACCACTCTCCCACCGAGAGATCGATGAATAGGTTGGCGGCTAAAATGGAGAGCACCAGCCATTTGGCTTTGATCGGGAGGGCCAAAAGAAAGAGAAGCTGCGCTTCTGGATAGAGCATGACCCAGGCAATTAAGATGGCATAAAGAGCAGGGGTGTTACCCGCAAAAGGTAGCGTGGCATGTACAATACTCTGGAGCCCGAAGATGATCAGGCCCGTGGCTATGCCTGAGGAGAAGTAGAGGAAAAAAAAGCGGCGACCCCGCGTCTTTCGATAATTGAGCTGCCGATCACCCAGATGAGATATAGGCTAAAACCTAGCGAGAGCAGGAAGGAAAAAGAGATCCCGTGAACGACTGGATGTACGAAAAGATAGGTAAAGAACTGCCAGAGAAAATAATGGTCGATGCCCCACGGCGATAGGCCCAAAACCTGTTCGAGCGCCGCCTTAGGAAAGATAGTGTTGGAGAGCGCAGCGAGCAGGCTGATGGCGAAAGTGGCCAGCAATAAAATTTTTAGTGCACGCGGAGTCCTCGGCGGACCTAATCGAGATTGATTTGCATGACTCATAAGGTTCAAAAGAATAACGATTTTTCCAATCCTTTGCAAGACTCTTGACCTTAATCAAAAGTTTCGCTTTAATTTGCGTCATTTTCACAACGAGGTATCTCATGAAGAAGCAAGGCCATCCTCCCTATCAAGAAGTGCTTTTTGTCGACTCTTCGACAGGGTTTAAATTTATATGTGGAACTACACTGCAACCAAAAGAAAAAGAGAAGTTCGAAGGCAAGGAGTATCCTGTTTTTCGCGTACCTGTCTCTTCTGCATCACACCCTTTCTTTACCGGCAGCAAACAGCTGATCGATTCCGAAGGAAGAGTCGATAAGTTCAAGAAGCGTTACAGCAAAAAGCTCGAAGTGAAAGAAGAGGTAGCTGCTCCAGCGCCTGCGAAAGCCAAAGCTCCTAAAAAAGCAGAGAAAAAGGCTGAAGCGCCTGCGGTTGAGAAAAAAGCTACTGAGAAAAAGAAAGCTCCTGCTAAAAAGCCTAAGAAAGAGAAAGAAGAAAACGAGTGATAGCCAGAACCTATCCTAATAAAGGCTCTGGATGAAGTTTTGGAATGGTTTGAGGTGGATTTTGAAGAGCCGACTGAAGACAATAATAATAATATGGCTGAAGGAAGCTCTTCGAAAGGCGCCCAAAGCAGCCAAAAGATCAACAGAGAATTTATTAGGATAGGTTCCAGTGCGCGAGCGTGTTCTTAACCTCCTCGAGCGTCTAGCCAAGGTCGAGGAGCTCCTCGGCCAGAATGAAATCCTGGCCGATCAGAAACAGTATCGCACTTTAGCTCAAGAGCACGCCTATCTTTCAGATGTGAAGGCAGTTTGGAAAGAGTGTGAGACGCTCCAAAAGCAGCTCACCGAAAGCCAGACTCTCGCCCGCGAAGAAAAAGACCCTAATTTTCAAGAAGTTATCCGAGAAGAGATCGCCTCTTTAGAAGCTGCGCTTAAAAAAGCACAAGCGCGTCTAGAAAATCTGCTTGTCCCACCCGACCCGCGTGATAATCGAAATATTATCCTCGAGCTGCGTGCCGGCACTGGAGGAGACGAGGCTGCGCTTTTCGTGGGTGATTGCGTGCGCATGTATAAGGCCTACGCTGACAAGAAGGGTTGGCGCTATGATCTGCTCTCTTGCGCACCTTCGGAAAGAGGCGGCTTTAAAGAGTACATCATGGTCCTCTCGGGTCCGAATGTCTTCAGAATGATGCAGTATGAAGCTGGTACGCATCGCGTACAAAGGGTGCCGGCTACCGAAGCGCAAGGCCGTGTGCACACTTCTGCAATCACCGTGGCTGTGCTGGTCGAGCCTGATGAAGAAGAGAAGGTCGGTGTTGGATGAGAAGGATTTGAGGATCGATACCTATCGCTCTTCAGGCGCAGGTGGTCAGCACGTCAACACTACCGACTCGGCCGTGCGCATCACACACATTCCTACTGGCACTGTGGTCTATTGCCAAGAAGAGCGCAGCCAACATAAAAACAAAGACAAAGCTATGCGCCTTCTGGTAGCCAAAATTTCAGAAGAGAAACAGCGCAAAGCTCATGAAGAGATGTCATCGCTGCGTTCGACGCAAGTCGGATCTGGCGATAGGTCTGAACGCATCCGCACCTACAACTTTCCGCAAAATCGGGTCACAGACCATCGGATCGACCTGACTCTCTATAAGCTCGATTTTGTGATGGAAGGCGATCTCGAAGAACTAACGCAAGCGCTGGTCACCTTTTTCCACGAGCAGAAGCTAGCTGCTGCATCTGAGAAAATGTGAAATGAAAACGGTAAGCGAGATCATCGCCCTTTCTACGAAGTATCTTCAGGAGCATCAGATTGCCTCTCCACGCCTACAGGTTGAAGAGCTTTTGGCTGATGTCTTGAAATGTGCACGGCTCGACCTCTATCTGAATTTCGATCGTCCTTTGCTTGAAGAGGAGCTTAAAGCTTATCGCGAGCTTCTCAAGAGACGCGCTAAAGGCGAGCCTTTGGGTTATCTGCTCTCCGAGACAGAGTTTTTCGGGTGCAGATGGAAGATCACGCCTGACGTGCTCATCCCACGGCCAGAGACTGAAATTTTAATTTCCAAGGTATGTGAGCAGTTGGCGTTATTGCCGATGGCGGGTAAGCAGGCATGGGATCTCTGCTGCGGGTCGGGCTGTCTTGGTCTTGGTTTAAAGAAACGTTTACCCTCTTTTGAGGTTATCCTCTCGGATCTTTCATTGGCGGCACTCGAGGTAGCTAAACTAAATGCAGCCAGAAACCATTTGGAAGTCTCTTTTTTGCAGGGCGATCTACTCGCCCCATTTTCAGCCAAAAAAGCAGATGTCGTGCTCTGCAATCCGCCCTACATTACCGATGGCGAATATGCGCAGCTAGATCGCGAGGTACGCGATTTTGAACCAAAGCTGGCGCTAACTTCTGGCCCCACGGGACTTGAGTTTTATACGCGTTTGGCCCAGGAGCTTCCCGGCTACTTGAACCCACGTGCTCAACTTTTTTTTGAAATTGGAGCCGGCCAAGGAGAGGACGTTTTAAACCTATTTAACGCCCCTTGTTGGAAAGGGAAAAGAATTGAGAAGGACTGGGCTGGGCATGATCGCTTCTTTTTCCTTGAATTTGAATGATTTTTTGTAGTAGTATTCCCTCCTTATAGGCCCTTGAAAGCTTTTTAATTTATGTTTGGCGCACTAACTGAAAAATTCCAGCAAGTCTTTTCTTCTCTCGTGGGCAAAAAAAAGCTCACGGAAGAGAACATTTCGGATGCTGTCCGCGAAGTGAGGCTGGCGCTGTTAGATGCTGACGTCAACTATGGCATTGCGAGCCAGTTTGTTAAGCGCGTCAAAGAAAAGGCTTTGGGTGATGAGGTTTTAAAGTCTGTTTCTCCCGATGAGCAGTTCATTAAAGTCGTGCATGATGAGCTGATCGCACTGATGGGAACCGAAGAGGCGCCGCTGGAGTTAAAGGGCAAACCTAGTGTGATCCTTCTCTGCGGACTGCAGGGGAGCGGTAAGACTACGCAATGTGCAAAACTTGCCGCCTATCTCAAGAAAAAAGAGTTTAACAAGCGTCCGCTGCTCGCGGCGTGCGACCTGCAAAGGCCTGCGGCGATCGAACAGTTGAAGCGGCTGGGTGCCCAGATCGAAGTCCCTGTTTTCTCAATCGAGGGAGAGGCAAATCCAGTCAACATCGCCAAACAGGCGCTCGCCGAAGCCAGAGCTAAAGATTACGATGTTTTAATCGTCGACACTGCCGGAAGGCTTCATCTCGATGATGCGCTCATGGGTGAGCTGCAAGAGATCAAGAGAGAGGTGCAGCCGCATGAAGTGCTCTTTGTAGCCAGTGCTGCCACCGGACAAGATGCGGTCAAGGTCGCTGCCGAGTTCGACAAGCGCGTCTCCATCACGGGAACGATCTTGACCATGCTGGATGGAAGTGCGCGCGCCGGTGCGGCGCTCTCGATTCGCGAAGTGACGCAAAAGCCCCTGAAGTTCGAGGGGATAGGCGAGAAGCTGGCTGATTTTCAGATCTTCAGTCCCGAGTCGATGGCCGATCGTATCTTGGGCATGGGCGATGTGATCAATCTAGTGAAACGCGCTGAAGAGCATATCGATGAAGAAGAGAGCAAGAAACTCGAGAAAAAAATTAAAAAGGCTAGTTTCACCTACACCGACTATCTCTCCCAGATGGGCATGATTAAAAAGATGGGTTCTTTTAAGAGCCTCTTCAAAATGATCCCCGGTTTTTCGGATGCAGATATGGATATAGAGGGCGGCGAGAAAGATTTTAAGCGAACAGAATCGATGATTCTTTCCATGACCGAAGCTGAGCGGGATGAGCGAGTGGAACTCGTGCCTAGCCGACGCAGACGTATCGCCAAAGGCAGTGGCACTTCGGTCGATGATGTGAATCGCATGGTGAAGAGCTTTAAACAACTGAAACAGATGTGTAAAAATATGCCTGGCATGATGAAAGGCAAAGGCAAAATGGAGAATTTCTTATGGCAATAAAGATCCGTTTGAGACAGCAAGGCAAGAAAAATCGTCAGACTTTTCGTCTGGTGCTTATCGATATCCGCTCTAAGCGCGATGGTAAGTACATCGAAAATCTGGGATGGTACAATCCTTGTGAGTCGCAAAACAATTTGAATGTTAAAGCCGACCGCGTGGCTTATTGGTTAGAAAAGGGCGCTGAGATCTCTCACCAAGCCAAATCCCTGGTTGCTAAAAGCGCGCCAGAAGTGATAAAAACTTACAACGCGAAATGCCAGGCGACACGCATTAAACGCGTCGCACGAAGAAGAGCGGCAAAGAAGAAAGCTTGAAGTTTACGATACTTTCTCTTTTCCCTGCGTACTTCGATGGACCTTTCAGCGTCAGCATGCTAAAGCGTGCGCAAGAAAAAGGGCTGATTGAGATTGAGCAGGTCGACATACGGGACTTTGCGGAAGATAAGCATCGCAAGGTAGATGACCGCCCCTTTGGCGGAGGGCCTGGAATGGTGCTGATGCCCGCGCCGCTGACGAAGGCCATCCGCAGCAAAAAGAGAAAGGGATCTCGCGTGATCCTGCTCTCTCCGCAGGGCACGCAGCTAACCGCGGCGAAATGCCAGGAGCTAGCGCAAGAAGAAGATCTCATTCTCGTCTGCGGCCATTACGAGGGCGTTGACGAACGAGTGATTGAACGGGAGATAGATGAAGAGATTAGCATTGGCGACTACGTGTTGACCAATGGGTGTGTGGCGGCCATTGTGTTAGTCGATGCCATCTCACGCTTTATCCCTGGAGTGTTGGGACATGAAGAGGCGGCAGCGCGCGATTCATTCCAGGACGGCATCTTTGATGCCCCACAATATACGCGGCCGATCGAGTTCGAAGGACTCGTAGTGCCGGAAGTGCTGCGCGGTGGAAACCATGCAGATATAGAGAGTTGGCGCAAGCAAAAAGCGCATGAAAAAACTAAAAGAGTACGACCAGAGTTAGGAGTCTAAGTCATGAAGCAGAACCAAGTTATTCAAGCTGTCGAGAATGAGCAGCTGAAAAAGGATATTCCAGCGTTTCGCGTAGGCGACACGATCAATATCCACATGCGCATTGCAGAGGGTGAAAAGGAGCGTATCCAGCTCTTTTCAGGCGTTGTGATTGCGAAGCGCGGTAGCGGTCTTTCCGAGACAGTTGCCCTTTATCGCTTTTCATATGGCGCAGGTATGGAGCGAGTCTTTATGCTCCACAGCCCAAGAATCTCAAAGATTGAAGTCATCAAGACCGGTAAAGTGCGCAAGAGCAAGCTCTACTATCTGCGTGGAACTTCTGGTAAAGCTTCCAAAGTTAAAGAGCAGATTGGACCACTTAAAGGCGTTGAAGCTGTAGAAGAAAATACACCAGCGACATGAAGAGCACAGCAGACCGCGCCGCGGAACTGGCGCGGCTGCAAGGTCTCACTCGTTTTGAAAAGGCCGCGCGCCAAAAAGGCTATCGATGCATAGCTGGAGTAGACGAGGCGGGAAGAGGTCCTCTGGCAGGGCCCGTAGTCGCCGCTGCCTGCTCACTTCCCGACGGCTTGCTGATCGAGGGTGTTAATGATAGCAAAAAATTAACGCCTGAAGTTCGTGCAAAACTCTTTAAGCGCATTACCGAAGATTCAAATATCACCTACGGCGTCGGCATCATCGACGCACAGATTATCGATCAAATAAACATTTTGCGCGCCACGTTCGAAGCCATGCTCGCGGCTGTGGCCAGCCTGCCGCAAAAGCCCGATTATCTGCTGGTCGATGGATCGATGCTCCCCGCGTTCAAAATGCCCGCCGAAGCCATTGTCAAAGGCGATGCCCTATCTCTTTCCATAGCCGCGGCTTCCATTATCGCCAAAGAGACGCGCGATCAACTAATGCTCCAGTTCCATGCGCTCTGGCCAGCTTACGGCTTCGATGAGCATAAAGGCTATGGCACGGCAAAACACCTCTTGGCGCTTAAAGAGCATGGACCTTGTCCAATCCATCGATTCAGCTTTGCACCGGTTGCCGACTCAGCGAAAAGCTAAATTTATCTTTACAAATTCTTCATATTTCACTACTTTTATAAAACTTTTTAGTAGGTGCTATATGACGTTTCAAAGTCGAGTTAACCCTAATTGTACGTTTAATCATGCGACAGCTCTGCTCTCTTTAGTGAATACACAAGAGAGGCGCGACTGCTGTGATGCTCGTGGGCATGCCCAGATTGTGGTAGAAAAAGTCGTAGTAGAGGAAGGAGGAGAACAGCGCTATGTAAGACGTTTTGATGTCATCCTCAGCGGCAGAGACTCCAGATATTCAACTGCAGCTCAAGAATGCATGGGTAATCTTGAGTCTACAATGGGGGATATTCGTGAATTCAGCGAGTATAGCGAAAAGGATTATGCGAAGCTCGACTCTGTTCAATGGTCTGTGCCGGTAGCCAGAGCGGATGCGATGATGCAGAGGATCAGACAGCAAAAAGCAGATTTATTAACTGCTCGAGCAGCCTATGATACTGGTAATGCCCATGCGCTCGATGGTTTTAAATTCCAAACGGCGGGTGCTCACAGATTGGCGATCTTAGGTGGAAATGGCGGGCTTAACTGTGTCACCTGGGCTGAAAGCCAGCTGGAGCAGGCAGGAGCAGGGAGTGGTAAAAAGTTATTGGATCCTATTAAGGCATCACCGGCTAAACATGTTAAGTTGCCCACGCGTGACATCAACAGGGGGGCGACTGTCCTGGTGACTGTTGGTGCAATCGCTCTTTTCATATGGAGACAACTTAGGAAGGGTTGAGAGAAATTTAGCTAAAGTTAAGAAGATAGCATGACACAGAACATCCAACACCATGTGAAAGTCTATCACTATCTACCTACGATATTATCGAAGGAGAGCGGCCATGTAGCACTTGAATTAGATGATGGAGCGGTGGATGTGCACACGGGCATGATCACAACAGAGCCGACCTACATCAGCTTCTGGCCTCCATGTGCATATCCAGATAACCCGGAACATTGTTGCTACAACTGTCCAAGAGAGAGTCACTGGCATAATCTTATAAAAGATCAAAATGCCTACTCTTCACCTACAGGATTGAAAATGCGAGTCTATCAGCTCTTTAATCTCGATGCAGGCGGTTTAAATACACCTAAGATCAAGCGCATTTATAAAAAAATCAGTAAAAATAAAAATTCAGTCTGGGGAGCAGCAGGTAGCGGTCCTTTGGGTTTACCTTATGAACGAAACTGCGCCAGCTTAACCCTCTATCTTTTGGAAAAAGGCGGAGTGCCTAATCCATTTGCAACGCGTGTGCGCACATTTTATAGAACTGCTCTTATGCTCTCATTGCCGGTGTGTTTATTGGGTGCTTACGGGTATGGGTTTTACAAGCGGCATGCGATTTCAAGTGATATTGCTAACGCAAAAGAGAAATTTCAGAAGTCACGAGAAGATGCTAGAGGCTACAGTGAAACAGCAAAAGATGCCTGGAAAGCCAGCCCATCACCTCAATCGCCTGCTCAAGTTGCGTCAATTGAATTAGCAGATATGTTGATGGATGAGATGTTTTATAAAGTCGCTGACGCAGCAGAAGAGGCTTATAAAGTCATCGCTCAAGGCCGTTCGTTTCTCGGTGTGGCTTCAATGGTGGCAGTAGTCGCAGGGGTGTCGATAGGCGCTGCTGCCTATGTTGGTGGAAAGCAGATTAACCGAACAATCACTCCCGACTCAGTTGCATACGTCGCCTTTCATGTGGAAGCGGGTGATAAGAGGATTCAATCTGCTGTCGTTATGCGTACTCCTTCGTTTCAGAAGGAGCACCCGGACACTTCTATCTGTTGTACTTGCCCGAGTTGTCGGCCGGTTTTGTAAAATGGTATACTAAAAAGGAGGTTATCTTATGGCTGCTGACGTGAATCTTGAACAGAGATATCGGAGATGTGAACAGGTGGTATCTGCGTTTGCAAAAGCTCAGGCAGAGGAGGTTGATGAGCACTTGAAAAAATGCCAAACTAAATATCAACTTTGCGAAAGTCGCGTGAATGCGTTAGTTGTCCAGAGGACGAGGGTTATAGCGAATCTATCTCTTTCTGAAAAGGAACTGGACTCTTGGAAAAAAACTTCAAAATGGGAAACAGCAGGCTCGGCGGCTCTATCGGGGCTTGTTTTAGGCTTTATCGTTGGAAAAATCAGTTAATAAAGGAAAATTAGCTATGGTTGCAGCGGTTGATTATAAAAAGAAGCTAGATGAGTGTATGCAAAGTACATTCACGGTCGTCGCTCAGGCGTCTGTGCGGAAAGGTCTTGTTGATGAGTGCTATAAAAAATTTAAAAAATGTAAAGTAAACCTGGCAAGTGAAAACACAGGCTATAGCTTTGACCAAGCGCGGTTGAGTCTCCGCTTAAACGAAATCGATACTCAGAAGAATGCTCACGCCGCTATTGGGGCACTTGCTCTGGTAGGCGGTTTTGCTGCAGGCTATTTTCTAGGAAGGAGTTAGAGTCTTAATCCACCATTTCCGCTTGACCCCCAATCGTTTAATGTTCTATTCTTATTAGAACTAATTAATTTTTATTATGAGTTGAATGGTTAAAAGCATGACGGCCTATGGCCGTGGTAAGAAAGAGACGCCATTCGGACGCTGGATTGTGGAGATGCATTCTGTGAATCGGAAGATGCTCGACATTCATATGCTGTTGCCGAAAGAGTTTCTGCGCTTTGATCTCGATGTACGCAAATGGGTTTCCGATCAGCTGCAACGCGGACAGATTACCGTACGCATTCAGCATGATGTCAACGAAGAGTTCACGCTGGCATCGATCGGCGCCATGAAGCAGCTCAAAGCGACCTGGGAAAAGATCGCGCGCGAACTTGGCTACGATCCGGCTGAAGCTATTAACTTGCCGTTTTTATTGGGTAGGACCGACGGACTTAAATCTCTCAAATCTCTCGAAGAAGAGGAGAGCGATGCGGAGCTGAAGCAGACCTTGAAAGATGCGCTCGACGCCTCGCTCAAAGAGATGATGGTCATGAAGCTAAGCGAGGGGAAGCATCTGGCAGAGGATATCCTCGAGCGGCTAAAAACTATCGAGACCGCGGTGGCCAAAGTGAAAGCGCGCGCGCCGCAGATGATTGAGAATTTTAAAAATAAGCTGGTCGAAAAGGCGCAGGCTGCGCTGGCCCTTGAAGGCGAGAACAAAGAGCGTCTTTTTAGAGAGCTCGCTTTTTCTGCCGAAAGGGGAGATGTGACCGAAGAGCTGACGAGATTGGATTCGCACATCAAGCAATTTCGCCACTATTTAGCTTCTAATGAAAAGAGCATCGGAAGAACATTGGACTTTTTGACGCAAGAGATGCAGCGCGAGATCAGTACACTAGCGGCAAAGGCTCTTGAGAGCGACATTTCGCATCTCACTGTGGCTATGCGCAGTGAGTGTGAAAAGATCCGCGAACAGGTGCAAAACATCGAGTGATAGGTGTGTAGGCAATGGCGGGAAAGATTTTAGGAAATTTAACTCGAGGACTAGTCTTCGTTTTAAGCGCTCCGGCTGGCACCGGCAAGACGACACTCGTGCGTATGCTGCGCGATGAATTTTTGGCAGTGACCGAGAGCGTCTCGTGCACGACGCGTCTTCCGCGCCAAGGAGAAGTAAACGGGCAAGATTACCACTTTCTCACAGAGGAAGAGTTTAAGAAGAGGATTAAAGGCGGCGATTTTCTGGAATATGCTGAGGTATTTGGCCACTATTACGGAACATCGAAGGATTTTGTGCTCAAACAGCAGACTGAAGGCAAGCACGTCTTCCTGGTGATCGATACGCAGGGCGCCATGCAGCTTAAAAAAGAGGGGTATCCAGCGATCTACATTTTTGCTAGTCCGCCTTCTCTGGAAGAGTTAAGGGAGCGTTTGATCAAAAGGAAGACCGAAAATGAAGAGTCGATTGAACGGCGCCTTTCATGGGCGCGCAAAGAGATGGAGCAGGCTTTGCGCTATGACTACCATATCGTGAATGAAAATTTAGCCAATGCTTACGATATTTTACGAAGCATTGTGATTGCAGAAGAACATAAAACTAAAAGAGAGAGCAAATGAAAGAGTTATTGACCAACGAGAAGTTAAAAGGGCTTTTTAAGAGCAATTTTGAACTGGCTAGACATGCGATTCGTTTAGCTAAATACTACGTAAAATCTGGCAGAGAGCTTAATCTTGAAGATCTCTTAGATGAAGTGCGTAGACACCCGCGCGAAGACTATTTTACTCAGCTTCAAGAGATGGAAACACATGAGGAAGAATCCGAAGAAGTAGAAGGTGTTTGATAGGTGCAAAAGATCCTCATCACCTCCGCACTTCCTTATGCGAATGGTCCCTTGCATTTTGGGCATATCGCAGGCGCCTATCTCCCCGCAGATTGCTACGCGCGTTTTCAGCGGCTGAGAGGCAATGATGTGCTCTACATCTGCGGATCGGACGAGTATGGCGTAGCCATCACGTTAAGTGCGCAGCTCGCAGGCCGGACACCTAAAAAACATGTGGATATCTTCCACAAGGTGAATGAAGAGTTCTTCAAACAGCTCAATTTTTCTTTCGACCATTATTCACGCACGACTTGGCCAGGCCATGTGCATACCACTCAGCAGTTCTTTGTCGATTTGCTGAAAAATGGCTACATCGAAGAGCGTGAGACGAACCAGCTCTACTCAGAAGAAGAGAAGCACTTTTTAGCCGACCGTTATGTAGTCGGGACCTGTCCCAAATGCGGTTTCCTAGACGCTCGCGGCGACGAGTGTCAAAGATGCGGAGCTAGCTATGAGGCGACAGATCTCATTAACCCTCGTTCTAAGATCTCTGGCAAACCTCTGCTGCTACGGCCGACCAAGCACTGGTTTTTGCTCTTCGACCTTTTTAAAGAGAAGCTAACGGGTTGGTTGGCTGACAAACATTGGAAGCCCAATGTACTCAATTTCGCCAAGGCTTATGTCGATGAGTTAAAGCCCCGTGCCATCACGCGCGATTCCGACTGGGGCATGCCTGTGCCAATTGCGGGTGCAGAGGGTAAAGTCTTCTATGTCTGGTTCGACGCTCCCATCGGTTACATCTCAGCCACCAAAGATTGGGCTGAGAGAAAAGGCGATCCCGATGCTTGGAAGGATTATTGGCTCGATCCAGAGACTAAACACGTACAGTTCATCGGCAAAGACAACATTCCCTTCCATGCCGTTTTTTTTCCTGCGATGGAGATGGGTCAAGACACACCGTACAAGCTGGTCGACGACCTGCCTGCGAATGAGTTCTACAATCTCGAGGGCAAGCAGTTTAGCAAATCTGAAGGCTGGTATATCGACTTCGAAGAGTTCTTCCAAAAATTCACCGCAGATCAGATCCGCTATGCCATCGCCGCTAATGCGCCTGAAACGCAAGACTCAGAGTTTACCTGGAAAGATTTCCAGTTGCGCTGCAATAGCGAGCTGCTCGGCAAATATGGCAATTTAGCCAGTCGCGTGCTGGTCTTTGCCGCCAATCACACAAATGGAAAGGTTCCGGCCAAGAAAGATTTGAGCTCCGTGGATCAAGAATTTCTGCAAAAGATCAATGCGCTGTCAGAAGAGATCGCCAAGGCTTATGAGAACTTTCAGTTGCGCAAAGCTAGCGCGCTCGTGATGGAGCTGGCGCACGTCGGCAACGTGTATTTCGATGCCAAGAAGCCCTGGCATGCGAGCAAAGATCCCGAACGTGCGCAAGACATGCGCAATACGATCGCATGCTGCCTCGAGTGCTTAAAAGTTTTAAGCTTGGTCTCTTCTCCCATCATCCCTGAGGCGGCACAGCTTATTTGGAAGCTTTTAGGGTATACATCATCGCTTGCAACTCAAAATTGGCACAAGGTCATCACCGAAGAGATTCCTGAAGGGCGCAGTCTGCCCGCACCCGTCCACCTTTTTGCCAAGGTGGAAGACGAAATCATTCAAAAGGAGATCGCAAAATTGGAAACACTCACATCTTCATCTACACCTGCGGCACCCGTG
The DNA here is from genome assembly GCA_963709365.1 of uncultured Chlamydiales bacterium. GTDB lineage: Bacteria > Chlamydiota > Chlamydiia > Chlamydiales > Rhabdochlamydiaceae. The sequence goes on from CAVPVU010000002.1 coordinate 604,111, forward strand.
CCCGCAGTGCCTCTAAAAGAGCAGGTTACCTTCGAAGAGGTACGCAAGCTCGATCTGCGTGTCGGCCAGATTTTGGCCGTCGAACGCATCCCTAAAAGCAAAAAGCTGCTTAAGATTTCCGTCGATATCGGCTTTGAAAAACGCACCATCGTGGCTGGCATCGGCGAGAAGATGGAAGATCTCACGCATCTCGTAGGCAAAAAGATCGTCATCGTCGCTAATCTCAAGCCTGCTGCTATCATGGGCGTCGAAAGTCAGGGTATGCTGCTCGCTGCAGATACTGCGCTAGGCATTGAGCTTCCGACGTTCCTGAACGCGCTACCCGGAACACCTGTCACCTAACAAGACTGTTTCTTTAATCGGTAAAAATTAAACACCGAGAGCACCGAGATACACCGAGGGAAATACAAAGAGTTCATTTTCTCGGTGTATCTCGGTGCTCTCGGTGTTTTTAACTTTTAAATAGTAAGAGATTCACTTAGCCATTGCTTCTACGAATGAGGTGAGGGCTTCGGTTAGGCCGGTGAAGCGCTTTTTAACTTCTTCGTTGCCCACTGCAATAGCGAGGGCTTTTTTTGTGCCCACTAGCACAACCAGTCTTTTGCCACGCGTGATCGCTGTGTAGAGCAAATTGCGGTTGAGCAGCTTGAAGTGGCTGGTGTGGATGGGCATCACGACGCAGGGGCACTCGCTACCTTGATATTTATGGATCGACACTGCATAGGCGAGCATGATCTCGTCGAGCTCTGAGAACTCGTAGACCACCGGTTTATCGTCGAAGAGTACGCGTACCTGCTGCTCGGTCAGATCGATCGCAGAGATGCGACCGACATCTCCATTAAAGACCTCTTTCTGGTAGTTGTTGCGCATCTGCATCACCTTATCGCCCACATGGAAGGATTTGCCCATACGCACGAGCGGTGAAGGGGAGGGGTTTAAAGCTTGCTGTAGCACTGTGTTTAGATTTTCAATGCCGATCATGCCCTTTTTCATCGGTGCCAGCACTTGGATATCGTTGAAGCGATGGAAGCGGTGGCTCTTAGGCAATCGCACTTTGACTAAATCGACGATCTCGTCGAGGATTTTTTCGGGCTCTTCGATCTCGATGAAGAGAAAATCACTGTGTGGTTTGGGATAAATTTCAGGAAACAGACCCTGGTTGATGCGGTGCGCATTGGTGATGATGCTCGAGCCTGCCGCTTGTCGGAAGATCTGTTTGAGATGACTTACGGGGAAGCGCTGCGCGCGAATGATGTCTTTCAAGACGTTTCCAGGGCCCACGCTTGGGAGCTGATCGATATCGCCGACCAAGATGAGCCTTGCACTGCTAGGCACGGCTTTCAGCAAGCTATACATCAAGAAGGTGTCGATCATGCTTGCTTCGTCGACGATCAAGAGGTCACACGCCAGCTGATTGTCTTTACCGCGCTTAAAACCGCCCTGAGAGAAATCCATTTCTAGCATGCTGTGAATGGTAGAGGCTCTGTGTCGCGTGATCTCAGACAATCTCTTCGCTGCGCGCCCAGTGGGTGCGGCAAGTAGAATGCGATTGGTGATCTTAGATGTAATAGCCAAAATGGCTTTAGTGATCGTGCTCTTACCCGTACCCGGCCCGCCGGTAATGATGAGCAGTTTATCTTTTAGTCCAGCGCGCACCGCCTCGCTCTGTTCTGGCGCGAGATGAAGATGCAGCTGAGCCTGCACCCATTCGATCGCTTTTTCGAGATCGACCGAGCGTAAGACAGATGGAGCATTTACAAGCCTTGCAATTTCACGCGCGATGCCGATCTCGGCCAAGTAGAGAGGCTTTACCCAAAAATGGCCATTTTCTTTGACGATGTGGCTATTTGTGACCAGCACTTCTAGTCTCTGCGCAATTAAGGTTGGGTCCACTTGTAAAATTGCTTCAGCCGCAGGAATGAGCTCTGTTTCAGGCATGCAGACGTGACCCTCGTTGGTCAGCTCCCACAGCACATGTTCGATGCCAGCATCGATGCGTTGTGGCGCGTGTGGAGGGATGCCTAAGCCTTGGGCAATCGTGTCCGCGCTCTTAAAGCCGATGCCGTGGATATCTTTGGCTAAACTGTACGGGTTCTCGGTGACCTTAGCTACGCTCTGATCGCCATAGGTCTTAAAAATCTTCTGTGCGTAGGCCGGACTCACATTGTGACCACGTAGAAAGATCATCACTTGACGGATGGCCTTCTGCTCATGCCAACAAGTATTGATGCTCTCAATGCGTTTGGAGCCAAGACCCTCAACCTCGAGCAGCTTCTGAGGCTCATCTTCGATGATGCGCAGAGTGTCTATGCCAAATTTTTTCACGATGCGCTCAGCATAGACTGGGCCGATGCCCTTGATCATGCCCGACTCAAGATATTTCTGAATGCCGATCAGATCGGAGGGAGCCTGCAGGTCAAAGCTCTGGACCTCAAATTGGTTGCCATATTGCGCATGACGCTTCCAGGTGCCTTTGCAGCGCAATGTCTCGCCCGGCTGGAGAGTAGGCAGATAGCCGACGATGCAAGTCAGTTCCTGTTTCTTGGGCTCTTTTAAGCGCGCGACCGTGAATCCGCGTTCGCTTTCGGTAAAAACAATACTCTCTATGTATCCGTAGATCTCATCCATGGTTATCAAGCTAACATTTTTAACGTTTTAAAGTATGAAGAAAAGGAGACAAGTACAATAATTTGTCTCTATGAATGGACCTCTTTCAGAACAGCTGCGACCTAAAAAGTTCGACGAGATTGTCGGACAGCAGCATCTTTTGGGCCCGCAAGGCTTCATCACCAAGATTTTAGAAAAGAAGAAGCCGTTGTCGATTATTTTGTGGGGGCCGCCAGGCACAGGAAAGACCTCGATCGCGCATCTCTATGCCAAGGCCTTTTCGATGCGCTTTGAAACCTTAAGCGCAATTTTTAGCGGAATTGCTGAACTCAAACAGCTGCTTAACTCCAAGAAGGAGATGCCGCTGTTCGATAAACCTATTCTGCTCTTCGTCGATGAGATCCACCGATTCAACAAAGCACAGCAAGACGCCTTCCTCCCGTTTTTAGAGAGCGGAAAGTTGGTGCTCGTCGGCGCCACAGTTGAGAATCCCTCGTTCTATCTCAACAAAGCCCTGCTTTCACGCGTGCGCGTGCTCCAGCTCAACTTTCTGGATGAACACTCGCTCGAGAACATTTTACAGAGATATGAAGCGCAAAAGGGAAAGCTAAAGCTCGATGATGACGCGCGGCGCTATCTCACACAGCTGGCGCAAGGCGATGGGCGCTATCTTTTAAACCTCGTCGAAAATCTAGAAGGAGTCGATGAGACGTTCAATCTCGAAGCTTTGCAAAATTTCCTGCAAAAGCGCGCGCCGCTCTTTGATCGCGGCGATGATGAACATTACAACCTCATCTCCGCTTTGCACAAGTCTATCCGCGGCTCCGATCCAGATGCGGCGCTTTACTGGTTCAATCGCATGCTCATCGGCGGTGAAGACCCACTTTTTATCGCGCGACGCCTAATCAGAGCCACCTCTGAGGATATCGGCCTGGCCGACCCGCAAGCGCTTACCCAGGCCATCTCCGCACGCGACGCCTACGAGATGCTCGGCTCACCGGAAGGGGAGCTCGCTCTCGCCCAGCTCATCGTCTACCTCGCGCTTGCGCCCAAGAGCAACGCGATCTACACCGCCTACAATCAATCTAAAGAAGCGGCCACCGAAACATCGCATCTGCCACCTCCACACATCATCCTAAACGCCCCGACCAAAGTGATGAAAAGCCTCGGCTACGGCAAAGGGTACATCTACGATCACGACACCCCACATGGCTTCTCAGGCCAAAACTACTTCCCCGACAGCATGTCCCGCCAATCCTTCTACACCCCCCAAGAGCGCGGCTTCGAGCGCGAAATGAAAAAACGCCTCACCTACTTCACAAAACTCCGCGACGACACCCACGAGTAAATTTATTTTTACTTAACAGGCCGATTCGTTGAAAAGATTGCCTTTAATTGATCCTCTTTCCTAGAATCTCCCTATCTATTCCGGATTAGCTCAGTGGTAGAGCAGCGGACTGTTAATCCGTTGGTCGTAGGTTCGAATCCTACATCCGGAGTTTCTTTTCTTTTATCTCATCGCTCACCTTCGTAAGCGGGGACTGTCAGCAGCGCAAGACTTTGAAAATTAATGTATTATACAATATCTGGTAGGGAATGGGTTTTCGTAGTAACATTGTGGATACGGAGGAAAGATCATGCTCAAGAGATTGATCAGACATGGCAATAGTCGTGCAATAGTGGTAGATAAGGCGATTTTAGAAGCTGCAGGAATTGCAGAAGATGCCGTTTTTCAAATTTCGGTGAACCCCAGCGGCGGATTAGTAATCCAGTCTGTAGGCGATACCAAACTCGATGAATTTCGTGAAAATTTCAAAGAGTTGAACAAACGACACAAAACCCTCATGCGGAATCTGGCGGATCTGTGATCGATTACATTACCTATCAATACGTTATTGAAGTCCACGATAAGCTGATTGAGGAATATGGCGGTCGAAAGGGAATTCTTAATGAAGGGCTTTTGAGGTCTGCTTTAGAAACACCAAAGGCGCGCTTTGATGGACGTGATTTGCATCGCACAATTTATGATAAGACCGCGGCGTATCTTTTTCACCTCATCCAAAATCATCCGTTCGTAGATGGCAACAAACGCACGGCTTCAATGACAGCAATGGTCTTTTTCGCCTCAAATTGCAAAAAGGGCTTTACGATTTTCGATGCAGATTACCAAGAGCTCATCCTCGGAGTAGCTCAAGGTGCTGTAACAAAAAAAGAAATAGCTGCATTTTTCCGTAAATCACAACACGAAAAATAGATATCACTGACTATATTTTTATATAGGGGTGGTATGCTTTGTGGAATTTTATTCTTAAAAAATATCCGGTTGACCCTCACGTAACGTCATTCTCTATTATTGGGTCATCTTTTAAAATCAAAGGGATTTTAGGGGAGGAAGATCGATGACTTATACAGTTGCGAAATTGGCAAAAATCTCAGGTGTTAGTGTCCGAACGCTGCATTGGTATGATGAGGTGGGACTTTTGAAGCCCGCCTACCACGGTGACAATGGATATCGATACTACGAGGAAGAGCAGCTGCTCATGCTGCAGCAAATCCTGTTCTTTAGAGAGCTTGGGTTTGAACTTAAGCAGATCGAAGCAGTTCTGAAGCGTAATGATTTTGACAAGATGAGAGCTTTAAGTTCGCATCGCCAGGTTTTGCTGAAAAACGTGGAGAGGACCAAGCGGCTGATTGAGACCATCGATTGCACAATCGAACACTTAAAAGGGACCAAAAAGATGAAAGACCATCAAATCTATCAAGGGTTCAGCCATCAAAAGCAGGCCGAATACGAGCAGTATTTGATCAATTACCTAGGCAATACAGTTAAAGATCCAATCGAGGCATCTAAAAAGAAGATGAAGAACTGGTCAAAAGCTGACTGGGATAAATTTTCCAAAGAGTGGGATACGATCTGCAAAGATATGGCTAAACTTATGGAAAACAACTCTCGAGCAGATTCTGCTCAAGTGCAAAAAGTAATCGAGCGGCACTACAAGTGGCTTCCCTGGACTGGCACAAGTTGTACCAGAGAAGCTTACATCGGATTGGGCCAAGGCTACACCGGTTTTGAATGGAAAGACGCTTTCAAACCGTACGACGCTGAGCATCCAAAGCTCGCCCAATTTCTCGCCGAAGGCATGCGCGTTTTTGCCGAACGCGAATTGCCTTAACGCCTGCCATCCAAGAGCACTTAAGACGAGCTCTTAAGTGCTCTTTATTTGACTGAAATATCCTACAATGTGGGATAGGTGGGCATGAAAGACGTGTCAGTCTATCACGCAATTTTGAAAGAGATATTCAGAGCCTTATCGAGTTTTTGATCTTCTCAGCAACCCATGCCCGACATGAGGACGGAAGGAATTAGAAAATCGGCTTTTAATGTGTAGGTTTTATTTGGGACGATCTCGACCCAGTTGGTGTGAAAATCGGGCTCTTCGCTCTCTTTTGACCAGGCAAGGACTCTAAAATACTCGGCCTTTTTGGGAATGGTTAGATTGATTTTTCCAGACTTGGTTAAAGGTTGCATTGTGTCTGGATTCAATTTCGACCCGGCAACAAGAGCTTGATTGCCTTCTTCAACTTCTTTGGCGGAATTGGCCCATTGAACCGCAATTTTCATTTCTGATTTTTCTGAGGGTAGGAGGTGAGATTTTCAAGGACGAGATTGTCAGCAAATCCGCCAGCTGTGAGTAAGAACGAGAGATCAAAAGCAGAGATTTTTTTAATTTTCATTTAACAATCCTGTTATTCAAGGGTTATCCCTTCTTGAGGAGTGCATGAGCATTCGGGTTGATTGCTGGAGCTTTTAGGGGAAAGGTCCCTTCAGTGCAGAGAGTAGGGTTTTCCTGTTCCTTTGAAGGGCTCTTTGGGAATGTGCACTGTGACGTTTTTGATCACATTGACGGCTTCTGCAATTTCAAAATCGCCGACCATGCTTAAAAATTGATAGCTCTCTTCAGGAGAAAGTCCTTGCGTGCGAACTAAGAAGTCAATGGCATTTCTGGATGCGAGCTTCATCGCCTCAAAAAGATCCACATTTAAGCCGACAATCATCCAGTGAGTGGCATTTTCGATGATGGGCCAAGTAAAGGCGTTGCCGCCTTTTCTTTTTGTTTTGTCGAGACACGCCTTCTGCTTTGAGATCTTTTCTGACGATAAATTGGAAAGTGATCGCTTCATAGGAGGTTTCCAGAGCTGTGATATCGATCTCGCCGTTGCTCTGCATCGCGTGAGAGTCTCCCGTCCAGACGAGGCCTCCTTTTTGGAAGACAGGAAGGAAAAGGATGGAACCTGCTTGCAGCTCAGGCTGATCCAAATTGCCGCCAAAAGGTCCTGGAGGAACGGAATTAAATTCTCCAGTCACAGGCTGTCCATCGTTGAGTCGGCAATATTGACGGGCCATCCTTCGGGCCAGTCAAGGGGAGGGGCTACAGCTAATAACACCTGGAAAAGGCTTGAGTTGTAGACAGACGCCTTTTGCAAATTCAGTCGTGTTGTTCTTTTTGTCGATATTTAAAATATTTGATCCTCGGCTTGGTGAATTCCGATAAAATTCCTTGAGTAGGGCTTAAGAAATTATATCCCCAGTCATTCAGTTTGATGTCGAGAACGCGGATTTCCAACACATCTCCCGGTTCGGCTCCTTCGACGTAAACAGGTCCTGTCAGTGAGTGCATGCCGCGTCTTTTTTGAATGTCATGTCGCTATATAAAATTTTGCCACATCTGCAGGGGTTGTTTTATTGAAGACCATCTCATGAAGACAGCTATTCCACGTTTCCATGGAGACGGTGTCGCCGGATTGGATTTTTACCACCGGCGTTTTGATTGAGAGTAAAAAGCCCAAGTGTGACTGTTTCCGATGTTGCCGGAACTCTGTATGTTTTTCCCATGAGGGGAGAAAGGCATGCAATATAGCCATGAGCAATGAGAGAAATTGGCCTTTTTTCAGCATTTCTACTCCTATTTAATCAAAATTCATGTGTAATATTTATAGGGAGTGAAATGCAAGAAAACTTTAGAAAAGAACGATGAGCCTTCCTGTAAAGGCGAATACATTGGATGTTGTAGGATGCGCTCCGGGATTTGGAATATAGCTAAATACTGGTTGAAAGTAGATCGACTTGTAGACTTGGGCTTGATAATAGCCTTGGAACATCAATTCAGAATATCTGGAAAAAAGTATGGTGGTTAAGCCGCGACCAGGCAATGCCCATGCCAAAAGAGTCGTTAGGACGTTTTGGAACGAACGCAAAGGCAGTTAAGCCGCACCTGCGAAAAGATTCATGGAAGCGTTCTAGAATTGTTCCAGCCGAATTGAAAAAAACCGGAAACATTTCCTTTGTTCGCTGTTTTCGGATTCTTTGATCCAAAGAGCTTGCGAGCCAAACGCATAGACTCCACCGGTTCCATTTTGTTTTTGCGTGCCAGCCTTTAATCGCCCGCTTTGATACCAACCTCCGATCGCTGCGATGCCGGGTTTGGAGCGGTCCAGCCATATCCGGCTTCCACGATAGAAAAGTAGTAGCCATTAAAATGGGGACCTGTGAGCCCTGTTTGCACGCCTCTTGCCAGGTTGCCATCATAAAACGCCCATATTGACATAGGCTTGTTTAACAGGTGCGATGGTCGCGACAACGCCATAGACGGAATTGTAATAAGCCGCCGATAGCCCCATCAAAGGTCGTATTGACAAAGATAGGCGTATAGATCAATCCGCTCACAGAAGGGATAGAAACGCGCCGGATTTTCTGTAGGGACGGGTTTGGATACGTTGTTAAAGTGATAGGTCGGAACAGTCTTTCCAATGCGCACGCTGAACTTTTGATCGAAAAATTCTTGACGAATCCAAAGTTGATAGAGTTCTGATCGATCGAGAGGAGGAGCTCCAGGCAAGCTGTTATATCCCTGAACAACGCCTGCATCGGCATTTGTAGATTGTCCATTAAATTGAAGAAACTCTGTGCCAAAAGAAGCTCCGCGCCATCCAACAGCTTTTTGCAAGTCGATGTATAGATCGAGGATCAATGCGCTGTTGCCCGTCCAACGGCGATTGTGATGCGCTCCAATACCGCCGTTCATCAGAGCGTTATAATCGCCCATCCAAAGTCCGCCGAGCCGGACGCCCGAGCTTTCGGGGATATGCAGCAAGCTGCCAATGCTCCCGTGCCTGTCAAAATATTGACGGCGCCGGGGTTTCCGCTAATCCCATAATCCGCTTCTTCTGCGCGGAGTACTGCTATCGCGGTGAGCAAGCAAAGAACGTAGCACTGTTTTTTCATTGATTTCGTCTAACTTTGAAGAACTCTTTCCTAAAGGGAAGAGATTCTCCTACGGTAAGGATTTTGGCCTGAAAGATAGCTTGCCTAGACCCGGGCGGAATTGCGGCAAGCGATCCGTTCAAGCACACTAAGTAATTGTTGATTTCTATGATATTCAGATATTGAGGTCTAGTCAAATTGTCGACGAAGGCATCTATCCATGTAAAAGCTCAAGAAGACACGTTTGAGTCAGTCTCATGATCGATGAGACGCTTTTTCTAGTGCAGTTTCGAGGAGATGTCGTTGCTCACGGGTGTGTGATTGAGCTTGAGGATTTTCATCGCCTTGGCATCGAGGTCGAATTGATTTAGATCGACATAGTTGATCGTCTGATCTTCGTAAGATTTATAGTAGTACTTGAGTGTTTGGGGATCTTTGACGGAAGTCAACATCGTGTAATCGCACGCGGTTGTTTCACTGTTATTTTGTCTAACGGATCCGTAGGGGATGTCAAACTGGTTGAGGATGTGAAAGGTGAGATAAACGGATGCTTCAGAGTCGGCGACGGGGATTGTGGAGCAAGAGAAGAGAGCGGCGCGGATAAATCTGGAGGGTGGAGTAAAGTCGCCGGGCAATCCGACTAAACCAGAACCTTGTCCTAGCTGAGTTAGTTTAAGCCCTCTCAGGGTAATGGGAGATTTATTTGTCGGGCTCAAATTGATGAAGTTACGAAGATGAGTGAGGTGCCAATCAAAAGTAGGAGAGTTGGTAATCGTTCCGAGTTTGTTCTCATGGACAGTTAAAGCGCCTTTTAGAGGTTCGATGACAATGCTTCTGCCTTGCTTGTCGTAAACAATATAGTGCAAGGGAGGCGGGGTAGATCCCCAATCGCCATAAACTGTAGGGACGATGACCACGGAAGATAGTGCTGCCTTTACTTCATCAACGGAAGCAAATTGAGTGAGAATCCAATGGGGAAATTCGATAGGGGAGAGTGCTTTATTTTGATTAGCTTGGCTAGCGGGCGTGTAATTGGCATAACCTGGAAAATAAAATGCGGCGGCAACGAGCCCTTTTTCGTTCATGCCGTCCATCAGGACTTCTTCGTCAAAACAGTAGCCGCCGACTACCGCATATTTTGATGTGTAGGTTAACCCAGCGCCATTTGGAGTTTTACCTACAAAGGCGAGTCCACGCGGAACGACAGCCAGTGTAAACTCAAGGGGAATGCCAAACTCAACCGTTCTTCCATTGACAGTAGATCCGTCTTTGGCTGTCACCAGAATTCCCGTGCAGGCCATAGCTTGCGTGAACGTACAGAGAGTAGTCAGGAAAATGAATGTACGCTTAAACATCTTATGTCTTTTGTTGCTTTCGATTTAGAGCATGCGAGTTTATTTGTAAATCCAGTTAGCTTCTGGGCTTGTCTAATTAAATGGTTTTAAAGATTAGCGTCTTAAGTTCAGGTTGACATTAATTTGTGTGTTATTTATATTTTTTATTTTAAATATTTATAATGAGGAAAATATGTCAGCAGTAAGCGGATGGTCAGAGGCTCAGAAGAATTTAGTAGCGACGAGGCTTCAGCTTTTAGAGGTATCAGTATGCGCCTATTCTCCGGTAAAGCAGACGATGTCAATGACTCACAACTGCTTTGGATGTATGGCTGGGGGGCTCACGGAATTTTTGAAGAAAGAAACATCTCAAAGAGACGGAACGCATTTAGCGGTTACTCTTGAGAGTATCACCGAGAACTTGAAGACAAATACTGCCGTGCTCATGGATTTAGCAAAGCATCTTCCGCCAGAAACTGCAGAGAAGAAGAGCGAGGGGAAAAAGCCAGAACGATCGATAGTAAAAGATGCTCGTGAGCAGGTCGAATGCGTAAGGAAAGCACAAGAGATCGCGATAGCGTGGTTTACGCAGCAGTGTCAAGATTTCTCTGGAAGAAAAGTTTGGCAAGTGTCGATTGCTAAGATTAATGATGATACATGGTACCTAGATCCTGAGATGCACCGCTTCTTTTACCGACAATTCAAATTGATTAGCAGTAAAGAGCCATTCGCTTATACAGACGCGGATCTTGCTGCGTTTGGCATTAAGGAAGGCGAAAAGGTTGCAAATCCCGCCATTATGCAATGCATGGCTTTCGCTCTTCTAAAAACGCGTGAGCTGCGCGCCAAAGAGTATATCTTTCAAGGGAAACATTTTACTGAAAAAGACTTGCCGCAAACTTTGAAAACCTGGGGATATGTCCCAGTTGAAACTCCCAAGCCGAATGACCTTGTCGTGTATGTCGATTCTGATGGTAATTCCACACACTTAGGTCGCTTTCTCTCCACGGGAAAGGTCGAATCTAAACTGGGCATATTTATGCCCTATTTTCATTGGCATAACATCTTCGACGTGCCCGCTTTCTACGGCAATCGCGTAGTCTTTATGCACAAAGCCTAATCAGGATGACAGGATAAGCAGGATGGAAATAGCATTAAATCCAGCTAGCTTCAGGACTCGTCTAATTAAATGATTTTAAAGATTAATGCCTTAAGTTCTGATTGACATTAATGTATATGTTATTTATAATTTTTATTTTAAAACATTTATAATGAGGAAAATATGGCGGCAGTAAGTGGATGGTCAGAGGCTCAGAAGGATTTAGTGGCGACGAAGCTTCGGCTTTTTGAGGTGCCGGTGTGCGCCTATTCTCCCATAAAGCAGACGATGTCAATGACTCAAGACTGCTTTGGAGGCATGGCGGATAGGCTCACGCTGTTTTTGAAGGAGAAAATACCCCAAAGAGGCGTATGTATTGCGACGCATTTAACGGTTCCTCTTGAAAGTATAACTGAGTGTTTGGAGACATATACTGCAGTGCCCATGGGTTTAGCGAAGTGTCTTCCCCAAGAGGCTACAGAGAAGAAGAGTAAAGGAAAAGAGCCGAAAGGATCGATAGTAATAAAGGACGTGCCTTTGGAATTGGGCCTAGATGCTCGTGAGCAGCTCGAATGCGTAAGGAAAGCGCAAGAGATCGCGATAGCGTGGTTTACGCAGCAGTGTCAAGATGTCTCCGGCAGAAAAGTTTGGCAGGTGTCGATTGCTAAAATTAATGATAGAACATGGTGCCTAGATCCTGAGATGCACCGTTTCTTTTTCCGACAATTCAAAATGATAAGCAGTAAAGAGCCATTCGCTTTTACAGCTGCAGATCGTGCTGCCTTTGGCATTAAGGAAGGCGAAAAGATTGCAGATCCCCTTAAGATACAATGCATGGCTTTCGCTCTTCTAAAAACGCGTGAGCTGCGCGCCAAAGAGTATATCTTTCACGGGAAGGAGTTTACTAAAAAGGATTTGCTGCAAACCTTAAAAACCTGGGGATATGTCCCTGTTGAAACTCCCACGCCGAATGACCTTGTCATGTATGTCGATTCTGATGGTAATTCCACACACTTAGGCCGCTTTCTCTCCTCGGGAAAGGTCGAATCTAAACTGGGCATATTTATGCCCTATTTTCATTGGCATAACATCTTCGACGTGCCCGCTGTCTACGGCAATCGCGTAGTCTTCATGCACAAAGCCTAAGAAGCTGTCTTAAAACCAGATCTTCGATCTTTGAGGGCTTTTCGCGATCTTTTTCCTCTCCCTCCTCTTAGGTAGATGGAGAGGATTTTGCCTTTCCTGTCTGGGTCTCTTTTATAGAAATCGCCGCTAGTTTTCGAAACAAGAAATAACAGGATGACAGGATAAGCAGGATGGAAATAGCATTTCTTTGTCTTCATGTATCCTGCTCATCCTGCCATCCTGTCATTTTTCTCTCTTCTTATGTTCTTTAAATCTAGTTAGCTTTTGGGCTTATCTAATTAAACAGTTTTAAAGATTAATGTCTTAAGTTCTGATTGACATTAATATGTATGTTTATTTATAATTTTTATTTTAACAATTGAAAATGAGGATAAAATGGCAGCGGTCAGTGGATGGTCAGAGGTTCAGAAGGATTTAGCGGCGACGAAGCTTCAGCTTTTAGAGGTGCCGGTGTGCGCCTATTCTCCCGTAAAGCAGACGATGTCAATGACTCAAGACTGCTTTGGAGGCATGGCTGACAGGCTCTCAGAATTTTTGAAGAATAAAACATCCCAAAGAGGCGTGGGTGATGCGACGCATTTAGCGGTTACTCTTGAGAGTATAACCAAGAGTTTGGAGACATATACCGCAGTGCTCATGGATTTAGCGAAGCGTCTTCCTCCAGAGGCTACAGAGAAGAAGAGCGAGGGAAAAAAGCCAGAACAATTGATCGTAATAAAGGACGTACCTTTGCAATTGGGGCTAGATGCCCGTGAGCAGGTCGAATGCGTAAGGAAAGCGCAAGAGATCGCGATAGCGTGGTTTACGCAGCAGTGTCAAGATTTCTCTGGCAGAAAAGTTTGGCAGGTGTCGATTGCTAAGATTTTCGATAGAACATGGTACTTAGATCCTGAGATGCACCGCTTTTTTTACCGACAGTTCAAAATGATAAGCAGTAAAGAGCCATTTGCTTTTACGGCCGCGGATCGTGCTGCCTTTGGCATTAAGGAAGGCGAAAAGATTGCAGATCCCCTTAAGATACAATGCATGGCTTTCGCTCTTCTAAAAACGCGTGAGCTGCGCGCCACAGAGTATATCTTTCACGGGAAGGAGTTTACTAAAAAGGATTTGCTGCAAACCTTGAAGGCCTGGGGATATGTCCCTGTTGAAACTCCCACGCCAAATGATCTTGTCATGTATGTCGATTCTGAAGGTAATCCCACACACTTAGGCCGCTTTCTCTCCTCGGGAAAGGTCGAATCTAAACTGGGCATAAATATGCCCTATTTTCATTGGCATAACATCTTCGACGTGCCCGCTTTCTACGGCAATCGCGTAGTCTTCATGCACAAAGTCTAATTCTGGGCCGCAGAAGAGTCGGAGAGGCGTTTTCTGGCTGCTTGGTCGGAGAGCCACTGTTTTTCTTTGATGATGGTTTCGTGCTGTAGTTCGGCCACTTTTTCATCGAGTGGATCAAGGGGCTTAGGAATATAGCGGAAACCGATGAAGGGGATGTCGCGTCTTTCGAGCTCTTTTTGCACGCTGTCGAGGTGTTTTTGACCGAAGTCAATGAGAACAATTCGCTCTGGCATCCAGTCTAGCCAATTTAGGTAGATGGAAAGGATTTTTCCTTTGTTGTCTTTGTCTTTTTTGTAGACGTTGCCGCAGTAGAGAATGCCTTTTTCAAGAGATGGTGGAATGAACCCCTTTTGAACAGGGAAAACAATCTTTTTTTCTTCCCTAAAGTTTAAGCCTAATTCTTTCAGATGCTGAGCGCGCCATTCGGGGATCGATTCAACAATGCCCGACTGGTCCATGGCAAACGAAGAGAACCCGATCGTCGGGATGCCTCTTTTGTAAAGCGAGTCGAGGAATTTGGGCCCAATTGGATCCATGAGTTGGAATTTCACGCTCTTCCACGCGATGGTATCTTCTTCGGCCGTCCAGGCTCTCATCCCTTCGGGTTTCCAATCGCTACGCCAATGTTGCAGCAAAGCATCTTGCGGATAGATGAGCACATCGTCGAGGCCGAGCATGACTAGGGTTTTCTCTGAGAACTCTTCTATGGAAATTTCATCCAAAGAGTGGATGGTCCGAATTTCGGCAAATGCTGAAACCGTAGCAAGCAGGCATACGCAAAGAAATTTGAACATAATGTCTCCAATACAAATGCGATGGTAGCATTATATCATAAGCGCCATTCCTCTGCTAATCGTTAAAGAATTTATTTAGATGCTTTTGTAGAGAATAGCCTGTTGTGTTAGAGTCGCTGCATGATTTTTTAACCCAGAGAGAAAATATGAAAAAATTTCTATTGATCATGCTGGCATGCGTGTTGAGTGTAGCGACTTTGCCGGCGCAGGAAACGCCAGAGCAGTCAGAGAAGCCGTTCAATCAAGTGCAGCGCTTCTTCATATCTTTCTTCGCTCTTGAAGTCGATGCGGTTAAATTCTGCAATACGAATGAGTATAAGTTCTTTGTGATCAAAAGAGCATTGATCAAAGATTCTCTGGGCCAGACGATCGAATTGCGAGGGTCTTGTCAGGATGAGAGCGGAGAGCTGATCGCGCTCACCTTTGAAAATCCTGAGATCGGTTCCAGCAGCGAGTATGAGATGTACTGCTATAAAGAATCGACCACGGATGAGACAGCCATCGATGTGGTACAGACGATGAGAATATTCAAGCTTGTCGAGCAGGAAGAGGAAGACGAGCAGGAAGAGGAAGAAGAGAGAGCAGCTGAAAATACCAATGTCAAGAAGATCTCCAGTTTAGACGATCTGATGCAAGAGGTCTCCTTTTCGGAAGAGCCGGTTTTTGTCGAGTGTTATAGTTCAACCTGTCCTCCATGCAGGGCCTTAAGTCCACGCTATGATGAGTATTCGCTCAAGCTCTCTTCTGCGGGGAAATTTCTGAAGGTCAACATCGGAGAGGTGGAAGATGTGGCAGCCAAATTTAACATCAGAGCCGTGCCTACCTTGCTGATTTTCAAAGAGGGAGCAATCAGCGAAACACGCCGTGGCATGCCCAAGATCGTAGAATACCTTGAGACACTGAAGGAGACGCTAAAAGCAGAGTAATTCTATGGCTTTTCCAGCTTTAGCTCCTCCAATCACGGCTGTGGCCGCGAGTCTGAACTTGTCGCTAGAACAGACTAGAGTTATTCAAGGCTGCGTCAGGAACTATTCGACGCCAGATTTTGAATTTTTCAGAGTTCTGGGTTGGATCATTTTTCGGATTACTAATGCAGTTATGGCGCTTTTTGGCATGTCCGATTGGCAGCTGGCAAAGGGTGTCATTTATGAAGTTGCCTATCAAAAAGCTGTCCAAAGTGGCAATATGCCCGTAAACCCTCAAAATGCTCGAGAAGCAAGGGTTAGAGAAGATCTGATCGGATTGATCCAGAATGCGGCTTCCGAATGCTTGCGCTTTTGTTATCTGGTGCATAACGAGGAAATTACTAGCATGAGGCAGTTTTTAGTGCGTTATGGCGATGATTATATAGTGAGTTGGGAGCAGCTCAGGATCGTTCTAAACTCCCATGGTAATGGCACCATTTGACAACAAATTTCTTTAATTTTACAATATTGATTCATAATAATTATTTTAATTATTAATAAATAATCTATTATTTAGTATAATTTATTAACGTTAATTATACGAAATAATATGGCCGTTCAGAACAGAATACACACCTTATACACGCTTCCTGAGCCGCAGGTGAACAGAGCCCTGGAGGCGGAGCTAAGCGCGCTTAAAGATCAGCTAATCGGGCAAATCGCACGCGCCTCGATAGCCGATACAGTCGCCTCGGCCGCCATGGTGACCATAACCTGCTTTTTTGCGGTCACACCGGGCGTGCAGCTTATCCTGGTCGTCTGGACCATTGGCCTCTTGGTAGCGAAAATCTTAACCAGGGCAGGCACAGCCTACCTCGAATATCAGCTGAGGGTTCTCAGGGACATCACTACGCCTGAAGCTATAGAAAACAAGCAAAATTTTGAATTTTTCAAAAAGGTCCTCTCATTCTTGGGGCTGTTTTTATCTGGTAGCTTGTATTCAACCACGCTGGGGACGCTAGTCCATGAGAGCGGGCATGCGCTGGCGGCCAACCTCCTTTTCATGAACCCTTCTGCTCGGATAGATATTACGGGAATCGGCGAGGGCGTGACGCACTGGTGGGTCTCATCGCTCACTTCTCTTGGAGAGGTATTTGGCCCAAAGAACGCCAGATTGCTCGTCTCTGCTGCAGGCAGTGGACTTGCTCTACTCACATCGCTTGGGATGATTGTGGCGGCGCACAACTTAAAGGAGCAGCATCCTGAGGTGAGCAACCATTTCTACGCCATGGCATTTACAACGATTGTCGATCACGCAGGCTACGCCCTGTCGGCTCTGTTCTTCGTCTTTTCTGGCCACGACTTTGCTACGCTTGCCGCAGGTGGAATCCATCCGCTTTTCTCGCTCTTCGTGATCATTGCACTGCCACTTCTTCTTCTGTGGGCACTGGACAAATACGATCAACAGAAATAGAATTCATCCTTTTGTAAACGTTCACAAAAGGGTGAAGTATGAAGATTCTTGCACAGCTTTTAGTCTCGATGAGTCTCATGGCTGGACTCTCAGCCGATCGTATCCAGGATATTTATCAAAGGGCCCAAGAGATTGTGTCCGATCCTTCTTCTGGCGATGATGCTCTCTATGATTTTTATGTTGAGGCTACAAGTGATCTCGATTCCATCACTCTAATGCAGAATCCAGAATTGGTCTTCAGGCGCGCTTTGGCCTGGCTGGATGCCATGGAGCATACGACAATGCGCGAAGTTAAGAGCGACTTTGCCAGTCTTGCTTTAGACTTTAAGCTGGTGATGAACAACACTGAGCCTGGATCAGCACTATTTGCTGCATCTAAACTCCGCAAGGACTTCATCGATCATATTTTAGCAGCGAATCCTCAGCGGCTCGAAGATTATCCTGCAATTACTCAAGCTTATTGGAACCGCTTTCTAAGACACTGGAGTCCAGGTTCGCACTCCAACGATAAACAGCTACGCGAAGAGGTCTTAAATAATCTTAAGAACTCTCCAGAGCTTCTTGACTCTTTCCTCCGTTTTGCAGTGCTTTTTGCCGATGATCCGGACATCGTATTGGGATATATCCAGCCTGATGAGATTAAGATCATAGGCGTGGTCTTAGATTTTGATGACGATGCATGTGTTCTAAAGTATCGCATCGAGTATTCCCGTCCGAATGGCAGGACAACGTCTGCTGAAATCGGGATTTAGTGACAAGAAATCAACCCAGAAGTACAAGACTGTTATAGATACTTATAAAGAGGGTCTATGCGTCACTTCTGGGTTTTATTTTTATGTCTGTTTGCGTTCACCAAGGCTATTGCCCAAGAAGAGACAGCAACCAAACCCGCGCCGAATCAGCAGCTAATTATCATTCGGCACGGCGAAGCGGTGAACAATACCGAAGGGGTTTATAATTCTAACCCCGACCATCCCAATTACATGCTGGTCAACTTAACTGCAGAGGGCAAAAAACAAGTTGCTAGGACGGCGTTGAGATTGCTCGCAGAAGGATTCGATAAGGAGAATATCGTCGCTGTCTACGTTTCGCCTTTACCTCGCACAAAGCAGACGGCCGACGTGCTTGTGCAAAGTGGGCTGATTTCGAGAGATAAGATCATCATCGACAAGCGCCTGATTGAGATTCAAGTTGGCAATCTAGAAGGCAAGCCTGTGTTTCCGACTTGGGATCCTTCTTATGTCAAAAAGTATAATGCCGAATCGGCCGAACATCTCATGGCGCGGATACAAGATTTCTATAACGACATTCTCAAGAAATACCCGACAGGCAACATCATGGCTGTCACACACGCCCCGCCTGCTCAAGATTTGATCGAGCTCACCACTGGTCAAAAAGGTGTCATCATCGATCCGGGCCAAGCCATCGTGGTTCCTCTTCGCGCCTCCAAATAATTGGTCTTTTCTATTGCAACTTACTTTTTCTTAGGCTTTTTCATTTTCACTTTTGACAGCCTATTCAATTCCTGCTCAATTTCAGTTACTGTTGGCAGCTTGCCTTGCAGTTTTTGAGGCAGAGCTTCGACAATTTTAGTTTCGTAACCTACTACTCCCATAGGTTTACGTATGTCTTGGAGCGCATACTCAGCGATAAAGTCGTTCTTTCTCTTACAGATTAAGAGGCCGATTGAGGGGTTATCGGTTTCATGCTTAAGAAGTTTGTCAACGGCTGTAAGATAGAAATTCATCTTGCCAACAAATTCTGGTCTAAAGTCAGTTGCTTTAAGTTCGATGACAAAATAACAGCGTAACCTTACATGATAAAATAACAAATCGATGAAAAAGTCCTTCCCTCCGACTTCTATAGAAACTTGGCGACCATAGAAGGTAAACCCATGTCCTAACTCGCGCATGAATTTTTCTATATGATCCAAAAGGCCGTCTTCGAGCTCCCGCTCATCATGTTCATCTCTAATCTCTAGAAAATCGAAATGTAATGGATCTTTCAAGATTTGCTGTGCCAAGTGAGAATGGGGACTCGGTAGGCGCGCCTCAAAATTGGTAATGGCCTTACTATATCTTTTGAACCAGTTCCTTTTTATGGACCCTATCAGTTCATCTCGAGACCACCCCTCTTCGATCGTCATATTTACGTACCATAGGCGCGCATTCACATCTTTGACATTTTCTATAATGGCTATATTGTGCCCCCATGGAATTCGGAAAATAGGCAGCTCTCCAAATTTACCCACAGACTGTGGGTAAATTTGGTAGGCCAAATAAAATGCTCGCATCCTACCGATGTTCGTTCGAGAAAAGCCTTCTATGCCGGGAAACTCGTTTTGTAGATCAATGGATATTCTTTCGATAACCTTTGATCCCCATCCTTCCTTTTCTTGTCGTTCTATGACATCCTTTCCTAGCTCCCAATAGAGTTTGATTAATTCTTGGTTGACCGAGATGGAAGCCTTCAATTGAGCAGATCGAACTTTTTCCTTTAGAGATTTAATGAACTGTGAATAGCTTGCTAAAGCTGTGGTGGCTTTGGAAGGCCGTATCAAAGGCTGTGTTGATTTTTTAGCCATAAACGAAGTGGCAAGATTGTCTTAGAAAAGACTAATAAAGTCAAAAGTTATTCTTAACGCGCTAATGTTTAACTGTTGTATCGAATGGATACTGATGGCCATGATATTGTGTCATGGTTATTTAGGAGTTTTTATGGCGGAGTATATGGATGCAGGACAGTTTAAAGCTGAGTGTCTTAAGATAATGGATCGTGTAAAGCAAACTCGTCAAAAAGTTATCATCACTAAACGCAATGTTCCAGTGGCTCAGCTTGTTCCTTTAAATGAGAAGAAAGCTACTCCTGCCTTTGGTAAGCTAAAAGGAACCGTGCATTATAGAGGTGACATAATACGGCCTATTTAATCGGGAGATCAGCTACTGGCTTTTTTATTTTCGTGATATTGATGAGTTGGGATTGTGAGACATCGGGGATGGGATGTCCCTGCTCGAAGAGCTGCTTGAGCCTATCTTTATCGACGACTTCTTCCATTTTCGTAGCATCGAATAATCGGGCAGTTTCTAAAGAGGTTCGAACTGAGAAACGAACCCAGCGTCTAACCTGATATTCAGCCACACGGATGCTTTTTGTTTCGGTAGGCATAAGCTCTAGGATTTCAGCGATGAGCGTTTTTGTCTGCGCTTCCATCTCTTTAATTTTGGCTCTCAGTTCCTTGTATGTTCTGACTTTTTCTTCTAATGACATCGCTCTCCGATGATTAAACTAGTACGTCGACGAATTTCAGGTTGGGGTTTTGCTTGATGCTGTATTGCTTCTCCCATTGGCTGGTGAAGAGCACCATGGGCCGGCCTTGTCTGTCTTGAACGATGTTGAATCTGTCGATTTCACAAAGGTTTTGATATCGCCGATGATCCATGCGCTGCAGTGGATAGGGGAGGGGGGTTAGAACGGTTTCGACGCCATATTCATCTTTTAGGCGGTATTGCATCACTTCAAATTGCAGCTGCCCGACAGCTGCAAAGATGAAATCGCCAATTCTCGATCTGCCGATTTGAGCAGCTGAATAGCGCCTTCGTCGGTGAGCTGCAAGATGCCTTTGTCAAATGATTTTCTTTTGCCCACATCTTTGGGATGAAGACGCGCAAAGATTTCGGGTTGAAATTGGGGGAGGGGTTTGAAGTTAAATCCGCCGGTAATGGAGAGCGTATCGCCGATGGCAAAGAGCGAGGGGTTGATCACGCCGATGACATCGCCGGGATAGGCGAAATCGAGCGTGGTTCGCTCGCCCGCCACCATGCCATGCGGGCGCGAGAGGCGGATCTCTCTGTCCTAAGCGATGGTGTCTTGACGACCAGATCGCGCTCAAACCGTCCCGAACAGATGCGGATGAAGGCCATGCTGTCGCGATGGCGGCGGTCCATGTTGGCCTGCAGTTTAAACACATAGCCGCTAAAGGGTGTGGTCACAGGATCGATCTCGATTTCTGTGCCGTCGAGTGCGATTAGCCATGCGCGAATGTGGGCAGGGCGCAAGGTGGATGAAGGCATCGAAGAAGGGCTCGACGCCGAAATTGGTGAGCGCGGAAGCAAAAAAGACAGGCGTCACGTCTCCTGCCAGAAAATCTTCTTGCGAGAAAGGGTTGCCGGCCATCTCTAAAAGATCTAGTTCTTCCATGAGCTGTTTGTAGATGCGATCTGCCGATTTTCTCTTTGGCTTCAGGGCTATTCAGAGGATAGCGCGTGATGTCGGCTTTTTGTGCGCCGCCATGCGATGTTTTGGTGAAAAATACGCATTCATTTGTGGCGCGGTCGACCACACCTTGGAACTCTTTGCCCATGCCAATCGGCCAATTCATCGCATAGGAATGGATCTGCAGCACATTTTCCACTTCATTCATCAGATCAAGCGGATCGCTTCCGGGCATGTCCATTTTGTTGATGAAGGTGAGCACAGGGATTTTTCTCAGACGGCAACTTCGAAGAGTTTGCGCGTTTGCTTTTCCACCCCTTTGGAAGCGTCGATCACCATGATGGCGCAATCGGCCGCCGTCAGCGTGCGGTAGGTGTCTTCGGAAAAGTCTTCGTGGCCGGGAGTATCCAAGACATTGATGATCGTGTCTTTGTAGGTAAACTGCATGGCAGAAGAGGTGATGGAGATCCCTCTTTCCTGCTCCATGGCCATCCAGTCGGAAGCGGCGGCTTTGCGCCCTTTGCGCCCTTTGACCATCCCCGCGGTATGGATCATGCCGGAATAGAGCAGCAGCTTTTCCGTAAGCGTGGTCTTTCCCGCATCAGGGTGGCTGATGATGGCAAAGGTGCGCCGTTTAGCTACGGCCTCTCGAATAGCACTCTCATCGTTCATGATAATTTTTTCTTAATCTAATTAACTAGAAATAGGATACCCAGAGAGCGAATCTTTAGGCAACTCTAGTTTGCCAATCTCTAGAAACGCGGTGGATGGTGCCCGCCAGTTCTCGAAGGGTGGCCTTATGCGCTTTCCGGATCGCTTTGGCAACGGGAGTCTGCAAGAAAATTTTCTGACCTCTTTCTGGCTTGATGGCGTGCTTTAAAATGCGAAACTGCGGAATAGGCACGATACCGGCAAGAGTGATTGCTCTTAGGCCGCTGCAGTTTGTGGTTTGATCAGCTTGTCCACTGTTCAATTTTTCTATGATCTCAGCGCTCTCTTGCTTTGGATGGCAGGTGCACACATGCCCGTAAGGATGGGCCCTGTATTGAGACCTGAAGCTGGTCTCTTTGGGGAGAAATATCGCGAACAAGTTGCCGCAGGGAGAAGCCTCGGAAAACGTTTTTAAGACTTTTCTAGAAAAATAGTTCGCAGTTTTTTCAGGAATATTGGGATAAAAGTATTGAATGGCTTCTTTGGCAGCGTTTCTAATGGCTTCATCTCTTTTAAAACAACTGGTGTTTTGCTTGAGGAACCAGAGCGATGCCTCATACTCTCTTGTCTTGTAGAAGAAGGCATCCGCCGATATGACATCTTTGCGCGTTACATCCCTGTCATCGAATACAATCCATAGCTGCTTGAGCCATTCATCTACGGTCATTTCGGTATCAGAAGGCGTACGCAGAAATTTGAAATTATGCACATCGACTTCCGGATGGTTTATTTTGAAAAGTTCTTTCACAAAATGGACGAAAGCTACCCATGTAGTTTTTTGCGCGTGGATTAAAAGATCGTGGGTATCTTTGTATATTTCACGGAGCTCCATGGCCTGGGCCATCATGGCCTTGACCTGGATGCTATTGTCACCTCCACCGATGGCCTCATCTAGTCTGGGTTCAACTTCAGCATTAAGAATGCCTGCCCCTCTCAAACGGTCGACTTCGGCGACTGGATCATCGTAGCGCGATTTACGTGCCATTCTAGCCGCGGCATCTTGCCAGCCGGGCTGTCCGCGGATCGCGTCGATCCTGCTTCTCAATGTGATCCCGGAAAACCGTGGATTCGTGCCGGGCACAAAGCAGGACATGAGCCATGTCCAGGACCAGCCGACAAGGGCCAGTCCGAATGAAAGGGGATAAACGATTGGGGCGACGAGGAGAACGAGAATGCGCAGAAAGATCTCAGTCACCGCGCCCGTTTCGGGAAGGGCGTCAAAAATCTGTGTTACCTTGCCGTGAAAAATGGTCAGGGGCTCTGGCAGTAGTACCCCGAAACCATAAAGGTAATCTGTACAACAAGCTATTCCACACGGCAAACACGCATTAAGACACATTAGTTAGTTACCTCGTTGTAATTGGTAACATTTTAGCATAAAATAAATTAAAGGACTAAAAGGATATAAAAGGACCCAAACGACAAAAGGATATAAAGGATTTAGGGCTAGACCTTTCCTTGTGTCCATTTAGTTTTGGTTCTTTATGTGTCTTTACTTAGTAAAAAATTTAATTATATCTTATATGGAAAGGAATTATGGATAAGAAAGAGCGCATTCGTGGGGCTATCTGGGGACAGTTGATTGGAGATGCGGTCGCACTTGGCGCGCATTGGATCTACGATGCAGAAAAGATGAAGCAAGAGTTTCCAGAGATCAAAGGTTTTGAGACGCCAAAGCCCGGACACTACCACGCAGGAAAAGTCAGCGGTGACCCCACGCATTACGGTGAAGGCTGCCGCATCATGCTGCAATCGATCGCAGAGCGCAAAAAGTTTGGCGTGAAAGATTTTTCAAAACGTTTTAAAGGCATTTTCGGCTCGCCGTTCTATACGGGTTATCTCGACCATGCGACTCGTGAGACGTTAAAAAATATGGAGAATGGTGTTTCTCCATCAGGCGCTGACGATGATGAGATGGCTACGGCTTCGCGCCTTGCGCCTCTGGTCGCATTTTACTCCCATAGTCCAGACCTCGAGCAAAAAGTCCAAGAAGCTACTGTAATCGGACAGAATAACCCGAAAGCAATCGGCTATATGCAAGCCAACGCGCGCATTTTAGCCAGCCTTCTTCACGGCAAAAGCTTGCGCGAAAGCTTTGAGAAAGAGAGCAAAGATCCGATTGCTAGCGCAAGCATCCAAGCCGCTTTGAGCATAAAGAGTCTTCACCCACTTGAGACTTTAAGAAAATTTGGGCTGACATGTCATCTCAACGAAACCTTTCCTGGCTGTGTTTTCCTGGCTCTGCATTGCGAAGGCTCTTTCGAGAAGCCATTGCTCACTAACGTGCAGGCGGGTGGCGACAGCGCTGGTCGCGGAAGCATGCTCGGCGCTTGGCTGGGAGCTCATTTAGGCATACAGGCTATCCCCAAAAGCTGGCTGCTCCAGCTCCGCGGCAGGGAGTATATCGCCTACTGGGTCGACGAACTCGTGGGCGCGCTTAAACTCTAATTTTTAATTAACACTTCTGACGATATAGACAGAGTGGCCAATAGGTGCTAAAATGACTCCCTATGTCCACATCGTCCACTCTCCGTCCACCACAAATTGGTCAAGAAGTAGAGCTCTACATCGAACGCCTAGGCATCAATGGCGAGGGAGTCGCACACCTCGAGGGTTTTACGCTGTTTGTGGATGGCGCTCTGCCCGGTGAGCGCGTGCGTGCGCGCATTGTCGAGAAGCGCAAGAACTTTGGGCGGGCTCAAGTAGTAGCAAGACTTACAATTTCTGCACATCGAGTCCAACCGGTATGTCCGCTGTTTGGAACCTGCGGCGGCTGTCAGCTGATGCATTTAAATTACGCGCAGCAGCTGGAAGCTAAGAGACAGCGCGTGGTAGACGCGCTCCAGCGCATCGGCAAGCTCTTTGACGTGCAAGTACTCCCTTGCATGCCGTCTCCTTCGCCCACTGCTTATCGCAATAAAATTCAACTGCCCGTCGGCGCTGGCTTGCAACTCGGGCTTTACGCACGTAATACACACGATCTAATTCCAATTGACAAGTGTTACATCCACTGCGAGCTCGGTGAAAAGGTCTTTCAGCATGTTCAACGTACGATCAGAGCTTTTCCGGTAGAAGGCGAACTCAAACATGTTTTAATCAAAACGGCTGTGAACACGCAGCAGGTGCTTGTAGTTTTAGTGACAGTCAGCAACGAACCTTTAGTTATCCTAGCTGAGAAGCTGATGGCCGGGATGCCCGAGATTAAAGGCGTGGTGCAAAACATCAATCCAGCGGATAGCAACGTCATCCTCAGCACGCATTTCCGCAAATTAGCAGGCCAAGATTGGATTGAAGAGCGTCTGCATGGTCTTTTGTTTAAAGTCTCGCCAGCCTCTTTTTTCCAAGTCAACCCTGCTCAAGCGGAAAAACTCTACCAACAGGTGGTGGAATTTGCTGAGCTGACAGGGGAGGAGATTGTGCTGGATGCTTATTGTGGCGTCGGTACGCTTTCGCTCATCTTGTCACAATATGCCAAAGAGACCACCGGCGTAGAGTGTGTCCCCGAGGCGATCTCCGATGCGCAAGAGAATGCCAAGCGCAATGCGGTAGGCAATGCGAAGTTTTTTTGCGCACCGGCCGAAGAGTTTATCTCCAGGCTAAATGAGGTCGATGTGGCTGTGCTCAATCCTCCACGCAAGGGCTGCGAGCCACTCTTTTTGCAAAGCTTGGTCAAGCTCGCGCCCAAGCGCATCGTCTACGTCTCTTGCGATCCCGCCACGCTGGCGCGCGACCTGCAATTTCTCTGCCTGCAAGGCTATCGTGTAGATGCCGTGCAACCTTTTGACATGTTTCCACAAACTGCACATGTCGAATGTGTGGTTCTACTTAAGAAAATAGGATCTTAAACTATGGTTACTGCTCCGAGTGCAACTCATCACTCTGTTACTCTCGCTCAAATACCGCCCGATGGTTCACGCAAACGGAAACGAGAGATTGGTGAAGATACGCTAGCCTCTGCTGCAAAGTCATCAAAGCTAAAAGAAAATGGTCATTTGGACGAAGCTCTGCCTGTAAAAGCAAATGCTGAACTCGCGGGGATCTTGGAGGAATTTCGTGCAGAAGCGCCTAAAAACCTCTTTGATTATGCAGAGATAGCCAATCATAAACTTTTCGAGATGGAAGGTGATGATGCGGATATCTTCGACGGTCTGCCCAAGGGTAATCCTATTAGAGTCTTTGTGGTGGATCACACAGCTCTTCTAGCTGGAGAGTGCATGCGCTTAGCCGAGAAATATCAAAAAATTACAAGAATGTTTAGTAGATTTTTCGACGACTTTTTAAGACAAATTAAAGCCCCTTCATTGCCAGGCGAGATGACATTTTTTTGCGATGGGATATCGTATTTTCTCTTTAGTAAAAAAATCATCAGCAAGAAAATCCTTGGCGAAAAAACAGGCCCAGGTCTAGCTCACGATCTCAATCGTTTTAGAGTGCTTTTCGAACAGTGTCAGCCCTATTCTACAAATTTCAGAGCGGGTGGGCGCTGTTTTTTAGCAAAACAGCAAGCTCAAAGTCAAATGCGCGATGTGCGGGTCATAACATACCCCAATTTATTTGGCGGTAAGTCGCTAAAGATCGATAAGCGTACTAAAACATGGGACGAGGAGCAGCTTAGTTTAGAACGTTTCTACTTTCAATATGCCCTTTTCTTAGGTAAGAATATCGAATTTCTCAGCGGGATCACAGCTTATTTCACAAAAATCATAGGCGCGTTGCGATCTTTCCCAGGCCCTTATCCACATTTGCAAGGCAAATCGAGTATGACTGAAGAGGAGATAATAGCAAAACAACGCCAGACAGTTGAGCTGGCAAACGCTGCAATGCCCGGGCGTCCTCCAACTCCACCTACACCTCCCGCTGAAAACATAGACGATATGGACGGAAAAAATGAGCGGGATTAACCATTCTGCTTAGGAGGTTGTCCGTCCCGGCCAATGTTTGCTTGCTCTGCCCAAAAAATCAAAAAAAGAATATATCAAATTTGTATTAGCATAAAAAGGTAATACCGTATTACCATAAAGTTAGAAAATGGAGTGATTTCATATGTCTACAAAGACAAGAAAGAGAAGAACTACAAGAGCTAGGTATTCTGCGAAGCTGACATCTAAATATCAAGCAACTGTGCCCCGTGAGGTTAGAAAGCATTTGCATCTAAAGAGCGGTGATCAGATTGTATATGAATTGCTTCCTGATGATACTGTCGTTGTTCGAAAAACGGCACCCATGGATTTGGATTATTTTCAAGCTCTTAACTCAACAATGAATGAATGGGAAACAGAGGAAGATGAGCAGGCTTATAAGAACCTATGATCGCTTTGAAATTGTAAAGGTGCCTTTTCCTTTTACAGATATTAAAATGACAAAAGTTCGACCAGCTCTTATCTTGAGTTCAGCGAAGCATTTTAATGCGAAAATTGGATTGAGTGTGATGGCAATGATCACTTCCAAGAAGCCGAATCAAGATCTTTGGCCGGTCGATATCTTGATAGAAGATCTGAAACCTACGAAGCTCCCTGTTCCATCAATTATTCGTTTTAAAATATTCACTCTCGATCATCGATTAATCCTTGGTCGTTTGGGATGTCTGTCAGAAACTGACAAAGATCGTGTACAGAGAAAATTGAAAGAAATCCTCATTCTTTAGCCTGTTCACAGGAAAGAAAAGAAGAGAGTTAGTTATTCGTTCTTAGGCAGGCTGTCCATCTCAGCCATGTTGTCCACTACTTGTACATCTTGAGCCTCTTTTGGCTCTTCGATGGGCTGCCAGCCGCCGCCTAGGGCTTTGTAGAGGGAGATGAGATCAGTCAGGGCGGTGGTCTGGCTGGTCAGTTCGCTCTGTTCGGCTGAGATCAGCTGCTGCTCACTCGTCAAGAGGTTCAAGATGGCTACCAGGCCCTTCTCATACTGCTGTTTAGTGAGCTCGACAATGGTGCGATTTCGTTCGGTGGCTTGATTCAGTTCGCGCGTAGTGACGAGATCCTCGGAATAAGAGACGAGGGAACTTTCGGCGTCTTGCAGCGCGCTTAAAACAGTCTGCTGATAAGCATAAGCCGCAACTTCAGTGAGAGCTCGATTGGCTCGCAGATTGCCCACGAGGCGTCCTCCCTGAAAGACCGGAAGGTTGATATCACCGCCGAATGACCAGGTTTTGCTGTGCATTTGGAAGAGGTTGCCGATCTTCAAAGATTGTAGTCCAGCATCTCCGCTTAGCGTAATTGTTGGATAGAACGAAGCTACGGCTACGCCGACATTGGCTGTGGCCGCGGCGAGCTCACGCTCGACGAGGCGTACATCTGGCCTGCGGCGTAAGATATCCGAACGTATGCCAACCGCGATCTCTTGAGGAAGGGATGGCAGTGGCTTTACGGGTAGTAGCTCATCGAGCAATGTTTCTGGGAGGCTGCCTGTTAATGTCCCAATTGCATAAATCCCGCGGTATACTTGTGTGATGAGATTTGGCAGGGTTGAGCGAGCTGTAGCGAGTTCTGCTTCGATCTGTTCGGAACTTAGCAGATTGTCTAGTCCCTTTTCGAAACTGACACGGATGATCTCAGCTTGCTTTTCGAGCAGTTCGATATTCATTTCCACCAGTTCAGCCATGCGCTGATTGCTGCGTATCTCCATGTAGTTGACCGCCACTTCAGCCAGGATGGTGATCAAGATATCGTTGCGCAGTTCGATCGCGCTGCCAATGTTGGCTTCGGCAGCTTCGACGCTGCGGCGCGTCTTGCCGAAGAGATCGAGCTCCCAGGTGGCATCGAATAGCGCATTATACAGTGGCTGGATTTGAGGAACTTGGACTTGGAAGGGAAGACCTGTGACGGGGCTTACCCCTTGAGTAAAGGTGCTGGCGGCAAAGATCGGTCCATTTTTACTGAAATAGGTTTTAGTGGCGTTAAAGTCGGCATTAACTTGTGGCCAGAGCGAAGATGCGGCCACCTGCTTCAAGGCCCGTGAGCGTAAGATGTTGGCTTCGGCGGCTAGCAGTTCTTTGTTATTGTAAGCCGCCAGCTCGATGCATTTTTCGAGAGTTGGATCGTCGAAAATTTTCCACCAGGCGGTCTCGGGAGCTGTGTCTGTAAAGATGGAGTCAGTGTTATCCGGCGTGCCAGTCCATTCTGTCTTAGTAATCTCAGGCGCCTTATAATCTGGCCCGACCATGCAGCCGCTAAGTGCAAGCACTAGAGACAAGCAAAACCATTTCTTCATTCGAGTCTCCTGCGGAAGAATATGCCTGCTCCCACAAGCGTAAAAAATGCGATCACAAGCATGGGCCAAATATTGCTAAACACGATCTTCGCGGGCAGAGCTTTTAGGAACAGGCCCTTGGAGATAACCAACATATAGCGCAAAGGGAGGATATAGGTCACGGGTTGCAGCCAGGTGGGCATGTTCTCAATGGGTGTGGCGAACCCCGAAAGCAGCACCGCCGGCATCATGAAAACGAATGTGCCGAGTGTAGCCTGCTGCTGGGTCATAGAGAGAGAGGAGATGAAAAGACCGATCCCGCTGATAGCTGCCACAAATACGAGCTGACTCAAAAAGAAAAGGGCGAGCGAACCTGTAAAGGGCACACCCAAAATCAAGGTGCCCACGGTCAAAAGCAGCGTGCCTTCTAACATGCCCACAAGAATCCCTGGGACAATTTTCCCAATCAGGATTTCGATGGGAACAAGCGGAGAGACGAGTAGCTGATCGAAGGTCCCAAGCTCCCTTTCGCGTGCCACAGATTGTGTGGTGACCACTAGACAAGCGATCATGGTGAGAGTGCTGACCAGTGAGGAGATGTTGTACCAGTAATAGAGGATATTCGGATTGAACCACATGCGCGGAAAGAGCCGAGTATTCTGCTGCTTGATCTGCGTCTTAGCAGCGAAATCTTGATAATACTGGTCGATCACCTGATTCGTATATCCAGATAAAATCTGAGCAGTATTAGATTTTCTTCCGTCGAAGATGAGCTGGATGTCGGTTGGTTTGCGGGCGTCTAAATTGCGCGAGAACTGCTCATCGATGGAGATGACCATCACACCTTCCTGATTGTCCATGAATGGAGCGATATCTTCGACGCCCTTCAAGTAGATGATT
Organism: uncultured Chlamydiales bacterium; assembly: GCA_963709365.1. Lineage (GTDB taxonomy): Bacteria > Chlamydiota > Chlamydiia > Chlamydiales > Rhabdochlamydiaceae. The sequence goes on from CAVPVU010000002.1 coordinate 634,081, forward strand.
TTGGAAAAGATCGGGGCGCCATGGAAGCGTTCGAGAAGTTCGAAGGCTTGCTCGCCGTTGTCGCGATTTAAAATGCCGATTGGCACATTTTTCACGTCCAATGTGGCCGCATAGGTAAAGAGCAGTAGCTGAATTAATGGAGGAAGTAGAATAGACATGCGGCTGCGCGGATCGCGCAGCACGATGAGGAGTTCCTTCCAGATTAAACTCAGAATTCTATTTACCATTTAGTCAATCCGTTTAGCGGTTTTAAGTGCAGTGATGCTGAAAAAGATCAACCCGATGAGCAGCATAGGTAGCATATTGAAAAAGATCAGTTCCCACACATTCCCGACGAGAAATAGTGTCTGCAGACATTGCACGAAATATTTCGCCGGGACGGCATAGGTGATGTATTGGATGATGGTGGGCATGCTGTTGATCTCAAAGAGAAATCCCGAGAGTATGTAAGCGGGTAAAAAGCCGGTGACGATCGCAATCTGTGAAGCGACAATCTGGCTGCGGCAAAGCGTCGAGATCATGAGACCCAGTCCCAAGGCGCAAAATAGAAAAACTGCCGAAACCAGGCCGAGTAAGAGAATGGAGCCTTCCAGCGGAAGACCGTAGCCCCAAACGGCTACTGCCACACAAATGGTCATCGAGATCATTCCCAATAAAAAGTAGGGAATCACTTTTCCAACGACTAGCTCGACAATTCCGACTTCGGTCGACATCAAAGCTTCCATCGTCCCGCGCTCCCATTCGCGCGAGACCACCAGCGCAGTCAAAAGAGTGCCGATGAGTGTCATGATAATCGCCAGCGAACCAGAGAGTAGAAAAAAGCGGCTTTCGAGTTGTTCGTTATACCAGAAGCGCGGTTGCACGTTGATCAAGGAAAGACCGGTTAAGTTATTGCTGATCGCCTCTTGCACCAGCCAATTTTGGAAGGCGCCTTGCACATAGTATTGCACGAAGTTGGCCGTGTTGGCCTCGCTGCCATCGGCGATCACTTGAATCGGCGCGATCGTATCGGGGCGCCCACGAAATTGAGAAAAGTAGGAAGGCACAACCACAAAGCCGCGGATATGGCCGCTCATGAGATCATCGATCAGCTCTCTTCGGTCACGTACGATCTTTACATCAAAATAGGGCGAGTCGGTGAGCGATTTGGTAAAGCTTTGTGCATCGGGCGCAGTATCTTCCAAGACTAGTCCAATTCTGAGATGGTCTAGATCTAGCGAGACCCCAAACCCATACAAGAACATGAGTAGCATAGGAAGAAAGACGCTGATCAAAATCGAGCTCGGATCGCGGATGATCTGAAAAGACTCCTTGATCATCAGCGCTTTTAATCTGCGCAGTCGGCCTTTTTTGAGAGTTTCAGAGCGGATGTTTTGCGTCATACTCTTCTAATAATTTGATAAACGTATCTTCTAACGTGGGATTTGGCAGCGCTTCTGACTTAGCAATCTCTTTTAGTTCGTCTGGCGCGCCCACGTGGATCACTTTTCCTCTGTAGATCAGCGCGATGCGATCGCAATATTCCGCCTCGTCCATGAAGTGTGTGGTCACCATCACCGTCACACCTTTTTCTACCAGGCCATTGATATGGTTCCAAAATTCGCGCCGTGTGATGGGGTCTACGCCAGACGTAGGTTCATCGAGGAAGAGCACTTCGGGATGGTGCATGGTGGCGCAGGCCAGCGCCAGGCGCTGCTTAAACCCTAGAGGAAGCAAGCTGGCCGTCGTGTTCAGATAAGGCTCTAGATTAAAGGCTTTGATCATCTCATTTATGGCGCTGCTTTTAGCGCTGCCGCTTAGGTTGTAGATGCCCGCAAAAAAATCTAGATTTTGTTGCGCACTCAAAAGACCATAGAGAGAAAATTTCTGCGCCATGTAGCCGATATGCGCGCGCGCTTCACCGGGCGCCACTTGAAGATCCAAATTATTGACTAAGGCTTTTCCAGCCGTTGGGCGAAGCAGACCGCAGAGCATTTTAAATGTGGTGGATTTGCCTGCGCCGTTTGGTCCCAAAAGTCCAAAGATTTCCCCTTTAGGAATAGAAAAGGTAACCTGGTCGGCCGCGGTAAAAGTTCCAAATTTTTTGGTCAGATTATCGGCTATCACAACGTGGTTAGATTCTGTGGTGACAGGCGGAGTTAATTTTCCCAGTACGGAATCTCCACCGGGTCCACCGCCCAGAATATCCACAAACGCGTCTTCAAAACGCGGTGGCGTGGGTTTAAGTTCGAGATGCGGCCCGTCACCTAGCTGCTTTATGTCAATAGGTATAGCGCCCTTCTCTCTTGTGACAAGACGCACATCTCGGCCCTGAATCACTCCATCGAGCACATTCTGCTGATGTAATGCGCGTACCAGGAGTTCGCGGCGATTGCCCTCGATGTTGGTGAGCTTGAAAACGCGATCTTGCACCTTTTGCGTGAGCTCTTTGGGGTCGCCATAAAAGAGGAGAGAGCCTTGATTGAGCAAGAGCACCGTCTTGCAGCGCTCCGCCTCGTCCAAATAGGCGGTGCTCCACAGCACCGAGATGCCTTCTTCGATCTGAGCATGCACCATTTTCCAGAGTTCGCGCCGCGAAGCTGGATCGACGCCGACACTCGGCTCATCTAATAAAAGCAGCTTGGGTTTTTTGATCAGTGCACAGGCTAAGCCTAACTTCTGTTTCATCCCGCCGGACAGCGCGCCAGCCAGACGGCTGGTGAAGGGCGCGAGACCTGTAAACTTGAGCAGTTTTTCAAAAGCCGTCTTCTTCTCATCGCCGCTCACGCCACGTAAATCTGCGTAGAGATTTAAGTTTTGGATCACAGTTAGATCTTCATACAGGCCGAATTTCTGCGGCATGTAGCCGGTTAAAGTGTGTACAAATTCCGCATCGCGGATGGTATCGCGTCCGTCGACTGTGATCTGGCCTTCAGTCGGAAGCAGGAGGCCGGCGATGAGGCGGATCAAGGTCGTTTTGCCTGCGCCATCAGGGCCGACCAGGCCGACGATCTCTCCCTTAGGAATAACAGCATTGATATCTGTTAGGGCAGGCGGCGACCCGTGATTGAAGACTTTGGTGAGGTGATCGATTTTGACCAGGACTTCACTCACTTGCCCCTCTTTTTCTGTGCGTGATCGTGGTCGATATGTAGCTTGACCGTCACAGGCATGCCTTGTTTGAGGATCCTGTCGGGGTTATCGACGTAGACGCGCAGGCGATACACCAGATCGGTACGCAGCTGCGTGGTTTCAACCGTTTTGGGGGTAAATTCGGACACGGGAGAGATAAAACCCACCGTGCCTGTATAGCTGGGACCGCCTTCAGTGTCGGTGAAGACCTCGGCAGTCATGCCATAGTAGACATTGCCTAAATGCGGCTCGTCTACGAAAGCGCGGATCCAGACTGGCGATGAGACGGAAAGAGTATAAACCGGATCGCCTGGGTTGACCACTGTGCCAGGTTCGCGGATGCGCGTTAAGATTACGCCATCGGTCGGTGCAAAGGTCTCCGTGTAGGCTAAATTATCGAAGGCTACGGTCAAAGCGGCTTTGAATTGAAGTAGGTTCGCCAAAAGCTCATTGCGCGTCGCGGTGGCATTGTCTAAATCCTCTTGAGACACGCCGCCAATGCAGATCAACTCTTGCCGCCTTTTCAGCAAGATCTCAGCATTGTCGAAACTCGCTTTGGCCGATTCCAAGTTGGCTACTGCTTCGCGCACTTGGCTGTCATAAGGCGTCTTGTCCAACACAGAGAGCAATTGTCCTGTGGTGACATAATCGCCCTCCTCAAAAAACAGCTGTTCCACACGTCCAGACACACGAAAGCCGATATCGACCTGCCTTACATCCACATTGCCATACAGCACCAGCTCGTTGGGATTTTCTTTTGTGCGGAAATATTCTACGGCTAGCCAAATCAGTAAGCCGAGCAGAACAGCGAATGAAATGACAATGATTGCGCGCTTCATAATTCCCTATGCATATCGTTCGCATCCAAAAAAATTCAATGAATATCTATACTTGGCGCAAGTGGACAAGGATTTATGGACGATATGGACTTAGTGGACGAAGTGGACAGCACCAAAAAAAACACCATTCTGTCGTTTGGGTCATTTTTGTCCTTTGCATCGTTAGTTTTGGTTGTTTTAGCTTTGATTTATCTATTTAAGAGGCAGCCAGATCTGGGCCTCAACACGATTGCAACATCTTTAAAATATCGCGAAGAGTGGGAGATCGATCTTTCACCGAAGCTCTCCGCTGCTCTGGATGAGATTTTCTCTCAGTCTTTCACATTTTTAGCCAGTGGAACGCAAAGCTATGCGTTTGTGAGCCAAGATCAGCAGTACGTTTTAAAGTTTTTCAAAATGAAGCATTTAACTCCTGAAACTTGGTTAAAATACGCCCGACGCAAAAAGAGCGCTAAGCGCGAAGAGAAGGTGAGCCGGACATTTGGCATGCTGAAAGCTGCCTATCAAGAGCTTAGGGATGAAACAGGTCTGGTCTTTGTCCATTTGAATAGGTCCAAGGATTTAAAAAAGCAGGTGCGCTTGATTAGCCGAAATGGAAAAGAGTATCAACTTTTCTTGGAAGCTGTGCCCTTCATTCTCCAGAAACGCGCCGAGTTGATTTATCCACATCTGGCAAAACTCATGGACCAGGGAGAGAAGCTCGCAGCTACGAGATGCCTGCACTCCTTTTTGGACTTGATTTGGACAAGGGAGCTCCGTGGCTTTGTCGATCGAGATCAATCGATTAGCAAAAACTATGGATTCATCGGTGAAAAAGCTGTGCAGATCGATATTGGCAGTCTGGCGCGTAAAGAGTGGATTGAAGAAGAGAGGCAACCTCAACAAGAGATCGATCGCGTGGTGGCCAAGACCGAGCCTTGGATACGGGAGAACTATCCCGAGTTATTAGCCGATCTCCACAGGTTTAAGATAGATAAGAGTTTACGCGATTGAGCCAGCCTTTGAGCCACTGCTGCTCGTTGCGTTCGGGAGGAGAGTTTTGCACCCTTTGCATGAGCAAGGTTCTGGCCGCTTCGACGAAATCAGCCACGGCATTTTTGGAGGAGGAAGGGATACGCTGTAAAACTTGCAGAAGGCCCCAGCCCTGACCCTTGTACATCTCATCTGGAACAATGCCCGTGCCCTTGAAGTTCAAATAGTCGATCAGCGCATACAAGCCGCGTGGATCACAGGTGAGCTGATTGAAAATTGCGGTGATCTTCTCTTTTTCTTCCGCAGACAGATGTTCGATGATCTCGGGCAGCGAGTTTTCCAGCCGCTCTGCGAGAAACTGGGCTTGCAGATGTTTAGTATCGAAGAGCATCTGACGAAGCGCCGTCATCTGCGGACTTTTAATGTTTAAATAGAACTCTTCGCGTGTGCTCCAAGGGCAGCCTTGAGCTTTTTTAAGCCAGCCGGGCAGCACTGTGCCACGGCTTTGTAGAAAAATTACAAGCTTTGGAAAGGTCTCTTGAAAGCGCTCCTTTTTTCCCACAGGATACCAGATAAAATGTCCGATGCCGAGCGAGGCGAAGTTTTCACCCTTTTTCCAGTTGGTCAAGCCCTCGAGCGTGCCACGGCACTCATTCTGCCAGACCTTTTCAGCAATTTTGTTAGCGTCTTCTGAAGAAACAGAAATTGAAAAAGCTTTGCTTAGACTGAACAAAAAAAGTAGAAGAAAGAGCCGTTTCATTGTAATCTCGTAGTTCTCCTTTTCTCTTTAGCAAAGTTAGCAATTTTTTCAAATGATTAGCACAATTTTAAAGATACTCTTCCCAAAGCCTAAAAAACAGGCTATTAAAACTCTTGGAGAGCATTACAATTTGGAGGAGATCTTCCAAAGCGTCAATGCACGTTATTTTGACAGCAAACTCAACTTGTCCATTACATGGTTCGGCAGCAAAAAATCGCTGCCCAAAACGCGCCTAACTTTAGGCACTTATAATCATCGGACTGGCCTGATCAAGATCCATCGCCTTTTAGACCAGGCGCATATTCCAAGCCACGTCCTCTCCTACGTCGTTTACCATGAGATGCTGCACCATGTGCTGCCTCCTATCAAGCAGGGGAGACAAAAACGGCAAATCCATCATCCAGCCTTCAAAGCGCGCGAAAAGCAGTTTCAAGAATATACTTTAATTAAAGAGTTTCAAAAAACTCTTAGAAAGACAAGTTTTCGTTCTTTAATAGTGTAGTTAATAGTTTTTTTACAAGCTTTGTTGTTTTTCCTCTCCCGTGTTATCATTTCTGCCACTCAACAACCCAGGAGCATCATTATGGCAGCCCCAGCAGCTTCAGCACCAAGAGTAGGCGACACGATAGCAAGCAGACGCGAGTTACCTCCATTTTTATTTATCAGCGCAGCCGGAGCTCTTCCTGCTCCGGAGGACCTCGTCGTGCTGGATAAATTGGATCTGATCTTAAGAGATACTCAAACGGCTATGATTAGAGCCAGATGCGCCGTGGAAAAGATAGATGTAATCGGGCGTATGCTTCCGCATGTAATTAATGCCGAAACGTTTTTAAAGGTCGGCTCTGAACATTTTATTAAACTCATATTTACTGATGTCAAATTTATTCAAGTCAATAGTGAACTGGCGCTGCGATGGTTGCCATTCCAAAGTTGCTTGTCTTTGGGTGAGTTTTGCACCACCCTCCTCAGCCAGGACCCAATGCTTGAGAAGGAAGTTACAGAGAGTATGAATTTCTCGGGCAGCATTATCGTTCGAGGGGGAAGCATGCCGCCTATCAATACCAGATGTTTTGATACGCAGGCTGATAAATTCGAAAGAAAAGCGAACTCTACTGAACGGAAAGAGGAAGAGCGCGCAAAACCCAGTGCGAGTAAACCTCAGGCGATGATGCAGCAGACCGAAATTGATGCATTAACGAAAACAAATACAGCATTCCAAGCGCGTTTAAAAACGCTAGCAGGCGCAAAACTCACGGATGCACAAAAACCATTAGCTGAAATGATGCTTGAATCCCTGCGTTTAACAATCCAAGTCATGCCAACGGGGTCTTCAACTACAACTAGCAAGTACATGGACGAATTTTTGGATAACCTGATTGTTTCCCATATGGCCTGTGCCGCTTGGATACGCGCTGGCCAGCCTGCTGGGAGCTTAGAGGCATATGTCATGAAAACCAATGCTCCTGTGTCAGTTTCCCATTCACTCGAAACTGCTGTTGATCCTGAAGAGGCCATGCTTCAGGCGGCTATCGCAGCCAGTTTAGGTTTAGAAGTTCCTGCAGCTGGAGCTGGCGCAAGAGCAGATCCCGATAGCAAGCCAGCTTAAGGAAATAAATTCATATAGCCTCTCAAGCTTAAAATTTTTTTTACTTAGTTTGTTGTTTTTCGTCTCCTGTGTTATAATTATTGCCACTTACAACCAAGGAGTATCAATTATGTCAGCAGCAGCAAGTTCACCCACTTCAAGATTAAGAGAGCTCAGTTTAGAGACTGTGGCAGAGCAGGCTCCCGCTGCTCCGGCAACGCGCCAGGATGAGGGTGTAGACACCCTTGAACAGATAGTTGGAATCGTCAGCGAAGCTCGAACTGCTATGCTGGGAATGACTACAACTTTCCGAGAAAAAGCTGAAGTGATCGCATGTCTGGCGCCCCAGCTCATCAAAGCGGAAATGTTCCACGAAGCTGGTTCAAAACATTTTTTTAAGATGGTCTTTGATGAACTCAAGCAGATCCTCTGGTTTACAGATCAAGTACTTGCATGGCATCGAAATGGTCAATTTCCGGCATTCGAAGTGTTTACGGCAGCTAGCGAAAAAATTCCACCGCAAAGCTTTTACACTGCTTTAGTCGCAGAAAAGCACATTGACCTGACCAGGTGCGCATTCCATCTTCCTCTGCCTAAACCCAAAGCTCAAGATGTAGTTGACCATAGCCGGACGACGCTTGCGGCTCTAGATAATGCTGAAAAAATTGAATCTGCTAGCAGTGTTAAATTAAATCGCGATGATCTTATCAGAATAGCAGAGCGAATTAAAAAGATGGCGGAAGGCCTAGAGGCGCTTGCTAAAAGAGCTCCTTCGGAAGCTGCTGGCTTGCTGACTGAACTTACAGTCGAGGTCTTAAGTTTAAATATGCAGCTCTACGCTGTAGCTCCGCGCGTCTATGATAAACTCTTAGCGCCTGTGTTATTAGATGGGATGGCAGCTTCGCATGTGGCTTGTACCTCTTGGGTTTGCGCTGGTTTTAAAGGAACCTTAGTAGAGTACGTTCAGGCCACAACAGGTGAGCGCGGTCGTATTAAGGAGCTTGATCGCGATCAGGCAGTGCGTGACTGGTTGGCTGGTGGATCAAAAGCTGAAGTCAAAGAGGAAAAGAAGTCCCAAGGTTAACAGTCTCTAAAGCTAAAATTAAACGAGGAGCTCGATTATGGCAGGAGTTGCAGATGCGCCAGCTTCGAGAACACGCTTTTTTAGTTTTGATGTTTCTAAAGAGCCTCTTTCAGAAGTCTTAGCTCTGAGTCAAGATGAAGAAGCGCCAAAGCTGATGAAGTTAGCTGGGGTCGTCAACGAACTCCAGTTTTGCATGGGCATGACGAAAACTTTCTGCGGCAAAGCAGAACTGATCAAGAGCATAGCTTTAAAGCTGATCAACGCGGAGATGTTCCTCAAGGTAGGTTCGAGGCATTTTTTTAAAATGGTCTTTAACGAATTGAGAGAGATACTCTGGTTAACGGATCAAATACTTACCTGGCATCGATCTGGCAAATCAGCAATTTTGCGTTTTGTAGATTTTTTGGCATCAAGTCCTGATAAAGACACTCTGCCTATGAGTTTATTTACGGCTTTAGGCATGGGAGAAGAAGGGATTAACCTGATCCAGCGCGTATCCTGCTTTGAGCTGCCTGTATCTCAACAAGAGGATTCAACTTTTGAGGACGACAGTCTTTACACTCTAGCGAGAGTAGACGTAGCTTCCCAAGCCAGCTCCAAATTGACCGGAGACGATCTTAATAAGATAGCCATACGCATTAAGGGTGTGAGAGAGGGACTGGATAAACTTGCTAAAGACCCCGCAGAATCTGCTGGATCATTGGCTCTGCTTGCGGTTGAAGTTTTAAGCTTAGGCATAGAGCTTTATCCTCTCGATCGACAGAAATTTGATGATATAGGCGCATGCGTGTTGCATGGCATGGCAGCATCACATGTGGCTTGCACTTCTTGGCTTTGCCAGGGACAACCAAATGGAAATTTGGTAGACTTCATCCACGCTAAAGCAGGTCAAAAAACTGAAGCGCGTAGAGAAGAGAAAAAATCTTAAGAGACTGTCTTTTTTCTTTACTGTCTGAATTCGTGGATTAAATTTGCTACAAGGCCGCTCCAGCCAGTCTGATGCGATGCGCCCAAGCCTTTGCCCGTCTCAGCGTTATAGTACTCGTAAAATTGGATATGGTCGTGAAAGTGGGGATCTTTTGCGAAAGGGAAGTCAGCGCCTAAAAATGGACGAACGCCATTGGAATCTTTTTTAAACAGAGTGATTAATCGATCGGCAAAGTAGCGCGAGATATCGTCGATCTTGGCGGGGGGCTCTTCGCCCACTCTTATGGTAAAATCTTTGTGATACGCTTCAGCATATCTACTCAGTGATTGGATGAGGAGATAGGTTGTAGGGAACCAGATGGGTCCGCGCCAGTTTGAATTTCCACCTTTGAGTTTGTGCAGCGACTCGCCAGGTTCGTAGGAGACTTGTTTGTCTTTGTAGAAAAAGGGCTGCGCTGCATGAAACTTCGAAAGGCTGCGCAGGCCAAACTCTGAGCGGAACTCTTGAGGGTTCCAAATATAGGTTAGGATGCTTTCAAACTGCTTCCGGTTAGCTAAAGAGAGCAGATAGCTTTTCGTTTTTCCCTCGCCAATGAGTGTGGCGCAGTCTTCAGCGAGCGACCTCCTGTTGTTTAAAAACCAGAGGAAATTGCGTTTAAAGTCTGGAAACTTATCGAGCTCTTCCTCAGTGATAATTTCAACTGCATAGAGAGGGATGATGCCCACGAGCGAGCGCACGCGGAACTTGGCAAAATGACCGTCAGGGAAAGAGAGCACATCGTAATAGAAACCATCGCGCTCACTCCAGAGCTCATAGCTATGATTGCCGCGTTTTTTCATGGCGTGCGCAATGTAGACGAAGTGCTGGAAGAATTTGGTGGCCATCGATTCGTAAGTCTTGTCTTCCTTGGCAAGCTCGAGGGCCATGCGCATCAGCGTGAGGCAGAAAAGTGCCATCCAGCCCGTGCCATCTGATTGGCGCAGTGTGCCCTCGCTATCGTGTCCAACCGAACGGTCGACAATCGTGATGTTGTCCAAACCCAAAAAACCGCCCTCGAAGACGTTGTTGCCCGAGCTGTCGACGCGATTGACCCACCAGGCAAAATTCATGATCAGCTTATGGAAGCAGCGCTTGAGGAAGGCGCGATCTTCGATGCCCTCTTTTTTGCGCTGCATCTCATAGAGGCGCAGCACTACCCAGCTCTGGATCGGCGGGTTTAGATCGGAAAACTCCCATTCATAAGCGGGGATAGCTCCGTTGGGATGTTGGAACTGGTCGAAGAGCAGAAGCCAGAGCTGCTCTTTGGCCAGCTCCATATCGACCAGCGCAAGTGTGAGGGAATGGAAAGCCAGGTCCCAAGCGGCAAACCAGGGATACTCCCACTTGTCTGGCATGCTGAGGATGCGCATCGAGTTGAGATGTTTCCAATGTTTATTGCGGATATTCTCACGCGTATTTGGTGGTGGGTGCTTAGGATTGTCTCCAGCTAGCCAGCGTGACACGTCGAACAGATAGATCTGCTTGTTCCAGAGCATGCCTGCCAAGGCTTGACGCTGGATCTCTTTTTCTTCTTTTGAGGCATTTTCGGGGTGAATGGATGCATAAAACTCATCAGCCTCTTTCTTTCTCTTGTGAATGATCTCATCCACATCATGCATCGGAGCGTGCATCGCATGATTGGTCAAACGCAGGTGGATCACGACCGATTTTTTAGGTGGGATAGCTTCAAAGAAGTAATGAAAACAGGCCTTTGTGCCTTTCTCTTCGGGATTCACCGTGTTTTGACCATGCACGATGGCCTGATGGAAGCCATCTTTATAGTAGCGCTGCTCAGGTCTAATATTCTCGTTATCGGTAAAGAGCAGTTTTGCATCTGGAGAAGCATAGAGGTGGCGTTTGCCGAGATGGTAGGCAAAAGATAGGGTAGAAGGAGTGATCAATGCTGTATCGTCGGCGATTAAGCTTTTGTGATGTGGATCTTTGTAGATCACAGGCTCGGGCAGGCGCGTCTCTTCCCAAGCCCATTTATTGCGAAACCAGAGCTGCGGAATGATATGCAGAGGGGCGGGCTCATCTGAGCGATTGAACGCCTCGATGCGGATGCAGATGTCTTCGGGTGAAGCTTTGGCGTATTCGATGAAGATGTCGAAATAGCGATTTTCGTTGAAAATGCCGGTATCGATCAGCTCATATTCTGGCTCATTGGTGCCTCTTTGGGCATTGACTTCTTTCAGTTTTTGATAGGGGAATTCTCCCTGCGGATACTTGTACAGATACTTCATGTACGAGTGCGTGGGAGTTCCGTCGAGGTAGTAGTAGCACTCTTTGACATCCTCGCCGTGATTGCCCTCGAGCGAGGCCAGGCCGAAGAGGCGTTCTTTTAAGATCGGATCTTTGCCATTCCAGAAGGCAGGCGCAAAGACTAGAGTTTGATAGCGGTCGCACCAGCCGGCGATGCCATCTTCACCCCAGCGATAGACTCTTTTATGTGCATCCCAGAATGGAAAGAAGGACCAGGCGTCGCCATTCCAGCTGTAGTCTTCTCTGACTGTACCCCACGAGCGCTCTGATACGTAAGGCCCCCACTTTTGCCAAGGAGGGACCTCGCCTTCGAACTTCTCATGCTGTCGCTGATATTCTTTGGTCTCTTTGGCTCTATGCGGCATTCCCTTCTTTTAGAAGGGTTGACTTAAATTTGCAAGAAAGGGCTTAACCTTTTTTCTCTTCTTTCTTTTCTTCAGCTATATTTGCAACTTTTTTTGCCTGATATTCCGCATAAATCCGTATGTGGAGATCTGCTAGACCAATAGTGACTTGTTTGAGCAGAGCTTGAGTTTTGGGCAAATGCACTACGGCTGCTCTGGGATAAGTTGCTAATATCTTATCTACAACCTTTTTGATTCGCCCCTCTAATCTTATCCTGCTGTGTTTTCCAAATCGACTCTCATAATTGTCAAGACTAATGATATAGAGTTGTTCCTTAATAGCATATGCAGCTTTTCGCTTTTGCAATTCATCTCCTAAAACATCATTGGTTGGCTCAACTCCAGATGCGAGGGGAAGAAGAGCGGCCATTCTAGAGTCGAGCTCACTAAAGGCATTAACTTTATTAGCATTGAAAAGCGCGGCAATAGCCATTCGCTCTCTAGCCATGTTTTTTGCAAATAGACCTAGCTCTACTTGTTGTTCTTTTTTGGGTAGTGAAGAGCCGATGAGGGGAAGGTTAAGCGCGGCGTCCGTGGTACCTAAAACAGGTGTGTTTGTTACTGCTGCCATATTTTTCTCCAAATTAAAAGTTAGTTTGATTTGTAAATTATAAGAGACTTAATATTTAAGAGAGCCTGAACCTATCCAATTAAAATTCCCGTCGATATTTCGGCCATTTTGGCCAAATTTTCTAAATTTTTCCTCGGCTGTAGTTTCTCCAATACTACCTTCGGAAAAATTCAGAAACTTTGTCTCAAAATCTTCCGAAATCTCATAGGGAATTTTAGTTGGATAGGTTCCTGCTCAAGTTTTTTTCTCTTCTGTTTTTTGCTCAACTTTTTCTTGCTGGCGCATCTGATTCATCCGCAGATGTAGATTTGCGAGACCGCTTGTGGTTTTTTTTAGCAAAACTTGGCGGCCGGAAATTTGTATTTCAGCATCCTTGGGATAAGTGGCCAATACTTTTTCTGTGATCACTTGGAGCCTTACGGCTAATTTCTTTCTGCTTTGCGTGCCGAATCTCTCTCCGTAAACGTAGAGACAAGAAAGAAAGAGGTTGTCATTTTTTACATAAGCAGCATTTTGTATTTGCAATTCGAAACCTAAAGAGGAGATAGAAAGTTTGACTCCAGTAGAAAGTGGGATAAGCGCCGCTAACTTAGGATGGATCTCCTCACGTGAGAGAACTTTCCCTGCCTGAAATGCGCGCAAGGTATTGGAAAGCGCAGCTATAACTAAACGGTGCTTGGCCAGGTTTGTGGCAAGTTGTATTAGCGCGATTCGCTGTTCTAATTTGGCTTGGGTGCTATCGAGTAAAGCAGCAGGTAGAGCTGGGCCAGCGAAGCTGACTTCAATTGTAGGAGCTGGTTCTGTTTCCTTTTCTGTGAAGGCTGCGCGCAGGGCGGCCAGATCAGCAGGTGGAATGGAGACTCTGTTAGAAGCAGGTGTTGTCATTCTTAAGCCCTTTTTTCTTCAGGTTTCTTTTCTTTAGCTTTTTCTGCATGGTATTTGTAATAAATGTTCCGATGCAGATCGAGCAGACCGCTTGTGACTTTTTTAAGCAAAACTTGGGATTTGGGATGGTGCACCGCGGCTTCTTGGGGATAAGTGGCTAATACCTTATCTACGCTCGCTTGGATTCTTTCTGCTAATTTGACTTCACTCCTTTTGCCAAAGCGCTGCCCATAATTGACAAGACTAGCAGTAAAGCGTTCGTCATCTTTAGCTAGAGTAGCTTTTCGCTTTTGGAGTTCATCATCTAATGTCTGATTGGTAAGCTCAACACCAGGCGCGAGGGGAAGGAATGCTGCCAATTTAGGATCGAGCTTAATAGGCGCACAGCCGAGACCAAAGGCTCTACCAACATTGACAAGCGCAGCAATAGCCATCCGCTGGTGGGCCATATTTATTGCAAATTCAGCTAGCTCTCGTTTTTGGCCTTTTTTAGATAGTATTGCGGCAAGCGATCCGTTCAAATCACCTAAAACAGGTTTGCTCGCTGATGCCATATTTTTGCTCAAAATAAAAGTTATTTTAAAGCTAAAATTATAGCAAATTATAAACTATATTAAAATACGAAACTTCATTTTAATTATAAATAAAATTGAAAGTAGTTGAATTACAACGGAAAAGATGACTAAAAATAAAATATTATGGTCGTAAAGCACGCCCATCAAGGCGCTGCCCAAGAACCAGAAAAGCCCAAAAAAGAGGTGGAGCAGCCCATATGCCGAAGGGCGGCGCTGCGGGGGAACGAGGTGCGCGATCATGGCACGCATGATCGAGTCCTGGACTCCCAGGCCTACCCCCCAAAGTAGAATCCCGATCAAGGCCAAGGCGAAGTGGCCGAAGAAGACCAGTGGGGCAAAAAAAGCTGAAAGGACGATGCTGATGACGATAACAATGAGCCCTTTTTTATCGAAGAGCCAGCCCGCCAAGAGCGCGGTGCCCCCATCGATGCACATGGCTAGAGTGTAAAAAAGCGGTACCCAAACATCGGGGATGGAAGCGGACTTTTCAAAATGGAAGGCGATTAAGGCGAAATCTGCATAGCCACAGCCAACCAAACTCACCGCAGCTAAATAGAGCCAAAAATCTCGGGAATACCCTCGTGTCTGCACGTGAGGCTGACGGATTTCGAAGTTTTCAGGTTTGGGGAACTGGTATCTCGCGACGGTAAGCGAAAGCAGCGCCAGGAGGGCTGGGATACCGAGTAAGAGGAAACCCATGGCGTAGCTTCCCTTCAGAAATAAAACGAGAGCGATCGCCAGCGGTCCAAGCATCGCGCCGATCTGATCCATGGCTTCGTGCAGGCCAAAGCCCCAGCCGCGACCTGTGTGGTGCGTGGCATAAGAGAGCATGGCATCGCGCGGGGGCACGCGAATCGCTTTGCCAAACCGTTCCATGATAAGTAGAAAAACTGCCAATTGCCAGCTGCCCGCGAAGGCTAGCAGGGGGACCGCGAGAAGATTGATGGCATAGCCGATGTAAGTGATGAGCCAGAACTTGCCTGACTTTTCCGCCAAATAACCTGAAAGATAGCGCACTCCATACCCGATGAACTCTGCAAATCCAACGGATACACCTACGATTGTGCCGCTGGCGCCGAGTAGGGCGAGATAGGGACCGATCACACTGCGCGCGCCCTCATAAGTTACGTCGGCAAACAGCGAGACCAGGCCGAGCAGAACAATAAATCGGTAGGCGTGTTTTTTAATCAATCAAGGAAGCTCTCGCGCTCTTTGTGCTTACGGATAGGGATGATTTCGAAGCGTGAGACCTGTTCGAGTAGGCGCTCTTGCGGGTGATAGCATGCCTTTGGGCAGTCGCGCTTCTTTAAATCGAAAAGTCGTCTGCCAAATGGGATGATAAGACCCAGCTGTCCTTCGCCGCGCCATTTAAACAGCGGATCGTAAGAGCCTTGCCCCTCGATATAGATGTAGGGCGAGAGATGGCCAGAAAGCCTAAGAAGGCCGCCGATGGCCTTCTTTTCAAAGAGGCCATTCAGATAGTAGGAGCCGACCGTGAGCTTCATATTCACGCCATGCGTTTTGAAGAGCACTCTACTGATCTCTCCATCTGCGCCCACAAAATTTGAGAGAGTTTTCTTCTCAAGAAACAACTCGTCGTGTCTTGTGACTAGCCTTTTGGAGAGCGTTTTGCGTCTGCCGAAAACGGGGATATAGCCGTTGATCCTAAAATCCCACTCTTTTCCCAAGATTTCAATTCCAGAGCCGGCTTGGTAAAAGCGACTATGCTTGATCTGCCGGTAGTCGAAAAAGAAGTTCACGCCAAAAACGGTCTGCAGAGATTCGGAGATATCGCGCAGTCCAAAGCCAGCATTTGCAGCATACTTTCTCTCTTCGTAAAAATAGTGGCCTCGGAAATCGAAAAACGGGGCGAGCCAAGTTCTGGTCATGCCAGTAAAAAAGAGATCGGCAGAAGCGTAACTCTCTTTGAAGCCGATGCCATTTCCTTCTAAATCGCGCACATCGATGAAGATCGGATGGGCTCGGTTCTGACAATTCCAGGAAGATGTCGAAGGTGGTTCAATGACGTGGATGCGTTTTTGTTTCAACCTGACGGGCTGCTCAACTGGCTCCTCGGGCTCTAATACGGCTTCTTCAACAAGATCATCATCGGGATCATTGACGAGTGTTACCAGCTGCGCTCCCTTCTCACTTTCTCTACCGAGCAAAGGGGAGAGTGCCACGAGCGAAATCAGCAAAAAAGTACGATGTGTCATAATTCCAAACGTTAATGCTTAAAAAAGACTTTTAATATACTTTCGATTTAAGAGCTAGAAACGACTTTGCGTCAGCAGTATTGTTGCTTTTGCGGTAGATTTAAACACCGAGAGCACCGAGACACACCGAGGTGTCAGAAGACGAGATTTTTTCTCGGTGTACCTCGGTGCTCTCGGTGTTTAATTTTCCCGTTCACACAACGGGCTGCGTCAGCAGGAGAATAGGACATGGAAGAAAAGGATCCGAAACTGTGCAAGATGGAATTTGGTGTCGATGAGTTTGGTCATGAGATCCTACTCAAAGATGGAGAGTTCCAAGTGATGATGGAGTGGGAGAAGCCCTATATGGAGGCGTGCATCGATGCGCTTAAACCATCGGGTGATGTACTTGAAGTGGGATTCGGCTGCGGCTACTCTTCGACACGCATCCAGCACTACCAGCCAAAAAGCCATACGATTATCGAATACCATCCCGAGGTGGCCAAGCGTGCGCGGAAGTGGGCTGAGAACTATCCAAATGTGACCATTGTGGAAGAGACCTGGCAGAATGCGCTGGACAATTCTGAGCAACCTCTGGGAATTTTCGATACTATCTTCTTCGACGACTACCCGCTTGAGAGCAGAGATGCATTGAACCATTTAATGGAGACGCAAAATCACGCTGGGCTGGTCGTAAAGGCTGGCAAGAAGAAGATGGCCGAGCTCGAAGAGCAGCTCGCATTTTTAAAAGATGTGAAATATGCCGATGCAGATATCGATGTTTTCTTCACACTGCTTGAACAAGAAGGCGTGGCTGAGCCCAAAGCTTTTTTGCGTTTCTTTTTTGAGCTCGAAAAGAAGCAGAACATCACCAAAGAGCAGCTGGAGAAAGCGCTGTTTCGCCTCGTGCAAGAGGGTTACACGACCCAAGAGGCGATCGCACAATATCTCAAGGACGAGCAGGCTTCTTCGCGCCCAGCGCAATCTTCGATGCGCGAATCGAACGAGCGTCTCTTTCAGTTTTTAGATCGCTGTCTTAAAAAACACATGCGCAAAGGCTCGCGCTTCTCGTGCTATTTGAATGACCCAGTCTCAAAGTTCGAAGATGAGCAGTTCTTTAACCTCGTGATCACCAACCCCGATCTAGAGTACCACGAGCATCGCATCCCCGTTGAAGTTCCCCCCAACTGCAAATATTACAAAAGCAGCGAAGCCTTGGTGATTACCATCACCAAGCTCTCAGCCTAATTTGGAGTGCGGCGGCTATGCTTTGGGATCATCAATTTTTCCCATCCTGGGCAGCTACTAAGGATTCCTTAGTAACTGAATACTGATTCTAAATTAGTCTTCAAATTTCCCCTTCCCCATCCACATCGGTCTCTAGTCGCTTACGCGCATGTTCAATGGCGTTGTGTAGTTTTTCTCTCAATACTTCTTTTGAGGGTAAGGCGGTGAGGTATTCGGCGACGTGGATGCCAGAAAGCCCCAATTCGAGCAGCTCGATTTGCTCTTGGTTTTTTCCTGCGCACAGGATGAGACCCATAGGGGCTTCCTCTCCTGGCCGACGTTCATGTTTATTTAGCCAACGCAGATAGAGTTCCATTTGTCCTTTGTGAGCTGGTTCGAAATCCCCTAGCTTGAGTTCAACAACTACGAGTCTTTTTAAATCTCGATGGAAAAAAAGGAGGTCGATTCGAAAGTCTATATTATCCACTATGATGCGCTTTTGGCGTGCAACGAAGGTGAAGCCTGTGCCGAGTTCTAGGAGAAATTGTTCGAGTTCTCGCATGATGGCATCTTCGAGGCCTTTTTCGAAATAATGGTCGTTGAGATTTAAAAATTCGAGGAAATAGGGATCACGAAAGACAAGATTCGGTGTCAGACGGTCTTCTTTGCGGAGAAGTTCTATTTCTGCTTGAACGAGCGTCTCGGGTTTTTTGGAAAGGGCGGTGCGCTCATAGAGCATGGATTGAATTTTTTTACGCAGGGTCCGCACATTCCACTTTTCGATCCGGCACATCTCCGCGTAAAATTCGCGCCTGATAGGGTCTTTGATGGGAATGAGCGCGATAAAATGGGACCAACCCAATTGTCGTAACAGCGTTACGACAATCTGCACATCAGGGAAGACCTCGGCAAATTGCATCATTAGACTCTTAAGTCGGAGATGAAGCTGCTTAGGGCGGTTTGAGGCTCTGTATAACGATACCAGGAGTGCGTTTCGTCTCCGCCGGAAATGCTCGAGTGGCCGCCAGGTGCTTCGAGCCAGCATCTTCGTTTAAGCGCTTCTAGTTGCTCAGGCCCGGCTGAGCTTTTGAGTTTTGATGACACAAGAGCTTGAAAGAGCAGTTGCGCATTGGATGCGTGGACGATTTTATCTTCTGTGGCTTGGATGATAAGCACTTGGCCTTTGACGTGCGGGAGAAGCTGAGCATTTGGATAACGATAAAAACTATCTGCGATAGCACCACCCACTTGACCGAGGCCGCAAGGGCATCCCTTTCGGAGCGCATACCCCAAGCTGGCGACAGGGCGGTCGATAACCACATGCAAGCCTGGCAGTTGCGTTCCAGTCCAGATGACCGGACCCGAGCCCATCGATTTGCCATGTGCGAGCAGATGATGGTTTTCACAATCTAAACGTTGTTTGAGCCATAAGCAGGCGTCCCTCGTATCATGACAGGTAGCTTCCCATCCTGGGGAGCCACTGCTCTCCATAATTCCGCTATAGTTAAAAAGCAGCACATGCTGTCCGCGCAGGAGGAACATGACTGCACCAGTTGGATCGAATTCGAAAGCCTGGCCTGCGCCTTGTGTGGCAACGACGCCGCGCACATCTGTTTTAAGCGGTGCAACTTCTTTGGGAATGCCGAGAAGCTCTTGTAGCGTGTTTCCCTTGAGATCGACCTCTAAAGTGTGTGCCAGCTTGGCATAGGCTGCCTCACCAAACCGCTCTTTCCATTTCTTAAAGGTCCCTTCCTGATTTGCGAGGAATTTATCTGGGTTAAAGTAGACTGCACTGAGTCTGGTGCCGGCTTGTGTGATAATAGAAATGCGCTCGCCGCCTAAGTCTGCCATGAACTCGTGCGATTGTCTTGGCACCTCTTGCAAAGACACACAGCGTAAAAATGCCGGAAAGTGCAGGCGGTATAAGAAGAAGAGTGCTGCAGGGCGAGTCAGCTGATACATTGCCTGACCAAAGAGAGATGAGGGCTTCCTAAAATCTACTGTCGGGGTAGGCTCATCAATCTCAACGGCCTCCTTGAATTCTCCGCTTACCACGGAAACTGAACGTACGCCAGAAGTTGCTGTCATATTTGATCCTTATTATAAATAAATAATTAGATTATAATATGATAACAAAACTTAGATTAAAAATAAATCCAAACGTTGAAAAATATATTTTATATATTAAAAAATATTTATGAGGTTTTGGAGCAGTCGCTGAGCCTATCCGCAAAGTAGGGTGGTTTTTAGTGCAGGATATTTTCGAGCAAATCTTCAGAAAATTTTCTGAAGAGGTGCCGAAAAGATTCCCAAGAAAAATCATCCTACTTTGCGGATAGGCTCCTAATGAAAGCGCTGAGAGATACTTGTGTTTGGCCGTGGCAATACCAAGAGTAGGTTTTGTCTCCGCCTGCAATGCTTGAGTGGCTGCCTGCGGCCTTGATCCAATGTTTCTGCTTAAAAACTTCGCGGGCTCTATCGTCAGACTCTGTGGGTAGTTTCGAGATGACCAGCGCTTGAAAAAGCATATCTGCGTTGGATGCATCGATCAGCTCATCCTCCACGGCTTGCATGATGAGTACCTCGCCTTTGACGTAGGGCAGAAGATCTGTGTTTGGATAGCGGTAAAACTTATCTGCGACATAACACCCTAACGGGCTGAGGCAACGGTAGTTTTGTTTAATTACATGGGGCAAGTTAGCGATGCCGCGGTCGATGACCACATGAATGCCTGGTAGTTGCGTTCCCGTCCAAACGGCCGGACCAGAGCCCATCGATTTGCCAAGCGCAATCAAATGCTGGTTTTCACAACTTAAACGTTGTTTGAGCCATAAGCAGGCGTCTCTCATATCATGACACGTAGCTCCCCATCCTGGCGAGCCGCTGCTCTGCATGATGCCACTATAGTCGAAGAGAACTGCATGCATGCCGCGCAACAGGAACATGAGCGCACCTTGAGGATCGAACGCAAAAGTTTGACCCGCGCCTTGTGCAATCACCACGCCACGAACGTCTGTTTTTAGAGGCTTTACTTCATCGGGTAGCCTGAGTAGGTGCTGAAGTGTAGTTCCCTCGCGGTTGATTTCTAAAACTTCTGCTAGCTTGGCATAAGCGGGCTCGTCAAACCGCGCCTTCCATTTTTTAAATGCAGCCTCTTGTTTTGATTGGAATTCTCTCGGATCGAAGTAGAACGCGCTGAGCCGTGTGCCGGCTTGCGTGGTGATAAAAATGCGCTCGCCGCCTATGTCTCGCATCAGCTCATGAGACTGTGCTGGTGTCTGCGCCAGCGCTACGAAAGGCAAGCGAAGCAGTGAGGGGTAATGGAGAGGATATAAGCCTAGCAGCATCGCGGGGCGAGTTAGCCAATAGATCGTCCGCGTAAAACAAGATGAAGGTCCCTGGAAATTGAGCGTCGGTGGAGCTTCATCAGCTTCTTCTTTTTGTTTGAATTCTAAAGCTGCAGCAGCACTCTCTTTTGAAATTGCAGATAAGGCCGCCATGACAGATCTCCTCCTCATTAAAGGCGTTAAATTTTAACACTCTCTAAATGAGGAGGAAAGAGAAATCGAAGATTACGCAGACCGAAGATCGGACTCTTGACTCTGGTCGTGCATCGGGATAAAGCGCTTGAAAGGCTGCAAGTACTTCTCTACTTGGCTCGGTGGATTTTGTAAGAAGTCCATCAGCATGTTCTGCATGTTCTGTTTGATGAAGACTTGTTTGAGCATTTGTCCGAGTACACTATTCATCAGCTGATCCATTGGAAATCCGCCTTGGCTGCTGATCTCGGTAAGCTCGATGCGATCGATGGTCGGCAAACGTTTCACTTTTCCGCTGTCTTCTTTGAAGATTAGATCTGTATTGATGTTTGAAAGCACCAGCTTGTGAATCAGCACAGTGCGCTCTTTTTCTTCAGGACCAGCGGCTTTTGGCGCGGCGGTAGTTTGCAGGTGGGACATGATCGTGGTCCAGTTGCTATCCGTGCTCTTGGCATTTTTAAATTCTAAGCCCAGATAGACATTGTCTAAATCGATCTCATCGATCACGACATCTTCGGCTAAAATACCGCGTGAAAAAGGTCGTCGACTGCGATCTTGTCGCACGAGAAGGCTTTTTGTAATATTGAACCAGGCGGATTGCCAATCACCGTATCGTTTATAGTGATTGAAGCGGGTGACAACCCCATGCTGCCGATGGTCACTTTAACGCCCAGCTCTTTAGTCATCATGTTCGACAGCTTGGCCGGTACGCCCTTCCAAAACACAAAAAAAGCAATGATCGCAGCCGCGATGATGATGATAAAGATGGAAATTGTCTTCATACGAGGACTTGCCTCCAAGCCTGGTTAACCTGCCCTCACACTATTAAAAGATTTTTTTATGCGCAACAAAAAGGGGATAAAAGACAAAGACCCAAAAGACAAAATCTTTTGGGTCTTTGTGGTCGTTAGTGTCGTTTTTTCTTAGTAGTCAGCGCCGCTCATCGAGTGGGCGTGACCGCCAGAGGCTGTCTTCTCTTCGGCTTCTTCGGTGATGATTGCTTCAGTAGTGAGAAGCAGTGCCGCCACGGAAGCGGAGAGTTCAGTCGCCAGACGGACGACTTTCGTCGGATCGACGATGCCCATTTTGAGCATGTTGCCGAACTCGTCGGTTTGCGCATTCCATCCTTCGTGTGCGCCCATCTGGCCGACTTTCTGAACGATGATGGAACCTTCTTTGCCAGCGTTTTCTGCAATCTGACGAAGCGGGTAGCTGAGCGCTTTGATGATGATCTCGACGCCGAGTTTGATGTCGCCGGTTAGTGAAGCGGCGAGTTTTTCAGAGCATGGGATGCAGCGGATGAGCGCGACGCCGCCGCCAGGCAGAATGCCTTCTTCGACAGCTGCTTTTGTTGCATGGACCGCATCGTCGACGCGGTCTTTTTTCTCTTTCATTTCGATTTCAGTAGCAGCGCCGACGCGGATGATGCCAACGCCGCCGGCGAGTTTCGCAAGGCGCTCTTGGAGCTTTTCTTGATCGTAGTCGGAAGTGCTCTCTTCGATCTGACGTTTGATCAGGGCGATGCGCTCTTTGATCTCTGCTTTTTTGCCGGCGCCTTCAACGAGCGTGGTGTCTTCTTTTTTGACGACGACTTTCTTGACTTTGCCGAGCATGTCGATTGTGACATTTTCGAGCTTAATGCCGAGCTCTTCGCTGATGAACTGGCCACCGGTGAGGATGGCGATGTCTTGCAGGATCGCTTTGCGGCGATCGCCAAAGCCAGGAGCTTTTACGGCGCAGACTTTGAGGCCGGCGCGCAGCCTGTTGACGACGAGTGTTGCCAGCGCTTCGCCTTCGACATCTTCAGCGATGATCAGAAGCGGTTTGCCGGTTTCTGCAGCAGCTTGCAAGATAGGGAGGAACTCTTTCATTGCCGCAATTTTCTTTTCGTAGATCAGGATGAAGGCATCTTCGAGGACGCATTCTTGCGTTTCAGGATTGGTCATGAAGTAAGCGGAGAGGTAGCCGCGGTCGAAGTTCATGCCTTCGACGACATCTAGAGTCGTCTCAAAGCCTTTGCCTTCTTCGACAGTGATCGTGCCGTCTTTGCCGACGCGCTCCATCGCTTTGGCGATGATCTCGCCGATCTCGGTGTCGCCGTTGGCAGAGATGGTGGCGACTTGCGCGATCTCTTTTTGGTCTTGGATTGGCTTGCTGAGCTTTTGGATTTCAGCCGTGATCTCTTTAACAGCTTTTTCGATGCCGCGCTTGATGTCCATCGGATTTGCGCCAGCCGTGACGTTGCGCAGGCCTTCGCTGTAGATCGCTTCAGCAAGAACAGTCGCAGTAGTGGTTCCGTCGCCAGCTTTATCAGCCGTTTTGCTCGCGACTTCTTTGACCATCTGGGCGCCCATGTTTTCATACTTGTCTTCGAGTTCGATTTCTTTCGCAACAGTCACACCGTCTTTGGTGATGTGAGGAGCGCCATAGGATTTATCGATCACGACATTGCGGCCTTTAGGTCCGAGCGTGACTTTTACAGCAGAGGCGAGGGTGCGCACGCCTTTTAAAATCTTTTGGCGGCTTCTTCTCTAAACTTAATATCTTTAGCTGCCATAATTCATCTTCTCCTTTTAAATTATTCAATAATCGCAATGATGTCGTCAGCTTTGACGATGACAAAATCTTCATCATCGATAGTGACTTCTTGGCCAGAGTATTTATCCATCAAGATGATATCGCCGACTTTTACGGGCATCGGGATGAGCTTGCCATCTTTGCTGTGAGGCCTGGGCCGATAGCAACGACTTTAGCCGTTTCTTGTTTTTTCTTAGCGGTATCGGGAAGGATGATCCCGCCTTTGAGAGTCTCTTCTTGTTCTAAGCGCTGTGCAACAACGCGATTTCCGAGAGGTTTTAGCGCAATTTTTTTTGCAGTTTGTGGTGCCATAGGTTTTCTCCTTGGGAGGTTGTTTGAAGTCATCATTGTATGAGATTTGGGTGATTTTAAGCAATAAGTTAGCAAACAATGGTCTTTAGTGCTAACCGCAAAACCCGAACGTTGTAATAATTATTTTAATTTTTGCAAAAAATATTTTTTCTGCTATTATATATGCATTAAAACAAACATAATTAAATTATATGTCATTTTTAAAATCTGTGCTATTTGGAAGTGAGGGTTCTTATAATATTCTGGGCACCAGTGTGATTTTTGAAAAAAGCAATGCGCCAGTATACGCCTTTATTTTGCCTGAAGCGTCTGGAGTTTTTAGCGTTTTCACAAAGTCAATCGCATATATGGCCACAAGATGCTTGAACAGCTACGCATTTCGAATTTTAACTCAAGGGTATGCGCACACATTTGTACATGAAATGGGGCATGCGTTAGCTACCAGAATATTAACAGATAAGAAGCCAATAGTGCGGATTTTTACTGATCTTTGCATGGGATCAAATTCTATCCCAGATCTAAATGGGGTATCTCCCAAAGCGTGCTCTATTATTTATATTTCAGGTCCAATGGCGAATATGACTTTTTGTGGTTGTAAACTTGTTGCGGCTGCTGCACTACAGTCCTACATTTCTACGCCAGTAGCTGTAGGCCTTGGAACTGGTGCTGTCATATGGATGAGTGGCGAATTATTTTTAGCTTATGTATCGGCGTCCAGAAGAGATTATGGCGATTTTGGCAGCCTTGCACAACAAGGTTCCCGCCAACTTACATTAGCCAGCACAGCTTTAATTGGACAGTGTGCGCTCGGTTTACTTGCAGCAAGCAAATTTGTTGGGGTTAGCTGATCCAATATCCCATTTAACATAAATAAAAATTTTATATTTTTTTAATTTTAAGATTAGTAATTAGGTTGTCTATTGGATAACATAATTAGACTATGTCTAATTATATTTCTCATAAATTAATTGAACCGCCTTATTATCAGCGGCAATTTGAACACGATCTTCCAGAGGCAAGCTCAGGCTGGGGAGAGACGGCTCAACGCGCCGGCCTGCTCGCGCTGCCGTTCTTGAGTTTGCACCAGCCTTTTGGCTTTGGCATCTCAGCTCTCATGGGTGGCTGCCGATCGGTCACGCATCTTTACGAAGCAGGCGTAGCGGGATATTCAGGCGAGGTCGTCGGCTGTTTAAGCCAGGTAGGTCTGCTCGCTCTTTCTGTGGCTGCGCTAGCCGGAACATTCTTCAATTTCCAGATCGGTCTTTTAGCCACCACGCTCTTCGATACAGCGTTAAATCTCGTGCATACCTTTGAATATCTTTGGATAGGCGAGTATGCCGCCTCATTGGAGCAGCTTCTTCAGCTCCTCTCTTCAATTTTATATATTTCCATCATGCTCACCGGCTCGCTTGAAGTGGCATTGGCCTCGCTGCTCGTCCAAGCCTTGATTAGCTGCTACCAGGCGCGTACGGAGTGGATGCAGGGAAGATGGCCGGAATTTGCCGCCAAGCTCGCCATGGGAGCTGTGCGTTGTTATCAGGCGCATCAGCAGCTGCAGCTGATCCACAGACGTAACTTTTTCTTGTCGTTCGAGAAATTTGCCAGGCTGATGCAGCAGGTGCAGAAGGGTAGGGAGACAGAGCATCTAATCGGCTCGCCAATGCATGAGCTGAGTGACGAGGTAGTACTGGTCGATGCGCAAGGAAAGCGCATCAACTTTGGCGCGCATTTTCACGGCAGTGGAAAAGGCACGGTGAAGGGCATGAATCTCGAGTTTCGCACGCAGGTCATAGATGGCAAAACCATGACTGAGCTCGACTTCAAGGTGAATCACGTCTTCCGCACAAGACTGCAGGGCGTGATCACAGAGCTGCAGAGCTTTAGCCAGAGCGAACTGAAAGAGTTCTTAGCTCTATCGCACTCGCACGCAAAAGGCATAAGCATCAAGAACGTTCCCATGGAACTGTCGCACCAGACGGGCAAGACGATGGGACAAGCCTGGAAGATCTCATTTGAGGGGTTAGGTACAGTGCAAATCGGTGGCTCGACCGACTATCCCAACCTTTATGATCGAGTGAAAGTGGTGATTGACGAAGATAAAAGTCTCTACGAACTGCATGAGATGCTTTCGTTTTTCAGCTTAACTGATGCCCTAAGACTCTCAGCGCCTGACGATATTGAGAGACTTAAAATCGGACAGCTCTTCCGCATTTTTCACCCTGATAAGGCGACTTATTTGGAACGAGAAGAGAGATTTTTCACACTCCCGGTCGATGAACTGAAAGCGATGATGATTAAGATGGTTCCTAGCATGAGTCAGACATTTAGCAGCTATCTTGCCAAAATGGAGGTGCACGAAATCTTACCCGGCCGCATGCGTTATTGCATTCCAGGACTGGCCGAAGAGATATACAAGTTGGGCGGACGCTCTCTGATCACCACCGTGACGGGCAGTTGGGGCACAGAAACATTTGATCGCGTCGCTTCAATGCTGAAAATGGGCATGCTCTCATCAGAGACGCGGTATACGCATGATATGATGGTTGGGGGAATGAGTCCTTCTGCCGATTTTTACACTGGCGGTGCCGATAGCGTTTTCACACAGTTTCTAACTGAGAAAAATTTCCGCGAACAGATGAGTTTAAACGAACTCTATTGGGGCAATGTGCGCCTGCTGTTGTCGTTAGATCTGATCGAAACGGGTACCTATCAATATCACGGGGATGAATTTGGCACACGTCGTATCGATTGGTCTTTTAGCGATTATCTGCACCGCCCGAATATTTTTGATTATACCAGACAGCAGCAAACTTATGGGTTCCCTACCGGCAGTGAACTGATGGTCAAAGAACGCATCCCACCAGAGATGATCAAGGGATTAATTGTTCCGGATGTAAATACGCGGAATAATCTTGTCGAACGTCTCAGGCTAGGCGGTGTGATTACGCGCAATCAAGCTGGAGTCGAGATGATTTTCAATAAGCCAATCGAGCAGTTCATCCACATCGGTAATTCTCTTAACGAGAAGATGCTTATTTCTGCACAACTAAGTTGATCATGGTGTAGGGAAAATTCAGGCCGCCCTGCTCTAGTGGCAGCGAGTGGCGCTCAACTAAATCGGCGAGCGCTTCGATCTGCTCTGTATTTAACGGGATTGGCCAAATGGCTGGATTCTTCTGGATCTCTTCGATCAGCTTTGCGCGACTCGCATAAAAGGCAAAACCATGGTTCTGCTCAGCCGAGATGAGTTTCAGTCCCATATTTTCAATCTTTTCACGATACTCGTACATGCTGGCAATCGATTCGGGCAGGCCTCCACGCAAAACGAGGTCTAACAAGCGCCAGTGCTGGCTCTCTTTTGGCAGGTAAGAGATCGTAACCATGTCGCCCTCTTTTAGCGTAGCCACAATTTCCTCCAGCTTGCTGAACGGTGGGTTGCACATGGCTACAACATTAGCTGGTGCTTTGATCTGCGCTTCGTCCGCAAGCATGGCCGAAAGCCCTAGCGGCAACATCGCGCCTAAAACAAATAATATTTTTTTAAACACAGAATCTCCCTTAGTTGGAAGGGTATTATCTCCTAAGATCTAGTTTTATGCCATCTTTTCTAAAAACTATTTTATATTTAGTAGTGTGTTGTTGTTTAAAATGTTTTGTGTTATAATTTTTCAAAAAATAATGAGATTTTATGGCGCAAGCAACTAGATTAGTAAATCGTTTTGATACTAGATTAACAGGCAATGAGTTGGCACGGCAGCCGTTTGCCTTTTTAGATCGAGTCGATCTTTCCTCGTGCCTGCAAGTGTGCCATAGATGGGAGCGCTTAGCTGAGCCGGCTTTTTGGGAACAGATCCGTCACAGCATCTTGCCTTCCACACCCCGACTTCCAGTTGTAACGCTTCGAGAGCGTTGCGTCACGCGCTTGAATACGATAGAAGCAAACATACGAGCAGGCCGATTTCAAGCGAGCAGTCCTGATTATCCTCGAGGAGTTGGGAGAGGTGCGAATTACTATTCGAGATGGCAGAGAGATCTTTTTGTAACCGTGAGAACGGATGCTATCGAAGTTCGAGATTTTAGAATGCGTGAGGTTCCCAGAAACTTGAATTGTGCTGGGCTCAGGCCATTCTGGGCCGATCATTTGCAGGGTGGGGTGATCTATAAGGAAACACATAGTTTTGTAGGTATGGCTCATGGTCAACTCGTTTTGCTTGTTCAAACTACAGAGGGTAGAGCGCTCTGTTCTTGGAATTTGAAGCAAAATAAACCTCCGACCATTAGACAACTGATCGAAGCAAATCCTAACGATGTTGCAGCTGTGATTGATGATCAGGTGGTTTATGTTCCTGCCTCGCAGCCTTTAATGATTGTGATGGATCTTATCACTTTAGAAGAGATCAGCAGGATTCCCTGTGCATTAGAGGGAGAAGAAAGCCGTAGTTTAAGAGGTCAAAACGGCAGAGCTATTATCTCTACGTTTAGGGAAACAAAAGTAGTTAATTTGCAAACAGGTGAAGTCGAAGATCAAGCGAGAGGGCTCCATCGTGGTCCAATCGTACGCGCAGGTGGGATGTGGGTATCGGATGAAGCCAATTCTTTTGATGGTGGTGAACTGCTGGCGGTTCGCGATCAATTGAGGCTATCCCAGCCTCCCGACCGCTCCTTTCCTTTCTACCGCTCCGTTGCCTCTCCTATCTATCGGGCAGATCCTCTGCATCTTATTCCGTTTAGAAACACCGTTTTTTCTTGCTCAAGCCATGAAGTAGTAGGTCATGATCTCGCAAATGGAGAGGATCGCCGGCTTGTGTATTATGGCCTAAATAATCGAATTGAGCAGCTTCAATTCCATGATGGCGTTCTCAGAGTCGAGGTTCGACAGCATCATGCAAGAGCAATCTCTGACATGGATTTTAATCAACCCCTACCACCTCCTGAGCCGGCTGAAGCTCCTGTGGAGCAAATAGAGGCTGGAGTTCTGCGATCTTTCTTGAACTGTTTGCTTAGTCTTTGGGATGCTATCACGACCTGTTTTTCAGATCTTCTCCGCTCCTGCTTCTCCTGTTTTTTTTCGCGCTAGCGTTTGGAGTGTGAAGGCACAAATCTTGACTTTACAAACCCATGGCAATAGAGTATCTACCATCAAAACAAATGGTAGATAACTATGGCTTATATGATGCAAACCGCCCCTGCTGAAGAAGAAAAGAAGACATTGCCGCGCGAAGAGATTGCGGCTGGCGATCGCTGGAATGTGGAGTCGCTTTATCCCAGTGCTGAGGCGTGGGAAGCGGACATGAAGAAGTGGGGGAGAGAGGAGAGCCAGGAGCAGCATTGGCCAGAGCTCGCGGCGTTCAAAGGGCGGCTGGGCGAGGGCCCAGAGACTTTGAAGGCGCTCTTCGACGTCTTCTTTAAAATCGAACGGTCGCTTTCCAATGTGTATGTCTATGCGCATCTACGTCATGATGAGGATGTGGCGCAAGATGCGTATAAAAAGGCGCATTCACGCATCTCTTCACTCTTGTTTGATCTAAGAGAAGAGACCTCTTGGATCGAGCCGGAAATTTTGGAGCTGCCCGAAAATCAGCTCAAACAGTACCTGAAGGCGCCGGCGCTGAAAGAGTACCAGATCTATCTCGAAAAGATCATGCGTCTCAAACCGCATACGCTCACGGCTGAAAAAGAGGAGCTGGTGGCGCAGGCGGGCAATGCGCTGGAGACCTCTTCCAAGGCGTTCAGTTCGTTCAATAATGCCGATTTAAAGTTTCCCGACGTAGTGGACAGCCAGGGCAAGAAGTGGGAGCTGACACACGGCAAGTATCTGCTCTATCTACGCGGCAAAGATCGCACATTGCGCAAAGAGGCCTTCCGCGCGGTGCATCAGAGCTACAAACATTATGAAAATACGCTGTGCGAACTCATTAGCGGCCAGGTGCAAAAGCATCTTTTTAACTCGCGTGCGCGCAAATACAACTGTTGCCTTGAGGCAGCGCTTTTCCCGCACCAGGTCGATACGAAGGTCTATACCTCTCTGATCGAAGCTGTGCGCAAGAATTTGGGCTCGCTGCATCGTTATATGGCGCTGCGCAAAAAGCTGCTCGGTTACGACGAGCTGCATCTATATGACCTGCATGTTCCGCTGGTTCCCGACTTCTCGTTTAAGATCAGCTACAATGATGCGGTAGATCAGATCGTGCATTCGGTCAAACCTCTCGGAGCTGAATATCAAAAAGCGCTTGAGAATGGGCTGAAACGCGACAGATGGGTGGACAAGTTTGAAAATCTGCGTAAACGCTCTGGCGCCTACTCCAGCGGAAGCTATGACAGCATGCCTTTCATCTTGATGAACTATCAAGGTAGCTACAGCGATTTTACAACGTTAGCGCACGAAGCTGGCCATAGCATGCACTCGCTGCTCAGTTGCAAGCGCCAGCCATATCAAGATTCGCAATATCCGATATTTGTGGCAGAGGTAGCTTCGACCTTTAATGAAGAGCTGCTGAATCACGATCTTCTGTCCAAAACTACCGATAAAAATCTGCGTGCCTTTTTAATCAATCAGAAGATTGAAGATATCCGCGGAACATTTTTTAGACAGACCATGTTTGCCGAATTTGAACTGCGCTTACATGAGTGGGCTGAGAAAAATGTGCCGATCACACCAGCACTACTCAAAGAAGAGTATCGTAAATTGAATGCGGAATACTTTGGAAAGGATGTGGTGATCGATGAGGAGATCGCAATCGAGTGGGCCAGAATCCCACATTTCTATTACAACTTCTATGTCTACCAGTATGCTACGGGCATCAGCGCGGCGCTGGCCTTATGCGAGAAGGTCTTGCATGAGGGGCAGCCCGCTCGCGAGCGCTACCTGACCTTCCTCTCATCTGGTGGCAGTAAGTATCCGCTTGAGCTGCTTCAGGCCGCAGGTGTTGACATGCGCAAGCCCGATGCGGTGGAGGCGACAATCCGACATTTCGATGCCTTGGTCCAAGAGTTAGAACAGCTGCTAGCCAGATAGAAAGCAGAAAAGTATTGCTCGAAATACTCTTTCCGAAGTATTTCATAGCTTAGAGACTTTAACGGATTTGGAAGATGGCTCGAAAATTCAAAGACTGCTTTGTCGTCATGAACGAAAAAGGTCTTCACACGCGTCCATCTACGGAGCTGGTGAAATGCGCTTCCTCGTTTAAATCCCAAGTCACACTCAGCTATCAAGACATGAGTGTAAATGCAAAATCTTTATTAGGAATCTTGATGCTTGCCGCATCACGCGGGTCCAAGATTCACATCGAAGCCGAAGGCGATGATGCCGAAGATGCGGTTAAATCGATCCTCAGCCTCGCGCGCAATAAATTTAACATCAAATATTAAGCGGCTTTTTAGTCTTCGACTGGAACGGCTTTTTCGAGGATCTCTTTTTTGCAGAAGATGGGCGCATTATGCATGAGCGCCAAAGTGACGCAATCGCTTGGCCTAGCGTCAATTTCTAAGATATGCCGAGTATCGCCGATCTCTTGCTCGAGAAAGAGCCTAGAAAAGTAGATTGTGTCTTCCACGTTATTAATCACGACTTGCAAGACTTTGATATTCAATCCATCGAAGATGGAATGAAGGAGGTCGTGGGTGTAGGGCCGAGGTTTGTGCTCTTCAGTGAGGTAGAGTTGAATGTTGCGCCCAACGCTCGGATCGGTGTAGATAGCGAACTTTTTACTCTCTGTGCCAATCACGATCACCGTGTAGGTGCGCGCTTGCATGATCTTGTTGAACGTCACCGGAATAAGATCTGAAGGCATCTATATCTCCCTTAGTGTTGTTGCATTAATCAGCTCGAGAATTAAACCACTGAGCACACTGAGAGCACAGAGAAGGGAAAGAAGGAGAGAATTTTTTCTCAGTGCTCTCAGTGTGCTCAGCGGTTAATTTCCCTTTTAGCCCATATTAGGGTTGGATGACAATTTGTCCATCTGAAAAGCCGATCACAACTCTTCCGGCAAGATTGAAGAAGAAGCCCGTGTCCACCACTCCAGGAACGGCGCGGATCTCCATGTGCACCTTTTCGGGATCGGAGCAAGGATAGGTGAGCTTAATGTCGAGAAGGTAATTCTGATTGTCGGTTACGTAGAGTGAGCCGTCGGTATTTTTGCGAAAGCTGCCTTCGTAGCCGATTTTTTTTAAATGGTGCACTGTTGCGCTATGAGCAAAGGGGAGGATCTCGACGGGCAGTTTGCGCGCGCCGAGATGCGAGACGACTTTGGTTTCATCGATAATCACGACCATCTCGCGACTCATTGAGGCAACAATTTTTTCGCGTACACAGGCGCCGCCGCCGCCCTTGATCATGCGTTTTTGCGCATCGATCTCATCGGCGCCATCGACAGTCAAATCGATCAGGGTAATTTTATCAATATCTGCAAAGGCAAGGCCGCTTTTTTTGGCCAATTTGGCAGATGCAACGGAGCTACAGACGACTTGTATGGAAGAGAGATCTTCTTTGCATCTTTGGGCGAGACGCTCGATGAAAAAAGCCGCCGTCGTTCCCGTTCCCAGGCCGACAATCATGCCATTTTCGACAAACTCTGCGGCCGTATAGCCTACAGCTTTTTTAGCAGCATCTAAAGACATAAATTTCCCTTTAGTTTTAACAATACAGAGAATTGTTTTAAGAGGAAAGTAAAGGAAAATCAAAACACCGAGAGCACCGAGATCCACCGAGAAAAGAAAAAGAGAAAAAATTCACTCTTCCTTTTCCTTCTCGGTGGATCTCGGTGTTTTAACTTAATCTTTCTCTGACTTGCAGAAAATCCGAAGGAGACTTAGTCTGACAATCATGACCGAAGGACAGAATAAAAAGACGTTCGCAGAGGAGAGTCCGAAGACGCGCAAAGCGCGCGAAAAACTCCAGAAGCAACTCGCTGCTTTCGATCGCAAGATTACGGCTCAAGCTCTCCAAGAAAAGAGTTTTGAGATCCATCGCTGGATCTCGCGCCATGCCGCCACACGGGTCGCGTTAAAGTCGAAGGCCATTTCACTCTTTGACGAGAATCAGAATGCAGCTGAAATCAGCCAAAAGATTTCACATCTAATGCAGCAACTTCAATTAAAAAAGCCCGTCTAATCAATTGACAGAAAAGCACTTAAGGTTGACAATTTTCACAATTTTTTAAAGGGGCCCGTTTTTTCATGAAAGATGTGATCGAATGCCTTCAGAAAAGGGGATTCATCGAGGCGATGACGAGCGAGGAGATCCGTCTCATCGCTAAGAATCCGTTGAAGGTCTACATCGGTTTCGATCCATCGGCCGATAGTCTCCATCTGGGCAACTTGATGGGGATTGTAGCTTTAGGCTGGTTTCAACGTTTCGGCCACTCGCCCTACGTACTACTCGGCGGCGCAACTGGCCGCATCGGCGATCCCTCTGGTAAAAGCATTGAACGCCCGCTTTTAGATAGTGCTACGGTCGCCTACAATGTCTCTTGCATCCAAAAACATTTTGAGCAGATCCTCGACTTTTCGAATCCGTCAACGCGTCCAGTGATCCTCAACAACGACACCTGGCTTTCCGAAATCAAACTGATCGACTTTTTGCGCGATGTCGGAAAGCATTTTCGCGTAGGCACCATGATCGGAAAGGAGATGGTGCGCTCGCGTCTAGAATCCGAAGAGGGGATTAGCTTTACCGAGTTCTGCTACCAGCTGCTGCAAGGGTATGATTTTCTCTATCTGCAGCGCGAATATGGCGTGGTCTTGCAGCTGGGCGGAAGCGACCAGTGGGGCAATATCACGAGCGGCATCGACCTTATTCGCAAAGAATTGGCCAAACCTGCGTATGGCATTACCTTTCCGCTGCTCACGCGCAGCGATGGCCGAAAATTCGGCAAGACTGAAGAAGGCGCGATCTGGCTCTCGCCTGAGCGTGTTTCGCCTTACCAGTTCTACCAGTATCTCTTCCGCATGCCTGATGCGGATGTGATTAAGCTGATGCGGCTTTTGACCTTTATGGAGCTGGATGAGATCGAGACCTATGCCCAGATGATGAGTAGAGCTGATTATCTGCCCAATACGGCCCAGCGGCGGCTTGCCGAAGAGGTCACGCGACTTGTGCATGGTGAAGAGGGGCTGCAAACCGCCCTTAAAGTTACGGAAGGTGCCAAGCCAGGCTCTGACACGACTTTAGATCCACTCGTCCTGCAAGAAATTGCCAAGGACATGCCCCACGTTTCGCTGAAATCTAAAGAGGTGCTAGGCGAGCGTTTTGCGGATCTGGCCGTGAAAACAGGTCTTTTAACCAGTAAAGGCGAGGCTGTGCGCCTGATCAGCAATGGCGGGGCCTATGTGAATAATGAAAAAATCCAAGATGCGCAATTTAGTATTAAAGAGGAGCATCTCATCGGCAATCGCTACCTTCTGCTCGGTTCGGGGAAGAAGAAAAAGATCCTGATCGAGGTATACTGAAATAAGCTCAAAAAATTGGGAATTTGGGAAGGAAGCGGCGTAAATTTTTGTGCTTGGAGCGAGCGACCATTGCCCGAGAGGCAAGGCGCGAGTGAAAGCCACAAATTTACTGCCAAGCTGACGCGGCCAAAAACCAATTTTTGAGTTTATTTCAGTATAAAAGGTTGAAAACCACTTGCTTGAAAATCAACGCATTACAACAATGAGCTTATTCGCCGAAAGTGTTGGCAACAGGAGTCAAGGGATATGAGCACGATCACTAAAAAGAAGCTGATTCAGGTCATTTCACAAGAGAGAAATCTTCATCCGAACGATGTACGAAATGTCATTCAATCTTTTCTGGATGCTATGACCCAATTTTTAGGCAAAGGCGACCGTCTCGAATTCCGCGATTTCGGCGTCTTTGAAATAGTCGAAAGAAAACAGAAGATCGGCCGCAATCCTAAAAATGCTGCTGTACCTATCGTTATTCCTGCCCGCTTAGCTGTTAAATTTACACCGGGCAAGAAAATGCGCAAGCTAATCGAAAGAGATCGCATGAAGCAGCAGCAAGCGGCTCAATCACAAGTTCCACCGCAGCCGCCTAGGGTTTAATAAGGACATAAAGACTTTTTTGGCGTTTTCCTCCTTTGCTAATAAATCTTTTGTTTTATTGAAAATTATTCAGCATTAAGGATAATTGTTCGCCTATGAGATTTCCGAAAATTCTTTTTTTAGGCGCGATTGGAATATTTGCTATCATTGGAGGCGTGGCTCTGTTCAAGAGAGCTCCTGCTGCCAAGCAGCCTATTTCTGCTGAAGCCCCTAAAAAAGAGGCTTCAAAGCCTAAAGAAGCCCCAAAGGTGAAGGGAGTTCAAAACACCTCGTTAGCCTCATCTAATTCAACGACAGCTCAAGATTTCCCTAATATCGATCGCATCTTTCAACTATTTACTACTGGTCCATCAAAGCTACCTATTGTCGAAACAGTAACCTATGCGAGTTCAGTTCCCTGGCTCAAAGGTCGACCCGCTTGGATCGCAGACTATGCCACCTACTATGCGACCTCACGCCACTTTATCGCTCGCAGCCTTAACGGCTCAGCTGATTATTTTACCCAAAAAGTCTCTCCAGGCAGCCGCTTCAACGTCTTCCGCAAGGATAAACGCATTAACTTTCATCTCCTGGTCGACCTCTCCCGTTGTAAAATGGGCTTTTATTATCTCGACCTCGATACCAAAGAGCGCGTGCTCTTAAAGACTTTCTCGATCGCAGTCGGTCGCCCAGACCCACAGAGTACATCTGGCAGTCTGACACCACTGGGCACTTATTCGCTTGGAAGCAAGATCGCCATCTATAAACCTGGCACGACCGGATTTTTCCGCGATCAGAAGGTCGAAATGGTCAGCGTTTTTGGAACGCGCTGGATCCCTTTCCACGAGGCAATCGAGGGAACGGCGGTCTTGACTAAAGGGTATGGTATCCATGGGGTGCCTTGGACGCTGGATACAAAGACAGGACAGCTAGTGGAGTGCCGAGAAGTGATTGGAAAGAGTGATAGCGATGGTTCAATTCTGCTCTTTGCAGAAGATATGGAAGAGCTCTTTTCGGTTATCATCACGAAGCCCTGTTTTGTGACGATTGTGAAAGATTTTCGGCAGGCGCGCCTGCCTGGCATAGAAGTTGCCACACCTACACATTAGGATTATATAATTATGCTGCCGCATGAGAAGCAGATTTTAGAATATGCGAAGACCATCGCACAGGTCAAAGAGCAGAATAAGAATAATGCTCTCTGGTCTGAAGATGAACTTCACAAATTGGAAGCGAAGCTCGATCAGCTCAAAAATCGCGTCTATTCTAATTTAACTCCCTGGGAGCGGGTTGCCATTTGCCGCCATCCGGCGCGGCCGCGTTCGATCGATTACATTAAAAACATTTGCGACGATTTCACCGAGATTTCAGGTGACCGCCTTTTTCGCGATGATCGCGCGATTATCGCAGGTCTAGCCAAGATCGGCGGGGTAAAGTTCATGGTCATCGCCCAAGAAAAGGGGTGCGATACTGAAAGCAGGTTGGAGCGGAATTTCGGCATGCCGCATCCTGAGGGATATCGCAAAGCGCTGCGCTGCATGCGCCTGGCCGAAAAATTTAAACTCCCCGTGCTTTCGCTCCTGGATACGCCGGGAGCTTATCCAGGCCTTACGGCTGAGGAGAGAGGTCAAGGGTGGGCTATTGCACAGAATCTTTGGGAGATGTCTAAGCTCTCCACGCCGGTCATCGTGCTTCTCGTCGGCGAAGGCTGCTCTGGAGGAGCGTTAGGCATGGGCATAGGCGATGAGATCGCCATGCTCGAGCACGCCTACTATTCGGTGATCTCGCCTGAAGGGTGCGCCTCGATCCTATGGAAAGATGCCGGTAAAAACGAGGCCGCGGCTTGCGCGCTGAAGATCCACGCCGAAGACCTCTTGCAATTTGAAATTATCGATACGATTATCGAAGAGCCTCTGGGCGGAGCGCATCACGATCCCAAGCAGGTTTACGATAAGGTTAAAGGGTTTATTTTAGAGAAATGGCAGGTGCTAAAACAGATCCCTCCTGAAGAATTAATCAGACAACGCTATTTAAAATTCCGCAGAATGGGTAAATTTACCGACAGTTCAAAGGAATAGGGTTCCATAGTCTTTTATGAAATTACTCTTGCAGGCGGCTTTACGCAGCAGGAAGCACCTCGCGCTTCTGATCACCACCTTCTTAACGCTTTTTGCTTTGACAATCGCCAGCCAGATGGAGATGTTCGCGCTTGGAGTTCTCTCCAATAACGGCTCGGATTTCTTCGCCTTGTTCGGCACCGAAAAAACGGAAAAAAATCTCCAGCAAAACGCTGTCTCGTACGAAGAGGTCAAAACCAGATGGTCTGAGATCGACAAAACTGGTACGGGGACGATCACAAAGCAAGAAGCCGCGGCTTTCCTTTCCCAAAGCAGAGAGACAAACCCTCTAAATTGGCTGATCCGCGAGGTGAAAGCAAAGTTTCATCTCACCGACAACATCAATGCGCTCATCGCTATTTTAGTCGCAGTCGCGGTCTTTAAGGCGATCTGGCTATTTGCCAGCCGGTACACCACGCAGATCTTGTCGATCCGCGTCAGCCGCGACCTGAGACAACAATATTTCGAACATATTCAATCTCTGCCCATGAGCTTCTATCAGAAGCACAACATCGGCGGGCTCTCCTCACGTGTGGTCGGAGATGCGGGGCAGATTGCCACTTCGATCAACTCTTGGCTTACCAACTATCTCCAGACGCCTTTTACGCTCATCACCTGTTTGATGATGTGCTTCTATCTCTCCTGGCAGCTTTCGCTCGTGATCTTTTTCGGCGTTCCGCTAATCGTTATACCGATCGTCTTTTTAGCCAGACGCGTCAAACGCGTTTCGCGTCAGCTGCAGACTAATCAGGAAAAATTTGCCTCTGTCTTGATCGATTTTCTGGCCGGCATTCAGACGGTGAAGATCTTTGCCATGGAGGCCTTTGCCTTCAGAAAATACAAGGAACAGAACGATCGTATGGCAGTTTTGGAGAGCAAGACAGCCAAATACGGACTGCTCACACGACCCATTCTCCACGCGATTACGACGCTCTGTCTGGCCTGTGTAGTGCTCTTTGGACTCTATACGCTTGGCATGAGCCTCTCGCAGCTCATCGTCTTTTGTGGTCTTCTTCAACTGATCTACGAGCCAGTTAAGAAATTTGCGGATGAGAACGCCAATATCCAGAGGGGAGTGGTAGCTGCCGAAAGGATGTTCGAAGTTTTAGAGCAGCGCTCGCATATCGAAGATAAGGCCGGCGCAATCGAATTTAAAAAGTTCGAAGATTCGATCGAATTTGACCATGTCTGGTTTAAGTACGAAGGTGAATGGGTTCTAAAAGACGTCAGCTTTAAAGTCAAAAAAGGGGAGACAGTTGCCATCGTCGGCCCCACAGGTGCGGGAAAATCGACGATCGTACAGCTCATCCCGCGCCTTTACGACGTGCAAAAGGGAGAGATCCGCGTAGATGGCAAGTCGCTTAATTCTTATGCGCAGAAGTCGCTGCGCGAGCACGTTGCCTTTGTTTCACAAAGGCCATTCCTCTTTTATGACACTGTCGCGGCAAACATCGCCTTCGGCCGTAATTTTTCACGTGAATCGATCGAAAATGCTGCAAAGCGCGCCCACGCCGATGAGTTTATCGTGCGACTGCCTGAAAAATACGACACTTTATTGGCCGAGACGGGCAAAAGTCTTTCCGGTGGCCAGCAGCAGCGCTTGGCCATCGCCCGCGCGCTAGTTAAAAACGCGCCGATCTTGATTCTCGACGAGGCCACATCTGCTCTCGATGCGATCAGCGAAAATCGCATTAAAAAGGCGATCTCCGAGCTACACGGCGAAGCGACGCAGATCATCATCGCGCACCGCCTGGCAACTGTCGAGCACGCTGACAGAATCATCTATCTCGAAAGAGGCGAAAAGATCGCCGAAGGCACCCGCGACGAACTCCTCCAAAAATGTGAAGGCTTCAGACTCATGTGGGAAGCTTTCACCATGCGCGAGCGCACTGAAGAAAAAGACAGCAAAGAAATCTTTGTCGTTTAGGTCCATTAAAGAAAGACGACCTAGTGGACGGAGTGGACAAAGGAGAGGAATGGACAGAGAGTGGACGAAGTGGACGGCCGGAGAAATCCGGATTTCTTTCGGCCGCCCACTTCGTCCATTAGGCCGCCTTTCTTTCCTTTCTTTTAGGGAAAGGCAACAAAAAGATGTGTAGAACCGCAAGGTCAAGCCGCAGCACTCCAAAAAAGCGATCAATTCTTGAGAACTTGGGGAAGTAGCAGCTTAAACCAGAAAGTATAGCTGTCAGAATTATCTAAGATATCTTTTTGCAAGGCTTCGAGCTGCATCCACTTCCAAGCCGAGACTTCTGCGGGATTGACTTGAAAATCTGCGTCAAACTCACCGATGAAGACATGGTCGATCTCATGCTCGGTGATCTGATTGTCTAGCTCTACTCGATAGGTGAACTCTAAGATTTTTTTAAGAGGTGCGCGTATGCCCATCTCCTCATAGAGGCGCCGCGAGGCTGCCTCGAGAGGCGTTTCACCAGGTCTGGGATGTCCGCAGCTGGTATTGGACCAGAGGCCCCCAGAGTGGTACTTGGAAAAGGCGCGCTGCTGCAGCAGAAGCTCGCCCCTTTTATTAAAAATAAATACAGAGATGGCGCGGTGCAGCTTGCCCGCTAGATGGGCGCTTAGCTTCTCTTCGCTGCCGATCGCGCGGTCCTGTTCATCGACTAGAATTACCTGTTCCATATCAGCTCATTCTACATGAAACTGTCGAAAGAAAAAAGGCCAAAGAGTACACTGCTCAGCATGTTTAAAAAGCTGCTTTTTCCCGTGAAAATGACCGAGTGGCGCGTGTTTGGATTGATGATGTTCATCGTCTGCACGATCAACGTCAACTTCAGCATTTTGCGCAGCGCACGCAATGCGCTCGTGGTGGCTGACACAGGCGGCAGTGCCTCTTTCATTCCCTATTATGAGCTCTTTGGTACCTTTCCCGCTTCGATCTTGCTCACTTGGGGGCTATCGAGGTTGATGCGCGTCTTCTCGCCGCGCTTTATCTTCACGGCGACCATGAGTTTTTTTCTGCTCTTCTTTCTGATCTTTGCTTTTTGGCTCTATCCGCATCGCGAACAGATTCACAGCCTTGTGGAGAGCAAGCTCGGACAGCTTTTCGGCTTGACGCACTTTAAGGTGATTTTCACCCACTGGCCAGATATGACATTCTACATTATGGCTGAACTCTGGAAAGTCGCGCTGCTTTCGGTGCTCTTTTGGGGATTCATCAACCAGAACCTTACACTCGAAGAGGCGAAGCGCTTCTATCCACCGCTCATGCTCGGCAGCAGCCTCGGCGCCATTCTAGCTGGACCAATTACCGTTTTTTGCTCTTCGGGCTTTATCTGGAACTTTTTTGCGCTCTCGGCACAGCGCTGGCAACATACGCTCTATCTGCTTACATTTTTCATCTTGCTGTGCGGCCTGCTGACAATCATTGGTTTCAGCAGCCTGTTTAAGAAGCTCCATGTGAAAAATACGTTAGTAGAAGCAGAGGAGGAGAAGCAGACTTTTTCCATGCGCCTGCTCTCGCTCTCATCCAGTGTGCGCTATCTGGCCAGATCACCCTATCTCAGCGCGCTCTTGCTCATCGTCGTAGCCGAATATGTTTCCTATGCGCTCGGTGAATTGATTTTTCTGGAGACGCTCAAAAAGATGTATCCAGCTCCAGCTGATTACTGTCGCTTTATGGGCAATCTCACACTCGGCACCGGCATTTTGACGGCTTTCAGTGCCGTTATACTTACACCCTATTTGCTGCAAACCTACCGCTGGAGTCGCTCAGCGCTGATCACTCCTATACTGATGGTGCTGATGACCTTTGCGTTCTTTTTTGCGGTCTCGAGTATCAAGGCGGGAATATTTCCAGGTGTTTCACCTCTGCCGATCGCCGTGCTGCTCGGCAGCTTGCACTTCTGCATCGGCCGCTCAGCCAAGTACACGCTTTTCGATGCCACCAAAGAGCTCGCGTTCATTCCGCTCGACACAGAAGCGCAGATGAAGGGCAAACTCATCATTGACGGTATCGGCTCGCGCATCGGCCGCGGCACCTCTTCAATGCTCAGCATTATGCTCTGTACTTTCCTCGGCGGTCTAAATGAAAGCGCGCTCTTTGCCGGTATTATCGCGCTCTCTTTCGCGCTCATCTCCATCCCGGCTGCGCGACGCATCGGTCGTCAGTTCGAGCAGATCACTCCGGCTACGGAGTAGTTTAGAGCATGCCGAGTTTTTCGAAGGCAGCTTTGAGGTCACGATTGTCGGATTTGTCGAAGGCGCCGCTTGAATTTAGCCAAGCGACGTAGTCTTTTGGCACGCTAGATAAGATCTTGCCCTGATGCTTACCGAAAGGCATTCTGTCTAGTTTGGTGGGCTTTGAGAGCAGATCGATCACCTGCTGCATGGTGAGGTCATCGATCATCTGGGTGAAGATTTCGCACAGCACCATTACGTCGTCGAGAGCACGGTGGGCCTGATTGGGCGCAATTCCGTAGACTTCGCGGAGCACTTGGAGACTGTGTCTGGGCAGGTCGCTGCGATACTTGCGCGCCCATTTAAGCGAATCGATGTATGGCCAAGCGGGTATCTGCATCTGATTGCGTTTGTACTCTTCTTCTAAAAAGATCTTATCGAAAGCGTCGTTATTGTGCGCGATCAGTACACTGTCATTTCCGCAGAACTCTTGAAATACACGACCTATCTCTTGCCAGTTCGGCGCATCTTTGACCATCTCATCAGTGATATTGTGAATGGCCGAAGAGTCTTTTGGGATGGGCATGCCTGGATTTACGAACTGCACAAATGTACGATTGCGCACAGGATCATAGGCTGCGATCTCGATGATGCGGTCTTTGGCAGCATTGATGCCCGTAGTTTCAGTGTCGTAGAAGATTGGATGCATAATGCCACAGTCTATTGAAGCGTTTGAAAAAAGAAAAGGTCAAACCAAGAATCAAAACACCGAGAGCACCGAGAAACACCGAGAAAAGAATAGAGAGAGAAAAAACTCCCTCTTACCTCTGTGTTTCTCGGTGCTCTCGGTGTTTAATTCTTCGTTTCTTCTTTGTCTTAAATAAAAAACTTGTTATTTTTAAAGCATGCACATTTTCAGATATCTCTTAGTCTTTCTTCTTTCCCTATCTTCTTTGCAAGCCGCTAAGAACACAGAAGAAAAATCGTGTGAAGTGCTTTTTTCTCCAGATGATCATCTCGCCGAGAGGCTGATCAAATTGATCGAAAATGAGAACAAGATCATCCAGATCGCAACATACGCTTTTTCACATACAGATATCGCTAAAGCTCTTTGCAAAGCGAAGAAGCGTGGCGCGCAGATCGAACTCATCGTCGATCCTTTTTCACTCAGCTTTTCTTCAGCCCTAAACAAGATGGCGCAAGCGGACATTCCCATTTTAGTCTGGTCGCCTCCGCCGTCGAGCGTCAAAGATGAGCGCTCATCTATCATGCATGATAAGTTCTGCATTTTCGGAGATAGTATCGTCTGGACTGGTTCTTTCAACCTCACGCACAAGGCCGACCATTCCAATCAAGAAAATGCGCTCATCATTTACGACAAGACAATCGTCAAAAAATATAAAAAACAGTTTCAACTTCTCAAGGATAGAGGCTGCCGCCTCTATGAGCTACGCAATAAAGATAGATGATTTTTTCTCTATTTGTTAGGCTCTAACTAATCAACAGTTATGAGAAGGGCTAAGATGGTTCAATTGCAAAGAGTTTTTTTTATATTTTTGCTGATAGTCTTTTGCGGAGTGGCGCTTTCTGGGTGCTATCAGGCGCATTCTGACGATGATCTGCATACAGTGCCTGCTACGAACAATCCCCATATTATCGGTAGCAATAGCCCCATGAGAGCTGTACCAGGGGCTGGTTTTTAGCGCGCATGACACACGAAAAACCTATCCCCTACCACTTTTTCCCGCATGATGCAGAAAAACTCGCGCGCTCCCTTGGCCGAGAAAAGTTACTCAGCGTTTTAAAATCGATGTTGCTCATCCGCAACTTTGAGATTCGCGCTGAATCCGCCTATCAGCAAGGCAAGGTCGGCGGTTTTTTTCACTCTTACATGGGACAAGAGGCGATTGCTTACTGCTGCCTACACCGTCATGGGCAAGGATCAGTGGTGGTCGGCCTCATACCGCTGCCACGCACTAGCACTACTGCTCGGCGCTTCGCCTAATGAGCTGATGGCTGAACTCTATGGAAGAGCCACGGGCAATGCGAAGGGAAGGGGAGGCTCGATGCACTTCTTTACCGATCGGTTCCTCGGAGGTTTTGGCATCGTGGGCGGACAAATCCCGATTGCCACCGGCGCTGGCTTTTACGATCAAATATGCAAAGAATGTGAAGCTCAAACAGCCGCTGCCTCCCTGTGAGGTATCGCTCTGCTTCTTAGGCGATGGTGCGGTGGCCCAGGGTGCTTTTCACGAATCACTGAATATCGCCGCCTTGTGGGATCTGCCGTGTCATTTATATCATCGAGAACAATCTCTGGGGCATGGGAACCGCGGTTGAACGCGCAATTTCTGTGGAGCCTATTGCGGAACATAAGGCTCCAGGTTATGGGATGAAAGGCTACTACTTTTGACGGGATGGATTTTTTCAATTGTTATGCAGGCTTTCAGCACGTCTTTCGCAGAGATCAAGACAGACTTCACGCCCGGTGCTAGTCGAAGTGGTGACTGAGCGATTCCGTGGGCACTCGATCTCCGATCCTGCGCTTTATCGCACTAAAGATGCGCTTAAAGAGTGCATGGAGCGCGATCCACTCATCATTATGTTTAAAATCCTCTCTTCATTGGGCATGATCACCGAAGATGAGTATCAAGCTATGGACAAAGAGCAGAAAGAGATCGTGGTTGCTGCGATGAAATTTGCCGATGAGAGCCCATGGCCAGATCCGATTGACCTTGAGAGAAGATGTTTTTGCACCGGAAGCCAGCGCCAATGACACAAACAGTCGAAATACGCGAAGCGCTCCGCCAAGCTATGGATGAAGAGATGGAGAGAGATCCAACCGTCTTCATCATGGGTGAGGAGGTTGCGGAATACAACGGCGCTTATAAAGTCACCAAAGGGATGCTCGACAAATGGGGTCCCGAGCGCGTGATGGATACACCGATCTCAGAACTGGGTTTTGCTGGCTTGGCAGTCGGCGCGGCGATGACTGGACTTCGTCCTGTGGTCGAGTTCATGAGTTTTAACTTCTCGTTTGTCGGCTGCGATCAGATCATCTCCAATGCCGATTAAGATGTATTACATGTCGGGAAACCGTTTTCAAAGTGCCGATCGTTTTCCGCGGACCCAACGGTGCTGCTGCTCAAGTCTCTTCGCAGCACTCGCATTGCGTCGAAGCTATCTACGGCAACCTGCCTGGTCTGATCATCATCGCTCCCAGCAATGCTTATGATGCCAAAGGGCTGCTTAAATCGTGCGATCCGCAACAACAATCCCGTGCTCTTTTTAGAAAATGAGCTGGCTTATGGCGATAAGATGGAGATTCCAACCGAGGAATATCTTGTCCCGATCGGAAAAGCGCAAAGTCGTTAAAGAAGGACACCATGTGACTCTCGTCTCACATAGCCGCATGGTCACCCTGTGCAAAGCTGTGGCAGAGAGCTGGCCAAAAAGGGGATTCAGAGTCGAACTCATCGACCTGCGCACGATCAAGCCTCTCGATATCGCGACGATTGCTGATTCCGTGCGCAAAACCCACCGATGCGTGCTCGTCGAAGAGGGGCATATTTTCGCCGGCATTAGTGCAGAAGTAGGCTTTCAAATCATGGAGCATTGCTTTGATTATCTCGATGCGCCGCTCAAACGCGTTGCACAGCGCGAAACACCGATGCCCTATTCCAAGGCATTGGAAAAAGAGACGATGCCGACCAGAGAAAGAATTATACGCAGCTATCGAAGAAGTTTTAGCTTAGAGGAAAATATGCCTTTTACACTGACTATGCCCAAGCTCTCTCCAACCATGGAAGAGGGGACTAT
This sequence comes from uncultured Chlamydiales bacterium, assembly GCA_963709365.1. Lineage (GTDB taxonomy): Bacteria > Chlamydiota > Chlamydiia > Chlamydiales > Rhabdochlamydiaceae. The sequence continues at coordinate 679,041 of CAVPVU010000002.1, forward strand.
TGCCAAATGGCGTAAAAAAGAGGGCGATCTCGTCAAAGCTGGTGATGTGCTCTTTGAAGTTGCCACTGATAAGGCCACCGTTGAGCATAACGCACTCGATGAAGGTTATCTGCGCAAGATTATAGTCAAAGATGGGCAGACAGCGGTAGTTAACCAGCCTGTAGCGATCTTCACCGAGAAAAGCTAATGAGAGCATCGATGGCTACGTTCCAGAAGGCGTTACCTCCAAAGCTCCTGCTCCTGCTGCACCAGCACAAGCTGAACAACCCAAAGCTGCCGCGCCCCAGCCCGCGCCAGCGGCGGCTGCACCTGCCGCAGAAGGCATGAGACAGCCCGCCTTTGTGCCAGAGCCGCCGCTGCAAAATTACACTTTTGAAGGACCGGCTGGATCGGTCGAAGGACATCTACTCGCTTCTCCACTTGCGAAAAACTTGGCTAAAGAGCGTGGCATCGATCTCTCCACAGTTAAGGGCACAGGCCCGCGTGGACGGATCGTGAGTCGTGATCTCGACCTCGGCCAGCCTGCAGCTGCGGTTACTTTTGGACGCAGAGAAGTTCCAAGCCTGCCACCAGGAAGCTACGAAGAAGAGCCGCTTTCTCCCATGCGCAAAGTCATCGCGCGAAGGCTTCAAGATTCAAAAACCTTTATTCCACATTTTTACGTCCGACAAGAGGTCCACGCTGATGCACTTGTGGAGACACGCGAACAGCTCAAAAAAGGCGGACTCAAAGTCTCGATCAACGATTTTATCGTGCGAGCCTGCGCACTGGTTTTGCGTGAGCATCCAGAGGTGAACAGCGGATTTAACAGCACCAGCTCCAACATCATCCGCTTTAAGACCGTCGACATCTCCATCGCCGTTAGCCTCAAGCATGGCCTGATCACGCCGATCTTGAGACATGCAGATTATAAGAACCTAGGACAGATCTCTACTGAGGTCAAACTACTCGCCGAAAAAGCGCGTGAAGGAAAACTCGCGCGTGAAGAGTATATGGGAGGCTCTTTCACCATCTCTAACATGGGGATGTATGGTATCTCCGACTTTCTGGCCGTGATCAATCCACCTCAAGCCGCCATTCTGGCCGTGAGCGCAATCGAAGAGAAGGCTGTCGTGCGAGAAGGTCAGCTCATGCCTGGCAAAGTTCTGACATTAACCCTCTCCGTCGACCATCGCGTGATTGATGGCGCCGACGCCGCCAAATTCATCAAATCCGTGCAGAAGTTCCTCGAGAACCCAGCGCTCCTTCTCCTTTAAGAACGTGCCAATCGCGCCTGGTTTGCTTTAAGATTGTGGAAAAGCGCTTGTAATCTAAGAAGCACCGTGCTGCTCGTTCTTGCTACGACTTTTTTAACAAGCGTCGATTTCATAACTTGTTCTCTTTTTAAAGCTATTCTGCCCAATATTCCCAAAGCAGTTGGTGCGAGGATAACAAGACCAGCAGTTGAAAGTGTGATAGGAGCGGCGAGTTGTAAATAGCTCGTCGAAGATGGCGCTTCTTGATAGGCTTTTTCAATTCGCTCCCGCTCTTCTAGCGTTTCACCGCAATACGCAAGGGTGAGTAAAGATCTGCAGCAGTAGCCATAAAATCCTCCTTGAAAGTGCAAGCAGTGTACATGAACCTATCTTGAAATTCAAAACCTTTGAATTTCAAGATAGGTTCATAGAAAAAAAGTCTTAGGTCAATGCAGTAAAAACTCTTGCCTTGCGATTTTCAAAGCGATTATATTCTTTGCCATCACATAGCGGAGGATTGAATATGGCAGGTCGAACTATTGCAGAAAATCCTTTAGTGCGCTTGGTGCGTTTAAACGCGGGGATGGATCTGCTGTTGGCAGATGTTCGCGCTAAGCAGCATGAGATTAACCAACAGCAAGCTGCCGAGGCTGCTTACCAAAGACAGAAGCGAGAACAAATACAGAGAGGGGAAGATCCTGCCACTCTTTTGGATAAGCGTGTTGCTGCAGCTGAAGGTCGTGCAGAGTGTGTGCAAAAAGTTGCAACGAAATTTGCCGAGGTTGCATTTAAGACATATCTGTGTGTCCGCCAGCAAGAAGCAGCTCGCGTAGCTTCTAAACAGGCATCTAAGGCTGCGGCTCAACCTGCCGCTAATCCTGAAGCTGCGTCAAAAAGTGCGTCAGAAGCAGCACCAGCTACTCCTTCTCAATCTGCTGCTGCCGCAGAAACGGTTAAAGCAACGGCTGCGTCTGCCCCTGAACTGGTTGCTCCTACTTCTGCGTCATCGCCGACCAAAGCTGCTCCTTCACCGAGTCCAGCTGCGAGCGAGCCAGCTCTGGTGCGTGCTATATCTTCATCCAAGAAAACTAGTAAACTGGGAGATGCACTGCAGCAAGTAATTATCGATGAATTCACTCAACTTTTAGTGCCGAGACAAGCACCTGAAACAGCTGCTCCTCGCCCAGCCTCAACTCCAGCTCCTGCTGCTGTTGCTCCAGTGACTCAAGCTGCTCCTCGCCCAGAACAAGCACAACTTGAGCAGAAGTTCAAAGAACAGCAAGAAAGAATCGCTCAATTGGAATTACTCGTAGCTCGCTTACTTCCTCAGCAAGAGCCAGGCGAGGAGAAAAAACAACCCATTTAATAGGAGAAGACCGAATGTCAGCACCATCACCATTACAGTCGCATGCACCCGAGTTTGTATCTGCAATCGATGCAGAGTTCGATGGACTAGAAAGAAGGCAGGAGGCTTATCGAGCGGAGTACGAGGCTCTCCACAAAAGTACGCTCGAATCATTGAATCAAGCAATTAAAGAGAGGGATGCAGCGCGTAAGGAAACGACTGAGGTTCGAGAAGAGATGGGCGCAAGAATAGACAAGGTCGAAAAAAAATGGATGATCGCGGCTTTTTTTATCGGCGTTGGCTGCTTCATTGCAGGAGCTGTGGTTAATGGTCTCGCGAATAGATCTAAAGATGACGAGAACGAGAAATCATAGCTGAATATTGCGCTTGGGGGCGGGGAACCCGATGTCTTTGTGCAGCAGGGTGAGGGTAGTCTGTATGGCAGAGCTCTCGGTATAGAGATGCTCGTGAGACTCGCCACGGGTAAGATCAGAATAGAATTTGTGCATGTGGGTTTTAAGATCTTCGAGATGCTCGTTAAAGCGCTGGCGTTGAGAAGCGGGCAGCTGAGCGGCAAAATGGTCGAATCGATCTAGGGTTTCTGCAAATTCTTTATGCAGACTGTCTTGTAAGACGGCATCGTTTCGATTGCGCGGCATAAGCATGTGATCGTGAATCAGATCGACATCCTCCAGCAGCGTTTTCAGCTCCTGCTGCGGCGTAAATTCATTGGGGCCAGTTACGGAGGGCCTTCCAAGTCCAATTGGCGGAATAAGCATAAATTCTCTGTTTATTACTCTCCTTAGCTTAGTTTAAGATTAAATAAAAGGACCCAAACGACAAAATGGACAAAAAAGTTTTATGAATGAGCAGTATAAACAGGATTTTCTGCGAGCTGGAGGGCTTGCTGGCGAGGTGCGCGCTTATGGCAAGTCTCTGATCCAGCCTGGCGCGTCGTATAATGAGGTGATCGCCAAGATCCGGCAGAAGATCCAAGAGGTTGGAGGGATTCCCGCCTTTCCGCCTCAGATTGCTCTGAACGATGTGGCAGCTCATTTCCTGCCGCAGCCGGGCGAGGATATCACCTTTACAGATCAGCTGATTAAGCTGGATTTAGGGGTTTGTTACAACGGGGCGATCGGCGACTGTGCGGTTACGGTAGATCTCTCTGGTAAGTATCAGCATCTCATCGACGCCGCAGAGAAGGCGCTTTTGGCCGCCGAGCGCACCATCAAAGTGGGCATGCCGCTATGCTTCATCGGCAAGGCGATTGAGGATGCAATCGGCTCTTTCGGCCTCAAGCCAGTTAAAAACCTGGCTGGCCACGGGCTTGGCTACTATAAGGTCCACACGCCACCCACCATTCCCAATTACGACGATAAAAATTCGACCGCTGTGATTCAGCCGGGCATGACCTTTGCGGTCGAGCCTTTTGCAACCAACGGCAATGGGCTGATCTACGATGCCGGCAATCCAACCATCTTTTCTCAGTTGAACGAGGCTTCGCCCCGCTCGGCACAGGCGCGCCGGCTTATGGCGAAGATTAAGACCTTCAGGGGAATGCCCTTTGCTTTGCATGATCTTTTGGACACGGGCTTAAGTCTGGATGAAGTTAGGGCAGGGGTGCGAGAGCTTTTGACCTCAGCTGTGATTGCGGGCTATGCACCTCTGGTTGAAGAGGCGCACGGGTTTGTGGCTCAAGCGGAGAACTCAGTTCTCGTCGACCAGGACGGACGCGTCTCTATCACTACGCGCCTCTAGCTCGTTAAGACGTTTTTCGAGCTCTTCGATCTTTTTCACATAATCGTTGATCTTGCGCAGCTGGACTTGCTGTCGATTGTAGTCTGAGAGAGGCATAACTGGGCTGCCGGCGTATTTGCCAGACTGAGTGATCGACTTACTGATCCCGCCTCGGGTTGCGATCAGGACATTATCGGTAATTTCGACATGTCCGACGACACCTGCTTGTCCGCCGAAGATCACATGCTTGCCAGTCTTGGATGAGCCGGCGATGCCGGTCTGTGAAACGATGATATTGTGTGGGCCAATGGTGACGTTGTGTGCGATTTGCACGAGGTTGTCGATCTTAGTTCCATGCGAAACGCGCGTGGTTTTGAAACGCGCCCGATCGATAGTCGTATTGGCACCGACCTCGACATCATCTTCGATCACCACGTTGCCGAGCTGATCGAGCTTCTGGTGCTGGCCTTTACTGTCGGTCGTGTAACCAAAGCCGCAGGAGCCGATCACAGCTCCAGGCTGAATAATTACGCGTGTGCCGATGATGCAGCGCTCGCGGATCACCACGTGCGCATAGAGGATGCAGTCTGGGCCGATCGAGACGCCTGCTCCGATGGAGACGAATGGTCCGATGTGTGTCCGGTCTTGGATTTCAGTGCCGGCATCGATGACCGCGTAGGGTCCGACTAGCACATCTTTTCCCAGTTTTACGCTTGGGTGAATGACGGCTGTCGGATGGATGCCAGTAAATCCTGTGCGACTGGACTCATCTAACAGAATCGCTTCTACGATGCTCTGAAATGTACGTGAAGGGTCATCTGAGATCAGAAAATTTCTTTCCGGAATGAGCGGAAGGTCTTTTCCAATACAGATGACCCCAGCATTCGACTGCTGCATAGCCTCTCGATAGCGCGCGTTGGCTAAAAACGAGGCGTCTTCTGACGTGGCATTCTCAAGGGTCTCCACGCCGGAGATGAGGCAATTTGGATCACCCACCAGAGTGGCTTGAGTGAGCTCGGCCAGCTCAGCTAGTCGAAACTGTTTCTGCGCAGCAGGCATTACTTCGCTTTAGCTTCTGGTTTTGCAGCAGCTGCAGGCTTAGCTTCTGGCGCTTTTGGAGCGGCGTTAGCTGTAGCTTTTGCTTCAGGTGCCTTTGCTTCGGCTGCCTTTTGCGCAACTGGTGCTGGGCTCTCGGCTTTGGAAATCTCAGAGGCGTTTGCTGTCGTGCCTGGTGTGCCCGGTGTGCCTTGTACGCTAGCTGCAGCAGGTTGAACAGGCAGCTGTCCTTGCTTTTTAGACTCCTGCTCGAACACTTTGTCCATCTCGTTAATTACGAGGTTGGTGACTTCGAGTGGAGGAGAGAAGAAGAAGCAGGCTTCCTTATTCACAACCATCGTCAAATGCTTGTCTTTAGCAACTTTTTCAGCTGCAGAGGCAATGTTTCCAGCCAGAAGTTGCATAATGCGCATATTGGCTTGGTTCAGAACTTGGTAGTACTGAGCCTGGTAGCGATTGAGCTCTTCGCTGAGCAAGCGGAACTTGTTTTTAAGCTCATCTTCACCTTCAGGAGAGAGACCATCCATGAATTCTGTGTCGTTCAACTTGTTGTTGATCTCGACCAGCTGCTTGTCTGTATCTTCGAGAAGAGTAGAGAGCTGTTTTTTCAGCGCTTCGAAAGAGACCTGCTCTTGTTTGCCGAGCTTTGAATCGGTGATGCAAGATGCAAAGTTAACCACGCCAATATTAGCTGGAGACTCAGCAGCTTCGCATGCGCCCGTAAGTGCAGCGAACGATGTTAAACAGGTCAATAAAAATCGATTTTTCATAATTAACTCCTTAAAGTTAAGTTTGGTTGACTTGATAATTCATTAGAACTGTCCTCCCATGGAGAAGAAGAAGCGGCGTACTTGGTGATGTGTATCTGGATTGACCGGAAATCCAATACCTAGGATCACAGGCACGCGGTTGATCAGCTCTAACCTTACACCCACGCCATAGCTCAAATTAATATGACCAGGCGAGAAGCGTTTCAGCGATACAGAACCGGCATCCGCAAAGACAAACGCATCGGCAAATTTGAAGAGCTCTTGAAGATATTCAACCGAGAAGAGCGAAGAGGAGATACCGCCCTTTGGATCTCCATTAGAGTAGTGCGGGCCGAGGTCGAAATCGCGATATCCACGTATCGAGTTCACACCACCGAGATAGAAGCGCTCACTCTGTGGGATTTTATTTGGAGTGTGCGTCTTTAAAACTGGCTCGATGAAGCGGAACTCTGCGCGATATTTCATCACGCCTCTTCTCCAAAGGCTCTGGTAATAGGTGTTGATATAGCCGAAGCGCCAGAAGGTAAAATCGCCTCCGAGACCAGTGAATTCGGCTTCGATCAGCGAACGGAAGCCATTATGTGGTTTGATCGCACTGTCAGTTGAGTCGTAGTTCAGTGAAACGCCTGAGCTAGAAAGCAGGCCATGGTTGCGCGCCTGGCGCTCTTCGTAGCTAGCTTTGTTTTCGACATGTGTGCTCGATTCGCGGATGCGATATCTCCACCCAAATGACCAGTAAGGCGTAAGCGGGTAGGAGGCGAAGACACTCGAACCTAGGGTGCGGATCGTGTAGTCCTTAGCTTGTAGATCGCTGCGCTGCAGCTCGCCGTTGACACCGACGCGCCACAGTGTATCCCGGAAGTAAGGAGTCAGCCAAGAGAGGGTATAGGTTTGCTGCTTGGCGCCGATATTGATGCGCGCTTGTGCATATTCGCCGCCGCCGCGTATCGCTGAAATGCCTTTACTGAAGACTTTAAATAGACCGCGGTAGTTAAAGTTGCTCTCGGAGATATCGAGACCGCCGAAGATGTTGTCGGCCGAGCTGAAACCGCTAAACAAGCTGATGCTGCCCGTGTGCGCTTCTTCGACTTCGATGAAGACGTCGCGATAATTTTCGCCGAGAGATTGATCTTCTTGCGTCCTTACGGCATAGACGTTGACATTTTTGAAATAGCCGATGTTCTCCAAGCGCATTTGCGTCGCTTTGAGCTTGGCAGAATCAAACGTCTCTCCAGGAATGAGCAGGGACTCATGTAAAATAACCCTGGGCTGCGTCTGTGTGTTTCCGATGATGCGGATCATTCCGATCTTATATTTTTGGCCCTCTTCGATTGAGAAATAGACGTTGTAGATAGGCGCATCTGAGGCCAGTTGTGTCTCATATTGCACACTCGCGTCGATATGCCCTTTGCGTCCGTACAAATCTTTGATTTGCTGAGCGGTGTCGCGTAGCTTTTCTGGCGAGTAGACTTCTTCTGGGTGCACAGTGAAGCGGCTTTCGATCTCTTTGTCAGTAAAAAGCGTGTTGCCATCAAATGTGATCTCGCCAAAGTGAAAAATCGGTCCACGATCGGCCGTGATCTCAATGATAATTCTACCTTCAGACTTCGCCTCTAAAATTTTGATGTCGACTTTTGCATCGGCGTATCCATTGTTTTGCAGTAAGTTGACAATGGTGAGTCTGTCTTGATCGAGCGCCTCTTCGTTGTAGATACCTCCGCCGATGATCCAACTCGTGAAGAAGTTATACTTCTTGGTATTGATCATCTCGAGGAGTTCGCTCTCTTCGCTCGAAGTGAAGCCTTTGAAGACGATCTTATCAATTTTCCCAGAGCGACCTTCTCGTACATTAATGTCGATATCGACCTCATTGGTCTTTGAGTCTAAGCTGACCCGGTAGTCGAGCTGCGATTCGAAATAGCCCTTCTTGACATAGAACTCTTTGAGCTTGTTGAAAGCTTTGTTGAACTGTTGGCGGTTGAAGGAAGAGGAGGGCTTGATGCCGAGCTCTTTTTGGAGCTTTTTGGTCGATACGTAATCGTTCCCATGCCAGCGGATGGTCCGGATGTTCGGCTTCGGCCAGAGCTTTAAGGTGATATATACCTCTCCGTTGACAACCTCGATCGTGGGTTCTACACGATCGTAATCGTCGGAGAGGGCTTTGAGATCGCCATCGAAGATCGTCTGAGAGAACGGGTCGCCGATCTTAGTTTTTAATCGGGAGACAATACTCTTGGCATCGAAAGTGTAATGAGGAGGCGGGTTTTCCAGTGAAACATCGATATGACCCACCAGTCTCTCTTCGTAAGCTTCGATTTGCGCAGAGCAAAGCGGTTCTGGAATAGAAAGGGAAGCACAAGTAAAGAAAAGCAGAGAAAGTGCGCGGATCGAAGTTTTATTCATCGGCCAGGGTGCAAATTGGGATATTCAAATGTTGGTCGATTATAGATAGCCGGCCGGAATAAATGCAAATGGAGGAGTAGGGGGGCGGGGATTTGTGGACGATATGGACTGCGTGGACGAGGTGGACTTAGTGGACCGCCTACCAGAAGAATTTTTCTTGGCGCTGTCCACTCCGTCCACCTTGTCCACGCAGTCCACAAGAGTTCTGTCCACTGCGCCTTCTTATTTATAAAGTAGATATTTTTCACGGACCTTGATGAAGGCTTCGCGTTCCGCCTGCTGGAAGGGGATTAATTTCCAAGCGATATAACGGTCGCTCATGAGCAGATTCCACATCTCTTGGTTGCCACAGACCTGGCAAAAAGATTTTTTCTTGGCGGCTTTTAAGCCTGCCAGTTTCGCCTCAACCTGTTTTGGATAGAGTGTTTTGAGCATACCTATCAGTAGGGATTGAACCGCTACCGGATGGTATTCAAGCGGATTAGTAATCAAGATCTTGACCCCTTGGCAGTCTTTGCCTTTATAGGCGCCATAAAAGGGTCGGAAGTGGAATGGGATAAATTTCACGCCGGGCAGCTTCTGATTGTTTAGCTGTTTGGCATAATTAACCGCATTGATCCAGGGAGCTCCGACAATTTTAAAGGGCAGCGTGTATCCGATGCCAATGTTGACCAGATCGAGCATGCCCAGAATGCCCGTTGTAGCATAATAGAATGGCGTATCAGATTCTGGAATATAGGGGCTCGTGGGTATCCAGGGAAGGTTAGTGTCTTTAAAGCTCATCGAACGCTTCCACCCCTGCATGGGCACAACTTTAAGGTCGCATCCCACGTTGTATTCAGCATTGAAAAAGCGCGCAAGCTCGCCAATGGTCATGCCATGGCAGTAGGGCACGTTGACATAGCCTATAAAAGAGCGCAAATCCTCATTCATCATCGGCCCGTCTACGATGAAGCCGTTGATCGGATTAGGCCTATCGAGGACTATCACAGAGATCTTTCGCTTTGCAGCCTCTTCCATCACGTAAAAGAGCGTGGAGGCAAAAGTATAAGAGCGACAGCCAATTTCCTGAATGTCATAGACCAGCACATCGATGTTTTTCAACATCTGCTCAGTTGGCCGTCTAGTTTCGCCATGCAGGCTATAGATCGGGATCGTTTTGGTTAAGTGGGGGAGTTTTTCGGCGGCATAGGCGCTTCCGTTCAGGCCATGCTCTGGAGCAAAGAGTGCCACTAAAGAAAATTCTGAGGCGTCTTTAAAAAGATCGACAGTCGATTTTAGCTCGCGATTGACACCGGTTTGATTGGTAATCAATCCAACGCGTTTATTTTTTAACTTGTCTGCGTGCCCTTCCTTAAAAAAAAGATCAACACCTGTTTCTACAGGGTGATCTGCACAAAGAGTAGTTGTGAAAATTGCCGTGAGTATGAAAAAAAGTTTACGCATTTAAAATCCTTGTCGTCCTGAAAGTGCGCGCGAGAGCGTTCCGCCATCCACAAAGTCGAGCGAACTACCCATGGGCAGGCCGAAGGCTAGACGTGAAACTCTGACGCCACACGATTGTAATTGTTCGCGCAGATAAAGAGCCGTAGTGTCTCCTTCGAGCGTGGAGTCTAGAGCAATGATGACCTCTTGCACTTTAAAAGTTTCGATACGTCGTTTTAGACCTTCAAAATTAAGATGTTGCGGATGTCGTCCTTCCAACGGTGAGAGCAGCCCACCGAGCACGTGGTAGAGTCCCTGAAATGTGCCAGTCTCTTCGATAGCAAAGACATCTTTGGCAGCCGCGATTACGCATAGATGGTGAGTTTCACGTCTGGAGAGGTCGCAGAAATCGCAGCCCTTCTCATCCATTAGGCAGTGGCATTCGGGGCAAGTGCGAATGCGCTCTTTGGCCGTGGCTACCGCCTCGGCGAGTTCACCGATCTGATGGTCGGGCCAGGCAAGCAGGTGAAAGGCAAAGCGCTCGGCCGTGCGACTGCCAACGCCAGGAAATTTTTTTAATGTAGCAATTAATTTTAGAAGAGGCGCAGGGTATTTAGGCATGTGCTTAAAAATAGCTAAAGAGCAAGTAAAAAATAAAGAAGAAACGGGCCAAAACTTGTTTTGTCTTTTGGACCCTTTTGGTCCTTTTCCTTTTTTCTTCAATCGTCTAAAATGGTACCCAACTATAAAATCTTTAGTATGAAAAACAAAGCTAGAATCATCGGAATCGGCTCCTATGTGCCCAAACGCATCCTGAGTAATCAGGATCTTGAGAAGATGGTCGAGACCTCCGATGAATGGATATTTTCGCGCACAGGAATGAAAGAGAGACGCATTGCCGAAGGTAATGAGTACACCTCTGACATGGGACTTGAGGCTGCCAAGAAAGCGTTGGAATCAGCAGCGATTGCACCTGAAAAGATCGATCTAGTTCTGGTTGCGACATTGACTCCAGACTATGTCTTTCCAAGCACGAGTTGTCTGCTTCAATCCCGTCTGAAATTGACGAATGCCTCAGCGTTTGATCTGCAAGCCGCCTGCTCAGGCTATATTTACGGCATATCGATGGCTAAAGCTTTTATTGAATCGGGCATCTACAAGAATGTTTTACTCGTCGCTTCTGAAAAGCTCTCTTCGATCATCGATTATAAAGATCGCAATACGTGCGTGCTTTTTGGCGACGGAGCGGCCGCCTGTGTGATCAGCGGAGAAGGCAAAGGCTTAGTGATTAGTGAAGTATGTCTAGGCGCCGACGGCGAACAAGCAGAGCTGCTCATCCTGCCCGGCGGCGGTTCGCGCCAGCCAGCTTCGCAGGAATCGGTTGCAGCCGGTCTGCACTATCTCAAGATGGAAGGCAAAGAGGTCTTCAAACACGCCGTGCGCCGGATGGAGTCTGCTTCAAAGGAGTGCTTGGATAAAGCCGGTCTTACTGAACAAGACATCAGCTGGCTTGTTCCCCACCAGGCTAATATCCGGATCTTTGAAGCGCTGGCCAAACGTTTTCTAGTGCCGATGGAGCGCGTGTATATGACCATCTCCAAATATGGCAACACCTCTGCTTCCTCATTAGGCATTGCTCTGGACGAGCTGACGCGAGAGCACAAGCTCAAACACGGCGAAAACCTCCTCCTCACAGCCTTCGGTGCAGGACTCACTTGGGGCGCCTCCATTTTAACTTATCAAGACAAATGAAATTGAGGCACTGATGAATAAGAGATTCGCTTTCCTCTTTCCTGGACAAGGCGCGCAGTATGTGGGCATGGGCAAAGACTTCTATGACCAGTTCGCAGCGGCACGCCAAACATTTGAAGAGGCTGACGAACTTTTGGGCTATCCATTTTCTCAGCTGATCTTTAACGGGCCTGCGGAAGAGCTCACTTTAACTAAAAATAGCCAGCTGGCCATCTATATTGTCAGCATCTCGATCTGGCGCACCTTCCAAGAACAGTTTCCGCACATTCAGCCAGTAGTATGCGCGGGCTTGAGTTTAGGGGAGTACACAGCTTTAACTGCAGCGCACAAAATCTCATTTGCTGACTGCTTAATGCTCGTCAAGGCTCGCGGAGAGTTTATGCACGAAGCGACCCTCTCTTCACCAGGCACCATGCGCGTGGTTTTAGGCTTAGAAGTGGCTACTGTGGCAAATGTACTGGCGGAATCAGGCAACAAGGTCTGGATCGCCAATCTAAACTGTCCAGGACAGGTGGTGATCGCCGGACCAGAAGGTGAGATGGAGAGTGTCGCAAATGCGCTGAAAGAGCGCGGTGCCAAGCGCGTGCTGCCGCTCGATGTATCCGGCGCCTTCCACTCGCCGCTAATGCGTCAGGCCCAAGAGAGGCTAAAACCCTTAATCGAAGCTACGCGCCTGCGCGAGAGCTTGATCAGTGTTATCATGAACGCAACTGGCGATATGGTACGTTCTCTCGAAGATCTCAAGCGCGCCATGATCGAGCAGGTGACCAGCCCTGTGTTCTGGGAAAAAGGCATTCGCAGCATGGACAGCAGCGGCATCGATGTCTACATCGAAATGGGCTGCGGTAAAACGCTTGCGGGCATGAATCGCAAGATCGGAATTGCCGCTCCGACGCATAGCATTGAAAAGGTCGCAGATCTCGAGACAGTCTTACAACCCGCATCTCAAGGAGTATAAGCGATGATGTTGCTCAAAGACAAAAAAGCATTAATCACAGGCGGAACAGCCGGTATCGGCAAAGAGATTGCACTGCGCTACGCGCGTGAAGGCGCACATGTGGCTATCTTTGGAACGAATGCGGAAAGAGCAGCCGAGATGATGAAGGAGCTTGAACAGGCGCGTGTCTCTCCGGAACAAAAATTTTTCGCTGAGATCGTCAACGTCTCGGATAAAAAGGCTGTAGATGATGCGATTCAACACCTGCTGACGCATTTTGGTGCATTTGACATCTTGGTAAACAACGCAGGCATCACCCGCGATAACCTCCTCATGCGCATGAGCGAACAAGATTGGGATGAGGTGATCGGCGTGAATCTCAAATCGATCTTTAACACCTGCCAGACACTGATTCGACCCATGCTGAAGGCTAAAGGTGGAAAGATCATCAACATCTCTTCCGTAGTCGGCTTGACAGGAAATGCTGGGCAAGTGAATTATGCTGCATCCAAATCAGGAATGATTGGTTTTACCAAAGCCCTAGCTCAAGAGCTCGCTTCGCGGGGCATTTGTGTAAATTGCATTGCGCCAGGTTTTATTGGAACGCGCATGACTGAAGCGCTTACAGATGTACAAAGGGAGAGCATCCTTAAAAAAATTCCTATGGGGCGCATGGGCTCCCCACAAGAGATCGCAGATGCGGCGGTCTTCTTGGCCAGCCACTTGTCCAACTACATCACAGGGCAAGTTTTGACGGTTGACGGCGGAATGGTGATGTGAGATATATTTTGATTTAAGTTATTTTTTAACCGGAGTGTGAGGAGGATATGGAAGAAAATACAACGACGATTGAAAAAGAAGTCATTGACATCGTCACCGAACAGTTAGGTGTTGATGCCGCTGACGTCACGCTGCAAAAGTCTTTTGTTGAAGACCTTAACGCAGATTCGCTTGATTTAACAGAGTTGATTATGACTTTCGAAGAGCGTTTTGGCTTTGAAATCTCTGAAGAAGAAGCCGAAAAACTCAAGACCGTAGGCGACGTCGTCGCATACATCAAGAAAAAGAAAGTATAAACACTTCTTTTAAAAAGAGCTCTTAGTTCTCTAAGAGCTCTTTCTCTTATTTATTTCAAAGCTCTTTTTTGATATAATTTCTCTGAATTTAACGACTATAACGACCCAAAAGACCTAAACGATAAAAAATATTTTTGTTGTTCTTTTGAGTCTTTTAACAGGGAGATAATATGGTAGCAGCAGCCGGTGCACAACAAGTTCAAGCCGTATCCGCCGAGACTCGCGCAGCAGTCGAGAGGATATTTGATGGTGTCGCAGAAGCCGCCTATCAACACATCTGGACCGGCTGCCAGGCAAACCTTGCCATGGATGCGCAAGTGACGGAGGCTCTACCGACGAATAGCGCGCGCGTAAGAGCAGTGTATGAAAGAGTGATCGAGCGGGCGCAGCAAATTCGCGCTCCACTTCCTACGCTCTCTCTCGAAACTCTCGATCCTGCGAGATTGGCTGAGCTCTCGCGAGCCGAAACTCTTTATAAGTTTTTTGCGGGTTTTGCTCCGGTGATTGGTCTATCTGCTTACCAGTTTCTCAGTACGTTAAACGGAGATCTCTTTATGCGTGCCGATGCCATTGAGAGATGGATGAGCGAGCATCAGGTGCAATTAGCCCAAATAAAAAGGCTTGATCTAATGTATCTTCAGTTAACCAGCCTTCCGCCGCAAATCAGGTTTTTTACTGGTTTAGAAGACCTAAACCTCAGTGGCAATCAGCTCACTTCACTTCCAGTAGAGATCGGTCACTGCACTGCATTAAAATGGCTCGATCTAAACAATAATCAGCTTACAACGCTTCCAGCAGCGATCGGTCAGTGCACAGCGCTGAAGCTCCTTTTTCTACACGATAACCAACTTACCACACTTCCTACGGAGCTCGGCCAGTGCACAGCGCTGCAGGACCTTTGGCTACAAGATAACCAGCTTACCACACTTCCGCCGCAGCTCGGCCAGTGTGTAGCACTGAGAGATCTTTCGCTTGTTAACAATCGGCTTACCATTCTTCCCCCGGAGCTTGGCCGTTGCACAACTTTGGTCTATCTTAAGCTTGGTAGAAACCGGCTTACGGCGCTCCCAGTGGAGCTCGGCCAGTGCACGGCACTGGTCTCTCTTTCGCTTCGTCACAACCAGCTTACAACAATTCCCGCTTGGCTTAGACAGTGCACTCAATTGATTGAACTTGACTTTAGACATAACCAAATCGAGCAAACCCGCGAAGAGATTCTCCAGCTACTTCCTCCAGGGTTTAATGCAGATGAATTGTTGCGTCTCGACGGAAACCCGCTTCGGCCGCCACCTGGCTTCTGGGAGCGCCTGTGGACGCAAATCACAACTACACTTTCGTGGATCTGGGCGCAGATTACCGAGCGGCTTACGCACCTATGGCAAAGCTTGGCCAATTGCTTGCGCAGACAAATCAGACAATAAAACTAAAGGAGTAAAATTATGGCAGTAAGAGAAGCAGTATTACCAGTACATGCAAGGCAAGTTCAAGCCGCAGCGGCAGACGTTCCGGCTTTGCTCGATAGCCTTTTTCAAAACGCCAACGATGAGGTTTATGGTCGGATTTGGAGTGGTTGTGGAGTATTTTCTAATCTGGAAAGAGATGTGCAGGCAGTGGCAACACTGCCCACAGAAGCTGCACGCGTGAGAGCTGTCTATGAAATAGTGATCGGGCGGGCGCAGCAAACCGGCATTGCTCTTCCTGCGCTTGATATACTAAATCCTGCAAGATTAGCGGATCTTGCGGAAGCTGAGGTGCTTTATAAATTTTTTGAGGCTGTTGCGGCTAGCACTGGAGCTCGATTCATGACTGACTTTCTTCAGACTTTACAAGGAAATCTGATCGAACGCGCTCAGGCTATTGGACAGTGGATGCAGCGAAACGAAAGTCAATTTGCTGAAATCGAAGAGCTTCAGTTAATTAATATGAATTTAACGGCGCTGCCTGCTCAAATCGGCCATTTTACGGGTTTAAAATGGCTTTCTCTCAAGGATAACCATCTTACCACTCTTCCTCGACAGATCGGGAATTGTGTCTCACTGCAGAGGCTTAATGCACGGAACAATCAGCTGACTGAGATCCCATTCGAACTTGAGCGGTGCACACATCTTAGAGAGCTTGATCTCCAGTCCAACCAGCTTGTAACTATTCATGCTTCACTTGGGGCGTGCATGGTATTAGAAGAGCTTAACCTGAATAACAACAGGCTGAATTACCTTCCTATGCAAGTCTTGCAGATTCCGACCTTACGGATTCTCGGCCTCAGTCTCAATCGATTTAGAGCCATTCCTGATGGAATCGAGCAGTGTGCTGCGCTCGAGAGTCTAGAGATTTCTTGGAATCGTCTTACAGCCATTCGCGCTGAGATTGCACAGTGCCCAGCATTGCACACCATCGAAGCCTCAGATAACCTAATTACGACTGTGCCCGCGGAGCTTGGACAGTGCGCCGCCTTGGGGTACCTCGATCTTGCGCATAATCCACTTACACAAACCCGTGCCGCGATTCTGGGAATTTTGCGCCCAGCTTTTTTTGCTTATAGACTTATACTTGATGACAACCCTCCTCCAATGCCTCAAGTTTTACCAGCCGCGGCATTTGCGCCTGATGACAATCCGCCAGTCGCACGGGGCTGTTGGGCGAATATTTGGCATGGGATCAGAGAGGTTGTTTGGTCGTTCTGTACAGAGGTTGGTGTACGCTTGACGCATTGGTGGAACTGGCTGGTTGGGTGATGGCTACAGCAACAAGGTTATTTCAGGGTGTGACGGATGCGGAATATGGCCAGCTATGGGCTGCCTGTCGCACCAACTTGACGCTGGCAGATGAGGCGCGAGAGGCTGAGGCGCTGCCGACGCTGGCTGAGAAAGTCAGAGCTGTATATGAACAGGTGATCCAGCGTGCAGAGCGCGCGGGTGTGCCTCTGCCTGCGATTACTCTTGCGACTTTCCATCCAGACAGGTTGGCAGAGCTATCTCAAGCTGAGACACTATATAAGTTTTTTTGTGCAATTGATCGTCAAGCTGCTTGGGACCCCCCAAAAGAGTCAATGGAGTTTTTTAAGGCTTTACAAGGAGATCTTATTGCACGTGCGGCTGCGATTGCAACTTGGATGGAAGAACACAGAGCTACGTTAGCCTCGATCAAGCGCCTTCATGTGTTTGAGCGGGGCCTTACGTACATTCCTCCGCAAATTGGCCTCTTTACGAGTTTGGAATTTTTCGACCTCTCCGATAATCAAATCAGATCTCTTCCAAGTGAAATTGGCCGGTGTGAGGCGCTAGAGCGGCTTGCTTTGTTTAGCAATCGACTGACAGCCATTCCGTCTCAAATAGGAGAATGTTCTCGGCTTACTCATCTTAGCCTCGAAAACAATCGGCTGACTGCGCTTCCAGAGGAGATTGGCAATTGTATTCACTTGAAAAATCTTTCTCTACAGCATAACCGGCTTAGCACGCTGCCTGAGGCTATCGGGCGCTGCATTAGGCTTGAGATACTCGATATTTCAGAAAATGAGCTCACTTCAGTTCCGGCTGGAATTGGACACTGTGTGGCATTAAGGCACCTTAGACTTTCAGACAACCAACTTGCAGCGATTCCTCGAGAGCTCGGACAGTGCGTGAGGTTGGAGTCGCTTTCTCTTTGGCAAAATCGGTTAACTGCGCTACCTGTTGAACTTGGCCAGTGCCACTTCCTTGAAAGTCTTCTTATTAGCGATAACCTGCTTACATCTATTCCCCGAGAGATCGCGCGTTGCGGAGAGCGTAGATCACATTGGCATCTTACACTTAATCACAACCGGCTTGCGGAGCTTCCTCGGGAACTCTGGCAGTGCACACGCTTAACCAGACTTATTCTTGCACATAACCAGTTTACGAGGATCCCTGACGGCATCAGACTAACAGGGGTTATCGATCTTTCTCACAATCAGATTGAGCAGACGCGCGAAGAGCTTTTTCGGCTGCTACCTGCTAACTTTGCGGCACAACATCTCCACCTCGATGACAACCCGCTCAGGCCGCCACCTGGGTTTTGGGAGAGTCTCTGGATTAGGATGACGAATGCAGCTGCTTGGGCTTTTTCGGAAGTATGTCGGCTGTGGCAGAGATTGGTCATCTGTCTGCGCGGATTAATTAGAACATAAAGAGGATAATATCATGGTAACAGCCACGCTAGCAGCACGAGAGCGAGGAGCGCAGATAGACGCAGTGGTCACGCACAGGCTAGATGATCTGTTTAGAGATGTCACCGATGTTGTCTATGGCCAGCTCTGGGCTGGATGTAGCACGCAGCCTACTTTGGCCAGAGCAGTTGAACTTGCAGCCGTGCTTCCATCCGATGCTGAAAAGGTCAGAGCTGTTTATGCAAGGGTGATGCAGCGGGTTGTAGACACTGGCGTTGCTGTTCTTCCGCTTTCCCTTGAAGTTCTCACACCGGTGAAATTGGCTGAGCTGGCGCAAGCTGAGACGCTATATAAGTTTTTTGCGGTCTTTGTTGCGCACGAGTTTGAGCACGTTCAACCGTTTTTTGATGGATTGCAGGGAGATCTCTGTGCACGCGCAGCTGCGATTGCAAGCTGGATGGAAGAGCACAAGCACGAATTAGCTAGGATCCTGGAGCTCAGGCTGTCTGGCCATGCACTTACTCGGCTTCCGCCGCAAATCGGTCTTTTTAGTGGGCTGCGTCAGCTTAGTCTCTTCCATAACAATCTTGAAGAAATTCCAGCTGAAATTGGGCGATGTGCGTCATTAACCATTCTTCACCTTGTGGATAACCAGCTAACGGCGTTACCGGCTGAGATAAGGCAGTGCACATGGCTAAGATGCCTCGAGCTCAGTTCTAATCGCTTTTCCGTTTTTCCCAGGGAAGTCTTGGACTGCGCAGAACTTAGACACTTGGATCTAGTTTCTAATCAAATCCCGGAGATTCCCGCTGGAATTTCCCAGCTTGTCAGGCTAGAAACATTATTATTTTCTGCGAATAGGCTTACGACTATTTCGGCAGGCATTAGACAGTGTACTGCGCTATCCCACTTAGGCCTAGATAGAAATCAGATTACGGAGATTCCAGGATGGATTGCAGAATGCGCTCGTCTGAGACTACTCGCGCTTTCGCGCAACCTTTTAACCGCAATTCCGCGCGAGCTTGCCAACTGTCCTGAACTGCGCGTGCTTTTTCTCGATCACAATCAGATTGCAGCCATTCCTCCGGAACTTGGACACTGTCCTGCTCTACGTAGGTTAGTTCTTGCTAACAATCGTCTCACACACATTCCGGAAGAACTTAGACAGTGCGTAACGCTCGATGAGCTCGACGTGCGAAATAACCAGATCGCGCAGACGCGCGCGGAGCTTCGGCGGATTTTGCCCGGCATTCAAGAAGAGCAAAGACTTCTTCTCCACGGAAACCCAACACCGCCGCCTGGTTGTTTAGAGCGCTTATGGATCTGGATCCAAGAGACTCTTTTATGGCCGCTAGCTGAGTGGGCAGCCCGCCTCTGGACGGACTTGCGCAGACAAATCACAGCATAAAATTTGAGGATAAAATTATGGCAATGACAGTTGAAGTGCTATTTAGAAATGTCCCAGAGGCAACATATCGTCAGCTGTGGGACGAATGCACAACAAATCCAGCCCTTGCTGCTGATGTCTCAACAGCGATAGGCAGCCGGCCTGAGGAACGTGTTCACGATGTCTACACAAGGGTGCTGACTCGTGTTCACCGCGACACAAGAAATGAACAGATCTTTTCTTCCGTTTCTTCTCTTGCAGAGCTAAGACCAAATAGATTGGCTGAGCTCTCGGAGGCGCAGATCCTGGTAAGATTCTACGAGGCTTTTTCCAGTCAACACGTCTTAAATAGACCGCTCTCCTTGCAGGGCGATCTATTCGAAAAAGCGCGAGCAATTGCAGATTGGATGGAGTCAGAGCTGGAGAAGCGCTGGCTCGCTACGATGGACGTTCTTGATCTGCACAATTGCGGCTTGACGCATCTACCGCGACAGATTGGGCTTTTTACCGGTCTTACGCGCCTGAATCTTCAGCATAATGCCCTCGAGGCCATTCCTCGAGAGATTGGGCAGTGCAGAGCATTACAGACGCTCGATCTTTCCCAAAATCGACTCTTGTTGCTTCCTGAAGAGATCGGAGGCTGCACTGCTTTGAAGAACCTTCGTCTGGGCAATAACCTATTGCTGAACCTTCCGGAAGGGCTTGGGCAGTGTACTGCACTCGAACACTTGATACTCGATCATAACATGCTCAGAGAGCTGCCTCCACAACTCGCGCGCTGCACTGCGCTGCGCTTTCTTCAGATTAGTCATAATGGATTTAGGGCGCTGCCGGATCAAGTAGGACAGTGGACTGTGCTTAGAACTCTGTATGCTGCGCATAATCAGATCACAGCTGTGCCAGCCCAGCTCGGACAGTGCACTGCGCTCGAAGCGCTCGATCTTTCTCACAACCAGATCACCCAAACAACCGAGGAGATCCATCAGATTTTGCCTGATCGGCTGCGCGGTGAAGAGCACTTGCGCCTCGGGGATAATCCGCAACGAAGAGCTTCTGGTTTTTGGGATTGTGTTATGGCAGGGTTCTCTTGGCTCTTTTCGCAGCTCAGCGCGCTGTGGCAAAATTTAATTAGTTGTCTAAGACAATAGTTAAACCACCGAGAGCACAGAGATGAAGGAGATTTTTCTTTTCTCGGTGCTCTCGGTGTGCTCGGTGTGCTCGGTGTGCTCGGTGGTTAATTCCCGGTCGTTTGTGCTGTTTTCTTGGAAGACTCAGGCATAGTCTTTAATTCTACCCACATGTGCTGGAGCTCTTTGTAAGGCAGGAGCACTTGCGTGAAGTGGTAGTTCTTAAATTTGCTGAGCGAAGATTCGATGAGCGTGCGGTCTTCTGGTTTCAGGGCGGCGAGGAAGCTCGGATGCAGGATGGCTGGAAAAAAGCCATAGGTGTCGTAGTGGCGCTTGATCGAGGGCAGGCGCATGAGGTAGTTGATGAACTCGTAGACTAGCTCTTCCTTTTGGCTAGCAGCAGGAATTGAGATGTTCTCGATGGAGAGGAAGCTGCCCTCTTTGGGGACGACGAAGTCGATGTAGTCAAATTTGCGTTTGGCGCGCCAAATATACGAGCTGGAAGCGACCACCACCGGGCAGTTTTTCGTTACCAGAAAATAGTCGCCGCGAAAATCCGCATAGGCTTCCACCCAGCTTTTCTGGGAGAGCAGAAGATTTCTCACATCACGTGCCTGCGCGGGGTCTAATTCATCCACGGCTCCAAATAGGTAGAATGCGGCGAGCAGGATCGTCTCGATCGGGTCATTGAGCATGGTGATCTTGTAGTCGATCGCCTGCCGATCGAAGACGGCTTTCCAGCTTGGATCCAAGGGATGGTTCACGAAATAATTCTTATTGATTCCTAGGCCGAAGATCTCCCACTCAAAGGGGATGCAGTAGCGGTTTTCTGGATCGTAGGCGTGTCCCAAAAGCAGCGGGTTGATGTCAGTGAAGAAGAAGAGCTTTTCTTTTTTGAGCTCTTTCAAAAGATTCTCTTTGGCAAGCAGTGGAACTACGTAATCAGACGGGATCACCAGGTCATAGCCTTCGCCGCGCGTGGCCTTCATTTTTACGACTAGCTCTTCGTTCGAAGAGTAGTAGTTGAGGTAGACCTTGATGCCAGTCTCATTTTCAAAGTCTGCGATCACGGATGGGTCGAGGATGTCGCCCCAGGCAAAGACGTTGATGCTGCGCGGTTCAAAATGCACGATCTCCCACTTAGGCGCATAGAGCGCCGCGAAGATCAGCACGAACCAGAAGGAGACGATAACAGTGCGCGTGACCCACCTTCCCATATCAGAAGAACCTCACCCGAGTTTTTAATGAGAAGAAGAGGAGCACCAAGAGGCTGCTTAAAAAGAGCAGGACGGCAGACAGGGCGTTAACTACCGGGGAGACGCCAGAGCGCAGCATGGAGAGGATGTAGAGCGAGAGCGTCTGCGAGGAGCTGCCGGCTGTGAAATAAGAAAGGATGAAGTCGTCAAATGAGATGATGAAGACGAGCAGCGAGGTTGCGATCAGTGACGGCGTGAGCAAGGGCAGGGTGACTTTGAAGAAGGTCTGGATAGGGGAGGCGCCTAAGGCAAGCGAAGCTTCAGTTAATGTGTAGTCGAGCTCGAGAAAGCGCGCGTAGACCATCGGGATGACGAAGCCGAGACCGAGTACGGTGTGTGCGACGATCAGCGTGGTCAGCCCCAGAGGAACGGAGACCATGGTAAAAAAAGTGAGCAGGCTTACGGCCAGCACAGTTTCTGGGATGATCAGGTTGCCATAGAAGAGCGCCAGATATTTTCCAACCCTTCCGCCCTGCGCAGCGTAAAAGATGAGCAGCACGCCGATCACAAGGCTGATCAGCGTCGAAAAGACAGCTACGATGAGCGAGTTGGCAAAAGCTTTCCAGAGATAGATCGATTCGAAAAGCTCGCCGTACCATTTGAGCGTAAATTGCTCCCACGGTGCGGGAAACCCTGCGCTGTTGAACGAGAAGATGAGCAGTACAAAGATCGGGACGTAGAGGAAGAGATAAATCGCGGCCACGCCGATCAGACTGCCAATTTTTCCGGCTTTTTTTGCTCTAAGCATGGCGCGACCTCTGCATGAACAAGCGGTTGATGAGCAGGTAGAGGCAAGCTGCGGTGATGAGCAAGAAGATGCTCGCTACAACCATAAAGGCAGCACCCAGCTCGCCCGTCTCTTCACCGAGGATGTAGTGCGAAACCACACTGCCCACAAACATCAGTTTATCTCCGCCCATAAGCTCTGGGATAGCAAACTCGCCAAAAGAGGGGATGAAGACCAGAAAGAAACCGGCGCGTACGCCGCGCAAGCTTAAGGGGAGCATGATGCGTCGAAATGTCTGCAGCCAACTCGCGCCTAGGTCAAATGAGGCTTCGATCAACCGCTGGTCGAAGCGCTCGAGAGAGGAGTAGATGGGCAAGATCATGAAAGGGAGATAGTAGTAGACCATCATGACCATGATGGCAAAGACCGAGTTGAGCATGTGCAGCGGTTCGTGAATGATGCCCAGTTTCATGAGCAGGCTATTTAAGAAGCCTTCGCGCTCCAGCACAAAAAACCAGGCGTACACGTGCAAGAGGAAGTTGGTCCAGAAGGGCACGACCAGCAGGAAGAGAAAGAGGTTTTTTAAACGTCTGCCGCGAAAAGCCAGAAAGTAGGCCAGGGGATAGCCGATACATAAACAGACGATGGCGTTGCTGATGGCCAAGAGGAGCGAGTAGCCGATGACACGAAGGTAGGTGGGCGAAAAAAAAGGGATCAATTTTTCTAAGGTCAGCCCCTCTACTTGGCCGCTGGTAGAAAACTTGAGCACGCTTGAGACTACAATTAACAGGATCGGTAAGTAGAAAAAGAGGATCTGCCAGATCAGAGCGGGCACGCCGACCGCAAAGGGCGCTTCGGTGGCGGGTGGTTTAGGCAGGAATTTAATTTTCATTTTTCTAAGATGACCACGTTCTCTTTTTGCCAATAGAGCGTCACTTCATTGTCATAGTCGATCGCATCTTGTGCGAAATGCTCTTCATTCTGTTCGAAGACTTGCACGCGCAGATGGTTTTTAAGTACGACGTTGTATTGTGTCGATCTGCCGTGATAAACGATTGACTGCACAACTCCTTTCACGCTGTTGGAAAAATTTTTCACCTCTTTTTTGGAGATGAAGATCTTTTCTGGCCGCAAGCTGAGCAGAATGTCGCATCCCTCATGCATCCACTCCTTGCGCTGTGGAATGGAGATTTTAAAACGGCCGAGGTCTGGGACTTCT
Organism: uncultured Chlamydiales bacterium; assembly: GCA_963709365.1. Taxonomy (GTDB): domain Bacteria; phylum Chlamydiota; class Chlamydiia; order Chlamydiales; family Rhabdochlamydiaceae. The sequence goes on from CAVPVU010000002.1 coordinate 702,616, forward strand.
ATTTCGGGCTCGTGATCGAGGTTTCTGAGCTGTCCGCTGACGATATTCGTGGTGCCCACAAATTTAGCTACGAACGAGCTGATGGGAAACTCGTAGATCTCTTTCGGCTTGCCGATCTGTTCGATCACGCCGTGATGGTTCATGATCGCCATCTGATCGGCTACCGTGAGCGCTTCGAACTGGTCGTGTGTGACGTAGACGAAGGTCGTTTTCAGTTTGTCTTGCAGTTCGATGAGTTCGATCAGCATGCGCTCGCGGAGTTTGAAGTCTAGTGCGGCCAGCGGCTCGTCGAGCAAGAGCACATCTGGTTCATTCACGATCGCGCGGGCGAGGGCTACGCGCTGCTGCTGACCGCCAGATAGCTGGCTAGTCAGTTTGTAGATGTGATTTTCGAGGTGAAACGCCTCGAGGATTTTAAATACTTTCTGATCGATTTCAGCTTTGGACAGTCCTTTGAGCTTCAGGCTATATGCTACGTTCTCAAAAACATTGAGATGCGGAAAGAGCGCGTAATTTTGGAAGACGATGTTGATCGGGCGCTCGTGGATTGGCAGATGCGTGATATCCTGCGTGCCCAAGTAGATCTGACCAGCATCGGCTGTCTCGAGTCCTGCGATCAGACGCAAAAGCGTGGTCTTGCCGCAGCCGCTGGGGCCGAGCAGCGCGAAAAATTTTCCGGCAGGGATAACCAGATCGATCCCATTGATGATCAGACCGCCATTAATCGATTTCTTCAAATTCTCTAGCTTGATACTTCTCATATGCTCATTCATTTTAGCGACAGTCGCTGGATTTCGCTAGTCGAAATATGCATTTCTGTGTAAAAAATTCCACATTAGAGATCAACAACTGAGTTTGCAACTGGTCTTAAGGAAAAATAATGGATAAGAGAAAAGTCGTAATCATTGGTTCGGGCCCAGCAGCTTACACTGCAGCGATCTATACGGCGCGCGCGAATCTGGCGCCGCTGGTCTTCGAAGGCTTCTATTCGGGTCCACCTGGCGGTCAACTGATGACCACTACTGAGGTGGAGAACTATCCCGGTTTTCCCGAGGGAGTCAGCGGACCCGATCTGATGGATAAGTTTCGCCGTCAAGCCGAGCGCTTTGGGACGACGATGGTCACTGAAGATGTAGTCAGTGTCGATCTCAAAAGCCGTCCCTTTAAAATAACCGGTAGCCCAACGGTGGTAGAAGCGGAGTCGATCATCATTGCCACGGGTGCAGCGGCGCGCAGGCTCGATGTGCCCGGCACGAAAGATGGCGAATTCTGGCAAAAAGGGGTGACAGCCTGTGCCGTTTGCGACGGGGCGATGCCGCTCTTTCGCGGCAAAGAGCTCTTTGTGGTCGGGGGAGGAGATAGTGCGGTCGAAGAGGCTGTGTTTTTAACCAAGTTTGGCAGCAAAGTCTATATTGTGCATCGCCGCGATCACCTGCGTGCCTCGGCGATCATGATTGAGCGCGCTGTGCATCATCCCAAGGTCGAGATCTTGTGGAATACGGTGCTGGTGCGCGTTGAAGGGGATAATGTGGTGCGCTCAGTGGTCTTGAAAGATCTGGTGTCTAATCAAGAGACTAAGCGCGAAGCAGGCGGCGTCTTCTTTGCGATCGGACACGATCCCAATACCAAATTTTTGGGCGGACAGGTTGGACTCGCCAACAATGGATATATTAAAGTGGTGCCGGGCACGACTTGCACAAATGTCGAAGGGGTATTTGCGGCCGGCGATGTGCAGGATCCAATCTATCGCCAAGCGATTTCAGCAGCAGGTTCTGGCTGCATGGCCGCGCTTGACGCGGAGCGTTGGCTCTCTGCTAAAGGCTTTCATTGATGAAGATGAAAAAGAGTCTGCTCGCTCTCTTTCTCTGTTTGCCCGAGCTGCTTTCAGCCTTGCCTAAGAAGCCGTGGCTGGGCAATGTCTATGAGTTTTTCTTTGATGCTGAATATACTTACGATTTCTATCGACGCGTAGCCAACGCAAAACCGGGCACAAAGCACCATTCGAATGACAACCAGTTCATCTTCGGGATGGGCTTTACACCTTCGGAATACTTGGATATGGCGCTTGAAGCTGAGGTGTCGGACACCACGCGTCAGTCGTGGAATTTGCGTAGTGTGGCCGTCCAAGCGCGCTATCTCTGGTGGGATGATATTATCGGTGATCCGATCAGCCTGGTGACAGGTCTTAGCATCCGCGGCGTGCATCATAGCAGCCTGAAGGATATCAGTTGTCCCTATCCCGCTGATGCCAACTTCGAACTGAATGTGAGCTTAGGCAAAGAGTGGAGCAGCGGGCCCTATTGGGTAGCGCGCACCTATGCCTTCGGCGCAGTGGGCATCGCCAACCGCGGCGCGCCTTGGACGCGTTTCTTTGCGACTATCGAGAGCAATTGGAACGACCGGCACCAGCTGCATCTCTTCACGCGCGGGGATTTTGGCTATGGACATAGAAATACAGTGAACGTTAAACATTTTCACGGCTATGCCCCCATCCATCACCAGTCTGTCGATGTTGGTTTCGGCTATGCGCGCCACTTCTTAATCTGGGGCAAGCTCACCTTTGAGTATGCCTACAGAGTTTACGCTCACGCTTATCCAGAGCATGTGAACTACTTCACCATCTGGTACCACTTGCCTTTTTCTTTTTTCTAAAGACAACGACTTTCATGAGCCTATCCTAATAAAATCTCTGGCCACATAAATATCAGCCCCAATTGAGCAAAGGCTCTCCATACCTCAGGCAATCTTTGAACGATCGTTTCTAGACCACTCTGAGGACCACCAAATTCCAAGTTTATCCCCGATTTTGGTATATCAAAAAGACTCGAAGATGTTTTTACTGAGAAAAAATCTGAAATCTTCCTAGCCTAATTAAGCACTTACCTTATCAGTTCACTACCTCTGTTCTTTACTTGGCCTTAACATAAAATTTAACTTTGCTTAAAAATTAAAAATGGTCTTATAGTCAATTTTGTTAAGGATTTCCTTAACCAAAAAAAAAGGAGAGACACTATGTCTGCATTACCACCTGTAGCTGCTGCAGTGTCCGCAGCCCATGCAACGTCAGCGAAGTTCAATCCCCTCGATCCGATCGGTTCGATTCTCGATGGAGCTATGAGAGATGTTGAGAAGTCTTTAGAAGCCGCTACAAGCAAAGTTCACGATGCAACTGCCGACCTTATCCGCCAAGCCGGTGACCAAGCCTTTAAGTTGATTGCAGACTTAAAAGGTGCATATCAGGACAGTCTGGAAGTGACCTATCAGAAAGCAGATAAGTTGTTGCAAGAAAACATCGACCGAGTTGCAGACCTAGCCAAAGGAATTGTATCGGGAACCCTAGAGGCAATTGCAAAAGTAGCTAACCAAGTTGAAGATATCATCAGACTCTCTCCTTTAAGCAAAGGATGGATCCCGTTTCTGACCGAAACGACGCCTCGCTTCTTTGCGGTTGATGCAGTCGATCCCAAACAAACATCCATTACCAATGTCTTGGTAACCTTCCGCGGCAACTTTCCTGCAGCGGACCGATCAGATTGCATACCCACATTTACCTTGGACAATACAGTGTATAGGCCTGTTGCCAACACGACTAAGATGTTGCAATTCATGCTCAGTGTGCCTAGCGATAGCCCTAAGCTTTCGATGCGCAGCTATTCATACTTGAGTGGAACTTTGAAAGAGACCTGGAAGGATGGATATTTACCTTGGTCATGGACAACCTCTGAGTATAGAGTTCTGCTTGGTATGCTTCCTGCAACACCAGGAAAGATCCAAGTAGTCTATACCAAGGCCGCGCAAACGGTTACACGACCCTTTGGTTCTCCTGAAGTAGAAATTGTGCGTACTAAAGCCCACTGGACAAAGGGCTCATTTTCAGCGTCTGCCAATCCAGGGTGGCACGTTGTTCCAGGCACAGCCAGTTGCTATTGGGTAAGAGCGAAACAAGGTGAGTGTAACGCCGATATCGCGATTGATCCTTCGAATCCCGACGTAGTTGTATGCAATTACAGTAGAAAAGATGGTGATGGAATAGTCAAAATCGTCTTCAATGAGAATCAAGTACACCCTGAAAAAACACGGCTAGAAAGCCATGATGAGCTGCACTGGGGAAGCACTATTATCGCCAGACCAGCTGATGGAGAAGTGATTACGCAAATCAACTTCGATGCCTTCAATGGAAGCCGCACCGAGTTCCAATCTCGAACCGATGACTCCAATCCATTCATCACTCTGCGCAAAACTGATGGCACTATTCAAATTGCTGCCAGAAGCGCTGCTGCGATCAACGCTGTCACAATGCCTTGGACAAAATCTGTTCAGGTAGTTGAACTAGGTGGTGAACGCAAAGAGACGAAGGAAACTAAAGAATCGGGAGCACGTGCTTCAGCATAGAGTCTAACCTTGAGCGGCTTTCCAATCGGAAAGCCGCTCCATGACCTGAAAAAGAGAGAGCTTCTTCAAACAGCGCATTGAAAAAGTTTCTTAAGATTTGATAAGACTTTAAAAAAGCGGCACTTGAAGACACGAGAAGGTCCAGTGGACCTTCGCAGTGCGAAACAGGTGAGCAAAGCGAACCGGTCCACCGCACTCCAAAAAAGAGCGTTTCGTCGTTTAGTTGGTTCTGATGGCCACGGCAGTTGCGTAGTGCTTGCAGTGGCTGATTGAAACTAGAACTTTCATATTCTTGAAGCGCTGAGATAAGGTCACCTGAGGCGTACCGTTTTCGTCGTTCAGGATCTCCATATCTTTCCAGGCGAGCTCACGCCCCACGCCTAGGCCAAGAGCTTTTGAGATCGCTTCTTTAGCGGCGAATCTACCCGCAAAATGTGTGGCCGAATCTTCATGCTTTAAACAGTAGGCTTGTTCTTTGGGTGTGAAGAGCCTTTCGAGAAAGCGGCTACCGTGCTCTTTGATACTTTCGCGGATACGCTCGATTTCGATGATGTCGTTGCCGAGGCCTAAAATGGAAGAAGAGGCATCACTCATCTTCTGGTTCTCCTTCATACTCTTCTTCTTCGCCGGTTTCGAGATCCATGGCGTTGCAGAAGATCATTCTACCAGCGGTGGTGTGTTTAACCGAAAGCACGCGCGCTTCGATCGTCTCGCCGAGATATTTTCCGCCGCCATTGACCACGACCATGGTGCCATCTTCGAGGTAGCCAACGCCCTGCTGCGCTTCTTTGCCATAGCGCTGGATCTTGATCTTGATGAACTCGCCAGCTTGCATGAGCGGCTTTAAGGCATTAGAAAGGCTGTGCAGGTTGACCACGCGCACGCCGTCCATCGAAGAGATCTGGACGCGCGTGACATCAGAGGAGAGGATGTTGGTGTCGAGCAGACGAGCCAAGCGCACGAGTTTGCCTGAGAGCTCTTTGACTTCTGGGAAATCAGTATCGTTATAACGCATTGCAAGCGCTGGGATTCCTTCGAGCTTTTTGAGGATATCGAGCGCACGTCTGGCTTTAGTCTTCGAGATCTCATCGCCCGTTTCCGATTGCGCGTAGAGCTCTTTGACGATGAAGCGCGGCAGGACGAGTTGGTGATCGAACACGCCAGTTGCACACACATCGATGAAACGTGCATCTGAGAGGATCGAAAAATCGATCAGCAGATCTTTTTTCTTTTGGGCGGTGGGTGCAAATTTTACGAAGGGGATACTGACGTAAAGCTCATCGGAAGCGCGCAGTGTCATGATGGCGCCGAGATAGGTGCCGAAGAGGAATAAGGCGATCTTGATGATTTCAAGGGTCTGTGGTTGCAAAGCAATTGAAAGAGAGCTGATATCCAGCACCGCATCGAAGATGAGTACAAGAGCTTGCCCCATGAGGTAGCCGATGAATATTCCGATGATCGCCACATTAAAGGCGCGCAAGTTAAAGCGTCTGAAAAGATTATCGAAACCGATTAGTAGGAAACCGAACAAGATTCCAATGATTACACCGATGAATGCATTACTGGCAGCTGTTCCGCTCGCCGAAGAGAGCATAAAGGTAGTCATGAAAAAGACGCAGAGGATCATGAACAGGATCCTCATAAACGCGAGAGAGATATTCATATTTTAATCCTCTAAAAATATTGTATTACAATTCTCACTAGGATAAGCTGATTCTAGAAAGAAAAATCTTTTTTGTCGAAGGGAACATCATATGCGTTTTACACCTGTTACTGCAATCGTAATGTCTGGAGTTTTGTGGCTGATCATCGGCGCGTTTCTATTAATTAAAGGACTAAATCTGCTCGTGCTGGCGATTCATCCCGAAGAGTTTGGCGTGCGTTCGACCCTGATACCCTATTTCTTATCGATGGTAGGCGGAAGAGAGCAGGCTTCTCTGATGATCATCTGCATTGGTCTCGTGATCGGTCTGTTGAAAGGGCGGCTCGTGCTGATTAAATCGGTGAAGAGAGTTGTGACGCGTATCTACTCTCTTCCTCAGCCGCTAAAGTTTAGCAAGATCTATTCTTGGGGATATCTCGCGGTTATCGGTTCAATGATGGGCTTAGGCATGCTCATCCGCTGGCTTAATCTTCCAGCCGATGTGCATGGATTGGTCGACGTGGCGATCGGTTCTGCGCTGGTTAACGGGGCGATTATTTACTTTAGGTTTGCGCTGCTCTCCCGCAAAGCGAGTTAGACGGCGAAGAACAGACCAAAAAGACAAAAACGAGCTTTGCTGTATTAATCGAAAGAATAAACACCGAGAGCACCGAGAAACACCGAGGGAAATGCAAAGATTAGTTTTTTTCTCGGTGTTTCTCGGTGCTCTCGGTGTTTAATTTCCCCTTTTCGCAACAAGGCTATAAATCCTCCCTACCGGTGGTAGGGGCTACCTCTCTCAATTTCAAAAGCTCTATACAACTGCTCCAAAAGAACCAACCTCGTCAACTGATGCGTAAAAGTTAACAAGGAAAAGCTGATCTGAGCTTTAGCCCTGGCTTTAATATGCGCAGGGATGCCGTCCGCACCGCCGATAACAAACGTCAGGCGGCTTTTGTTTTCGAGAAAAGAGTGCACGAGCCATTTTGAAAAAGCTTCGCTGCTCATCTGTTCACCTCTGGGATCTAAACAGATCAGGCCCTGCTCTTTTTCCAAAAGACGCTGCAATCCTTCGTCATCTTTGGCAAGCAGCCATTCAATACTAAGAGTATTTTTTAATCGCTGCGTGTATTCATCGAGCGCCTCTTCGAGCCAGCGCTCTTTCGTTCTTCCAATAGTGAAAATTTTGATGCGATACATTATCATGCTCTCATGAGTTATATATATTGGGATCCTTCCAGAGCGATGTTTGACTTCTCTCTTCCAATTTTAGGAAGACCTATTCTCTGGTATGGCTTCTTTTTTGCCTTAGGTTTTTTTGTCGGCTACTGGATTTTGCTCTATCTGCTGAGGCAGATCGAGAAAGATTCTGCCAAAGCCAAGCTACTTGCCGATCGCATCACCTTATATGTGATTCTAGGTACGGTGATCGGAGCTAGGCTCGGAGATCTGCTCTTCTATCAAGATCTCTCTATCTACCGTTATGATCCGTGGGCGGCCATCAAGGTATGGGAAGGGGGACTGGCCAGCCACGGAGGCGCGCTGGGCATCATGATCGCGCTGTTTATCCTTGCCAAGCGTCCGAAGAAAGGCGTGCCCGCGCTCTCCTGGCTTCAGCTGCTCGATCTGGTGGTTATTCCCACCGCCTTAGTGGCCAGTTTTATCCGCGTGGGGAACTTCTTTAATCAAGAGATTCTCGGCAAGGTGACCGATTTGCCCTGGGCAGTGGTCTTTGGACATCCGGCTGATGGAACTTTCCCAGCCCCGAGGCATCCGGTACAGCTTTACGAATCGCTCTACTATCTTTGTGTCTTTCTCTTGATCTTGACGATTTGGCGCAGTCGGCCTTTTTGGAAAAAACCCGGAAAGATCTGCGGCCTCTTTTTAGTCTTAATATTTGTCTTTCGCTTCTTCATCGAGTTTTTAAAAGAAGAGCAGAGCTTAATCCTTCCGCAAAGCTCTTTTCTGGTGATGGGCCAGCTCTTGAGCATCCCCTTTATCTTCTGGGGAATCTATCTATTAGTTCGTAGGACGAAGTAATTGAACCTTGGTGAAAAGTCCGTGGTGATCACTAATCGAGGAATCTGGCTTTTCCAGAGAATACATCGGGAAGAGCGTTGTCTCCACACTGTAATTTTTGGCGCGCGAGGTCTTTAAAAGAAGCGCATAATCTAGGATTTGAAAGTTAGGATCGACCGCATTCGCAGACTTATCTGGGAAGATATACTGGTTAGTGAAGTAGTCGGTGCTAGTCCAGTTTTTATCGCCCATAGACTTGATGTTTTGCGTATAAGCGTTGTAGAAGTGTTCTTCGATCAGCGCTTCAGCCGGCTCTTTCGAGCCGCAGGGGATATTCAGATCTCCGCAGAGCAAAAAGGGCATATTCCCATTTTTGGAAGCGTCTTTTCGCATCTTTTCTACGATCTCTTTGAGTTGTGCCGCACGAACTCGGCGATATTCAGGCAGGAATTGCGGTTGTAAGTGCGCTACATAGACGTGAGCTAGGGAAGTTTTACCATTTTTTACGACAAAGTCAAAACAGCCGTAGTTAATGGGAAAAGCCGAAGCTGAAGGAAGTGTGAAATGCGGATCATCTAGAGGGTATTTGCTCGCCACAAAGAGGCCGCTTGGAAGCCCTAGGGTTTCAAAAGCCACACCAGGTGGACGAGGACCGATCGAAGTGTAGAAATAGGCATAAGAATCTTTGAGCGCAGCAAAGAGAGCGTCAGAAGCATCTTCAGCGAAAACTTCTTGTAAGCAGACCAGGTCAGCTCCGCTCGTGCGGATCTTTTCTGCTATTGCCGTGACACGTTTTTCCCATGGGGCCATGCCGCCGTAAAGGTAGGTCTGGTTGCCTGGAAGAAAACAGGTGTTAAGACTTAAAAGTGTAAAGCCAGTCTCTGCACCACCAGTCTCTGCCCCTTTGGCAGGACTGGCATTGCCGCGCTGAAAATTGAAGGGCTGTTTCTCATATTTGATGCTGAGCTTTTTTAAATGATCAAATACCTCGATGTACTCTTCGGGGAATCTCTCTTTGATGCTGTTTGTGCTTTGGATGAGTGCATCGATGAGGTGGTTCTCATATTTGCTAGGTGTTCCGCTGCTCAACGCCTGATAGACATATGCAAAAAGAGACTCGAATATACGCGGATGCTGTTCGAGCTTTTCTTTGAGAAAAGTCTCGAAAATCTGCATGGCCTGCTGAGCTGAGCTGCTGCAAGAAAAATCGGGGCGTGAAAGAAAGGCGAGCGTGGTAAAGCTCTCCATGAGGTCATTGCCTAAGCGGTTCCACTCTTTTAAGGTGTTATCAAAAGTCGTTTGGTCAAAGGGGAGGGAGGCTAATTTTTCGATTCTCACCGAGACTTTGTCTTCAGCGCGTTTTACATATTTTTCAATCTCTTCCAACGTCCTAGGCAGACGATGAGAAATGCCCTTGTTTGAAGTGCTGCAAGCTGCAAGAGCTAAAAGCAGACAAATGCACAGAGCGCGGATAGAAAGTCGCATAAGGGTTCTCCCTAAAATTGTGATCCTACTGAAATAGCGAAAAAAAAGAAAAGGCCAAAAGGGCAAAAGTTGTTAGGATATGCAATCTTATGCTTAAAATTTTTAAGATTCTGAGCTTAATTTGCATATTGGGGATTTGTCATGCGGAGTTTTCATGTGTCGACTTTGATGATTTTGATTTTCAAGTCAAGATCGCAAAAGGCACTCCACATTGGATTGAAGAGCAGATTGAAAGGGATCTAGGTTGCCATCGCGAGATTCCCATCTCGTTAAAAAGATTGAACCTCTTTTTTGAAAGACGTTCCATCGAGCTTCTTCTGATTAGAGTCAACATCCAGAATAACTTCGTGACGATTGAAAAAGAGTTTCCCGGTCACGAGGGAAGGGTAGAGCGGTTCCGCGATGCTCTTTTTCATCTATCGCATCTAGTTAGACTGCCAAATGTGACCTTCCTCGTCTCTCTGCATGACAGACTGGAAGCTAATGAAGGTTTGCCCATATTTGCCTTCTCCAAAAGACGGCATTTGAAACAGATCATCTTGATTCCGGATTTTGAAATTATCGAGTGCGCTACGATGCTGCGTGGCATAGACCATGCCCGATTTAAACCTTCTTGGAAGAAAAAGCGCAAAAGGCTCTTTTGGCGCGGATCGCACGGGCATTTTGATGGGCAGTTTTGCGGAGATGAGCATGTCTGTCGTTTTACACGCGAGAGGCTGCTTCACTTGAGTCAGCGCTTCCCACACCTCATCGACGCCAAACTTCTTACGCAGGGATGCGAACATTTTGTGCATTTAAGGCATCAACATGGCGAGTGGCTTGGATTTGATGAGCAGGTCAAATTTAAATTCCTGATTTTATTAGATAGCAATTCATGCGCCTTTTCTGCCTCTCCCTGGAAGTTCTTCAGCAACTCACTGGTTTTCAAGCCCGATTCAGATTGGGTGCAATGGTATTATGCCAAGTTGCGACCGTTTGAGCACTTCGTTCCGGTGAAACACGATTTGGATGATCTGGTCGCACAGATCGAATGGGCCAAGGCGCACGATTCAGAGGCGAAGGCCATTGCGCGCAAAGCTCGCAAATTCGCCCTCGAACATCTCACCATCGCCGACCATCTGGCGTACCTCTACTTCGTGATTAATCGATTCGGTCAATTGAACTTTAAAGAGCATGAAGAGTTTTTCAACAGAAGGGATTAAAAGATGGCTGCAGCTACCTATCCTCCAATGTCGTATCGGCGTATTGTTGTCCCGCAAGAGATTAGTCCAGAAGAGATCGAGAAGTTAGAAGAGACCATGAGGCTCTTTCGCACGATTGCTCGGGCTCTTCAAAGTCTCGTTATCGATTTTCTTAGTTTGCGCTATGGCTTTGAGCTTTCAGCGCTCTGTCGGGGCGAAGCTATGACCATCACAGAGATTACCAAGAGGCGCAGATATGTACATCTAAAAGAGTTGCAATTTCTACAATGTCGTTTTCCATCAAATTTACAACTTACGCTTGGTGAAATAATTAATGTTAACATGCCCAAGCTAAAAATCTTGAACTTTGGTCGATACAGGCAGCCAGGAAGCCTTGCAGTTATCCGAGTGCTGGCTAAAGATCCTGTACATGGATCGCTGATCTTTCGAAGCCGAAAATATCTCAGCGGTCTTCCGTTGCCGACTATTCGCGAAGTGATCGTCGCGCTTGTAAAAAATAAAGTCTTTTTAGCTATGTGCAACAAAGACAAGATACCCACGCTGGATCATTTAAAGGTGGTTCTTTTTAAAGCCGTGCTTGTCAATCTTCCCAAGAGACTCCACCAGGTGTTGATCTCTTATGCGGATATGAGAGGCACTAAAATCAAAGACCCTTGCCTGAGAGTCAGCTTAGAAAATAAGCGTTCTGTAATCGTGCTAAAAGAAAAAAGTCTTGCTCGAACATCTAGTGGCTAACAGATTATTTAATGTAAGCGATACAGGAGATTTCGACGAGCGCATCCATCGGAAGTCTAGCCACTTGAAAAGCTTGGCGCGCAGGTTTGATATCGTGAGGGAATTTTTCTGCGTAGATCGCATTCATCTCTTTGAAATCTTGCAGATCTTTCATGAAGACTTCTGACTTAACCACATTTTTCCAGGTAAGACCTGCGGCGATCAAGATCGCTTCGATGTTAGCTAAGACCTGCCGAGTCTGTTCTTGGATGTTGGCAGGCGCGAGCTGGCCAGTTTCTGGATTGAGTGGAATTTGACCCGAGATAAAGAGAAAATCGCCGGCTTGCACCGCGTGTGAATAAGGGCCAATAGCTTTGGGAGCCTTCTGGGCTTCAATCTTTTTCATGTCCGACAATCTTAGCACTGGTGTTTTTTGCTGGCAATTGCGATTTTAATATGGTAGTTTCGAATCAGTATCAACCTGTTATAGGGAGCATAAAGATGAACCAGATTACAATCGCAGGACATTTAGGCGCTGATCCAGAGGTGCGCTTCACCTCATCCGGACAAAAAGTTACGACCATACGCGTGGCAGCCAGAGCGCGCCGTGGTTCAAAAGATGAGACGATCTGGTGGCGCGTCACCGTGTGGGGAGAGCAATTTGACAAGATGATCGCTTATTTTAAAAAAGGCAGCCCGATCATTGTGCTGGGCGAGCTTAGCAAACCAGAGATCTTCACCGATCGAGATGGGCGTCCTCAAGTCTCGATGAACATCACTGCTCTGAACCTGATGTTCAGCCCCTTTGGCAGACCAGATAGCAACTCTGCTGATAATAAAGAGCCTGCGCGCGAGATGGCACATGCCGGAGCTGGGGGTGGCAACGATCAGCCTGCTTTCGGACAGGGCAAAGATGAGCCCGCCTTCATCGAAGACGAAATTCCATTCTAATAAGATCAAGGATAGGTTCATATGCGCGCTACGATTGCAAGTTCTGTCAACGCCAGAAAAAAGGCTGATCTGTTGATCCTTCCATTTTGGGAAGGTGAAAAGAGAGCCGAGCCCGCTTTCACGATGCGGCAGCTAGCCAATATCGCTGACCTGCCAGTTGAAGCCGGGGATTTTCGTGGCAAAGAGAGCGAGACACTCGTGATCTATCCAGCGCGCTCGGCCGAGAAGCGGATGCTGCTCGTCGGTTTAGGCAAGCGCACTAAACTCTCACCAGAGACATTGCGGCGCAGCTTCGCCACAGCTCTGAGAGTATCCAGACGGAAAAAGTGCAAAAGTCTAAATCTGCTCCTTCCAAACGCAGAGATGCACAAGCGCAACCTTTGCGGAGCGATCAGCGAAGGCCTCTTTTTAGCTAATTACGCATTCGATCTCTATAAGAAGCCGGTCAAAAACGCGGAAAAAGAGACCATCATTGAGAACTGCTGCTTTATTGGCGCAGACAAGAGCTGTTTAGAAGAGATTACGAAGAACATCACGCTCATCTCAGCAGTAGAGCTGGCGCGCGATCTGATCAATAGCAATGCGGATGATGTCAATGCGCAAACTCTTGCTCAAACAGCCAAAGATATCGCCAAGGAGTTTTCAGCTGTAAAAACTACCGTGCTTGGCAAGAAAGAGTTGGAAAAAGAGAAGATGGGGCTACTGCTCGCGGTCAACCGCGCCGCCATGCAAGATCCCGCGCTGATTATTATTGAATACCGTGGCGATCCAAAGTCTAAGGATGTAACCGCCATCATCGGCAAAGGCATCAGCTTCGATACAGGCGGGCTCAACCTTAAGCCCACTGGAAGTATTGAGACCATGAAAGACGATATGTCTGGCGCCGCCGCTGTGCTGGGCACGCTTCGCGCCGCAGCTGCTTTAAAATTGAAGAAAAACGTTCTGGGCGTGATCGCCGCCGCTGAAAATGCCATGGGTCCCGCCAGCTACAAGCCGGGCGATGTCTATATCAGCCACAGCGGCAAAAGTGTCGAGATCTCCAATACAGACGCTGAGGGTCGCTTAGTCCTGGCTGACGCTTTTTCTTATATTCAGAGCAACTATTCTGTCAATCGCATGATCGACCTGGCAACCTTAACTGGAGCCATGGTCATCGCTTTAGGCGAAGAGGTCACCGGCATGTTCTGCAATAACGACGCCTTGGCCCATGCACTCACCGAAGCCGGTGAAAAGACCTTCGAGCGGCTCTGGCGCCTGCCGCTCTATCCAGAGTATAAAGATGCGCTCAAGTCGCCCATCGCGGATATGAAAAATTCCGGCGGGCGCAAGGCCGGCTCGATCACCGCCGCGCTCTTCCTGCAAAACTTCATCAAAGACGGCATGCCCTGGGCCCACCTGGACATCGCCGGCACCAGCTACCTCTCCGAACTCAATAAGCCCTACCACCCTCTCCACGCCACCGGCGTGGGCGTGCGCCTGCTCATCGAATTCCTCGAGCATTTCAAATAAAGACACTCAAACGAACGAATTTGCTCGTTTAATGACTAATTTTGTGGCGCTCTTTCGAAACGAGGAATGCGATGAGAGAAAGCAGGCCGCAAAAGAGGAGTAACCAGCAGAAGGAGGCAGGGTTGCCTGTCACGCGCGTGAGGTAGAGAACTATAGCTGGTGTGAAGCCCCCAAAGATTGTATCCACGATATTGAAACTGAGGCCTACGCAGGTGAATCGCACGTGTGTAGGAAAGAGTTCCGAAAGGAAAAAAGGAAGGATGGCGCTTATGCAGGTAAAAAGAAGGGCAAAGAGGAGCATCGTGATGCAAAGTAATGATATAGATGGCGTATTGATTGAGACATACAATGGATAGAGCAGCGCGATCGAACCACCAACGGTATAAACAGCCATCTTTTTGTTGTTATACTTGTCTGCGAGTTTTCCAAAAAACGGTAGAAACACTGTGATAAGTACCAAAAGAAAGCTAGTGATGAGTAGATTGTCAGTGTAGTTTGCGCCCAGAAGGTGCCCAAATTGGGTGGGAATACTAACAGTGAGAAGGTAAAAGGAAGAAGAGTTGAGTGCGCAGAACAAAATTCCCATCAAGATTCCCTTGCGATGCTTGGTGAGTACCTCCCATAACGGTTCCTTCACAATTTTTTCGTGAGATATCATCTCACGAAAGAGAGGCGTTTCATGCAGTCTGTAGCGCAAAAAAAGGCCTGCTAACCCAACGATTCCTCCTAGGATAAAAGAAAAGCGCCATCCCCACGAAACCAGCGCATCATGAGAGAGAGTTTTCTCGAGCAGGAAACATTCGATCGTGCTGATCAAGATCCCCATTTGAAAACCGACAGCCGCCCAACTTGAAAGGTAACGGCGTCTGTCTAGACGCGCGCTCTCATACAAGTAGCAGATGGCCCCAGGCAGCTCTCCACCTGCTGGGAAAGCCTGAAGAATTCTTAAAAACGCGAGTGCAATTGGGGCCAAGATACCTATCTTTTCGTAGGTTGGAAGAAAGCCTGTTGCAAAAGTCGGTATGGTCATGATCACCAACGAAAGCAGTAAAGACTTTCTCCTGCCGATACGGTCGCCAAGGCGGCCAAAAAAGATTCCTCCAATCGGACGTGCTAAAAAGCCAATAGCAAAGACTAAGAATGTATTTGTCAAATTGACTAGATCAGATTCTGCGCGGAAAAAGAGCTTGGCGATGATCGGCGACCAGTACACATAGAGGTAGATCTCATACCACTCGAGGAGGTTTCCAAGCGTAACCGCGAAGAGAATGGTGCGACTCTGCTTTTTGGAAAAGTCCATTGGTTAAGGAATCACAGTAGGAAGTTCTTTTCTAGAGCGCTTGGTTTTTTTTAGATCAGAGGAAACTTGCTTGATAACAGTATCAATCGCGCGATGAGAAACATGCGGAAGTGTGATCAAGTGAGCAATGTCTCCATGAACTGCTAGTTGCCATTTGCGCACAGTTTTTTCCGATGGCCTGGGGAATATCACGATGAACGAATTTTTATTTCTCCATGCTTTAATCCCGATTTCATTGAACTTGTTGACAGCGTAGCTGGCTCGTTCCATACACTCTCTAACTATCTTTTCGAATTTGCCTTCTTTTGAGCAGTTGATCTCAAGCCAGAGGCATAAGGGAGATATTCCATTACGAGAGCCTGTCAAAGTGTTATCCTTGATCGCAAGATATTCGACATGCGCGCTGATCTTGTCGAGATTTGATTTTTGCGAGAGAAACACGCCACAAGGGAAGGGAGTGCCTATCATCTTATGGCCGCTAATGGAAATACTATCGATGCCGATTCTAAAATCGAAAGGCTGAGATTCTATGTCAGGAAGAAACGGGAGGATCATCCCGAAAAATGCAGCATCGCAATGAATATAGTACTCTTCAATTTTTAGATCAGACAAGATCTCTTTTATCCGTACGATATCATCCACAGCGCCTTTCATTGTGGTGCCAATATTAGCCATAATGATCGGAGGTCGGCCTAAAGCTTTCTTTTCTGCCATTAAATGACACTGCAGCGCGCGGTAGTTAATTTCGCCGTTTGATTGAGATTTCACCTCTATGGCTTGCATGCGCAGGATTCTTAAACACTTTGGAATGCTATAGTGTGTCTGATCTGAATAATAAACAATCCCCTCGGGATATAGCTCACGTCCGGCATAGAGGCCATATAAATTACCCTCTGTTCCACCATTCGTGACATATCCCCAATAGCCATTTTTAGGAGCATGAAATAGCTCAGCTACACGGTCGATTACTTCTCTTTCAAACTCGAGAGTATTCACACGAAAATACCCGAGTTTCTGAAAGGGGTCACCCACGTTATTGATATGGAATTTTAGAAAGCGAAATAGTCGAGAATAATTAAATAAATGGCGAACAGGATATCCTGCCATCTCACGCGCAGCCTTATGAAAATAAGCATAGAGCTTATTTAGCCGCTGCAACTCGCCATTTTTTCCCCGTGCCATAATGTTCAAGCTCTTAGCAGAAAACTAACAGCTAGATGACAATGCGTAAAGTTTTTTCTATGATGATGCCACCGACCCTCTCTCCATGGCTCCAGAGCGTTTCTCAGGACACTTGGAAAGATTCTTTGGCGAAATCTTCCATCTAGCCATCTTGTTCTAAGCATTTGACTGTAAGATATTTATAAAGCAATCCCATTTGAGAGCTTGAAGATAAATCTTGAAAAATGTATGTTGAAATCTAAAAAGCGATGGAAGAATTAGATCATGAGTTCAAAAAAGGATTTAGTAAAGAGATTCTTCGAACCTCCCAAGCAGAGTTTCTTTCTCTTTGGCCCCAGGGGAACGGGAAAATCGACATGGATGAGAGCTCTATTCCCAGAAGCCCTCTATATAAATCTCCTTCTCTCAGCGCTTCGTGAAAAATTTAGAGCTTATCCGGATGAGTTAATCAATGAAGTTCGAGCATTGCCAAAACCCGGAGTTGTGATCATAGATGAGGTGCAAAAAGTCCCTGATTTGCTCGCCGTGGTCCATGTCTTGATTGAGGAAAAGCTGGACATACAATTTATCCTCACTGGCTCATCGGCACGCAAATTGAAACGAGGTGGAGCTGATCTCCTTGGGGGCAGATCTTTGATCAAACATCTCGATCCCTTCATGGCTTCTGAGTTGGGTGAGAAATTTTTGCTGGAAAAGGCGCTAAAAATCGGCATGTTGCCTCTAGTTTGGGAGGCTGAGGAGCCGGATGAAGTTCTTTCGACCTACGCCAGTGTTTATATCGACGAAGAAGTGCAGGCCGAAGCTTTAGTTCGCAATGTGGGTCAGTTTACCCGTTTTTTACACGTGATGAGTTTTTCTCATGGTCAAATTCTCAATGTAAATAACATCGCTCGCGAAAGTTCTGTAAAAAGACACACAGTTGATAATTTTATCGGGATACTCGAAGATCTGTTGCTTTCAGTGCGCCTTAATGTGTTTACCCATCGAGCTCAAAGGGAACTTTCGCAACATCCAAAATTCTATTTTTTTGATGTGGGAGTTTTTCGCGCACTTCGCAAAATGGGACCGAAAGATTCTAGCCAAGAAATGGATGGACCTGCACTTGAAGGGCTTGTTTTTCAACATTTGCGTTCCTGGATACATTATACGAAGGGGCGTCGCGATCTTTATTTTTGGCGCACTAAAGCAGGTCTTGAAGTGGACTTCATTATTTATGGCGAAAATGATTTTTGGGCAATCGAAGTAAAAAATAGCCGTACTCTTTCGCCAGATGACGTCAAAGGCCTGAAGCATTTTGCAGAAGATTATCCTGAAGCGAAAACTTTATTGCTTTATCGGGGTCCTCGAATTGAATATAAGAATGTTATGTGCATGCCAGTCGACGAATTTTTAAAAAAATTGCGACCGCATGAACCTATCTCAAAATTCTAAATATTTGAGTTTTACAGATGAAATTGAAATGGCATGTGTCACGCGCAGATGAGGGGAAGAAGCTGCAGGCTTTCCTTCGTGATAAAGATAGGGGGGCGCATTCGGTAAAGCTGCTCAAGCGGGCGATCGATCAGAAGCGGTGTATGGTCAATGGCAGGGTCGAGCGTATTTCGACGACGAAGCTACATGCGGGAGACCTGGTCGAAGTCGATTTGGGCGAGGTGCAGGAGCTTGCGGGGAGGCGGGTTTTTGCGTGCCCTGTTCTCTATGAAGATGAGTATCTGCTCGTGGTGGATAAGCCGGCTGGGCTGGTCTCAGAAGATGTGCGCATAAACGCTCTATTTCCCCAATATCGTGGAAAGCTGCTGCTCATCCATCGGCTCGATAAGGAGACCTCGGGCGTGCTGATGCTGGCCAAATCTCCCAAGGCCAAAGAGGCCTTTGTCGACCTTTTTCGCCAGAAGAGCATCGTCAAGCTTTACGAGGCGATTGTGGATGGTAAGGTCTTAGAGAAAGAGGGGAAGATACAGAGCTATTTAGTGAAGAGGGCTTCCTTCGGGGGACAGACGATCTGGGGCTCTTCAAGCAAGGGGAGAAATCCGGAGCTCGCCATCACTTTTTGGAAGCGGCTGAAGACGGGCAAAGATGCCACGTTGCTGAGCTGTCAGCTGCTCACCGGTCGTACGCACCAGCTGCGCGTGCATTTAAGCGAGATGGGCCATCCGATTTTAGGTGATTTGCAATATGGCAAACATTTTACTTGTCAGGTGCGGCCAAAACGGCAACTTCTCCACGCCAGTCTTGTGCGTTTCAAACATCCGCAGACTCAAAAAGAGATTGAGATAAAGGCTCCTCTTCCTCAAGATTTTAGGGAAACAATCGAACAGTTGTTCTCATGAAGTCAATCTTGATAGTTAAGACCTCTTCGATCGGCGATGTGATCCACGCTTTTCCTGTTTTAGATTATTTAAGGGAGCAGTTTCCGGGAGCCAAGATCGATTGGGTGGTCGAAAAGAGCTGCGCCGATCTTTTGCGCGCGCATCCGCGCATCGATCATGTCCTGACAGTGGATACGCGTGCTTGGCGTAAGGCGCTCATGGCGCCAAAGACGCGTCAAGAGTTCGCGCAATTTGTCAGTGAGTTGAGAAGAGAAAAATATGATTTTTTGATCGATCTTCAGGGCAATTGTAAGTCGGCTCTGATCACCCTTCTGGCAAATGCTCAAGCCAAGATCGGGTTTGATTGGAAGAGCGTGCCGGAAAAGCCCAATGTATTTGTCACGACACATCGCTATTTCGTTCCACCAGAGCTAAGCGTGAGGAAGCGCTACCTGCATCTGTTGCAATGCTATTTGCAAGAGATGGGCGAGATCTCTCCTCAACCGGTTGAGCTCAAGATTTCAGCCGCTGAAAGAGAACGATTGGATGGAATCCTCGCTCAGCCAGCGATTGCTGATGGCGAGCCTTTGATGGTCTGTTTTGGCTCAAAATGGCGGAATAAGCAGCTTAAAGAGGAGACGCTGGTCGAGCTCTTGAAAAGAATCGATCAAGAGCTCCAGGCTTCTTTTGTCTTTATTTGGGGAGATGCAGAAGAGCAGAAAATTGCCGAGGCGTTTCAAGCATTTTTCCCAACCAGCAGTATCAGTGTAGGCGGGCTTAGTTTGAATCTCTGGCAAGCGCTTATGACGCATATGCGCGGCGTTTTGGCCGTAGATTCGGCCGCGCTGCATCTCTGCGGCACGACCGCTACGCCAAGCTTTAGTATCTTTGGGCCTTCTTCGGCTTCCTTCTACAAGCCAGAAGGGGAGAGGCATGTGGCTTATCAGGGCAGCTGCCCATATGGGCGCACCTTTGTGAAGCGCTGTCCAATTCTGCGCACCTGCGCCTCTGGCGCGTGCATGCGCAACCTGGACCCTGATGAAATCTTTAAGAGTTTTGCAACTTGGTGGGAAAATAAAACCGCGCCAAAACTTGCGCTAATTTAGAACCTCAATCAACCGCTCGAAGTCTAAGCACCCTTCCACCACCTCGATCGCTTCGCGCACTTTTTGCACATCCTCATTGCGGATCTTAGCTGTAAATGAGGTGATCATTTTCATGGCAGCATAAGTGGTCACAGGCGTGTAGATCATGGGAATATTGGCGCGTCTAATCTCTTCTAAAAGAAGATGCGAAGGCGGAACATCTCCGGTCAAGATCATGCCGGTTTCTAGATCCTCATTTGGGGAGACCATTTTAATCTCCCAATGTCTTTGCAGAGTGGCTTTGATCACATCTTCACGTGCAGCTGGAGTGATAATCAGCTGGTTGTGTCCGATGAGTTCGCAATAGGTCTCAAGCGAAGTCGCCACCAGGCGCGTCTGCTTAAAGTGGCGCATGCGGAAGTCTTCCCCAGAGAGAAGCGGCATGTTGAATAGCAGCTCAAAATCCTTCATCGAAGGGTTGGAGAGGAAGGGGTCGTAGGGGATGCAGCCGAGCAGGGGAATCTTCCATCTATTTAGCGCGCGGGACATATACGTGGTGATCATCTCGCGTTTATCGGGCAGAACGCGGTTTAAGATCACACCTGCAATCCTAACGCCATATTTATCACAGACAGCTTTGTTGAGCGCCAGCTGGTCGAAAGATGAGCCTACGCCGCCTGGGGCCACCAAGATAATCGGCAGATTTAATAACCCGGCAACTTGGGCGTTGTTCATATTCACGATCGAGCCCACACTGATATGACCAGTGCCTTCCACCAGGGTAAAACTGTTCTCTCGTTGAATATTCGCAAAGGCTGTCTGGATGCGCAGCCCAAGCGTCTGGGCATCGATCTGACCGTCTAGAAAATCTCGGGTGAAGCCTTGAGGGAGCAGGACGGGGCTCATGTCCTCATATGCCGCTTTAAGGTCGAAATGCTCCCTGAAAAGGATCACATCCTTATCGACCTGTCGGCCGCAATCGGTCTCCATCTGCTCTTGCCCGACCGGCTTGATGAAGCCTACGCTATTAAAACGCTTCTTTAAGCCTGAAAGCAGCCCGAGGCAAGCGGTGGTCTTGCCTACGTGTTGGCCAGTAGAAGCTACAAAAAATCCCTTTCTATACATATACTCTCATCATATCATAAATCTGAGATCAACGCGAAGAATCTACAACGGTGAGTAAAAATTTTATGCATGCTTTTGATGAATTGCTGAAAGTGGCTGAACGGCTCAATGGACCAGAGGGGTGCCCCTGGGATCGGACCCAGACCTTTTTTTCACTGCAGCCCTACCTTCTTGAGGAGGTACATGAGGTGCTCGAGGCGGTAGATGTCAAAGACGATGAGAAGACTATCGAAGAGCTTGGCGATCTCTTCTATACAATTATTTTTTACTGCAAGATCGCCCAGCGTGATAAAAGATTTACTATACAGCAGGTCATCGAAAGCGTGCTGGCTAAACTGATCCATCGTCATCCGCATGTGTTTGGCGATACGAGAGCCGACACGCCAGAAGAGGTGATGAAAGAGTGGGAAAAGCGCAAGCTGGCCGAAAAAGCACATAAAGATCGGAAAAGCGCGCTCGATGGAATACCCGAATCGCTGCCGCCGATTACTAAAGCGCAAAAGATCATCCGGAAAATTGTGCACAAAAATCCCGCGTTCTTTTTATCCGCAAAAGAGAGCCCTGCGTCTACAGAAGATGAAATTGCAAATGAACTGGTCGCAGTTTTGTGTAAAGCGTGTCAAAAAGATATCGACGTGGAGAGTGTGCTGCGCCGCAAAACTGCCAGCTTGGAAAAAGAATTTCGGCAGTGGGAAGCACAAAAAACTCCAGTTTTTTAGTCTTAGGCGTTATGCTGCATAACTTATGCGAAAAGATTTTCTAGTTGCTTGCGCGCTCTCACTTTCAGCCATCACCCCAGTTGTTGCTCACGATGATTTGGGCATTGGCTACCACTGGTCGATCCTAGCGGATTTCGTCTACATGCGGCGCACAGAGCTGCACAATCGCGGTCTGGTCGATCGTTTCTCTCCTGGCGAGGGTTGTCCTTGCGATGAGAGACGCGTCATGAATACCAAGAACCTGCTGCACGACTTCGACTTTGAGCCTGGCTATCGCGTGGGATTGGCCTATCAACCGACTGACGAGTGGGCGCTGGAGGGCAACTTCCTCTGCCTTGAAGAATGGGAAGGGCATGACACAAAGCATGGAAATAATACGCTCAGCTTCCCCTTCAGGAATTATACCTCGACAATTGACTATCGCAATGCGAGCTTTGCGCGAGCAGTCTATAAGTCGCATTTTTATAGTGCCGAGTTCAACTTCTGGCGCGATATTACGCCTCGCAAGGTCGACTACTTCTCATTCTCATGGATTCTCGGACTCAGGTATATCCATCTGAATGAGTTTTTCAATTTGGCCTTTGTAACCGGACTCGATGAGAGTAACTATAAGATCAGAACACGCAATCGTCTGGGCGGTCCACAGATCGGTGCCTGTCTGGAGTGGAATCCCACCAAGCAGATCAACTGGAATTTCACGGCCAAATTTGCGCCGCTTGCCAATCGATGCGAGCAAAAGACCTTCTTGGGCGATGACAACAATACGATCGTGATTAGACGGTTCACTAAACACCATTGGGCAGCTACTTTTCTGGCGGATATCGCAGCTTCGGTGGGCTATCGATTCACTTCGCACTTCAATATCCATGCTGGCTATCAGATGATCTACCTCACTGGCGTCGCGCTTGCGCCTGAGCAGATTTCAAAATCGCTCGAGCCCGACGCGCACAAGAAGGTTTCAACTGCAGGGAACGCATTGGTTCACGGACTTTTTACAGGCATAATCTTCAGCTTTTAACGTATGTTAATATTTCGAACGCTGGCTCTTTTGTGCATAGGTCTTGTTTGTTTCGGGGCTAAGCATAAAGACCCAGATCGAACGCCCAGTCCGCCTTACATTACGGGCGATGGCTTTCGGGCCCACTGCGATTATATTATCGAAAGATCAAAGGATACTCTCGATTGCAGCGAGGTTAAAGAGGGAGATCTAATTTTTGTACGGCCGGAACAACTTCTCCGTTTTTTTCAGACATATCACCCAAGGATTCGCGAGAAGTATATTCTAGTTACCCACAATAGCGATCTGCCCATTCCAGGGAAATTCATCCCATACTTGACCCATCCCAAGATCAGCGCCTGGTTTGGGCAGAACGTCGAAGGCTTCGTGCACCCAAAATTACATCCCATTCCAATTGGTCTGGAAAATCGCCAATATAGCAACGGGGATCTCACTGTGGTGACGCGAGCGCGTGAAAAGTGGTATGGTTCTCCCAAGACCATGTTACTCTACAACAACTTCTCGCTTCATACCTACCCGACAGAGCGCTCGAAGGTTTACCAAATTTTTAAAGATAAATCCTTTTGCGTGACCTCGTCTAGGAAACCCTATCCAGAATATTTAAAAGACCTAGCCGAAACAAAATTCGTGCTCTGTCCGAGAGGGAACGGGCTAGATTGCCATCGAGTTTGGGAGTCGCTCTATATGGGATCCATTCCCATCGTCAAGAGTTCCGCCTCAGATAGTCTATTTCAAGATCTACCTGTGCTGATCGTGAAGGATTGGAATGAGATTACGGAAGAGTTTCTGACTGAGAAATTTCACGAGATAAGCTCGAAAAGTTATAACTTCGAACGCTTGAATCTCGCCTTCTGGTTAGCCGCGATTGATGCAGAACAGAAAAAAAGCCGGAGATGATTCAGAGCACAAAACGCGGTCCTTAAGGCTGCTACCTTCCGGTCCTGACCTGGTTCGAACTGTTTTACTCTCCAAAGTCCCCGGCAAAAGACACATTTTACCAGTAAAGGGTGTTATCCTCTACCGGTAAAATTTTTACTTCACAGCAACTTAGGAAATCGATCTACAAAGCCTACATAAAGAAGAATTAAACACCGAGAGCACCGAGAAGCACCGAGAAAAAGAATAAGATGAGAGATAAAGAAAATACCTTTGCCTTCTTTCTTCTCTCAGTGTTTCTCGGTGCTCTCGGTGTTTAATCTTATGGTCGATCGGGGCTAGGCAGCTTGCGCAGCTTTTCAATAGCCGTATCTGGGAAGAAGGCAGCCAGGATCTTAGGCGCTTTTTCACCCTTTTCAGCCAGCTTGTCCGCTGTGTAGAGACAGAGGCCGACGCCTGGGCCGTCGCCATAGCCTGTAAATACGATCGATTCACCCTTACTATTCACGATAAAGTCGCTGCTACGCAACTTTTTCTCTCCGACCTTTTTTTGGAAGTTCAAGAAGTCGTAGTTTTTCATGTCGAGCCCATTGCCCACACGGATGCCGTAGACCTTGTTTGATCCATTATCGACAAACAGATCGAGAGAGCAGACTTCGTGTAGTCCAAGCGCAGAAGCTAGCTCTTTTTTGCTCATCGAAAAGTTCCAGCGGAACTTTTCACGGTCGTGTGCCGCAAGGGGAGACTCGACACCTTTAGGCGCAGGCAGATTCTTGCGATAAATCACGGGAAGATCGGCTGTTTTACCGGCGCAATTTTTAGTCCAAGCCGCCGCAAATGGAGCTTTGCGATGGGTCATGATCACATGCTGGGTATGATCGACCGCTCTATCTACGACGAGGTTATGTAAAGTGGCTCCGTAGCCTTGGTATCCGACCTCCTTTGCGTCTACATGCCAACGTGCATAAGGATATCGGGTGGTGATGAAGTAGGCATTAGTGCGCGCGGCGATGACCACTGCTTCCATCGTCTCTTCTTCGATTTCATCAGAGAACTGGCTGTTTAAAGTCGATTTGAGATAGGTCTCGACGTCTGTTTCATTGATGATATTAAATCTGTCGCCAATGGCGTAGATCTCAACACAGCCGCGATATTGCGTGCCGTTGACGATGATCGAAGTCTGTCCGTCTCCTGGCACGAGGCGTATCTGATGCACGCCAGAGAAGTTGTGGCCCCACTTGATCCCCTTGGCATCGTGTGAGACAAAGGCGCGTTTGGGTTGGGAACCGGAAGTGAGCTGAAAGCCGCTGTTTGCATCGTAAACTAGATATGGCCCTTTGACTTCGAGCAGAGCTGTGTTAGTCCCTTTTTCCAGAAGAACCTTAATCGTGGCGGGCTTATCGTGTTGTGACGGGTCGACGTCGAAGCGACTATATTTTACTGTAGCTTCAAGTGGAAGGCAGCTGGTGCAAACTGCGGCAGCGACTAGCAAAGAAGAGATGATTCTCATGTTATTTTTCTCCATCCGGATTTTTATGTTTCCCCTTTAGGTGCTGGTAGGCAAGCGCAGTTGCCTCACGCCCCCTGGGTGTACGTTTGATAAAGCCTTGTAAGATCAGGTAGGGTTCATAGACCTCTTCGAGCGTGGTTTCATCTTCACCGACCGCCACAGATATGGTCTTGACGCCCACCGGTCCTCCTTCATAATGGTCTATGATTACGTTTAAGATTTTTTTGTCCATTTCATCAAGGCCATTTTGATCGATTGCGAGCATTTCCAGCGCTGCATTCACGACCTCTGTATCGATTTTACGTCTATTTTGCATCTGCGCGTAATCTCTTACCCATCTAAGCAGGTGGTTGGCGATCCTGGGAGTTCCGCGCGCCCGTCTTGAAATCTCAAGGGCTCCCCGTGCATC
This sequence comes from uncultured Chlamydiales bacterium, assembly GCA_963709365.1. Lineage (GTDB taxonomy): Bacteria > Chlamydiota > Chlamydiia > Chlamydiales > Rhabdochlamydiaceae. The sequence goes on from CAVPVU010000002.1 coordinate 728,063, forward strand.
GATTACGACATTGAGGATGCCTGACGTGCGCGTCACGATCTCTTTGAGGATCTGCGGATCATAATAGTCTAGACGGCAAGTAAAAGCAAAGCGCGAGCGCATCGGTGCGCTTAAAAGACCGCTGCGCGTGGTGGCGCCGACGAGACAAAAACGGTTGAGCTTTACCTGCACACTGCGCGCATTCGGCCCGCTATCGATCATCAGATCCAGGACGAAGTCCTCCATCGCATTATAGAGATACTCTTCGACTTGACGGTTTAAACGATGGATCTCATCGATGAAAAAGATATCCCCATCTTTGAGATTGGTGAGGATGCCAGCTAGGTCGCCCGGTTTTTCGAGCATCGGGCCGGAACTGATCACGATGCTAGTGCCCATCGCTTTGGCCAGAATATTGGCCAAAGTGGTCTTGCCGAGACCTGGAGGGCCGTGGAAGAGGCAGTGTCCCAGCGGCTCATTGCGTAATCTTGCCGCGCCGATGAAGACTTCAAGCCGTTTTCTGACAGGCTCTTGCCCGATGAAATCTTCGAGCGACTGCGGACGAATTTGCAGTTCGAAAGTTTCGTCTTGCTTGATCCAAGAGGACTGAACAGAGGGGTGAGTCATAGTTTCACTGTAACAAGAAAGTAACTTAGCGCGCCATAGATAAAGACAATTACAAAAGTCAAAACACCGAGAGCACCGAGATACACCGAGAAGAAAAAATGCTCTTCTTTCTTTTCTCGGCGTATCTCGGTGCTCTCGGTGTTTTAATTTTCGGCTTGTCGTTAGGGTTGTTTTTGTCCTTTTTGTCGTTTTTCTTTTTGAAATATTAACTCAACTAATCCAAAATCTAAAAAGCTTAAAAGGAGAAAACAATGAGTCTACAATCTGATCGCTGGATCCGCGAAATGGCTAAGAAACATGGCATGATCGAGCCATTCGAAGACAAACAGATTCGCTATGTGCACGATGAAAAGGTAATTAGTTTTGGTCTGTCGAGCTATGGATATGACATGCGCGTTTCGGACGAATTTAAAGTCTTTACCAACATCAATAATTCGATCGTCGACCCCAAAAACTTCAGCGAGAGTGCCTTCGTGCATCTCGAGACCGATGTCTGCATTGTCCCGCCCAATTCATTTGCGCTGGCCCGCAGCGTAGAGTATTTTCGCATTCCGCGCAGCGTGCTGACCCTCTGTATCGGAAAGTCGACCTATGCGCGATGCGGTATCATCGTCAACGTCACACCCTTTGAGCCAGAGTGGGAGGGCTATGTGACCCTCGAGATCTCCAATACGACGCCGCTTCCAGCTAAAATTTATGCCAATGAGGGGATTGCTCAAGTTCTCTTCTATCAAGCAGCAGAAGAGTGCGAAGTCTCCTATGCAGACCGCAAAGGCAAATACATGGGGCAGACCAATATCACCTTACCTGTTGCGTAGAATTGTTAAAATACACACAATCAGGTCATTAGAGATTAAGATATCTATTTGATATGTTGGCGACTAGGTCAATACACGAGAATCATCACAAGATCCCGAAGAGATCGCTAATTGCGCGCAATTGGTGGGTGATCGTCTTCGTGGGCATCTCTTGTTTTATTTATTCTCAAAGCATACAGAAGAAGAAAGCCGCTCTTTTTGAATTAGAAAGCCGTTTTCAAGCGCTTGAGCAAGAAAAGCAGCTCATCGTAGAGCAGCAAGAGGAACTCATGCTGCAGGTGCAAAGCCAAAGCGACCCCGCTTGGATCGAGATGACGTTGATGAAAGGTCTCGGACTCGTGCCTGACGGCCAGCGCAAGGTCTATTTCCATCAAGAATGACTCCACTTCTAGTTGCTCTTCTAATCTTACTGCTCTTTTTGTCTGGGTGTTTCTCTTCTTCTGAGACAGCGCTTTTTTCTCTACCTTCGATGACCGTGAAGGGATACCAGCGCGAAAAGGATCCCCGTAAAAGGCTAATCTACAAGCTTCTGTCCAGTCCGCGCGATCTGCTCGTCACGATTCTGATGTTGAACATCCTGGTTAACCTCTGTGTGCAGAACGTGGTGGCGACCATTTTTGAAGCCTTTCCAAATTGGATTTTAAACGTCGGTGTGCCCTTGGCGCTGACGTTGATTTTCGGTGAGGCTATCCCCAAAACGGTCGGTCTGGCCAATAACCAGAAGATCGCCTACCGCGTAGCGCCCCTACTCAGTCGTACAGAGCGTCTTTTTAGGCCATTTATCCGCATTTCCATCGAGGTTACGAGCTTCATTTCTCGCTGCATGTTTTTCTTTTTACGCCGAGAAGAGGAGATTTCGATCGATGAGTTGCAGCACGCCTTGAGAACCTCCAAAGCGCATGGCGTTTTGATCGAAGATGAGGCCGAGCTCGTCTGCGGCTACTTGAGTTTGCAAGAGTCTACCATCAAAGCCTTGATGCGCCCCCGCGAAGAGGTGCTCTTTTTTGATCTCGAAGAGCCACTTTCAAGGCTGATCCACCTTTTTGTCGATCAAGAGTGCTCGCGCATTCCTGTCTGCCGAGGAGGCTTAGACCAGATCGTAGGCATTATGACCAGTCGTCTTTTCTTTCTGCACAGGCCGACTCTACATGAGACGATGGACCTGCTGCCGATCCTCAAAAAGCCGCTTTTCGTGCCTGAAACCATGGCTGCGCAGGTGCTGATGCACCAGATGTATCAGCGCGAGGAGTCACTAGCCATTGTAGTCGATGAGTATGGATCGGTATCGGGCATCATTGCGCTTGAGGATATGGTAGAGGTGGTGGTTGGCGAAATCGCCGACCGGCGCGACGAGAAGAATCGCTACACGAGCGCAGGCGAAAATGTGATCATCACTAGCGGAAAACTAGAACTCGTCGAGTTTGCCCAGATCTTCGGTGTGGAGTTAAAAAGTGAGACCAATATGGTCACGATCGGAGGCTGGCTGACCGAACAGCTAGGCGACATTCCAAAGACTGGCGCTAAGTATGTCACGAAAGAGTTTCTCTTCCATGTGCTCTCTGCCGATCCGCAACGGGTAAGACGAGTCTATATCAGACGCCTGCAGACTAAGAAAAGGCTCTCATGAACCTATCCCGATATTCCAAACATCCGCTTTTTGCGCCTTTTTTCACACCTTTTAATCCCGCTTCTTGGCCTACTTTCTCAAGTATGTCCTGCGAAGCGGGATTAAAATCTGCGAAAAAATTCATCAAAAATCAAATATTTGGAATATCGGGATAGGTTCAAAAAGAATGACCTGGAAATTTTACCTGCTTCTGATTCTCGTCTGCCTCATGGTGCAGGGGTTCTTCGCCATGATGGAGATGGCCTGCGTCTCGTTTAACAAAGTGCGCCTTCAATATTATGTCAGTCAGGGGAGCAGGCGCGCCAAGTGGCTGACTTACTTGCTTAAAAGACCGGCGCTTTTGTTTGGGACTACCCTGATCGGCGTCAATTTTGCTCTGCAGCTTGGTTCGGAATCCGCCCGCCGTTTTTATGAGTCTATCGGCCTTAACCACGATCTTGCGCCCATCACACAGTGGATCTTAGTACTGATCTTTGCCGAGATCGCCCCGCTTTTTGCCGGTCGTCGCTATGCGGAACACGTAGTTATGTTGGGGATCCCTTTCATCTATGTCGCTTCGATCATCCTCAGGCCGGTTATCTGGCTGCTCGATCTGATCTGCAGCGCGGTCAATCTTCTACTCCGCAGCCCAAAATCTGCCGGCCACTACCTGACGCGCGAAGAGCTGCAAAAAATGCTAGAAGAGCAGGAAGCGCGACCGATTACAGTTGAACAGACAGAACTTAGCTCCGTTGCGGCGCGGATCTTTTCTCTAAAAAACAAAATCGCCAAAGAGATGATGCAGCCGATCAAATCAGCACCGATGATTCCCTCGAGCTATTCGGTTGGGGAGATGCGCACTTTCTTGAACGTGCACTACTATCCTTTCTTGCCGATCTACCATCGCACTCCTGAAAATATCGTGGCCATCGCTTATCCACGCGACCTACTCCGTTTTCCCGATAATGCGCGGGTAAGGGAGCATGCGCGTCCACCCTGGTTTATCACCGAGAGCAACTCTGTATTGCAGATTCTCAAACAGTTTCGTCGAAACAACAGAAGCGTGGCTGTAGTGCTAAATGAAGCGGGCCTAGCGGTCGGTATTCTCACCATGGATGAAATTCTGGATGAGATTTTTGGCGAGGCGAAAGAGTGGAGTTCGATCGAAGAGATCGCACCTCGCACCCACCACGTGGTGCTCGACCGCACCTTCCCCGGCGACACCCTGATTAAAGATTTCAACGCCCAGTTTTCCGTCCATCTGCCCGAAGACGGCGTTGAGACCCTGGAAGAGCTCGTCACCAAGCATCTCGGCCACCCTCCTACCAAAGGCGAGAGCGTGCGCATCGATCAGTTCGAACTCACGGTTGAAGAGGCGTCTCTCCTAGGCGCCAAGATGATCTCAATCCAAACTGTCTACTAATTCAGGGGAGCTTCTGCGGGAACGTTATAGTACGTGTCCCACATGATATTGCAGAGCTTAAGATCTTTGTACTCGAGTGTTTTTGTAGTGACGTTTTTGAGCAGCGCATTGAGGCAGCAGCCGGCATTTTGGAGAGAAAGAAGAGTGCCTCGTACGAAGAAAAATACATGACCGCTGTCTATTGAGATACAGCCCGCGGCGGCCATCAATGTGACGGGGATGCATAAGATGCCGCGTGCGAGTGTTTCTACGAGAGAGGCGATGAGCAGGGCTGCGTAGCATAGCTCACCAAAAACCATGCGTAGTGTGGTCAGTCCCGGCGCTTCGTCACTTGCTCCATTACGCAGTTCAGTGCACTGCAGGGTCAAAGATGTCGAAGTAGACCAATAACCTAGATTTAATGTGGTATAACAAGTATTAGCCATAAATTTCATTCTCCATTAAACAAAACTTTTCGTGTTTATAAGTGAAGAAATAATTTCGAGAGTGCGCTCTATCTCTTCTTCGCTGGTGAAACGGGAGAGGGAGAAGCGCAGAGAGGAGGCGGCGAGTTTCTTCGGCAGGCCCATATTCAGCAGCACGCGGGAGGGCTCGAGAGCGCCAGAGGCGCAGGCCGAACCATGGCTGATGGCTACGCCAGCCATATCGAGCTGCAAGAGCAGGTTCTCGCCATCGAGACCTGGAAAGGCGATATTCGAAGTGTTTGCCACACGCGGCGCATCTTTGCCATTTACTTGCGCACCAAAATTGTCGATTAGAGATCTTTCTAAATGGTCCCGGAGTGCGGCCATTCGGTGTGTAGCAGAAGGCAGTTCGTCGTTTAAAATCTCGATAGCTTTAGCCAGGCCGATGATGCCAGGCAGATTTTCGGTGCCGCAGCGTTTGGAGTATTCTTGATCGCCGCCGGTCATGAGCGGCTCCCATTTAAACGCGCTGTTCACATAAGCGAAGCCCACGCCTTTCGGGCCGTGCAGCTTATGTCCTGAGAAGGCCATGGCACTCACGCCATCGGGTATCGAAAAGAGCTCTTTTCCTAAAAGCGCCACGCCGTCGACGACAAAGGGGATGTTCTGCTGCTTGGCTAGCGCGGCAATCTCAGCGATAGGATTTTTCACGCCAGTCTCGCTATTGACCGCGCCCAAGACGATCAAGCGCGTGTTGGGGCGCAGAGCTTCGATGAGATCTTCCACGCCTACATAGCCCTTTAAGCCTGTGGAGAGGTAGGTGGCCTGCACGCCTTTTTTTTCGAGGAATTTGACAGTGTTGTAAACGGCGGAGTGTTCGATATTCGAGGTGATGATGTGGCCAAACTGGTTATTTGCTTGGTCATTTGCAAAAAAGCCGCGCAGGAGCATGTTGAGCGCTTCTGTGCCGCCTGATGTAAAGATGATCTGAGCAGGTCTTACGCTAAGAAAAGAGGCGATCGTCTGCCGGGCCTTGGTAAGCCTTTGGCGCGCTTGCTGTCCAAAGTAGTGCACAGAGGAGGGATTCGAGGGAAGAGAGGCGAGCTCTTCTTGCATGGCAGAGAGAACGCGCGGGTCAAGCGCGCTGCTCGCGTTGTTGTCTAAGTAGATCCTTTTTTGCATGAATATTGGTCTGCACCATCACAATCGTGATGTTGTCATTTCCTCCCTTGGCTTTCGCAGCGCTAACAAGGCTATCAGAGGCCTCTTTTATTGTCTTGGCTTTGAGAAGGATAGAACTCATTTCATCGGTTGAAAGTTCGTCAGTTAGACCATCCGAACATAAAAAATAAATATCGCCATCCATCAGCTGGGTAGACTCGATCTCGGGCTGCACATCTGCATGGGTGCCGATAGCGCGCGTAATAATATTTTTAAATGCGCCGACAGGGGTTGATTCCGCCTTTAACTTGCCTTTGCCGAGAAGCTCTTCGCGTAGTGAGTGGTCCTGAGTCAATTTTGTAAGACATTTATCGCGAAAGCGATAAATGCGGCTGTCGCCAACATGCGCATAGATTAGGCTCTCGCCACAGACCAGGAGGCAGACCAGGGTTGTTCCCATGCCCGCATAGCGTCTATTTTTTAATGAAAGCTGATAGATCTCGCGATTGACGCGCTCGATAGCCGCGCGTAGCTCTGCGGCGGCTTTTGGAGGAGCCTTTTGATAGAGCTCTTCAATCTGCGAGCCGAGCCTTTCTACGGCTTCTTTGGAAGCGACTTCACCAGCTTGGTGGCCACCCATGCCATCGGCTAAGACAAAAAATTTATAAGCAGGCAGCTCGGCCCATGCATCCTCATTGTTGCTGCGCACGTAGCCGATATCTGAGATGCTGTAGCTTTCCACGTCGAAGTCACTCACATTGAAGGATCTTGTATTTTGCCTATGAAGAGAGGCAGTTTAGTTTTCAGGTCGACGAGCATGAATAGGAAGGGGCGATTGACGATGAATGGAATAGGTGCGTTCATCGATGGGACTGCGGTGACGTTGATCGATGCGGCGGTTGCGGCTGCAGCTGTCACACCCGCTTCGTCTAGGGCAAAGAAAGCCTCATGCACGACTTTGCTCAAGTAGAGGTCGTGCATGCCATCGATGCCGGAAAAGTCGGCTTTCTCATTAAAGGCGCTCTCCATGCCCAAGGCTTTTAAGGGATTATTCAAACCGTAGCGCTCGTCGAGCGCAAACTTGGGCAATTTGATATTTATCCGCTCGGAGTTTAACTGATCGATCCAGCTTTGTAAGGCTGTCGCCGTCAAAAGGTTTTCGCATTCAGTAAGAGTGCTGGTCTTTTTCGGCAATAGAATCAGACAGGCAGGCGAGCTGGCCTCATCCTTTTTCATAAAGGGGAGAGAGATGAGCTGGAAGTTCTCATTTTCTAAATAAGCAAAGAAGGCTGTCTGCTGCATCATCGCAGTTTTGATTTTAGTATCTTGATCGACAAAGAAGCTGTCATCAGCCGTGTTCTTCGCATCAAAAGGGAGCTGCCAGTTGCCTTTGAAATAGAGAGCATTGGTCAGCACTAACCTGGTTGAGCTATCGATATCGCCTGGTTCGAGGAGTTTTGGGATCTTTCCATGTGTCTGGTTCGAGGTCCACTCGTTGATAATCGAGAGCGCTTTTTCGGTTTGTACAAAATCTAAGCTTTGCACTTTAGCTTGAAAACCATCTTCAACCGCATGGCGGAAATCGGATAATACAAATGTATCGCGATCGAGCCACATGGCGTTAGCCATCTCGAGAGTGTAAGAGCCTTCAGCAGGAGAGACCAGCGATTTTCTGAGCAGATAGGCCGTCTTTGAAAGCTCTGGTCTTTTGAGTGAAAGATGCAAGGCTTGTTGCATCTCTTGAGCAGTATCTGCACGCGCACCCACATAAACCATCGAAAGGCACGAGAAGATCGAATAGGGCGAGAAGACGAGATTGGTAGGTTTGTCTTTATTTAATGTCGCATAAAGCGCGAGACCAAATTCCGCACAATCTTTTGACATCTTAACGGTTTTGGGATCATCTTTTTTGCCTGCTCCCAAGAGGGGAGTAGAGAGTGCGATCAGACCGATCAGGAGAGTAGCAGTCAGTTTGTGCATAAGTCTTCCTCCTATGCTGTTGGCATGAGCAAAATTCGGATACTGCTCACCATATTAAATGCCATATGTAGGCCGATTGGCGCAAGCAAAGAGCCTTGCCGCTCATACAAAAAACCGAGGTAGCAAGAGAAGGTAAAGAGCGTCACTGCCAGCGAGAGGTTGCCCCATCCTTGAGATCCTGAGAGATGAAAGAGAGCAAATGCTATGGCGGAGAGTACAATAGCTGCTCTACTGCCGACGAGTTTGCGGAAGAAACTTTGCAAAAAGCCTCGAAAGAGCCACTCTTCGATAACCGGTGCGACGGCGATGATCGTAACGAGCGCAATTGTGAGTAGGTAGGGCGAGGCGAGCGCCATTTTGAGAAAGCGCACAGCCACCTGTTCATAATTTTCAACTCCGAAAAAGAGATAAATTATAAGGTCGCAAAGTTGACCGACGGCTACGACGAGAGGAAAGGCGACGAACCAGGTTACAATGCCTAAGCATAGGTTTTGAACCATGCGTTTGGACGAGGGCTTATCTTGACCGAACCAGAGCTGCCGCATCGCTACTGGATTTTGCGTCGCAGTATAAAGAATCAAAAAAAGCAGGATCAGCGCCATGGTGACGAGCTGCAAAAGTCCGGCGCTGGCCAGACTCAGCGCATTCGTGCCTTGAATGCGCATGAATATTTTACCTAAAATGGGTGCGATCACGAGAGCCGTAATCAGATAGATGGCAAACGCGCATACGACCTGGCGGCCTTGAGCAAAATAGCCGCGTTCTTCAAGCGGCTTTGGAAGAGTAAAAAAGCCGCGCGACTTGGCAAACCAGTGCGTGAAGAAGGCCAAAAGGCCGAAGACAAAAATGAGCTGAATATGCTCGGTGATTAGCTCCTTTGAAAGAGCGGTCATTTAGTGGCCCGCAGCTAAAAGGATATAATCTTCGATGCGTTGAGAGAGCTCTTTGATTAACTTGACATGTGCCAGCCCAACAGGCGAGACATGGAAATCATCTTCGCCCCAAGCCACTTGTCTAAAGTTAGCCTTGGTGAACTGCTTCGGCAGATGTTGTGTGTCGTGGATGATCTCTTGTAGCACGATCTTTGGCTGATCGCCTCTTAAATCTACCACGCGCAGCTTCAAGCTGATGTTGAGATCAGCAGCCGAGTGCTCAGGAGATAATGGAGAGTTAAAAATCTGTTCATGTTTGAGCAGTTCCATGAAGACGACAAAATCATTGCCAGTGAAGATATTTTTGGCCCAAGCGATATTCGGTGCAAATGGGTCAAAGCTGCCTGACAATTTTTTGGCAGCCCCGCGTACCTTCTGGTTATTGGCGATGTGGAGCTGCTCTTTTTGAGCGAGCTTGCGCGAAAGCACGGTGGTCAGCTCGTCGGAGAGGTTCCAAGAGACATCGTTATTTTCTGTGCGATCGAAGATCGGTACGATAGCGACTTCGGGTTTTGTGGCTTTATTCTGCTTAGCAGAGACAGTCACGTCAGTTCCGTCTTTTCTCGCACCACAACCTGTGGTGAAAACAGCGAGAGATAAACCGATGGCCAGGATGCGCATGCTTGTGGGTACGTTCATAAATCTCCAAAAGGTTGCCTAAAAAACTCAGCATATCAGACCAACTTAGTGATGTAAAGCCCCTCTGTACTGGACAAAAAATTAACGCAGAAGAATTTCTACAGGATGACAGGATGGCAAGGATGAAGAAGGAAAAAGTATCTTCCTCATCCTGTAAATCCTGTCCATCCTGCTCTTTTTCTTTTTTTTAGCGAGAACTGCTGTCGTTTATGTCCTTTTGGGCGTTTCATAAAGCTAATAAAATTAGTTGTTTAAAACAAAAACCCAATTACCTATAAACAATTAATATAAAGTATGTTATAATGGTCCCCTATGGGTAAAAAATACGATGAAAGCGCAGTTTTGTCCTTGGATGCCTTAGCGCATATTAGGCTCCGTTCAGGGATGTATATCGGCCGTTTAGGCGACGGGTCGCATCCGGATGACGGGATCTATATCATGCTCAAAGAGGTGATCGATAACTCGATCGACGAGTTCATCATGCGCAACGGCTCCAAAATCTTGATCGAACTCGATGAGAAGACCTCAACGGTCTCGGTGCGAGACTGGGGGCGCGGCATCCCACTTGGTAAAGTGGTCGAGTGCGTCAGCCAGATCAACACGGGCGCAAAATATAATGATGATGTCTTCCAATTTTCAGTTGGTTTGAACGGCGTCGGTACAAAGGCTGTCAATGCCCTCTCCTCAAGCTTTATAGTCAGAAGTATACGCGGCGGCGAGTTTGTCGAAGCTCACTTCTCCAAAGGCGTGCTTAAAGAGCAAAAAAAGGGGAAGACGAAAGAGGCGGACGGCACGTGATGTCAGTTTATACCCGATCGCGAAATTTTCAAAAAATTCGCTTTTCAAAAGCGCAATCGATTATCAAACGGCTCTGGCACTACGCTTATTTAAATACCGGCTTACACTCGTTTTCAATGGACAAGAGATCCGCTCAGAAAATGGACTCCTCGACCTCTTGAACGAAGAGGTCAAAGAAGATCGCGCTCTATGAGCCCCTCCACTTACCGCGGGAAAAATATCGAGTTTGCTTTTCTGCACGCCTCAAGTTATGGCGAGACCTACTTCTCTTTTGTCAACGGGCAATATACGCGGGACGGGGGAACACACCTGTCTGCTTTCCGCGAGGGCATTTTGAAAGGCATCAACGATTATGCGAAGAAGAACTTTCAAGGCGTCGACGTCCGAGAAGGCATTGTCGGGGCGATTCTGATCAAAGTCAAAGATCCGGTCTTCGAGTCTCAGACGAAGAATAAACTGTCTAATAACGAGATTCGCTCGCTGGTCGTGCAAGAGGTCAAGGACGCTGTGCAGGATCTGCTCTATAAGCATCCTGAAATCGGCCAGAAGATTGTCGAGAGAATCCTCTTTAATGAGAAGCTGCGCAAGGAGCTTGCCGCGGTCAAGAAAGAGGCCAAAGAGAAACAGAAAAAAATCTCATTTAAGATTCCTAAACTGCGCGATTCGAAATACCATTACGGTGACGGATCAAAAGAGGGCGAGCGCACCATGATCTTCCTAACTGAAGGGGTATCAGCTTCCGCCTCAATTGTGATGTCGCGCGATCCGTTGACTCAAGCCGTCTTCTCCCTCAGAGGCAAGCCGCTTAACGTGCATGGTATGAAGATCGAGCAGCTCTATAAGAATGAAGAGATGTACAATCTCATGTCCGCCTTGAATATCGAAGAGGATCTGGCCAATTTACGTTATAATAAGGTGATCCTAGCTACCGATGCTGACGTCGACGGCATGCACATCCGCAATTTGCTGATCACCTTCTTTTTGACCTATTTTGAAAGCCTGGTGGTGGGTGGCCACCTCTTTATTCTTGAGACCCCGCTCTTTAAAGTGCGGAACAGAGAAAAGACGATCTATTGCTACTCAGAAGATGAGAAGGCCAAAGCCGAAGCTGAGCTGGGCAAAAGCGTTGAAATCACCCGATTTAAAGGTTTGGGCGAGATCTCGCCTGATGAGTTTAAACAGTTTATCGCTAAAGATATCCGCCTTATCCCTGTGACAGTCCAAAACCTTTCGGATATCAAGCCGACGCTCGAGTTTTATATGGGAAAAAACACGCCCGAGCGCAAAACTTTTATTATGAATAACCTGGTGAATGTCGATGGATGATCTTAAGCATCAGATGAAGGATCACTTCATCACCTACGCCTCTTATGTGATTCTGGATCGCGCGATCCCGAATGTCGTCGATGGCCTGAAACCGGTGCAGAGACGCATTCTGGAGACCCTGTGGAAGCTCAGCGATGGGAAGTTCCACAAAGTGGCCAACGTAGTTGGGCAGTCTATGCAGCTGCACCCGCACGGAGATGCCCCGATTTATGAAGCGCTGGTCAACCTGGCGAACAAAGGGTTTATCCTCGATACGCAGGGAAATTTCGGCAATATCTTCACCGGCGATCCCTCTGCAGCGGCTCGATACATTGAAACACGTCTTTCGCCGCTAGCACGCGAGACGCTCTTCAACCCCGATATTACAGAAAAGATCCCATCTTACGATGGTAGAAACCTCGAACCGGTGACTCTGCCGGCTAAAATCCCTCTCTTGCTCATGCAAGGCGCGGATGGCATTGCAGTGGGCATGTCTACGCGCATCCTTCCGCATAACTTCACGGAACTGCTCGAAGCGGAAATCGCCTTCCTCGAAGGTCGAAACTTTAAAATCTATCCCGATTTCCCGACCGGCGGGATCATGGACAGAAGCGAGTATGACAAAGGACGCGGAAAGATCAAGCTGCGCGCCAAAATCGACATCAAAGACCCTAAAACGCTGGTGATTCGCGATATCTGCTATGGAACGACGACCGAGAGCTTAATACGTTCAATTGATGAAGCGGCTAAAAAAGGCAAAATCAAGATCGAAACGATCAATGATTATACTGCAGGAAAGGTTGAAATTGAGATCAAACTTCCACGCGGGCAATACGCTGAAGAGATACTCGACGCGCTCTATGGCTTTACCGAATGCGAAGTTAGCCTTCACTCTCAGATCATCGTGATCAAAGATGGTCTGCCTTGGGAGACCGACGTTCACGAGATTCTCGGCTATAATGCCACAAAGCTCGTCGAGTTTTTGAAGTTAGAACTCGAGATCGAACAGGGGCGCATCCAGGAAAAGATCTTCCATAAGTCTTTAGAGAGGATCTTCATCGAGAACCGGCTGTATAAGAAAATTGAGACAGTTAAAACGCTCGAGGCGATCCACTCAACGCTCGAAGATGCGCTCAAGCCCTACGAGAAAAAACTCCTGCGCAAACCCACGCACGAAGACCGCGAAAGACTCTTGCAGATCCCTATCAGACGCATCTCTCAATTCGATATCGAAAAAAATCGCGAAGAGATTGCGGCGCTTGAAGAGACGCTGATGGGCGTGCTCAAAAACCTCAAAAACGTCAAAAAATACACTATCAATTATCTCAAGATGTTAATTGAGAAATTCGGCAAAGAGTATCCCAGAAAGACGCGCATTAAAGCGATTGAAGAGATCGACCGACGTGCGATTGAAACCAAACAGATCAAGGTCGGGTTTGATCCCCAGAGCGGATTTATCGGCACGAAGGTGTCAGGCTCAGTCCAGATCGAGTGCACCAATTTCGACAAGCTGCTCATCTTCTTTAGAAACGGAACCTATAAAGCGATTAACATCCCCGAGAAACAGTTTGTCGAGAAAGCGGCTTGGGTCGCAGTAGCCGACAGAAAGACTGTCATGAGCGTAGTCTATAAGAATAAAGAGACGCAGCAGGTCTCGGCTAAGCGCTTTGTGGTCGATAAGTTCATTCTCGAGAAGATCTACCCGTATCTCGACGAAAACCAAGAGCTGCAATTCTTTTCGGCCAATCCCGAAGCGATCGTCGAATTGCAATTCGTCCCACTGCCTCGCCAAAAAGAGCAGAAGCGCCGCTGCGAGCTCAAAGAGATCGCCATCAAAGGCGCCCAAGCAAAAGGTATCAGGCTAGCCAACCAAAAAGTCAAAAAAGTCGTCCCTCTCAGCCGCTCTTAAAAAACCTTTTGGGAAGTTTTGATTTTTCTTATTTAGGTCCTCAATAGACATGTCGGGGATAAGCCACTTCGTGCGCTAATCCCCCGCGGCCCCTTTGAGCTTCAATTCGCTTTGCCAAATCGCGTCCTCGTCGAAGGGGTGTGCCCAGCACAACCCCCCACGCCCTACGGGCTCTCCTGCGGGTGCGATTTTGCAGTAGCAACTTGAAGCCGCGGGCTGCTCCGGCGTTCCTTCCCCAGCGCTTCGCCTGGGACCCCTTCCACGTCACGTCGCAGGACCATTCAATAACCCTTAAGGGAAAAAAGTTCCTTGTGATACAAATTCCATTTTTCGCGAAATTTATTCATGTCCCTGTCCTTAATAAATACATCCAAGGAGTCTAAGGATTCTCTTTTGACTCTAATAAAAGTATTAGCTCTCGTATCGCCTTTTGCCAAAGGTACTTTTCTAAATTTTTCGTCGAGCCACTTTATCTTTCCCGGTCCATTATAATGCATCATGTGCCGCTGCATCCTGGGATCCGAAATGTCTTCTATGATTTTCTTTGCGCTGGATTCGGTAAAACATGCAATGAGATTTTCCAAAGACTCATCTTCTTCCAGAGCGTTAATGTTGGACTGAATTTTTAGAGTGTTTAAATTGAAAGGAGTAACCTTTTGTCTTGTGGATTTTTCATGATCCTCTTTCATTTTTCTAAGTCTTTCAGGCGGATAGTCTTTCCCTCGATTTGCATCTACAAGCCTGTGGCATATTGCGCATAAATAGATCCCGTTGGAAATATCAGTTTTTTCTTCCGAGGCTACCGACTTACTTCCTCGAGGGCCATTTGGAGATGCTGCGACGATGTGAGCTACCTGTCCTGTATGAGCATGTTCAGAACCACTACATTCTGCTGCACATAAAGTAGAGATCTTGCAACAGGAGCATGTATATGCCGCTCTTTTTGCAAGAGCATCAATAGTCTTTCGGGAGAAATTGCTCTCTCTCTCTTTGTTTCTCATAATCGATTGAAACTCATTATGTTTTTCATCTTTTTAGCAAACAGATGGATTAATTGCTAGGCCCGATAGCTCGAAGCTCATTTAAAGGGTTGTCTAGGGTAATTTTCCGTGGCAAAACATCGCCTTAACAGCTCGGTAATTTAATTTAGTCATGGTCCTGCGACGTGACGCGAGAAGGGACCCACACCGATAGGTATGGGAAGTGAGCGCTGGAGCAGCCCGTAGCTTCAAGGCGCAAAGCAAAATCGCTCTCGCAGGAGAGCCCGAAAGGGCGTGGGGGGTTGTGCAATGCACACCCCTTCGACGAGGACGCGATTTGGCAAAGCGGATTGAAGCTCAAAGGGGCCAGCGGGGGACTGTAAGTCCCCGACATGTCTATTGAGGACCAAAAAAGGGGAAAAATACCTTCCTATAATATCATCCCTTTTTAGAAGGCTTGCAGGACTAGGGCTGAATAGGGCATTAGATCATATGTAAATCTCACCGGATGATGCCCTGGGTTCTCAATAAAGTCATTCGGCGCTTCCGCGGCTGTGTCGACCACTTTATGCCAGCTCATGTGCAGTGGCGCAGGAGGCAGGGTCACGTGCGCATGGTGGTAGTGAGCATTGAAAGCGATATAGAAAAACTGATGCGAACGCGGATCTTTTAATGTGTAGGCTACAAAACGGCTCCCGGCACCCCAATCGGGCTTGAACGGTTCAAGGCCATGCCAATCGATCTCATCGGTCGATAGGAAGAGCGTACGCTTGAAGATCGAATGTTTTTGGCGGAAATGGATCAGGCTTTTATAGAAGCGGAAAAAGCCTCCTGCATCTTTAAGCTTATCCCACAAGAACCAGTTGAGTTCATTGTCCTGGCACCAGGTATTGTTGTTGCCTTTGCGCGTATGCCCATACTCATCACCCATCAGTAGCATCGGCGTGCCGAGAGAGAACATTAAGGCCAGATGGAAGTTGCGCATCTGCCGCTCGCGCAGCTGCATAATTTTATGATCATGCGTTTCACCCTCTGCGCCGCAATCCCAGCTATCGTTGTTATCGCATCCATCGCGGTTATTTTCGCCATTGGCCTCGTTATGCTTGGAGTTGTAGCTGACTAGATCGCGCAAGGTAAAGCCATCGTGGGCGGTCACAAAATTGATGCTATGATAGGGGCTGTGATCCTTTCCGTAGATGTTTTCCGAGCCTGTGAGTGCAGTGGCAAAGGCGCCAGCGCAGCCATCGCTGCCTTTGATGAAACGGCGTACCGTATCGCGAAAGACGCCATTCCACTCCAGCCATCGGCCTTCGCCAGGAAAAGAACCGACTTGATAGAGGCCAGCTGCATCCCATGCTTCAGCGATGAGTTTCACATTGGAAAGCACAGGGTCGCGATTGATCGCCAGAATGACAGGCGGTTTACCGATCGGAGCTCCGCTCTGATCGCGAGTCAGAATAGAAGCCAGGTCAAATCTAAAGCCATCGACTCCCATCTCAGTCACCCAATAGCGCAGCGAATCTAAGATGAATTGGATACCTGCAGGGTGGTTGCAGTTGAACGTATTGCCGCATCCGGTAAAATTCTGGAAATAACGCCCTTGAGAGAGCATGTAGTAATCAGGGTTGTCGATGCCGCGGAATGAGAAAACAGGGCCATTTTCATTTCCTTCTGCGGTGTGATTATAAACTACATCCAGGATCACCTCGATCTTGTGTCGGTGCATCTCGCGCACCATAGTTTTAAATTCATGAATCGCGGTCTGACCACTATTCGATGCATAGCGATTCATCGGGCTGAAAAAGTTTACTGTCGAATATCCCCAGTAGTTATAGAGTTGCTGGCCCGTGAGCGGATTTTTATTTGGGTTCTCACACTCGTTGAACTCGTAGATGGGCATCAGTTCCAGGCAGTTGACCCCCAGCTCTTTGAAATAGGGGATCTTATCGATCAGAGACAAAAATGTGCCCGGGGCATGCGTGCGACTCGAAGCGTGGTATGAAAAGGCGCGTACGTGCATCTCATAGATGATCAGGTCTTCGAGAGGAATATTCGGGCGCCCGACATTTTCCCAGTTAAAGTGGGTGTCAAAGATCACGCGCCCGCGCGGCGGCGGGCTATTGTGGGGGTAGCCTTGGCCCCATACGTGCGAGGTGGTGAGGGAGAGGGCGTGCGGATCTGAAACGATGATGTTCTTATTAAAGAATAGGCCCTTTTCGGGCTCCATCGGACCATCTAAGCGATATCCATATTCGAGGTCAGCGGGTAGACCCTTAACCCAAATGTGCCAGATCTGTCCGGTTTTATTTACGTTTGGATCTAAAGGGATTTCTTGAAAGGGATTTGCTTCATTAGGGTGAAATAAGCAGAGCGTGACGCCGCTTGCATGCTCAGAAAATAGCGCAAAATTCAGCCCGTCGAATTGACGCGCGACCCCTAGAGGGGCAGGCGTGCCTTTAGAGACTTCGTTTTGTTTTGGCATAGAAGCATTCTTATTTCAGGTATAGATTTTTTTCTTTTACAACTTTCTCGATTTTTTGTTGCGATTTTTAACAGGATCTCGGTAAAAATAGTGTTCTTGCAGAAATAATAAGACGATCTCTCTCGTAATTAATTCTGGCTAGAGATATGATCCGCTAGGAAACATTTTATTTATACCTAAGGAGGATGTGTTCATGTCGTTAGAAAACGCCAAGGCGAACTTGA
This sequence comes from uncultured Chlamydiales bacterium, assembly GCA_963709365.1. Lineage (GTDB taxonomy): Bacteria > Chlamydiota > Chlamydiia > Chlamydiales > Rhabdochlamydiaceae. Next base: position 745,330 of record CAVPVU010000002.1, read on the forward strand.
AGGAATTTGGCAAAGAACTCAATCTAGAGGGATTGGCTTTTGACGAAAACCACACCTGTATTCTCGGAATCGATAATACTTTCTCCCTACACCTTACTTACGAGCCAAATTCAGATCGTCTTTATCTCTATTCTCCAATTTTAGATGGTCTGCCTAAGGATGAGAAAATTCGTTTAAAATTATACGAGTCTCTGCTCGAAGGTTCAATGCTCGGCGGCCAGATGGCTGGCGGCGGCATCGGCGTGGCTGTTCCAGAAGAACTCATCTTGATGCATTGCGTACTCGAAATGGGCGTAGGCGCTGATCCTAACTCTCTTAGACGCTTCGCTCCACTCTTTGTCGAAGCCGTTGAAAGATGGAGAAAGAAATCTCGAGATATCATCGAAGGCCGCGAAGAAAAAGAAGATGATGATAAGAAGAAGAAGTCTGCGGTTCCTCCTCCAAAGCCAGGCGATCGCTTCATCAAGATTTAAGACAGCTTCTAAGGCTCTTCGGTCTCCAGGCGTCTTAAGATCTCAAACTTGGCTGCGCAGGTCTCTTTGTCCTGTTTTTGCAGTTTCTTTTCGATCTGTTTAACGCTAGTCATGACAGTCGAATGGTCGCGTCCGAAAACTTGTCCAATTTTCAGATAGGGAAGCTGGAGGAGCATCCGGCAGATATGCATGGCTATCTGCCTCGGAACAGCGCAGTCGCGCGCCTGTGATTTTCCCAAGAGATCGTCGACGCGCATCCCAAAATAGTCTGAAGTTGCACGGATGATCCTTGTCGGATTCATGCCCTTTTGTCTCTCCTCTTCAATTAGATCGTTTAAATAGCTTTGGGCGGCTTCAACATCGATGGCCTTACGCCAGGCGCCTTTGTTGGACTGAGAACGGATGATGAGGGCGTGTAGAGCGCGCTCCAGAGATTTTGTGTGGGCTTGAAAGGTTTTAACTAAATAATCAACTGTTTCATCATTGAGTATAAGATCGAAAGCGCGTGCGCGCTTAAGCAGCCAGGTCTTAATTTCTTGGGGTGCGAGACGTTCTAAGTGCAGCAGGATACCCCATTCAAATCGGCTGACTAGTCTGGGCTCGATAGCTTCGAGCAGCTGTGGCGGGGCGTTAGCCGTGAGGAAGATCTGCCGACCGCTACTATGCAAGGAGTTGAAGGTGTGAAAGAACTCCTCCTGAGTGGCGCCTCGGCGCGCAAAAATGTGTACATCATCGATGAGCAGCACGTCGACATGGCGATAAGCCTTGCGAAATTCTTGCATGGCCCCATTTCTGATGGCGGCAACTACGTGTTCTGTGAAAGTTTCGGCGCGGATATAAAGAACCGAAAGCCCCTGCTTCTGCAGTAGACTTGCACAGGCCATCAGTAGGTGCGTTTTGCCAGAGCCGCTATTTCCATGAATGAACACGGGATTAAAGCTACCCGGTGCAACTTTTGGTGGTAAACTGGTCATGTCGGAGATGCATTTAAAGGTCAGCTCATTTACCGGAGAGACGATGAAATCTTCAAGGGTAGCCGCTTCGTCTAAAGAGTCTTGTACTAGGTTTAAAGCAGGGAGATACTCTTTTTGAGCTGCTTTTTTCTTGGGAGATTTTCGGCCTTTTTGATTGAAGGAAGGTTGATCGCGAACACGCAGGTGGACTTTGATCGGCCTGCCATTTTCGTTACAAAAATCATTTTTAATTTTTTGACGGACCTGCTCTTCAAACCATGCTAGCTGAAAAGAGTCTTCTGCTTCTAGATGGAGGTTGCAAGCGTCGAAGTCTACGACTTTAAGCGGCCTGAGCCATTGCGCGACAGTCGCTCTCCCCAAGGTACTTTCTTGTTCGCGCAGGAAATCTTCCCATGCTTGCATCTCTATACTTTCTTGAAGGGTTGTACCTTACCGGTTGACGCAGCTCTCTTCTTGGTCACGAGCCATTGCTGCAAAATTCCGAATAGGATCGAAAAGAGCCAGTAGATATTTAGTCCCGAAGGGAAGTGATAGAACATCACGGTGAACACGATGACCATGATATTGCCCATCATCTTCTGCTGTTTTTGCTGATCTGTCATCTGGTTCTTATCTACAGGTGCAGGAGAGGAGATCTTTTGCTGCCAATACATCACGAGACCGATGAGGATCGGCAAGAGGTGGAAATTCGTTCCGAAGAAGATGATCGGATAGTTCCAGCTAAATACTACGTCAGGCGCCGTGAGGTTATCGATCCAATATGGGATAAAGCTCGCGCCGCGCAATTCAAAGGTAGACTTGAGCAGATCGAACATACCGATCAAAAACGGCAGCTGGATGAGGATTGGTAGGCAGCCTGAGAAGGGGTTGACGCCTTTTTCTTTATAGAGGGCAACGACTTCCAACTGTCCGCGTTTTGGGTCTTTTTTATGTTTTTCTTGAATTGCCGCGACCAGCGGTGCGACCTCCTGCATTTTGGCGGTAGATTTAATCGACCAGGCATTCAAAGGGTAGAGCATAATGCGCAGGGCGAGTGTGAGTAGGATGATCGAGACTCCCCACGAGCGGGTAATCGCGTGGAAGATATTCATCAAGAAGAAAAGAAACTTAGCAAATGGCTCGGAAATGAAAGCAAACCATCCGTGAAAGCTCTGAGAAGAGATATAATCGGGATTGTAGTGCGTAGCAGGGTCTGAATAGGTCTTATCGACGGTTTTGAGCACGCTGCTTGCAAAAGGCCCCGCGAAGATGCGGAACGACTGCGGCTGAGTCGTATTCTTTAAGGGCAGGAGCATCTCGAATCCAGGATACTTATCGGCAGGGTAGAGCTGATATTCAGCATCGATGACCGTGAGTCTGGTTGGGATAAATTCGCCTGGGACTTTGTGTGCGCTAAAACCGTTTTCGATCTCGGTGAGCGGATCGAGGATAAGGCCCAAGAAACCGTTGGAATTGCAGATCCAGTCAGGACGGAAAGAGGAGAAGGCTTGAGAGTTTTTGGGCAGACTGATCTGCTCCACTTTCGGCTTGCTGTTATTCTGCACGCGATACTTTAACGCAGGAGAAGAGCTTCCGGAGGTGAGCTCAACCTCTGGCACGCCAGAGGTGATGTTTAGATCACGCGCATCGCCATCTACTTTGATGGTTAGGTCGAAACAATAGGGTGCAGCTTTAGAGTCGGCAGGCAGAGAGAAGCGTTTGGAAATACGTCTCTGCGATTGAGAGGCTTCAAATTCGATGAAATTCTTTCCAAAGCTCTTCAGCTTATACTTGAGATCGGCATCTTTTTGATCGCCGGATAAGATATTGCAAGCATAGTAGCGCGGAGGCACGCGTGTGGCGAGTTTTCCTCCAGAACCAACAATACTGCGGCGGATGAGAGGATAGTAGTCTCCCAAATTTCTTTTTTCAACCAGAGCTGGAGCTCCTCCCTGCTCTTTTACGATGTAATAACCACTATTCGGGAAGTAGTCTGTTTGGGGGTACTGCTCTTGCAGGATACGGTCGAAATCGATCTCGCGAACGACACTGTTAGGATGCGCGTCGCTTTTAATCGGCAGGTTAATTTCACAAAGCGCTCCGCCGAGGTTAGAAAAGACGAGCTGCTGATAAGCATTTTCCAAAACGTAAAACTGTTCTCCCTCTTCGCCCGCAGGTGCAGTCACCTCTGGCTGGCTTACCTGAACGAGGCTGCTTAAGTTGGGAAGATCGTTGACTAAGGTTAGGCGAAATGAGGAGGGGTTATAAAAAGCATAGGGAAGGTACTCGTCGCTACTTTTATAGAGTGCAATCGCAGGAGCTTGGGGCTTTTCTAAGGGGATTAGGATCTGCTGGTTTTCGACTTCGCCAAGCGTAACAGAAGCCCTTTGATTATCTCCTGAAAACGAGACCAGCTGGAGATCGAAACTCTCATTTGGAGGCAGATTGACCACTCTGAGCGGTTCTGTGGTCGATGAAGAGTAGAGAAGCGGCGCCTGCGGAGAGCTGTCTTTGGCTCGCAGCGCTACTGCGTCCATCTTCTTGCCGTTCTTGACGTAGAGTGTAGTAGGAGCAGGCGTTACCCAGGCAAAGGTCAGATATTGCTGATTATCTTTAACCGCCAAGGTGGCAACTTGCGTGCCTTGAGGATCGTTATAAAGCGAGATGATCGGAAGCTCTGAAAGTGGAGCTGTGCGTTTTTGGATCTCAGCCTTTGCTGCCTCATTTCCATCTACTTGAGTTGTCTGTGCAGAGGCAGGCTGCTCCTTCGGAGCAAACCATATCTGCACACCGAAGAGCGCTAGCGTGAGAGCGAGAACAAAAATGATAGAACGTTTATCCATAGCATTTAACTATAGCGGAAAAAGCAAAGGACGCAAAGAATAAAAAATATAAAGAATCGGATCGGGCACGGGCACGGGCGCGTTTACGTTCACGAAAAATTAAAAAAGATACTCGATTGAGCTCACATTTGACCATTCCGGATCATCGTGAACGTAAACGCGCCCGAGCCCGTGCCCGATCTTATATCTATTATTTAGGTTCTTTTTTCTAGGTGTAATAAACGAGCGTATGCGGATGGTTTTTTTCCAGCGGACGCGGAGGAGGCGAACAGGTTGATTACGGTTATAAAGGTAAAGGCGTGACATCGCATTTGCTGGTGGAAAAATTTGGAATGCATTCTTGGTGTTTGGGCTTGTGGGTTATTGGATGAATTTCTTAAGTCGTTGGATGTTTTCAAAGAATGAATTTAATTCGAGATAGGCTCGTGTGAAAGTGCCGATGAATATTGGTGAAAATTTCGTCACACCTATCAACGGGGATGTGATTACAGCTAGCACAAGCGCCTCTGGACCGTTTTGGTTGTTGTCCAGGTTGTGGAGCCTGTAGGGGAGGATCCTGTCTGAGCGCTGCGTTTTGTATACGTGGTGCAATTCCAGCCCGCAGTTCAGCATTTTCAGCTTTCAACCCTTCAACAGCGTCAGACAGAGTTTCTAACTTATCAAACACCATCTTTAGAGATTGCTCAAGTTTAGCGTTGGACTGTCGTAATTCAGCATTTTCATGTCTCAATGATCTGTATTCGGCTGCACTTACAAATACACGATCTTCGTCGGCAGATGTATCGCCTATTCCATATTTTCTGCAACCATCTAGAAACTGCTTTAGGGGAAGAACAGGGCGAAGGTCTTCTATCCGAATACGGTCTGCTTCAGGAATAGGCGGATCATCTTTATCTGCAGGTCCCTTGCTAGGTTTTTGCTTGTAAGGGCAGATGCGGTAGTCTTGGTCTCCGATATAGTTCATTATTTGGAATTTTTCAAACACATGTCCACATTTATCAACCACAGGATCACGTATTAACTCGCATGTAAACAGGTCTTCGAAAGAGCGAAGAATTCCAGACCCTGATGAAACTGGACTCGAAGCTTCAAGCCCATCACTTGGGCTGTCTTTCTGCTCTTTGTGTTCGGGCGATGCAGGACGGTAGACAAAGGCGCTTGACAAAGCTTCAGACATATGTTGCTCCAAATATGAGAAATTTTAAAAACAACACTTATATTCGTCCGCAGAAATATTTACAACCATTGAACCTATTCCATTAAATTTTCTCGCGATCATTATCACATCGAGAGCTTTTAGTGAAATAGGTTCTTTCTCGCTTTACAAGCTGCCATCGACGGCTTCGCCTGTCGGCGAGGCTGAGCTATTGTGTTGCATCCTCAAAAACAAAAGGCTAACGCGCTCACAGACACTCTGGATCATGCCGCAAACGCAGTGAAAAATGTGGCAACAGGGATTCTGAAGAAAGTCTTTATTTATTCTCACATTGCAATTACTGAACAGGGTGTACCCGATGGAAAGGGCGACTATTTCACCTGCGTAAAGATTTTCGAGTGGATGCAACGTTTTTTTCCTGAAGTGACACCTCAAATCGCGATGCCAGAGACATACAAAAATTGGACCCGTTTAGCTTCTTTGCCTGAGAGCAGCTATGTTTTCACGAAGTCGTTAGCGGCATTTCTTACGGACAATGCGCCTGATCTAACCAAACCAATCACTCCCAGACTAACCATTCATTGGCCCCTAAATGTACTGCAATTTTGGCCCCTAAATGGACTGAAACCCAATGATTTTTTTGCATACCTTATCAGATTCGATAGAACGCCACACTTGGGTCTGTTTGAACATGGTTGCTGGGGATGTGAAAGGGACTTTGCGAAAATTAAAAGGTGCCGTACGTGTGATGTGCCATTTAAGGGAGTTATAAACAGTTACGGGAAGACCCCGCCATTCAATGCTAGCAGCAGAATTCAGCTTATGACTCTTGGGGTCAATGAAACGGATGCTGGTCTTCTTTTAGATCCCAATTTGATGTCGATATTCAATGAGACTCGACGAAATGAGCCTAGTTTTCAGTTGAAAAATTTAGCTTCCATTCCTGAAGCGACGCAACGCGCCATTTTAGGACAGACATATTCTCCTGAAGCTCCAGCCAAATTTATCAATGAATCGCGATCGCTTTTTTTTGGTTACAGCATGCATGCTTTTTCCAAATTTGTCTTCACGTATTCTATGGTCTCCTCGCTACCGCCAGGTTCGCAGGCCTGCTTTGTTTTTGTGGGTTCTGATATTTGGGATTCTCTTGCCATTGAAAGTCACGAGCGCATTTTATTTAAGTTTCACGTGCGCGTTTTATTTACTTTTTTAGATATGGAGCAAGCTGGCGTAGAGAAAGGTGAGCATGCGCCCACGGGGCATACCGATCTGCCGGCCATCACGAACACCTTCAAATATCTGCGAGAGCATCAGGAGTTATGGGATCAGTTTATCGAAGAGATCCACAGTCGCAGCGCCTGGCCTAAAATTAAAAAAAAAATAACCCGCATGCTCAAAGTTTAGGTCTTTTTCTCTAGATGAAGCAGGAAAGCGTGGAAGTCAGGCGTAGTCCTCACTCCATCTAGCCAATCATCGAGCAAAATCTCCTCAAGAGGAGGAAGAGACTTAGACTCTTCGGACTTGAGCAAGAAGCGCATCGACTTGTCATACTGTCCCAAGAGGGAGTAGAGGCAGCCCAGATGATAGTAGGCTTGCTCATTACCCAGCTTGGCAGCGAGCGTGATCTTGTGCTCGGCTTCGCGGTAGAGCCCATCAGCTTCGCTGGCGTCTTGAGTGCGCTGTGCGATGTCGATCAAGGTGAGTCCGAGATCTAATAGCACCTGGTCGTCCTCTTCATCGCGTTTTGCAGCTAGCCTAAAGTGATGTAGAGCGCGGAAAAAATGATCGCTTTCGCCGACGAATTCGCCCATGTGCAAGAAGGCTTGTCCCAAACTGTGGTGGATGCCGGGGAAATCTGGATCGATCATGAGCACGTGCGAGAAGATCTCAATTGCACGGACATAGTAAGAACCCTCTTCGAGATGATCGCCCATAAGATCGAGCGTGCTAGCGTATTCAAATAACCAGTCTGGGTGAAGATTGAGCGCATTCTTTTGAACGGAGAGCGCACGTTCAAATTGTCGGATAGCCTCTTCCATCCAGATCGGCTCGTTTGTGAAATCGCCCAGTTTTGCCAGAGCCGTGGCATAATCAAATAGGTTATATGTCGAAGGGTTGAGGTCGAGCGATTTGGCGTAAAAGTGCAGCGCTTGCTCGAGAGATTCTGTGTCCTCTTCGAGCTCGCCCACTTCGACGTAGCATTTGGCAATGGCGTGCCATAGCATGGCATGCGTGCGATCGAGCGAAAGTCCCTCTTGGAATTTTTCGATCGCCTGATAGTAGCAGTCGTAATCTTCGAAATAGCGTCCAAATGCGAGCATGCACATGCCGTGAGAGAGGAGAATGTCGGGCTCGTCGGAGGCCTTCTCAGCAACGGCTTCGATCTTATTTTGCGCTTCATAAAGCAGGTCGACACGATCGCATATTTCGCCGATCTGCGCCAATGCTTCAGCCCAAATCGCACTCGTCAGCGGAAGGTTGGGGTCGGAGATGTATGCGCGGTGACATTTTTCGATCGAAGATCTGAGACGCTTAATATCTCGCTGATTTTTTCCAGATTCTAACAAGAAGCGCGCCCAAATGAGCCAAAGACCGGTATCCTCTGGGCGTAGCTGCGCGGCGGAGGCAAAACACTCATTGGCTTGCGAGAAGAGATCCTCATCATGGGTCTGAGCATAAAGATGCATCAGCGCGCTTCCGAGGTTTGCCCAACCTTCAAAAGAGTTAGATGAGATCGTCACAGCTTGTTTGAAACAATTGATCGCTTTGACATGCAGACGGATATCGTTGATCTGTTTAGCTAGATTTAGTGCGGCAGAGCCGAAATCATTCCAGAAATCAGCAGGGAAACTCTCTTGCAAAGACGACGCCTGGTGGAATGCATCCAGCGCAGAATAGATGTCGACCGCCTCGCCCGAGTGCTCGGCAATTTTCATGCGCACCGCGCCGTAATCCCAGTAAAGTTCGGCAAGGGAGTCATATTTTTGTGATTCACAGAGGTCGAGCGCCGAACGGTATCTGCTCTCAGCGTCCTGGAAGTAGTGGTACTCTTGGGAGGTCCGGCCGAGCAGAAACAGCGTATTTCCCCAAGCATTCCATGCTTCGACGAGAGAGGAAGAGAGCGCCACAGCTGTCTTGAACTTCTTGCAAGCGATCAAGAGAGCCTTTTCCTTGCCTTTTTCACTTCCATACTCGAAATAGGCCAGACCTTGGCGATAAAGTAGCGTTGCGCTGTTAGGTTCCTGCTTTAAGGCTTCATCGAAACAGGCGGAGGCTCTAGATAGATCGCCTTTCAAGAGCCAGATTTCCCCTTGATGCACGGAGCTGTCTATCGGCGTCTCAAGATCGTGTAGTTTTGTCATTTTTTCGGCCTGCTCGCTAACTAGAGGTGCGGTGGGAAAACTCGGGATTATATGAGAGCAGGTTTTTTTGGCCAAGAGAACCTGTAATGTATAGAAAAATTTTAAATTTCTTGCTTAATTTCAAGCGCGATCCCTAAAATGTGCCACGAACCTATCTTAAAAAAGGCTCTGAATGAGATTTTGGAATGGTTTGAAGTGGATTTTGAAGCACCGACTGAAGACAATATTGAGAATTAATATGGCTGAAGGAGGTGCTTCGAAAGACACCCAAACCAGCCAAAAGATCAACAGAGAATTTATTAAGATAGGTTCATATGTTTATCTATAGAACCAGCGTGCATTTACGCGACACAGACGCCACCGGAGTGCTCTACTTTACGGAGCAATTGAGGTATGCCTTGGAGGCCCTTGAACACTTTTTGATGGCTCAGGGCTTAACGCTGCAGGCCCTAATCCAGGATGGGGCTTTTTTAATGCCTATCGTGCACGCCGAAAGCGACTACAGCGCCCCGTTGTTTGCGGGTGATGAGATCGAAGTCCACCTTTCTTTAACCAATCTAGGCACAACATCTTTTACTTTACAGACAAGGCTCTATAAAGGCGGCGCAGAGGTAGGAAGAACAGCGATTGTGCATGTCACTGTATCGGGTGAAACAAAGAAGCCTATTCCGGTTCCGGAGAGCTTACTTAAAATTTTAACATCTTTAGATAAGAATTCTTGTGTCGCTCAGCCGGCATCTGTAGAACACTCCTAGGCAGCATATAGCCTGGCAGGGTTTTTCGCAGGGCAGTTAAGATCTGCTCTTCGGAGAAATTCTCATCACCCGAGTTGATAAACGCATGCGGAACCTCGCCGAATTCCGCGTCGGGCTGAGGAAAGACGTAGGCTTCAAAAATATCTGGCAGCGCCAGCAGTGCAGACTCGATCTCTTCTGGAAAGATATTTTCGCCCCCAGAAATGAAAAGTCTATCTTTTCGGCCGAGCACAATCAGCCGGCCATCTTCCGATAGCTCGCCGCGATCTTTAGTGTGAAACCAGCCTTCAGAATCGAGAGGAAGAGTAGCGCCTGTCTCTTTGTGCCAGTAACCTGAAAAGAGCGTTTGGCCTTTGACCAGGATTTCGCCTTCCGGACTGAGTTTAAGCTGGCGGTAGGGGAGTGGTTTGCCGCAGGTTAGGTATCCTCTCTCCATGGTTGGCGCGGTATCGAGTGTGATCTGTGCGCACGTCTCGGTCATGCCATACGAGGAGAAGATCTTGTAGCCTCTGCCTCGCGCCTCTTCCAATAAGGTCGGGCTGAGTGGCGCTCCGCCGATCAGAATGCCTTTTAAATGCGCAGGTGCAGCCGGCAGCGCTTTACACAATCTGAAAAGCTGCGTGGGCACTAAAGAAAGAAAGGTTACGCCGAAGCGACTTATTGCTTCTTGTAGCGGAAGCGTAGAGATGATCACAGCCATGCCTCTGATAAAGGCGCGAAAGAGTAGAGCGAGTCCTGAGACATGAAAAAGCGGAAGGGAGAGGAGCCAACGATCGCTGGCATCTAAAGGCAGCTTTTGCATCGAGCCGTCAGCGCTGAGGTAGAGGCTGCCGTAAGATAGAGCAGCGATTTTTTGAGGACCCGAAGATCCAGAAGTTGGCATTAGAACGGCTATGCCACCTGCGCTTCGTTCGCACTTGCACCTAACTGAGGAAGAGAAGAGCTTCTCAGGTTCCACGGTAAGGAGAGGCTCAAATTCTTGCAGGAGTTTTTGCACGCGCGGTTCGGGAAAGCGAAAGTTGATCGGACAAGCTGTGGCGTTCAAGCGAAAAAGCGCAAAATAGAGTGCGACGGTTTGCCAGCTAGAGGAGGCGATGAAGGCTACGCGTGTCCCCGTTTTTACACCAAGCGCTTGAAGTTCTGCGCAGCACCTTTCGATGTGCGCATCTAACTCAGCGTAGGTCAGCGTGCATGTATCAGTGATAATCGCAGGGGCGCTAGCGTATTGGGCGAAGTTCATAGTTGTTTACGCAAAAAGGTTCTTCGAGTTGCAGGCAGCCATTGGAAAAATTCAGCCGCCTTTGCAACACATCCTGCTCTAAGTAGCTATAAGTGTCCAGTCCAAGGGGTTTGAGTGGCACGTTCAGGCGATGCGCCATGAGAGCGATCTGACTGATGCCGATACCGGTTTCAAAACTGCTGCTAAAAATTAAGTCCAAATTTCGCTTCTTCGTAATCTCCGCCAAAGTTTTGCCGATCGTGTAACCACCTTGAAGCGTAGGCTTGAAAATGAACGCCTTCAAATGTTTGATCTTTAAAATCAAATCTAAAGGCGAATCGCGCAGAGACTCATCTACTGCCAGAGGATAGGGGAAGTCAAAGAGATCTTCGACCTTTTCGCAAGGCTCTTCGATGTAGTCGAAATCCTCTGGTTTAAAATGGGCGAAAAACTCCAGCGCGCGCGCTTTTGTCCAGGCGCGGTTCAAATCGATGCGCAGAGAAAAGGCGCTTTTCAGCGTGTGTACTACCTCCAGTGCATCTGCGTGCGAAAGACCGCTGAGCTTAACCTTCACGCTAGAGATTTGTGCTCGTGCGCATTCTTCAGCTTTCTTGAGGATCTCCGATACACTTCCCATGAGTAGTGAAGAGAGCGGAAAGCTCAGGGGCAGAGTAGAGGGCATGAGACCAGCCTCAGCGCTTTCGAGGCCAAAGGCCACCGATGGAAAGAGCTCTTCATCGGAGGGGAGGCGAGAGAGTTGCCCGCAAGCCTCGGTCAGCGTCTCTCGACTCCAATTGGGCAGCGGCGCGACCTCTCCATAGCTTTTTTGGCCATCTTTACCAGTAAGTTCGATGATCAGGCCTTGGCGCCTGCCTCCGCGAAGCGGAAGATCATATGTGTAGAGTTTCACAACAGCCAGCCAATGCAAAAAAGCAGTGTGTAAATGAGCAGCAGCCCAGCTGTCTTTTTGAGCAGCGCATTAAAGATTTGGCCCTCTTCATTTTTTACAATCTGGACTGCAAAAATGAGCGCAGGGAAAAAAATAAGCGAGGCGAGCATCACGCCTGGATGCTGCTCTCTCCAGATCAGAGGAGTAAGAATGGCAGAGAAGAGAGCGAAGATGTAGAGATAGTGTCCTAATTTTCTCCCGCCGCGCACACAGAGTGTCTTTTTGCCAGCCAAGCGATCTTCTTCGACATCGCGTATATTATTCACCAGCAAGACTGCCCACGCGAGCATGCCAGGCCCAATCCCTGCATAGAGCGCATCGTATGAGAACTGGTGTGTTTGGAGTAAATAAGTGCTGCACGTGGCGATAGGCCCGAAGAAGAGTAGCACGAATAGATCTCCAATTCCTAGATAAGCCAGCGAATATGGCCCTGCCGTGTACAAGATCCCAAGCGCAATCGATATCGCTACCAGAAATGCAAAAAGAATACCGCCTTCTAAAACGAGAAAAATTCCCAACAGTGCGGCAATCGAAAAGACGAGAATAAAAGCGCGTTTCACAGCCTGCGGAGAGACGAGGCCCGCTTGCGTGACGCGCACTGGTCCTTTGCGCGCGGATGTGTCTGCGCCCTTCAAAAAATCGAAATAATCATTGGCCAAATTTGTGCCGATCTGAATACACAAAGCCGTAAACAGTGTAAAAAGAAAGGTCGAAAACTTACACGTTCCAGAAGGCAGCGCCAGCAGCGTGCCGATCATCACCGGACTGACACTCGTAATCAGCGTCCTAGGACGCGCAGCTTGAATCCAAATCCCAACCGCAGCCATTTTCACTTCCTAACCTCAAAATTTCGCTGTGTAGGGGAAAATTAAACACCGAGAACACCGAGGAACACCGAGAGAAAAATACTGCCTCGGTGCTTCTCGGTGCCCTCGGTGTTTTAATTCTATGGTTAATGTAACAATGTCTTTTCGAAATATATTCATGGCCTTTTAGGAAATCTTGTAAAGTCAGGTGGGCGTCTCTCTAGGAACGCCCGATGTCCCTCTTTGGCCTCTTCGGTCATATAATAGAGCAGCGTGGCGTTGCCGGCTAGCTCTTGCAGGCCAGCTTGTCCATCGCAGTCGGCATTGAGTGCAGCTTTTAGGCAGCGAATAGCCAAAGGGGAATGCTGCAAAATCTCGCGGCACCAGGAGACAGTCGTCTCTTCTAACTGTTCGTAGGGCACGACGCAGTTGACCAGCCCCATCTCAAGGGCTTGTTGAGCAGTGTACTGACGGCATAGGAACCAGATCTCACGCGCTTTTTTCTGTCCGACTACGCGCGCTAAAAAGCTTGCGCCGAAGCCGCCGTCAAAAGAGCCAACCTTAGGTCCGACCTGTCCAAAGATCGAATGGTCAGCCGCAATGGTTAGATCGCAGAGCACATGCAGCACATGGCCACCGCCGATGGCATAGCCCGCCACCATGGCGATCACAGGTTTAGGACAGCTGCGCATCTCGCGTTGAAAATCGAGCACGTTCAGGCGCGCTGTGCCCTCATCGTCTATGTAGCCAGCCTCGCCGCGGATCTTCTGATCGCCGCCTGCACAGAAGGCTTCTCTGCCTTCGCCAGTTAGGATGATCACGCCGATCTCCTGATCATCGCGAGCATCGCTTAAGGCCCGAGACATCTCTTTTACCGTGTGTGGACGAAAGGCATTGCGCACGTGCGGGCGATTGATCGTGATTTTGGCGATGCCATCATATTTTTCGTATTTGATGTCATCGAATTTTGCAGCGGTCTTCCAAGGAAAAGATGCAGTTTCTACTAACATAGATATTTCTCAATAGTTTGGGCGCAGATTAGGGGATTTTCCACATGTAGCGCATGGCCGCAATTGGCCAGGATGCGCACTTGAGCTGGCGGAATCAGTTTACGATAAAGCTCCTTGTATTTCAAATCCTCTTCGCCACAGACGAAGAAAGCATTTTCAGGGATCTTCGCAAGCAGTGGTTGCCTGCTGGAACTAAATAGACGCATCGCCGTGGCTACGCCACGCGGATTATGTTGCATGCGCCGTTCGAGGAGTTTGGTGAGTAGTTCTTTCTGCTGCGCTAGAGATGCAAAGAGGGGCTGTGCATACCAGCGATCTAAAAACTCTTTTAAGGAGAGTGTTTTAAGGAGGCGCTCCCACTTGAGCTCCTCGCTCAGGCGATCTGCGCGTTCGGAGTCATCTTTTAAGCCTGGGTGCGATGAGAATACGATCGCGCGAGAAGCGAGGGTTGGTCTCTCATGCATGGCATGGAGCGCGAGGCGTCCTCCCATCGAATAGCCGATCAGCACAGGGCTCTTGACACCATGCTCGTTGAGCGTCGTTTCCAGAGTTTGCGAAAAGTCGGTCGAAAAGGGCGAGCCATGCCCGGGCAGGGCCAGAGAGAGACAGAAGAAGCGTGATGCGAGGTGTGAGATGACCTCATCCCAATCCTCTTTGTGACCTAAAAAGCCATGCAAGAAGACGAGCGGAGGATTCTTCAATGAGCCATGGCGTGAGTATGTGAATGTAGCCATTTGGTGATCTCTTGGTGGAAGGCGTGATTTTCACTGCGATCTGTGGTCATTTCTAATACGCATGACCTTTTCTCGTGTAGAGCCTTTTCGAGCTGTTTGACACTTTGCAGGCTAGAATAGGGAATATCGAAGAGTGCCGCCGCTTTCTCAAATTTATACCCATGTGCTGCCGCGAAAAACTCCTCAAAAGGCTCTTTTCGCGCGGCGACGGGCAGGAAAGAAAAGATAGCGCCGCCGCTATTGTTGATCACTAGTAAGACCACGGGATATTTGGCTTTTTTTAAGAGGGCAAGCGAGTTCAAATCGTGCAAAAAGGCTAGGTCGCCTAAAAGCGCAAGCGTAGGTTTTTGCGCGCCCTGCGCAATTCCGATGGCCGTGGCGATATTTCCATCGATCCCAGAGAGTCCGCGACTGCCGTAAAGTGGGCCGATGGGCTGGGACGGAAAGAGAAAGAGGTCGCCGTCGCGTACCGGCATACTGTTGGAGAAGAAGAGCGCCCACTCTTTCGTAAGCTGTTTGGCCAGATAGTGTGCCACGCCTGGCTCGGTCAGCTCTTTTGCATCTAAAATCTTGGGCAGAGCTTGTGCGATGCGCTCTGCATGCGCTTGGAAGGTCTGGATCCACGCGCTTTCTGCGCGCGGCGTAAGATAGGGTAGTACGAGCTGTGTAAAAAGCGCCGGGTCGCAAGCGAGGCGATGGGTTACCTGATGTTTGGGGTCATATCGATTAGGATAGTCTGCCACCAGAAAATAGGGGGCTGGCTGGCTGGCGGAGAGCCACTCTTGCAGCGTCTTCGAGATCAGGCGGTCGCCAAAGTGCAAAATAGTGCTCGGCTTGAGATCCTGCGTGGTTTTCAAGATAAGATCATAATAAGGAATGAAGTTTGGGCTTTTCTCCTCTGAGCGCAGCCCAGAAAAAATATCCGCAAAGATCGGCCAATTCAACGTCCTAGCGAGTTCAGAGATCTGCGAGAGCTGATATTTGGAGGCGAGGCTGCCGACCACGATGACGCCTTTTTCTTCCGCAGATAACAGACCTGCCCAGTATTCGAGCGTGTTCTTAGATGGTACCGCTTCCGTTTGCTCGTAGCGTGTCGATTCCAAAGCTAGGGCTGAAACAGATTCGTTTGCAGAGAGCGGCTCGCGGAACATGCAATTTAAGTGCACCGGCCCTCTCGGGGCATGCAGGCTGCGAAAGACAGCTTGTGCAATTGTGGTTCCGATAAAGTTAGGTGAGATCTCATCTGTCGGACAGGGGAGGTCGACGCTCCAGCGCGCATATTCACCGAAGATTTTTACATGGTCGGCAGTCTGATTTGCGCCAACATCGCGAAGTTCGGGCGGCCTGTCGGCGGTGAGGAGAATCATGGGGACGTGGGCATAAGAAGCTTCCATCACAGCCGGGAAGAGATTTCCAACAGCAGAGCCCGAGGTTACGATCACGGCTGCCGGATGTTTGGCTGCCTTAGCATAGCCCAAAGCGTGAAAGCCTGTGCCGCGTTCGTCGAAATGGACGGTTGCAGTGACTTCTGGATGCTCTGCGGCTGCGAGAGCAAGTGGTGTGGAGCGCGAACCTGGCGAAAGACAAAAGTAGCGTACGCCTTGACGCACGAGCTGATCGATGATGAGCTTAGCGTAACTCTCGTTTCGATTCCCGATTAAATGCTTATCAATCACTCCAAAGCCTGGTGAAGGTTCCAATCTTTTGATCGAGCTCATGCCACTCTTGGGCATGACAAGAACCATCCACAATACCAGTACCGGCGAAAAGATGCAGCTGATTTTGTACAATTAGAGCGCTGCGAATGCCCACAACCAGATCGGCCGCATCCGGGCCTATCCAGCCAAGTGGCGCAGCATACCAGCCGCGATCAAAAGGCTCAGAATTCGAGATTAGGTCGAGCGCATCTTTACGCGGATAGCCGCCAACGGCAGGCGAAGGATGCAGCACTTGAATAATATCTCGATCTTGGACTCCATCTTGCAAGACTCCGGAGAAGTTGCAGACCAGATGTTGCAAGGTCGCATTTTGCAGCACGGCGCTCTCTTTTTGAAATTCGAACGTATCGCACAGATTCGAGAGGGCAAAAAGCAGATGTTCACGCACGTAATGCAGCTCGCGCTGATCCTTTTCACTCTTCAAAAGCTCATTTCTCAAGCCCAAGTCTTCTTGAGGCGTTTTTCCGCGCGGTCTTGTGCCTGCGAGTGCGTGTGTGGTGATGTTTTTTTCTGCGCGGTGATAGAGGATTTCTGGTGTTGCACCTACAAAAGCAGCCGTAGTATTAGGCTGGAAACCGAAAATCGTCGTATTTAATGCACCAGCCCTCAATCTCTTCAGCATATCGATCGGGTCGACATGCGTGCCGAAGACAAAGGTAGATTTGCGTGCCGAAACTAACTTATCCACCTGTTGATTTTGGATGCGCGTGAGATAGTCGGTAACTTTTTGTTTCCATTCAGAGGAGGTAGGTGCGTCGATACGGTTCTGGGGTTTAGGCAGCGTGCCGCTCTTTTTTTCGCGCAGCTGTAAATAGTGTTCGAGAAGCTTTGCCTCCGAAGGCTGGTCTAGCGTGTACAACGTTAACGTGCAGCTATCCTGTTTTTTCGAGAGTAGAAGCTTGGGTTGAAAAAAGAGCTGCCGCGGAAATGCGTCCCAGCTGCGGTCGAAGCCAGCGTAAGCAGAAAATGACATGCCGCCGAACAGGCGTAGGTCGCCTGTCTGCTTATCGAATGTGGGAAACTTATCAAAAGTTAAAATTGAGCCGACTGCCGCAATCTCTTCCTGCTCACTCTTCCAGTAGACCTTTGGAAACATCTCTTGGCCTTCGAGCCAATCGAGGAGGTCTATGTTGTACGGCACAGAGATAGTTGTCTTATATGGCTTCATATCTACCTTATTACTATAATCAACCTTTTCAAGTGTGAAATTTTTTCAATTTTTAAAAAATTTTTATGAAGACAAAAAAACAGAGAGTAAAGGCGATCATATTTGACTGTGATGGAACGCTGATCGACACTGAGCAAGCGCATTTTCTCAGTTGGCAGATGGCTTTGCAAAAACACGGCGCGCCATTTACGCGTCAGGATTATTACGCATATTCCGGTCATTCGGGCATTCTCATCTCAAAAGAGTTGCACGACCGCTTGAAGATCGCCTCGCCGGAGATCTTGCGGAACGACAAGTTAGAGGCTTATAACGAGCTGCGCAAGAAGGCAACCCCGCCTATTCACCATGTCGTCAACTGGGTGCATGAACTGGCGGCTCAGAAAGATGAGATACAGATCAAACTCGGCGTAGCTTCGGCGGCATGCAAAGAGGAAATTCTGATGAATTTGCACGAGCTCGGCATTACCGGCCATTTCGATGTCGTGGTGTCAGGCGTGGATGATCTTTCCCATTATAATGACCCGGAGGGAGTCAATAAGCCAAAACCTTATATCTATTTACATAGCGCCAAACTGCTAGGCTTAGATCCTGCAGAATGCGTGGCCGTCGAAGACAGCCGTCCGGGTGTGCTGGCCGCCTCGCGCGCCGGCTTCATCACCGTCGCCGTGCCCAACGATTTCACCAGGACGCACGACTTCTCAGCCGCCCACCTCATCATCAAGTCAGATGAAGGCATCGATTCCTCGCAATTCCTGAAACTTGTTAGCGGTCAGCTTGATAGATAGAGTTTGCTAAGCTTCTCATATTCAGGGATATATAAAACTAAGGCTGTTCATTATTTTAATTTCTTGCCTTTTCGTCATAAAAATGGCTAAAATAAGGGGTAATTTCAGCCATAAAAATGGTGATTATGTACCGTTCCCTGGAAAAAGATCTATTGCTTTGGAAGACTAGCCCTCAGCGATTTCCCTTGTTATTGCGAGGGGCAAGGCAGGTCGGTAAAACATACCTCGTTGAGAATTTTGGCAAATCGGCTTTTTCTTCTTTTGTTTCGGTGAACTTTGAAGAAAAACCTGAGGCAATTGCTTGCTTTGATTCGCTCGATCCTGAAGAGATCCTGCTGCGCCTGCAGCTCATTTCGAAGGGAGAGATTTTACCTGGAAAGACACTGCTTTTCCTGGACGAGATTCAAGCTTGTCCTCAAGCCATTTTGGCTTTGCGCTACTTTAAGGAGAAGCTGCCTGCCTTGCATGTGATCGGCGCAGGATCACTACTCGAATTTGCACTCTCACAGAAGAAATTTTCATTTCCGGTGGGACGCATACAATTCATGTATCTCAAACCACTCTCCTTCCAGGAGTATGTGCTTGCCCGCGGGAAATCGTCCGAATTGGACGAACTAGCTCAATGTACTGTCCAGTCTCCTCCTTCTGCTGAGCAACACCAAGAGATGATGAAGCTCGTTAAGGAGTATTTTCTCGTAGGAGGCATGCCAGCCGCCGTGAGCAGTTTTTGTCAGCATCTCTCGCTTCGAGAGACTGGTTATATTCACGAAATTCTTCTCTCCACATTCAAGGCTGACTTCTCCAAATATGCGAATCCAAACGAACAGAAGTATCTAAAGATCGTCTACGACGGAATTTTTCCACTCATTAGCCAGCAATTTAAATATTCGAAAATCGACCCGCATATTCGCTCTCGAGAATTAAAACAAGCTCTCGATCATCTGGGCTGGGCTGGGCTTGTGCATCAAGTGTGCGCCTCTTCCGCCGCTGGCCTGCCGCTTTCAGCACAAATCAAACGCAATCTCTTTAAAATACTATTTCTCGACGTCGGGCTAGCTCAGCATGCATTAGGTACAGATCCTGCGTCTGTATTGAAAGGAGATCTCATCCAAATTAACCGAGGCGCAATCGCAGAGCAATTTGTCGGCCAAGAACTTCTGGCCTATCACAATCCGCGCCAAGAAGGGCTCCTCTTTTATTGGCAGAGAGAGAAAAAAGGCAGCGATGCTGAAGTAGATTATCTTCTAGCTTTGGACAACCAGATCATCCCCATTGAAGTCAAAGCCGGTCCTCATGGAAAATTAAAATCATTGTACTCTTTTATACAAGAAAAAGGGCCGCCTCTCGGTATACGTATATCTCAGAATCATCTCTCTTTCGAAGCTGGTATTCTTTCTGTTCCTCTTTATCTCATCAGCCAGATCCCTTCTCTTGTTCGCTCGATAAGTTGACCAGTTGCAAGAGAGGGTATGCAGGCGAAAAGAATAATCTTCATGAATAGCCCTATTTAACACGGGCCATATATACCGCGCTCCGTCAGTAACTCGACTTTGTACAAAGTCGAGGTTATGGTTTTTTATGTCCTTTCTGTCGTTTTCTTTTCCGCTGCGTAGATCGTGACAACGCCGCCCATGAGAGGATGTGCGTGGATGTTTTTAAAGCCCGCCTCTTTTAGGAGAGAGCAGAAGTTCTCGCCACAAGGGAAGGTCTCGGCAGTCTGATTCAAATAGACATAGGCGGATCTGTTTTTGGAGATCATGCCGCCGAGTTTGGGCAGCACGTGTCTGATATAGAAAAGGTGGAGTTTTCGAAGCAGCGAGTTGGTAGGAAGAGAAGTTTCGAGGATTAGTAAGCGGCCCTCATCCTTTAAGACGCGCCAAAACTCTTTGAGCGTGACGGCGACATCTTCGACATTGCGGATGCCGAATGAGATTGTCAGGCAGTCAAATGTCCGATCAGCAAAGGGCAGCGCGCTGGCGCTGGCGCGCTCCCACTTAACTTTGTGCGCGTAAGGCTTATCTCGTAGTTTGGCTGCGGCCCGCTTGAGCATCTGGTCTGCAAGGTCGATGCCGACAGCTGATGTAATATTAGGAGAGCGATCTAGAATGGCAAAGAGCTGGTCGCCTGTGCCAGTAGCACAGTCGAGCAATGAAAGGTTCTCTTTTTGAGGCAGAAAGGCGGCCATTTTCTTGCGCCACCTGCGATCGATCCCGCCGGTCATGATGCGATTTACGCGATCATAGGTAGGCGAGATCGCGTTGAACATTTTCCAAATTTCTCGCCTAGAATGCATTTAGCTACCTATAATTCAGAATCAAAACACCGAGAGCGCCGAGATACACCGAGAAAAAGAGTTTATGTTCCCTCGGTGTATCTCGGCGCTCTCGGTGTTTTAATCTTTTTCGCCCCAGTCTTTTAGCGTCGTTATTTTCTCTTGCGCTCATGCTCCAGCAGATAACGCTTTCTCAATCTAATAAAGCGTGGCGTCACCTCGACGAGCTCATCATCTTGGATAAAGTCGATGGCTTGCTCGAGTGTAAAAGTGCGTGGAGGCACCAGGATAATGTTCTCATCGCTGCCGGAAGCGCGGACGTTGGTCAGCTGCTTGGCGCGTGTGATATTGACCACGAGATCGTTGTCGCGGTTATGTTCACCGACGATCATACCCTCGTAGACATCATCTCCAGGGCCGTTGAAGAGCGTGCCGCGCTCTTGAAGACTGAAGCTGGCGTAGCCGGTCACTTTGCCTGGGCCGAAGAGATGAGCACGCCGCGCTGCCTTCCCGCGATCGGGCCTTTCCAAGGTATATACTTCTCAAACACTGAAGTGAGGATGCCGGTACCTCGCGTGACAGTGAGGAACTCATTGCGGTAGCCCATCAGCCCGCGCGTTGGAATGGCGAACTCTAATGTCGTGATTCCTTGTTCGTTAGTCTGGAGCGCGCGTAATTCACCTTTGCGGCGTGAAAGCTCCTCAATCACAGTGCCTGAATAATTCTTGAGGTACTTCGATGTGCGCCACTTCCATCGGCTCCTGCTGTCGCACCGTCGATCTCTTTCAAAATGACCTTGGGCTTCGAGATGGTGAATTCATAGTCTTCTCGGCGCATCGCTTCAAGCAGTACAGCCAGGTGCAGCTCGCCTCTGCCGCACACGCGAATTGCATCTTCACGGCCTTCAACCTCTTCAATTTTAAGCGAGATATTCGCACGCTTTTCCTCGTTTAAACGGTCGCGGATTTTGTTCATGGTGACGTGCTTGCCGTCTTTACCGACAAACGGACCGTTGTTGACCATGATTTCGATCGAAAGCGTCGGTTCAGTGAGGTGGATAGGGGGGAGTTGCACGACATTTTGGGGACTGCAGAGAGTGTCGCCGATCATCGACATCAGGGATGCCAGCGATGGCTGACGATATCGCCCACGCCAGCTTCTTCTAATTCGATCTTTTTTAGGCCGTGATAACCTTCGATACGCTGCACTTTGTGGTTGCTCGGATGGCCATTTTTGTCCACGCGTACGATCGCATCGCCTTTTTTGACCTGGCCTTCTAAAATGCGCCCGCAAGCTTGACGTCCAATGAAATCATCGTAAGACATGGTAGTCGACTTGCATCAAAAAGGGGAGATCGAGATTACCCGAAGGAGCCGGGACACGCTTTGATGATCAGTTCAAACAAGGGACGCATATCCACTCTTGGATCTTTTACATCCATCACCGCAAAGCCGCTAAGCCCCGAGGCATAGATAATCGGGAAGTCGAGCTGCTCATCGTTTGCGCCCAGTTCGACGAAGAGATCAAAGGTGAGATTGAGCGCTCGGTCCGGATCGGCGTGAGGTCGATCGATCTTGTTGAGCACAACCATCGGTCTTAGGCCCATTTTCAGCGCTTGGGAGAGGACAAAGCGCGTCTGCGGCATTGGGCCCTCTTGAGCGTCGACGAGCAGCAGCACCGAGTTGACCAGGCCGAGCACGCGCTCGACTTCGCCTGAGAAGTCGGCATGTCCAGGGGTGTCGATAATATTAATTTTAAAATCTTCAAAGAAGATGCTGGTGTGTTTGGCGAAGATCGTAATCCCGCGCTCTTTTTCCTGATCGTAGCTGTCCATGACCCTCTCAGGGACTTTTTCATTGTCTCTAAAGACATTTGACTGCTTGAGTAGAGCATCGAGAAGAGTGGTTTTGCCATGGTCGATGTGAGCGATAATGGCGATGTTTCGAATCTTATTTGGTGAAAACATATTTTTAGTCCTGAAAATTTAATGGTGCATATCTTACATAAGAATCCAATTGAAAAAAACGATTTTTGTATTTATAGTTTAAGTTGGTCAATGAGGATGGTATGCACACGGAAGATAAAGATGACATCTTAAGCGAAAAGCTAGCCGCGGCCTTCCATAATCAGACCTCGATGGTCGTTCTACACGACGTGGCCAAGATCGCCTCAGAACACTCCCCAGTAGACCTGGCTTATGCCGCCCCGCGCCTACCGCCCAATGCCCGTCCCGTCTTATACGAGAATTTGGCCAATTTTGAGGCTAAAATCGAGTTTATGGTCAATACGGATAGCTCTACGCGTGCCGCCGTATTTCGGCACCTAACAGACGTAGAAGTGAAGAGCCTGATCGAGAAGATGGCCCCGGATGAGGCAGTAAAAGTTTTAGAGGATATTGTCGAACGAAGATTTAGGCGCGTGGTTGAAATGCTCGATGTGAGTAAGGCTGTCAGCATCAAAGAGATTAAAAAGCACCCGCGGAATACGGCGGGTCGTCTCATGACAAATGAATTTTTTTCTTTTCATGCGGATCTGACCATCGGCGAAGCGGCGGCATATATTCGCACCAACCCGGGCATCGATTTAACCCGCCAGATTTTTGTGCTGAGTCCAGATCGGAAGCTGCAAGGTTATGTGCCTGCGCGCAATCTAATCGTCAATCCCCAGCATCTCACCCTGAAACAGGTCATGCGGCCGATTTTACATAAGGTGTCGCCCGACGCTAGCCGCGAAGAGGTCGTAGATATCGCCGAACGTTATAAGATTTCAGAGCTGCCTGTGGTCGATGAAGCGGATGTCCTTCTGGGCGTAGTTACCTACGAGAATGTAGTCGAAGCGATAGAGGATATTGCTGATGAGACGATCGCAAACATGGCTGGTACAGCCGAAAAGGTGAACCAGTACGAGCCCTTATTAAAAAGGGTCTTTGCACGTGCGCCTTGGCTCGTCGTCACCTTATTGGCCGGTCTAATCAATGTGAGCGTGATGTCCTCATTTCAAGCTTATCAAGATGGCCTTTTTACTTTCGTGCTCTTCTTTGTGCCATTGATTACGGGGATGTCTGGCAATATCGGCATTCAAAGCAGCACGCTCTTCGTACGCGGAATGGCTATCGGCACACTATCCGCTGGAAGTCGCGGAGAGGCAATCCTTAAGGAGCTTTTTATTGGGCTGATCATTGGCCTGGTGTTTGGAGTGCTGTGTGGATTTCTAGTTTACACTTTAGGCTTTCTCGGCTTAGCGCACGTGCATTTCAGTTCTGCGCTGATCGGCTGCGTCGTGGCCTTTGGACTTTTCGGCGCCTGTGTCACAGGCGCTCTACTCGGCGTGCTCTCGCCGATCTTCTTTGCGCGCATCGGAGTCGATCCGGCGCTCGCGTCTGGCCCAATCATCACGGCCATTAATGATTTCCTCTCGATGACAATCTATTTTTTAATCGCGGTCGGATTAAGTACGCTCTTGCTTAGCTAAGGAATGGGGCGTAGTGGACAAGAATTTTTGTGGACGAAGTGGACGTGGTGGACCGCCCCAACACACAGATTTCTTTTTTGGCGCGTCCACTTCGTCCACTTAAGTCCACGCTGTCCACAAATCCCTTGTCCACTGCGCCTTCTTTATTGCCTTTTTGGAGTGTCTAAAATATAGTGCTGAAATGGAGAATACGGTATGCTAAACGATGGCACGAAGCCCACAGGTAAGAGGTTAAAAGACCTACTACCTGAGCTGCTCTCTCAGATTAGCAAGACGCATCAAGAGAGGCCTGATCTTATTCTGGCTGTGTGGCCAGAAATGATTGGCGAAAAGTTGGCGCCGATGACCGTGGCGCACTCTTTTCGCGATGGGGTTCTAACTGTGATTGTGAAAAATTCGGCTTTGTATAGCCTTTTAGTGCAGCATGAAAAATCGCGTCTTTTAAAAAAGATGCAAGAGAGATTTCCCTCTTCCAAGATCCGAAATATTATCTTTCGCGTTGGGTAAATAAGGTATGACTACGATGACAAAAGAAAAAGAGTACGATGCAAGTTCGATTACCGTATTGGAAGGTCTCCAAGCGGTACGCGAACGCCCTGGGATGTATATCGGGGACACGGCAACAAACGGATTGCACCAGCTCGTTTATGAGGTCGTAGATAACAGTATTGACGAGGCGCTCGCTGGCTTTTGTAAAGAGATCACGGTTGTTTTGCACAAGGACAACTCGGTCACCGTAGAAGATGATGGACGCGGGATTCCAGTTGGAAAACACGAGAAGGAGTCGCTCAAGCAAGGTCGCGATGTTTCAGCGCTTGAAGTCGTTTTAACCATTCTGCACGCCGGCGGAAAGTTTGATAAGAGCACCTATAAAGTCTCCGGCGGTCTGCACGGCGTGGGTGTCTCTTGCGTAAACGCGCTCTCGAAAAAATTCCACGTCGAAGTCTCTCAAAACGGCAAAGTTTATGAGATGGATTTTTCCAAAGGCAAGCCTCTGCATGCGCTTAAACAGATCGGCGAGACCGAGCGCCATGGCACCAAAGTTACCTTCCATCCAGACGACACGATTTTTAACGTTCTCGTCTTTGATTACGATATTCTAGTTAGACGCCTGCGCGAACTGGCTTTCTTAAACCGCGGCATCAAGATCAACTTCCGCGACGAGCGCGATAGCGAACACCCAGATATAACCTTTAGTTACGCTGGCGGTATCGTCTCTTTTGTCTCTTTCCTCAATGAGAACAAGGCGCCGCTCTTTCCCAATCCGATCTATATTCACGGCGTAAAAGAGGGCACAGACGGTCCTATCGAGTTTGAAGTTGCCATGCAGTGGAATGAGACCTATACCGAAACGCTCTTTTCTTACGTCAATAATATCGCCACCCGCCAAGGCGGAACACATGTCAGCGGTTTTTCAACTGCTCTGACGCGTGTGCTCAACAACTACATCAAATCTCATCAGCTACTCAAAAGTGACAAGGTCTCCACCACCGGCGAAGATATGCGCGAGGGGATGACCGCGGTTATTTCAGTGAAAATCCCTAATCCACAATTCGAAGGCCAGACCAAGCAGCGCCTCGGCAACAGCGATGCGGCTACGGTCGCGCAGCAGATCGTGGGAGAGGAGTTCGCCATCTATTTAGATGAGAATCCAGTCATTGCGCGGATGATCGCAGAAAAAGCGATCATTGCGGCTCAAGCGCGTGAAGCGGCGCGTAAAGCGCGTGAACTGACCTTGCGTAAAACCGCGCTCGACTCGGCACGTCTGCCTGGTAAGCTCACCGATTGCCAAGAGAAGGACCCTGCACTCTGCGAGATCTATATTGTCGAGGGAGACTCAGCGGGCGGTTCGGCCAAGTCTGGACGCGATCGAAGATTCCAAGCGATTCTGCCCATTCGCGGTAAGATCTTAAACGTAGAGAAAGCGCGGCTTGAAAAGATCTTACAAAACCAAGAAGTGGGCGCGATGGTCGCCGCATTTGGATGTGGGATTGGCGCCGATAACTTTAACTTAGAGAAGCTGCGCTATCATAAGATTATCATCATGACCGATGCCGACGTCGACGGCTCGCACATCCGCACGCTCCTGTTGACCTTCCTCTACCGACATATGCCAGCGCTCGTGGAAAACAATTTCATCTATATCGCTCAGCCTCCGCTCTATCGCGTCTCGCGCAAAAAAGTGAGCCGCTATATCCACAGTGAAAAAGAGATGGATGAGTATCTCCTAAAGCTGGGGATTTCCGATGTGAAAGTCCGCTTGGCCGGACATAACGATTTTCTGACCGAGACCCAAGTCGAAGCGCTCTTGCAGCTCGGACGCGAAGTCGAAGCGTTTATCGGCTCGGTCGAGCGCAAAGGCATTCCTTTCCGCGAGTTCTTACAAGCTAAAGATCCGACGAACGGCAAGTTGCCTAGGTTCCAAATTAAGCTCGGAGACATTCCTCAATATGTTTATTCAGAAGAGGAGTTTGCCGAGATTAAAAAAAGCGATGAAGAACTGCAGGCCCAGCAGCATGCGCGCACGCTGGCGTCTATTCCAGTTGAAGAGCAGACCGAAGAGATGCGCCTCTTTAAGCCCAAGAGCCTCTATTGCCTCGAGCTCTACTCCGAAGCTATGCTCAGCGATCTCAAAGATCGTCTGGCGACGTATGGATTTGCGTTAGATGACTATCTGCTCGCCGATGGCAAGCTGTTCGATATCATCGATGAAAATAGTCGTGAGACACCTGTCCACACTCTGAAAGAAGGGATGGAGTTCTTGCGAGCCAACGGACGCAAAGGCATCGAGATCCAGCGCTACAAGGGTCTTGGAGAGATGAACGCCGATCAGCTTTGGGAGACCACCATGGACCCATCCAAGCGCACGCTTCTGCGCGTAACCTTGCCAGATGCGATTGCGGCTGATCATATGTTTACGATGCTCATGGGTGAAGAGGTGCCGCCGCGCCGCGCCTTCATCGAACACCATGCGCTTTCAGTGAAGAATCTGGATATTTAAGGAGTAAGTATGACCTATACGCAAGGTGACACCATTCTTCCACGCAATGTCGAAGAGGAGGTCAAAGAGAGCTACCTGCGCTATTCGATGTCCGTAATCATTTCGCGTGCGCTTCCCGATGTGCGCGATGGATTGAAGCCATCTCAGCGCCGCATCCTCTATGCGATGCGCCAGCTAAACTTTCGCCAGGCGGCAAACATCGTAAGTGCGCCAAGATCTCGGGCGATACCTCGGGCGACTACCATCCGCACGGCGAGACCGTGATTTATCCGACGCTGGTGCGCATGGCGCAGACCTTGGGCGATGCGCTATACCCTGGTCGACGGTCAAGGAAATTTCGGTTCAATCGACGGCGATGCTGCCGCTGCCATGCGTTATACAGAAGCGCGCCTTACCCATGCCTCGATGGCGCTGATGGAAGATCTGGAAAAAGACACGGTCGACCTGGTTCCTAACTATGACGAGACCAAAACCGAGCCTACCGTATTTCCTGCTAAATTCCCCAACCTGCTTGCAACGGCTCTTCTGGGATTGCGGTCGGTATGGCCACCAACATCCCACCCCATAACTTAGGCGAACTTGTTTCAGCCACCTTGCTCGTCTTGGAAAATCCAGCTACGACTATCGATGAGATCATGCAAGTGATGCCGGGTCCCGATTTTCCAACGGGTGGAATTATCTGTGGAACACGCGGTGTACAGCGAAGCGTACCACACTGGCAGAGGCAAAATCATGCTGCGCGGCGTCATCCGCATCGAAGAGATGGATGGCGACAGACAGAGGCTGGTAGTTGATGAGATCCCATACAACGTCACCAAATCCGACCTCATTCAGAAAATTGCTGATGCTCGTCAATGAAAAGACGATTGCTGGAATCTCCGATCTCCGCGATGAGTCGGACAAAGATGGCATGCGTATTGTGTTCGAGCTGAAACGCGGCGAGATCCCCGATGTCACGATCAATCAGCTCTATAAATTTACCGACCTGCAAGTGACATTTGGCTGCAACATGCTCGCCCTGGACAAGGGCCTGCCGCGCACCATGAACGTCAAGCAGATCATTGCGGCGTGGATCGAACACCGCATCGAAGTAGTCAGAAGACGTACGCGTTTTGAACTCGCCAAAGCTGAAGCGCGCGCGCACATCTTAGAAGGCTACCTGAAAGCCCTAGACCATCTCGACGCCGTGGTGCGCCTGATCCGCGCCAGCGATAATCGCGAAGGCGCCAGAACCGAGCTGATGGCGCAATATGGCATGACCGAGCGCCAAGCGAATGCTGTGCTCGACCTGCGCCTCTATCAGCTTACCGGCATGGAGAAGGAGAAGATCGAAAACGAGTACAAAGATCTGCTCGCTAAAATTGCACACTACCGTGCTGTTCTGGCTAGCGAGGGCCTGGTACGCGGCATCATCAAAGATGAGCTGCTCGATGTCAAAAAACATCACACCTCTGATCGCCGCACCAAGATGGTGGCCGCCGAAGGCGAGTTCAACATCGAGGACCTCATCCCAGATGAGCCGGTGCTGATCACGATTTCGGAAGATGATTACATCAAGCGCATGCCGGTCGATACCTTCCGCGAGCAAAGGCGGGGTGGACATGGCGTGATTGGCCTTGAGATGAAGAAAGAGGCTGACACCTTAAAAGATATCTACGTGGCTTCCACACACGATACTCTGATGATCTTCACCAGCTTTGGCCGATGCTACTGGCTTAAAGTCTGGCAGATCCCTGAAGCGGGAAGACGCTCGAAAGGCAAGCCGCTGATCAATTTATTAGAAGATATCCAACCGACCGAAAAGATCGCCGCTGTGCTTCGCGTGAAAAACTTCGAAGATCCAGCCTACATCTTGCTGGCCACCAGACGCGGCGTGGTTAAAAAGACGGAACTCTCGGCCTTCAGCTCGCAACGGCGCAAAGGCGTTTACGCGATCAATATCGACGAGGGTGATGAGGTCATCGCAGCCCGACTGACTAAAGATAGTCAGCAGGTCATGCTCTTTACTAAAAATGGCATGGCCGTGCGCTTCGACCAGGCGCAAGTGCGTCCGGTGGGCAGAGTGGCACGCGGTGTAAAAGGCGCGACCTTGCGCAATGAAGATGATGCGGTCGTCTCCTGTGAAGTTGTCAAAGGCGATGAAGCGATCCTGGTCGTGTGCGAACATGGATATGGCAAGCGTTCTAATGTCGAAGAGTTCCGCCAGACCAACCGCGGAGGCGTGGGCGTACGCTCGATTATCACCAGCGAGCGCAATGGCCGCGTAGTCGGAGCGATCTCCGTGAAAGATCACGACAGCGTAGTCATGATGTCTAATACCGGTCAAACTTTGAGAATCTCAATGGATGACGTGCGTGTGATGGGCCGTTCGACGCAAGGCGTACGCCTGGTCAACATGCCAGAACAAGATATCCTGATCGCCGTACAACGACTCGAGCAGATCGAGCCGCAAGAAAAAGAGCCAGAGAAGGAACCCGAGAAGACATAAATGTCCAAAGGTCTTTTGATCACCTTTGAAGGCGGGGAGGGCGCAGGCAAGTCCACGCTGATGGAGCGGCTGTTTGCTACTCTAAAAGCGAAAGGCTTGGATCTGATCAAGACGCGCGCACCTGGTGGAACTCAGGTTGGCTCCGTGATCCGCAACCTGCTTTTGAATCGCGATCAAGCAGTGCTCGCTGCACGCGCTGAGCTCTTTCTTTTTCTAGCCGACCGCGCAGAGCATGTCGAAGAAGTGATTAGACCAGCACTTAAAAAAGGCCAGATCGTACTTTGCGATCGCTTTAATGACTCCACTGTTGCTTATCAGGGTGCAGCGCGCGGTCTCGGTGAAGACGAGGTGCGCAAGTTTTGCACATTTGCCTGCAACGGAGTGGAACCAAATCTCACCCTCTACCTCGATCTCGATCCGCAAATCGGTCTAAAGCGTCTTAAACAGGTCAAAGATGGCAAAGACAAGATCGAAACTGAAACGCTACTTTTTCACCAAAAAATCCGTAAAGCATTCCAACAGATCGCAGCCAGGGAGCCAGGGCGTTTTCGCATCCTCGACGCCTCGCGCACAGCTGATGAGGTCTTAGAGAGTGCACTCAAGAGTATCGATGAGCTTTTTACATCTACTCGGTAATCCTGCAGCCGGGGAGCTGCTCACGCATCTCTCAGATAAAGCTCAGCTGCCTAGCACGCTGCTCTTTTCTGGCCCCAAAGGCGTAGGCAAAGCGCTTTTTGCACGCGCACTGGCCATTAAACTCCTCAACACCAGCAAAAGCCATCCACCTGATCTACACCTTTACGCTCCGACGGGCAAAATTGGCCTGCATACGATGGAGACGATCCGCGAGATGATCGCTGAGGCGGCGCTTGCGCCTTTCGAAGCGCCCGTTAAGATCTTCATCATCGATGACGCCGAGCGCATGCTGCCCGCTTCCAGCAACGCGCTTTTAAAGACGTTAGAAGAGCCACCGCTCGACACCTACTTTATTTTGATCTCAAGCCAGCCCGAGCAGCTGCTCACCACGCTCTTATCGCGCTGTGCAAAGGTCGCCTTTTTCCCTGTGCCACAGCCAGAGATCGCCGCTTTTGTGGAAAAGCGCTTTAAGCTGAGCCCTCAAGAAGCGGATAGAATAGCTTTTTTAGCGCAGGGCTCGCCTGCCAAGGCGCTTCAACTCGCCGAAAAAGGCGAGAGCACAATTCCGAAGATGCTCGAAGAGCTCTTTGCCAAGCGCAATCTGAGCGTACTGAAAGAGTTTGACGAGATCGGCACAGAAGAGATCATGGAGGAGATTGCGTTCTATTTTCGCAAAGCTCCAGAGCTAAGAGTGGTCTTAAGCTTGTTGGATGAGTGCAAGTTAGCGCTTGAGAGAAGCGTGAAGCTTTCGGTGGCGCTTCAAGCTCTTTTTCTGAAACTTGAAAAAGCGATCTAAACGACCTTAGTTAAAACACCGAGAGCACCGAGATACACCGAGAAAAGAAAGAAGAGCATTTTTCTCCCTCTATTCTTCTCGGTGTATCTCGGTGCTCTCGGTGTTTTAACTTTCTTTAGAGCCTAATCGGTTTTCTACCAGAAGGCGTTACATACCCTAAAAGCTCAGCCAGTCTGGTCACGCCTTTGAAGTTAACGATCATGCAAGCTTGTTTACCAGTGCCCACTTCTTCATAAAAGTCAAAGATGTCATCGCCAGCAGTTTCAAACTTTGCGATGTGTGTTTGGAAATACTTATTCACGTTTATCCAATCGCCATCGTCGATCATGCGCGCGCGGAGTGCGTGGACGATACGAGCCGGCGTATAACCTTCGGTAAGTATGCGAATAAATTGCAATTCACTGGTTCCGCCTCCAGCTTCCATGTGGGCGTCATCGAGATTCAATTTATCTTGATCTAATCCCCATTGCTTCCCGACAAGTTTGCGAGCGTGGTTAATCTTGTGCATCTGCGGTGTATCCGTTGAGAGGATGAGATCTTCCTTAAAGAGCTGGATCCATAGTTTGAACTTGTCTTCTAACTTGGTCACGCGGTTGGTGAGCATTTTAAAGCGTCGGATCAGCTCTTCGCGCAGGCCCACGCGGCACTCTTCAGCGGCACGAGCGATCTCAAGTAGGGCCGTCTGTTTATTACGAGCGGATATTGCTGGCTTGCGGAATTCTGCAACGAAGTTTTGGAGAATCAGCCTGATCTCTGCATTTAGCTGCAACCAATACTCGCGTTTATTGACTTGTGTTAGCCGACCCTGACGATCTTCGACCAGTGCCATACCATACTCAGGATTAACCATGCCTCCATCTAAAAACGGTAGGTTGCCGAGGTCATCCTTTTGCTGGTCGGTATCTTGAATCATTTTTTGCAGAGCTCTTTCAGCCGCTTGAACACGCTGTACGTTGACAGTACCTTTGTCGCGAATAAGCGCATTAAAATGGTCCATGATCTCGGTAATTTGTATATCCTCAGCACCACTACGTCGCAGCTCTTCCCAGAGCTCTTTCATGGGAGGAGGCGTAACAGAGAGCATATCGCGATTGATGCTATAACCTTGGGTGGCATCGATCGCGCCTTGTGGCAAGCCCTGAGCTTTATTAATCGCGCCATCTGAAATTACGAGTTCGGGTTCACCGTCTTCTTGAGCTTCAGCTGAGCAGCAGAAAAAGTAGGCTGCAATGGCTAGAAAAACCGCGGTTACGCATGCGATCACGATGCCGATGATTTTGAGCAGTGCCTCATCGATGCCAAAAACGTAACCCTGCTGTGCTACCACTTCAGGCGCATCAATCTCAAAGCCCGGATATTGTGGGAAGTGACGCCCGGCTTGATTTATCTCTTGTGCTGCTGACATAATCTCTTTACCTCATTTTCTTGATTAACTTTATAACACGGGCATGGCGCTGTTAAACCAGCCGAGATGCCATGCGAGCCATGCGGCCCCGTGATAGTTGATTCTTGTGCCCTCTCTCTGAATACCTGCAGAGTCTCGATAGGTGAACGTCTCATTGTAATTTTCAGCCCAATCTGCAGGGAGCGCATCTCTATGGGTTCTGGTGTAAACCGTGATCAGGCTCTGGTCGTCTAAATCGTCAAGTCTGCTCTTAAATGCCGTAAGCGCCCTAGCAGGTGTGAACTCCTTATTGAGCGTGTAACGCACATTCAGGCCTGTAATCATGGCGCCGCCGCCGACATCGATATAGCTATCGCCGAGCTCTGCCTGATCAGGATCCAGACCCCAGTCGGAAACTTTGCTGCATGCCGCGTTGATCACGTGAAATTGTGAAGTCTGGTAGCGACTCAGCAAAATGTTCTGCTTCAGCTGCTTGGTTGCGAGCAGCCAGAGCTGGTTAAGGTCTGGAGCTCGATCAGTGAGTCTTTCAAACTGGTCTCTAATCGCCTTATATTTGTGCGGACCACATCCATGATAGGCATCGGCAAGACCTTGGAAGGCAGCGCGCTTGTTATTCTGGTTTTGTATCTGCGTGCAAGTAAACACGAGGCTTAAGAGATACTCATGCATCTGCTGGCCTTCGAAAATGGCTTGCTTACTGTGCCTGTCGAGCTCTTGACCAGCAGTTTGTCGCCTTTGCAACTCATCAGCGTCAGCTTTATGCGTTGCCACGTACTCTTTCATGGCCATTAGATTTGTACGGGTCGTGATATAGCTGCTGACGTCATCGTAGAAGAAGAGCTCCTGTCTTTCAGGCTCAGAAAGCGTGCGCACGCGTTTAGCTGCACGCAGCGGCTCGGCGCGATAATGCTCTTGGGTAAGGTAGCTTTGAAGATGCGCTAAAAATTGGCCGTCAATAGTTTTAAACGCAGATGCGACTCTTCCAAACAAGCCGCGATGAGGGTTGCTTGTGGTAAGCTTTGCTTGGATGTGCGCAGGCGCAGTTGTTACTGCATTCAACATGTTTGCGACCTTGTCGAACTCGGTGATGAGCTGATCGATTTTTACATGTTTCATTGCATTTGAGGTGTCTACGTCGAGCGCTACGCGTCTTGGCACTTCCGAGAGTCGAGACCGGTTGAGTTTATAAAAACGGGTGGCCGCCAGTGCTTCAGGCGCAATATTGCCATTGTTAGGTCTTCCACCAAAAATACACACTACGGTGTCATAGAGGTAATCGAAAGTACTCCAGAGAAAATCCCACACGATATCAGCGACTAGAGTGCAAACACCAAAAACCGCAGTGATTAGGCCTCCAATCACAGCTTCGAGGCAATCGGGCTCGTGGCGAGGGCGAGCGTTTGGCGCAGGTGCGATGGTATCGTATCCCAAGCATGAAGATGCAGTTGCCACAGCCTCTTCCGAGAGAGACGAAAGGCCAGAGGCAATGATGTTAGCAGGACTGGTGTCGCTGATTTTGATACTCATTAGGGTCTCTTCTTTTTTAGGTTAAAATTTTAACAGTTCTATCCTTTCCTTTCATCTCTAGTCTTCTGTTCAACCTTGTCTTTTGCAGGCTTCTTTGCAGGAGTATTAGCTCGAATAGAAGCTAGTTGCGCAGCTTCAAGAATAACATGCTCTTGATCGAGATCAACTATTTCCAGCGTCCAGTCGTCTTGTTTTTGTGCCTGAGGCTTTTTTACTTTGGCTGGATCAAAAATTCCTAATCCGTTAGCGTATCCGTTACCCAAGACTTCTGCCTTCTTCGCAGGGGCAGGTTGAGCAGGAACAGGGGCAGCAGGAGCAGCTGGTGCTGCAGGCGCTGCTCCACCGGCGCCGGCGTTAGATTTTAAACTTGCGACTTCTGCTTCTAATGCAGTGATTACTGCGCTCAGTGACGCAGCTTGTTCTTCCGCCGCGCGTCGCCTTGCGTTTGCCGCTTGAAGATCTCTGCCGAGTTGCGAAGCACTTTTTATCCTGTCATTCTCAGCAGTTAGTCGCTCAGTGATTTGTTGTGAACCTGCTAAGCTTTTTCTTAAATCTACAACTTCTCTTTCCATGCGCGAAAAGCGGGCTTGAAGACCATCTGGATCAGCTGTAAGCTCGTCAATTCGTCGGGTATGCGTTGCGTTTTGCTGCGTGAGCGTAGCTACTTGTTCGCTAAGTGCGCTGCAACGAGTTTGGAGATGTGCCATGTCCACTCTGGCTTGCGCGGGGTCGAGATTAGGCGCATGTGCTGCTCCGGCTGCTTGTCTTGCAACACAAGCTTCATAAGCAGTGCGCAAGAGAGAACCCTGTGGCACACGTCCATCAAAGGCAACTTGATTGGCTTGGATCAGTTGGGCGAGAAAGTTCAAGCGTCTTTGCTGCGCTGTGACGAATGCATCTCGTTGTTCAAGAGAATAGTTTTCCGCTATGGGTCTATCTCTGCCAATGCCATATTCAAACACTGAGGCTTGGAAAATGGCGCATATGATTGTAAGTTTGGTATCCCAGATCCAGTCGTAGATGATCTGAATCAGCCATGCGATGCAACCGTTTGGCGCATATGCGGAGCCATCTGCATTTAAATAAACATTTGTGAGAATCGGGGCGCGCACCAATTCTTGGCCGGGTGCGTTTGGGGGCGTAAATTGTTGAATTGCGGTATCGAGATTTTGTGCTATTCGACTAGCTGCTGCCATAGGATAAATCCTCAGTTTTTGGAAACAATTTTATGATGAAATTTTATAAAAGAAAAGCAAAATGATTTTTATATAAACATGAAAATTTTAATATAAAATTGAGAGAAGAACTAAGAGAACAAAAGCATTTTGTCGTTTTCTTATGATCTCAGCTTTCCAGCCCAGCCGAGCTTTGTTCTGAGCGTAGAAAAGTAGTCGCGACGTAGGAGATTGACAAGTTTAAAATTTTTCTTATTACGCGTAATGCGATAAACCTCGCCCGTGTGCAGGCTTTGGGGGGTAAGTCCATCGGCGCGTATCTCGATAGGGTCATAATCGCTCAAATATTGAAGCTGGATCTCATGCGTTGAGGTCAAGACGATCGGGCGATTTGAGATGGTATGCGGGCTAATAGGGGTGATTACCAGCGCCTCGATCGTAGGGCTAACGATTGGGCCGCCGGCCGCAAGTGAGTAAGCCGTTGAGCCACTAGGGGTTGCGACAATAATACCATCCGCTTCAAAGGTGTTCAAATAGAGGCCATCCACATGAATCGCGATCTCTATTAGGCTAGGGTTGTTGCCCCTATGTAATACTATGTCGTTGACTGCCATACACTTCTGTCCATGGAGGCCCTCTCCTTGGATCATGACCCGCTCTTCGATGGTGTAAGCCCCATTGATCAGGTCTTGCAGACTGGGGTAGATATCTTCTACTGGGACGTCGGCCAGAAAGCCGAGATGGCCGATATTGATCCCAAGGATGGCCGCATCAAGGTGGGCGTACCGGTTGGAAAGGCGCAAAATGGTGCCATCGCCGCCCATCGAGATAAGGAATTTGATCTCCTTTGGATCGACCTTTGAAATGGGGGTGGCGCCAATCAGAGCCGCATCTTCATCTTCAGCGACTACTGTAATGCCGGCATTAGTTAGAAACTCGTAGATCCCAATCGCCAAATGCTTCGAGTTCTTCTTTTGCGTATTGGGAAAAAGCGCAATGATCATGAGCAGCCTTGTTGTGTGCAAGGTAAAATTAAACACCGAGGCCACCGAGAGGCACCGAGAAGGACACAGAGACTAATTTTTCTCGGTGTTTCTCGGTGTCTCGGTGTTTAATTCTTTGATAAATAAAACGATATTTCATGATGAAACAGCTCCAGCGTTGACCCTTTTGAAAGCTTCGCGCAGAGGCTGGTTGTTTTCGCCACTGGCAAGCGAGCCGTCGCGGTTTTTGATCAGCACTTCGATCTTCTGTTCCGCTTCATTCAGCCGACTTTGGCACTGCACGATTAGCCGATCCGCCTCTTCGTAGAGTTTGATCGAATCGTCCAGAGAGATCGTGCCAGAGTTCATCTTCTCGAGGATCTGTTCGAGCCGAGCGTAGGCGGCTTCAAAACTGGGTTTGGGTTGCTCATTCATGTTTCAGTTACCTTGGCTTTGATGGTGCCGTCTTGGAGCATGACGCGCAAGCCATCTTCTGGTTTAACCTGCTTTGCCGAGAGGATAATTGAATCGGCTTTTTCCTGAAAGACAATGGCATAGCCCTTGGTTAAAAGGTTCTTGGGATTGATCGACTTGAGATGCGAGCTGGTAAGCGTCAGCTTCTGTTTGAGTGTAGCGAGCAGGGTGAGGGGATTGTGAGCGGAAGCCTGTCTTTGCAGAGCGTGAAATTTTAGCTTTTTTTCTTGAACGACATGTTTAAGCGCGTGGTCTAGAGAACTCTTGGTCTCATCGAGCATTTGCGCAAATTTGCCCAAAAGAAAAAAAGGTTGAGAGATGGCCGGCTGGCGGCTGATGGCTTTCAGACGCTCCTTATGCCCTCTAATGATTAACTTGGAGGTCTCTCTGATGCGTTGATGCATTTGAGCGAGTAGCTGGAGCTCTTTATGCTTTTCAGCGATGACGATCTCGGCTGCAGCCGAAGGCGTTGGCGCGCGTACATCTGCCACAAAGTCGGCGATGCAGAAGTCGGTCTCATGGCCGACAGCGGAAATGACAGGGATCTCAGAAGCGAAGATCGCTTCGGCCACGCGCTCTTCGTTAAAGGCCCACAGATCTTCAAGCGAGCCGCCGCCGCGGCCCACGATGAGCACATCGGCCAGTTTGTACTGGTTAAATTGTTCAATGGCGCGTGCGATCTCTTGTGCCGCGCCCTCGCCTTGCACTTTTACTGGATTTAAGAGCAGTTGAAAGCCCGCATAGCGCCGGCTTAAAACATGCAAAATATCTTGAATGACCGATCCGGTCGGGCTGGTGATCACTCCGATTGTTTTGGGCAACTTCGGCAAGGCCTTCTTCCTTTGCGGGTCAAACCAGCCTTTGGCTTGTAATTTGGCCTTTAATTCGTGCAGCTTTAAGAGAAGTTCTCCCACGCCGAGGTAGCGCAGTTCGCGCACGATGATCTGATAATTTCCGCGCGGCGCATACACGGCCAGTTCGCCCTTGACCTGTACTTGATCGCCCGCTTTGGGCAGGCGTGAGAGCTGCTGCGCACTGCCTCTAAAAAGCACGGCCGAGATCTGCGCTTGAGCGTCTTTGAGCGTAAAATAGAGATGGCCCGAAGACTGTTCTTTGAAGTTACTAATTTCACCTTGCACGCACAGCGCAGGGAAGTGGCCTTCTAAATATTTTTTAATCGCGGCGGTGAGCTGAGAGACGCTAAGAATTTCTTCCATAGATCTATTAGATTGGGTATTATTAACTCTTCCTGCAGCTCTGTTGTGTAAAGGAAAATTAAAACACCGAGAGCACCGAGGTACACCGAGGAAACTTATAAGATTATCATGCCGAAAAGGAAATGGAAACACAAAACTATTTTTTCTCTCGGTGTTTCTCGGTGCCCTCGGTGTTTGTTCTTCTTTTAAGGGTTTTATGGGGAAAAATTCACCGCTTTTGATCGTGGGAAATTGGAAGATGTACAAGACAGCCCAAGAGGCTGAGGCGTATGTCTCTGCGCTCACATCCCAGCTTTCGCAAATCTCCACGCCTGTGCAGGTGATGCTGGCCGTGCCTTTTACTGCGCTCGCTCTGGCAAGCCGAGCTAGCCAAAAAGGCAAAATACTCATCGGCGCTCAAAATATGCACGATGCGGCTGAAGGAGCATTTACAGGGGAGGTTTCGGCGCGCATGATTAAAGAAAATGGAGCGCGGTTTGTCATCTTAGGACATTCTGAGCGCCGGCACTACTTTCATGAGACAAATGCCTTTATCAATCGCAAGATCAAACGCGCGCTGCAAGAAGGTCTCGTGCCGCTTTTGTGCATCGGCGAACTCGAAAAGGAGCGCGAGAGCGGTAAAACAAAAGAACTGCTTTTAACTCAGCTAAAAGAGGGGCTAGACGGCCTTACGGCACAAGAGATGCAAAAGATGATCTTGGCCTATGAGCCAGTCTGGGCCATCGGCACAGGCAAGACGGCCACGCCAGAGATTGCTGATGAAGCGCATCTGATCTGCCGCACTTTTTTAGCCGAAAAATTTGGCAAGGCTCTCGCTGATAAGCTTCCTATCCTCTACGGAGGATCGGTCAAGCCCGAGGGCGCTAAGCAGCTGCTCGACATGCCCAATATCGACGGCGCGCTCATCGGTGGAGCTTCGCTCGACGTCGCCACCTTTTTACAAATCATCAATTTTGGAACAACAAAATGACCTTTCTCTACTATTTAGCTCTATTTATCTTTGTAGGTATGTCTTTTCTCCTCTGCATGGTCATTCTCGTGCAAGAGAGCAAAAGCTTAGGCCTGGGAGCCTCGTTTGGCGGTGATCCCGGCGAATCAATTTTCGGAACGTCGACGGCCGATGTGCTCAAAAAATTCACTGCGTACCTCGCGGGCATTTTTATGATCGCCTGCGTGCTTTTCTCGCTCTGGACCGCGGCCATTGGCCGAAGCCAGTCGCGCGTGCCGATGACCATTGAAGAGACGACGCAAAAATGAAACTTGCAGTTTTAATTTACGGTGATCCTGTGCTGCGCAAACGCAGCGAACCGATAACTGAGATCACCGATGAAATTAAACAACTCGCTTCGGACATGATCGAAACTATGGATGCGCATCATGGGATCGGACTTGCTGCAAACCAGATCGGGCGTGCCATCCGCATGTTTGTCTGCCGCAGCTACATCATCATGACAGACGGTAGATGGGCGCTGGCTGAACCTAAAGTCTATATCAATCCTAAGTTGCTTGAGCACAGTAAAGAAACAGTCGAGGATGATGAGGGATGCATTTCCGTGCCGCGCATACGACTCGTGATTGAGCGTCCGCTCAAGGTAAAGGTGGAAGCCCAGGGTCTAGATGGCAAGCTATTCACCGAAGAACTAGAAGGCTACAATGCACGCATCCGCATGCATGAGAACGACCACATCAATGGCGTGCTGTTTGTCGATAGAGTGGATGTGCATACTCGTAACAAAATCGAGCCTATCTTGCGCGAGCTTAAGAAAAGGACCAAAAAGACATAAACGACAAAAAATGTCCTTTTTATCTTTTTTTAGCCGGTGCTTTTGCTTTTGGTGCAGGCTTGCCTGCTTTAGCTTTCTCCTCAACTTTTTCGCCGCTGCTATCACTAGCACTGCCACTGACCACACTCCTTGCTCTTTGTCTGGGTTCGGAATTAATCGGCATGCCGTCGTAGACCGTTGATTCTAGCAGTTCTTCATTCATACTCCTTACTCTATCGCGCATGAAATTCCGAGAAGATGTCATCGTATTGTCGTCGAGGATATTGCTCATTTCGGTTCCACTCATTTGCGGATTACGCTCCATCTGGATTAAACCGATGGCTTTCACTATAGGTTTAAGAATGTGTTCAACATCTGCCTCGTTCCGCACTACTTGACTCAGGTACTCTTTAAGACAGGGGAGGCTATTTTTCCAGAGTTTATCTATGGCTCTACCAATTAAGAGCGCACGCGCCTCTCTTTCTGCCAGGTCTTTTAATGCTCCTCTAGCAATGAGTTTCTTTTGTTGTTTAGGACGGCCTAAACAGGGAGTAGCCTGAACCCAATCGGTAAGAAGGTTGAGAGCCA
Organism: uncultured Chlamydiales bacterium; assembly: GCA_963709365.1. Lineage (GTDB taxonomy): Bacteria > Chlamydiota > Chlamydiia > Chlamydiales > Rhabdochlamydiaceae. The sequence continues at coordinate 785,057 of CAVPVU010000002.1, forward strand.
GTCTGTTAACATGAGCTCTGAGCAGCCCTACATCAGCATCAATATGGCTTGTTTCAAGAGTTCGCTCTTGTTCCCACTTTGTAACATCGAGTTTTTCCTTAAGCGGAGAAATTGCGCCCCATACAGCTGAGCTAGCGGTTAATATCTGCGTGACTAAAATTCCAGCTTCGCCTCCAGAGTGAGCTCCAGAGAGAAAAGTACCAGAAAGAGCGGAGACTACGATGTAGGTCACACCCATTGCAGCTGTAACATAAAGGCGCAACTGAAGTAAGCGCGGATTACGAATACAAGAAGGATTTGCGATCTTACCATTTAACTCGGTCACGCGAGCAACGGCTTGTCCAAGCCGCGTGCATACATCCTCAGCAAAAAAGTTGGGATAAACAGTCGCGCTCATGCTTCCATTTCTTACTTCTTGAGCTTTAAAGGTAAAGAAAGGCATCCAACTTTTAGTCTGTTCAATATGGATGAAGTTAGGATCTCGTAATTTTTCTGAGGCCTTAGCGTTTACTAATGCATGCACATCTTCCGGTAGATACCATGGCTGCTCAGCTTGTGTCTCGACTTCAGCAACCGTTCCTGGAAGCATGCGATGAGGATCTGCTGCTGCGCTTGTTCCGAATGTCATAATTCAATCTCCTGATAATTAAAGTGCAAATATTTTAAATAAAATCAGGATAAATGTATATTCGAAAGAAACATTTTCTAAGTGCGCTAAAATTTTTTATTTTACAAGCTGGATGCCAGCTGTAACTTGGAAGGGATCGTTGAGAGCATACTGGTAGCCAAACTTGGCTTGCCAGCTGCAGGTCAGCATTTTAAAGACTTCGATTTTGAACTCGTGATAGGGGGGCTCCTTGCGTCGGTGCCATCCATGGTGCGACTGGAGCAGGCAAGTCAACCCGGGCATCAATCTTCCATAGAGTTTAAAGAGCACGGTATTTCTTCGATCAGAAAGCGGCGATTCTACTAACTCTTCGATCGGCCTCGCCACATCGAGGATGAAGCTTTCATGATCGGCCTTGCGCCAATCAAACTTACTGCGGTGGCGGATTTCAAAACCAAAGGCGAGATCTGCGCTAATCGTGATCGCGGTGCGCAGATTGGTGAAATCCCAGACGCGCTCTTCTTGGTTCCAAGCGATGCCGCCGACCACATTGTAGGAAGGGCGATTCCAGCCCACGTTGAAATAGTACTTAGGAAAAGTGCGTTTGTAGGTGTGGTCGTCAAAGTAGGCATAGGTGAACAGATCGGTAGTGAGCGGGGGAAGGAAGGGCGAAGCCTTGGCGGAAAAGATAGTGTTTTTCACGCCGAGGCGCAGCAGGTTGAGTTTGGCATAGCCATCGTCCATATTGAAATAGAAGTGGTTATCTATGCCTGTGGAGGGTTTAGTCAATCCTTCGTAACGCGCATACGGCTCGACCATATGTTGGATATCTCCATATGAACGGTAAAAGCGCGTGGCGGCGGTGCCACCGTAAGAGAAGAGCGTTTGGCTAGTCGAACGGTGCCGCAGATTGTTGGAGTAGTAGATGCCGATGAAGCCGGCTTCTGGTGTGATCGTCAGATGTGCGAGCTTAAATGGACGATAGACTTGATTATGTGTTTCGAGGCGGCCTGCGCGCTGCGAAGTGAGAAGTTTGCTCGTATGATCGGCAAACACATAGTCCAGATATCCTGCATTGAAATAGTTGTCGAAAATCAGACCGGTTGGTCCCAGTTTAAAAGGACGGATATTGCTGGTGACATAAGGCAGCTCTTGATTGATCGTCTGAAATGAGTTGATGCGCGGCTGAAAACTGAATGAAGAGAGCAGCTGGCGTTCGTGATGGCTGACGAGCAGGCGTGTGCGCTTTTGCGTGTTGACCTCGAAATCTTGGCTCTTGAAATCTCCCGGCATCTTCTCGTCGCTGAGCTTGTCATAGGTCATGTGCACGAAGGTCTTCTCATTCTCAGTCTTAGTCTCATACAGACCTTGCAAACGGTAGCGCTTATTGCCGTGCTCATCGGGCCAGCTCTTGTCGTATGCGCCGTAGCTGCGCGTGCGGAAAACAGTGCGCTTATGGCTTGGGCGATAATCTGTTTCGATAGCCATGCCTGGGCCGCGCGTAATGCGATAGTCGAGGCGCAGATATGCATGGAAATGCTCCCAGGAGAAGAAGCGATAGCGCATGGTAACACGCGGGCCGAGCGACTTGTCCCATTTGACTTTGTAGCGCACAGGGGAGTCCTTCAAGAAGGTGAGGTTACTTTTAAAGCTGGGCAGCCAAAAGATCGGGATCTTGGCGAATCTGAAACGGATATTTCTTGCTGAAAGAAGATGTTCGTTATCGATTCTTACTGACCGTGCATGGATATCCCAGGTGTGGTCTTGACTTTCGCATGTCGTGACATAGGCATCGTAAATCGTGTAGCTGCCATCCGCGGTAAGCTGGATTTTCGAGCCGCCCAAAAACCAGATGTCGACGAAGGTTTTGCCATCCCAGAGCATACCTGTTTTCGACGCGAGGTCATACTCGAGCTTGGTGCCCACAAAGGCGTGCTCGCCATATTCCATCATCAGGTCGCCTTCGGCTTCCACCCTCTGCACGGCTACGCCATTCTCAATGCGGTTGGTGTAGGAGATCTTGCGCGCCTGAATGCGAATTCCCGGCGCAGTGATAATACCGCCCTCGTCAGTCGTGATCACCCCGTGGCTAAAGACCGGATTCTTGAGATTTACTTCAAACTCCTCACCGCACAGCGGTGAAAGAAGAAAGAATGAGGCTAGCAGAAGCTTTCTGTTAAGCATACTTGGGAACTATAACGAAACAAAGAAAGGACGAAAAGGACAAAGAATATTCTCTGGGAAAGTGTTTTTTTGGAGTGCGGCGGCAAGCAAGCCCTTGCGGTTCTACACATCTTTTTCTTGCCTTTCCCTAAAAGAAAGGAAAGAAAGACGGCCTAATGGACGAAGTGGACGGGATAAGAAAATGGACACGGAGTGGACGAAGTGGACGGCCGAAAGAAATCCGGATTTCTTCGGCCGTCCACTTCGTCCACTCTCTGTCCATTCCTCTCCTTTGTCCACTCCGTCCACTAGGCCGTCTTTTTTCACTGCATCATCTGCAACAAAAGCCCAGCTAAGATAGGTCTATTCTTTGGATTTCCGTCTTCGATTAGAGAGAGCAAGAGATCGATGCCTTTCTCTTCATTGCGGCGTACGAGTGCTTCAAGTGAATCGATGAGGAGACGCGAATTTTCTTCGGGAGTCAGGTCAAACGCGCTGTCGGGTAGGCGTAGCGATGAGCGCAGCGCCATCGGGCGGAATTTGACCAGTTCGCTGTCGCGTTTTTTGGACAGCCATTCCATGAGCTGTTTTTCATAGTTGCCTTCCACTCTCAAGCGAAAGAGCGCCAAGCTGCAGTAAGAGCGAATGAGCGGCGCACCCGTTCTCTGGCTTTGCTGTTTTAAAAGTGCAAGCGCGTCATCGGTGTGCAGGTTTTCAAGCAGGGTGACGAGCAGGGGAATGAGATCGCTTTGACGGCTGTCAAAAATCGCTTGGGCAATTTTCAGGAAGGCAGCTTCGGGAAGTTCAAGCGCAAGCCTGAGCAGATACTCGCGTACGCTCAGCGTAACTGCGACTAGATCAAACTCCTCGCTCCGATGCTGGCTGGCCGAAGCCACTGTCTTCCAAGCCATATTTGCACGCCCGATGGAATAATAGGGCTGAAAACCTAAGTCGCGGCTGTCGCGCAACAGAAATTCAACCAGAGGTAAAGCGGCGCGCGCATCGCGCAGCTGTAATAGCGAGACGGCGGCATTGAAGCGCACTTGGGTGTTCTGATCTTTGACCAGTTGCGCGAGGAGCTCTTCTGATCCAGCCACACCGCCTGATGCGGCGATTGCAAAAAGGTCTTTTTCTTCAGCGAGTTTAATCAGATCGTCTTTAGCTTGTACTTCTCCTAATAGATAAAGAGACTTTAGAGCTGCCAATTTGACATTAGGGGAGGAAGAGGTCGAAAGCCTTTTGAGCAGCGGCTGCGATTTGGAATCTTTGAGCATGCCCAGTGCAAAGGCGCACGCCTCTTGCTCCGCGATGTTTAGATGCGTGGCTGTCGCGCGGATCTGCGGCAAAAGATCGTCACGTTCATACCGCCCAGCATTTAAGATCGCCTCCGTGCGCACGATCGCGGCTTTTTCATCCATTAGATGGCGCAGCACGGCGATCGCATCGGAGGTACCGATGAGAGCAAAAAATTCAGGGAAGAAGAAGCGCAGCTCTCTTGGCACGCGATACATGAGCGCCTCGAGCTGACCGGTGACTAAGCGATGTTTACGCATGGAGAGAAAATAGGCAGCTTCCAGCCGTGAAAAGAAGTACTCTGAACCCATGGCTTTGATGAGCAGCTCGTCGCTGTGATCATCTTGCAGCCTTCCGAGCAGCTGGATCGTAGCTACCTGAGTTTGCGGGTAGGGGCTTTTGATGCCAGCTTCGAGGATCTCCCATGAAGAGGAGGTGCCGGCCAGCCCAGCGCCAAAGATGCCGACTAGCTGTCTTTCGGGCTCGGCGTGGCGTGCGCTCTCGTCTAATAGAATTTGGCCGAACTGATGCAGAACTTCAAAATCGTGTCTGCCCAGTTTTTTATGCCACTCTCTATATAGAGCAAAACTTTTACCATACTCCTGCCGCTGCAGCAGATAGGTGATTTGCCGTTTATCGAACTCTTCTTCAGCTGATAAAGGAGAGAGTAGAATGGCGCCGATGCATCCAAGCCATAAGAAATAATTTTGTCTATTCATACTCGTAAACATACAGTTTTGAACAAATTTCAAGAAACCACTATTGGTCGAAAAAAATATTGCTTTTTTGGCGTGTTTTAAAAAATGCGTTAAGTCTTTGTAAAGAATTTTGCTTGTCAAAACTTGCATGGCTTGCTAGACTGCATAACGTCTTTAAACCCTTTTAACAGAGGCTATTATTATGGCAGCAGCAGCAACACCACCACCAGTCGCACCAACCGCACCACGAACAGAACAAGCAGGACAACAACAACCACCAACAGCAGCTCCACCGGCACCTAACGCCGCAGCGCCAGCTCCAGCAACCGGCAGCTGGTTTGCTTCATGCCTCTCATCCTGCTACCCAGCAGCAGACCAGCAGCAAGCTGCTGATACGCAAAGCTCTTGGGGAATCTTTTCTTCAATTCAGCCTTGCGTTGCGCCTATCTTTGCGATTATCGGTAAAATTTTCAGCTTAGTTTGGAGTTGCGTCTCTGGCATCGTGTCTAGCCTCCTGCCTCATGCGCAGCCACAGCCACAGCCAACAGCTGTACCAGGAGCCGGACCACTAGCTGTACCAACGGCTGTACCAACAGATTACGAGCGCACTGTTTCAATTCACACAAAATATTCAACTGCTGCAGCGGGTAAAACGTTTACAGTAGAAGAATGGAAAAGCGACCTCAATGCTCTTCATCGCGGAGCGCACACACATGTAGCAGATGCATATTACAATGCAAATAAGGCAGCGATAGGTCAAGCGCCAGCTGATGCTGCTGAAGAGAGTGTGCGTACAGAGCATAGAACGAAGATTGTAACAGCTATGGAAAGAGATGTTGCTAATCGTACGGTCATCGATTCTCTGAAAGCCTGGATAGAAGGTAACCGTCCTGTGCAAAGCACAATGACGTTAACGGAAACCAGAACAGAGGAAGTAAGACAACAATAATCTTTTCTTTGAAGAACTCTTCCCTAAGGGAAGAGATTCTCCTACGGTAAGGATTTTGGCCTGAAAGATAGCTTGCTTAGACCCCACCCCTTCAGGGGTGGGGTTGCGGCAAGCGATCCGTTCAAAAAGCGACCTGTTTTCAGGTCGCTTTTTTTTCTGCTTTTCATAAAGTAAAATATTTAATTTGTGCGATGTTACAAAGTTTGCGTTTTACTTCCTCTTGGGCTATAATAGATCTGATTTTACAACCATTTATGAGGTATTATTATGGCAGCATTACCACCAGTATCACTGAGAGCCGTAGACTCTCGAATTACAGAACAACCTTTAACAGAGGCCGAAAGATCTCTCCTGGCGTATGCGGAAAGACAACGCACAGCACAACCACAAGAACAACCTTTAACAGAAACCGAGAGATCTCTCCTGGCATATGCGGAAAGACAGCGCACAGCACAACCACAAGCGCAACCTCTAACAGAAGCCGAGAGATCTCTCCTGGCATATGCGGAAAGACAGCGCACAGCACAACCACAAGCGCAACCTCTAACAGAAGCCGAGAGATCTCTCCTGGCATATGCGGAAAGACAGTGCGCTGAAAGAACAGGTCAAACGCAAAGATCCTAACCTTTCACCAAAAAGCGGCCTGTTTTCAGGTCGCTTTCTTTTTCTGCTTTTCGTAAAGTAAAATGTTTAATTTGCGCAAAGTTGCAAAGTTTGCCTTTTACTTCCTCTTGGGCTATAATAGATCTGATTTTACAACCATTTATGAGGTAATTATGGCAACAGCCACACGCCCACCAGGAACGGATTCTAGTGCGCTTGAGCGTCCACTTCCACTTCTCGTGCCTGCGCATCCAGAAGCGACTGCTACTAACAGCAGCTCATGCTTCTCCTATTTCTGTTCGTCTTGCACATCTGCAGGGGATGGCGAGAGCTCTTGTTGCAACCCATGTGCTTGGATTTGTGCGACGCTGGCCAGCTGCTGGTCCGCCATCACAAGTTTCGTAATGCGTCTATTATGTTGTTTCCAGGCGGAAACAGCTCAGCGCAATCCAACACTCCTTCAGAATGTAAAAGCTATTATGGAGAAGTGGGAAGCGCGCAACGAAGAAGGCATGGAAGTTGATGCGGAACAGTTTGAAAGAGAAAAGATCGAGTGGAGAGATGATATCGCCTCTCTTCCGGCTGATTTACGGGCGAAAATTGAAGCTGATGTGGCTGGAAGCATAGCCGAGAACGAGGGACACACTGGTACCCTTTCAGCAGAAATAATGGCTGGATGTAACGCCAAGGCCCAAAAGGCGATGAATGGAGTAGGTAATGATCTAGTCGTGCGCTGTCTACGCATTTGGGTTGCGACCGAAGAAGCTCGAGAGCTGCTTCCCACTGTAAATGCGTTTATTGCCAGATGGTCTAATGTCCAGGACCAGGATGCCAATTCCGAGGCTGTCAAAGCCGAGTGGCGAAGAGATATCGAAACTCTTATGAGTTTGGAACTGGCTAGCTATATGTATAGCATCTTCCTAGCAGTCCATCGCAGTGAATTTCCTGAAGCGACGGAAGAAATGGGCCAGCAGACTATGAACAAACACCGGGATCAGCAGTTTCAGGCTGTGGTTGATAAAATGATTTCATCTGTTGGTGATAAGACAATTTTGGAAGCTCTACGTGGTTGGAAAAGTCTCAAAAATCTCAATTAAAAGGGCATAATGACAACATCTTCTCCTCCTGTAACTAATGGTGCAGCTACTCCTGCAGCCGCCGCACCAGAACAGCCACCCGCCGCTGATAGATTACAACGTCACTTCACGGCGGATGATCGCATGAGCAGCTATGTTGATGATATTAATTGCTGCTGCTTCACGCCAATCATCCAAGCCGTGGTAAATTTTTTCTCATCTTGCTTTGGATGTCTGACAGGATGTTTCTTTGATGTCATCCGCTGGTTCAGAAATCCGCGCCTGTTTATGGATGAGCGTCCATTTCGCAATTATATGGCCGCCGCCGAAGGCGCAAATCCTCAACGTGCTGATGTAATGGCAGCTTTCAGACAGCTGCCAGCAACTGTGCAGACACAGATCAGAACGACTCTGCGTGAAACTTACGGCGCTGAACTTGCGCGTAGAACGCAAGCTGTGCTACAAGCAGAACGCAAAGGTCCCCCAATTAGACCAGAAGAGGCAGCAGAAGTAGCGCTTCAAGATTACCTCGCCGAATTTCCTACAGATAGAGTGATTCGCCGTCTTGTCGACATCGGATAATCAGCGTTTCTTGCTCTTCTTAGCGCCAGAAGAAGCGGGCATATCGGGGTAGTCGACCCAGATAGGCGAGCTCCAAGCGATGTGGCCATCTTCTTGAACTACGCGCAAGTAGTAATAGACAAATGGCGGCCTCTCATCAGGCGAGCGGAGAATGATACTTCCAAGAGCTTCAGAATCGTCATATTCGAAGTCTAGGGTGCTCTCTCCTTTTGGATGGAAGGTGTGAAACTTCTGTCCATTGCGAATAATCGAAACTTCCTTTAGCGGCGCGGTGCCTGCCACATAGCCGGTGAGATGCCGGTTAAAGACCAGGCCTGGCTTAGCCTTAGCCGAAAGCTCCGAGCCCATCATCGCTCCAGCGATAAAGAAGCCGACCACGATGCGCTCGCCAGTTGTGGCGTAGCAGGCGCGATTGTGCAGCGCATGAAAGAGCGCTTCTCTGGTCTGTTCGATCGCATAGATAGCCGTTAAACCTGGGCTATACTGAACTTGGTCGCTCTCAAAAAGATCCTCGTAAATGCCGCGGTCGTCGAGGCCGCCGGCTACAAATCCAAAGCGCATGTTGCGCGCCAGCGCTTTACGGATTGAACCTTTATCAGATTCGGCGACACCCTTTTTTCCCTCGCAGGCAATCGGTCTTAAGTTGCCCTCTTTGGCCAAACATTCCGAAGATCCCCAGGCGTTGTAGATCTCAACTACGCGCTCGTGCTCGGGCGAGAAATCTTCAAAGGTGGTCTCAAAACCTTTTCCCATCGTAAACGAGGGGATAGACAGGAGCTCTTTTGGCGTATTCCCTTTGTAGATCTTTTTTAAGGTGTTAGACTTAGCGTCTTTTTTGCGCAAAAGCGGGCGGCTATCTTTTGAGTAGACGAGCTGGCGTAAACCCTCTTCAGGTGCATTGTTGAACCAGTGAAATCCTAAAAAGGTCACAAAACGCATATCTTCGTTAAATTCGGTGACCTGAAGAGAGATGGCCTTCCAAACATCGTTCGAGGTCTCTTCGGTATTTTCAAAAGGAGAGGCAGCAAAAAATTGCAGCGCACGCTCGTCGCGGAAGTGGCGCAGGCAGGCTTCGATATTATCGGTTGAGTCTACTCTCTCTGATTCGCCATGGAGCAGGCCCCAATACAAGTTGCGGTCGTTGTCCGCGAAGCATTTGATGGGTGCAGAATAGAACTTTTCTTTGGTACTCACGTTCAGGAGTTGGATCTTATATGCGCCCGGCTCGTTGAAGTAGAGGTTGGGTAAGTTGAGAAAGCCTGTTTCAGGAACAAATAATTTCCAGGTGAGGTTTTCCCTTAGCTGCTCATACGAGAGCTCGATTAGTGTGCCCTCGGGGGCGTTGTTCGTAAGATTGCCAAACTCGTCTTCGAAGCGCACGATGACGTCAAACCGGCGGTTTTTCGAAACGATCGAAGGCGCAATGATGCGGATATTTTTTAGTTTATTGCCGCGTACATCTAAGCCAAACACTTCGGGTTCGCGGAAATCTCCTTTGCCTTTTGGGTCGATGAAGAGATGGAAGGGGCGTCTTCTTTGCACATGGCTTTGGCAGCGGTTGCCCTTCTCAGGTTTCTGTTTATCTTGTGTGCCTAAATAGATCGAGAGAGTCTCGCCAGCCTTAACCTCGGCCGGAAGCGTAAAATCAAACACAGGTGCAAATGATTCGGGTAGTTGAACTGGCTTAGCGGGGAGAGACTTTCCGTTTGGCAGCTCGCACCAGATGAGATTTTTTTTAGCCTTCGCATCAATCTGTGGGATCTCCCAATCGATGGGGCGGCCCTTGCTGAGCAGATCAAAGCGCAGGCGCGTGCCTTTGGGCAGCGCTACCGCAGTCGTATATGAAAACTTCCACGTGCCAACTACCCCTGCCAGTGCCGCATTCGGCTCACACAAACATATCGAACGACGCATTATCATCACCTGTTTTTAGTCAGAAAGATTGTGTACCAAAAACAGATAAAAGAAAAGAAAAGAATCAAAAGATTTTGTGCGGTGGCTTGACCTAGCGGTTCTACACATCTTTTTCTTGCCTTTCCCTAAAAGAAAGGAAAAAAAGACGGCCTAATGGACGAAGTGGACGGGATAAGAAAATGGACACGGAGTGGACGAAGTGGACGGCCGAAGAAATCCGGATTTCTTCGGCCGTCCACTTCGTCCACTCTCTGTCCATTCCTCTCCTTTGTCCACTCCGTCCACTAGGCCGTCTTTCTTTCTGGCTCAAGATTATAGGCAAGAAAAAGATGTGTAGAAGTGCTAGGTCAAGCCGCCGCACCAAATTAGGCTTATCTTTAGGTTTTGTGAGAAGTAATCCTGATCTTATCAACACTTCTTTCGTCGGAGGAGAGTACTTCGAGGTCGAACTCGTCGTGGTGGATGCGCCAGCCTTTGGAGGGGATGCTGCCGGCGCGATGGACGATAAAGCCGCCGATGGTGTCGTATTCGGGGTTTTGCGGGATTTTAATGCCTAGCTCTTCTTCGATGTCGAGGATGTTCATTTTTCCATCCACGATCCAGCCGCCGCCTGGGAGTACAGAGAACATGACCTCTTCGTCGATATCATACTCATCCGCAATCTCTCCGACGAGCTCTTCTAGGATGTCCTCAATGGTGATGATACCTTCGGTGCCGCCCCACTCGTCGACTACGATGGCCAGGTGGATCTGCTTATTGCGGAACTCTTGAAAGAGTTGCGAGATCTTTTTCGTCTCAGGGGTATAGAGCACGGGCTTTAAGAAGCTCTCGATGCTGCTTTTGAGTTTTCTTTCTCTATCTCCCTCGCTTGAAACATAATAGAAGTGTTTAAGTACGTCTTTAAAGAGCAGTACTCCGACGATATTGTCTACGCTATCGCGATACACGGGGATGCGGCTGTAACCTTGGGCCAAGAAGCTCTCTGTGGCCTCTTGCATGGTGGTGTCTACAGGTAGACTAAAGATGTCGATGCGGGGCACCATCACTTCGCGCGCAATTCTATCTTTGAATGATACGACCGAAGCGAACAGCTTCTGGTCGCTCTGGTCAAAGTATGGGGCGAGATCAGAGTCGTGTAAGACTTCTAAAATCTTCTCGCGCATGTCAGCGCCAGGTTCAAGTTTTCTAAACGAGGGGGCTTTGGGTAGAAAAATGCCTAAAATTTTAAATAGAGGAGCGGTGATGGGTGAAAGTATGAAAAGCAGCAGTGAGACGATGGGCGTAGCAAAAACTAGAAACTTCTTGGGGCTGGCCAAGCTGATGAGGCTGATGACAAAATTGGCGAGCAGCGAGGTGCCGATGATGATGCCCGCAATGAGCAAAATCCAGAGCAGGTTCCACGCTCTGCCGGATGATTCTAGCGCATCGCTGAAGGGCTCTCGATGCAGGAGAAAAAAGAAAAATGAGAGCGCGTAGCAGAGATGCAAGACCTGCTTGGTGAAGCTGAGCGTAAAGAAAAGTCCCTCCCATTTCTTTTCTCCAAAGAAGAAACAAAAATAGCCGCGGATAAATGCGAGAGAGGGTCTTACCTTTAAGAGCTTTTCCACATAGCTGCGTCCGAGGCGATGCAGCGCTGTGCTTTCGCCAGCCAAAAGGTTGGCGCCGAAGAGAAAGAGCAGGAAAAAGAAGGGATTATCCATGAATACAGAGTATACTATTTTTTTGTCGGACTTTTCAAGACCGCTCGTGCTTTTTGCAGATTTCTTAGGCAGATTTTTTCTTTCTGGCGCATTTTTTGTTTGTCGCGCGGACGCATATCGTCATAGCCAAGGAGATGCAGAATTCCATGTACGAGATAGAGCGTTGTCTCGAGATATGGGTTTAGATTTTTTTTCTTCGCATATTCCAAGGCCACCGCAGGGCAGACAAAGACTTCGCCCAAATGGCGGCAGGGAAGCTTTGCGTCGCCTGGAGAATCTAGGGGGAAGGAGATCGTATCGGTCGGAGTAGGATCTTGAAAGTAGAGCTCGTGGAGCTTGGCGATCTCGCGCTTGCTGACAAAGTGGACCGAAAGCTCATCGCAGGTTAGATCGAGTGCTTCGAGGAGAGTGCGCACGCACGCTCTGACTGAAATATTAGAAATGGGAAGCGTGCGCTGCGCGTTGCGAATAGAAACGATCAAGGAACAACAGGCGTCTTGGGAAGTCCGGTGACTTTTTTATTTTCGCCGTCTTTCCATTTGCCGATTTTGCGCAGAACATCGACGCGTTCGAAGCGTTTGAGCACGTTGCGTTTTTTTGCGCCAGAAGTAGCTTTTCCAAAGCTCGGGTGTCTAGACATAGTCGGTGGAGTCCTTATTATTTAATTTTGGGGATAAAGCAGGCTTTAGCATGCGCGCCGGATAGAGCATTGGCATGCAGTTTATATCCTTCTGGGAGATTATCTTTTAATGATCCGGTCTTAGGGGAAGGGGGCTGACGCCGCTTAGGGCATCGGTTGCGAATTTCGCCTACTTTGCTGATGCGTACCATATAATAACTCCTATTGTTTAAAGGAGCATCATTATAAAGATGAAGTTTTTAAACTATCAAGAGTTTTTCATTTTGGCGGTTTTGGCTCTTCATTTTTTTCGCCAGGGTGGACAGCACCACACGAAAGAAGAAATTTAAATCCATCCTCGATGCTCATATCAGCATCTATAACATCTTTTTTAGGACAGAGGAGCATATAGCCGGACAAGGGGTGGGGGGAGGTACAAATAAAAACTGTTTGATCGATGCCAGGGACTGCCTTTTTGCATATAGTGGGCGCATCGCCTGTGAGAAAGGCCAAGCTTTGCGTCTCCGCATTCGGGAAGGGAATCAGCACGGTCTTTTTAAAAGTTTTAGTATCTTGAGAGAAGAATGCGCCAGTGACCTCCTTTGAGATACGGTAGATGGCTTTGACAAAGGGGAGGCGCGAAAAGATCGCATTGGTCACGTTAAGCAGAGATTTAAAGAAGAAGCGACGTCCAAAGAATCCTAGTATCAAGGTCAGCACAAACACAAAGATAAGCGCGAAGACCCGGCTAATAAATAGCACTAAGTCGTGATGATGCTCTAAGTCCATGCCGGTGAAAGCGACCACGATCTTTTCGGTGATTCCCACAAAAGGGGTAGTAAATAAATGGAAAAGCCATACTACGATGACAAGGGTAAGCGTGATGGGGAGAAGGATGATAATTCCAGCACCTAAATATTTTTTAAGCATCAGGGTTACTTCTGGTTTGAGCTTTTGTATCTCCAGGGGCGATTACACCGCAGGAGATAATGAATTTAATCGCGTCTTCGGTCTTCATGTCCAAATAGATGAGATCAGCTTTTTTATACAGGAGTAGGAATCCGCAGGTAGGGTTTGGAGTTGTAGGAATAAGCACGGAGATCAGCTCCTCTTCTTGCAAAGCTTTTGAGCACGACTCTGGAGCCTCTCCGGCAACAAAGCCCAGAGTATAGACTTTCTCATGGGGAAAAGCGACCATGACCACCTGTCGGAGAGTCTTTTTGTCCGATGCGAAGAGTGTTTTGATGATGTCCTTTGTAGTCCGATAAACTGAACCAAAGACAGGGATGCGGAGGAGGAGACGATCACCCCAATTCAGCATGCCGGTGATGAAGAACTTCCTAGCGGCCATGCCAAGTCCGATGACTAAGAAAAAGATCGCAACTAAAATGAGCAGCTGGCTCACAAATCGTACGATCTGTTCTTGAGAGATGAGGAGAAAGCCTTTACTGAAGATTCCAAGATGGACAAAGAAGCTCGAGACGATGGAAACAAAAGGCGCGGTTAAAAGATCGATCAACCAGCCAATGATGGCAATCGTCACCGCAAGCGGCAGCAGGATCACCAGGCCTGTGATGAAATATTTCTTAAACATGCCCTTCATCTTCCATTTTTAACCATCTCTTCGAACCTATCTCAAAATTTTAAATATCCGCTTTTTGCGTCTTTTTCCGCACCTTTTAATCCCGCTTCTTGGCCTACTTTCTCAAGTATGTCCTGCGAAGCGGGATTAAAATCTGCGGAAAAATCCATCAAAAATCAAACATTTAGAATTTTGAGATAGGTTCTTTCAACAAGAATCTCCAGGACAAAAGGGCGTCTTCTTGAGCATATTCGACGCCGATGCGAGGGCCGGCGAAGATCTCTTCATCTCTGACGATCATGCGGCGATCCTCGATCCAGAGCTCAGATGATGCGAGAGAGAGGCCATTATGCGCGCGCGCGATGCCGAGCGCCTCGGCTGTGCTGCCTGGGCCTGCCGTGAGACGGGAATCGAGGGAGGCCTTTCCTCTTCTTTGCAACATCGTTTCAATCCCCACTTCAGGGAGAATAGCGCGGATGAGTACCGCTTGAGGGACCTCTTCGACATTCGTGACGATATTGAGTAGGTAGTGTATTCCATAGCAGAAGTAGACATAAGAGATTCCACCGCGGTGAAACATGACCTCTGTGCGTTTGGTGCGCCGCATGTTGTAGGCGTGGCAGGCGCGATCTTGCGCTCCGCCGTAAGCTTCGGTTTCAATGATCATTCCACCTGTGACCGGATGACCATCGATTTTGGTGAAAAGCCATTTGCCAAGCAGCTCGCGTGCGATCTTTACAACATCTTTCCTAGTGTAGAATGAGATAGGGAGGATGCTCAAGAGGTGTAATCCATAGTTTTGTTGTGAAAGGGAAATTTAAACACCGAGAGCACCGAGGGTCACCGAGAAAGGCATCTTTGTATTTTCTCTCGGTGTTTAATCTTTAGTTTTTTTCTTTTTGCGGCGAGCATTGTTAGATGCGAGCTCCCAGTGAACTTCAAGCGTGATAAGATCGATGCCCACAACGCGCACTTGGATCGCCTCGCCCGAGTAGTGGCGCTTGCCACTCGATTTTCCCGTGAGGATATTTTTGCGCTGATCGAAGAGAAAATAGTCATCTTCCAGCTCAGAGATATGCAGAAATCCTTCGAGCATGAGATCGGTCATTTCAAAGAAAAAGCCAAAGGGTTTTATGCGCGTGACGAGCGCAGGGTAGTGTTTCTCGGGATCTTTCTTTTGATACTGTTTCAAAAGGCGCAATTTCTTAAGTGTTTTAACCGATGACTCGGCGCGGAAGGAGATGCGCTCTTGATCAGAGCATTTAAGCGCGATCTTTTCCATGCTGACCCCAGAGATCTTTTCGGGGCTCTCTTCGTCGAATAGAACGCGCTGTGTGACGAGGTCGGTATAACGGCGGATCGGACTAGTGAAATGGCAATAGAATTCCAGTGCCAAACCGTAGTGGCCGACATTCTCTGGCGAGTAGTAGGCGAGCTTCATGCTGCGAATGAAGGCTACGGACAGTTGCTGAGAGAATGGGGTTGTTTTTGCTTGTTCAAAGAGCATTTGAATGTCTCTGGTCTCAGGCTTCGCTGGCAGCGAAAAGCCCAAAGAGCGCGCTAGCGTGTAGAAATCTTGAATGTTCTCTTCGGAGGGCTCTTCATGAATGCGATAAAGGACTGGTTTTCCATTTTTTGAAAGATGGGTAGCCACCACTTCGTTGGCCTTGAGCATAAATTCTTCTACCAGCTGGTGCGTAATGTCGTACTCCACTTTTTTCATGCCGATCGGCTCGCCGTGTTTGTCCACTTCGATCACGAAGTCGGGCATGGAAAAGTCGATGCTTCCGCGTGCATAACGCTTCTTTTTCAAGAGATGGCAGAGCTCGACCATGAGTTTCAAAGTGTTTTCATGTTTGTGCTTTTTTTTGCCGTCGAGCACCTCTTTCGCTTCTTCATAGGTGAATCTCTTGTCGCTATGGATGACGGCGCGCACAATTTGATAGTCGATCAGCGTGCCATGCTGGTCGAAGTCCATGAGCACAGAGGCAGTGAGGCGATCGACATCCGGGCGCAGACTGCAGAGATTGTTCGAGAGCTCTTCGGGAAGCATAGGTAGGCAGAAGCCGGGGAAGTAGGTAGAGTTGCAGCGCTGCACGGCTTCAGCATCCAGAGCGGACATAGGCTTTACATAGTGCGCGACGTCGGCGATATGCACACCTAAGTGATAGATTCCATTCTTGCCCACAGTAAGCGAAAGCGCATCGTCGAAATCTTTGGCAGTTTCTGGATCAATAGTAAAACAGACGCTGTTTCGGAGATCCATTCTACCCTTCAAATCTTTGGCCGAAACCTGTTTGCCGAAATTTTTGGCCTCTTCGACGGCTGGATTAGCAAAGTTGTCGTTTAAATCATATTCTTCAATTGCAGCTGCGATATCGCAGGTTGGATCGGAGATGTGGCCAAGGTAGTGGGACATTTCGCAGATGGTCGGATTCTGCTCATCGCCCCACTCTTCTACCTTCATGATGATGCGATCGCCGACTTTCAGCGACTTACCGTTTGGTAGATGGACGATCACTATTTTAGAAGTGCCCAAAAGGGGAACATGCGCAAAAAGCCTTCCATGGCTATCGATATCGCGGATGGTGCCTCCCAAGTGTGAGCGGCCTCTTTTGAGGATGCTAAGTACGCGTCCATCAGGACCTTTTTCCCAGTTGGAGTTGGGATTGATCTCGACTTCGACCTGGTCTCCATCAACAGCATTATCCGTGAGATGTTTGGGGATGAAGATATCTTGCGGACACTCTGATACGCGGTCGGGGATGACAAAACCGAAGCCCCTCGGGTGGACCTTCAGGATACCAGTGACTACCTCGGCAGTAGTTTTTTTAAGAGCGGGCTTTTTCGAACGTGGCGGCTTTTTTTTCATGTGTTAAGGCTTCATGATACCTTAGTTTGAGAGTAGAAAGCGATTTTTTTCTCTTTCTATAACGCCTTTGCCATAAAGACGAAAGAGGGGGAGCGATTCTGTATAGACATTTTTTAGCACTCCCCAGGTGGCATCGATATGCCAGGCCTCTTTTCCATCTTCGGAGACGAAAAGATTCCATGCATGATATCCGGAAGCGCTTCTTTGGGAGATAAAATCGCGTACGACGTATGTTCTGCCGGCTGGTATCAGGTGTCTAAGCTCCTCCTCGTTTTGCAGTTTGTCGAGGAAGTAGGCCACGGCCAGCGCGAGATGCCGGCAGACGCCTCGTTTAGCTTGTATAAAATCGTCTAAGGGAATCACAGGGAAGTGCGCATTCTCCCAAGTCAGTGTAAAATGTTCTCTGCCTAATTGCTGATGATCTGAGACCCATTTTTTTAAAAAATGATCTAGCTCACTCGTCGAGCGAGCATTGTAAGCGAACACCTCCTCTTTGACGAAGCTCAGCGTGGCCCAAAAAATGACTTCGTGGTCGAGGGGTAGGTCGTGCAATTGATCGAGAAACTCCCGATATTTTTCTTCTAAAAATGGCGATGAGTCGGGATCCAAGGTGATGAGTTCGCGGCTAAACGGCACAGTTCCGATCGAGACGATCGGCATTCGAGACAGATATCCGTTCGCATCGGTTAAAACGTGGAAGCTTTTTCCGCGATGAAAGAAGAGACCCGTCTCAGAGTCGTAATAGATGAGCGCACCCGCATCTAGTGCCTGCAGCATGCTACGCGTCAGCGGTCCATTTGCTTGCAGCGCGCCCAACGAGAAAGTAAATAAAAACAAGAGGAATCCCGCGAAGTTTCTGATCTTGTTGCATAGATGGAAAATTAAACACCGAGAGCACCGAGGTACACCGAGTAAAAGAATAATCTTCAGCAATCTTCCTCGGTGTACCTCGGTGCTCTCGGTGTTTAATGTATTGCTTAATCTCAAAGTTGCTGACCGAAAAAAGATTTAGGCTCTGCGTTGATAGCTTAAGAGGGTATTGGAGAGTAACATAGCGATCGTCATCGGTCCAACGCCTTTGGGAACAGGGGTGATAAACGAACAGAGAGGAGCGACATTCGCGAAGTCGACATCGCCGACGATCGTCTCCTTGCCTGCGCTGGATTTTATGCGGTTGATTCCTACGTCGATTACGACGGCGCCTTTCTTCACCATATCTTTGGTCACAAATAAGGGTTTGCCCATCGCGGCGATTAGGATATCGGCGCTGCGGCAGAGAGCGGACAGATTTTTTGTAAAGCTATGCGCCACGGTGACTGTGGCATTACAGTACTGATTTTTTTGCATCAAAATAGCAGCGAGCGGCTTGCCCACGATGTTGCTGCGCCCCAAGATCACCACATGTTTGCCTTTGAGTTCGATCTCTCGAGTGTGTAAGGAGTACATGGATCCCATGCGGTGTGCATGGAAGAAAGCCGTCTAATTCACCTAAGAACATTTTTCCAATATTAATTGGGTGAAAGCCATCGACATCTTTAGATGGATCGATCGTTTCCATGATCTTTGGCGTCGAGATATGCTCTGGCAGCGGAAGTTGCACCAAAATGCCGTCGACCAGTGGATCTGCATTGAGCTGCTTGATCTCATGTATCAAAAACTCTTCGCTGATATTTGGCGAAAATTCACGGTCGATCGAAATGATGCCCCACCTCTTGACACTTCTTTTTTTTCATGCGGATATATGTTTGCGAAGCGGGATCGTCTCCGACCAGAATAAAGGCTAATCCCGGAGGACGATGCGTGTGACGGATCGCTTCAGCCACGCGCATCTCGATAGTTTTGGCAATCTTGGCTCCGTCAATCAGCATGTGGCAGTTTTCAATAGTGTGATCATTTTTTCATGGAGCAGGCCATTTGAGGCGAGCGTGTCGTTTGAAGCAAAAACAGAACGGTTTTTACCGTCATAGTTTGTGAGTTTTCCACCTGCCTCTTCAAGGATGAGCTTTGCCGCAGCCACATCCCAAGGTTGAAGGATCACTTCCCAGAAAGCGTCGAAGCGTCCTGCCGCAACATAGGAGAGGTCGAGAGAGGCTGAACCGAGGCGGCGAATAGGCACGCCGAGGCGCGCGATAGTGGAAAAAGCGTCGATGCAGTTCATCGGGTTTTCGCTGAGATTATAGGGAAAGCCAGTAGCTACGATCGCCTTATGCATATCTTTGGTGGTCGAGACCTGTAGTCTTGCGCCGTTTAAGTAAGAGCCTTTGCCTTTTTCGGCCATAAACAGCTCTTGAGTCATAGGCTGATAGACAACTCCGCAGAGTACCTCTTCGCCGACGCAAGCAGCAATGCTAACGCTAAAAAAGGGAATACGATGCGCGAAGTTGACTGTTCCATCCAGAGGATCGATGATCCAGGTAACAGATGCAGAGCCTTTGGTAGCGCCACCCTCTTCGGCTAGAAAGCTATGATCGGGGAACTGCTCGCGGATCATGGAGATGATGCACTCTTCAGCCGCAGTGTCGTATTCGGTGACCAAGTTGTGATTCCCATCTTTCGAAGAGATTTTGTAGCTAGAGTTGAAGCCCTGTCTGAGTAGTTCACCAGCGCGCAAGGCGGCTTGCGTGGCCACAAAACAGAAGTGAGAAGCATCAACCGCAAGTTTTTTATTCATTTTTTTTAAAGAGTAGACGCCCTAGTCCGCCGATACGTTGAAAATATTGGTATATCTTTATCGGACAAGTAAAACATATGAAAGCATAAAGTGCATCCAAAACAGACATGCCGAAGACATCTGTGGCGATCATCATCCAATTTAACGGCAGCGGCGAATCCAAAGCATAACGGAAAAAAAGCTCAAGCGAGCTGGCTACGACCGAGATCAGCGCTGTATAAAGCGAGAGTGCAAGCGGCTTGTCTGCAAAAAAGTGGCGCTTCTGATGGTAGGTTAAAAGGGTCGTTAAACAGTAGATCAAACTAAAAGCCCCAAAGTGCATCTCAGAGCTCAAGAGATCGATTAATAGGCTGGTTGCAGCCGCAATCCACAAGGAGGGGAGAAGAGCCAGGCGCATGAAGATCAAGGCTAAGAATGGCGCGAACGCAAATAGGCGTATTGAGGGAATGAACGCACTGCCAAAAAGCGCAACGAGTAGAGCTAATGCGAATGAGAAATAAAATTGTTTGCGCATATTTGGAGTGCGGTGTCAAGCCACCGCACAAATTGAGTCTTTGCCGTTTTATCTTTTAGTTCTGAACTTTAATGACCATCGCAATAAAAAGCAAAATGGCTATACTCATGAAGTATGATAGGCAAGCGACTTTTTGATATCATTTTCAGTATTACGATTCTTATCGTTGGCTTTCCAGTCTATCTGATCGTAGCTGGGGCTGTCATGCTCACTTCGCCTGGCCCGATCTTTTACGGCTCCTGTCGCATTGGTCGCGATGGAAAACCTTTCAAATGTTGGAAATTTCGCACGATGTTTCAAGACGCTGACGCGCGTCTCAAGCAGATGCTGGAAACAGATCCAGAATTGAAAAAAGAGTGGGAAACTTTTTGGAAGCTGCAAAACGATCCGCGCATCACTGAAGTAGGACAGTTTTTACGAAGAACCTCTTTAGATGAGCTCCCCCAATTTTGGAATGTCTTGAAGGGCGACCTAAGCGTAGTCGGCCCGCGGCCAGTCACAGCTGATGAGATCGAAAAATATTATGGCGAAAAAGCGGAAAAGATCCTCTCACTGCGTCCTGGCATCACCGGTCTGTGGCAAACTTCAGGTAGAAGTTTAATCACCTTTGAAGAGCGGGTCAGCCTCGAAGAGGCTTACGTCGAATCTCAGTCGTTTTTCTATGATTTAAAATTGATCTTAAAGACCATTCCTTCAGTCTTTACTTCTAAAGGAGCCTTCTAAAATGGCTCCAACAGTTCTGGTTACAGGCGGAGCGGGCTATATCGGCAGCCATGTCTGCAAGGCGTTGAAGCGCGCAGGTTTTCTGCCCGTGACAGTGGATAATTTAAGCCAGGGACATCGCCGGGCGGTTAAGTGGGGGCCTTTAATTGAGCAAGAGATCGCCGATAGAGAAGGCATCAAAAAAGTCGTAGCAGAATTTCAGCCTTTTGCTGCGATCCATTTAGCATCGAGTATCAATGTGCGAGAGTCGCTCAAAAACCCCTTTTGTTACTACGAAAATAATGTCACGGCTTCGCTTCAGCTTTTAGAAGCTCTACATGAAGCTGGCGTACGCCATATTGTGTTTTCAAGCAGCGCCGCAGTTTACGGGCAGCCTAAATACTCTCCAATTGACGAGGCGCATCCGAAACAGCCAATCCATCCCTATGGCAGATCGAAATTGATGGTCGAAGAGATTTTACAAGACCTATCGACAGCCTTTGGACTCAACTTTGCAGCCTTGAGATATTTCAATGCTGCGGGTGCAGATCCGGAAGGCGAAATCGGAGAGGCACACCATCCCGAAACGCATCTGATCCCGCTGGCAATAGCCGCTGCATTGGGTAGAGCGCCTGCACTCAAAATCAACGGACGAGATTTTCCTACGCCTGATGGGACGGCTGTGCGCGATTACATCCACGTCACTGATCTCGCAGAAGCGCATGTGCGCGCTCTGTTGTGGATCTCTAAACATGAAAAAAACCTCACTGTGAATTTAGGCACAGGCACGGGCTACTCAGTACAAGAGATCGTCCGCACGGTTGAAGAGGTCACGAAATGCACAATTCCTATCATTGAAGGTGCGCGCTTTGCCGAAGATCCTTCGATCTTAGTGGCCGATGCGACATGTGCACAGGAACTTTTAGAGTGGGTGCCGCGCTATTCTGCGCTTGAGACGATTATCGAAACTGCTTACGCATGGCATCAACAAGCTGCTCTAACGGACCTGCAGGTTTAGAAAGGGAAGATAAATCTATCACGACTTGTGCGAATTTTTCTTCAGCTAGCTCTTCGGCTTGCTCAGGGGTGAGGAGTTTTAGACACGAGCACTCTTCAGCATCGTTATCAGCCAGATCATCAAAAATTTGAAAAGCCGAGCCTAAATTCTCGCCGATCTTACGTAAGAGATCTAAATCGTCGGCTGCTGCTTTTCCGATTAGCCCTCCAAACAGCAGTGCACAGGCAAAGAGCGCAGCTGTCTTTTTTTGATGAATCATTGTAATTGCCCCGATATCTAAGAGCAGTGTTTGCGAGGCGAGATCGAGCACTTGTCCGCCGATCATGCCCCTTGCGCCTGCAGCTTCAGCCAAAGTGCGAATGAGCGCTAATTTAATTTCGGCCGAAAGCAGTGGCGCGCGGCTTAAGATTTCAAAAGCATAGGTGAGGAGAAAATCGCCGGTGAGCAGCGCATGGCCTTCATCATAGACCTTATGCAAAGAGGGCTTCCCGCGACGCATATCATCATCATCCATGCAGGGAAGATCGTCGTGAATCAGCGAATAGGTGTGGATAATCTCGAGCGCACAGGCGGGCTCAAGCGCAGCCTCGAGAGGAGCTTCATAGATTTGAGCTGTAGCGAGCACAAGCAGAGGCCGCAAGCGTTTACCAGGTGAGAGCAAGCTGTAGCGCGCTGCATCAAACAAGGGTTGCAAAAGTGTGTGAGGTGTCTCGGAGAGAAGTTCGCTGAGCTTCTGATCGATGGCTTCGCGTAGTTCTTCAAGTAAAAGCATAGGCAGCCAGAGGTTGCGTGACGCCAATGCCGAAATAGTCAAAACCTCTTTCGAGCATCTCGTGCACTTTGTATTGATTTCGACCGTCAAAAAAGGCTCGACCGCGCATTTTACTGATGAGCAGGTCAAAATCGACCACGCGGAACTGCTTCCATTCAGTCACAAGTGCAATTGCATCGGCGTTTTGTGCAGCTTCATATTCATCAGCACACCAGACGATATCGGCCTGGTTTTTGAGTGCGAGTTTGGTCGCTGGCATAGCCACTGGATCGTACAGTCGGAGATACGCACCGGCTTTGATTAGCTGATCGATCAGTACGAGAGAAGGGGCTTCACGGATATCATCGGTATCGGGTTTAAAGGCGAGTCCCCAAAGCGCGATGGTTTTGCCTTTAAGACCGCCGCGCTCGGCAAAATATGCAGACATTTTGTTTCCAAGAAGACGTTTCTGCGCTTCATTGATCTGCTCTACGGCCGAGATGAGCGACATATCAGAGCCTGCCTCATGTCCGATGGCGATCAGCGCGCGAAGATCCTTGGGAAAGCAAGATCCTCCGAAACCTGCACCGGCGTAGAGAAACTGGTAGCCAATACGTGAATCTGAACCGATACCGACGCGCACGGCATGGATATTCGCTCCGACATTTTCACAGACGCGCGCGAGTTCATTCATGAACGAGATGCGCGTGGCTAGCATTGCATTGGCTGCATACTTGGTCATCTCTGCAGAGAGGAGGTCCATGACGATGATACGATCGTGGCTCCATGTAAAGGCTGCGTAGATGTCGCGCATGATCTTTTCGGCACGGCTATTTTCCACGCCGATGATGATGCGGTCGGGCTTCATGCAATCGGCAACCGCCGAGCCCTCTTTAAGAAACTCGGGATTTGAGACGACATCGAACGCGATCTCAGCCCCTCTTTGTTGCAAAACTTCCGCAACGCGCTTTTTCAGTTGCAGGGCTGTACCCACTGGAGCAGTCGATTTGGTTACGATGACGAGATGTTCTTGCATGTGAGTTGCGATCTCACTCACCGCATCTAAGATGTAACTAGTATCACAAGAGCCGTCGGGCTTCGATGGTGTTGGCACAGCGATGAAGCAGACTGAGCTTGCAACTATGGCCTCTTTGTAGTCGGTGGTGAAGACGAGACGGCCAGCGGCTTGGTTGCGCTGCACAAGTTCGACCAAGCCTGGTTCGAAAATTGGCACAACGCCGTTTTTGAGCTGTTCGATTTTAGCTCGGTCGATGTCTAGACAGATCACCTGATGGCCCATTTCAGCCAAACAAGCGCCCGTCACTAGACCGACATATCCCGTGCCAACAACTAAGAGAGAGTTCATATGCTCATTTTATGCGCTCAGGGAGATAAAATGCCATCTTTTAGGATCAAGATGCGATCGCATTGAGCGGCTAGGTCTTGATCGTGAGTGACGACGATCAAAGCCTTCTCGTTATTTTCTGGACAGCTGAGCAGAAGATCGTAAATCGCCTGCGATGTCGCAGAGTCGAGATTGCCCGAAGGCTCATCGGCTAAGATTAGGGCTGGATCGTTCATGAGCGCGCGCGCGATGGCTGCGCGCTGTTTTTCTCCGCCTGAAAGCAGCTTGGCTGGAAAGTGGCTGCGCTCTCTGAGTCCCACCCAATCTAGCAGTGAAAGTGCGCGCACATAAGCGGGTGAGCCTTTGCTGACAGACTTGCGCGCTATCTTAGCTGGCATGAGCACATTTTCAAGCGTGCTGTACTCTTCGAGCAGATTAAAGGCTTGAAAGACAAAACCGATCTCCTCTGAGCGCAAAGTTGAGAGACCGATCTCAGTAAAGGGTTTTCCGCAGATTTCGAGCTGGCCGCTCGTCGGCTTTTCTAAGCTGCCTAAAATATGTAAGAGTGTGCTTTTACCTTCGCCAGACTTTCCCATGATGGCGATCCTTTCACCCGCGCTTACCTCTAATGAGAGACCACGCAAGACATGCAACGGAGCGGGCTGAGCAAAGGACTTGTGAATATCGGATGCTTTGAGCAGAGTCTTCTTCATTCAGCCCTCAAAATTTCGGAGGGCCTCAGGCGGCTAGCTTTGATGGCCGGCACCAGACCGGCGAGCAGCGAAATGAGCGGCGTGGCAATCAGCACAAAGAGCAGGGCCTGTGTACTCAGAGTATGGGGCAATGTTTTGCCGAAAAAAGCGGCATTGAAAGCTTCGTGTCCTTGTAAAAAGCTCAAGAGCTCTACTAAACCATCGATATGGTGCAAGGTAAAGATGGCCGCCAGCGTGCCGATCAAACAGCTCAAAGTGCCCAGCGCTCCACCACACAGCGCAAAAATGCCGGCGATGCTGCGGCCGCTTGCGCCCATGGCTTGGAGGATGCCGATCTCGCGCTTTTTGTCGTTAACCAGTAGAACGAGGAGCGAGATGATGTTGCAGCAGGCCACTACCAGAATAATAGCGCCAATCAGCGTGAAGAGATATTTGTCGCTCTGAAACTGCTGAAGTAGATCGCGTGCAAAGTCGTAGTCGCGGAATGTAGTCACTTTCCAGTAGCGGTCGATGCCCGCCTCTTGGAAAGCTGCTACTAGTTCGCGCTTTATCTTATCTGCCTCACTACTTTCCTTCAGCCAGACTTGAATGCCGTTTGATTGCGTGCGGTCTAAGGTATATGCGCCTTGTGAAAAGTGGATCGCGCGCACGATGGAAGTCGGCGCGAGTAGACAGCGGTTTCCCACAGCCATGAGCCCAGGATCGTAGAAACCTGCGACGTAGATCGGCAGCCGCTGCTCTTGAACTGAGCCAGTGGTCGCAGCGGCATAAGAGACGTAGCCTCGGTCGCCGACGAGGACGCCATTGTCGTGAAAACTTTTAGGTAGCAAGACGCCTGAGCCTAAGCGAGCGTGGGTGGGCAAGGCTGGCATGGCGCGACTATAATATTTTATCTGTGGATCGCGCAAAAATTGCAGCTGCTTCAGATCGCGCTCTGATGGAGGAATGAGAAGCTCGGGCAAAAAAGGGTTTTTTTCAGGAAACGTCGCTAGGTAGGTGACCTGTGTGAGGAAGGAGTGTGTGCGCTCACCGCTCTGTATTTCATCTGGGCGGATCAGCTCCAGGCGCAAGAGGCCGCCGCTCATTTCAAAGTCTTGAAAGGCCAGGTCTGGGTGTTTCTGTTTGAGCTTTTCTAATGTTCCAAATGCGAGTTTAACCGGATCTCTCAGCGCGCCATTTTTAAGCAGGTCGGGCGGCGGAATAGTGGCCGCTAGCTCCTGGTCTTCATCGGGGGAGTAGGGATTGGAGACGGGGGCTTGGGCTTTTTCACCGATCGTCTTTAACGTGAATCCCGATGCTGCGCTTACGTTATCGACCTGATAGTAGTAGGAGGCATAGTAGTCGGGTGTAGGTGTGATACGCAGCGGCGCATGCAAGGCAGTGAGTTTTTCCATCCATCGGCGCTCGATGCCGTCCATGACAGACAAGAATACTAGAAGTAGCCAGACGACCAGCGAAATGACAAACACCGAAAGCAGCGCGATCAGAGAGGCTGAAAGCTGCTTTTTGCGAGGGATGAGATACTTTCGCGCAATGGAGAATTCAAACAAATCTATTTCGCTTCTTTGAAGATCACATGGCGCTTGAGCTTTTTGTCATATTTCTTTCGCTCGATGCGCTCAGTGGTATTGCGTTTGTTTTTAGTGGTCCAGTAGCAGTCTGTACTCTCTGTGCTTTTCAGCTTAATTGGTTCGCGTGCGCCTTTAGCCATAGTTACCTCAGATTTTTTTAAGGAATTTTAAGACTCTTGGATAATAAGAACAAGAGGAAACGACAATTTGGTCGTTTCTTTAAAAATAAATGTTTATTCTGTAAGCTGAAATTTAGAGGAAACTTTTATGAAATTACACTATTTGCTCATTGCACTTGCACCGGTAATCGCTCACAGCGAAGAGTTTGACTTAGATCAGATTCCCTATTTTCAGCCTAAAACGGCTAAAACTCAGCCTCAAGCTGCAGCAGCACCTATCGCCAAGCCTGAGCCTAAAAAAGCTCAACCGCAAGCTCAGCCTCAGCGTCAGGCTCAGCTAGAGACCAAGGTGGTACCAAAGCATCCCCAAAAGACCGTCGAGAACAAGCCCGACGGCTCTCGGTTTGCCAACAAGTATGGACCTTTCAAAAAGCCTAGCGAAAAGGCAAAAGCAGCAAAAGAAAATCCTAAATTTGCTTGGAAATACAAGCTAGAGACGGATGAGTAGAGAGAGGGATGCGGGGCAGTGGCTCGAGATCGAGCGCATCGCCATGGCCCTGCTTTCTGAAGGTGTGAAAGCCGAGACCGGCGATCATAGCTCCATTGTCGAGACTTAAGCCCGCTGGCGGCCAGTAAATAGGCAGATCAACATTCGCTTCACGAGACATTTGACGCAGCCGCTGGTTGTTGCTCACGCCACCGCCTAGATAGATCGCGCGGCAGCCAAACTCTTTTGCCGCAGCCAGAGATTTTGTGACGATATCGGCAAGCGCCACTTCTTGAAATGAGGCGGCGATATGCGCCTTCTCCTTTTCGGCGATGAGGAGAGGAGAGTCTTTGTGCGAGTTGGGACCTTTAACAGCATAGAGCACAGATGTCTTGAGACCGCTAAATGAGAAATCCCAGCGGCTCTCTTTGACCTTTCCGGCCTTAAAAGTATAACGCGATGGATCTCCTTCTAATGCTAGCTTTTCAACAGCCGGTCCACCGGGATAGGGAAGACCGATAAGTGCGGCAACTTTGTCGAACGCCTCACCGATGGCATCGTCTTGAGTGGTCCCGATGAGCTCGTAGCTGCCTACATCGTGAATTTTTACTAAAAATGTGTGTCCGCCTGAGATGACCGTTCCGAGTGCGGGAAAGAGCAGATCAGCTCTTCCCATCATAGCGGCGTAGAGATGCGCTTCCACGTGGTTGACGCCGATGAAGGGAATATTCCACGCCAGTGAGAGGCTCTTGGCTGCATTTAACCCGATCAGCAGCGCGCCGATCAGCCCAGGACCTCTGGCCACGGCGATGAGATCGATCGTTTGTGGCAAAACAGCTGCTTCTTTAAGCGTTTCATCCAGAAGGGGAATGAGCACATCTAAGTGTCTGCGCGAGGCCAGCTCCGGAAAAACCCCTTTGAAGGGGCGATGCAGCTCGCATTGCGAGTAAATTTTATGCGCGATGATCCTCTGGCCATCTTCGACCAGCGCACACGAGGTCTCATCACATGTCGTTTCAATCCCAAGCACTAACATAGCGAAAAATTATAGCAAGAAAGGTCTTAAAACGACATAAAGAGCATAAATTGAGAAATAAATTTTTAATGAACAAACCAATTTTTTGGATTGGCTTCCACATCCTCATCATCGCTCTCATCATTTTAGATCTCTATGCTTGGAGATCGCGAAAGCGAGTAATCAAGATGCGCGAAAGCTTGCTCTGGTGTGGGTTTTGGATCTCCCTGGCGCTTCTTTTCAACCTCTTTATCTATTTTGATCAAGGAAAAGAGGCGGCCTTGCAATTTTTCACGGGCTATCTGGTTGAAAAATCGCTGAGTGTGGACAACCTCTTTGTCTTCTTGATCATCTTCTCATCGTTCAATATCCCCAGAGGCTATCAGCACAAGGTGCTCTATTTCGGTATCTTTGGCGCACTGGTGATGCGCATTGCGTTTATTTTAGGGGGAATTGCACTGCTTCAGCTGTTTAGCTGGATGACCTATCTTTTTGGTGCGCTACTCTGCGTTACGGCTATCCGCATGTTTGTGCAAAAAGATAAAGAGATACATCCGGAGAAAAATTTTATCATCCGCTGGGTGGGCAAGCTCTTTCCAATCAGCAAAGAGCTGCACAATGGCAATTTTTTTGTTAGACAGGCAGGAATAGTCTATATGACGCCACTCTTTTTAGCTCTGCTAGTGGTTGAAGTTACAGACATCATCTTCGCCATCGATTCGATTCCTGCTATCTTTGCCATCACCACCGATCCATTTATCGTCTACACTTCAAACGTATTTGCTATCTTGGGACTACGTGCCATCCATTTCGTGCTCGAAGAGTTCATGCACCGCTTTCACACTCTCAAGGTCGGCCTCTCAGCTATTCTGCTCTTCGTAGGAGCAGAGATGCTGCTCTCGCCCTACTTCAGGGTGCCTGTCTGGGGATCGTTAGTCGTGATTGTGAGTATTCTAACTGCCGCCACACTCTATTCTTTAGCTAAACCAGGACGCTCTTGAAGAAGCAGCATAGCGGCGGCTTCATCGGCAATCCAGAGTGCTGGATGCTCCTTCGTACCTACACCTTGAGAGGGGAGCTTCTCGACATCTTCTTTTGAGAGAAAGATCTCAGCCAGCATCTGCTTTTTGGAAGCGCCCAAAACATAGATGGCCGTATTGGCCGCGCTATTGATGCATGTGAAGGTCATGCTCATGCGCCAGGTCTTTTTCTGCGGAACCTCATTGGCGATGACCAGGCGGTCTTTAACTTTTAATCCAGCTGTGTGCGGAAAAAGCGAGGCGGTATGGCCATCATCGCCCATGCCAAGCATGATTAGGTCGAGAGGGCGTCCTTTTAGGACTCTTTTGAGAATCTCTTCGTATTTTTGCGCGTTTGCTTGGATCTCTTTTTCAGCCTGCATGCGGAAGATTTGTGTGGATGGAACTGGCAGCTGGCTAAATCCGGCTTCTAAGGCCATGCGGTAGTTGCTATCGGCGTGATCTGGCGGCACAGCGCGCTCGTCACTCCAAAAGAGAAAGACTTTCGACCAATCGATGCGCTCGGCGTTGTGCGGCATCGCTAGACTCTCGTAGATGGCTTTAGGCGTGGAACCGCCCGAAAGGGCCACGGCAAAATAGCCGTGATCTTTGATGCTCGCCTGTGCAACAGTCAACCAGTGATTGACCGAGAAGGCCAGGGTCATGGCGAAATCGCCGGGTACGACCAACTGGCGCCTTTCGTCCCACTTATCTAACATAAGAGCTTCTCGTCCATTTGAGCGATCTGCTCAAGTACTTTTAAATAGTGAGAACTCGTGCCTCTTTGGCAGATCTCTTTGACGAGAGACTGACCTTTTTCACCTTTGGGGAAGAGAAAATGCGCGGGCATCTCGCAAAAATCATGTGTTGAAGAAGAGGCTGTAATTTTATGCTGCTCATCGACATGACGGGTGAAGTTATAGCTGTAGTCGCTCGAGATAGATAGGTCGACTGAAAAGATCATTCCAGGCGCAAGTTTTGGCTCTTTGATGGGAATCAGCGTAGCAGATACCTGGCTACCATCTCTTTCATAGAGGATGTTTAAACTCTCTTTATCTTTTTTTATGCTTTTCATTTTCCAGCCGAGCTGTGTGGCTAGCCAAGTTGGGAGATAGAGAGCTTGGATGTTGGTGTGGCAGAAAAATGTGGTTGAAGCCGCATTATAAGAAATTTTGATCTCAGTGGCGTTTTTCAGTTGTGCGAGTTTATCGACAGAGAAAAAGGTGCTTGTGAGCACATCGCGCCAACTCTCGATCCGCGCCCAATTGAGGTCAGAAATTTCACTATGCGCCAAGTTGTGCTCGAATAGCTGAGCTTTGGCAAAAGCGGGCAGTGATGGCGCAGTTTCGGAGTCAAAGATCAGACGCGTGGCATATTTGCGCAGCTCGACGAAGATCGGATCCTCGCCGGTTGGGTCCTCTCCCCAAATAAAGTAGATGGGTAGATCGGACAAGATCTGAGGGAGAATGATGAAGGGCACACGCGTGCGCATTGAACCTGATACGTCAATTTCGATCATGTCACAGGCGACCTCAGTTTCGCCGGTAACTGTGGTGAGCACCGAGACCTTGGTCACGAGTTCATCTTTGTTTGCTTTGGGATCGGCTAAAACCAGGATCACGCGGGAGGGGAACTTTTCGACAACTTTGCTTGCAATTGTGCGGATATAATCTGCGCGCGGGCCTACTTCGGTGTAGAAGATGAGGTTGAAGAGACTGGCGCGCATCGTGTTGGTGCCTTTGAGCTTGTCCCAAATGCCCTTGAGCGCCGATTGGATATTCGATGGTTTAACAAGCTGCGAGCTCATTTAAAGTAGCCTCCACTTGCGGCCATCTTTGGCTAACAATTTATCGGATGCAAGAGGCCCCCAACTTCCCGACTTGTAGTTTGGAAAGTCTTCCGGTTTTGTCTTGGCCCACGTTTCCAGGATTGGTGTGAGCAATCTCCACGAATGTATAACCTCGTCTTGGCGCGCAAACAGCGTGCGATCGCCCAAGATGCAGTCGCAGATCAGTCTTTCATAAGCTTCTGGCGGCTCTATCCCGAAGTATGAGCCGTAGAGAAAATCCATTTTCACAGGTTGGATCAGACCTTTCGGGCCGGGAACTTTACAGTTGATTTTGAGCGAAGTGCCCTCGTTGGGCTGAATGCGAATGACCAGCACATTCGGTTCGTTAGGCTTGTCAGGTTGCTGAAAGAGCACGCCTGGCGGATGTTTAAACGTGATGGCGATCTCAGTGCCTCGTTTAGGCAGCCGCTTTCCCGCGCGCAAATAAAAAGGCACGTCAGACCAGCGCCAATTGTCGATAAAGAGCCTGAGCGCGGCGTAGGTCTCTACGTTAGAGTTGGGATTGACATTCTTCTCTTGACGATAGCCGATCACCTCATCGCCATTCACAAAGCCCGGGGCGTACTGACCGCGCACCGCGGAGTCTTGAGAGATGGGCCGCAC
Organism: uncultured Chlamydiales bacterium; assembly: GCA_963709365.1. GTDB lineage: Bacteria > Chlamydiota > Chlamydiia > Chlamydiales > Rhabdochlamydiaceae. The sequence goes on from CAVPVU010000002.1 coordinate 816,092, forward strand.
GGCCTCCAGAACTTTAACCTTTTCATCGTGGATGGCATCTTCATCCAAACTCACCGGCGGCTCCATGGCGACGAGGCAAAGGAGTTGGACCACGTGATTTTGCACGATGTCGCGCAATAGGCCTGCCTCTTCCCAAAATGCGCCGCGCGTGCCGATGCCGATGTCTTCAGCCACAGTGATCTGCACATGGTCGATGTAACGGTTGTTCCACAAAGATTCGAAAAGCGAGTTAGCAAAGCGGAATACCAAGATGTTCTGAACCGTCTCTTTGCCGAGATAATGGTCGATGCGGAAGACCTGTTTTTCGCTCATGAACCGCATGAGCTCTTTCTGCAGTGCAATGGCCGAGTTTAAATCGTGGCCAAACGGTTTTTCGATGATGATGCGCGACCATTTGTCTGTGACAGTTTCTGCATCGTAGATCAGCCCAGCTTTATGCAGTTTATCGGCGATGGTGGTAAAAAAACTCGGCTGCGTAGAGAGGTAGAAGACGCGGTTGGCTTTCGTGCCAAAGCGTGAGTCGAGCTCGTTTAAAAAAGTCTTCAGACGCTCATATCCCTCGTCCTCGTGAAACTCGGAAATATGATAAAAAATGCGCTCTTTGAAACTTCCCCAAACCGATTCATCGATCGGTTTGACACGCGAAAAGCTACTGATTGCCGTGCGCATCTCTTCGCGAAATTCATCGTGGCTTTTTTTTCTGCGCGCAAATCCCACACACGCAAATTGCGGCGAGAGCTGTCCCTCGCGCACCAGGTTGTAAAGCGCAGGCATCAGCTTGCGTGCGGTGAGATCGCCCGTGGCGCCAAAAATCACCACAATGCACGGATCGACGAAGCGATTTGAAACGCCCGGCTCTTCGAGCGGATGCACAGAATTTTGTGTCATATTTTTGCAGCTTAACACATTAGATGGCAGAAGAAAAGGGCCAAAACGACAAGCCGGAAATCAAACCAGGAAGTTAAAACACCGAGAGCACCGAGATACACTGAGAAGAAAAGAGAGGGAAAATGCTTTTCTTTCTTTTTCTCGGTGTGCCTCGGTGCTCTCGGTGTTTAATCTTGGTTTTATCCTTTTAACTACCAAGGGTTTATGTGTGATTGATTTTATAGGAGAAAAGAGGTAAAATAGATGCCATGACAAATTGTTCAATTTCAACCCTAGCTGTAACGTGTGATCAATACGCGGATTATGTTCCGTTTGCGAGCACCGTTACGAATATCATCGATCTGATTGCCAAAGTCGTTTTGGCAATCTTAGAGGAATGCTGTCCCCCTTGCTACGCAGAGATCAAATCCAATCCATGGGTTGACTACATCGTTAATCAAAAAGACGTCGTTACGTGTCTTGAACTCGCTATTCCTCTATACAATATCTATGCGGCCATTTCTCTTGCTCAAGTGAGATTACAAGAAGAGAATGATCGAAGAACGTTGCGCAAATGCGTGCGCATGTTAGGAGGCTTGGAATCTCATTCGAAGCATACAGAAGGCATCTTGAGGCGTTACGCATCGCATGTCCAGACACTCCTGAAGGACGCGAACAACGTTTCGATCTTGGGAACAAGATTTCGATCTTGGACAGAGTATTCGCTTGGATAGACTAGTAGCCCTTCCCGCTGCATAATAAAAATAACAAGATGGTCAGGATAGGCAGGATAATAAAGATGAATTTATTGGAAATTAAGAGGTAAAATAGATGCCATGACAAATTGTTCAATTTCAACCATAGCTATAACGTGTGATCAATACGCGGATTATGTTCCGTTTGTGAGCACCGTTACGAATATCATCGATTTGATTGCCAAAGTCGTTTTGGCAATCTTAGAAAAATGCTGTCCCTCTTGCTACGCAGAAATTGCATCCTACCCATCATGGGTTGATTACGTCGTTAATCAAAAGGATGTGGCTACGTGCCTTAAACTCGCTATCCCTTTATTTAACATTTATGTGGCCATTCCTCTTGCACAAGCAAGGCAGCAAGCACGTGTGGAGCATGGTCGAAGAATGCTGATGGTGCAGGTGGCGCGTATGCAGGAAGGAAATTATAGACGTTTCATAAGCCCAATGCTCCCAATAGCAGACAAAGTAATTGCAGCTTGCCCAGACACTCTTGAAGGACGCAAAGAGCGTGCTTCTTTCGAAGTGATAAGAGACCTTTTAAGAGCTGAGCCAGTCTGGATGGAAGATGCGAGACGCGTTTTTAGAGCTGAGCCAGTCTGGATGGCAGACCGGGTCTATTCGAGTCGTTTGTCTTCTTTCTAGATAGTTTTGCAGCAGAATCGCTGCAGAAATTCCGTCGATCACTTTTTTGCGCTGTTTATGATTGAGCTCGGCCTCTTTGAGCATGCGCTCGCCCATGGCTGAGGTGAGTCTCTCGTCGCACAAAATGATCGGCACACTGGTGTATTGTCCCAAGAGCTCGGCAAAGCGCCGCACTTGTGCCGACATGGGGCTCTCCTTGCCATTTAAGAAGAGGGGAAGTCCGATGAGGATCGATTCTAAAGGCCCAAGTTTTTGTAGTTCACTGCAAACGTGAAGGGCTGTCTCTTCAAATGTTTTTTTCGTAGAGATAAACTCGCGCGGAAGCGCAATCATCAGTCTTTCATCTGAAACTGCAAGTCCGATGCGTGCCATGCCGAAATCTAGTGCAGCAATGCGCGCCAAAACTACTTACCCTTTTGATTTTGGATCATGGCCTTGACGAAATCGCGGAAGAGCGGATGCGGATCGGTGGGCTTAGATTTAAATTCAGGATGGAACTGCACGCCGACCATCCAAGGATGGTTTTGACTTCGGCGATTTCGCAGAGGCGGCTATTTTCGAGTACGCCCGAGAGAACTAATCCCTGCTTTTCGCACTCGTCTTTAAAGACGTTATTGAACTCCCATCGGTGGCGATGGCTTTCAGAGATCGAGCGTCTGCCATAGGCTTTTTCGGCTTTGGAACCCGGTTTTGATCGTGCAGTTGTAAGCGCCCAGCCGCATCGTGCCGCCATGTTCTCGACGCCTTTCTGTTCGCTGAGCAGCGAGATCACAGGATGGGGTGTTGGGATCGATTTCGGTTGAGTTGGCATCTTTATAGCCCAGCACATGGCGTGCAAATTCGACGCACATCACTTGCATGCCGAGGCAGAGGCCGAAGAAAGGGATTTTATTTTCGCGGCAATATTTGGCTGTCATGATCTTGCCCATCCAGCCTCGCTCGCCGAATCCGCCGGGAACCAAATAGCCGTCGCAGCCGCCGATGGTCTTTTCGACATCGCCGTCGTTCAAGATTTTATCCGATTCAAAGCGGCGGATCTCGAGATCGACTTGATTGGCGATGGCTGCGTGGTGCAGCGCTTCAAAGACCGATTTATAGGCATCTTGATGCTGTAGATATTTGCCGACGATGCCGATGACGACTTTGCCTTTGGGATGATGCATCGCTGCAGCATCTCTTCCCACTTGGAGAGATTCGGCTTTGTTCGGTGGAGGCCGAGCATTTGACAGATCTTGCTCATCGAGTCCTTGTTTGTTCAGACTGATCGGCACTTCATAAATGCTAAATGTGACATCGGCTTCATCGATCACGCCTTCTTTGGGCACGCTGCAAAAGAGGCTGATTTTGTCTTTGATCTCTTCCGAGAGGCTCTCTTCACAGCGGCAGAGGATGATATCGGGAATGATGCCGATCTCGCGCAAAATCTGTACCGAGTGTTGCGTCGGTTTGGTTTTCACTTCGCCGGCGGCTTTTAGATAGGGGACATAGGTGAGGTGGATATTGAGGCAATCTTTTGGTCTTTCATGGCGAAATTGGCGGATCGCTTCTAAGAAGGGAAGCGATTCGATATCGCCCACAGTTCCGCCGATCTCGACGATGACGACATCGGTTCGATCATGCTGATGTGTAGCGCAGTCTAAGATGCGTTGTTTGATCTCATCGGTGACATGAGGGATGACTTGGACAGTTTTGCCGAGATAGTCGCCGCGCCGTTCGCGTTTGATCACAGCCTCGTAGATCTGACCCGAGGTGGCATTCGAGGCGCGCGATAGCGTGGCGTTGGTAAAGCGGTAGTAATGGCCCAGATCGAGATCGGTCTCTGCGCCGTCATCGGTGACGTAGACTTCGCCGTGCTGGAAGGGGTTCATCGTGCCAGGATCGACATTCAGATAGGGGTCGAGCTTGAGCATGGCGACTTTCAGGCCGCGGCTCTCCAAAAGCATGGCGATAGAGGCGGCGGTCAGGCCCTTTCCCAAGGAAGAGACCACCCCGCCAGTCATAAAAATATATTTTGTTTGCATAAATTAAAATGATAGATCTCGAAGGGATAAAATGCAAGAAAGAGGGCTTAGTGGACAGAGGATTTGTGGACGATGTGGACTAAGGTGGACTTTGTGGACCGCCCTAAGAGAATAGACTCTCTCTTGGCGCTGTCCACTTCGTCCATTTAGTCCATATCGTCCACAAAATTTTTGTCCACGGCGCCTTCCTTAAAATTATTTTTGCTTAGCCGCGCTCGAGCTGCGCGATTAGCATGCCTATTTCAACTGCTGCGCGCGTGACTGCTCCCGGTGTGATCTGTTCAAGTCTGTCAATAATTTGCTTAATCTGATCGTGTGCTCTACCTAGAGAGGCGACAGCATCAGGAGGAAGTTGTTTTTCCATTGAATGAAGGTCGTTCAATTTAGCGTCAATGGCAGCTAATTGCTGATTGATTTTTGCCAAAACTTTCGCGTCACCTGTTCTTGCATACTCGGCAAATAAGTCGCTTAGCTGAGTAAGTCTTGCGGCTATTTCTTTTGCGGCCTCGATGGCTTCAGGGGGCACATTTCCGGGTCCTTGGCTACCGTAAACTCCGCTTGCGGGCGGTGGTGGGATGCGATCTATGGGCATGATGATTCTCCTTGCATGTTTGTTAATTTCTAGGCCTGGCCGAGCTCTCTGTATAGACGGGCTGCCTCCATTGCACAATCATGGATAATGGCTGGTGAGCCTTCCCCTGATTCTGCAATGTGCTTAAGTTTTGTTTCTAGACGCTCCAAAGTCGCCTGCGCATTTTTGGGCAGGTCTGCGCGCATTTTTATAAGATCATCCATTTTCGGCCCTATTGCGCTAAACTTATTTTGGATTTCAGTAAGAATAGCAAGCCTTTCCTTACCTGTGGTGGCGGCGTCGAGGTCAGCATACAACCGGGACAACTCAACGAGTCGATCGGCTATTTCTTTTGCGGCCTCGATGGCCTCAGGGGGCACATTTGAGGGTCCTTGGCTACCGGAAATTCCGCTTGCGGGCGGTGGTGGGATGCGATCTATGGGCATAAAATTTCCTCTCACATGTTTAATTCATCGGTTAGTCTTCCGGCGATCAGCCCAAACTCGGTGACTTGATCGGAGGTAAAGGTGTCGCGATGCGAACTTAGAAATTGGAACTCAGTATCGAGATGGTCTAAAACCGGGCTGTTGGCGGGCAGAATTTTTTTCAATGCGTCGATATGATCGCCAATTGCGCGCAGGTGCTCGTCAAGCTCGGGGCGGATATTGGTATTCGGCGCTGCGTGGGCCTCCTCATCGAGCAGCCCAGCCACCTTCTCGACACGCGTTTCCACGTCCTCAGCGCGCTCCTTGGCCTGGGTCAAAGCCTTTGGGGGAATTCTATCGAAGCCCCTATCGAAACCTTGTGGGCCGCCGATATACCCACCTTCGCCTGGAATTCTATTGACCATCTTCGCTCCGCGGTTAAATTTATTTTAACACTTTCTTGGAATTCCGCCCACCTTTAAGGTTGCAGGGAAATTTATAAACCATTAAAACCTAAGGTAAGAGCGCAGAATTGCGACCTAAAATATTGAGGTTTAGATGGCTATTAGCGTTGTTACCCCGGTCAGTCTTTTTCAGCTTTTTTCAATTGGCGTCGGTCCCTCCAGTTCGCATACAGTAGGCCCCATGCGCGCCGCCAGGCAGTTTGCGCTGCAACTCGCTGATTTAGAAGAGCTTGGATCTATTACAGCAGAGCTATTCGGTTCGCTGGCCATGACCGGCAAAGGCCATGCTACGGACATCGCTACCATACTCGGTCTTGAAGGATATCTACCCGAAGACACCGATCCCAACGAGATCCCAGGAATCATTGGACGAATTGAAAAGACCGGTCTCTTGCGTGTGCTCGGTAAAACGCGTATTCCATTTAACATGGAACACCACCTCATCTTCCATAAAGGCAAAAGTCTGCCCTTCCATCCCAACGCTATGCGTTTTGTGGCTAAAGATATCGCAGGTGAAGAGATCGCCTCGACCATCTACTATTCTACGGGCGGTGGGTTTGTGATCACACATGAACAGGCCTTTCGTAGCGAAGATGCTGGATCATCACCAGATGAGCTATCTATTCCTTATCCCTTCAGAACTTACGCAGAGCTGCAGGAACACTCTGTGCAGACAGACAAGATGATCTATGAGCTTGTACTGGAAAATGAGAAGTGCTGGCGCAATGAATCTGAAATCGAAGCAGGCATCTTTAAGATTTGGGATGTGATGCAAGAGTGTGTAAAACGCGGCTGCATGCAGGAAGGCATTCTACCTGGTGGGCTCGAAGTCAGACGCCGCGCGCCACAACTCTATCGCAAACTTTCCCAGAATGGCGCCGATCTAATCAACGATCCTTCCGAAATCTTCGATTGGGTGAGTCTATATGCGCTGGCAGTCAATGAAGAGAATGCAGCGGGCGGCAAAGTGGTGACTGCGCCGACGAATGGAGCTTCTGGCATCATTCCCTCTGTGCTACACTACTACCAGAACTTCACACCGCAGCCAACGGAAGAGGGGATCAAGCGCTTTTTCCTAACCGCCACTGCCATCGGTATCCTTTTTAAAGAGGGAGCTTCTCTTTCAGGCGCCGAAATGGGATGTCAAGGCGAAGTGGGCGTGGCTTGTTCTATGGCGGCTGCAGGACTTGCCGCAGCGCTTGGCGGAACAAATGCGCAGATCGAGAATGCCGCTGAGATCGGCATCGAACACAATCTTGGACTGACTTGTGATCCCGTGGCTGGCTTAGTCCAGGTGCCATGTATCGAGCGCAACACTATGGGTGCGATTAAGGCGATCAACGCCTCGAGACTGGCGCTGCACGGCGATGGTAACCATCGCGTCTCGCTGGATGAAGCGATTGTGGCCATGCGCAATATCGGCAATGACATGAAGAGCATTTATAAAGAGACCTCGGAAGGAGGACTGGCCGCTTCTGTGTCAGTAAACCTTCCAGCTTGTTAATTCGACAACAGTCTCTGACACCGTTAGAACGTGTACGCAGAGAGTGGCACCCTCCACTGCCTGCTCTACTCAAAAATCTCCCTGAGCTCACCTTTCTCGAAAAGGCAGCGCCTGTTCCTGCAAAGGATAGCGCGGCTCTCAAAGAGCGCTTTGCAAAAACCTACGGTCAGCCAATCTTACAAGCGCAAAAAGGCAAAGAAAAAGCTGCGGCCAAAGCTCTGAGAGTTGGTGTAGTCTTTTCCGGTGGGCAAGCCCCCGGCGGACACAATGTGATCTCCGGCCTTTTCGATGCCCTGAAAAGTCTTCATCCAAATAGTCAACTCTTCGGTTTTTTGCATGGTCCGAGTGGAGTTATCGAAGGTAAGCAGAAAGAGCTCACAGCCGAGACCATTGCTCCTTATCGCAACCAGGGCGGATTTGATCTAATTGGATCCGGGCGTATCAAGATTGAGACCGATGAGCAGCTCAGCTCAGCTTTAGCCGTCGTGCAAAAGCTCAAACTCGATGGTCTAGTGATCATAGGCGGCGACGATTCCAATACCAATGCCGCCGTGCTAGCTGAATATTTTCTGCATCATGGCTGCGAGACAAAGGTAGTGGGTGTTCCCAAAACGATCGATGGCGATCTAAAAAACGACTATGTCGAGATCTCTTTTGGTTTTGACACAGCTTCGAAAATTTACGCCGAAGTAATTGGCAACATTGCGCGCGATGCGCTCTCGGCGAGAAAGTATACGCATTTTGTAAAATTGATGGGCCGCACCGCTTCGCATATCGCGCTTGAGTGCGCGCTCATCGTCCAGCCCAATTTTACGCTGATTGGTGAGGAGTGTGCCGCTAAAAAACAGACGCTGCGCCAAGTTGTCGCCGAGATAGCCGATCTTATTTGCAAACGCGCTGAGCTGGGCAAAAACTACGGGGTCTTTCTCATTCCGGAAGGATTGATCGAATTTCTGCCCGATATGAAGGCGCTCATCGCCGAGCTCAATACCCAAGTATCAGCGTCAGCTTCACCCGATGCAGTGGCCCAAAAACTCACACCCACATCCAAAGCGTGTTTCTTAAGCTTGCCCGAGCGCATCCAGAGTCAGCTACTTTTGGAGCGCGATCCACACGGCAATGTGCAGGTTTCGCTTATCGAAACCGAACTCTTGCTGATTCAGCTCGTGAAAAAAGAGCTGGCCGAGAGACAAAAGCAGGGGAGTTACAAAGGCAAATTTGCGCCTATTCAACACTTCTTTGGCTACGAAGGTAGAGCCGGCTTCCCATCCAACTTTGATGCGACCTACTGCTATGCGCTGGGCTTTGTCGCAGCACTTCTGCTTTCCAGAGGCAAAACGGGCTATATGGTAGCTGTGCAGAATTTAACCTCTCCGACCGAAGATTGGCAAATCGCCGGCGTACCTTTGACCATGCTGATGCATTTGGAGAAGAGGGGAGAGAAGATGAAACCTGTGATTCAAAAAGCTCTGGTAGATCTGAAAGGCAGCGCCTATAAACACTTTGAAAAAGCAAGAGAGCGCTGGGCTACTGAAGATCTTTACCGCTTTCCCGGCCCGATACAATTTTATGGAGAAGAAGAGTTGATTAACTCTTTACCACTTACCATGACTCTATGATCAAAATGAGAAAAAAATTCGTTAATCCCCATAACCAAGAGAAACGCACGCTTATCGATGTGCTTCGATGGAAGACAGGTCGGTATGGCTCGCAAAAGCCTGAGATGGTGGCACCGCTGGATTTCTCTTTTCCGATTCCGAATCGTACTTTCGATGAAGCGCATCCCTCGGCGGTTTGGATCAACCACTCGACATTTCTAATCAAAGCGGCTGGACTGCATATCCTCACAGATCCCATTTGGAGCACACGCTGCTCGCCAGTTAAATTTGCGGGTCCAAAGCGCGAGCATCATCCTGCAATGAAGCTCGAAGATCTACCCAAGATCGATATTGTGCTGATCAGCCATGACCATTATGACCATTTGGATAAAGCCACCGTGCATGCCTTGAATCGGCGTTTCCCCAAAATTAAATGGTTTGTGCCAACTGGTGTAAGGCGCTGGTTTGAGCGCCAGAGAATCTCTTCTGTGTTTGAATGCGGCTGGTGGGACGAAGCAGAGCTTGATTTTACGAGAGTTAAATTGAAGGCCACGGCCGTGCCTGCCCAACACTTTTCTGGACGCACTGGCCGCGATCTAAACACGACGCTTTGGGCGGGATGGGTAGTCGAATTTGAACCGCAAGATGGGATGCCCAAAAAGCTCTATTTTGCAGGCGACACTGGATATAATGCGCACGACTTTAAAACGATTGGTCAGCGCTTTCCTAAAATCGATCTCAGCTTAATTCCGATCGGAAGTTATCTTCCGTATAAATTTATGGCTCCAGTGCATGTCGATCCTCAGGATGCAGTGCGTATCCATTGCGATGTGAGCTCGCGCTTCAGCCTAGGCATGCACTGGAAGACATTTCCCTCACTTTCTGATGAACCGGCACATCAGCCGCCCTATGATCTTTGGCGAGCACTCAATGCACAAAATGTCGATCCTTCCAACTTTCTAGCCATAGAACCAGGCCATGCGATCAATTGGTGAGCGTCTTTTTTTGCCACTGCTTGCGCTAGCCGTGAAACTGAAAACCAGAAGGGAAGAGCGTACTGTTCGCGCGCGCTATTACGCAAATCCGTACTTCAAACGCGTAGACCTGGCATTGAAAAAAGCCTATGCTGGCCGAGATCCATTTCTCATTAGTAAGGAGTTTCTCACTCATAAGGGAGCGAAAGATATCTACGCCTACGGCGAGACGCCGCTCTCCGTGCTCGAAGAGATCGGAAAGCGTAGTCAGATTCAACCAGATAGCCTGCTCATCGACCTCGGCTCAGGCAGGGGAAGGGGCGTCTTCTTTTTTGCTCATCACTTCAGCTGCCAAGCCAGGGGAGTTGAGTGGATTGAAGAGTTTGTCACACAAGCAAACCGGCTAGCCACGCCTCGTGTAAGCTTTTACTGCCAAAATATCTTAGAAGCCAATCTTTCGCATGCGACGCACATCTATCTCTATGGAACCTGTCTTGAAGATGAGATCATTGTGCAGCTGATCGAAAAGTTCGTACGCCTTCAGCCGGGGACAAAAGTTATCACAGTTAGCTATCCCTTGTCAGACTACTGTGCGCAGGAGCTTTTTGCGCTAAAAGAGAGTTTCTGCGCTTCATTTCCCTGGGGCAAAACCGACATTTATATCCAGGAAAGGACATGACTATTGCAATACCATCGGTGCGTTTGTCTTCAGGATATGAGATGCCGATTTTCGGACTCGGCACATGGCTGCTGGAGGGAAAGGAGTGCACAAAAGTCGTGCAGAGGGCGATCCATGCGGGTTATACGTTGGTCGACACGGCTCACGCCTATCAAAATCATAAAGCGATCGCTGGCGCGCTGCGCGAAATCGCGAGAGAGCGCCTCTTTTTGACCAGTAAACTTTCTCTGCAGCAGATACACAAGCTGCATTATGCCAAAAGCGTTGAAAAGGCCTGCAATCTAGCTCTAAGCGAGCTGCAGGTAGATTATATCGATCTCTATCTTTTGCATTGGCCTGATCGATCTGTGTCCATAGTGGAGATCTTATCGGCCATGCGCGATCTGACTCGCACGGGCAAGGTGCGAAGTTTTGGCGTGTGCAACTGTACGATGCATCATCTTCAAGATCTGATCGATGCTGACATTCACGTGCATGTCAATCAGGTCGAATTTCATCCCTATCTATTCCAAAAAGAGCTCTGGGAGTTTTGTAAGCGGCATAAGATCCAACTGCAGAGTTATAGACCGCTTGGAAAAGGCGCGCTGGTCAAAGAGCCGGTATTTGCGGAAATTGGCAAAAAATACCAGAAGAGCCCTGCTCAAGTCATTTTGCGCTGGCTGATACAACACGGGATACCAACCACAGCCAAAGCCTCCTCGGAAGCTCATCTTAAAGAAAACTTGGCTATCTTCGACTTCTCTTTGACGAAGTCAGAGATGTCCCAGCTAGACGCGCTAAATAGAGATAAGCGTTATTGTCTAACAGACTGGGCTGACTTCGACTACTAATAAGCGTGATCTCTATCAACAGGGAATTAAACCACCGAGAACACCGTATCTGTTCAGTGGATCTTGATTTAGTATTTCGTCCAGGGATTTGTTTTCGTGGATAATGCTTTCGAGAAGGCTAGCTGGAGTAATAATTGCGCCGAGGACGGCTATGAAATCATCGAGGTTGTTTTCGACTTGGGCTAAGAATTTTGCTTTGTTGATCAGAAGGACTTGAAATGCGTGATCTTTTCATTGCATTTCTGCAAGGTCAAGCAATGTCATGATAATTAAATGCTCTTAAGACGTCTTTTGCCATTTCCGTAATCTTTTTCCATTCGGGGGTGTCGATGAATTTTTCAGGAAAATTATTGTTATCTGCAAAGACTTTGAATCGATCGCGAAAATCGATTAGCAAGCGAAGTTGTTTGTCTGAGAGGCCGTAGCCTTGGGGATCAGCGAAGATATATTCTCCCAAATCAAAAAAATCACAAACTGCCTCTACAAAATCATCACATTCAGGACCCAGTCCCTTAATCCATACTCTTTGCTGATATTCCTTGCTTGCAATCCCTTCAAGATTGTTTAGAAAGCCGTCTAATATGTGTTTTCGAGTTTTATTTAATTCATTATTCATAATATACGCCATCTCTATACACAAATTCTTCCAAAGGAATATGCGCTTCAGGAGATTTATTTGAAACAATCTCACCTTTTTTATTGAGAGATTGTCCATTAATTCTCTGATTTACATAGGGCTTTTGTTGGCTTGGATTTGAGCTATGAGGAGATCCAGGCATTACTCTTATATACGTTCCTTCATCAGCGGGGTGTACATATTTCATGCCTGCTCCCTTATCTGACAATTTCACTCGATAGCTTTCAGGAATTCCTTTTGGGCGATAAAAGGTTGGAACGCCAGTCTCATGAATAAGCTCTCTGATTTGTGATTCGGGCATGTATTTGCCTTGATGAGGCAGTAACTTTTCCGCAGCTTTTTCAAATAATTTTGCAGACTCCTGTGCAGGCAGGCTTAAATGCTCTATTGTATTTTTTACGGTTGCTTCTAGCTGACCAGCCTGCTTGAGCTTTCCTATCTCTTGAGCAGTAAACCCTAATTCATCAGCAATGCGCGCAGTCCTTTGGCCTATCTCAATGACTTCTGCAATTTTAGCAGTGTTTTTTATCCCTGATGCTGTTTCAAGAACAAGAGTCTGCTGGGCCATCTTGAGGTTTTTTGCTACAACAGCAAATTCTTGAACGCCTTTTACACATACAGTTCCGACTTTCGCTACAGCTCCCGGTGTAAAAATATCGGCGCCACATTTACCAAAGGCGAAGGATCCTTTTTCTCCTTTTTCACTCGATGAGAGTGTGTCCCACTGCGTCACTAACTCGTGTATCTCTGGAGAGAGTGTTTGGGCGACAACTCCCCATTCATCTTCGCGGACAAGTCTAGCTAATGTATTGAGGGCATCGTAAACTTGTCTCGTTGTCTGGACAGGGTGTTTCATAAAATCGACGAAGAATAGAAGAGTTCCTTCACCGGATGCATAGATACCTTTGGGCAGGCCTTTGGCAAAACCCTTGCTGAATTCTACAAAAGAGAAAGCTTCTTCCTTGCTTTCCTGCTTTTGGATTTGTGGATTCGAAGAACTGTTGTTTTGCGATATTTTCTTTAAATGAAGCGGTCTGATTGTCGATAGCTGACTTTAAAGCTGGAGCTTCCTGGCTAGTTGCTGCAGTAGGCGGGACTTCGGCTGGAACTAAAGGAGAGGAAGATTCATCTTTTTGGCTCTTTTTATCTGATTTCTTATCAGAAGATCCTGCCGCGCCAGCAGCCCCGGCTGCACCTGCTGCAGCTCCAGCGGTAGCTGATACCGCAACAACTACAACCGCAGCCGCCACAACCACTGCAGCTCCAATAATGAGCGCCTTTTTATGCTTCTTTGCAAATTTTCTAACGTGTTTCCACCGTTCTTTCAACCAGCTTTTGCAAAGAACGACTTCTCCGTGTCCATTGAGAAGAGCTGGAACAATCATGTATTGATATTCACCAGGTGTCACAAAAGAAACGGCGTTCTCGTAAATGTTTTCGTTGCCGTCTAAGAGTTCTTCGATATCTCCATCCAACGACAAGCTTTCTTCAGAATCGTCAGGAAGAGCGCCCTCTTTTGCTAAGAGCGCGATAAAATGTTTAACCTTTTCCAGCTCTGCAGGAGTGCATTTTTTTTCCAGCTCGCCCGATTCTATCTCGTTCAAAAGACGCATCATTTCATCGTAAGAAAAGGCATAATCTCTGCTTGTTGGCTTTTCTTGATGATTGACCTTCCGAACATAGAATTCCTGTGTAGGCAAAGTGCTGTGGGGATAAGCAAGCATGGATGGGGTTGTAAGAAGCAGCACCGAGGATGTGAAAGCTTTGAGTTTTCGCATGTGATTCTCCGTGAGAATCTTTTATGATCTCGGTAGTCTACGAATCACAAAGTCTCTTGTAAAGAGTTTATATTGAGGGGAGCAGAAAAGTGATTACTGCCGCGCAGTATTTGCGTTCTTCGTTAATTCGAGAAAAAGAATCCTCTTTCTCTCTCTTCCCTCGGTGTGCTCGGTGTTTAAATCTCCTGTCGTTTGTGTCCTTTTGGTCGTTTCTTCACCGCATCAGAGCCATATTATCCAAAGCTTCCTTAGCCTCCACCGTAGGAAGAAGCTCAAAGCTCTTTCTCAAATCTCGCTTGGCTGCATCTAACGCGCCCAGCTTGTATTCTAAAAGCCCTCTCTGCAGATAGAAGTCGAAGTAGTTGGAGTTGAGAGAAATGGCCTGTGTGAAAGAGTTCAACGCCTCGCCAGCTTGTCCTTGTGCTAGCTCCGCCTTGCCTTTGAGATTGAAAAGGTGCGCCTCTCTGGGTTCGATTTTGATGCCGCTGTTTGCGAGTTTGAGAGCTTCTTTAGAGTTTCCTTTAACGAGTGCAATGTATCCGTTATCGAGATCGTCATAGGCCGGCTTGTCCTTTTTCAGCTTAGCCATGGCCTTGGCGTATTCTTTTACTCCCATTTCGCCGCCTGAGGGATAGAGTGCCACTGCGGCGCGGTTATTCTCGAGGCGCTCGCTGGATGGGGGATGGGAGGCAAAAAGCCCTTCGAACCAGCCCTCACGCTGACCTCTTTCATGCGCGAGGCGCACAAACGTGCGCTGCAGTTCAACTGCTGCTTGCGGATTGTACCCTGCCGCGACCATATATTTAATTCCGTAGAAGTCAGCTTCGCGCTCATCTTCACGGCTATACTTAAAGAAGATAATACCGGCGCCAAGACCCGCTCCATGCATGAGCAGATCTTCGTACTTATTGCCTTGTAGAAGCCCACCCACTCCGGTCATGCCAGTTTCCAGCAGCATACCTCTTTGCATTCTTTGCGCAGTGTGACGCGCCGCGCTATGCACGATCTCATGGCCAAGCACAGCGGCGAGCTCAGCTTCGCTGTTGAGCTCTTGTAGCAAGCCGCGGTTGATGGCGATCTTTCCTCCAGGCAGCGACCAGGCATTTGGGATGGAGTTGTTTAAAACCACAAATTCATAAGGAAGGCGGCGTCTGTCGCTCACGCGCGCCAGGCGTCTTCCGACCTCTTCCACATATTTCTGGACTTCTGGATCAGTAGTGTAATCTCCGCCCTCGGCTTGCTGCATATAGCGGTAGTTCTGCACGCCAATGCGCACCTCTTGCTCTTCGGAAAGAAGCATAAGCTCCGATTTACCAGTCACCGGGTTGGTGCTGCAGCCAGACAAGGCTATGCAGAGGAGGAGAGTAACAAGCGTTCTAGTCATAATTTTTAATTAATTAAAGCTTAGCGCTTTGCTGATTTAGGGGCTTTTAAAATAAATCCTTTAATGCTATTCTAAAGATAGGGGATGTTCCCCAATGCTTTGAAGCCATTTTCCAAGGCAGAGATGCCTAGATGTCTGATGTCGAGAGTTTTCTCCATCCTTCTAGCAGCTGCGGCGGAGTTCTCAAGGTACCAAGGCCTCTCAGAGAGGTCCAAGCTCATGGGTCGTGCCTCATTAGCAGCTTTTGAGCAATTCAGCCTGAGAAAAAAGTGGCTTCCCACCTTCCTGTTGCGCAAGCGGCAGGAAGGTTTTTTTTTAGACCTCTTGCGTATTACGCAAGAGGTCTATTTCAAAACCCATGAAGGCTTACGAAACTTGTAGATCACCAAGGGAATGATGATCATGATAATCAGGCCTATTGATAAGAAGCCTTCATAAAAGAAGATACTCCCCACATGTAACTGCGAGGGAGGCACAAAGCCTAAAAAGATGGCGAAAAGGCTGGCAAAAATGCCGATCGACGAAAAGATCCACATGCCGCGCGTTTTGTAGGGTACCTCATACACGCGAGGCACATGCGGTTTGGTGTAGCGCAGTCGGATAGCCGAGATGAACATGAGAATGTACATGATCAGGTAACTTTGCACGCTCATCGCGCTCAAGATCCAATACGAACTGCTCAGAGTTGGCATAAACAGAAACACGCAAGACGTAAAGGTCACAATGATGGCTTGAAAGAGCAGAAGGTGAGTCGGTGTGCCGTGTTTGTTGAGGTTTTGCAAAAATGGCGGAAGGTTGCCGTGAACTGAAGTAGCATGCAAGCCTTTGACTGGACCGACGATCCATGAATTGACCTCAGCAATGGCACCTAGGATAAGCAGAAAGCCTATCGCAGGGAGGATCCATCCCAGCTTGTAAGCGTTGAAAAAGACCTTGAAAGCATCCATTAGACCCGCCACCAGACTGATCTCTGCCTTTGGGATGACAATTGCAATCGCCAAAGATCCGAGCATGAAAAGTCCGAACGTGATGATGGCAGAAAGAGCGATCGCACGTGGATAGTTCTTTCTGGGGTTATCAACTTCTCCTGCAAACGCAGCCGTTACTTCTAGACCCACGAAAGCTAAAAAAAGGCCAGATAAAAACACTAAGTTGCCTATGCTAGATAGATCCGGAAGCACAGCGCTGGCTGTGAATTGAATGTGAGAGGGATTGCCGCCGATTAGCCAGCTCAAGCCTAGACCGATGATCAGCACTCCAGGCGCAATCGTACCTAAAATCACACCCATCGTACTGAAGAGGCTTGAAGTGCGAATCCCTAAATAGTTGAGCAGAGTCATGCCCCAGAAGCTTCCCAGAATAACCGCCAGGACATAGACCTTATTTTGCGCAAGCGAAGGGCTTACCACATAAGCAAAGGTGGTGGCTACAAATGAGAGGATTACAGGATACCAAGAGACATTGTGTACCCATTGCATCCAGATGCCGAAAAAGCCCCAGCGGTCGCCTAGAGCTTCACGGATCCAAATATAGATACCGCCGTTCTTTGGCCAGCCAGTGGCCAGCTCAGCCGAAACGAGTGCGCAGGGAATTAAAAAGAGCAAGGCGACGATCGAAAAATAGAAGATGATGCTCAGGCCATATTCAGCCACGAGCGGTAAATTCCTTAAGCTGGCCATGATCGAGACGTTGAGCATGGCAAGAACAAAGACGCTGACTACCCGTCTGCGTTTTGAGACTCCTACTTCCAAGATAGCTCCGTAACTTATTTAATATCGTCTTTGTAATTGACGCGGGTAAAGTTGTGAAGCTTTTTTTACTTTAAATTTTTAGGGGAATAAGTAGAGTGAGGTTGAGGGCAAGAAAAAGAGAATTCCTGCTATCTCAAGCAAATAAGGAGAAATATGAAGCCAAATAAAGCACCACAACAGCCAAACCAACCAAATCAAAAGCCGCAGCAAGGTCAGCCACAGCAGCAACAGCCACAAAAAGGTCAGCCTTGGCCAAAACAACAGCCAAACGCTCCGCAGAAAAAACATTAAGCTAAGAAGCAAGAAACAACAGGATGGCAGGATGATCAGGATAGAAATACCATTTCTTTGTCTTCATCTATCTTGTCCATCCTGCCATCCTGTTATTTTTCTCTCTTCTTGACTTCATCCATCCTGTCTATCCTGCCATCCTGTTATTTTTCTCTCTTCTTGACTTCATCCATCCTGTCTATCCTGCCATCCTGTTATTTTTCTCTCTTCTTGACTTCATCCATCCTGTCTATCCTGCCATCCTGTTATTTTTCTCTCTTCTTGACTTCATCCATCCTGTCTATCCTGCCATCCTGTTATTTTTCTCTCTTCTTGACTTCATCCATCCTGTCTATCCTGCCATCCTGTTATTTTTCTCTCTTCTTGACTTCATCCATCCTGTCTATCCTGTTATTTTTTTCTTCATATGTTCTTTGCTCGCTTTTTCTTTGTCTCATTTGATCGTTTTTTAAGTTAATTTCTGGTTCTGAAAATATAATCAAATAAAAAATATTTTATTTTTAATTCTGGAATTTGTATATTGAAGATATGAGAAGGAAATAACTATTAGGGTGATGCCCTAAAACAACTGTCTCCTCTCATCTATGATAACAAGGAGAAATGTCATGGCAAAACGAAGAGCAAGAAAAACAGCTCGTAAATCTAAATCTAAAGCTAAAAGATCTACGACTCGTCGCCGCAGAACAACTAGACGTAAGTCTGCTGCTCGCAAGTAATTAAAGCTTAGGCTTGAGCACTACTCAAGCCTAAGTCTTTCGAGGTATCGAGCAAGTCCATGGCTTGCTCGATTTTTTTTATTTAATCTTGTCGTCTAAGTCGAGAAGCATCATAGTTTGGCTAATGTCTGCCTTTTCAAAGGCCTCATCGAATTTACCATCTTTGTCTGCCATGCCGCTCTTGCCGTTGACTGCATTCACACATGTGTTTATGTGCGATCTGTACCACTTGCAATCGTCGCCAGTGATTCTACGAGGTTTTTCAGCTTCAAGCCCGTTCATGTCCCCCTGCAACTTCATGCCCAAATCATTTATTTCAGCACAATATCCATTTCCACCATCTTTCACTGACTTATGCATATCCTCTTGGAACTTGGCCTTATCCTTGGCCGCGGCGTACGCTGCTTTGATTTTTTTGAGCAGTTCGTTGAGCTCCAGGATATGTTTTTTTAGCCATTCCTTAGGATCATAATCAGGGCTTCCCTGAGCGCCAACAACGCGTTTGGGCTGAGATGCGGAATACCAAGAAGGCACGCCAGGAGAAGAAGGGTTGACTTCAGACATAAAATACCTCTTTTTTGATTAATCTCTAATTTCCTATTATTTATTATATATAAATACTATTTTAAAGTCAAAAATAAAACATTTTACTTATGTGGTTGGCTGTCAGCTATTTGAGCCTATCCGCTCTTTTTTGCTTTTCTGATTATTCAGGCTATTGTTAGACTTCTTGCGTAATTCCATTTGCCCGCTAAAACCGCCCTTTTTCCTCTAATTTTTGTCGCATCTCCTCACCGACCCAATTTGGGTCGCCTCATCAATGCGACACTAGCCAGCAAGCTGGCTCTAAAAAATCAGAGAAAAAATCTTCGGTTTTTTCGGGCAAAGCGAATTACGCAAGAGGTCTGTTGGCGAAAAATGAGGGGGGAGAATGATGGAAGCAACGCTTTACCTGGTACGGCATGGGGAAACAGATTGGAATGTCGAGAAGCGGATTCAAGGCCGGGTCGACCGTCCGTTGAATGAGACGGGCAAAGAGCAGGCGCGGATGGCCGGGCAGAAGTTGGCTTCTTTGCGAGCAGCTGCCATCTATTCCTCGCCACTTCTACGCGCCCAGCATACGGCGGAATTAATCGCTGGTTTTCAAGCTTGCCCACTTCGGTTAGAGGAGAATTTGCGCGAAGCCGCCTACGGCGCTTGCGAGGGGTTAACGCAAAAAGAGTTCCATGAACAGCACAAAGACCGCTTGCAAAAAAGGGGAGCTCTTGCCTTTGAGGAGTGGCTGGAGTTTAAAGTGCCCGATGATGCTGAAAGTCCATCTGAGATCATCGAGCGCGTTCTGCCTGTGCTCCTGCGTATTGCAGGTGCGCATGCCGGCGAGAACGTCTTCGTGGTGACGCATGGTTTTGTCATGTGTACGCTCATCTCCTTTTTTAAAAAGGAGCGTGCGGGCGTATCCGTTGAAAATGGCCAAATCCTGATCTTAAAAGGGAATAATCGCAGCCTAGAATTGCATCAAGCCGGCTGAGCTGGTTCAGCGCTGCAGCAATCCTGCATTTTGTAGTAGAGCCAAGCCACAGGAGGCATAGTAGCCTCGAATGCCAGCCTTGGTGACATACCCCAGCCCTCTTGATCCAACGCAGCTTTTCCGTAGATGTAGCTAAGTGTGCTCACCAGGCCGCCTCCGATGAGTAAGAAAAATGGAATCAGCGCTGGGCAGGCGACCAGTGTGCAGAGGAAGCCTGCGGCAGAAATGGCAAGAGCGATCAGTCCCACGATGTGGATGGCCAACTTCTTGCGACTTTGGGTGTCGAGTTTATTCATCAGCGCTTCCGCTTCTACTCTTGCATCTCTGCGCTCTTCAGCTGAAAGATCTGGATTATTCAACTTCGCCATCAAATCAGGGAGTTTTCTGGCAATCTCTTGCGCACACCAGGGTCTGACGCGGCGCTCGAGGTTTGAGCGTTTCGAGAGGAGTAGTTCTCGTGACATGAGCAGATACTCTTGCTGTTGCTCTCCACGCGAAAGCCTTGGGAAATTTCTCTGAATCAGAGTGGCCATACGTGTTTTTTCAGCTTCAGAGATGTCTAGATATTCGGCCTTAAGGTGGGCGAAGCTGCGGAGCACGAACTGATCCTTTAGGGCCCATAGCTTCTCATCTACTAACTGGGGATTTTGTAAACTGGCGGTAAGCTGCCTATGCAGCACTCTGGCTTCTTCAGGCAATGAAATTTCAGGGTTTTCTGCCAACCACTCCCCAAGTCGCTGTTGGAGCTGTGGAAGATCGCGGATTTGGAGTAGTTCATTTAGCTCGTTCAAAGCGGCGATCTCGGTGTGATTGATCAAGGCGATCGCGCGCCCAATGGAGAGACTTTCGTAGATCGCTTGTATGAGACAAAAACCCAGGCCGAAAACCAGCGTAGGAACGCTCAAAATGGCAGCTATCGGTTGAAGCGTTTCGTAAGCGGTCTGTGAAACGACATAGGCACACTGAAAGAGCGTGGTCAATGCCGAACAGAACGCTTCCATCAAGGAAATAGGCATACCGGCAAGTCGTAGACCAGCATCAAATTCGCCCTCTTCATCGCCGGATGCTTTGGCATGACACCAGGCCAGTAGTGTCATCACAAAATCCATCGGGACCCAGATGATGTTTAAGAAGCCGGGCGCCCAGGTCCACCCGGGGCCATCATAGGCTTGAACCGCACCCTCTTCGAGAGTAATCGGCGTAAATGGATCCGCTTCCCCCGCAGCTGAAACTGTAAAAGGGACTGCTGGTATCACGGGAGGTTTAATTGCTACAGATGATATTGCCATAAAATTGTAATTTTTATTGTTAATATTATAAATTTAGTTTGTCTATTTATACAACATACTAATTATTTTAATTTAACAGAGTATAAAATTTTTTTTACATGCTGAAAATAGGCCAGTTCGTTAAATTTAAAATTTACCATTTTCACCCCTGGAGCAATCATGCGTAAAGAATTTTTTTTAATTCCTCTGGTTTTAGCTACCGGCAGCCTCGCTGCGCAAGAAGGTAGCAAGGCTACTCCTGCAGTGCGTCCGCAGCTCGAGTACCAGGCCAAAAGCTATACAAACCTACTTGGGATGCCTGGCTTTTCCGATGCGCTGTTAAGTATGCACTTTCAACTCTATCAAGGCTATGTCAAAAACACCAATTTACTCCTTAACACCATAAGAACCATGGCTTTAAGTGGTGAAGAGAATGTCTATGAATGGGGCGCCTTAAAACGACGCCTAACCTGGGAGTTTGACGGGATGAAGCTACATGAGCTCTATTTTGAGAATCTCGGCTCACAAGCCGCCCTGGATCGATCCTCGGCCTTTTTTCAGGCCATCGTGAAAGAGTTTGGCTCCTTCGACCAATGGAAAAAGGAGTTCGTGGCCACAGGGCTGATGCGCGGGATAGGCTGGGCCATTCTCTATCGCGATGCACAAAGCGGCCGCTTGTTCAACGTCTGGATCAATGAGCACGATTTAGGGCATTTAGCCGGCGGTGATCCGTTGCTGGTCATGGACGTATTCGAACACGCTTATATCACCCAGTATGGTCTCGACCGAGCCAAATACATTAGTGCCTTTTTCGACAACATCAACTGGAACGAAGTCGTTAAACGGTACAGTGAATCAAGTAAATAGCTTCTGTTTGCGGACCTGCATGACAAAGGCAAATAGGGTTACCAGACTGACAAGGCTCAGTAATCCAGCGGGCATAAAGCGCTGAGTGGCGGCGTAGCGATAGGTAAAAAAGGCGTCTAAGATCACGATTAAACTTACCGCGATCCAAACGCTTGCGCGTTTTTTCTTATATAAGGCAAAAGAGCAAGCTAAGAGCGCTGCGCCAAATACAGTGCCCATGACTAGAGAAGCCGTGCTCGCAGCTTTAGCGTGACCCATGATGCCGCCGACCAAGATTAGAAGAGCATAGACAGTGAGAATTAGAACAGATTTTGACATATATTCCTCAAGTTTTTAAATGTTAGGCGTTTGCAGTAATTTTTACCCTTGACAATACGCGTTTTTTAAGGTAATATTTATCGCATAATTTTTTAATTCTATTCAATCATGTTTAAACCCGCACGCAAAGTTTACGATTGGGCCGCACAAAAGGCCTATTCTCCCATGGCCCCTTTCTGGCTGGGCGTGGTCTTTCTGCTCGAGATGGTGCTATTTTTGCCGCTCGACGCGCTGCTCATGCTCTTTTGCATGGAAAACCCAAAACGCCGTTTCCTTTATGCACTGATGGCTACCTTAGCCTCGGCCATTACAGGTATTGCCGGCTATCTGGTTGGGTATCTGCTTTGGGACCTAGTCGGGCCATATCTGGTGGGCCATTTTATCTCCGCCGCCTCTTTTGAGAAGATCGTGCACCACTATACCGAATACGAGAATTGGGCTGTTTTAATTGGAAGTTTTCTGCCTGTGCCGTTCAAGCTGATTACGCTATCGGCGGGCTTCTGCCAGCTCAACTTTTTCTCATTTACAATTTGCGTGATTATTGCCCGTGCGCTGCGCTTTTTTGCTCTGGCGGAAATGATGAATCGCTGGGGAGCGCAAATCAAGCAGTTTGTCGACCGCCACTTCAACCATATCCTGATGGCCGTTGGCGCCAAAGTCGCTATCGCCTTTACCTTCTTCTGGGTGATCTCTCGTTAAAATATGCATGTTTTTACAGCAGAACAGATCGATCAAGCAGCTGCCCTATTGAAAGCAGATGAGATAGTGGCTTTTCCAACTGAGACAGTCTATGGGCTTGGCGCGCGCATCTTTAGTGAGCCGGCGGTTCGCAAGATTTTCGCTGCAAAAAATAGGCCGGCCGATAATCCCTTGATCGTACATATCTCCTCGCTTGAGCAGCTCGCAGAGATTGCCGAAGAGATCCCCTCGGATTTCTATCGACTAGCCGAGGCCTTCTTTCCCGGTCCACTAACCGTGATTTTAAAGCGCAAAGAGGGCGTTCCTGCGCTCATTTCGGCGGGACTGGACACGATCGCCGTGCGTATGCCTGCCCATCCGCTGGCCAGAGCGCTAATCGAAAGGGTAGGGGAGCCGCTAGCTGCACCTTCGGCTAATCTATCTGGAAAGCCGAGCGCGACCTGTTTAGAGCACGTCTTAGAAGATTTCGCTGGCAAGATCGCGGGCGCCGTCGACGGCGGAACTACAGAACTAGGCATCGAGTCTACAGTGATTAGCCTGGTCTCTGGCGCAAAACCTCTCCTCATGCGTCCGGGGATAATTACCAAACAAGAGATCGAAACAGTGCTGCAGAAAGAGATCGAGATTTGCACGCCTGGCAAGGGTCAAACCCCTTCTCCTGGTATGAAATATCGCCACTACGCCCCCAAGGCGCCTATTTTCCTCTTCAAAAGCGAGGATGAGTTGCACCACTATCTCGCGAATGCTATGCCGCGAAAGCGCATGACTCTTTCTAGGGTGTCTGCCTCTACGCTTTACGCCTCATTACGCCTGGCTGATCGCCAAGAAGTTGAGGAGATTCTGGTTCTCTGTGAGAAGGAAGTTCAAGCTAATACGGCTCTTATGAATCGCCTTGAGAAGGCTAAAGGGTAAAAAATTTCTTTAATTAAAATAATTACTATTATCAAATAGTAATTGTTTCGATAATAGTAATTAAATTATAATTGTCTCTAACGAAAAATTTTATTAGGACAATTAATATGTCTATTAGAACTGAGTTAAACTCTACCAGAACACCTTCTGCGCCTCCTGTTGAAGTGGTAAACACTGTCAGACAAGCTGTTGTCCCAATCGAACCAGAAGAGTCTTGTGGTTACGGATTTTTGGAAACGGCCCTATCTGCCTTTTACTACCTTATCGAGATGTTCTATACGTTTGTAACCGGCATGTCAGCTGCTGAGCGAAGCGCTTGGGCTGAGTGTGAAAATGCTTTACGACAAGATACTGAATTGGCTGAAGTCGCCCAGCAGATGGGACTCAATTACAATACGAGCAGTGCCGAGAGTAGAAGTTGGCTTACTGGTCAATTTGAGTCGATTAGAGCCCGTTTTTTTGTGACAGATCCATTTCGTCTGGTGAGCGTCGCTGACCAGGGCTTGCTCCAAACCTTCACAAGGGTTTTAGATCTACTTAACCAGGGATTTACCAATATTAATATCGAACTTGTGGCGCCAAATTCAGCTCTTCTTCCAACCTTCAAAGTACTCGTCTCTAAATTCGCCGCTGAAAGAAACGCGCGGGTCGCATTTTCTACTTATGACACGGTGCAAGATTTCGCTCAGAATACTACAAGCGGGGCTAATCTCATCCTGGCTGAATATTCTAGCTTTTCTGAGAGGGCCCAAGACCTGCTCGCTCTGAAAGGAAAGCTACGTAAGAACGCTGGCCTTTTAGTGGAAACGCAGGAGCTCATGGCTGTGATCGGTCCCAACGGAATCGAGCATGCGATGCCGTCTCGCCGTCCTGTCATTCGCGCGATGGTCGAAGATTTGATGACGCAGCCAATCTCTCTACAAAATGGGCAGCCTGTTCAATACACGATGCTTTCGCCAGCATCGCTCTTTATGCTGGATCATGAACTGCTTAGAAATCTGCTTGCTCGTTATCCTGTGCATGTGAAAGTTGTCTTAGACGGACAAACCTCTGATATATTGCTCAGCAATTGGCTTGAGCAGATTATAGGCGAGCATAGACTCTCTTTCGAATTTATCGATTCATTCGATACGTATAAACGCATGGTGCACAATGGTGTACATGATCACGTTGTAACCTGCTACCCTTATCAGGGGAATACAAAGCAGATGCAAGCAGACTTTGCATGGCGCGATCAGATCGATCCAAACGGTAGCCTATTCGCTGCGCAAAGCGAGATAGGTGTTTGGCGTTATAGCCCAAGCCAAGGTCGCGGAACGCGATTTTTTGCTAAAGCAACGTAATCAGCAGCTCAGCGGCGATAAAGACCAGCATGAGCGCTAAAATCGGCTTGCCGCCAGGCAGCTGTCGCTGTTTCAGGTCGTGTCCGAGCTTATATCTTCCATTCCAAACCATCAGAATAGGCAGCGCTCCAAGCAAGAGTGCCACGCCGATTCCGCCTGCGTAGTTCAACGCCATCAGAAAGATCGAGGGGTCGATCAGCGCAATGATGGTCGGGATGATGAAGATGATGCCGCAAATGCCCAGTTTGTGCCAGCCGCGGTTGGGGACTTTGAAGCCATCGGCCAAAAAGTCGACAAACGCGATAGCGATGCCGATATAAGAGGTGGTGAGCACAAAGAAGGCAAACCCCTGTCCTACGGAAATTAAGGCAGAATTCTGGATAAATGCTCCGAGCGGGTGCACGGCGTTTTGGCCTTTCTGCAAGGCTTCTCTCAAGCCGCCAGCTCCTTCCAGAGGAATAATCCCTAAAATTAGCATCTCCCAAATGATATAGATGAGGAAGGGAATAGATGTGCCGATGATAATCGCCAGGCGCACATGTTTCACTTCGCGGTTCATGTAGCTCATGAGCGTCGGAATCAAGCTCTGGTAGCCAAAGGCCGTAAATACAATCGGCAGTGCGCCCCAAGCCTTGATCCAATCCATGGAGAGAAGCTTACTCACTTGTACGTGCGAAAAGGAGACCGTCACAAAGGTTAGAAAAGTGACGATGGCGCCAGCCATGAGCAGCAGGTTGAACCGATCCACCCAGCGCGTTCCGAGATAGACCACAGGCGAAAAGACAATCAGGTAGAGCAAGATGCTGCTCCACGGCGAGAGCGCATCGCTTGAGAACTGCTGAAGCACACTTCCGCCACCGGCCAGGTGCGCGACCATCAAACAGAAAAAGAGAAAGAGGTAGAGGACCCAGCAGGCAATCTTACCAGTCTTGCCTAGAAGATGGTGCGAGAGCGTGATCAGATTGGCATCTTTGGGCATCCAGATGCAGGCTTCTAAGATCAAAAGGCCTGTGCCTAACATGAAGAGCCAGCAGACTAGATAGATCATCAGTGCAGGAAAAAATCCCCCTTCGGCTGTGGCGACGGGAAGCGCTAACATCCCTACGCCAAGGCTTGTGCCTGTTACGAGAAGTGTGCCACCGAGCAGGTGGCCAAAGGATTTGATGGCTTGCATAGTCTTGATCTCCAAAAAGTTGGTCTATTTTAGAGAGTTTTCATCAGAAAGAGCAAGAGAAGAAACGCCCGCGGCGTTCAAAGTGAGCAGAAAAGCTCCCTGGTAGGGCTGGCCCTTTTTATCTACGAGGGGAAAATAGGTGGATTGTAAGACGGCGCTTTTGATCCAGAAGAAGCTGGCTTTTTCGAAGAAAATCCTTTCCCACAGTTTTTCGAATAGAGGAGAGAGCATTTTCTGATGCGTGAGAGATAGCTCCTCATACTCATGCGGCTGGCTGCGCATTTTGCGTATGCTCATATATCCGCTATGCAGCATTTCAATTTTGCACAAGTTTGAGAGCCCTAAAATGGCAAAAAAGGATTTCACGCGCACGATCTTGGTGCGCATGCCCACCAGATCTCCATGTAGGGTGTGTTCAGCTAAAAGATCGCCGCTGAGCGACTCGATCCTGACCAGATAGCCCGACTCGCGAGAGATTCCTGGTATCACGACCTTGACGAGCGGCTCGTCATTCGCCACACGCATAAAGCCTTGAAAGGCTAGCGTGAGTGAAAAAAGAGAAAAGCTAAGAAAGAAAAAGAGAATAGCTTTAATGAACTGCTTAGAAAAAGCGCGATAAAGCGCATAAGCTGCGAGGGCAAGAGCTAAAGAAAACATCCAAAAGGACATGAGTCACTCTTAATCTACGTGAGCTAACTTCAATCCGATGATTCCAATAATAATCAGAACAATCGAGAGTAAGCGCACGATGTGATAAGAGTCACCAAAAAAGATGATGCCGCAGGCAACTGTCCCTGCCGCGCCGATGCCGGCCCAAACCGCATATGCGGTACCGATCGGAATCGTTTTCATGGCCTGAGAGACAGAAAAGAAGCTGAGCACGATAAAGACGACCGTGATCATGCTTGGAATGAATCGGGTAAATCCCTGGCTGTATTTTAGTGCGATTGTAAAGCAGATCTCAAAGAATCCCGCTAACAACAGAAACAACCAAGCGATAGACATAAGTTCACTCCAAAGACCTTAAAAAGATGTTCAAATTCCACAATAGTACTGTTGGATCCTTTCTATCATAACTCAAAATTGAAATGGAAGCAGGGAAAAGCAAAAAGTTTCGACCCTCTGCCACAGAGTAGCCTAAAAAGCGCGCGGTAAGCACGCGTAAAAAGTGGCCGGAAGAGAATATGGCAATGTCACCATCGATCTTGGCAATTCTTTTGAGGACGCGATCCGCGCGCGCCGCAATTTGCTCAAAAGTCTCGCCATTTGGAACGCCATCATTAAATAGGTTCCAGTCGGGCTCTTTCTGGGCGATCTCATCGCTCGTCAGGCCTTCGTAGTCTCCGTAATTCCACTCGACCAGATCATTATCGATTTCGAGCTGTTTCGAAAAGCCAGCCAGCTCGCACGTTTCTCTTGCGCGCTTGAGCGGACTCGAAAAGATTTTGGCAAATGGAATATGCACGAGGTGTCTCTTCAAAGCCACGGCTTCGCGTTTGCCCTGCTCGGTAAGAGGCTTGTCAGTAAGGCCTGTGTGCTGACCGGTTTTGGTCCATTCGGTCTCTCCGTGGCGCACGAGATAGATCTTCTTGGGACTATTTTCGATTAGCATACTGTTGTTCTTGGTAAAGGCAGCGCGCGATATTGTCAAGAAAGACCGACAGA
Organism: uncultured Chlamydiales bacterium; assembly: GCA_963709365.1. Classification (GTDB taxonomy): domain Bacteria; phylum Chlamydiota; class Chlamydiia; order Chlamydiales; family Rhabdochlamydiaceae. Next base: position 843,753 of record CAVPVU010000002.1, read on the forward strand.
GGAAGCGACGCATCGGCGGCACCGCCAATTGTTTCGATGGTGAATGTATCTGGTAGATAGGTGCGAAAAACGACATCGAAATAACCGACAAATGGCTGGTTGGCCACGATAAGGCAGCTGCCCGCGCTCGGCGCGCGCTTTAACCAGTCGACGATAGTATCGATAATGGTCGGGCGCGTCTTTTTCATTGGCACATTAATCACAGTCAAAGTCGCGTGGCGCAGTTCATGCGGGAGATCAGCTTGCGCCCAGAGGTACAAAAGCATTTCTGTTTCGGTGTTGAGCACAGAGGGTTCGGTGTCTCTATCGAGTGGTCTTTCACCTGTGAGCATCACGAGCTGTTTGAAACGCACACCGCGCTGCCACTCTTGAATGAGGAGTTGAATTCGGTCTTGCATGCGCGGGGTGTAGCCACCTAGCAAAATGGCATAATCATAGTGCATTTTGCGTGCAGAGACTTTGTCGATGCAGCCCAAGCGCGACAAGAGAGGCCAAGCCTGCTCTTTTTTATCGTCATAGCGCGTATCGAACTGCCAGCGCTCTTTTCCTGGCTGGTACCAGTATTTTTGCGTAATCTCGACCAGAGCGGAGAGAGTCTCAGCCTGAGGGGTCTCCGTGAGCACCAAAAGCTCAGATAGCGCTGGTGTGAGTCTGCGTTCAGATGCCATAACTGGTAGCGATACATAGCTGAAAAGCCATAAAAAAACTATTGTTCTACAACTCCTTAGGAGTTGAACGCACATACCAGTAATTTTGCCCATAGTCAAAAGCGAATTGCTCCCCCTGTTTAATTGGTCTTAGTGTGAGGAAGATGAGATGATAAAAACCATCTAAAAAAGCGTATTGCGTCTTTAAGTTTGGCTTCGAACTGTGGTTCACAAAGCGCATGAGATTGCCCGTGGTAGCATCGATCACGTAATCTCGGCCGATCGAATCGGGAACAGGGTAGCGGTAGAGATAATTGTTGAGGCAGTGGTGCTCATCGTTCTTGCGCACATAGCCGGTATATTCGCCTGCAAAGACACCTTCGTCCAAGTCTTCTTCGGCAAAGAGGCCCCAACCGATCTGATCGTTACACCAGCGAACCGAAGCTTGTGGTAGAAATGCGCTTAAGATCTCGTCTTTGCAGAGAATGCCATTTAGAATGTGTTCGGGCAGCACCGCACCTTTTTCCCACTTCTCTATCCCTTTTTCTAAAATCTTCTCTTCAGGATTAACTTTGAGATGTGGAAGATAGTGGAAGTTTAACAGCGACTCTAGTTCACTGAGAGTACAGTGAATAGGAGAGGAGGCGTCGTTTTGCCAGAGAGTAATTTGATTAAGGTCTTGCATCCTGATACATCCGAAACGAGGCTTTATGCACTTCGCGAGTTCGAAGCCGCTCTCGGCCTCTCATTTCTGCCCAATCTAACATTTTCGCAGAGCAAAGTCTTCGATAAAGTGGTCAAGCTTTGCCAAAAAGCCGATCGAAAGGGTGAAATTGAGAGGAGACAGAAGTGGCTGGGCACGCTCTTTGCCGAAGATATCGAAAGGGGCAGCCATCCCGACCTAATCATCAAGTGGTGCAATGAAAAGATCGGTTACGGCGTGTTTGCAGAGACAGACCTTCCACCTTTTACGTTTATCGGAGAGTATACCGGCCAGGTGCGCAAACGCCGCTGGGCGGACAAGAAAAACAGCTATTGTTTTGATTACTCAATTGGTGAGGGGAAGAAAAGCCCATTCATCATCGACGCTGAAGGCCAAGGCAACATCACGCGCTTTATCAATCACAGCAGCACACCTAATCTCGAGCCAGTGTCGGTTTTATCTGGCAACTTGATGCATGTGATCCTGCTGACGCGCAGCTGGGTGCAAAAAGGTCAGCAGCTCTGTTACAGTTACGGCGATGAGTATTGGAAGAAACGAGAAGCTCCCAAGCTTATTTAACGACCTTAAGGACAATAACGACATTAACGATAAGAAGAATTTTTTTCGTCGTTAATGTCGTTATTGTCCTTAAGGTCGTTTCTTCTTAATTAATCCCTAGCAGTTCCATATCGAAGATCAGCGCTACATTAGGCTCAATCTCGGGACCAAAGCCATTCTCGCCATAAGCTAAGTAAGAGGGGATAAAGATGCGCCACTTATCGCCTACTTTCATCTGTTGCAGAGCTTCTGCCCAGCCTGGGATGACGCGATTGACCGGGAAGGTTTGCGGCTTCTCGCGCTGGTAGGTGCTTTCAAACTCCTTTCCATTGATGAAGTAGCCGCAGTAGTGGACTGTGACCACATCCAGCAGCGTGGGTGTAGCGCCTGTGCCAGATTGCAATACTTTGTATTGGAGTCCGCTTGAGAGGGTGACTACGCCCTCTTGCTTCTTGTTTTGTTCGAGAAACGCTTCGCTTTTGGCTTTGTTGTCGTGAGAGAGTTTGGCCACATACTGCTTCTGTTGGGCCTCTACCTGCTGACGGATCGCGTTTAAAACAGCTTGCGTCTCTTCACGCGAGAGCTTTGGCTCTGCTTGGCTAAAGCCATCCTGAAAGCCCGTGACGAGAAGTTCTAAATCCATTTCCTTAAATTGTTCACGCAGCTGTTTGCCGGTTTCGAGACCAATGCAATAGCTAGCCTTTTCGCGACTGGTAGTCATGCCTTTCATCGGTTTTTTCCTCCAAAAGTGTACACAGTAACATAGGCAAAAGAGACTGTCTACGAAAATGTTATCTGCTTATGAGTTTGATAATAAGCGACTTAGGCGCTTCTTTCCCAGATCACATTTTTATGTTAAGATTTTTGCCTTATGGAAATACACGTTTCAGAACCAAAAGCTCTTTTGGAGCTGCTAAAGCAGCACTTCCCCGATAGCTCGAATAATACCCTACGCACATGGCTCGAAAAAGAACGCATCCTGGTAGACGGCCGGGTGGTCAAAAAGGGGAGCGAGGTCATACAAAAAGGCCAGATTGTGACCCTAGGTCAAAAAGCGGTCTTTATCAAGGGCGATATGCGCATCTTGCATGAAGATGCCCATCTGCTGGTGGTTTATAAGCCCGAGGGGCTGCTAAGCGTGGCCACAGATCATGATATGACCATCAGCGCGCATGAGATCCTCAAAAGGCGTGCAAATGGGCGTATGGTCTATCCGGTGCATCGCCTAGATCGCGAAACCTCGGGTATCCTGGTCTTCGCTTACAGCGAAAAGGCCCGGGATGGCCTTAAAAAGCTCTTTTTTGACCATTCTATCGATCGTGAGTACAATGCAATTGTCGAAGGGATTTTGCCTCAAAAACAGGGCCGCTGGGAGAGCTACCTAAAAGAGGACGCAAATTTTGTGGTGAGGTCTGCTAAGCAGGGGAAGCTCAGCATTACGCACTATGAGGTGCTTGCAGAGACCAAGACTCACAGCCTGATGCGCTTTCGCCTCGAAACGGGTCGTAAAAATCAGATCCGCGTGCACTGCAAAGAGGCGGGTCATCCCATTGCGGGAGATAAGAAATATGGCGCAGCCACCAATCCGGCCTCGCGCCTATGCTTGCATGCTTGTAGATTGGGTTTTGTGCACCCTGCCACACAGCAGCCTATGCACTTCGAAATCCCTCTACCTGCGGCGTTCGACAAGCTCTTTTAATCCAGCGGTTCTAGTAATTGTTGCCTTGCCAGGCACTCCTGAACAGAAAGGGAATCCATGTTGAAGGCTTTAGAAAGCATAGGTACCTCATACACCGCATTTTCAAGGCGCTCATACAGCTTTCGAGCGTGCTCTGCATTAAAGAACCCGTAAAACGCGATGACCACAAAGGCTATATAGGCAGGAATTGAGAGTAGGAATTTCTTAGCATCCGCTTTCATACCAGCCCATAGGCCACCCATAGTTACAGCTTTAGGGTCTGTAGGAACCATGATAGGTGCTCTAATCTCTTCATCTTCATCGTCGTCTTTTGTGCCATAATGCGTGCGATCAATGACTAGAGCGCAACCGCCAGGAATTTTCGTATCTGCACTTCTGATCTTTATTCCAGCTGGGATCTGTTTTAAGTCTGTTAACTCACTCGCGTTTATGTAGGATAATTTTCCTGCATTAAGCCATTCCTTAAATACCGTTTCGCGATCGACACCTTCTTGGCTAGGTGGTGCTAAGCCTAAACTAGTCGGAAACGTTTGCCTCAAACGCTCCATCACGTTAATTGCTTCGGGTTCGATATACGGGACAAAAGTCGGATGGTAGTTGAGCGTGAGGATCTTCCAAACTCGATAGAGCATGTTTCCAGCGGCTACGAATGGCAGCAGGAGGGTCGATGCCACGAATAGGCCCGAAAACTTCCGGCCGAGCTCGCTTTCGGTTTCATTCAAATAGACGCGTTTCGTGGTCATATCCATAGCCCGGTGAGGCATATCTGGCACTGATACTAGCCTTGGCTGGCTAACATTTGCTAAGAATGACATGGTTTTATTCCTCGTTAGTTTAAAAAGTAATTAAAATTATAATTAATCTGTTAATAAAATTATACAAAATTTTTAATAATTTATAAACCATTTATAATAAGCGTCTTGGATTCGCTCTCGTTGCCTTAAGTGAGGCGCGGTAGATCATTTGCAGTTTTTTATTTTAGCTGAAAAATGCCAATATGTTAGTGTTAGGCTAACATACAGGTAAAATATGAAGAGATTGTTAGGGATGGACCCAGGGATTGCGGTTTTGCGGGGGAAGGCTCCGGGAGAAGAGTTGGAATACGGCTTTGTGATAGAGTGTCTTAACGCTTACAAAAATCCCCGGGTGAAATTAAACCATCTTTTAAAAATAAAAGCCTTAATTCGAGTCAAAAAAGGGATCTATATTTTTGGGAAAAATTTTGCCAGACAACCATATTCTTCCGAGGTGTTGGCCAATATGATTTACGGGCCATCGTACGTCTCCTTGGAATGGGCGTGTCAATATTATCGCTTAATTCCCGAGAAGGTGACGACAGTCACAAGTGTCACAACAGGGCGATCGAAAAGGTTTCAAACTCCCATCGGCCTTTTTACTTATGACCACCTTTCCATTCATGCTTTTCCCGTTGCAGTCACATTGGCTAAATTTTCAGACAACCAGCAAGCTTTGATTGCTACCAAAGAAAAAGCGCTCGCCGATTTACTGGTCATTCGAAGGGGTGCTTTTACATCGAAAAAACACTTTAAAGAAACGGTATTTGAAGATTTGCGCATCGAAGAGGAAGACTTTTACAGCTTAAATCTTCCGCTATTAAAAGAGATCTATCAAGCTCGTCCTCACAGCGCAATCCAATACCTCATACAATGTCGTGAAAATCATGAATAATGCCATCAAAGAGATGTTAAAAAAATACACCTCCAGCTCTGTGCAAGAGCATGAGCAAGCACTTCGCGAAATCCTCCAAGAAATTGCCTTGGTAGGACTGTGGCGCGGAAAATTTTTTGAGCATGCCGCTTTTTATGGAGGTACAGCCCTTCGAATTTTCTACGGTCTGGATCGGTTTTCAGAAGATCTCGATTTTACACTGCTCACTCCGAATCCCCATTGGAGTTGGCAGCCTTTCGGAAACGCAATTAAGAACGAACTCTCCTCCTTTGGGTTCGAGGTCTCTTTTGTAGAAAAAGACAAAAAGAGTCAGACGGCAGTGAAATCGGCTTTCTTGAAGACGACAACAGTTCAAGAACTTTTAAAAATTGGAGTCCATTCCGATTTTTTGAAGGGAGTCCATCGTGATATGACCATTCGCGTTAAAGTTGAGATCGATACAGATCCCCTAATTGAATTTGCCCATGAACAGAAATTTCTGTCTCAACCGGTGCCCATATCGATCAAATGTGTGAACGAAGAGTCTCTCTTTGCAGCAAAAATGAACGCGGCTCTTTTTCGAGCATGGAAAGGACGAATCAAGGGGCGAGATTGGTACGATATGGTCTGGTTTATCAGAAGAAAGATTCGTTTGAACTTGGAACTCTTTTCAAAATTAAGTCAGCAGAAGGAGGTTTTAAATCGCGCAGCATTTCTAAAGATGGCCCAGGAACGGATCGATCGACTTGACGTTCCTTCTGCAATAGAAGATATCGTCCATTATGTCCATGATCAGGAGGTCATCCAACGAACCTGGTCCAAGGAGTTCTTTCATCATTGGATCAATAATATCGAAACGAGTTGAGCAAAGAAACGGTCTATTCCATCTCTCCGTACTGGACACAAATTTGGGAGACAGAAAGTTAAAAAATGACAGGATTTACAGGATGAGGAAGATACTTTTTCCTTCTTCATCCTTGCCATCCTGTCATCCTGTAGAAATTCTTCTGCGTTAATTTTTTGTCCAATACAGAGATTCCATCTACCAAGCTTCAAAAGCTTAGTTTGGGTTTTCATTAAATTAACTTGATTATATTGCCAGATTAATCAAAAATGTAGCAAAAAAATAGGAAGTCCATGCCCTATAAGCCAATGGAAGAAAGAGAATATGGCCTCCAAAAAAGAAATAGAAGAACACCTCCAAATTGCCATCGCTGAAATTGGAAAAATTAAGCCTTGGTTTGACAAAGATGTCAACGCTTGGGTTTTTAGCCACAGTTCTTATCCTGTCGAATATGCCGGTGACACACGTAAAGATGTAATAAAGGGCTATCCGCTCTATCTTCGAGAATTCATCAGGCAGAGGTTGAATAATAATCTTTCCCCACATGTAGAAAAGAGAACAAAAGGACATGGTGGGAAAAGACTAGGCGCTGGCAGGCCTAAAGGCACAAAGAAAGAGCCAAAAAAGCGCGTTTCCTTACCAAGAGACTTAGCTAAATGGTTTGACAGGCCGGGTGCGATATCTCAATTTCGCCAATTCGTCGCAAGAGAAAGAGGATAAAACTATCCCACTAGAAGCTGGTCTTCTAGAGAATGTTCTTTTCGCCCTCGGTACGAGCCACTAGCACCGCGCAGCAGCTGTCGCTGAAGACGTTCACGGTGGTACGGCACATATCCAGCAGACGGTCTACCGCGATGAATAGGCCGATCGACTCGGCTGGCAGGCCGAGCGCTTTTAGAATGACAATGACGGCCACCATGCTGCCGGCTGGGATGCCGGCTACCCCCATGGAGGTGATCAGGGCCAGGAAGATGACGATGAATTGGGTGATGAGTGAGATTTCGATCCCATACACTTGGGCCACGAAAAGGGCGGCCACGCACTCATAGAGGGCCGATCCGGCTAAGTTAAGCGAGATACCCAGAGGGATGACAAGGCTTGAGATCCGGTTTGAAACTCCAGCGCGCTTTTCCACACAATCTAAGGTTACCGGCAGCGAGGCTGAAGATGAGCTGGTCGAAAAGGCGGTTATCAGCGCGGGCGCCATAGCGCGGAAGTGATTGATCGGACTTACCTTGCCCACAAGTTTTAGCAAGATGGGCAGAATCACTAACACGAAGAAGCCCAGCGCCAGGAGCACGGTAAGCGTGAACCAGAGCAGCGATTTTAGAGACTCCAGGCCAGTCGTAGCAAACACCTTGGCGATAAGGCAGAAGACGCCGAGCGGCAAGAATTTCATGATCACATGCGTGATGCGGATCATGGATTGGAATACACCTTGCCAGAAGCCGAGCAGAATATCGCCATGAGATGTAATGCGCGACATAGCATAGCCGAAGAGCAGAGAGAAAAAGATAATGCCAAGCATGTTCCCTTTGGAAAAGGCATCGACCACATTCGAGGGGATAATCTGAAAAAGTAGGTCGGTGGCTGTATTCAATTTTGAGCCAGTGAGCTGCTCAGAACTGATAACAAACTTTTGCAGCTGGGCTGTCATGGCTTCAGAGACGCCATCCTTGCCCGGTCTAATCATATTTACGAATAGCACGCCGGTCAAAACAGCCAAAAAAGTAGTCGAGATATAGAAGCCGAATGTCTTCAACCCTAACCGGCCAAAGGCGCCTTCGCTGCCGATTCTGGCGATGCCGCTGATAATGGAAGAGGCGACCAGAGGAACGACGATCAGAGTCAAAGCTCGGATGAACAGCGTGCCGATGAGATCGAAAGCGGAATAAAAAGTAATGCCAAAAAGTCCACTTTCGGTGCCCACGAGAGGACCGATGATAATGCCGAGAGCAATTGCGATAAATATCGCCCAAGGCGATTTTTTGTGACTCTTCGCTGCCGGATGTGCGTCGCTTTTTTTCTTCTTGGCCATCGCTTCCCCACTTTCTGGATTATTCTCGGCATTGTGCCCACCAGAGATTTAACATTCTATTGAAATTTTAAAAGCCTAAATCTATAGAGAGAAGAATATGGGAAAGTGTGTTGCACATAAGTTGATCGAAAGCCATCTGGTTTCCGGCAAGATGAAGATCGGAGAGGAGATCGGTTTAAAGATCGATCAGACGTTGACGCAAGATGCCACCGGCACCATGGTGATGCTCGAGCTCGATGCGATGGGCCTTGAGAAAGCGTGCACAGAGGTCTCGGCGCAATATGTCGATCACAACTTGCTGCAGACCGATTTCAAGAACGCCGACGATCATATCTTCCTGCAGAGCGCGTGCAAAAAGTTCAACATCTGGTTTAGCCGGCCAGGTAACGGCGTCAGCCATCCTGTACACATGGAAAATTTCGGTATGCCTGGCAAGACGCTGCTCGGCTCAGACAGCCATACCTGTGCAGCCGGTTCGATGGGCATGCTCGCCATTGGCACAGGCGGCTTGGAAGTGGCTTTGGCGATTGCCGGTGAGCCTTTTTACGTGCGCATGCCCAAAATCTTAGGCGTGCATCTAACCGGCAAGCTGCAACCTTGGGTTAGCGCCAAAGATGTCGTTTTAGAAATGCTGAGGCGTCACGATGTGGATGGGGGAGTCGGACGCATCATCGAATATTATGGACCCGGCCTCGCTAATCTCACGGCCATGGATCGACATGTGATCGCAAATATGGGTGCAGAAATGGGCGCCACTGCCACAGTTTTTCCTTCTGATCAAAATACGCGTGCATTTTTGAAACAGCAGAATCGCGAAAAAGAGTGGAAGGAGATCGTGGCTGATGACGATGCACAGTATGATGAGCACGATGAGATCGACCTCTCTAAACTCGAGCCGCTGATCGCATGTCCCAGCAGTCCGGGAAACGTCGTGCCTGTTTCGCAAGTCGCGGGTAAAGAGGTTTATCAGACGATGATCGGCTCTTCGGCTAATCCGGGCTTGCGCGACTTTGCCATTCCAGCTCTAATGCTTAAAGGACGGCGCGTGCATGAACGCGTTTCACTAGACATCATCCCGACTTCATGTCAGATCCTCGAGAATTTGACCGCCATGAGCCATGTGCAAGCTTTTCTGCATGCTGGCGCGCGCATCCATCAACCGGGCTGCAACGGCTGTATCGGCATGGGACAAGCGCCTGCCAGCCATAAAATTAGCCTGAGAACCGTTCCGCGCAATTTTCCAGGTAGATCTGGCACAAAAGATGATCTCGTTTACCTTTGCAGCCCTGAGACCGCTGCGGCGTCGGCGCTAACGGGTGTGATCACTGATCCGCGCACACTGAAGATGCCCTATCCAGAGTTTAAAGAACCCGAGAAGATTATTCTCAATCCTGAAGCTCTCCTTGCCCCAAAACATGATCCGCGCACGAAGCTCGAGATGGGTCCAAATGTCAAACCGCTGCCCATTTTTCCTCAGTTGGAAGAGCAGATCAGCGGGCCAGTGCTACTCAAAATGGGCGATAACATCTCAACCGATGAGATCCTGCCCGCAGGCACCAAAGTTCTACCTTTTCGCAGCAATATTCCAGCTATTTCCGCCTTTACGCTTTCGCAGATCGATGAGAGTTTTGCCGAGCGCGCCATGCAGTATCAAAAGAGCGGCTCACTGCTCGTGGGAGGAAAAAATTATGGCCAGGGCTCGAGCCGAGAGCATGCCGCCATTGCGCCGCGCTTTCTGGGAGTGCGTGCAGTATTAGCTAAGGGCTATGCGCGCATCCATCGCAAAAACCTGATCAATTTTGGGATCCTGCCGCTGCTCTTTGAAAAAGAGGCGGACTATGACCAGATCGCGCAAGGCGATGAGTTAGAAATCCGCGACGTGCGCAAGACGATCCAAGCTGGTCAACTGGTTCCAGTGCTCAACAAGACCAAAAACCGCACTTTTCAGGCTAAACACGACCTCAATGCACGCGAACTGGAAGAGATGCTCGCGGGCGGCTTGATTAATCTTAAGCGGAAACCTTAACGAAGTTGACTGCAGTCGTATTCGGATACTGTTGGCAATGCGCCAATACGCGCGCGGCTTGATCTGCGCCTCTTAGTCTGATAATACCGAGGGTGGGATCGATAAGGTAACCTAGCTGTGCATCTACTTTGATGTAGGCCATGCGATGGCGCGGTAGAAACAGCTCGTAGAGGCCAGGCTCTAGGTTTTGGGCAGAGTTCGCCACCGGCTCTCTCCTCAAGTTTAATAGATCTTTCTCTGGAAAATTAAGCGCTTGCAACAAGGCCGCCTGGCGCGGTGCGCCTGGATAGAACTGTGCTGCAATGGCGCGCAGATGCGCTTCTAAGTCTGGGCACTCATCCTTTGTGCTTAGATAGAGCTTTAAAAACCAGTTCGTAATTCCTCTGCACACGCCACTATGCCAGAAATCGATCTCATTTTGATCGTGGAAAACGTCAGCCATATCAGGCTCGGGCTGTAAAATGACGAGAGGCAGAGTAGCTTGGAGATAGATGTCTTGTGCAGACCAAGCATAGAAATTGAAAAATGGTGCAATTAGATCCTGACCATAAGCCATGAGCGAGCTTGAGAGCGTAAGTTCGCAGGATAAGTGTTTAGCTAGGAGGCTGACCTGACGCGACCAACTGCTAATTCCCACACAGCCTAAAAGCAGACCGATACAGGCCAGAAAGACGGCCAAAATGACCTTAAAGGGGACAGTTGTGGTTAGCCAGATGACATTCCAGCAGTTTGCCAGCTGATGCGGTTGATCATGCGCGGCTGCTGCTACGATCTGCCCAGCTTCGGTGTCGCAATTTAAAAACGCGCTAATTGCTGCTCTAGATCTTAGTAATTCTGGATTAAATGCGATTGCCATAATAAAACAATATTATATCTTAATTATTTAATTCATGATATGTTAAAAATAGATTATATAATTTGTCAGGATTCTCCTATGCCACTACCAGAGGGTAAAGATAAAGAAGGATACGTCTGGGTGCAAGATTTGCGCTATGACGATTATTTCTACTTAAAAGATTTTGAACATCTCGTGGTCATGAAGGTAAGCGACTACAGCTCAACCCTCCCACGTCTGCACTGGGAAGCGCTTGTCTATGAAGATGAGAGCTGTAGCAAGATCGTCGGTCGCCAAGAGTGCAAGACCAAGGAAGAAGCCCAAGCATACCTAGAAAGATTGGTCGAAATAGTCCTCAGGCATCGCCGCCGCACGGCCTAATTAATTTAATCTTCAATTATTGAATAAAACTGCTTTATTAACTATATTGTACAAAAGTTAAATAAAGAGGTTTTATGAATAAGAAGTTATTAATTAGTTGTGTTGCCTTGCTGGGCTTGGCTAGTATTCTCACGAGTTTCGAGCGTTTTGATCGCAAAGCGCTAGCTAGCCTGGAAACAAGCTTGCCGGCCTTCTCAGCTGACGCCAAGGGATTGACTGTGTCGGCCAAAAAATATACTTCGGGAGAGAGTAAAGACTATCTAAACCGCAACCTCATGAGTTCTGGTTATCAGCCGATTCAAATTACGGTCCAGAACAACACCCCCGATGCCTATAACTTTTCGCGCGAGGGGGTAAGCTTGCCTACCGCGTCTCCTTCCAAAGTCGCCATGTCTGTTTCAAAAAAAGGCTTACCGCGCGCGATCGGCCTAAAAGTCGCTAGCTTCTTTTTTTGGCCTTTCATCATCCCAGATACCATCAATGGGATACACGCTATGAAGTCGCATTATAAAATGCGCAAAGATTACGGAGCAAAAGCGGTTAAAGAAAAAGACGAGGAGATCTCTCCCTATTCCACTGTCCATCGCGTGATTTTCGTACCGAAAGATGAGGTGCGCGAAACGTTAACCGTAACGCTGCTCTCAAAAGAAGACAAAGACCCGATCAGCTTCATCAATAAGCTCGAGACCGAGAGCGAAAAGGTCATACTCGAGAAGCTCGAGTAATTACAGGATCACACAGCTGCATCCACTAGGAGCTTTCACAGGCAAAAACTTAAAGTTTTCGTCATCCCTAAACTCTACCACTTGCAGCGTAGGAATTTGCCTGAGAAGTGCTTGCAGACGCATAAAATTAGCCTGTGTGATGGGATTGCCGCTGAGTTTGAGCGTGACCAGCTTTTGAAGTTTCACAATTCCTTCTGGAATCTCAGTCAGCTCATTTTCCGTTAGATCGAGATGCTTGAGCCCGACGAGTGAAAAGAGCTGCTCGGGCACAACCTCGAGATCTTCGCTCGATATTTCCAGTTTTGTGATCTGATTAAAAATCTGCGGATCTTCCAATTTCATATAACTTTGTACAAGAGCAGCAGTATGCAAACGCGGCAGCTCTAGCGCAGGATATTGAGTAGATAGGCTATTCCAGAATGTTAGTGTGGCTGTACGCAGATTAACCGCCTGGATCATCATCTGGAATCTAGTAAGTGAGAGCGAGTGTTGAAACTGAGCATTGATTGAGGCGCAGACCTCACGATCTAGTTGCTTTGAGAGAGCCTTGTGTAGTAGTTGAAACAGAACGAAAGATTTGTGCGTGCGTGGGTTATTATGCGTCACATCATATGTAATACTCTGTGCTCTTCTGGAAAGCAGACGCCATTGCCGTGAAAGATAGAGCTCCATCTCTGCAGCCCATGCTTTGCAAACGAGCGCCATCCGGACATCGACATCAGCCCACTCCATGATCGCAAAGCCCATGTTATAGACATGCACTCCACGTGGAGGGAGTTTGACGTGACGTTCGTAAAAATTGAGTGTAGTGAGAGTGAGCTCGGGACGTGGAAAAAATCTCTGGTGGCCTAAGCTGGCATGCCAAGGAGTTGGAGAAGGTGCGGGATCGGGAGATGGCAGTAGTGACTGAGAAGGAGTGTAGGCAGTAAGTTCTGAAGAGGTCTGTGCGAGATGAAGGAGAGGTTCAAATCTAACGCCGTGTGACATAGTGACTCCTTTTTAAAACACGGCATTGAGTTTACTCCTTTTCTGCCTTTTTGTCCCAAATTACAACATAAGATCAATTATCAGACGTTGCGCGTTGACATCTTTCGCCTGCCTGAATATAGTTGCCGGTCTGTTTATGACTTCAATCATCAAATCCATAGCATCGCTTTTGGCAGCCACTCCCCCAAATGGAGAGCAGAAAAAGTCAGATGAACCATCAACAGCAGCGACTGATCAGGCCGCAGCTCGCCTTCTTAAGTTGGATAAGGAAGCAAATACAGGCGATCCCAAGGCGCAGTGTAAGCTTGGCGTGAGACTACTTTCCGAGGTGCCCCCAAATTACTCAGAAGCTCACTATCTATTCACACTGGCGGCTTTGAGAAGGCTTCCCGTGGCTGAATATAATCTAGGCGCCATGTTTGCAAATGGCATGGGTGTTAAAAAAGACCCTGAGACAGCTGTGGAGTGGTTCAAGCGCGCTGCCGAAGGTGGCAATGCAAGAGCGCAATATAATTTAGGATGTGCTCTTCAGCGTGGTTGGGGCATTGACAAAGATGTTGCTGCCGCAAAGGTCTGGTATGCGCACGCCCGTGATCAAGGACATGAGAAGGCAGCGCTGGCTTTAAAAGAGTTAGATGCTGTAGATCCGTCTAGCAGTTAAATAAATTATTTATTGTATATTTTTCACTGTAGAATTTAACGATTTTTTAAGTTAAAATTGAGGCCTCATTAATTTTGGAGGCATTATAGCAGCAGCAGGCCAAGTTCAACCTAATCCAGTAAATCCACTCGCACCCGCATTAATACCCATCGCTAATATGCACCCTATCAATATGGGCGAGCTAGTCACAACGGTGGCCCTTGTGGCTATTGCCGCAGCTGTTTCTTCGACTTTCGCAGTGGGAGCAGGCGTAGGTCTATGCATGATTGCAGTCGTTTTACCAGCGATTAGTTTAGTCAAGTGGTGTTTAGATCGCCCCTCTCCTAAAGTTCTTCTTGATCCTCATCCATTAAATGCATGTCTTCTTACACCAATTATAGAAGAAGGGATTTTTAGAGGACTTTTACTTCCCTTGTCAACACAGGTTTTTACGCGGCTGCTTCCGGAAATCGAGATAGGAATTTTGGGTGCCCAAGTTGCCCTGGCATCTCTTGTAGCCGTTGTTGCTATTGCTGTCATTTTTGGTCTGTATCATCTAACAAATAACGATCCAAATACCGACCTGCAAGCTTTGTTTGCAACGGTGAGTGGAGCCGTACTTGGATTACTTGCTGTAAGATGCGGTCTAGTGGCAGCTGTAGCAGCTCATATGGTTAATAATACGGCTAGTCTCGTTGGCCGAGCGATGTTTTCGCAACTTTGAGATAATGCAGGTATCTAGTAGATAAGTCATAAAATTTTACTGAAAACGAAAACTACTGATGAGCAAATCTTGCCAATTTTTGCAGGAAAATATCCATGAAATTATATCAGCAAATTCTAGTGTGCATTTTGTGTTTTTCCACACAACTTTGGTCCGCTGAAATGACTAACACTCAAAAACGAGCAGCTGAAACTCAAGCCATCGCAGACACAGAAAAATGGATTGATGAGCTGGTAGAGCAAGGAAGGTTTTCGGGATGTGTACTTGTTGTGAAAAATGGGAAGCCCATTTTTCGTAAGTCAGTTGGCTTTGCCGATCGTGAACATGAGATCGCAAATTGTCTCGACACAAAATTTAATCTGGGTTCGATGAATAAGATGTTCACTGCTGTAGCTATCGCTCAACTGGCGCAACAAGGAAAGCTCAACTTCCAAGATCCCCTTGGGAAATACCTTATCGACTATCCCAATCCAGAAGTTGCAAAGATTACAATTCATCAGCTCCTAACCCATACTGGTGGTACAGGCGATATATTTGGCCCAGATTTTGAAACAAACATCGAAAAACTAAGAACGCCGAGAGATTATATAACTTTATATGGTAACCGCTCGCCTGCGTTTCAACCTGGAAGCCGCTTTGAATATAGCAACTATGGATTTGTTCTCCTTGGAGCCATTATTGAAAAAGTTTCGGGACAAGACTACTACAACTATATCCAAGAGGAAATCTATCAACCATCAGGGATGACTTCATCTGGCTCCTACTGGAAAACTGAAGAGACGCCAAACATGGCCATTGGCTATACGCTTGTAGACGATCATCTAGAGAACAACTACAAATTTTTACCCATGCGGGGTTCCCCTGCTGGGGGCGGATACTCGACAGTAGAAGACCTCGTCTGCTTTGCAAAAGCCCTGGTCTCACATGCGCTATTAACTGACGAATACACAGATCTAGTCACAGAAGGCAAGGTTGATATGTCGCGAGGTGGCCGGTATGCCTATGGATTCGTGGATCGATTCGAAGAAGGTGTGCGCTGGTTTGGCCATGGTGGTGGTGCGCCAGGCATTAACTCAGCGCTCAGAATTTACCCCGAATCTGGCTATGTGATTGTAGTCATGACAAATTGCGATCCCTGTGCTGCAGATCACGCAGATCGGGTGACTGGGTTCATTGGTGCAAGACTACTCGCGCTCACCCAGTAGATGATCGTAGATGTCCTGAGCGAGGTAAGTTGCTTGTCCAAACCCGCGCATTTCTACCATTGCAACTACAGTCAATTCGTTATCAATACGATGGGAAAAATGGACACTAGAGCTGAGAGTGTCTCCCCCATGCATAAATTCTCTGTAGCGTTCTATGTAAAACTCTCCGCCGTAACCCTCTACCAGTCGCATGAAGGATGCTCTTCTGCATTGTTGGCGTAACCAATCGCCAAATCTCAGCAAGTCATTCGCTGTACACCAATATCCTCCTGCTGGGCTACCCATGACGTGCGGAGCTATGGGATCATTTTGGCTGACTCGAGCTCCTCGAGGCATTTCTGCCTCAAAGATCTGAATGCCAGTGTCACGGAGAAGATGCTGCTGTAAAATTTCCTGATAGGTAAGGTCGCGTCGGGTGGACTCGCGATACATGTGTTCAATCGCAAGTCCGAGGAGGAGCATGCCGAGATTGCTATAAGCAGAACCATCGGGCCCCAGCTCTACAAGTTCCTCATCGGCATATGCAAGAAGGTCTTGAGGTCGGCGTATTTCTGGAACCGGCCGGCCTTCTGCTACAGCTTGTCCGATAGCATTTTCGTATTTTTTCATATAGTCGCCATAACGGCCTCGATGCAGCATTACATCACGTAGTGTTGTGCGCGCTAATTGATTTTGTACCGCCGGCGAGAGAGCTTGAATAACGTCTTCACCCAATTGAAATTGAATGGGTTCATTTAAAGCCTCTTCATTGATAATACCTGTTTCAACGAGACGAAGAAGCAGTACACCCGTAAACATCTTCACTATCGAATGGATTACAAAAGGAACCTGAGCATCGCGAATATTGCTTGAAGCGATGCTATGAGTTGCGTGCCCGTCCGAAATGGCCACAATTCCAGAAATTCCCTTGTCCCGCATATAATCTGCCACATCTCGCATAAAAGCATCCGTAACTCTCACAGGCCGATCAACAAGAGGAATAGGAGGCATGGCATCCAAACCTTCTGCCAGATTGATTGAATAGAGATATTCTGTAGGCAAGTGCTCGAACAGGGAACAGAATTTGCGGAGATCATTGAGACGAATGGCTTCAGCAAATTGTTGATCAAGGCGAGAAGGACTATCAGGCACAGATTGCAAGACTTCAATGATTGGAGCATGATCTTCTCTAGAACGATTTGATATGTATTTGTTCCAATATGCCTCGGCAATCCTTCGCTGCCTGCCAGGTAACAAGTCTCTCTCCTGTCTCATCCAGGCGCCTAACTCCGCACGCCCAGACGCTGAACCTTGTCTTCCTATTGCTGAAGAGACCCGTTGATCGACCTCACCGGGAGTCTGCACATATTTAACACTTTTGCCGGCAATCGTTTCCTGCCAACGATCGCGTACGCGACGAGAGCAGAGGGCCAGACCTGCTGTTACGGCGGTCAAGATAGCCAATCCAAAGCCTTCGGCCAACCTCCGACATATTCCAAGATCAGGCTGATCATGTTGAAGTACGTGTACTTGATATCGGATTCCCCCAATCACGCTTTCGGTCTGTCGTATTTCCGAATAACCTTGAAAACTGGATCCCTTAGCTGGGCCAACGGGATGAGAGCTACTCATATACGGTCGACCTGCATTGATTGATTTTGATCATGAGCCTATCTTAGTATAACAGATC
The DNA here is from genome assembly GCA_963709365.1 of uncultured Chlamydiales bacterium. Taxonomy (GTDB): domain Bacteria; phylum Chlamydiota; class Chlamydiia; order Chlamydiales; family Rhabdochlamydiaceae. The sequence goes on from CAVPVU010000002.1 coordinate 861,102, forward strand.
AATTCGCGAATAGAGGCAGGCTGTCTTGCATTAAGACATCGACGGCCTTTTCCATATTGCGTTCAAAAGAAGCAAGAGCTGTTTCTTCGTGGAATTGTCTAAAGAGTTCGCCGGCTAGTTCTGTGGATTTTAAGGAAAAATTCGCGCCCATCCCTTGATAAAAACTGGCACTACCCGCGGCATCACCGAGAAGAATTGCTGACTTATGAGGATGATAAAAAACTGTCGCACGTTGAAGGTAGACTGGAACATTTTCGATACTCAGTATTCCACCCTCTTCGATCTTCTCAGCTTCTTCTTGCCAACCCACCGCATATGTGAAATGGGCGAGTTCATTTTTCCCCATCTCCTCAACAACTGAATCAGGTCGGCTTTGTATAAATAGAATGCTTGCATTGGGAACCGTCACCTTTTTGGCAAAGATATCCTTATGCGTTCTAATTTCAGCGCCGATTTTTTTCTCTGGATTTGTGGCAGAGACCATAGCCATACCTGCTATTGCATAACCTAAAGTTGTGCAAGGGATCTCCAGCTTCTCTCGAACGCGGCTATTTGCGCCATCTGCTCCTACGAGAACATCGTAGGGCAATAAGATCTCTCCATCAGCAGTCTGTATGATCGCAGCTCGCTCCCCTTCGACAAAATCCCTAAATTCACCCTGCACCCTTCTAATACCTAACTCATGAACCCTCTTGGTTAGACTATCTTCTAAATCTTTAATGAGCACAAATCCTCGTCTCTGCCCCTTGAACTCAAGCTCTGCCATATTGGGAACTGACACCTTCCATTTATTGAAGAGCTCCAATGTGACGGTATATAGAAATAGCGTGTTCACTCGGATATACTTCTGCCTCTTTTCGATCACCGTGACGTCTGCACCACTCAAGTGTGCTTCGATAGCAGTTCCGAGCCCAGTGGGCCCGCCTCCAACCACAACAACCGAAAGGGGCTTTGCCTCCGAAGCAAATGAAAAAGACAAACAAGAGAGACAAAAAGCTACAAGAATAAAAGTCTGTTTTTTCATCGACTTCATCAGCGCAAGAGCGCTGCTCCATGTTTTAAGGAATCAAAATAGCTAGACACGCATTAAAAAACCCTATACATTTTTTCTTCTCTCACGAGTTGCAGGAAGGAATTATGAGTGAAATTACACATATCTCCAAAGCAGACCCTAAAGAATTGCATGCTCTGGATCAAGCAATCACCGACTATAATATTACCACTGCACCGGAGTTACCAAGAGCTGAACTTTTTAGGTTGGATTTCTCTGTTAAAAATGAAAAGAATGAATTGCTAGGAGGCATTCAAGCATACAGGGTCAATTGGGGGATTTTGCATGTTGAGCTGGTTTACGTTTTTGAACCATACCGGCATCAAGGCATCGCCTCGAAGTTGCTTCAGCATGTAGAAGAGATTGCAAGGAGTCACAAATGTCAAATTGCTCATTTGGACACGTTCGACTTTCAAGCAAAAGACTTTTATCTCAAACACGGGTATTCCACTTTTGGTATTTTGGAAAACGCCCCTAAAGGCCATTCTCGCTATTACATGCGGAAAGATTTATAGCTCCGTACTGGACACAAATTTGGGAGACAGAAAGTTAAAACAGGATGACAGGATTTACAGGATGAGGAAGATACTTTTTCCTTCTTCATCCTTGCCATCCTGTCATCCTGAAGAAATTCTTCTGCGTTAATTTTTTGTCCAGTACAGAGGAATTGTGCATTTCTGTATTTTATGCATAATGAATAACTATAGAGAGGCCACTATGTCTACAAGAACTCAACGGATCACAATCGATGTCCCAGCATCAATGCACAAGCGGATCAAAACGATCGCTTCGATGATGGAGCTATCTATTAAAGATCTTATGTTAATGAGCTTCGACGAATTCATGCACAAAAAGTACAACAAAGTTACTGAGAAAGCGATCAAACAAACTCTGTCTGGAAAAAACGTTAAAAGATTTGAAACACTCGATGATCTACTCGAAGACTTGGAAAAATAATGCCAAATCCTGTTCGCTCAAGCCAGTTTAAGAGGGATTATAAGTTAGCAAAGAAACATGGATTCCCTATTTGTCTTTGCCCTCTATCCCACAAATATCTATTCGGGGTTATTGCAGCTCGTCATGTTCACGGTTATCCCTGCTGGCCTCATCGGCTACTTGCCAGTAGAATTGCTACATAAGTTCTCTTGGCCGAAAATGGCGATTCTATTCAGCAGCACCCTTGGATTCCTTATGCTCGCTCTTTTAGTATTCCATTTGGGGCTTAAGAGATACGAATCTGGCAACAAGTTTGGAATGCGTTTGTAGAACTTGACGAAACTATTACCGAGGCTAATGCTTCCTTTGCTGCGCTCCATAAATAGTGCATGTCGATCCCGATGGCGATCAGCTGAAACCCTTGTTCGAGGTATCGTTTTGCATCTTCAGCGTGCATAGCAAAGATCCCCACGGGCTTGCGATGAGCTTTGCACGTCTTGAGAACTTTCTCTATAGCCTCTAAAATCTCGGGATCTTGTACTTGTCCTAATTTCTGGTAGCTCCCAGAAAGGTCATAAGGCCCGATAATCACCCCATCTAGCCCCGGAACTTGCACAATTTCCTCGATATTTTCCACTCCGTCTTTATGTTCGATCTGCACGAAAAGCAGCCTGCTGTCATTCGCATCCTGGCGATAGTTGGAATTTATGCCGTATAGGCCTGCTCTAGCTAGCCCGACACTTCGACATCCTTCTGGAGGATAGTATGACACAGCCACAGCACGTTTAACTTCTTCTGCCGTATTCACATGAGGAAGAATGATTCCCTCCACACCTAAATCAAGCACACGCTTGATCCACTCTTCCGTGTTGGAAGGAACTCGCACAAGCGCTGCACACTGTCTGTTTTTAGCTTGGGCAATCTCTTGAACATCTCTCAAGCTTAACGGTGCGTGTTCCATATCCACCCAAAGCCAATCAAATCCGCATTCGGAAAGCGCTTCGCTCACACTTGGCTGGTTCATGGTCATGATAACACCAGGAAGCACTTCTCCCCTTTCCAGCTTGTCCTTAAATCTCATGAGAATTTCCACCATTAAAAAGTTCAAACGGACAGCAGCATAGGTCCAAGAGGTTTAAAAGCTTTCATTCGATATGTTCAAGCAACTTCTCGATCTGCTCCGGCGTAGGGAGCTGATCTTTTAACTCTTGAGGAAGCTGCTGGACAATCTTGTAGGAAGCCACATTGATAGGCTTATTGCTATCTTTGAGCGCCTACTTCTAAGCGATACTGCGATCCCACGAAAGTGTAGGCATTTCCGACTTCACGTAGGAAGGATTCAATATTCCTGCCAACGGCCCGTTCTAATTCCCGTTCACTGTATTCATCTCCAAGCTCAAGAAAATCGAACGCATATTCATCTTTGACTGATAGCTTGGCTTCTTGACTTACCTTTGCCGGAAGATTCGCCTCAAAATTCTCCTGGCTGACCATCATTCTCTCAAAAGTTTTGTTCTCTATGTGATCTAAGAGAGTGCGATAGCTCCATCCATTCCGTTTCGACATGCGAATGTAGAACTCGCGTTCTAGAGGATCTTTGCACTTCTCCAAAATATGGGTGTGATGGGTCCAGCTAATTTCTGCCAGCAGTGCCGTCAGTTTTTCCTTTTCGCAATAAGATTGATAGAAGTCCTTCATTCTCCATAAGTTACGCGAAGAAAACCCCTTGATCCCGGGAAACCTATTTTTTAAATCTACCGCTAATCGTTCAACCACAGATGTACCCCATTTGGACCTGCTTTGCTTCTCATGAATGGTCTGCCCGATCTCTCTATACACCGAAACAAGCTCAAAATTGACCGCCTTTATCGCCCTTGCTTGAGCTGCTTTTATTTTATTCACAATCGTTTCCAAGGCAGGGCCATAATCATCCGGGAGCGCCTTCGCGATCCGATCGTCATCTAAAATTTTTACGTTGTCCGCCATTGAAGCCTCTAAGCTTTTTCCAAAAACAGCTCCCTCTTTTAACGAGCTGCTGTCAAAAATATCGCAGAAAGAATCATGTGATTAATATATAAAGACAAAGAAAGATATGATCTTATTCATGTGTTTATCCCCTCCCCATCGAAGAAGGAAATATAGCGTGATTTTTTAATGCATGTCCAGCTATTTTCGCTAACTATGAAGGGGTCAGCTCAGAATTCGGATTATAAAGCACGTTAAGGATTTTTAACTTCTATCACTTGTTTTTGTCGTTCTTTCCAATATCCAATCTGTCATGATATTCAGTGCTGAAGGCGCTATTGTTTCTTCAATTTGTTCATACTCAGCCCATGATCCTATCACGCATGTTTGGAATGCATGATTGAGTTTTGGCAACTCAATGATTGTATAATCTTTATTGCCAGACTTCTTTGAGCGCCTCATCGATGAAAGGAAGGTTTTGTTTTGGCGATACCACTAGATCAAGCTCACCATTCAGCACTAATGTAGGAATTGTAATATGTCTCAAAGCGGTAGAAGGTTCATAAGAAAAGTAAAAGTGACCCCATGGAGAATTAAATCTTTTTATCAGTTCTTCAGTTACGATAGAATGGATCTTAACCCATGTTTTTTGATTCTCGGTCAATCCAGACAAGAATTTTGCAAGAGCTTCATGTATTTGTTCTTTAGCCACATCACGATTGGTTTCTTTTTTCACAATTCCTGTAAAAATTTTTCGAACTTGAGTATCAATGGCAATCATTTCCTCATCTACTCCATTTCCACGATGGAGTAATCTTCCCTGTTCGCAAAAAATTTCTTCTCCGTTTACACCGGTTCCAGCCATTAGCACAATAAAGGCTACATCGTTTGATTTTGCTGCGAGCATAGGTGCTACAATTCCGCCTTCGCTATGACCAACAAGACCGATCTGGTTTTTAATAATTTCTGGTCTCGATTTTAAGTATTCGACACCTTTAGCAACATCATCACAAAAGTCCTCTATCGTTGCGTTATCATAAATTCCAGTGGATTTTCCGACGCCGCGCTTATCAAAGCGGAGCACTGCTATACCATGTCTTGTGAAGTGATCTGACAACACGAGAAAAGATTTATGGCCAAGGATTGTTTCATCGCGATCTAAAGCTGAAGAACCATGAATGAGGATGACAGCAGGAAATGGTCCGGTTGTTCTAGGCAATGTCAGAGTTCCTGAAAGCGATATTTCAGAATTTCCATAACTGACTTCTTCTACAAAGTAAGGAAAAGGTGGTTTTGGTTCTTGAGGACGATTTTTTTGAATTGTTTGTAACATATGCTCTTCTCCAACAAGATAATGCAAAGAGAAGAAAAAACATATGATGAAAAGAGTTGTCGCTTTTGACAAAATAGTTGTGAAATTCATATTTTTCATTCCTTTACGTTAGGCTCAAGCACTACGTTTCTGCTTTTAGCAGACGAATAAGATGATTTCTCAGAAATAGAACGCTAATAGCCAGCAAAGAAAAAAGGCATGGCATGAAATAGGCTTCACGCGTCGGCAGTGCCTCCATGACAGAAAGAACAATCACGGTTATTCCCATGTTGATGAAATTCAACACAGCGGATCCGTTCGATTTGTTTTTCGCGTGGGCAAGCGCCATTGAGGAAGCTGTCGCAAAGACGAAAGCCAGGCCAATATAGATAAAAGGCATGGGCAGGAACAAAGACCATGCGTTAACTTGTTCCAGCGCAAACAAGCTCAACATCAGAAGCGAGATGCACAGAGAACCCAGCGAGCCAAAGCGCAAAATTGAGAGGGCTTCTCTTTTTTTAATCAGCAAGTTCAAAAGTAGCGAGCCGATGATCATTCCAACAGGCGGAATAAAGTTCAAAAACCCATAAGTATCCGCAGAAAGGCCGATCTTTTCGATACCAATGAACGGTGCTTCCGCAGCAAAAAGATAAACTATCGAGGTCATGCAACCCATCATAAGAGCGCAGGTCGTGAGTTTTTTATTTCTGAACTTTTGGCCATACCCCTCCCTGATCTTCTCGAAGTTTAAAGCCGTTGTATCTTTCTTAAGGCACGTTTCTGGCAGAAAGGATGTAAGGATTGATATTAAAATGCTGTAACCAATCAAGAAGTAGAAACAGCTTTGCCAGCCATAGTTGTGCGTTAAAAGTCCGCCTATAGCAATCGCAAAGCCAGGACCTAACGCAAATGAGTACATGAAATAAGAGATCTTTTTAGCTGCTTGGACCTGATCGTAGACATCTCCAATCATCGTAAAGGCAATTTTCATGCCTACAGAACTACCAAGTGCCATTAGAAACCGGCCTATGAGAAATAGCCAGAAGGTTTGAGAGCTGCTCACAAAAACCACCATCAGCGACCCAAGAGCAGTGAGCAAACTCCCAGCATAGAGCATCGGCTTTCTTCCGAATCTATTGGCTAAAGGGCCATATGGCAGGTTTCCTAGCGCATATCCGATCAAGAAGATGGTCACCGTAAGCTGAGCTTGCGCTTGTGAAATACTCAGTTTTTGAGTGATCTCTGGCAGAGCCGGAGTGAACAACACTGCTGCGACCGAGGCGAAGGAAACCAAGAGCTGCAGAATAAAAAGCGAAGGTTCTTTGATCTGAGCTGTGTGCATGAACCTATCCTCGAAGGAGGAAATATAGCGTGATTTTTTTATGCATGTCCAGCTATTTTCGCTAACTATGAAGAGCAATATTGTGGAAGCGACGTCGCGCGAACTGAAGGATCTCGATCAAGCAATCACCAATTTTAACATTTTCGGCATTTTGGGAAACGCCCCTAAAGGCCACTCTCGCTATTACATGAAGAAAGACTTGTAGGGATAGAGAGACACCCATATGAGAAAAAGATTATGATCGTCGTCGATGTTCTTCCGAAAGAAAGAATGGCTGACGTACAAGCTTTTTATCGAGCAAGAGGCTACCTGAAAGAAATCAACACGGAAGATCAAATTGTTGTTGCTACTTTGCAGGACGCCATTGTAGGAGCTGCTCGGATAGCCTCAGAGAATGATGTTCTTGTATTAAGAGGCATGCAGATCCATCCAGATTTCCAACGGAAGGGCATTGGCATGCGCATGCTGCTTAAGCTCAACTCTCTCATCGATCCAACTGTTTGTTGGTGCATTCCACATCGTTGGCTTGAAGACTTTTATGGTCGGATTGGATTTAAGCAAGTATCAGAAGATCGCGCTCCTCTCTTTTTACAAGAAAGGATCGTAGAGGCGCGAAAGACATATCCTCAAGTCATCATGATAGTGAAAAATGAAGTTCCGGGAAGGTAACTTTATTGTAATCACCTCCAAAGTGACCTTTTCATTGGATGTAGAAATTACATTAAGCTATTCAACAGCAGGCTGAACTTCAGCTGTCCAAGGATCGAAGATTTCAACGCCGAGAGAAGAAAAATGTTTGATGTTATTTGTCACCACGATCAGACCGCGTTGAATAGCTGTAGCAGCTATGAGCCCGTCAATAACTGGTACATTATTCCCGTTGCATTTCCCTTGACCGCTCATCCTTCCCCAAATAAAAGCTACTTCTACTGTGATGTCAAGAATCCGATTATGAAACCGAGGAACAAGCTCGCCAAAAAGCCAATCCTCTAGAAGCATGCGATGCTTTTGTTGATCAGGCTTCTTACCGTCCAATTTCGCAATTCCAGCCTGAATTTCTCCCAGAGTTAGAGAACTGATGTAATAGGAGCTTTCAGGATGCTTACCAATCCAACTCTGAAGTTGTGGATCAGGGTATGTTCTGAGTTTTCGCAACTTCGAGATAATGCATGTGTCTAATAGATAAGTCATAAATCGATCTCTCGTGGTTTTTCTTGGCTGCGTTCTACATCAATATCAATCTCCTGACACGGAGCACTCAGAAAAAAATCGATTAGTGAGATATTTGGACGAGTATATTCATCGTATTTCTCTTTCGACAAGACTACATAGACTTCATTACGGTTTCGTATGATGATTTGCATACCTTTTTCCATGACTTGATCCATGACTTGAGAGAGCTTTGCTTTAGCTTCTTGATATTGCCACACGTCTGCCTTGCGATCTTTATTTTTATCCATTCCGACCATATGAACCCCTTTTATTTGGACTAGTCAGTCTAGTCTAATATATTCTAAAATTAAGTTTTAATGCAATTATAAAACACTAATATACTTAAATAACTCATGTTTAGATTTTTGTATCCAAATAAGACTGGGGTTTGTGCCCTTGTGATACGCAGTGCAATGCGGGACAGGTCCCAACGACAGCCTCTAATGCCTGTTTTGCTGCGCTCCATAAATAGTGCATGTCGACTCCGATGGCGATCAGCTGAAACCCTTGTTCGAGGTATCGTTTTGCATCTTCAGGGTGCATAGCAAAGATCCCCACGGGCTTGCGATGAGTTTTGCACGTCTTGAGAACTTTCTCTATAGCCTCTAAAACTTCGGGATCTTGTACTTGTCCTAATTTGTGGTAGCTCCCAGAAAGGGGGCGTCTCAGAAAACGGAAAAAATCGTACGCTAAGATTTGGGCAGAGGCCGTAGGAGGTCAGTTCACGAAACGGAAAATATTGTACGATAACGAAAAACATATGAGCAGATTGCTTTTAATGTGACTTGACAGAAAAACGACTCAATTTTTTGTAATAGTTGCGTCTATTTCGACTAACTGATTTTCATGCCCAAGAAGGGCTACGCCTAAAAGAGTTGCTGGAGGTACAATTCCATTAAAATGCTGCTTCACAGCTTGCCACGCCTCACTTAGAGAGTCTCTGTTTCCGACAACATAGATAGTTATTTGTTGGATATGGCACTTGTTAAACTGATAACAGTTTAACAATAAATCAAGATTAGAAAGGCATTTTTGCGCCTGTTTAAATGGGCTGGATAGAGCTTCAATTTCACCTGCCTTGTTATGAGGCACCTGACCCGATATAAAGAGTTGATTCCCAACATGTCTTGCATAGCGATATCCAGGAGTTGCTGGTAAACCCAATTTTTCTTCAATTTCGTTCATTTTTTTCTCAAAGTTGAAGTCAGTTTAAAGTATACCGTCAATTTAAGCTATACTTACATCTCGCACAAGGTTACTGAAAAAATTGTGAGAACGCAATCTTTTGGAGGGTTAAGTGCACTGCTTTTGCACGGCTGCGCCCTGTTCGTAGACCAGGCTGGCACCGAAACTGCCGGCTAGGACTAGGCAGATCGTTCCCCCAACAAGGAGCAGCGTGCAAGTTAGAGACAGCAGCTTGATGAACGCTGGCGAAATGAGACGTTGTTTCAGCCAAGCTTTACACCAATCGAAAAACAGAGCGATGGTAAATAGGCTGGCCGCAGTTAGCGCAAGCTCTTCATGATGTTCTAAAACCTCTGGCTTGCAAAGACCGCTTCCGACAATTTCTGCCGCAAACAGACCAGCGACTACTGCCAGCCAGGCTGAGCAGACTCCTAGGAAAAGCAGAATCCACGCTGTGAGCAGTAAGCGACTAAAGAATACGGCTAGTAGACGCAATGCCGCTCCCGTTAACAGTAAGGCTAACGGAAAGTGCACAACCAGAGGGTGTATGAGCTCTATGCGCATATTTGCATTAAGGACCAAAACGACTTTAACGACAACAACGGCATTATTTTGTGCTTTGGGTCGTTTGTCCATTCTGCTATAGAACCAAAACAGTATGTTATCGCTTTTTCTCTTTGCCATCGTCGGTTGCGTAGCTGGGCTCTTCTCTGGCCTTTTAGGCATCAGCGGAGGAGTGATTACAGTCCCCTGCCTCTTTTTCATCTTTCGCATGCTCAATTTTCCAATTGAATTCACCATGCACGAAGCGATCGGAACTTCGCTAGCTGCCATGGTCTTCAATGCCCTTTCATCAACGCTGGTGCACGCGCGCAAAAAAAATGTACTGTGGGAGCTCTTTAAATCGATGCTAATCGGGATTATTCTCGGCTCTCTTTTAGGCGCCTACCTAGCCGACCTGCTTTCGAGCACGGTGCTGGCCATGATATTTGGTCTTTTCGCATGTCTATTAGGCATTCAATTCATCTACCCCTATTTTTCATTCTCTTCTCGGACCAAGCAGATGCCGAGCAAAACGCGCTATAATCTCTATGGTCTCGTCATCGCCTTTATTTCGAACATTCTGGGTATCGGGGGCGGGATTATCACGGTTCCTACCCTCCTCTATAACCATATACCCGAACGGCGAGCCATAGGCACCTCAGCTGCTACCGGAGGGGTAATTACCCTCTTAGGCGCCCTCTCCTACCTCTATTTCGGGTTAAAGGAGACTAGTTCCCTTCCAAGTACAATTGGGTTCATTTACGTGCCTGCGTTTCTGATTGTTGCTATAACATCCTCAATTACAGCACCTTACGGAGCGTTTCTGACGCAAAGGCTCCCCCCTCTCCTACTACACCGTCTTCTCGGTATCGCCTTGATACTCACAGGCTTAGTCATGCTTTTTCTCTAATTCAAGTTTTTATTGATTATTATTAAGTTTTTAATTATAATCTATATAAAAAGGGGAAAAATATGACTCATTTAATTAACTATTTAGACAGGATTAAAGCCCGGCCAATTCATGGCTCGGCTGAAAATCCACTTACGCTTGATGAACCAGCTCTTAAAACTACTGGTTGGACCATGCTAGCTTCAGCGCTGCACTGGTTTGCAGGGTTTTTTGCAGGCGATCGCCAACGGACGATTCTGACCTGGATTCAGTGGGCAAGCCCTCTTTATGCCGACTATCATCATATCAATACTGCCCTTGCAGTTGAAACTGTGCTTGCCGTAGAAGATCAAAAGCAGTCTCCACATGCGCATACCTCTTCTAAAGCCATACTAGCTTTAGGCCAAGACTCTACGGAAATTCAAATGGATCCTCTTCCACCAGAAATATCTTCGCACAGCCTACGTCGCAATTTTCTTCCAGAAATATCTTCGCATAGCCGAAAGCGCACAACAATCAGTGAAAAGCCTCATAAGCCTGTTAAGCTTAAAGAGCCAGTTCCTGTTGTCACAGATAGACAGCCTCGTTCCGATAGGGACCCTCCTTTTAAAATGACCCGACAAGAATAACTAAACATAATAAATCTAAGGAAAATAAATATGACAATCTACTCACATGGTCCACATAGACCCGATGATGTTCTGAGTTTAAAAAGTGTAAGCCTGTTAAATGATCAGCCTGCCTTGAAAAGCAGCCGCTGGACAATGCTTGCATCGGTCCTGCACTGGCTTGCTAATCGTTGTTGCCTAGGCAGCTGTCAGGAAAGGCTCCTGAGCTGGGTCCAATGGGCTAGCCCTGCGTATTACGCATACCATGGCATTGATGGAAACCTTGCCTTAGCAGACGTCAGACACGTTATAGACGGCAGTGTCACTGTTCCTGAAGTGACCATGGACGATCTTCTAGCTTTGAGCCCAGAGACCCCAAGTCAATTTCTGTAATTAATTCCAAGATTCTAATTCTAAGCCGCTTACGTTTAAAATTTTAATTTTAAACGTAAGCGGCTTATTTTCAATTACCTATAAATGTAAATAAAATATTTACTATATATTAATTAAAATTTTAATTAAAATTAATATTATAAGAATGGGGTAATTATATGGTAAAACCAGTATTAGCAGTCCCAGCAACTCCAGCAGTCAGCCAATCGTTAGCTCCTAAAACAGACGGGTGGAAGACGCTTGCTTACGTGGTTCACTCTTTTGCAAGCAGCTGCTTTGCCCCTCAGCGTTGGATCTACAAGCAACTGATCAGATTAGCTACATGGGCGAGCCCTTCTTATGCACAAGCGACAATCAATACTAAGAACGCTGTGACAGAAGTGCGCAAGAGCGTCGCAAATCCTCCAAGAGCACAAACAACTGGTGGGGCTATAAAGACTCCAATCCCAACACGAAGGTTATTTCTTGAGCTTACTAAAGAACAGCATAGGGAAGCACGTTTACAGCTGATCACAGGCCAAATCTCTCTTACTCGCTATAAAATGATCTTAAAAGGGCAAGTTGCACTTGTCGTGGATCCAGAAGAAGTAGCAGTTGAAGAATCTCCTGCTCCACAAGCAGAAGCTCCTTTTGCTTACGAAGAGATCCGCTATGGGAAAAAAGATGATACATTTAGTAGATCAAGCGTTCAGGCAACGAGATCGCGTGTGATCAAGTCTGAGCCTCAATTGAAACATGAAGAAAGAGTGCGATACCAGAATTTCGTGCGAGCAATCGGTGCGACATTCGTCAAAATTCAAGATAAATAAAAAGCATTTCGGTCAGAAAAACTCAGAAAAGCTCCTTCCTTGAAAAGACTTATTTAAAAGTTCCGGGCATTTGGAAGAGCTGATTTTCCGGTCTTGCTTGATTCTGTGCCTGGAAATACTCATCCCAAGCCTTCTCTTCTTTGGCCGGCAGACTTTCGTCGATGCGTGCGATGATGCGTTTTTTGCGCTCTGCCTCGGGCTTTTCTAACTGCTGCTTTACCAATGATTTTAATTTTTTGGCGGCGAGGAGATATTCTTTAAATTGCCACTTAGTCACGCGCTCATTGTCGAGGGCGCTTCCACGTCTGAGCAGCTGCTCCAGATGCACAAAGGCTGGATGCTTTTGACTGGCGCAGCAGTGATGCGCATGTGCAGCCGCCACTCCCCACCCCTCTGTCTTCCCCTTTCTCTCCTGTTCGTGTATATGTAACACGTGCGCAGAGAGTGGCTCGCGCGCGCTGCTAGTGGTTTTTGGCTTGGCAGGCGGTGTGATTTTTGGCAGGCGAAAAAATTTATAGTGGTGCGATCTGCTATCTTCTTGTGGCAAGAAAGAGCGTCCCTCTTCTGAGATGAGACTGCTGACCTTTTTTGCCTCTTCTTTGAAAGTCATGTAGAGTAGCGACCTTAAAAATTTTTAACGAAATTTTAACACAATCTTTAAAAAAAGAAAGGACAAAGAAACGAGGATTTATGGTCTTGTTGCGAAAAGGGAAAATTAAACACCGAGAGCACCGAGAAACACCGAGGGAAATACAAAGATTAATCTTTTCTCGGCGTTTCTCGGTGCTCTCGGTGTTTATTCTTCCGATTAATGCAGCAAAGCTCGTTTTTGGCGTTTCTTTTAAACAGCCCTAAATTAACATTCCTCTAAAAGGAGAAGCTCATATGTCCCCTATCGTCACCCTCAAAGGAAACCCCATACGCATTTCAGGTGATCTTCCCGCTCTGAGCGCAATCGCGCCAGATTTTTTGCTCGTTGATAGCGATTTAAAGGATCGGAGCTTAAAAGAGTTCAAAGACAAGCGCAAACTGCTCTCGATCGTACCCAGTCTCGATACGCCCGTCTGTTCTCTCTCCACTAAGAAGTTCAATGATGCAGCCAAAAAACATCCCGAGATCGTTTGCATTACTGTGTCTGCAGATCTTCCCTTTGCGCAAAAGAGGTTCTGCTCAATCGAGCAGGTGCAAAACGTGCTCACGCTCTCGATGATGCGCTCCAAAGATTTTGCCAAAAATTACGGTGTCTTGATCGAAGAAGGACCGCTTGCGGGCATCTGCGCCAGAGCCGTGCTCGTGCTAGACGAAAACAATCGCGTGATCTATCGAGAACTCGTGCCAGAGATCGCGCAAGAGCCCAACTACGATGAAGCTATCGCCGCTCTTTTGAAGTAGTTGTATATACTGCTCCCGCTCAAAAAGTGTGAATCTGCCGGCGTCGGACAGCCGCTGAATTTGAGACCCGTCTGCATCGCTAAACTTTTTAAGTTTAGCTGCTTCGACGTCGGCTTCGCCTGGCTTAAATTCAGGGCGCCTCCTTGGCATTTTTCACTCTTTTTGAACGGTCGCAGTATAGATTGGATATTCAGGATACCAGACGTTCTCATCAAAGCGCTTTTTCAAATCTTCTTTCTGAGCCACGCCCTCGGCTTGTGCCACTTCGGCTACGCTGCGCGCGATCTCAAATGAAACTGTGCGCAGGTGATCGAAGTGTGGGAATAGCGCGCCATCGGGTTGTTTGATCAAGGGCGCGTGATCGCTTAATACTTGCGCGGCGCGCAAGAACATCTTGTCTGTGACCTTCTTTGCGCGCGAAACAATCACGCCAAGTCCAACTCCCGGAAAAATATAGACGTTATTGCATTGCGCGATGGAGATCGTCCGCCCTTTGAATGAGACAGGCTCAAACGGGCTGCCGGTGGCGATGATCGCTCTCCCCTCTGTCCAGTGAATCAGATCTCTCGGATGCGCTTCGCTTTTTGAGGTGGGATTTGAAAGTGGTAAAATGATTGGGCGTTTGTACTGGCTGGCCATGGTCTTGACGATCTCTTCAGTAAAGGCGCCGGCTTGTGTAGAAACGCCAATGAGTACCGAAGGCTGCGCATTTTGGATCACTTCGAGCAGACTGATATGGGCGGGATCTTTCACTTTCCACTTCGAGATCTGCTCAAAATCTTTGGCGAACTGCTTTTGGGGAGCGGTCGTCTCTTTTAGACGCGTGTGGATCAAGCCATGGATGTCGACTAGGAAAAAGTTCTCGAGGGCTTCTCTTTCACTTAAGCCTTCAGCTTGCATCGCTTGCACAAGTTTACGGCAGATGCCGAGACCTGCCGAGCCTGCGCCGAGCATGGCGATCTTCTGCTTTTTCAAGCTGCCTTTGCTTGCGCGCACGGCGCTCAAAATCGCTGCGAGCACAGTCGCTGCCGTCCCCTGAATATCATCGTTGAAAGAAGCTAGCGTATCGCGATAGCGTTCCAAGAGCGGCTGCGCGTGCGCTCTGCCAAAATCCTCCCACTGCAAGAGCACGCGCGGATAGCGCTTTTTCAGAGCATGCACGAACAGGTCGATGAACTCATCGTATTCCTTACCCGTAATGCGTGGCTGGCGCCAACCTAAGTAGAGTGGGTCGTTTAAGAGCTCGGGATTATTTGTGCCGACATCGAGCATGATCGGCAGCGTGCGCGTGGGCTTAATGCCCCCGAACAGCGTGTAAAGCGCCAACTTACCTAACGGAATGGCCATGCCACCAACGCCTAAATCCCCCAGCCCTAAGATGCGTTCACCATCGGTTACCACTACGATATCGATCTCGTCTTGCGGCAACCTGGCGATGATTTCAGGCAGTTTGTCTTTGAGCGGGTAAGAGAGGTAGAGGCCGCGGCTTTCGCGGTAGAGCAGGCTGTAATTCTGTGAGGCCTCCCCTACCGTGGGTGTGTAGATCAGTGGAAGCATCTCGCTGATGTGTTCGCTGACTAGGCGATAAAAGAGGGTCTCATTGCGGTTTTGCAGTGCTGTGAGAAAGGTGTAGCGTGAAATAGCGTCGTGGCAAGCGCAGAAGTTCTCGTAGCGACGTTTGACCTGCTCTTCGAGCGTGGAAATGTGATAAGGGAGCAGTCCATGCAACCGGAGCTCGTCGCGCTCCTCTTGCGTAAAGGCGCTTCCCTTGTTCAGAAAGGGATCAGCGAGGATCTGTTCAGGCTGGAGAGAAGTGGGGGTTTTTTCCATGAACCTATCCCTAAATTCTAAATATTTGATTTTTGATGGATTTTTTCACAGATTTTAATCTCACTTCGCAGGACATACTTGAGAAAGTAGGCCAAGAAGCGGGATTAAAAGGTGTGAAAAAAGACGCAAAAAGCGAATGTTTAGAATTTGGGGATAGGTTCATATCCCCCAAACTATCTACTCTTGCCTAGCAATGTCAATTAGAAGCTGGTATCGGTTGTCCGCGTGCTACAGCGAAGGCATATTTAACACAAGCCATGGTATCGAAATCGGGAGTGTCTGTGATGAAATCTTTAAAAGCCTCGGCCATATGCTGCTCTGCTGTGCCGCCCTTCTCCGTTGCAAGACGCTCTGCAGTATGTGCGTATTGAGAAAGTCGCGCTTGCTTGATCTGTTCGACTAAAGAAGCTGGTAGTTGCATGAATTCTGCCCAAAACTGTTCGCTTCGAGCATCTTCTGTTATCTCTTTGCCATACAAGTTCCAACTAAAATCCATCTTGGCATGAGTGAAGACAAGGCTAGCTTCTCCGTCCAGTGTGAACTTTGGATCTTCGACAGGGAGATCAGCTCGCGGGTTTGAAACTGGTTGATTTCTAAGCTTGAGATAGGGATCGTGCCATTTTGTGACAAAAGCTCCCATGTTATGGAGATCTTCCGGAGAATATGTTGGGGCTTGAGCTATTGGAGCGATGAGGCAGAGCATCTCGCCAACTGTTCTGAAAAAAGCACAAATGGTGGTGTAAAGAGCCTGAATTAATGCCACACAGCAGCACGACCCTTCAGTTACACCTGGAGCTACCTCTAGGTGATCTGGGGTTTGTGCAATTCCCGCTTGTGGCGGTTGATTGTGAGGTTCTGTATTAGTTTGGGTTTCTAATGGTGCAGATTGTGGGGTAACGCCTGTTGCCATAATAACTCTCCTTTTTGCTAAGTATTATAAGGGAATTAATATTAAAAGAAAACGACCCAAATGACATAATAAAATTTTTTGTCCTTTGAGTCGTTTTGGTGCTAAAAAGATCTTTAGTTTTGACGTGCTCTCAGTTGAGCTTGTAGCTCTGCAAAGACCATCTCGTTGGGAGTGCTTTTAATGACTCTTTCGATAGCCTCAACAGGACTTAAACCGTTGGCAAGCTGAAAACCATTGACTACATCATGGGCGTCAGCGGCAACTCTCAGTTTCACAGCTTCGATCACAGCCTCTGGCAACGCTTGGAACTCAGCCCAAAACAGCGCTGCAGCTGCATCGCCTGTGTGATCATTGCCCTCAATCTCGTAACCTGCCCATGAAGGATCAAATTCTTTTGGTGCGAGATTTCTTCCTTCATAGTGATCTTCTGCTTGACGCAGATATTGATCTAAGTTACCGCCCTGTTGGTCGGCCATTTCACGTGCAATGCGGTTGATTTCACCCTGCTTGAATGTGACCTTCGCTCTTTCAAGGAATTCTGCATGGCGTGAATGTTTAGCGGCGCTGCCCTCAGCAGTTAATTTTGTGAACCTGCATCGAGTTCTTTCTTGATCATTTATTGGAGCTCTTACAATACGCTGCGCCTTCTGCCTATCTTCATCTGTTACACTAACTGCGTTACGGCCGTTATCACTCGCAACTAACTCAGCGAGGTGTGCAATTTGAAGCTCTTTGGCAAGTTCTGTTAGAGCTAGCTGTGCAATTTGCTGAGCATTTCGTTCAGCCACTGGAATACTTAGAAATTGAGCTGCTTGCTCAGAACAAGCCTCCATTGTTGGAGTACCACCCGATTGCTGAACTTGCGCATATATCTGATGGGCCAGTTTGCGTATCTCAGCCTGTTCTTTTGCATTGTATGCTGCCGCTTGTGCTACAGCTTGTTCTTTTCTTGTATTGTATGGAATGACCCAGCGGTCGACCATCGCCCTAAGTTGGACTGTTTCTTGCACTCTAACTCGGGCTGCTTCTTGCGCTCTCTGGGCTTCAGGAGACTCGACGAGGCCAAGCGCGATGCCGATCCCTTTGAAACAAGAGAGGCAGCTATTCACTAGAGAATAAAAGCAGTTAGAGATCATCTCTAAAATGCCACAGCAAGAGAGAGCCTGAAGGGCATCTAAACGGTCAGGCACGCCGGCCGCGCCTTCTTGCACAGCAGGTTGAGCTGGTTGTGCTGGGACTTCTGGGCGATAAACTTGATCAACTCTTGGTGGATTTGGAGGTATTGCTGCCATATAATTTTAATAGTTGGTTAATGTTAATGTGAATATTTTAGCACATTATGCAATTAATTAATCGTATAAAATTATTTTTACTTAGAGCGATTTAAAAGTTTTTTTATAAGCTGCCAGAAACCACGCCTTTGTTCGGGTGTATCCGATGGGGGGATCTCCAAAGAGTCGCGCGTAGCCGCGATACCTGTCGTATGATGCTCTGGACGGGCTGCAGCTTGCAGTTGCTGGGCGAGTTGGTTTGCTCCCTGTCTTGGAGGCGGATGGTGTGCCATAACATTTAACCTTAAACTTTCTCTATCGACTCTCTTTGGAATAAGCGGATAACCATCAAGCCCCAAAAAGCAAAAAGTATGATAACACCCCAGGTCAGAGATGACAAGAGGAAGGAACCAAAGACGAACTGCAAGAGCAAAATTAACAGCGAAGCAAAAGCTTTGGCAGAGCGGTAGGCAAAGACATCGATAAACGCCTTGGCGCGGAATTTTTCATCCGTTTTAAGTGGGATATAGAGCATCTCTTTGACGATATTGAAAAGCGAAAAATCGAAAGACTTAATCGTGGCATAAGAAAAGGTGATCATGCTAAAGACCGGTGCGACCAGAAAAGCGCAGGCGTTTAAGCACAAGAGAGCCGGGATGGCAAAGTGGCTGAGTCTAAGCCCCAGGAACTGAATCAGCAGGAATGAGCCGACAAACTGCAGACAGGTGGTCGCGAGGTTCACCAAACCCAAGATCCGGCCGGTGTACTCTGTGCGCAGGTCTTTATCCGCAATTGTCTGCTCGAGCATGGCGTTGAATTGAAAATCGATCACTGTCGAAGACATCTGCATCATCACTACAATCAGCAGAATAAAGAGCAGAAATGGCGAATTTCGAATGTTTTTTAAGGCTTGGAACGCTTCGCGATTTTGCGTGCTGAGTTCAGGTTGCACCCCCGATGCGCTGTGTTTTAGAAGCTGTGCATAACAGAAGAGCATAACAGCATAGATGGGCAGAGAGAGAAAGAGCAGGTTTTCCGAGCCAAATTTCACGGCTCCAAAGCCTGGCACTAAACTCCCCAGCATCCCCCCGATCCCCCCTACTCCAAAGAGAATGCCGTAAAGGTATTTGGCGCGCTTCATATCGATCGTGGCATGGATTACCGACCAGAGCTGCTGAAACATGAGCATCACGTAGATCTCTTTCCAGATGTAAAAGAGAAAGGGCAGGAAAAAGATCTTCTTCACGAAGAGCGCACAAAAGAGGTTCCCTCCAACGACTACCGAAGCGATGAGCAGAAACATCTTGTAGCAGCCCAGGCGCGGCAGAAAGCGATTATAAAGCGCTACGATGAGAAAGTTGAGCGGTACGGTGGCCAGCCAGGCGTAGGGAAAAAAGCCTGAGCCGTACGAGAAGATAAAGAGCGAGTTGCTAACCGGGCGGATGATCGCATAATCCGAAGCGATCAAAAAGCCGCAGAGCATGGCGCTGAAAATGAATAACAACTCTTTTTTTGAGAATCCCCTGAACATGAGTAGGATTATAACTTAAAAGGACACAAACAACAACAACGAGCTTTGCTGCATTAATCGGAGAAATAAACACCGAGAAGCACCGAGAAAAAAACTAATCTTTGTATTTCCCTCGGTGTTTCTCGGTGCTCTCGGTGTTTAATTTTCCCTTTTTTACAACGAGGCAATTCGCCTTTTAGAGCTTTTTAATCGATGGTTAGGATGGCAGCCTGTGTTTTCAAACGGCAGACTTCTCTTTTCAAAGCCGTAATTGCACCTTCGGGCAAGGGATTTGCTTCGATGAAAAGATCGATTGCAGGATCAAAAAAATCAGAACTTCTTTGTCCGAGCATATGAAGCACAGCTAGACATGTTGGATCCACAGCTCTGCCTTCATTCGCATGTGCAATGGCTGAGAGCGTTAGCTCTTTAATTTTGGCATCCATCTCATCTGTGTATTGGCGATAAATGGCATCGCGTACAGCCTCTTGAATATCGTCGGCCAGTGCACAAAACTCTCTAAGAATTTGCCCGCCGGTTTCTCTGGTCCAAGCGCCAGATGGAGATGAGATCCACTGTTCAATGAAACGTTGCAGCTCAGGAAGATCCGCTGGTGTAGACTCTTTTAACGGCCTTCTTGGTACACGTGCAGGTTCAGCTAAAGGCGCCTCTTCATCGCTGATCAATCCAAGTACCACACCAATCGAGTGCAAGCAGGAGAAAATGCCAGCTACGCAATCGCTGAGTAGCGCAATAAGAGTTGATAAGCAGCCGGCAGCGCCATCTCGGCCAGCTGCCACTTCTATGCCATCAGGCACACGTGCCAGACCAGGCGAGTTGTTCGCAGGCACATCCGAAGCCGCTCTCTTTCTCTCTCCAATTGGTTGAGGAGCTGTAGGATCTACGCTTCTAGCTGACATAGAGTTATTCTACTACTGTTGTCAGCTCGCGTAAACGCTCGATCTCTCCGCTTACTGCCGATATCCACGTGTTAGGCATATGCGTTCTAATGAACTCTTCAGTTGCATCCCGAAGAAATTCAGCGCTTTTTGCTTTGGCTGCTTCTTGTATGGCTGGAGCTTTCGCATTGAAAGCTTTCTCAGGCTCTGCTCGAGCAGCCATTGCAAAGAGGGCGCTACTTGTAGCTGTCTCATCTATCTGATTCTTGTAGGTGGGATGCGAATACACTTGATCCCGCACAGCCTTTTGAACTGCTTCTGGGAGTTGGTAAAACTTTAAAAGGACCTCCGAACCAAGTTGTTCATCCCAATTGCGCGAAGGATTTCTGAGGTACTGGGCGAAAGCGCCCAACGCTTCCAGGTCAGCTTTCCTTGGATGGGTGCGTAAAAGTGCGAGCTGTGCATTCAGAACATCTACAAACGGGCCTTCTTCCATGTGTTTTCGCAAGAGAAGTTCGCGAGCGTGATCCCGAGAAAACATTTCTTGTCTGATTTTCTTATCGAAGAATTGCTTAAATTCCTGCTGAGCTAAAATCGCATTGACGACTCCATCTTGAACTATACCTGGTAGCAAATGGAATTGCCACACCATATTGAATCCCACGGTGCCACCAGCTTGTTCGGCAGCATAGATGCGGATAAACTCTTTTAATTGTCTGATCTCGCTCTGTCTTTGCAGTTGCTCAGCAGTCAAAGCTGGCCTTGCTTCGCGCTCACGCTCAGCAGCTCTAGTTTCTGCTCTGTCAGCTTGAGTTTCTTGCGGCTGCACAGCGCTAATCAATCCAAGCGTCTCGCCGATTGAGCGCAGGAGCGAAAGGAAACTATCCCAGCAACTTCCAAGAAGACCCGTCAAACACGACAGACAGTCTCCATCTTGAGCGGTAGCTGCTTCCATGCCATCGCGCGTCTGCGCGACGCCAGCTGGAGCTGCTTCAGGGAGTGTCATTTTTTCTTCAACTTCTCCGTGATAAGGTGCTTTTACTTCTCCGTCGATACCTGGTGTTCTATGTGTCATAAAATATCCTCCGTATTAATTATTAATTCCTATTCGGAAACAATTCTGTGTGTAAACGTTGAGCTCTTCTGGTTAGTGCATCTATAAAATGCTCATCTGTAGGCTGACCTTGAATAAACGTATCGGCCAAGTCTGGTGAAGTCACCCTTTCAAGATAATTTCTGCCTAACGCGCCTCGTACTGCCTGTTGCGTGTCGCCTGAAAGATCCTTGAACTGTACTAGGGTCCTTGCTCCAGCATCTTGAGGCCATTCAGCAGAAGGAGTATCGATCAGGAAGTGGAGAAGGTTCACTAATTTATAAAGTTCAAATTCTTGAGGATGCTCTTCACGTTGTAAGCGTGCGAGCTCAGAGCCCAGAGCTTGAGCAGCAGGTATACCCAAGTTGTGTTCTTGCATAAATTCTTCAGTAGCAACAGCCACGAAAACACCATTAGGATTATCGGTGCCGGCTGCAAATGAAGCATAAGAATCAATCTCAGCTCGATTTTGGTTATACGTAGCTAATCTAACTGCGGCTTGTGCCGTTTCAGGCAATTTTTCAAAGTCATCGATCATAGCTTGTCCTTCGACAGCTGGAACCCATGGGGCCCGAGCACGCTCAGAGATCCGCACGCGGATGAACGCCTCCAACAGAGCGATATCGCTCTGTCTTTTTAAAATTTGTGGAGGTAGGACTGGCACCGTCAAGCGGGTTGGTGCTTCTGCTGGGCGTTCAACTCTTGGACTTGCCGGAGTGGGATTTGCCCGAGCAGGCTCAATTACAGGTTCGCGATTAGGTTCAGTTTCTTCGCGAGCTTGCTCGGCGCTAACCAAACCGAGCGCTACACCGATCGAACGTAAGAATGAGAGGACGCTAGCAAAGCAGCTTGCGACAAGCGCAGGCAAGCCGCATAAGCAGCACTCTTGTGCGGGCGTTTCATAAGTATCTTGAACAGGTTGAACAGGTCTGGCTGCAGGAGCTTGAACTTCGTAGCTTTTTGTTTCTAAGTGTGAATTTTCGTGTCTGCCATCTACGGGTGGTGGAAATGCCATAAGTCATCCTCGTTAAGTTTTAATGAAAATAGTATATCAAAAAATCTTAATTACCGAGGAGATCAAAATTGTTTTTATATAAAAGAAAACGACCAAAACGACCAAGATGACAACATTTTTTTTGGTCGTTTAGGTCTTTTGTGTCGCTAGGGTCGTTTCTTGAAGTTTTTCCTTAACAAAATTCTCAAAAGCTGGTGCCACATACACCCAACTATTTGAACCCCAGGGGATCACTATTTCCGAACAGCTTGCGGCGGGCACGATCGCGCCCTGGGCGGTTAAAACCGGGAAGGCCAATCCATATGGACGTTTGGGTTTATGGGAGATCTCCCAAGCAATCGAGAGATCAGGGATTTGTAAATCTTTTTTTAACTCTAAGAGGTCGTGCTCATTTACCCCCTCCCCTATCGCAAAAGCGCGGAAGCGCTTATGCCGCTCCATCAAGCAGACCGCGTCGAGGTGGCCTGGCGCATTAGGCTTTTTCACGTCGCTGCGCAACCAGGTGAGGATCTCATTTTCAGTCAGGGAAAGGTAGCTGTTCACGTCTTGAAATAACCCTTGATGATGGGCCAGCGCGTGGATATAACGCGAAAGGTGGAAGGTGTAAGCTTTGACGGAAGAGTACTGGTAGACGCGTTTGTACATGAAGTGGCGCGCCAGCAGCAGTGCCTCACACGATTGAATGCCATTTTCTTCGATGCCGAGCTCGAGATTGTTCTCATCGTTAGGAAGGATGCAGAGCATCTCAATCATCTGATGGTAGTCAAAGAGTCCGTACGAGACGCCGGTAGATTTGGCGTCGCGCAGCAGATAATCGATGCGATCGGCGCCAAAGAAATCTCCGGTGATCACCTGAGAGAGCACGCGCTCCCAGGGCCAGAAGGTCCACTTGCCAGGCTCAATGGCCGAGAGCTTCTCCTCCCCTATCGACATTTTAATCACATCATCTACACAAGCTCGATCGGGATAGAGCTGTTTCAGTTTTTCGAAAACGGGCGCAAGCGTTTCACCGCGGATGATGTCTAAGGTCCACTTCTCGTGACCCTCTTTGCCGAGTAGCGCTTTTTCGGCCACGTGTGAAAAGGGCAGATGGCCCAAGTCGTGGCAGAGTGCAGCGAGGCGAATGATCTGGCGCCAATAGTCTAGATCCTCGTTCTCCCAAGAGAAGGTCTTTTTGGAGGTGATGCGATCGAAGATGTGCGTGGCCAGCTCCATCACGCCGAGCGAGTGCTCAAAGCGCGTGTGTGTGGCGCCTGGATAAACCAGATATGTGACACCGAGCTGGTGCAAGTAGTGCAGTCTCTGAA
This sequence comes from uncultured Chlamydiales bacterium, assembly GCA_963709365.1. Taxonomy (GTDB): domain Bacteria; phylum Chlamydiota; class Chlamydiia; order Chlamydiales; family Rhabdochlamydiaceae. The sequence goes on from CAVPVU010000002.1 coordinate 884,574, forward strand.
AAGGTTCTGAATCGATCAAGTCTCTTTCGAGATCATTAAAACGGATGAACCCGTGTACTGAATCGTAAATTTTACGCGAAAATGTCATCAGAAGTGCCTTGTTTCGGGTCGTGGACGGCTCTCGTGCATATACGAACTGGTCACTTCGACAAATTCAGCTTTGCGTTGCAGTTCTTTGATGTTGCGTGCGCCGCCATAAGTTAAGCCGCTGCGCAATCCGCCGAGCAGGTCGCGGATGAGCTGCGTGGCGCTCCCACTGACCGGCGCCCAGAAGTCGATGCCTTCGGCCACGGTTTTATCTTTGAGCCCGCCATAAAAGTCGTTTTGAAAGTCTTCGCTGGCTTGTCCGCGGAATTTGGCTTCGAGACCTGAAGGAGTTTTGTCAGATTTGCGTTTTTGGGCGGCGCTCTCGTTGGTAAGCGCAAAGAGCTTGCCGATCATGACTGTGCTTGCGCCAGCCGCCAGCGCGAGCACGACATCGCGGCTCGTGCGTATGCCGCCGTCTGCAATGAGTGGCACGCGCAGTTTTTCGGCGGTTTGCGCGCAGTCGTAGATGGCGCTAAATTGCGGCACGCCAAAACCTGTGACCATGCGCGTCGTGCATGCGGCGCCAGGCCCTACGCCTACTTTTACGGCGTCCGCACCGGCGTTGACTAGGTCGTGATAGGCCATGGCAGTGCACACATTGCCGGCGATGATCTCTTTGTCGGGATGTGTGCGTTTGAGCTCTTGAATGAAATGAAACATCCGGTCGGAGTGTCCGTGAGCCACATCGATGCATACTCCAGCCGCACCCGCGTCGAGCAGTGCGCGCGTCTCATCGAGTCTTTGGATGCCGCAGGAGACGAAGGTGTTCTCGCCAAATTTTTTCACCCATTGCAATTGTGCCTCAGGAGTGGTGAAGCGGTGGAAGATCGGCAAACTCCCCTCTTCGATGAGCAGATCGGCCAGCTCTTCGCTAATCGCTGTATCCATATTGGCGCAGATCAAAGGAATCTGGATCTTGCGATTTTTAGTCATCCACGTCTCAAGCACAGGCTCGGTACGCGAAGGAACGTTGTTGAACTGCGGCACAAGCGCTACGTCATCGAACGTATACGCTTTAGGGAATGAGAAGTTTTTCATAGAATTTTTAAGGTTTTACGAACTAATCTTAAGAATAGCAAATTTCTATACTTATTTAATACTTATATGATCAGTGTAACGATCCTTGTCAAGAATAGCGCGGCGACCCTAAAGAAAACTTTAGAATCGGTAGCAGGCTTTCCCGATGTCCTGGTCTACGACACCGGGTCTACTGATGGAACGCTCGAGATTGCACAAGAGTTTCCCAACGTGCGCATCCATCACGGTGAATTCATCGGTTTCGGCCCGACACACAACCTCGCTTCGAGCTTAGCTGCGCATGATTGGATTCTCTCCTTAGACAGCGATGAGCAGCTCACCAGAGAGCTCGCTGATGAGATCCTGAACATCAAACTCGATGCCGCTTGCGTGTATGAGATCCGGCGGCATAACTTTTTTAATGGAAGGCGCATCAAAGGCTGCGGCGGCTGGGATCCCGACTTCGTCGTGCGTCTCTACAATCGTAAAGCCACCAGCTTCGATAATGTTCAAGTGCACGAAAAGGTCCTGTGCGGGCAGCTTAAGAAGATCACCTTGCGCCACCCCATGTTGCATACGCCCTATCTGCACATCGGAGATTTCTTAACCAAAATGCAGAACTATTCCACTCTTTTTGCGCAGCAGCATCAAAACCGTAAATCGGCCAGCGTCGGTTCTGCACTCGCGCACAGCTGGTGGGCTTTTTTCAAAAGCTATCTCATCAAGCGCGGTTTCCTCGATGGCAAGGAAGGCTTGATCATCTCACTCTACAACGCGCACACCACATTCTATAAGTATCTCAAACTCTCAGAGAAGTAGAGAATATAACATCCTAATGATTAGATGTTTATGTTAAATTTAACTTTCAGCCTAAAAAATGCATTTGTCACATTTAGGAGAAAATCCCCTTGATCAAAAATCTCCTAAAAGTTACATTTGTATGTATTAGGAGATTAGTATGTTTCTTGGAAGAAAACAGGAACTCGGACGGCTGGCACGTTTAAGAAGTCTAAAAAGGACTTCGATCGTTGTGATCAAAGGAAGGCGTCGAGTTGGGAAGAGTACCCTGGTGCAGGAGTTTGCCAAGAGAGAACGATTCATTTCCATCTCGGGGCTGCCTCCTGCACCCGGCATGACACAACAAAAGCAAAGAGATGAGTTTGCAGATCAGCTTTGTGTGCAGCTCGGTTTGCCCCGCACGACTTTTTTAACCTGGTCAGATGCGTTTAGATTTTTAGGTTCTCAGATTGGTAATCAAGAAAGCGTTGTTCTACTTGATGAGATTTCTTGGATGGGTGGATTAGATCCAAGTTTTTTAGGTTCGTTAAAAACATGGTGGGATCAGGAGGGCAGCAAGAAACAAGGACTCATTCTCATTTTATGCGGTTCGATTTCGACGTGGATTGAGAGAAACATCTTGCATAGCACAGGATTCGTAGGAAGGATCTCATTAGTTATTCATCTAAAACCGTTGTCCATTCAAGAATCGGTTGATTTCCTGAGGAAAAAAGGATTTTCTGGATCTCTTTATGAGATTTTGAAAATTCTATCAGTAACAGGAGGAATTCCCTGGTATCTAGATTTGATTGATCCCAAAGAAAGCGCGGATCAAAACATCTACGCGCTATGCTTTGAACCAGCCAGCCAACTTATTAATGAATTTCAAACGATTTTTCATGATCTTTTCGAACGCAAAGGGGAGTTATATCGGAAAATTCTGCAGATTCTGGCCAATGGAATGAAGACGCAGCGTGAAGTCATAGACATTTTAGGGGTAAAAGAAGGAGGAACTTTTAGTGATCATTTTAAGAATCTGGTCGAAGCGGGATTTATCTCAGAACATTATCAATGGTCGTTGAAAAAAGGAACGATGGGAAAACAGAAACTCTATCGGCTCAGCGATTGTTTCCTTCGCTTTCAATTAAAGCATGTTGAACCTTATCGAGATCTTATTGAGCAAGGTTCTTACAAGAAAGCTGCTACAGGCAAGCTTCCTGGGTGGGATTCAATCATGGGCTTTCAGCTCGAAAGTCTTCTACTCACAAATCGAGAATTTCTGCTCCAAGCATTGGAGTTGGATCCTTCCATTGTCATTCGCGACAACCCCTTTATCCAGCTTCCAACCACAAGGCACAAGGGTTGTCAGATTGATTATCTCATCCAAACAAAAATGAATAGTTTGATCATCTGCGAGTTTAAATTTAGCAAAAACGAGCTGCCCTCTTCTATTCTGAATGAATTAAAAGAAAAATCTAAAACTCTCTCAACTCCTAGAGGATTTGGCAAAGCTCTAGCTCTTTTCCATATCAGTGGAGTCTCTTCAAAAATCGAAGATAGTCCTCTTCTTTTTCGAGTTGTCGATCTCCGAGATCTGCTAGAAACCAAAAAATCATAATCTCTCAGAAAAGTAGCATTAAAAACTTAGTTTGTATTAAGTTGGTCATCAACTATGGCTGTTGAAATTCTTTCGCGCATTCAGTTTGCATTTACGCTCACGTTTCACTACATCTATCCTCCGCTGAGCATTGGGCTTTCCATCGCGTTAATCTTGATGGAAGGCATGTACCTCAAGACGAAAGATGCGCTTTGGGAAAAGCTCACCCAGTTCTGGCTGAAAGTCTTTGCGCTCACCTTCGCGCTGGGTGTCGGTACGGGCATCCCCTTGCAGTTTTCGCTCGGCACTAACTGGGCGCGCTATTCGCGTTTTGTAGGCGATGTGTTTGGCAGCGTGATCGGCGCAGAGGGTTTCTTTGCCTTTCTGGTCGAAGCTGGCTTTTTAGGCATTCTGTTATTTGGCTGGCACAAGGTTAAGCCCAAGGTCCACTTTTTTGCGCTGATCATGGTGGCGCTCGGCGCGCACTTTAGCGCGCTCTGGATCGTCAGTGCAAACTCGTGGATGCAAACGCCTGCTGGCTATCGCTTGGCTGTTGAACCGGATGGCGTGCAAGTGGCACAAGTGACCGACTGGTGGGCGATGTTTTTGAATCCTTCGAATTTAAGTCACATCGCGCACGTGCTGCTGGGCTGCTGGATGGCAGGCGGGCTGTTGGTCTTGAGCGTTTCAGCTTACTACCTGCTCAAAAATCGTTATCTGAACTTTGCGCGAAACGGCTTGAAGATCGGCGTAGTCGTTTCGCTCTTTGCAACTATTTTGCAACTCGTGTCGGCTGACCATCTCGCGCGCAAAGTCGCCACGCACAACCCCGAGAAGTTTGCCGCACTTGAAGGCGTTTATAAAACGGAGCCTTACACGACGGCTTATCTCTTCGGTTGGGTGGATAAAGAAAAAGAGCGCGTCTATGGCCTTGGCATGCCTGGTCTTTTAAGTTTTATGACCTATCGCAATTTCGAGAAACCGATACCTGGATTAGATACATTTCCGAAAGATCAGTGGGCCAACGTGCCGGTAGTCTTTCAGATGTATCATCTGATGATCATGATGTGGGCTTTGATGTTTATCGCCTGCCTCATCGCAGCATACATGTGGTGGAAAAACCATTGGAGTTTAAAACGCTGGCTGATGCGTTTTCTAATCATCTCAGTGGCCTTCCCGCAGATTGCCAATATCGCCGGCTGGTTTTCAGCTTGCATGGGAAGGCAGCCTTGGACTGTTTACAAACTGCTTAAGACCAAAGACGCCTTCTCGGCTACGATTACCAGCGGACAGATGGTCGCCTCCCTGATCATGTTCGTCGCAGTCTATCTGCTCTTTTTTGTGCTTTTCTTATATCTGTTGGACAAAAAAATAAAACATGGGCCTTTTGGCGAAGAGGAGCAGCTCCCCTATCGCAATCCGTTCAAAGAGGAATAGTCGTATGTTTAGCCTCGAAGTTTTGCAGTTTATCATGTATAGCGTGCTGCTCTGTTCGATTGTGGCTTATGCGACGCTGGATGGCTTCGATTTAGGCGTAGGCTCGCTGCATCTCTTTTCAAAGACAGATGAAGAGCGGCGCATCATGCTCAATGCAATCGGCCCGGTGTGGGACGGCAATACCACCTGGATTGTGATTGGCGGAGGCACACTCTTTGCCGCCTTTCCTAAGATCTTCTCCACCTTAATGCCGGCGCTCTATACACCCATGATGATCTTGATTTTTGCCTTCATGCTCCGCGGTGCAGCGGTGGAATTTCGCAGTAAAGAGCGCTCTGAAAGATGGCGCAGAAGCTGGGATGTCTGTTTCAGCCTCTCTTCCATTCTACTCGCGGTGACTTTTGGGCTGCTGATCGGCAATCTCGTCCAAGGTTTGCCTCTTGATGCTGAAGGCAACATCGTCGCGCATATGACTGATCTGCTCTCGCCCTATTCGATCATCATCATGCTCTTTGCCATGTCGCTCTTCATGATGCATGGCAGCGTTTATCTCCTGATGAAAACAGAGGGCAACTTCCACAAGCGCGTCCGATCGTGGACCAAACGTTTAATTGCAATTTTTATCGCCTTTTGGGCTTTGGCAACTACCGCGACCTTTTTATACAATCCGCACATGGTGCGCCCGATCCTCGAATATCCCGCGCTTGGGATCTTTGCCTTGCTAAGTCTCGCTTCCATCTGCGCCATCCCCTACTTCGTCTCCAAAAAATACGATGGCTTGGCTTTCATCTCATCTTGCTTGTGCATCTTCCTTCTGCTGACGCTTTTTGTGATCGGCACCTTCCCCTACATCGTCTATTCCAGCATCGCGCCTGAGCACTCCTTTACCCTCTTCAATGCCTCCGCCTCTCCCCTCGCCCTGACTGTGCTGACGATCGTCTCGCTCTCAGGCATTCCCCTCACTCTCTTCTACTTCGCTTATCTCTATCGCGTCTTCCGCGGTAAGGTCTATTTAGACCACACCAGCTATTAAAATAATTTTTATATAATAACAATTATTTTAATTTGTTATTATAATGGTTTAGTATATAATATTTGTAATTAATATAATTACAGGTTTGTACGCCATGGCTTCTACAATTGGCACAGCACGTCATTACGCGATTATCGGCCCTCCTCAGACAAAAAGCGGGTATCAGATAAATAGCTTCTATGAATTACATATTGAGTTTCTCCAGGACGACCCTTCGTCTATCAGCATGCATCGCCGTTATATTGATTTTACATCTGATGAACCGGTGGAGGATGTAGCAAAGCGGGTTGATATCGCTGCGGCAGAGCGGCTAGCTGCGGCTATCGGATGGAATGCGCCTCTTGAGATCATCGAGATGCTCGTCAAGGCACAAAAGGCACAAGGCGTTCCCTTCTCTGAAGATATCCTCGGTAGTGTAGTCTGTATTCGCGGCCAGGAAGTGTGCGATGAAGATCCAGAAACAGGTGAGATACTCATTGCTGAATTCGACTCTTCTGCCGCTGCCGCTATGGCAAAGGCCGAAGCGCTTTTTACTCTCTTGGTGGATCAGGGCGCAAAGATTCAACCGACAGCAATTTTTAAACGTCTAATTACTAATTATAGGATGCCTTCAGACTTGCAGGCGCAAATGTTCGAAATGCTGCTGAAGATGTGCACAGCAAGAGATATACCTATTCCAGACAATTTTTTAGATATTGTGCTCATGGAAGATTTATGTTTTGGGCGTTCTGCGATCGTTGAATTTCTTTTAGGGCACAACTTCCGCATGATCGATTCAAATCTGGACTTCGCCCTTCGACATAGCCTACCGTTGGAGCAAATTGAAAAGCTGGCTCGAGTGGGTGGAAAGTTTACTAATGACTCTTGGTCCCGCCTATTAAACAATCGTTGGTATAGGATGGATCTACAGATTTGCAGATTGGGTATGCAGATGCTTCTGTCCGCAGGTATTCCACTCCCCTCAAATGCTCTGGAATTGCTCCTAGATACAAGAGGTAATCTAGAAGTTCTGGAAGCTTTCTTAAATTTAGGCACCACTTTTATTCCGTTTCTCATAAAAGATGCTCTTCGAAATAGAGCAATCCCTCTTAAAGCTTTTGAGTTATTGATCAAGAGTGCTGACACTGCCCTCTTGGCCGATGTGCAGCTCGATATTATCGTTTGGTATTATGGAAAAGAGGCAGATGTTAGTCCCAAAATATTCAGGCTTATGTCTGAAAGAGGCGTGCCGCCAGCATCTGCTGACGCGCTTGTAAGACACCTGTGTGAACAATATAAGTTGCAGGCACCTCACCTTGAATGGTTACAAGCTTTATTACCAAGGATCGGCCTTTTTCTAACTCAGGCACATGTCTGTGACATTTTAATCAGAATTCATAATACCACAATGCTACGTGACGAAGATGTGCAAGCACTAGTGGAAAATGGCAGCTTGCGTATCGATGCCGCGCTTTATACACAGGCGATGCAGCGAGCTCCCGCCGCGGTAGTTAAGCTGCTCGTTATGAATACAAGACAGTCGTTTTGGCAAGAGTTTCTGCTAAATGCAATTCCCGAAGGCCACCATCGCAATTTAGAGTTTGTCATAAGCGTGATTAAGATGTTGCTGATGAGAGGTGCACGTGCACCTTCTGCTGACACTTTAATGCTGCATGTGGCTGAGAAATGTGCTTTAAGTCATCCGCTGTTTTTGGACTGCGCATCTATCTTGCAACAGATTGGCCGCCCTCTCACCTTTAAGCGTCTACAAGCCGTTATGTCCATTGCTTGGCAAGATGGCAAAATCTCAAGGGCTAATATCCCCTTTCTCTTTCAAGGAGGGTTCGTGCAGCCCACTAAACGATGTCTGGCTGCAGCTTTTCAGCATTACGATCAAATGAGCCGCAACGAACTCGGACGCGTGCTAACCACGCTCGGGCGTGTCGAACCCGAAGATTACGCGCACGCCCTGCTATTAAATGCGCTAAAGTTAAAAACAACGCCTGCTGAACTCGCGAGAACGGTCGATAACGCGATCGCCATTCTCGATGTGCAGACGCGTAGAGAGGTTACCTAACATGGCTTCAGCTACAAGTGAAGTAAGAGAGGTCTGGATTGTCGGTCCTGCCTACGGAGAGACTCATCGTTTAGGCGCGTCTCGCACCGTATTAAATATCACGCATTCTCCCGGCGATCTTTCTTCAATCAGCTGCCACTATTACAACTATTACGACATCCGGCCTGGCGAGTTATCGAGTGAGAAGTGGAAAAAAGATGATCCCCGGTACGCGGATCTTACCATGACCAAAGTTGGAAGACGACTAGAGACGGCTATTGAATGTAGTGCTCCCCTTGAGATGATCGAGATGCTTGTCAAGGCACTAGGTACTCCTCTTTCTAAAAATATTCTCGACTATGTTGTTTGCATTAGAGGCGGTGATGTGTGTGTGGAGAGAACATCAGCAGCTGCACGTTTCCATATCGACCAATCAGTCGAGGCTACTATTCGAAAAGTTGAGGCGCTCTTTACATTTTTGATGAGTCGAGGAGCGGAACTACAACCTACTATTTTTGAGCGTCTGCTCACTGGAAATATGCCTGCCGAAGCGCGTCTTCCGATGCTCGAAATGCTGTTCAAAATGTATGATGCAAGAGTTGTTCCTATTCCAAAAAACCTCTTTGATATTGCACTGACCAACTGTTTCCCCTTCGAAACCGGGGAGACGAAGTCGGAGAAAAAGCATAATTCTCCGGAAGTCTTGCGATTTCTATTAGCGCATAACTTTCGCCCGGTCAATCTGACCCAAGAGGCTATTATTGCGGATATTACCAGCGCAACGATCAAATTACGGATACCATTTGAGATACTTGAAATACTGATTAGAACAGATGCAGCATGTAGAAAAATCTTATTGCGCTATTTTTTATTTAATCTAAAGCATCGCTTGCCGGATGACGCAAAAATTCTTGAGCTCGTGATCAACCACGCAGAAAGATCCGAACTAGAAAGTTGTCTGTTTGATGTTATTTTCCTTTATCTTGAGGAGGAACCAAAGCGCGGCGAGAGACTGCTGAGACTTCTAGCGGAAAGAGGCGTCCAAGTATCTGCAGAAGCTTTCATACGCCAGCTTCTTAGGAGCGACTGGATACGAGTACCACATCCTCTTGGTATCGAAACATCAACCCGACTCCCACTTAATCAGAGATATATTGAAGAGATCCTAATCAGCCTTTCTAAAGTCGGTATTCAAATATCACGAGAGGGCCTGCGCGAAATCATTATACGCGTTGGTGAGGAGGATGGTATTCACCCTGCATACATCCAGATCCTCGTTACGGAAGGCTACCTCGTTCCTACCAAAGAACTCTTTAAACATGCTGCTACAAAATACACGCTAGATGTTGTTGAGTTTTTGGTGAGCAGGTCAGAACCCGCCCTCTTAGCTGATGTACAACTCAATATTATCCCTTGGTGTATTGTACCAAATGTGGAAGTTTGCCTAAAAGTATTCAGGCTTTTGTCTGCAAGAGGCGTGCCGCCAGCATCTGCTGACACACTTGTCGAACACATATGTGAAAGATATGTCATCAGTGCACTTATCATTGAAAGGCTTCTGATCTTCTTTCCCCGCCTCGGACTTGCCTTAAGTCAGAAGCATGTGTGTGATTTTTTGGTAGCGGCTTATAAGAACGAAAAGTTACGCAAGGAAGATATACAAGCTCTTGTGAGAGGTGAGCACTTATGCATCGATGAGGAGCTCTATTCTCATTCTTTGAAACATGCTCCTCAACCTGTAGTTGAGTTCTTGCTAGATGCCAATCCAAGACTACGTAAGCAAGCATCTTTATCTGATGTCCACAGTCTCGTACTATGTGACGAGTATAAAGCAAGTGTAGACGTGATTAGTTTTGTGGGTGGTCAAGCTGCTGCTCACGATAATCCTTGATAGGCTCTAGAGTGCTTTGATTAGGCCGCCGTCGCAGGCGATCGCCTGGCCGGTGATGTAACCGGCTTGCTGCGAGGCTAGGAAAACGGCCAGGGCGGCGTACTCTTCTGGTTCGCCAAGGCGCTTGGCGGGGATTTCTTGAACTAGCTCCGCTTCCGATCTACCGAGTTCAGCCAGGCGTTCAGTGCGCGTAGAACCTGGCATCAGAGCATTGACTGTGATGCCCTCTGCCGCCACCTCTTGGCTGACTGTTTTCATCAAACCTAAAAGGCCCGAGCGCAAACTATTCGAGACAGTGAGCTTGGCGATGGGCTGTTTAGCGGCTGTGGAGGTGCTGAACAGGATCCGCCCCCACTTCTGTTTGCGCATGTGTGGCAGCGCGGCCTGCATGCTCTCAATTGCGCTCAGATAGAGCTTTTGAAAGCCCTCCTGCCATGCATCGAGCGATAGGTCGGCAAATAAGCCTTTTGGTGGCCCGCCCGTGTTGACTACTAGCACATCGATGCCGCCCAGTTTGCTCACCACATCTTTGACAAGCTGTGTCGGCGCGCCTTTTTTATCGAGGTCGCACACAAAACCGACCGCGCCAGGAATCTCTTTAGCGGCTTGCTCAATGCGTTTTTGATCGCGTGAACAGATGGCCACGCTTGCTCCTTCGGCTGCAAATGCCTTGGCTATGGCCAATCCGAGACCGCTCGATGAGCCTTGCACTAGCACTCTTTTCTTCTGTAAACCTAGGTTCATGATTCAGTTGTATAACACAACAGGCGTTTAGTTGGCTTCGGCTAATTCTCTGCCACATTCATGGTGGTTTGCTAAGTTGATGGAAGGGCTAGCGACAGTCATGTGGATGACGATAGCGGATTCGGCGGCGAGCTGCAAGAGTTTGGCGCCGAGCTTTTCGGGAGTGCAATCTTTGCGGATTAAGAATCCTTGATGGTCAGAGACGGTGCGATTGATCTTTGCATACCAGCCATGGAAGGTATAATGCTCCTCGGTGGGCTGAGAGTAGCGTGCAGCGCAGGCATCAGTGGAGATAAAAACTCCCCCGAAGAAAGAGTTTGCATAAGACAGAGAAAACGAACTCGAAGCCTTCCCAAGTGCGAATCGCTCGCCTGCCCTCTCCCCTGTCACAGGCAGAAAAAGCAGCGGCAGGGTCTTGTCGCTCTTCGTTTTGTAGAAGACGACTTCAGCTCCACGATAGATCAGGTATTTACCCTCATCATGGGCTTTTTGCTCTTCTGCGATCACTTTGCGCATGATCTCTTTGTGATCAGAAAAAAGGCGCAAAAGATGCTCTACATTCTCCTCCCCTGCCGAGTTGTACAGAAAGGGAAAATGGTTTGCTTGCCACACTTTTTTATCACAAGGAATCTGTTTAAGCAGCGCTTCTTGTAGATCTGGTGAGTAGGCCCTGCAAAAGGCGTCATTTACCTTCAGGAAGAAGGTGCACAGTTTTTCGTGCTGGTTGATTTTATTATATAAAGAAATGAGATCAGAGTATGAGCTGGTCGGATTAGAAAGAACCTTAACTACATCTGCATCAAGGTTGAGTCCGATGGCTTCATGGTGAAGCCTTCTATCATTTTTATCGCCGTATCCACACTCAGAGCCGAGACTTTTTACAAATTCACGGAACTCCTCGTTCACAAAGAAGTAGTTCAGCACGAAGAGTTGAAATAGCGAGGTTGGCATCCAGCGCGTTTTTAGCGCCGGATGGATCCTCTTTACCTTCTCGTTCATTTCATGGTCCGACAAAGGCATGCGCGCTGCCATTAGAGGCAATGGATACTCTTCTGTCAGCTCTACACATCTTTTTGTTGTCCAAAATCTTGAGCCAGAAAGAAAGACGGCCTAGTGGACGGAGTGGACAAAGGAGAGGAATGGACACAGAGTGGACGAAGTGGACGGCCGAAGAAATCCGGATTTCTTTCGGCCGTCCACTTCGTCCACTCTGTGTCCATTTTCTTATCCCGTCCACTTCGTCCATTAGGCCGTCTTTCTTTTAGGGAAAGGCAACAAAAAGATGTGTAGAACCGCAAGGGCTTGACGCCAGTTCGTGGCACAAGGCCACTTCACTTCGAATCGCGAACGAAGCACAAATCGTTGTGCTTCTCTACCGATTTTTTCAAAAAGCCCTGCTTTTTTAAAAAATTAGCGGAACCTAGTTTCACGCCAGTTCGCGGCGCAAGGCCGCTCACTTCGAATCGCGAACGAAGCACAAATCGTTGTGCTTCTCTACCGATTTTTTCAAAAAGCCCTGCTTTTTTAAAAAATTAGCGGAACCTAGTTTCACGCCAGTTCGTGGCACAAGGCCACTTCACTTCGAATCGCGAACGAAGCACAAATCGTTGTGCTTCTCTACCGATTTTTTCAAAAAGCCCTGCTTTTTTAAAAAATTAGCGGTAGTCGGATTCGAACCAACGACAAACGGATTATGATTCCGCTGCTCTAACCAACTGAGCTATACCGCCATAGCGGAAAAAATAGCGGGGGAAGGATTCGAACCTCCGGCCTTTGGGTTATGAGCCCAACGAGCTAACCACTGCTCCACCCCGCGATAACTTAAGAAGAAAACAGTATCAAAGGCCTTGATTAAGCTCAAGGCCAATAAAGAAAGGACTAATAAGGCAAGTTTTAGTCGGGTTGGATATCCAATAAGACAGAATCTAAGACAGCCTCAGGTGCCGGTACCGGCGGCGTGGCGCTTCTGGCTGGCGTAGGTGTACGTGTGGCGGCCGGTGTCGCTGGCCTGTCATGTACTCTTACAGGAGGATTTGGATCGAATTCTGACATGGAAGATCCAGAGCCCGAGCGGCTTCTTGGAACAGGACTTTCTAGGTTTAGTCTGACCGAACTATCCCCAATAAGGTTCATAGAGTAGAAAGTTCCTAAAGTATCTTCAGCATCAAAAGACTCAGCATGAGGCTTTTTGTCCGATCCGCCGAGAGAATGAGTCCTCAGTTGTCTACTGCCGGCTGCAGGAGCAGCGGATGTTTTCGAAGCAGCGGAGGCATTTCGTAAGTGACTTGCCTTGGCTGGTGCTCTAGGAGGAAGTGCAGCGCCAACGATAACGGGTTTGATTCTATGAAGAGTTTGTGTCGGAGTTTGTTGGCTCTGACGTCTGCTCGTCCTATCAAATGAAAAAACAGAACCATTTGGTGAATGGCCTGCCTGGGCTGGTGTCCCAGGAGCTCCATGAGCAGGCGAAGGCGCCAGGCTACTGGCTTGGGCTAAATGAAGAGAGCTTCGGCTCGCTGATCTGCTCGCTTCCTCACCTTGTGAAAGAGAAACATGTCGTTCATGGTCTGTCTCCCGCTCTTTTCTATCTTGAGAAGCAGAAGGTTGGGCAGCGCGAGGCGCAATTGCGCGGAGGTATTCCGTCGCTTGAGCGCTCCAAATAGCATGCATTCTGCCGTGCCACTTATTGTAGTTGTCGGTTCTTTTTCGAATGCTCTGTGAGATATTGATGACTTCTCCCTCTTTGTGTGGAGCTTCAAAATAAGATGCCACAGCTTTGGCTGCTTCATCAAAAGGTTGTATCACTGCGTATATTCTATCGTGTCCGAGCTCTGCAATAAAAAGCTCTTCCATAGCTTGAGTAAGCGCAGCAGCACGGTTTTGATCTACCCATGTTTTAGTACTCTCTAATAATGCTTTTCTAAGTCTGGTTGCTGTGACCCATTCATGAGAGGTATAAAAATTCTTTCTTACTTCTGAAGTTTTAAGAAATATTTGACAATGAAGTAGCGGTGCACTTTGTGGAAAATCACTTGAGATAGCGTTGGCCCTTTTTAATACGTCGCGTTCGAGTTTGTCGATAGCGATCGCTGTTTCGCGACGTGCATCATCACATACTACACGCGCAACATCATATTCTCTTTGTGCTTCAGCCTGCTTGTTTCCAAGACGCCAGCCATATGCACCAGTTATAACAGCAGGTATAATGCTGCCGCCTTTCAAAAAGGTATCCGCCAACAGTTTCGCCAGTATTTCCAAACAGATTGCTGGAAATTAAAACTAATGCTGCAACAGTTAGCACCGCAGCCAGCACAAATGTCCCAATTTGCACACGCTTTGATTTGGAATTATTCAGTATGAGTTGATTCGTTCGCAGTTTGGTTTGAGCGGTTTCATACTTTGCTTTTAAAGCGGCTAATTTCTCTTTTTGCAGTTGAGTTAAGGGTAGTGTGCCATTTAGGAGGGCATTGTAAGACTTATCATTAAGGGGCGAATCAACTATCCCCCATTCAAGAGAGACGCTTAACTTTGGTGCACCCGCACCCGATTCCATTTCACCAATGTCATCCAATTCCTGCAGTGTTGTTCCCGGTACAGGCCTTTCGGAGAATTGTCTTTCAGGTGGAAGTGGTGTGGGAGCATCATGAAGTCGCGGTAAAATTCCTCTAACGCTAGGAGGAGCCGACAATGACGGAGTCGGAGGAGCTGATACGGGCGGGGTGACAAAACCTGCTCCGATATTGACTGATAATCCTGACATAATTAACTTCCTGTTTTTTAAATTAATAATTAATTTTAAAAATAGTATAACAGAAATAGTATTTGATTATAATTAAATAAAAGATTTTACAGATTGCCAGGTTCGCTCAGTGGAGCCGCGCGCTTCTTCGGCGGCTTTAAGAGCGTGGCGATGCATCTGATTCCAGAGAGTCTTGTTGACAAGTAAATTTTTGAGAGCCGTGGGTAGCTCAGCCAGAGAGACTTGAAGGCCGGAGCCGCTTTTTACCACCAATTCGACCAGGTCGAGCTGGGTCTCCATGTGTGGTCCAAAGAGCACAGGCACACCGACTTGCACCGGTTCGAAGATGTTATGCCCGCCTATCCCGGAAGTGAAGCTGCCCCCGACAATGGCCACTTCAGCCAGCTGAAAACAGCGCATGAGCAGCCCCATTGCATCGATTAGGACCACCCTTTCATCCCCTTTCATCTGCTCACGCTGTGTATACGAGCCTACGAAGGCGCCACGGGCATTTAAAAGAGCTGAGACTTTGGCAAAGCGCTCGGGGTGGCGCGGGACAATTAAAATTTTTACTTTAGGTATTTCTGACCAGACTTTGTCGAGGGCCGACAAGAGCCACTCCTCTTCGGGGTCATGTGTAGAGCCGATTACGACTACGCGATCTTCGAGGGTGATGCCCAACTCTCTTTGTAAACTAATTTTTTGATCTGGAGTGAGGAGGGCTGGAGAGGCGTCGAGCTTAATGTTGCCAGTCACCTGCAATTTGTTATCGGGTATGCCAATTTCGCGGAAGCGCTCTAGATAACGCGAGCTTTGCAGGCAGAAGCAATCGATCAGTCCAAACAGCTTTTTAGTGAAGAAGCTCGCCCAGGCAAAGCGTTTGGCTGAGCGTTCAGAGAGTTTGCCATTTACCAGCGCGACATGGCCGCCTTCGTCTTTCACGCTTTTGAGCAGATGGTACCAGAACTCTCCTTCCACCAGGATAAGCAGGTGAGGTTTGATGCGCCGCACAGCTTTTTTCATCAGCCAAGAGAAGTCGAGCGGCAGAAAAAAATAACTGTCTGCGTTTGGCAGAGAGCGCTTGGCTTCTGCAAAACCTGTTTCGGTGACCGATGAGATTACCAGCTGGGCTTGAGGGATCATGCTGCGAATCTTCTTGTAGAGCGGAGCAACAGCTTTGGTCTCCCCTACCGAAACCACATGAATCCAGATCACCGGGCCCTCTCCCCTAACGAATGGAGGCGGCATTTTCAAGCCCAGGCGTTGGCTTAGGCTTTCACGGTATTTTCCGAGTTTGTACCAGTTCCAAAGCAGCTTTGGCAGTGCAACCAGACCCAAGATAAAAAGCAGAAGATCGTAGATAAAACTAAGAATCATGGGGATCACCCTGGGGGATGACAAGGTTCAGTAGTTTATTGGGAACAAAGATGACCTTTTCGATCTTGCCGGTGATGTGTTTCATGATCAGCGGTTCAGCTTGGATCAGCGTGAGCAGCTCCTCTTGCGTCTTATCTTTAGGCAGGTCCCATTTGCCGCGCAGTTTGCCGTTCACTTGCACGACATAAGTTACGGTCTCATCCACCAGGTAGCGCGGATCGGCTTTTGGGAAGGGCACAGTAGCTACGCTTCCTGTTCCACCCAGATGCTGCCATGCTTCTTCGGCGATATGCGGGGCAAAAGGCGCAAGGCAGAGCGTCAGCATCTTGACCACGCTCTTGGGATAGGTGGCAAGCGGCGTGAAGTCGTTCATAAACTCCATCATTTTGGCAATCGCCGTATTGAACTGCATCGATTCGATATCTCTTTCAACCTGGTGCATCAGTTTTGTGCCGAGCTTCAAAGCAATTTCGGATATCTTGGTCCGTGACTTTATCAGAGGTGACGAGATCGTAAAAGCGGTTTAAGAAGCGCTTACAGCCGTTCACAGCATCGGTGTTCCAGAGCTTCTCTTTATCAAACGGTCCCATGAACATCTCGTAGAGTCGTAAGCGCGTCTGCGCCGAACTCTTCGATCATCTCATCAGGCGTGACGCCATTGAGTTTGGATTTGGACATCTTTTCGATTTGCGGCTCGAGCGCTTCGGCCTGTGCCGATCTGATAATACTGGCCGTTTTCTTCGCGACCTCTTCTGGTGAGACGTAGCCGCCTTGAGGGAGCTTATAGGCTTTGGCGATGACTAGTCCTTGATTGCGCAAGGTCATGAATGGTTCAGGTGTGCTGACAAGCCCCGAGTCGTAGAGCACTTTGTGCCAGAAGCGCGCATAGAGCAGATGCAGCACAGCGTGTTCGACTCCGCCCACGTAGAGGTCGACGGGCATCCAGTACTTTTCAATTTTGGGATCCCAAGCGGCTTCGTCATTTTGCGGATCGCAAAAGCGCAAATAGTACCAGCATGAGCCAGCCCATTGCGGCATGGTGTTGGTTTCGCGCCGAGCTTTTTTGCCTGTTTTAATGTCGGTGATCTCCACCCATTCGTTAACTTGCGCAAGCGGGCTTTCGCCACTTCCAGATGGTTTGTAGTTGGTCAGCTGTGGCGGACAGAGCGGCAGTTCATCTAAATCTAGAGCGCGTTTAGTTCCATCTTCAAAGTGCAGAATTGGGAACGGCTCACCCCAGTAGCGCTGCCGTGAAAAGAGCCAGTCGCGCAGCTTGTAGTTGATCGCCTCTTCACCCTTCTCATGCGCAATCAGCCACTCCAGTACAGCTTTCTTGGCTTTTTCGACGGTCAGGCCATTAATTGAGAGGCTTTTATGTGCACTGTTGATCAGCATGCCATCTTTGGGCCAGCATTTTTCTCCAGCCAGAACCTCGCTGCGCTCTTCCGCTGCTTCAAGCGGATCGATCACCGGTTTCACTTTGAGGCTGTACTTGCCTGCAAATTCAAAGTCGCGCTCATCGTGTGCAGGAACGCCCATCACCGCACCTGTGCCGTAGCCCATCAGCACATAATCGGCAATCCAGATCGGCACGCGCTCTTCATTCACAGGGTTGATCGCGTAAGCACCCGTCCAGACGCCGCTCTTTTCTTTATTCATCTCACCGCGCTGCAAGTCGGTCTTGTTAGCCACTTCTTTTTGGTAGGCCTCGACGACCTTTCTCTGCTTGTCAGTTGTGATGAGAGGCACTAGAGGATGTTCTGGTGCGATCACTAAAAAAGTCACGCCGAAGAGCGTATCCTGGCATGTGGTGAAAACTGGGATGCTGCTGCTGGTTGTCTCTTCGATGAAGTTGATGCGCGCGCCGCTGCTTTTGCCGATCCAGTTGATTTGCAGTTTTTTTAGATGCTCAGGCCAATCGAGCAGATCGAGGTCTTGTAGCAGGCGGTCGGCGTAGGCAGTGATCTTTAAGATCCACTGGCGCAACGGGCGGCGTTCAACGGGATAGCCCCCTTCTTTGGAAAGGCCATTTTCGACCTCTTCATTGGCTAGCACGGTGCCGAGCGCTGGGCAAAAATTAACTTGCACCTCAGCTTCATAGGCTAGGCCCTTCTCGTAGAGCTTGGTGAAGATCCACTGGGTCCATTTATAGTAGCGCGGATCGCTGGTGGCCACCTCACGACTCCAGTCATAGCTAAAGCCTAGCGATTTGAGCTGGCGGCGGTAGGTGTTGATGTTTTTTTCAGTGGTAATGGCCGGATGGGTGCCGGTTTTGATCGCATACTGCTCGGCAGGCAGGCCGAAGCTATCCCAGCCCATGGGGTGGAGCACGTTATAGCCTTTCTGGCGCTTATAACGCGCTAGGATATCGGTGGCAGTATATCCGGTGACATGCCCCACATGCAGGCCAGCGCCTGATGGATAGGGAAACATGTCCAAAATGTAATATTTTGGTTTTGAAGGGTCGACATCTACCTTGAAAGTCTCCTGATCTTCCCAAAATTTTTGCCATTTTTTCTCAATGCGGTTGTGATCGTAACGAGGTTTGGCCATCTTAAATCTCCTTAAAGGAGCGCATAGTATAACAAGATTCTCGAATTTCTCTACAACATAGCTTGTAGACCTTCGTATTGTGTAAAAGGAAAAATTAAACACCGAGAACACCGAGGTTCACCGAGAAAAAAATTAGTTCGCGTATTCTCATATTACCTCGGTGTATCTCGGTGCTCTCGGTGTTTAATTCTTGGTCCTCTTTGAAGCTAGGAAGAAAAGGACCAAATGCCTTTAAATTTTTTGACGATGCAAAAAATCACGCAGGGCGGCTTCTACAAGGGTGCGGCGTGATCGGGAAGGGATGGCACGAATCAATTCGAAAGCTTTTTTGGTATTGAAGGACTTGCCAATCTCGACTTCGGGAAGGCTTTTAAACCATTGAGATCTGGCTGTGCTTAAGTAGAAGACATCCAAAAGCGCTTTTTCTGGTGAGGCCATCTTTACTTGGGTCTTAGGATCAACCTCGTAATCGAGAAAAAATTCAGGCGCGATATGGTGTACAGAGACGGTCGCAAGCGGAGTGCGAATTCTGCGCGTGCGCGCAAGAGAAGCTACAGTGATCATGCGTGGAATTTGATCGATCATGCCATGATGATAAAGGGCAGTCTGTAAAGAAATATAACAAGGAAATGGAGCTAGCAAATACTCCGGGACCAGCAAGGCATTCACTTGAAGATCCACGATCCACAATCCTCTTGATAAATGAACAATATGTTCTTCTTTCGCTAGTCTTCTGAGAATCTGACTCGCGTGCAAATTACTTAACTCTAACTTGCAGGCTGCATCACGCGTTTCTATAATCGGCACGCCAGAATTTTGAAGGATTTTCAAAGCTGACACTAGCTTCATTTTAGCGTCTCCAAATATTCAACAACTTTGAGTTGAATTTTATCCCATAGGACTTGGTCATATTGTTCCTGAAGATCGGCTGGAAAAAAGGCCACTACTTGATCTTTGAAATCTCCAAAGCTGATGTTACAGGCGTTTTCACAAGCTCTGGTCAAATACTCACTATCCACTTCTTTGACACCGTAAGCATTAATCAGATGAAAAAGATCCCATATATCTCTAGCTTGAGTTTCACTTCTAGAAGCTAAGGCTCTGATTTTTTGCTTGAATACGACTTCCGGCCCATAGTGCGGAATAAAGATAGGATGCAAATGATATTCGCTCGCAACTGCGGGATCGATAGGTGCGAACTCAATTGGACTTTCGAGCGTTTGCCTTGAGAATTCGATCTTTGTTGGAAAAATGATTCCAGTTTGTCCTTTCAGCTGAACCTTCCAACGCTGAGTAGTTTCGGTTTGCTTAGCGGCCGAAATTTGTGCAATTTCAAGAGTCTGCGCCCTCAACCGCGCTGCCATTGCTGGCGACTCGAGTATCCCGTTTACCGTTTTTTGTAAAGTATCTACCCTTACCGTCTTAACATCTAGATCTACATCCTGTGAGTAACGCACGCTGCCTAAAAAAAATCTCAGATTGCAGCCGCCCTTCAGAGCATATAATCGCTTATCAAGCTTTCTTCCCAACTGATCGAGAAAAATCAGGTGAAAAAACTCTACATGCTGTACTGGATCGTATCTCATAATTTCACAATACAAAAAAATGACATATATGTCAACTTCCTGTATTTACTATAGATGTAAGTATCTTAAAATAAGAATGTTGAAAAACTAGAAAGGAATAAATAAGGACCAAAACAACAAAAAAGACATTAAGATTATTTTTTTAGTCTCTAGTTGTCATAAATCATGGGGCTGGTTATGTTAGCCTATTATGCTGGAAACGCTAGTTCCAAAGAAAAACAAAGTCACGCTTTCAGACTACAGTTATCAGCGGGATATTGAAAACCGTCTGTTAATGGCTGAGTTTACGGTCTTAGATGTGGCAATCCTCGAAGAGATCCTCTACAGCTCTTTAAATATTTCATTAAAAAAACTAGCAGCCAATCTCTCTATCGATGAAAAGCGCGCACGCCCAATTGTACAAAAGCTCAGCCGCACAGGGCTGCTTATCCTGCACGGCGATCAGATCACTGTCGATAAGGAGATGCGCAAATATTTTGAAGCTCAGATCGATAAGTTCGATGAGGATTTTTGCCCAGGGGTCGAATATGTGCTAGGGCTGCTGCGCAAAGTTCCCATTCACATCCTGCCGACCTGGTACTCTATTCCGCGCACATCTAACAATATCCATGACTCGATCATCGAAAAGCATTTGCAGACGCCGTATGTCTTCCAGCGCTACCTCTCTGAGCTCAATCTCAACGACCCTCTGTTAAACTCGATCATCGACACAGTCTATACTTCACCAGATTTCAAAGTGCGCGCGGCTGACTTAATTGAAAAATTTGATTTAAGCCATGAGCAGTTTGAAGAGTGCCTGCTCCTGCTCGAGTTTAACTTTGTCTGCTGTCTTGGCTATGAAAAAGTCGATGAGCGCTGGGAAGAGGTCGTCACCCCGTTTCACGAGTGGCGCGAATATCTTATCTACTTGCGCGACTCAAACGCAGCATCAATTAAAGATTCATCCAGAATTGAACGCAGCCGTCCTGACGATTTCTCCTTCGTTCAGGACATGGCTGCTCTGTTAATGCTCGCCAAGAAGCATGAGATTATGCTTTCGAAGAAGAATGCTCTTGGCCTGCCGCTGCCATCCGCTGATATATGCAAAACGCTAGCGGCAAAATGCAAAGGGCTCGATGTCAAGGATTCGGCTTTTCTGCCTTACGTCCATCAGTTGATCACTAAGCTCGTGCTCTTGAAACTCGCCGATGTCGTCGACGACCAGCTCTGTGTGTTAGAAGGCGCTAAAGAGTGGCTCGATATGAACCTCGAAGGCCGTGCGCTCCATCTTTATCGCCATCCTTTAAATCACATCGCTTCGGTCGATCTCCCGCCATCGCTGGCTAGTGACCGGCACATCCGCGAAACCGAAAAGAGCATCGTGCGCGTCTTGGAGACCGGCTGGGTCTATTTCGATGAATTTTTAAAGGGTGTACACGCTCCGCTCGGGCCGATGTCGATCATCGTGCTGAAAAAAATCGGCAAGAGCTGGAAGTATGCTCTTCCCGACTACTCCTCTGATGAGCAAGCTCTGATCAAAGCTACGATCTTCGAATGGCTATTTGAAGCTGGCATGATCGCCACCGGCCTGCATAAAGATCGAGAGTGTTTCTGCGTCACCGCTTTCGGCCAATCGATCTTTGGCAGCTAATTGTTTCTTCTAATATACTAGCTAGAACCTGTCTTGAAATTCTAAATGTTTGATTTTTGATGAATTTTTTCACAGATTTTAATACCGCTTCGCAGGACATACATTGAGAATGTAGGCCAAGAAGTGGGATTAAAAGATGTGAAAAAAGGCGCAAAAAGCGAATATTTAGAATTTCAAGATAGGTTCAAATGGCATCCAAAAAAGAAGGCGAGCTCGTTTCGAATCGCAAAGCTTTTCACGACTATGAAATTTTAGAGACTTTCGAGGCCGGCATCATGCTGCTCGGCACCGAGATCAAATCTTTGCGCGCACATGGCGGAAGCCTGCAAGATGCCTATGTGATCATCTCAAATAACGATGTGATTTTAAAAAATGCCTCGATTGCACCCTATCGCTACGGTGGCGTGTTCAATCATGAGGAGCGGCGCGAGCGCAAGCTTCTTCTGCACAAGCGCGAGATCGCCAAGTTAAAAAGCCTTTCAGAACAGAAGGGACAGACGCTCATCCCGCTCGCGCTCTATCTCAAAAATGGGTTTGTAAAGGTCAAGGTGGCCTCTGCGCGCGGCAAAAAGGCCTACGACAAGCGCGCCGCCTTAAAAGAGCGCGAACATAAAAAGTCGATCGACAGAGCCATGAAAAATCAGTAATATTAGCGATAAAAAGGAGCAAGCTATGAAAGTTCTCATTCCAAGACTCGATCTCGTCACGCTTATCGGTAAAGTTCAGAACGTCGTCTCCCCCAAACCGATTCTGCCCATTCTCGCGAATGTTTTGATCGAAGCGCAAGATGATCAGCTGATCTTAAGCACAACTGACCTCACCGTAAGTATGCGCGCTTATACGAGTGCGAAGGTGATAGAAGAAGGAGCCATTACGCTGCCAGCTAAGCGCTTCTTCCAATTAGTGCGTGAACTTACCACCCCTCAGATTGAGATCCATGCCGAAACGCCCGAGATCGCCTTTATCAATGCAGGCAGCTCGCATTTCAAACTCCAAGGTATGCATAAGAGCGAATTCCCGGCCCTTCCCGATTTAACCGACGGCGTGCATTTCAATATGAGCGGCGCTCAGCTCAAAGAGATGCTCGCTCGCACGGCCTTTGCCGCGGCGCGCGATGACAGCCGCCAAGTTTTGAACGGCATCTTGTTAGAAAAAGGCGCAGAGGGAGCCACCTGCATCGGCACCGACGGAAAACGCCTGGCTAAGATCCATATCCCTATCCCCGGCTCTCCAGCTTCTCAGCAGCCCTATCTCGTGCCGCTTAAAGCTGTCGAAGAGCTGATTAAAATACTCGATGCCAAGGAAGAGAGCTGCAAACTCACCTTAATGCACGACAAGATCGCGGTTGAAGCTAGCAATACCATCTTGATCACGAAGCTCCTGACTGGGCAATTTCCCGATGTCTCACGCGTTATTCCACAAAAGCAGTCCAACCCGATTGCTCTGCATCGCGAAGAGCTCATCTCGCTTTTAAGACAGGTCGCGCTGTTTACCACAGATGCGAGCAGCTCGGTGCGCTTCTCTTTCACCACCGGTGCATTGCATCTCTCTGCAACGAGCGGCGAGATCGGCGAAGGCGTAGTGACCATGCCGGTCAATTACGGCGGTGAAAAGCTCGAAATCGCCTTCAACCCGCACTACTTCCTCGATATTTTGCGTCACAGCAAAGATGAAACAGTGCTCTTTTCGATCAGCGATGCCTATAACCCCGGGTTGATTACCGATTCATCGAATGCCTCTTTTGTGTTAATGCCTATGCGCTTAGATAACTAAGTATAATGAATCTCGCCGCATTGAACGATATTATTAACCACTGAGCACACTGAGAGCACTGAGAAAAGAATAGCAGGAGGGATATGAATCCTCTTCTTCTTTCCCTTCTCAGTGCTCTCAGTGTGCTCAGTGGTTAAATTACTGATTTGCGCAACAAGGCCATTACGATGCACATTAACAAACTCTCACTCTCCCTCTTCCGCAACTACGAGAATACTACTCTCTCTTTTAGCCCTGAAGTTAATCTGATCCGCGGAGAGAACGCGCAAGGCAAGACCAACTTGCTCGAGGCGCTTTATTTTCTCTGCACTGGTAGATCGTTTCGCACGCTGCACTTTACCGACTTCATTCCCTACGGCAAGCCCTACTTTCACATCGAAGCGGAATACGTTAAAGACGGCATCTCAGGCACACTCAAAGCCTCATTTGACGGGCAAGTGCGCAAGCTCTATCACAACGATACAGCGTTTGCTTCATTCTCAAGTTTACTTGGGCTATTGCCGATTGTGCTCATCTCACCGCAAGATCTCGCCTTGGTAAGTGGCGCTCCTGCTGATCGACGGCGCTTTTTGGACTTGCATCTGGCGCAAAGCGATCCACTCTACGTGCACCATCTCGGCCGCTACCTAAAAGCCGTCAAACAGCGCAACATCTTGCTGAAGCAAAAGAGCGAAGAGAGCTTAGAAGCTTGGGAGAAGATCTTAGCGCTCTCGGCAGCCTATCTTCTCGAAAAACGCGTGGAGGCGCTGACTAAGCTCTTGCCCATCGCTAAAGAGTGTTTAGAGCAGCTGACCGATGGAGATGACACGCTCGACCTTAAATACCTGCCTACCCTTCCGCCCGACTGTCCCTATGTAGCTAGCGAGATTTTCGAAGAGCTGCGCAAAAATCGCCGGCGCGAACTGGCCTGCGGCATGACGCTGCTCGGACCGCATCGCGATGATCTAGCCATCTTCATCGATGGCCAAGAGGCCAAGAGTTTTGCCAGCGAAGGTCAGAAGCGCGGCGCCGTAACAGCGCTTCGGCTGGCCGAATGGCAGAGCTTAAAATCTACCACAGGCTACCCTCCCCTGCTCGGTATCGATGACTTTGGCATCCACCTCGATACCCGACGCTACGCGCTCGTGCAAAAGCGCATCCAAGGCTTAGGACAGGTCTTTCTGACCACACCCAATCCCGTCGACCCGACCTTTTTATGCCACGCAACCTTCCTCATTGAAGCCGGCAAGTAAATCCCCTCAATTTAATTACCGAGCATGTCAAGAAAAAGGGGAAATTAAACACCGAGAGCACCGAGATACACCGAGAAAAGAAGAAGAGAGTTTCTTTTCTCTTCTGTAACTCTTTTCTTCTCGGTGTATCTCGGTGCTCTCGGTGTTTAAATATCGGTTCGATGTACTCGATTGTTTAAGTTACTGACTGAGGTGGCGCAAGAAGGCCTCTCCAAGAGGGAAGTCTTTGAGCTGCTCGCCGCGGCGCTTGGCTGCGAACTGTTCGATGAATTTCAAGGCAAGCACCTTGCCGAGCTGCACCCCTTCTTGATCGAAGGAGTTGATATCCCACATAAAACCTTGGAAGACCACTTTATGCTCGTAGAAAGCTAAGAGTGCGCCTAGCGCGTATGGATCGAGACGCTGCGCGAGCAAGAGACGCGTTGGACGATTGCCTGGAAAGAGTTTGTTGGGGTTGTGCATTTTTCTGCCCTTTGGCCAGCGCTACGCTCTGCGCAAAGAGATTTGAGAGCAGCTTCTCCTGGCAATAGGTCTCTTTGTACAAGAGATCTTCGCCATATTGCTGAGGTGACAAAACCGATAAACTCCACCGGTACAACGGTGGTTCCTTGATGGATGAGCTGATAAAAAGAGTGTTGTCCATTGGTGCCTGGCTCTCCCCAAATAATCGGGCCCGTTTCAAAATCGACCGCTTGAGCCGTTCTTATCGATGCGCTTGCCATTTGACTCCATATCGAGCTGCTGCAGGTGCGCCGGAAATCTGGATAGCGCATGCGAATAAGGGATAATCGCAGTCGTGGGGTGATTCAAAAAGTTGCGGTTCCAGATGCCGAACAAGGCGGAAAGAAGCGGTAGATTTTTCTTCGGATCATTTTGCAGTGCGACTTTGTCCATGGCATTGGCCCCGCGCAAAAACTCGAGAAAACGGTCCATGCCGAAGGCAAAGGCCAGCGCAACCGCTCCGACCATCGAAGTCACCGAGTAGCGTCCTCCGATATAATCCCACATGTAAAAAGATGCGCGATACTGCACAGGGTTGTCCATCGGGCTGCCTTTCCCCGTTACAGCCAAGATCCGCTCTTTTGGATCGATGCCCTCTTTTTTGAAACGCGCACGCACATACTCTTCGTTGGTCATCGTCTCGAGCGTCGTGCCCGATTTTGAGACGACGACCACCAACGTTTTATTTAGATCGACTTCGCGGAAGATCGCCGCACCCTCATCTGGATCGACATTCGAAAGAAAATGGACCCTACGGCCAGGCTTTTTGAAGGCGTCAGAGCGCCACGAAGACCGCCTTGGGACCCAGCTCCGAGCCGCCGATGCCGATCTGAATCAGGTCGGTGAAATCTTCCTTGTCGATCTCTTCTAGAAAAGCTTTTAACTTCTCTAGCTCGTCGTAGGCTAGCTTGCTAGCTTTTTGCGCGGCAGAGGCAGTGTTTCGGTTCTCGAAAAAGTCGCGCATGGCAGTGTGCAGCGCTGGACGGTTTTCGCTCTCTACCCCTTCGATGAAGTTGACCACTTCCCCGGCTTGCATCTTGGCCATCTTATCCAGGACTTTGGCCTCGTCAGCCAGCTGGAAAAGCGCTGCCAGCACCTTCTCATCCACTCGTTCTGTGGCATAAAAAAGTTTAAAGCCGAGGGAGTCTGCCAGCATGCCATCCACGCGCTTCGGTGTAAGTACGCTCTCTTGTGTGAGATCAATAGGATTTTTTGAAAGCTCCTTTAAAGTCTTGACTGCTTTCAATTGCCCAAACGTAGACATGCACAGACCTCTCAACCTTTTTTCCCAACCATCGCATAAAAGCCAAAGTACGACAAGAATTTTTGAGAGGTCCGTAAAGGCTTGTCATAAAAGCATTTCTAGAGATAAAATTCCGCGTTAATCGGAGTATAGCGCAGTTTGGCTAGCGCAACTGCTTTGGGAGCAGTGGGTCGGGGGTTCAAATCCCTCTACTCCGATTTCTTTCTTATTTAATTCTACAGACTTGTTGCTTAAGGAAAAAAATTAAAACACCGAGAGCACCGAGATACGCCGAGGAATACAAGAACTATTCTTTCTCGGCGTATCTCGGTGCTCTCGGTGTTTTGATTCTTAGGGGATGTCTACAATACGCACCATTGGGCTGTAGCCCAACAGATTTTCGCGCACAAAACTGACTAGCGGTTCAACGGCTTTGTTGACGAAGAGATTGAATAGGAATATCGGGATGTTCAGCAAGGCCAGAGCAAATAGAATTATAGTTGGCACAACAAATCCTGATAAATCCCACAAAGTCCGAAAAAACGGCGAGTAGACGCTAAAAACAGGAATGTAAGGCAGTGTGAAATGTTCACGGAACCAGAGAAAAAATGGAGTTTCCATAAACCAGCGTGGAAGCCAAGCAAAGTGTCTTACTCCGCCCGCTACCTGGACATCCCCACCGAAAATCTCATAATACGCCTCTAAAACGAGATAAGCAAATCCGCCAAAATGCTGCCGTGCTATCCTCTCTGGAAAGGAATTAATCACTTGCTGGTTTTCCCTAATAATAAATGATCTGAGTGGTGAGACACTCTCTAGTACCCGAGGGATCTCTGGAAACTCTTGTCCTATTAACCAGAGACTTTGAAGAGGCAGATTGACTATTTTTGCATTAAGTGTGCGTAGGCGCTCGTTTCCGTTATTCCCTCCAAAGATGCGCAAATTTCTCATACCCTGTAGAGTTTCAATTTCATCGGGAACTGCTGACAGAGTAGTGACATTTAAAGTCCCTGTGACACACTGGGCTAAAGCTTGTGCGTTTGCCCGATCTCTCATCCACAAACTCGCTTCGTAGGCCGTGCGTGGAGGATTTGCTCCTTGATTGAGATTGTGTGAGAAAACAAGTTGATGACAAAGAATGTTCAAATTACGAACCCTCTCCGATGATTCGAAATCTACGATCCTGTCTTCTAAATCGAGAAAACGTTCCAGCGTAAAGGATGTTCTCAGCCTATCTTGCTGCATCTTCGCTTGATACTGCAAAGCTAGAAATGAGCGATAGCGGGCCAGTCGAATTACCGAGTGCAGTCGTTAAGCGTTGAATTGCTGCCATGATCAGCCGCCTTCCCCTGCTGGGATATCTCGAATGTGCACCATTGGGCTGTAGCCCAGCAGGTTCTCGCGCACGAAGGTTACAACCGGCTCGATGGCTAGGTTAACGAAGAGATTGTAAACGAAAATCGGATAATTGATGAGTCTCAGTAATCGCGTGACTACGCACCCAATCGTGAGGACAGGGAGGCTTAATAGACAAACAACAAACGCCAAGCAACTGTTGTAATTAATTGCTGATCGAACATATTCCCCTATTGACTCGAGTACATGGCGGGTCAAGCAAGTTGCAAAAATATTGAAATAGGGCAAAGAAAATTTTTCGCGAAACCAGAGGAAAAAAGGAATATCGGTGAGCTGGCTGCGCGGCAGCCAAGCAAAGTGACGTGCCCCATCTGCAGGAGAACCAGGAGGAGGATGGTGCTCATCCATAGCTGCGTTAAAATCGGAATAGAGGCCACCAAAGCCTCCATATTGCTGGCGCGCTAAACGCTCAGGAAAGACGCGAATTGGAACTCTGTTCCGTACTATTACAAGGGAGTTGAGCCGTGGCAACCTTTCTAAAACCGCCGGGATCCCCTCTAAATCGCTCTGGCTAATAATAAGTTCAGAAAGTTCTGGAAGATCTCCAAGGGTTTCAGGCAGAGTGCGCATGCGTATGGAATCTACAGAGATAAAGTGTAAATCGCGCAGTGTTCCAATCTCCTCAGGCAGTGCCGTTCCTTCAGGATTGGATAGAGATATGTGACTGATTCGCGCTTGTGAAATAACCTGAGCGTTCGCAGGATCTCTCAGCCAAACACTTCTTTCAAAAGGTAAGCGCGGTAGATTTGGGCCTGTATTAACTCGATTTTGGATCACAAGATCCCAAAACCAGGTTAGATTAGCTGCTCTCTGCTCCGCTTCAACCTGCGTAATCGTATTTTCTATATCCAAGAATCGCGTCAGCGAAAATGCTGCCCGTTGAAGTGCTAGCGCCTGAGCAAAAGGCGCGTCGCCCGCTATATAAATACGAGCGGCAGTTCTTTGACTTGCATGCAATGCCTGGAAGCAGCGTGTGATCTGCTCTCTATTTTCGATATCAAGCCCTTGTGCCCCGATTGTCTGATTGAAGCGGTGCATCACGCGCAAGCGTAAACAAAGCTCCTTAAGTCGATCTTCATCGCCAGATAAACGCAGATCTACTTCAGCCAGATCCCCATCAGCTTCAATTGTGAAATCGACATGGGTTGACGCTTGAATTTGACGAAAGCGGTTTTCAAAAGCGGTCAAACGTGCATTAAAGGCGTGCAAACGGCTCTGCAATAGCGGGCGAAATTGCGCAGCCTCGGCTTCGGTTAACGATCTGCGCACATCTTCGTATCTCCACCAGATGGCCTGCATGCGCTCTCTTTGCATGAGTTTGGGATGAGAAAGAAACGAAGAGGTAATCAGTTTATCAGTGATCTCTTGCGCTAGCTCTTCGACGGAGCGCACATTTGGAGGAAGAGCGTCTTCTGCTGCGCGAATCATGCGCATCGAGGCCTCCCCTGTCATGCGGATCTCGCGCAGCTCTTGCCGCATGCCGTGTAGATTGTGCTGGCGAAATGCTCGAGTGGCAGAGAGGTGGGTAGTTCCTGTATACCCAGAAATGGCATCCGTTGCAGGATTAGAAGCCCCGTTGAGCAGCGCTATTAAGCCTGCGGCGGGCGGTGCTTGTCGTTCAACTACTGCTTGCGCCATGCTTAATTACCAGGAATATCTCGGATGTGCACCATTGGGCTGTAGCCCAACAGGTTCTCACGCACGAAGGTGACGATCGGCTCGATGACTAAGTTAACGAAGAGATTGAACAGAAAGATCGGGACATTCAAAAGAAGTTTGGTTAATGCAAAAACCAATAGCGGAATGACTACAGGTATCATTAAGAGTGGGCTAATTCTCTCTAGCGTGCTCATGAACCACTTAAAGCAATGGACCCAAGATTCAGGCCATTCTTCTTCTCGCATAACGACATGAAGATAAGGCAGTGAAAAATTCTCACGAAACCAGAGAAAAAAAGGCACATCTGTAAAGTCGTTTTGCGGCAGCCACGCATAATGGCGTAACGCGCCCACTGGAGCCCTCGGGTCCCTATCCCAGGATTTTAAATTAAATGATGCGTCTAGGCATTCTTGAAGAAGTCCTACAAAACCACCATACTGCTTACGCGCTAGAGGTTCTGGAAATACACGGATAGGGTGTCTGTTTTCAATGATTTCAAAGCGTGATAATCGAGGTAGTCTAGCTAGAGAATCTGGAAGCACATAAAAATCCTGCCTCGTTAATGTGAGCATTGAAAGCCCTTGTAAGTTACCGAAAGTTTCAGGAAGCCCGCGCAATCGATTACCTTCTCCTTCGGTAGAGATGAATAAATTCTGCAGGCCTGTCAGAGTTTCAATTTCATCTGGAATAGCAGACAGATCGGTATCGAAATGAAGTATGTTAGTAAGGTTTAGGGCGCCGCCATTAATTCGAGCTAAAGTGAGAGCATGAGCGGGATCTCGCAGCCACAGGCTTCTTTCAAAAGCTGTATAGGGTATGGCACCAAAGCCAAGCGCACCCCAAAACCGATTCATATTGTAACATCTTTCCTGTGATTCGGTGTCTTGAATTCTGCTCTCCAAGTCGAGAAAACGTTCCAGCGTAAAGGATGTTCTCAGCCTATCTTGCTGCATCTTCGTTTGATGAAGTGCGTACGCTGCGTCTCCGGATGCATAAGCGGCTGCCGCGGCTCTTTGACTTGCGTGCAATGCCTGGAAGCAGCGTGCAGCATCTTCTCGATGCGTATTAGGATCTAGCCTTCGCGATTCGATGACTTGATTGCAGCGATGCACGAGGCCGATGCGTGCACAAAGCACTCTAAGATCGCTGCTGGCTAAATTTAAATTCAAATTGAGGGTGCGCACGCGATTTGGCTGATTTTGGAGATATTCATGCTCGGCACCAGTCAAGTGTTGATTAAACGCATGCAAAGCTTTTTGCCACAGCGGACCTGTTCTTTCAGCCTCTTCTTGAGAAAGCGAGCTCCTCAGCTCCTCGCATCTCCACCAGATCCTTTGCAGCGTATCCTTGGTAACTTCAAATTCCAGTTGGTTAAGCATCGGAGAGCTCACCAGCTTAGTCCTAATTTCTTGCGCCAGCACCTCAACAGATCTCACGTCTGGAGGGAGATCGGCTTCTGCAGCGTGAATCATGCGCATCGAGGCCTCCCCTGTCATGCGGATCTCGCGCAGCTCTCCCTGCATGCCATGTAGATTGTGCCGTTGAAAGGCCTGGCTGACAGGAGAGAGTTGAGCATTCCCTGCAAACCTAGAAATGGCTGCCGTTGCAGGGTTAGGTTCCATGCCAAGCAGCGCTATTAAGCCTGCGGCGGGTGGTGCTAATCTTTCAACTACTGGTTGTGCCATGATTAGCCTGCTCCTCCTGCTGGGATATCTCGGATGTGCACCATCGGGCTGTAGCCCAACAGGTTCTCGCGCACGAAGGTGACGATCGGCTCGATGGCTAAGTTAACGAAGAGATTGAACAGGAATATCGGTGTATTTAGGTGAACCAGAGCTACTGGAATTATCCAAAAGGGCACCGTACAAATTCCTCCAATAGGGATGACAAGAGCTGTGTGTAGCATGGAGTCACGCGGCAAACCAATATACTCAAGAAGCTGTGCGAAATAATTAAACAAAAACACTGCAGGCGCAAGTATTGTCGAAAAGAAGGGAGAACGCCAGTTAAAAGCAGGGATGTAAGGCAGTGTAAAATTTTCACGGAACCAGAGAAAGAATGGGATATCTGTGAAATCTGCCCGCGGCAGCCAAGCAAAGTGTTTCGCTCCATCTGCGGGAACCCCTAGAGTCAATCTAGAAAGCCCATCCATTGCTTCTTCAAAAAGATAGTAAATTCCACTAAAGTGCTGCCTCGCCACACCTTCTGGAAAAATTCTGATCGGATGTGCATTTTCTTGAATAATGAATATCTGGAGCCGAGGCACAGTTTCTAATGCGCGAGGGATCTCCCGCAAATCACATCCGTATAACCGCAGCCCGTCAATTTGTGAAAGATTGCCAAATGAGTTCGGCAGAGTGCGTAGACGTTGTGCAGGAAGAGCCTGTCTATCATCGACCTCGACAAAGCGTGTATCGGGAAAAGCATCAATTTCATCAGGGATACCTGAAATATTTCTAAGCAAGAAATAAAAACCACGTTGCGCCAGCTCTGGCGCATTGGTTGGATCTCTGAGCCATACACTTTTTTCGAAGGGAGTACGCGGTGGATTTGGCCCAAAATTTATCGCATGATGTTGAATATTATTCCAAAGCTTGCGTAGATTACGCGCTCTTTGAACCATTTCCACCCGCATGATCGCATTTTCTAGATCCAGGAAGCGCTTGAGAGAAAATGCTGCTCTTGGTTGCTGTGCCAGCGCATTAGCAAAAGGCTGATCACCTGCGGCATAAGCAGATGCTGCAGCTTTTTGGCTTGCGTGCAGAGCGCTGAAACAGCGTGCAATTTGTGCTCTATCTTCAATATCGAATCCTTGCGTTTGTATCACCTGATTGGCGCGATGCATCACACGCAGGCGCAGACAAAGCTCTTCCAACGGCTGCGCATCAAAATTGCGTTCGGCTTCCGACAGCTCAGCCGCGGCCAGTTTTTCGTTGAAGGCATGCAAGCGGCTCTGCCAAAGCGGACCTGTTCGATCAGCCTCTTCCTGTGTAAGCGATCTGCGCAGATCCTCGCATCTCCACCAGATCGCCTGCAGCCGTCTTTTGAGAGCAGCGGAGTTTGGAGCGTTGAGAAAGGGAGAGTTTATCAGCTTAGTCGTGATCGCTTGGGCCAGTTCGTCGACAGGGCGCACATTTGGAGGAAGAGCGTCTTCTGTTGCGCGGAGCAGGCGCACAGAGGCCTCCCCTGTCATGCGGATCTCGCGCAGCTCTCGCTGCATGCCGTGCAGATTGTGCTGCTGAAATGCCCTGCTAACAAGAGAAAGATCTGTAGTCTCTAGAAACTCAGAAAGCCTATTCGTTGCAGGGTTAGGGGCCATGCCTAACAGCGTCATTAAGCCTGCGGCGGGTGGTGCTAATCTTTCAACTACTGCTGGTGCCATAAACCTATCTTTCCTACGCTTGAATATCTCTGATGTGTATCATCGGACTGTAGCCCAACAGGTTCTCACGCACGAATGAGACGACGGGCTCGATGGCCAAGTTAGCGAAGAGATTATATAAGAAGATGGGAGCGTTCACACAATGGATTATGCCCTGCACTGCATAAACAAGGCCAAGAAAACCATAAAGCGGAACAACCATTAACTCGGCTTGCCAAGATCTGGGCAGACCTAAACAGTCAAAAAAACTATGCGCGGCGTGCATAATGTGCGACAGCCACCTTTCAATTAGAGTCT
The DNA here is from genome assembly GCA_963709365.1 of uncultured Chlamydiales bacterium. Taxonomy (GTDB): domain Bacteria; phylum Chlamydiota; class Chlamydiia; order Chlamydiales; family Rhabdochlamydiaceae. The sequence goes on from CAVPVU010000002.1 coordinate 917,577, forward strand.
CTCCTCCCCAAAGCCAAACAGATGATCTAAAATCTAAATTAGGCACATAGGGCAACGAGAACCACTCACGAAACCAGAGAAAAAAGGGAATATCGGTAAACTGGTGACGCGGCATCCAAGCAAAGTGGCGTACTCCACCTGCAGGGACGTTAGCAGGCGGGCCATCCGCTCTATCTAAGTAATCTGTATAGACACCCCAAAAGCCTCCATATTGCTGACGCGCCACGCTCTCCGGAAAAACTCTAAGTGGATTCCCGTTATCTCGTATGATCAGAGTTTCTAGTCGAGGCATTCTTGCTAATACTTCTGGGATCTCACGCAGACGTTGTCTTACTAGCTCAAGGTGTGAAAGTTGTGGAAGACGCGCAAGGCTTTCCGGCAGCGTTTCCAAGGAGGCCCAGCCGTCGCAAATCAGGGTAATTCTGCTCACGTGGCTTAAGCTCTCAATTTCTTCAGGAAGAACTGTCACATCGTGAAGATATAGACGCTGGATTTGAGCTAAGGTAGGCGCATTGGCGGGATCTCTTAACCATGCTTTTTTTTGAGAGTAGGTCAATAGTGGATTTACAAGGCCAGCGGCATGCATCTGAAAGCTAATATCATTCCAAAAAGCAGTGATGTTGATAATTCTTTGTTCTGCTTCGACATCTAACACCTCCCTCTCCAAATGCGAAAACCGCGCAAGAGAAAAATGTGTTTCAGAACCTCTGTTTGCAACGCGCCATTCTGGAGGATAAACGCGACCTTCTGCGAAGTGAGATCGTACCGCAACATTAAAGCGGTCTCTTCCAACGAGACAAAAAGAGGCCGCGGCCTTTTGACTGGCTTGCAGCGCATTGAGACAGCGCAGGCCCTGCTCCCGATTTGCAGAATCAAGCCCTTGGGATTGGATAGCTTGCTCAAAGCGCCGCATTAAACTTGTACGCACATAAGTCTCTTTTAGCCTGGTAGCTTCTAACACTAAAAACTTGCGTTGTAGTTCGGGCGGCTTAGCCGGCGTCTTTTCTCGCAATCTCGCTGCTCTTTCGATAGCTGCCTCATGCTGCTCAAATTTCTGTCGGTGAAAACTAAAATTCTCATTCAGCGTATGCAGAGTGCTCTGCCAGAGGGGGCGCACACGCGCTCTTTGTTCAGGAGAAAGTGAGCGCCACAGCTCTAAACTTCTCTCCCATAAAGAATAGATAGTGTCTGTGTCTTGTGCTGTGAAGTCCCTATCGCCCAGAGGCAGAGCTTCAAGCTTAGTCGTGATCTCGTGCGCCAGCTCCTCTACTGATCTTACATCTTGAGGCAGACGCCCCTCCACTTCGCGTAGATAGGTAACCGAAGCCGGATCGATCATTCTGATCTCTTGTCCGACCTGAAGCATGGCATTGCGGTTATGCTTCTTAAAAGCGCTATGTACCAGATCTGGTTCTGTTAACAAAGCAAAACCCATCACGATGCTCATTGGTCCTGAGTCGTGATTAAGCAACTGCATCAGTTCGGGTGAAACGGGTTGTACCATATTTAAACTGCTCCTCTCTCTGGAATGTCTCTGATGTGTGTCATCGGGCTGTAGCCTAAGAGGTTCTCACGCACGAAGGTGACGATCGGCTCGATGGCTAAGTTAACGAAGACATTGTAAACAAAGAACGGCAAATTGATGATCGACAGTGAAAATAGCGGTATAAACAGAAGGACAAACAATAACATCATACTTAACTTGCCAGCGCCATTAATCAAATCAGAGCAGGTGTCTAAGTATGCAAGGACTGAGTCACTCCATTCCAAAAATGGATAACTTAGGTGTGTTGTGATCCAGGAATTTGTAAAGATATTGAGATAAGGCAGCGAAAATTTTTCCCGGAACCAGAGGAAAAAGGGAATATCGGTGAGCTGGCTGCGCGGAAGCCAAGCGAAGTGGCGTACGCCATCCGCGGGATAGCCGAACCACGTAGTGTAATCTCGAGTATCCCAGGCTTGCATAAAATCGGGCACAAGCCCGAAAAAGCCTCCATACTGCCGGCGTGCTAAGCCTTCTGGGAAAACTGTGAGTGGCGTTGTGTTCACTATTGCAAGCGTTTCAAGCCGCGGTAGCCCTTCTAAAAATGTCGGAATTTCGCGCAAAGCGCTTCTTCTTATCGAGAGATGCTTTAGTTGCTGAAGACGTCCAATCGCTGCAGGTAGCGTACGCAAGCGTATGAAAGGCTCCTCGTCCCCCTCATCACAATCTATGCTGAGTGCGCGCAAGCTGCGCAGTATTTCGATCTCTTCAGGTACAGCCGTGATATCACGCAGACCGAGGTGCTGGATTTGCGTCAAGATTGCAGCATGTGCCGGATCTCTTAACCAGAGACTTCTTTCATAAGCAGTACGTGGAGGAAGAATAAGCGGAGGGACAAAAGCAATACCTTCCCATAATGCATGAAGATTAAAGCTTCTCTCTCTCATCTCATGGGTCATGAGCAAGTTTTCTAATTTGATAAAGCGCCTTCTAGAACACGAGGCTTGAGCAGTCTCCTCTGCTAGTGCTTGAGCAAAAGTCTCATCGCCATTCAGATAAGCTTTTGCTGCAATTCTCTGACTTTCCTGGAGCGCGCTAAAGCAGCGTAGGATTTGTGCTCTATCTTCAATGTTGAGCCCTTGAGTTCTGACTACCAGATTAAAACGATGCATCACACGCAGACGTAGACAGAGCTCTTTCAGTGCCTGCATACGCGCATCGAAATTGCGGTTGCCATGCGGCAACTCGGCATCGGTCAATTGTTCATTAAGGGCATGTAAATAGCTCTGCCAAAGAGGACGCGTTTGGATGACTTCAGCTTCAGTTAGCGATCGCTTGGTCTCTTCGCATCTCCACCAGACTGCCTGCATCTGCTCTTTAAGTTGTGCTGACTCTGGCTGATTGAGAAGGGGTGAATTTACTAGCTTATGCGTAATCTCCTGCGCCAGCTCGTCGACAGAGCGCACATCAGGAGGAAGATTCTCCTCTGCCGTCTGAATCATGCGGACAGATTCAGGACCTGTCATGCGGATCTCGCGCAACTCTTGCTGCATGGCGTTCTGGTTATGCCGACCAAACGCCGAGCAGACGAGAGATAGGTTGGCATTGTCAGCCATTCTGCAAAGAATCGCCGATGCTGGGCCGGTCTGCATGTTGAGCAGCTCAATTAACTCTGCGGCGGGTTGTGCTTGTTGTTCAATTGCTGCCATAATTAGCCTGCTCCTCCTGCTGGGATATCTCTAATGTGCGTCATCGGGCTGTAGCCTAAGAGGTTCTCACGCACGAAAGTGACGATGGGTTCGATAGCTAAGTTAACGAAGAGATTGTAAGCGAAGATCGAGAGATCCAGCAGCGCAGTTATAAGCCATAATGGCACAATGATGGGGAATAAAAGAGCGCCTACTATTATCCTCCCAAACCATAAACCTAAGTCGCGTTCTATGAAGTTCCCAAGAACATTACTGATATAGTTCAGAAAGTTCATACAAGGATTAGTATCTGTATTGATGTATGGCAGCGAAAACATTTCACGGAACCAGAGGAAAAATGGAATATCGGTGAATTGGTTGCGTGGAAGCCAAGCAAAGTGGCGTACTCCATCAGCTGGCATCCGATGAGGTATAGGATTACATGCATCACTGAAATCTGCAAAAAGGTCCCAGAACCCTCCGTACTGATTACGCGCTAATCTTTCAGGGAAAACTCTTATCAGAGTGGTGTTTTCCAAGATGGAAAATCTGTCCAATCGCGGCAGCCTTTCTAATGCGGCCGGAATTTCGCGAAAATCATGTCCCCGTAGTGTAAGACTTCTGAGTTGAGTAAGATTTCCAAAGGTGTCAGGAAGAGTACGCAAACGCTGATTAGGATGCGTGTTTGGAGAAGCAAAACAATATAACGAACTTAGATTAGTAAGAGCATCAATTTCATCTGGAATACCGGTAAAGTATTGCTCAGGATGACTAAGAAGCAAGGTTTGCACATTGGCTAATGCGGGGGCATTAGCGCGATCTCTCAGCCATAAGCTCTGTTCGTAAGGCGCGCGCGGTAAATTTGGAACTCCAAGAAGGTGAAGATGGTTACAAAGACCCTGCAGATTATAAACCCTTTGCACTACTTCTGTTGCTAAGATTCTGCCTTCTAATTTCATAAAGCGCCTTCCAGACCACGAGGCTTGAGCAGTCTCCTCTGCTAGTGCTTGAGCAAAAGGCGCTTCGCCATCTATGTAAGCGCTTACTGCAACTTTTTGACTTTCCTGGAGAGCGCTAAAGCAGCGTAGGGTTTGTGCTCTATCTTCAATATTAAGTCCCTGAGTCCTGACAACCTGATTGAAGCGGTGCATCACACGCAGGCGCAGACAGAGCTCTTTCAATGCCTGCATATGCGCAACGAAATTGCGGTTACCATGCGGCAACTCGGCATCGGTCAATTGCTCATTGAGGTCGTGAAAGGCTTTCTGCCAAAGAGGTCGCGTCTGATCAGCTTCAGCAGGTGTAAGAGACCTTCGTAGCTCTTCGCATCTCCACCAGATCGACTGCAGCTGATCCTTAAGCAGAACGGCGTCCTGTTCGTTGAGAAAGGGTGAATCTACTAGCTTATGCGTAATCTCCTGCGCCAGCTCGTCGACAGAGCGCACATCTGGAGGAAGAGCATTTTCTGTAGTGCGAAGCCATTGAACAGACTCAGCGTCTGTCATTCTGATCTCGCGCAGCTCTTGCTGCATGGCGTTTCGGTTATGTCGACCAAAGGCCTCGCAGACGAGAGATAGGTTGGCATTGTCAGCCATCCCACAAAGAATCGATGATATTGGACCTGTTTGAAATGCGAGCGCCTCAATTAAACCCGCGGGAGGCGTTGCTAATCCTTCACCTATTGCTTGTGCCATAATTAACCTCTAAATTTGCTAAAAATTTTAGCATAATTTGTGAAAAATTACGACTAATTTGTAAGGAGATAATTTGCAGTGAAATTTTTATTCGATGATTTCGCCGCCTGCAGCGCGAAAACCTTGCAACATGCGCTTGCCAGACGGGCTAATTGCAGCAGAAATAATTTGAAGAGTGTCTAGGCCATCCCACTCTTCGATGAGAAGAGACTCTGGGATCATACGAAACGACATATGATTTTTTTGAAGTTTAATTAAAATTTTATTTAACTTCCCGAGGGTTGAGTCTGTACAATACGCATCTTGAGGCAGGACTACTCCCAAGGTAGAGGAGAAGTTCACGTTTTCATCCAATACAAGATGGAGATATTCAAAACGCGCGCGCGAAAAAAGGCAGGCCGCCAGCGCTGGATTTGTGATTTTTTGGATATCGAAATGACAAAAGGGCGTGACTTCTGCGGGAAGATACGAGATCAGACGATGCAAAAAGTCTGCGAATACGTTGGCCGTAAAGAACTGCTTTCTGGTCTCGTCTGAAATCTCAGGGGCAAATTCTCGATAATGCTCTTCTAGGCTTGCATCCCATAAGAGCCTTTCGTCGATATCGTAAGCTCCACGGTAAAGAGAAACGCCGATCGTTTGGTTTTGAAAAAGTGGCCAGATCTCGCGCGAAAACTGTTCGAGTGCGATGCCGTATGAAAAGAAGCGCGCTGGGTCTCCTAGAGAAAGCGCTCCTGATTCGAGGCCGAGATCGATCTGCCATAAGAGCTGTTCGCCCTTTTGCGCACAGCACTCTGCCAGGGCTTTTTCTTTATCCCATTTGAGGTCAGCATCAGTAGAAGCAGGGAGTGTAATCAACACGGCTCTGCTCTCTTCTTGAAGACGAGGTAGTGGATGGTCTTGCCTTTGCCGCGCCAGAGCGAGTCGAAATAGGAGCTGCCGTAGTCGGGCCACTCGGTAACGAAATAGGGTTCTGGAAATTTGGGTGTGAATGCTGGATTTTGGCGCATCTCTTCTTGAATCTGCATCGCATAGGGAAGGTCGTCGGTGGCGAAGACAGCCTCTCCCCCAACTTGCATGATGCGCGCGAGCTCAGCCACAAAAGGCGCCTGGATCAAACGGTTTTTGGCATGCTTGGTCTTGGGCCAAGGATCTGGGAAGTTGATAAAGACGCCGTCGATGCTACTTTCTGGAAGATAGTGCGTGGCAAAGGTGCGCGCTTCTCCGCAAATGACAAACAGATTGGAAAGAGCCTGTTTTTGTCCTTTGAGCCAGATCTTGCGCACGCGTTCGAACTTCTGTTCGACCGCCAGCCAGAGCTCATCCGGTCTTGTGCTGGCCTTGTGGGCCACCCAGGCGCCATTTCCGCTGCAAAACTCGATAAAGACTTTGCCCTTTTTGCCAAAGAGCTGAGGATCTTCCCAGCTAGGAAAACTCCACTGGCTATGTTCAGTGTAGTGCTTAGGCACGAACAGCACCCGGGCATGAATCGCAGGCTTGCGCTCTTCCCAAGAAAAAGGATATTTGAGATCGCTGGCTTTCATAGTGGGCAGCATTTTACACATTGTTAGATTAATCGGTAAATTAACCGCTGAGCACTCCAAGAGAAAAAAAGAAAATTAAAACACCGAGAGCACCGAGAACACAGAGAAGGGAAAGAAACAGAGATTTTTTCTCTTCCTCTTTCCTCGGTGTTTCTCGGTGTTCTCGGTGTTTAATTTTTCGGTCCAGTCCACTAACATAGGTAACACTTTAGTCAACCAACATAGGTAACAGATTCTACCGACATAGGTAACACTTTTTTCAGCCGTCCATAAACTATTTAGGCATGCGAATTAATCATGAGGTGATTCGATGCCATGGGGGATGAAAAAAGTGGAAGACAAAAGAAGAGAATTAATTGACGCCTATGAGAAAGGTGATTCGATGACAGAATTATGCAAGAGATATGAAGTAAGCAGAAAAACAGCTTACAAATGGTACAACCGATATCTTTTGCTTGGGCTAGAGGAGGGCCTAAAGGATTTACCCAAAGCACCTCATCACCCAGCGAGAGTATTTGTGGATAAGCAGATAGAGATGGCCATCGACCTAAAAGTGCAAAAGCCTACATGGGGACCTAAAAAAATCCTATGGGTGCTCAGCAAAAAATATCCAGAACTGGACTGGCCATCGAGAGGATGGCTTTACGAGGTGTTCAAAGAGCAACATCTTGTAATCCCAAGAAGGCTTAGGAGAAGAGTGCCTGCCACCCATCCCTTAGGAGAAGTGAATGATAGCAATGAAGTGTGGATGGCTGATTTTAAAGGCTGGTTCATGACAAAAGATGGCACAAAATGCGAACCGATTACAATCACTGACGGCCATAGCCGGTATTTGATTACTTGCCGGCATGTGCTTAAGAAGAAAGCAGATTACATCTGGTTAGTTTTTGAAGAGGCTTTTAAAGAGTTCGGATTACCGGATCGGATCAGAACAGACAATGGACCTCCTTTTGGTAGCCTTGGGGCAGGCCGCCTTACTCGATTATCAGTGAATATCATTAAAGCAGGAGTTGTACCCGAATGGATCCATCCAGGACATCCGGAAGAGAACGGAAGGCATGAAAGGTTCCATTTGACGTTGAAACAAGCCGTTGCCAGTCCTCCAGCTAAGAACCTAAGAGAACAGCTCATGAGAATGAAGAATTTTCAAGATGAGTATAACTATGAAAGGCCTCATGAAGCTCTTGATATGAGAACCCCAAGCGAAGCCTATTATAAATCTCCGAGAATATGGGATGGAGTTCTTCGTGCTCCCGAATATGACACTCTTTCAGAAATGGTACGAAAAGTCTGTCCAAGCGGATGCATTTGGCTCAAACAAGAGGAATATTATATTGGGATAACCTTAGTAGGGGAATATGTTGGTATGAAAGAGGTCGGCGATGGAGAATATGAGATCCGCTATGGGCCCGTAACGTTAGGTAAGATACGAGAAGGTCAAGGGATGAGAAAACCGAAGCTAGAACCTAGAAAAATCATTAGAAGAGGCTGAAAACAGCCAAAAAAGTGTTACCCATGTCACTTGACTAAGTGTTACCTATGTTTATGGTTGAACCTTTCCTTTCACCCAGCAAGTATTCTAGTTTTTCTTGATCAATTCACATCCCATTGCTATGTTAAAGATTTAATTTTTCTGAACCAATGGGACAGCAATGAGACACTTACCTCTGTTCTTTCTAAGCATCTGTGTAGCCACTTTTTCAAACCTTTCAGCTGAGACTGAAACCTCGCCTTTCCAGCTAATTGCCCTGGATAAGGAAGAGCCAGTCCTGTTCGAGGAGGACGTCATCGATGTCGGCGGTCTTTTGACCTTCGAACCAGATTTGGGCGACGTACAGTTAAATGTGGTTGAGACCGACCAGAAGCCTTCGATCGCGTTTGAGATAGCCACAGAAGAGGCCGGCGCGCTCTCGACTTCTTTAGAAGAGGAAAATTCTTTTGATATTGCTGACCTCGAAGAAAGAAATAAGATCCTAGAAAAGCCTGAGATTTCCAAAGTTGAAAAGAAAAAGCTGCTTAACGCCAAAGCCTCAGCTCCTGCTCCCGAAAAACCGAAAAAAGATGCGGTGGCTGTCCTTGATAAGACTAGTAAACAGGTACAAACAGCTGGGACATTGCAGATCAATCTGGGTCAGGTTTTTGCTGGCTCACCCGTGATCTATTCGCTTCTACTGAGCCTTTCTGTGTTCGCGTTTTTCATCTGCTTGTACAACTTGATTAGCCTGCGCGGCACACCGGAGAGTTTTGTGCGCAAAATCCGCCAAAAACTCTTAAGCAATCAGTTTGACGAAGCTTTAACTCTCTGTATCAAAGAAGATCAGCTCTTCGGTCGAGTGCTAGCTTCCGCCATCTCTGTGCGCAAGCTCGGGTTTTCACACATGGCAGAGACTATGAAAGCCGAAGGCAAACGCGCAACGGTGGCATTCTGGCAAAGAATTGCCCTGCTCAATGATATCGCGATTGTGGCACCGATGCTGGGCCTGCTCGGCACCGTGCTAGGCATGTTTTACGCATTCTACGATCTCAACAGCTCAAGAGAGAGCGTGAATACTTTATTCGACGGCTTAGGCATCTCGGTCGGAACGACCGTAGCCGGCTTGATCGTCGCCATTTTAGCTATGATGCTACACTCTCTGTCCAAATATCGCCTGATGCGCTTGCTGACGGTTGTCGAAGATGAAGCTCAAGCGCTCGCGACGATTATCGATCCTAAAACCTCCTCTCCGGAAAGACAGGTTTAAACATGAGTATGATTCCTGATGAAGAGCTACGTCGCAGCGCTAATCTGAATTTGGCGCCGATGGTCGATTTTCTGTTTCTTCTCTTGGCCGTTTTCGCCGCTCTGGCGGTTACACGCGCTGCGCTTTACGATAGCGAGGTCAGCCTGGTTCAAGTGCGTGCGGCAGACAAACAGGCGCCGCAGCAAGCCCAAAATGAATTCTATACGGTTAATCTTACCGTGACCAGTGATGGCAGATATAAATGGTTAACTGAAGATAGCGAATTCTTAATGGAAAACATCTCTGCTATTCAACAAGAGATCATCAATCAGCAAGAGATCGGGCTTCTTCCCAAAGAAAAAAGCAAAACTAAAGTTTTAATGCATATCGACCAGCATGCTGAGTGGGCTCCCATTGCAGACTTGATCTTCGCAATTAAAGAAGCAGGCTTTACGATTCACCCTGTCTACGAACCCAAAGACAAATAAAAAACATTTTTGCATTAATCGGTAGAAAAACACCGAGAAGCACCGAGAAAAAATTAATCCTGCATTTCACTCGGTGCTTCTCGGTGTTTAATTTTCCCTTTAAAACAACAAAGTCATAAACTGACACAACTTTTCTTCTAAATTTTGCTACTGATTTACAATAAAGCTGCAGACGCGCGATCATTTTTGCGTCATGATCATGCGCTTTGTTGTTTTAGCACTTCTTTTTTCTAGCTGCAGCCACGTCAGCCGCACACAAGATGTGTTGATCTCTTCTGTGCAAAAGGGCGACTTTGTCAAAGCCGAAGAGCGCATCGACCAGGTCATCCAGAAGAAAATACCCTCTAACAAGTATGTCTCTTGCAAAGATGCCGTATGGATGTATCTCGATCGCGCAATGCTGCACACTTGCACGGGCAAACTGCCTGCGGCGATTCAAGACTACGCGACTGCCCTCGACGCGATCGACTATTATAACCAGCCCACCTTGCAAGAACAGCTCGGTAAGACGCTGCTTCAAGATGGCGTGTGCGCCTACGTCAGTCCAATTTATGAACATCAATTAGCGCGTCTGTATTTAGCGCTGGCGCTATTTCAACAAGGCGACTTTGGCAATGCACGCGCCATGCTACTTCAGGCCGAAAACCAAGCTGCGCTGCACAAGGAGATGGGAAATGAGGCGGCAAATGTGATTGCTAAGTATCTTCTCGCAAACCTGCTGCAGCACGAGGGCGACTTCAGCAATGCCGAGATTCTCTATCGTGAAGTCGCACAGAAAGAGATGCAAGTCAATCGTCGCAAGGCGACCGTAATCATTTTGGCGCATACAGGTCTCGCGCCACATAAAATTTCTACGATCGCGCCTGCGAGCGTAGTTTCGCTTGCCCTGCTCGAAGAGATCTTAGCAGCTTATGACATCCCGCCAGCAGTCTCATCTCTGGCCGGTATCCCCATTCCCGCTTTCGCTGAGGCGCGTTCTGTCTGTTCTACCACGCAGGTGAAACTTCCATCGGGCGAAACGCGGAAGCTAGAGACTTGGCTCGACATCGACGCGCTTGCGCGCAAAAATCTCGGGAAGGAGATGCCTAAAATTGCCGCGCGCAGTGCCGCCAGACTGCTCATCCGACGCGCTGCTTTAGGCGCGATCCAAAAAGAAAATCAGATCGCTGGAATTTTTGCCGATCTGGCGCTTTTAGGCGCCAATCTGCTTACCGAGGCTGATACGCGCAGCTGGTCGACTCTCCCCTCGCGCATCGATCTCACACGTTTCGAGCTCGATCCAGGCAAACATACTCTCACACTCGAGAGCCGCGCACCAAATGGACACGTGCAGGTCAAGGAGTGTCAAGTCGACCTCGGCTCAAATGCGCTATGCATCATCAATCTCTTTACTATTCATCCTGATCAATGCCAAATTATGGAGGCACATTTTCTATGAAAACTAAGCTTGTATTTTTAACCGCGGCTGGAGCGATGCTGCTCTTGTCTTCTTGTGGAAGAAATATCCGCACGGCGCAAGATATCACACCAGGCAATCGTCCTGAGACAGCGCTCGACTGGAAGTATGGCGCAAACGACATCCGCATCCAGACGACCAATATCACGAGACAGTTGTTAGACCGCTGGTATGCCAGAACCGGCTATGATTATGCGAAAAATGGCAAACCGCGCATCACAATCACCCAAGTCGATAATCGCACTGACTGCTTCATCTCGACTGATATGATCCGCGATATCATCGAAGGCGTGGCAGTTGATGATGGGCGTGTGAGTATCGTAGTTGGCGATACGCATGATCGCAAGGAGCTCGATACCCTACTCGCAACTGTGCAAGACCAGCCAAAGTATGACAACCCATCGCGCATTCCTGCGAACCAGGCGCTCTGCCCCGAGTTTTTAGCTAAAATCCGTCTCACCAAGGCGGTCACATTTCAGAAAAGATATGATATCGAAGATTGGAGAATGACGATCACACTTTACGATGTAAAGACCCAAGAAGTGGTTGATTCAGCTTGGGATGTTCTTCGAAAGAGAGTCAGGTTATAAAGCAAAAATCAAGATAAAAACCACCGAAGATTAAACACCGAGAGCACCGAGAAACACCGAGAAGGAAGGAATAGAGAGAGATAAGAATTCTCTTCTTTCTTCTCTCGGTGTGCTCGGTGGTTTGATTTCTGGTTTGTTCTTTTGGTCGTTTTCTTTTCTAGGCAAAACTTGATGGAAACCCCATAAAATTCTATAGTAACCCTCTCGATCGTGCCCAGGTGGTGAAATTGGTAGACACGCCAGATTTAGGTTCTGGTGCCGCAAGGTGTGTAGGTTCGAGTCCTATCCTGGGCATATGTTATAAATGAGGATTTTCGCATGGAAAGAGGAACAGTAAAATGGTTCGATGAGGTTAAGCAATTTGGCTTCATCACCCCCGACATTGGCAAGAAAGATATCTTTGTACATGCCTCCAAAGTCGTCAGTTTGGACCGCGTTTTAGATAAAGGCGATCGCGTTGAGTATGAGATCGAAGAGGGCCCTAAAGGTCCCCAAGCCAAAAATGTCACCCTTTTGACTGAAGAGAGCTAATGTGCTATAAGAAAATTTTTAGCCCTCTCTTAGCAAAGGTCGCGAGTGAAAGCAGATACAAAATATGTTCGTTGGTTTGAAGAGTTAAGAGCCACTGACACTCCCCTCGTAGGCGGCAAGAATGCCTCGCTCGGAGAGATGTTCTCTGCTTTGAAAGAAAAAGAGATTCGCGTTCCCGACGGCTTTGCTACCACTTCTGATGCATATTGGGAGTTCTTAGAGCACAATCAACTTACCGAAAAGATCCGGGATGAGCTGAACAAGTGGAAGGGCGATGAGAATGGACTGAGCCAAGTCGGTGAGGCCATTCGCCACATGATCAATAGTGCCGCCTTTCCTCCTGAGCTAGAAAATGCGCTTCGCTCAGCCTACAAAGAGCTCTCGCAGCGCTTCGGCCGCAAGCTTGTGGATGTGGCGGTCAGAAGCAGCGCTACCGCCGAAGATCTACCTACTGCCAGCTTTGCGGGTCAACAAGAGACCTTCTTAAACGTCGTGGGCTTTGACGCCTTGATCAAGGCATGCGTCAAATGCTACGCCTCACTATTTACCGATCGCGCAATTTTCTACCGTCAGACTCAGGGTTTCGACCATATGAAGGTGGCGCTTTCGATAGGTATCCAAAAGATGGTGCGCTCTGACAAGGCCGGTTCGGGTGTGATTTTTACGTTAGACCCTGACACAGGATTTAGAAATGTGATTTTTATCACCGCCTCTTGGGGCCTCGGTGAGAACGTCGTACAAGGCACGGTCATGCCGGATGAGTATCTCGTGTTTAAACCGCTTCTAGATAAGAAAAATGTCACACCTATCCTGGAAAAGGTCTTGGGCGCGAAAGAAAAAAAGATGATCTACTCAAAAGAAGGGATGACTAAGAACACTGCCACGCCTAAACGTCAGCGCCAATCTTTTGTCTTAAACGACGCAGAGATCCTCACTCTTGGTAAATGGGCGCTTGAGATAGAAGAGCACTATCAAAAGCCGATGGACATCGAATGGGCCAAAGACGGACAAGATGGGCAGCTTTATATCGTGCAAGCGCGTCCCGAGACTGTCCAGTCGCAGGAAAAGGGCACCGCTTTTAAGAGTTACCAGATAAAAAAACGCACTAAAGTGCTCGCTGAAGGTCTGGCGATTGGAAGCGCACTCATCTCGGCGCCAGCTCAAGTAATCAAGTCGATCGATCAGATCGATCAATTCATTCCAGGCTCGATCTTGGTGACTGAAATGACCTCTCCCGACTGGGTGCCTATCATGGAAAAAGCTGCCGGTATTATTACCGATCATGGCGGGCGTACTTCGCACGCCGCGATTGTAAGCCGCGAACTCAGCTTGCCAGCTATTGTCGGCACGGGCAATGCGACCCACACCATCCCTGACAAGAGTACGATTACCCTCTCCTGCGCAGAAGGCGACCATGGCTACGCCTACGAAGGCGTGATTGAATTTGAAGAAAAGGAGATCAGCTTAGAAAATATCCCCTCGATCAATACCAAGATCATGATGAATATCGCCAGCCCGGAGGCAGCATTTCGCTGGTGGAGACTGCCTGCATCCGGCATCGGCCTGGCGCGCATGGAATTTATCATCAACAATATCATCAAAATCCATCCCATGGCTCTCGTCAATCCAGAGAAGGTCAAAGACGCCAAAACGCGCCGCTTGATCGCCAAGCTGACCGAAAACTACGCAGATAAAAAACAGTATTTTATCGACAAGCTCGCCTACGGCATTGCCAAGATCGCCGCGGCACGCTATCCCCACCCTGTGATTGTGCGTATGAGCGATTTCAAGACCAATGAATACGCAAATTTGATCGCTGGCGAAAATTTTGAGCCTCACGAAGAAAATCCGATGCTCGGATTTAGAGGAGCCTCGCGCTATTACAGCCCGCGCTACAAAGAAGGTTTTGCCCTAGAATGCGCGCGCCATCTGTTTGGCCAGAAAGAGCATGGGGCTGATCAATATCATCCCGATGATCCCTTTCTGTCGCACTCTAGAAGAAGCTGACCAGGTTCTAGCCGTCATGGCGGAAAATGGTCTAAAAAGGGGCCAAGAGGGTCTCGAAATCTACGTCATGGCCGAGATCCCTTCCAACATTATCCTCGCCGAGGAGTTCTCAGATCGGTTCGACGGCTTTTCCATCGGTTCAAACGACCTCACACAGCTGGTTTTAGGCGTTGATCGCGATTCAGCCGAGCTCGCTCCCCTATTTGACGAGCGCAATCCCGCGGTGAAAAAGATGATCTCGGACCTTATTCGCGTTGCACATTTGAAAAAACGCAAAGTGGGCATTTGTGGACAAGCGCCTAGCGATTATCCTGATTTTGCCGAGTTCCTCGTGCGCGAAGGCATAGATTCTCTTTCTCTGAATCCCGACAGTATTGTCGGCACGATAGAGCATATCGCCAAAAGCGAAAATAGCTTTAAGAAAGCTGTTTAAAAAGAAAAGGATAGCCCTGGTGGGGCTATCCTCTCGCTCGCTTAGACTTTTTGCAAAGTCTTTGCAATTACAGTTGGTTAAGTTCGATAAGTTCAGCGATGTTGTTCTCAAACTTAGACTTGCTGAGGAAGAATTCAGCAGCATGTTTAGTACGAGAATGTGGATCGTGGTCTGTGATGAACTTGCTCTGCATTGTGACCATATCAGCGCGCAATTTGATGTTTTGAGCTTCGAGTTCGGCAATGCGTCTTCGGCGCTCTTCATCCAAGGTATGGATTTGTAAGATCTCACCTGTATTGCGAGCAATCATGATTTTAGCATGCTCGATATCAGCAGAAAGAGACAGTGGATCAGAGGCGCTCAACATGAGCTTCTCTTTCCTATTGACATCTCTTTGGAGATTGTCGTTCATCTCTTGCAGTTCGCGTACGCGCAGAATGTTATGATTCTGAAGCGTAAGACGATCTTCTCCTGTGTAGAAACCAGCGCGTTCTTCAGGAGAAAAACTTATTCTAACGGGCTGAGAAATCACTGTCCCTTGAAGATGGGCCCCGTTAATGTGACCATCTACATTAGGGAAAGTGGCCTGACTTGCATCAGTTAACACATGTGGTTGCATAGATACCCCCAATTTTGCAACAATTCGCTCCCTGAGAATATTACTCAGGTGTGCGTGGGACAATCTTCTTAATACGTATTGCGTCCCTAAACTAATATTATAAATTAAACTTTATTTTGTCAAATAAACTGTAATTAACTTTGAAATAACTTAATTAGTTAGTTTTCCGAATTAATCTTAACACGATCTTAATATGAATAAAGATCTCTGCCCTTGCGGAACAGGAACCTATCCAACTAAAATTCCCTATGAGATTTCGGAAGATTTTGAGACAAAGTTTCTGAATTTTTCCGAAGGTAGTATTGGAGAAACTACAGCCGAGGAAAAATTTAGAAAATTTGGCCAAAATGGCCGAAATATCGACGGGAATTTTAGTTGGATAGGTTCAGGTAAAGAGTACGCCCTCTGCTGCGGAAAATATCATATTTGTCACATTCATAAGCTAGATGGGCGCTGGCTCTATCTATCTCGAGAATAAAATTTCTAGTTTTTGCAAATAGCGCCCTCTGATATCCTCTTCTTCTGCAATCGCAAACTGAGGAAGGTGATTCATGAAATCTCTAAAGAACGCACTACTGGCATCTACCTGTTGTTTTCTAATTGGAAACAGCGCTTTTTCCGATGAAACTACCCCTTTGACCCAAGATACAAGTGTTGACACACTTCAGGTCCAACGCCCACCTGCTGGTGTCCTCCAAGACCCTGATAAAGATTTTCCCTTCTATTCCTTAAAATGCTGCTGGCTCATTACCCCGATCGTGCCAGGTGGCGATGTGATCGCCTTGGGCGATGGATCAAGTTGGCGCATAGATCCAGAGTATTTGGATGAAGCCCGCACTTGGCAACCAGGCGATGCTCTCGTCCTCTCGCCTAACTATAACTCTGCGCTTTATCCTTCTGCCTATGCTTACTGGTTTAAAAACCTGCGCACGAATAATTATGCGGCGGTCAATCTCAAACAAGAACCGAGAGAGATGGGGTCGTTCTCGCATAGGGTTTGCCATGTTGATAAAGAGAATGGTGTAATCTTCATCGAAAACCGCGTCGGATTTGAAGTAGATAGACGCGATCGCTGGCTTTCGGAAGAGTGGGATCTCAATGATCATATTATCGTCGGTGTGAGCAATGTCTGGTTTGGCAGCTTTGAGTACATCTTGCTCAACGCCAACCTCAATCACTATGTAAGAGCAAAATTGTACAAATAGGAGCAACCAATGATTAATCCGACTAACACGACCGCTTTCGACGCTCAAATTGCTTGGGCACATATGCAATCTGCTGAAATTGTTTCAGCTCAAGAGTGTGGTTTAGACCTTAATGCGTTATGGCATGTCGCCACAGTTGTTGGCATGATTGCACTCGCCGCATTCGGCGCATTCTTAGTAATCGAATGGCCCATTCTAATCATCCCAGTAGCAGCGCTCATTATAACGCATATTGCAATCAACGTTTTAGAATGTATTAAGAACTGCTGTACGACGAGAACACCTTAAGAGGGTGTCTACAAAGCTCGAGGGTTTGGGACATCTTCCCAAGCCCTTTATTGTTATCACATTAACAATCAATGCGTTGCAATTCTATCGCCAGTTGTTCTTGACTGTTTAAATCCTATCCTTGTAAAAATGATGAAAATATGCTATTCTTTCATTAAAGGAAGGAAAGATATGAAATTATCTATCACTAGAGCAAGGAGAGCAGGCTATGAATGAACAATCGATGCTCCGAATCTTGCTGGGAGAATTCCACGATAAGTTAAACCTTCTCAAAGACATCGTAATCAGAGATGCGCAATTTCCCGATGCTCCGAACAAAATAAAAGTCGCGATAGGGATGCGGCGTGCTGGTAAAACCTACTTTCTCTATCAGCAGATTCTAAAAATGATGGGCGACGGTGTCAGTAAAACAGCTATTTTGTACATCAATTTTGAAGATGATCGGCTTATGCCATTGAATGAACAAAAATTGGCAAAATTAGTAGATTCGTTTTATTCGCTCTATCCAGAAAACCACGATAGAAAATGCTATCTATTTTTCGATGAAATTCAAAATGTCAATAACTGGCCCATAGTTATTAGGCGTTTACACGACACCAAAAATGCGGAAATTTTCTTAACGGGATCTTCAGCCAAACTGCTCAGCAAAGAAATCGCGACAAGTCTACGAGGTCGATCTCTAGCTATCGAAATCTGGCCATATAGTTTCGATGAATTTATCAGGGCAAAAAAAGTTGCAATCGATCGAAGCTTGTATGATAAAAAAACTCAGGACAAGCTCACACAAATATTTCATCGTTATTTATCCGAAGGGGGATTTCCTGAAATTATTTCGTTTGATCCTGATGTCAAACAAAAAACCCTACAGGAGTATCTCGATGTTGTTATCTACAGAGATATCATCGAACGGCATAACATTAAAAATCCGACTCTGATCAAATACATGATTTTGTCGATGATTCATAATGTTGGCAAGCCATTTGCGGTGAACAAATTTTACAATGATTTAAAAAGCCAGGGATACCAAATCGGGAAAGATATTCTCTATGAATATGTGGAGCATATTGAAGATGCTTATTTGGCTTTTTCCACGCCTGTTTATGATAAATCCATTCGAAAAATACAGACAAACCCAAGAAATTATACGCTATTGATTCCGGGATGATCAGAGCATTGACTTTAGACTATGAGGGTGATCTTGGAAGACTTTTTGAAAATATTGTCTATTTGGAGTTGAAGCGTCTTGGCTGTAAGATAAACTACTATCTGACATCTGAGGGCTATGAAATTGATTTTTTAGCCCAAACTCCTCGTGGGCATAAAAAATTTTTCCAGGTTGCTTGGGATATGCAAGATGCCAAAACAATTGAACGAGAAAAAAGAGCTCTTCAAGCAGGGATGAAAGAATTAAAGATCGATGGAGAAATCATCACTCTCGATTCTTACTTGAGAGAAGGATTGAACCTTGTTAAATAATTTCTCATTTTTTATTCTTTTTTTAGGAAAAACCTAGGAGGTTTTTATGGGTAAGGAAAGAGATGCGCGTAAAGAAGAGAAAAAAAAGCCGCAAAAATCTCTCAAAGAAAAGCGTCTGGCTAAACAAGAGAAAAAAAAGACCAAAGGCGCCTGCTAAAATAAGAAAATAGACGACATGGACACCTAGTCCATGTCGTCTATTAGTTTTAACCTAAAAAGAGAAAGGGAATTTCTAGCTCGCCGCGCGTTAGACCACCATGTGCAGCGAAGAAGTGCTGTTCAAAATGGTTCTTCTCATACCACCAGACCGCTTCGCCTTCGTAAGGCAAGATAACCAGGTTGCCCACCCGAGATAAAAACTCTTGAGAAAGAGGCCTTGGGCCGAAGAGGCCCTCTTTGATTAAATCTTCAGTCAGATACAACTCAGCCTGGCCTTTTAAGAACTCCCTTAATATCTCTTTAGTTTCATGCAGCTGCTCATCTTGAACATGCAGAAAAAAGTCGCGGCAAGAACCTGTAGGCGCAATGGGCTCGCGCTGGCGGTTATGCTTGAGATATTTTTGTAGCGGCATGACATTGTTGAGATAAATCGTCGTCTTGGGATCGACAGCCACCATGCCGTGGTCTGCAATCACAGACACGGCGATTTTGCGTTTGCCTCGCTCCAGCTGTTTCCAAAAGGTCTCTTCCACCTCTTTCCAGAAAGTGTCCACAGCCTTTTCGAACGCGGCTGAATGGATCCCGTGTCGGTGGCCAGCTGCATCGATATCTCCGAAATAGAAATAGACGTAGTGTGGTTTGCCCTGAGGAGCTTCTTGGCAGATTTCGACCGCGTTTTTCAGCCCTTGATTAATCTCGCGGTATGGCAGGGATTTTGCACCGCGAAACATGGTTTGTGAATAGGTGGAATTTGCAATGGTGTAATGCTGCATGACAAAAGAAGAGACACCCTTCTGATGCATCTCTTGATAGAGAGTGGTATTCGGATAGATCTCGAGCGGTGAAATGCCTGTCTTTTGCAAGCTTTCGACACGTCCATCGCCTGCAAAGGAAAAGAGCAGCGGTGCAATCACGCGATCTAGTTTTGGCTCATAATAGAACCATTCATACACACCGCTCTGACCGACAGGGAGTCCTGTGTTCATACAAGTGACGTGCGCGGCCGTAGTGGAAGGAAACTGGGCCGTGATCTTGCTCGCAATCCCCTCATCTAAAAATCGTTTCAGGAAAGGATATCTGTCCGCGTACTTCTCAAAGAATTTCCAACCGAAGCCATCTACAAAAAAGAGGACCACGACATCGTATGTATCATACGCGCCGCCAACTGCTTCGGCCGGAAGAGCAGCCGCATCGCCTTTAACGCCGAGTAATTTCATCACGGTGGCTGGGATGGCTGAGAAACAGTAGGAGTCATAGAGCGGCCGGCAGAAACTGTTTGAGAATTTCGCCTTATCGACCAGCTGCTGTGCGTGCTTATTTAACATTTTTACTAGAGACTGTTAACGAATTTGGTTTCATGTCGATTTTTTGGACTTTTTGAGCAAATTTTCGTTCCGTTTGTTGGGGGTTATATCAAATTGCGTATATTACCCCCAACAAACGGAACGAAAATTTGCCAAAAATTCTCAAAAAAGCGACGAAACCCAAATCCGTTAACAGTCTCTGAAGTGTTGGATGAGATTTTCGGCAGCTATCTTTGCCATGGCCTCACGGCATTCAAGTGTAGCCGTACCTAGATGCGGGATAACCAAGCAATTTTCCATATGGCACAACGGATGTTCGTATGGCAAAGGCTCTGGACTAGTCACATCGAGTACAGCGCCGCGCACCAGATTCTTGGTCAGTGCGATGACGAGATCGTCGGTATGGATGATCGCGCCGCGCGCCATGTTGATTAGAATTGGACGCTTTATCATTTTGGTCATGACTTGAAGGTTAATCAGATTGCGTGTCTCAGGTGTTAGTGGCACATGCAAAGAGAGATAATCCACACGCGCTAAGAGATCTTCAAAGCTCACTTGTTCAACCTCAGACTCTTGTACCACATGCGACCTATGATAGACGATCACTTTTAATCCAAAACCTTTTGCGCGTTTAGCTACGGCCTTTCCAATCCTGCCGTACCCCAAAATTCCAAAAGTTTTGCCGCTCAGCTCTTCACCGAGAAAGAGCAGAGGGTCGAACTGCTCCCAGTGTCCCGTGCGCACATATTCGCGCGCTTGAGGAATCCGCCTGACAAAGGCGAGCAAGAGCGCCAGCGTGAGATCAGCTGTACTATTTGTGACGATATCAGGTGTGTTATACACGGCAATGCCTAGCTGCCTGGCGAGCTCCCGATCGATATTATCCAGCCCAATCGCGTAGTTTGAGATCGCCTTGACTTTGGCACTTTTCAGGACATCTGCATCGATGTTATCGTTAAACATGGTGAGCAGACCATCGAACTTCTGTGCGGCTTCTTTCAATTTTTCTTTAGTCAGGGCATTCGGCCCCGAGTTTTCTTCGACGTAAAAATGTTTAGAAAGCAGCTCCTTGGCAATGGCTGGGATCTTCCGGGTGATGAAAATATGCTGAGAAAATTGTGGCATAACTCTATGATCTTATCTTATTTACCAAATTAATTAAATGGCTACTGAAGACTCATGGGAGAGTTCGAGCCGCTGGTATGACAAGATCGTCGGCCCAAAGGGACACTATTACCATCAAAAGGTCGTTCTACCCGGCGTTATCAAACTTTTAGAGCTCGAAAATTCTAACATCAAATTAGCCGATCTAGCCTGCGGACAGGGCGTGCTTGCGCGCTATCTACCGCGTGGAGCGAACTATCTCGGCATCGATGCCTCCCCTTCTCTCATTCAAGCCGCCCAGCGCTTAAACAAAGAGCCAGGACACCGTTTTATCACGGCCGATCTCAACCAGCCTCTCACTCTCAAAGAACGCGATTTTTCACACGCCACCATCATCCTGGCCCTGCAAAATATCGCCCATCCGGAAGAGGTGTTAAAAAATGCTGCCCAGCTGCTTAGAAAAGCGGGCAGACTAGTTTTGGTGCTCAGCCACCCCTGCTTCCGCATTCCGAGACAGTCGAGCTGGCAAGTCGATGAGGCTAAAAAGACCCAGTTCAGGCGTATCGACCGCTACATGTCCAGCATGAAGATCCCCATTCAAACCAATCCGAGCCAAGGCGAAGCCTCAGCCGAGACCTGGACCTATCACGCTCCCCTCTCTAGCTATACGCTCTGGTTAAAACAAGCCGGCTTCGTCATCGAAGTGATGGAAGAGTGGACCTCCGATAAGAAAAGCACTGGTAAGACGGCTACGATGGAGAATAGAAGTAGAGAGGAGTTCCCCCTTTTTTTAGCCATCAGAGCATTAAAGCTTAAAACATAAACAGCTTTGTTGTATTAAGCGGCAGATTAAACACCGAGAGCACCGAGGTACACCGAGAAAAGAATAAAAGAGAAAAATCCTCTTCTTCTCTTTCTTACTCGGTGTTTCTCGGTGCTCTCGGTGTTTTAAATTTTCTTTATATTTTAAGCTTGGAAATTGGAGCGCTGCTTCCGGCGCTCTTCGGCTTCTTGGCGGCGGCGTGCGCGTCTATCGTCGGCTTCGGCGTAGCGGCGCTTTTCGAGAGTAGTCTCGGGGATCACCGCCGGCACAGCTACGGGTTTGCGGTTGACGTCAACAGCCACAAAGGTAAAGTAGGCCGAAAGGATGTGTTTTCTTTCGCCTGTCCGATAGTGTTCGCTCACGACTTTGATACCGATTTCCATCGAGGTGCGCCAGGCGCGATTGATCGAGGCGCTAAAAAGCAGGATATCGCCTTCTTGAGCTGGAGCTAGAAAGTGCATGGCATCGACAGAGGCCGTCACGCAGGTCATTTTACTGTGCCGTTCTGCGACGACGAGGGCGGTGCGGTCGATGATGGCCATGACCAGCCCCCCAAACACCGTCTTGTTCGAGTTGAGGTCATTGGGAAAGATTTTGTAAGTGTGCTCATCCACTGCAGACTCGCTCACTCGCTTTGCGGAAAGTTCGCCCATAGCAAGCCGTAAAATATTTTTTACCTATCTTCTATCATTAACATTTATACGCCTTTCTGCTACAGTCCAATTTGAAACTAATTTATTCCCCCCTGTCCTATGTGCGGCATTTTCGGCTACCTCGGCAAACGTAACTCTGCGAAGATCTGTATCGAAGGCTTGCGCCGTTTAGAATATCGGGGCTATGACTCGGCCGGCTTGGCTGGCATCTTCGAAGGCAAGATGGTCTCCTGCAAGGAGATCGGCAAAATCGGCGCTCTGGAAGAGGCCGTAAACACTCTCTCGATGAGCCTAGATATCGCCATTTCACATACGCGCTGGGCCACGCATGGCAAACCCAGCCGAGAGAACGCGCATCCCCATTTCGACCAGACCAACTCAATTGCACTCGTACACAATGGCATCCTCGAAAACCATATCGCTCTACGCGAGATGCTCAAAAAGAAGGGTTTTGTATTTCAGTCGGACACCGACACTGAAGTGATCGCGCAGCTCATCTCCGACTTTTACGAGGGAGATCTTCTGCTCGCCGTACAAAAAGCGCTGGGGCTCATGCAGGGCTTCTGGGGCTTGGCGATCATTCACAAGGACCACCCAGACCAAATCGTCACTGCCGCACGCGAAAACCCTATCGCTATCGCGCTGCATCCCAACCGCACTGAGGCCTATGTCTCTTCCGATGCCAACGCCTTTGATAGCGCAGACCTCGATATCGTCTTTTTGCGCAATAACGAGGTCGCGCTGGTCACACAAGAACATGTCAAAATTTTCGACGCCACATCTGCGCCAGTATCCGTGACTATGAACCGGCTTGGAATTGAAAATACGGTCATCTCGAAAAATGGCTTTGAGCATTTCATGCTCAAAGAGATCTTCGAGCAGCCACACACGATTCAGCAAGCCTTCCACAACCGCTCGATCGAAGATTTTGGCACGGCCGAATTTGAAAACCTCGAGATCACGCCAAAAGAACTAGTTGCGGTGCGCCGTATCCTCATCCTGGCTTGCGGCACCTCCTGGCACGCTGGGCTAATCGCCGCTTCTCTCCTCGAAGATAGGGCACGCATCCCCACCCAGGCTGAGATCGCTTCAGAATTCCGCTATAAAAACCCGATCGTCTCAGAAGATACGCTCGTAATCGCCATCAGCCAGTCTGGCGAAACGCTCGATACGATTGCCGCAGTGCGCGAAGTTAAGAGTAAGGGCGCCAAGGTGCTGGGCATCTGCAATGTGCGCAACTCCACGCTGACTCGCGAAGCTGATTATTGTATCTATTTGCGCGCAGGCCCTGAGATCAGCGTCTGCTCAACCAAGGCCTTCACCAGCCAGCTCACCGTGCTTTCACTCTTTACGCTTTTGATGGCGCGCCTGCGTCACATGAGCAAAGAAGAGGGCCAGCTCTTCTTATCCGAGCTCCAACAGCTGCCTGATAAAATTCGCATGATCTTGGCTCAAAAAGATGAGATCAAGCGCATTGCGGATAAGTATGCTACCTACGAAAACTTTTTCTTCCTCGGCCGCCACTACATGTATGCCACCAGCTTAGAGGCCGCCTTAAAACTCAAAGAGATCAGCTATCTCAATGCCTTGGGCTATCCCGCAGGCGAGATGAAGCATGGACCAATTGCGCTGGTAAATCCCGAGCTGCCCATCATCGGCATGTGCGGCAACAAGCGCACGTATGAGAAGATGCTCAGCAATCTGATGGAAGTTAAAGCCCGAGGCGCGCCAATCGTGGTCTTTGCGCCAACTGATGCGCCTGACATCGGCAGCGTCACCGAGGATCTCATCCTGCTTCCACCCACCAGCGACGAGCTCGCCTGCATCCCCTACGCAGTTGCTACCCAGCTCTTCGCCTACTTCGTAGCCAAAAAGCGCGGTACAGACATTGATCAGCCACGCAACTTGGCAAAATCTGTTACTGTTGAATAAGAGCTTTAAGGAACCGGTATTACGCTGTCTTCATCGGACAGCGAAAAGAAGAGATCCACCAGCTTCCACCAGAATGAACGCTCTTGAGGGATAGCTTCTTGGGGGACAGATGTCTTTATTTCATAGATGGCACGAGCTTTCTGATCGTTAATCGATGCCAACTCGTTGGGACGCCCTTCACTGCGCAGGTCATACTCATCGATGACAGTTTGAATACGCACTGCGCGGGCCCGATCGATCCTCTCTTGCCACTCGCGCATTTTAAATGGATGGCTCGCAAGGCCTGCGTAGGGATTGAAAATATCAAAGAACGAGTGGAAAACCCGAGTATGCTCTGGGCCCCAGAAGGTAGCGCCAATGGTAAGCATGAGAAGATTGCGCAGAATAGATACGACAAAACAGAGTGCAAAAACCATCAGACGAATGGGCGGCACATATCTCACAAAAAAGTTGTTCTTGAGGTCCACGCCGAGATAGATCTGGACGAGAGAGCATTGGACTGGCGCCTGAATGCCTAAGGCGGCCTGTAG
Source organism: uncultured Chlamydiales bacterium (assembly GCA_963709365.1). GTDB lineage: Bacteria > Chlamydiota > Chlamydiia > Chlamydiales > Rhabdochlamydiaceae. Next base: position 942,304 of record CAVPVU010000002.1, read on the forward strand.
CACCCCATTGGTGAAATCTGTGCAGTTATAATTGATCAGGTTAAACTCACGCGGCTCTTGCCTCTGCCATTGAAGCGCAAAATCATAGGCGCGCTGATACTGGTCTTCCGTTATCACGAAAGAGGTGCGCTTCATGTACGGCTCATATCCGCGCATGTGATTGTATCGGTCGCCATCGGCATGAAAATCGCCTGGCGAAGCACGCAAAAGCCCTAGCCATGGGGGCTCGTCACCCTCTCTCCAGAAAAATCCCAGACGGCGCACCTCACCATTCGGTGTTTTGAGGCCGATCCAGCTATGCTTTGCCTGTTGCTCGCCTTCTGATTTAATCACAGTCCAGATTTCTAAGCGGTGATCCTGGTGTTTGCGCAGCTCTTTTCGCTCAAAAAGCGGAATCGTCTGGCTAAAATATTCAGGATCCTCTTTTTCAGTCGAAGAGCCATCGCACACAGTAAGGCCTACGCGATCTTTGTAAAAGACGCGCTGCCGGCCTTGCGCACCTTGCACATAGAGACGCTCGCGTTCCGAGATGTGTGTAGATTCTATTTCGGCAACAGGTCGATATTGTCCGTCGTATAAAATCTTAAGATGTTTTGTCTCTGGATCAACCTTGAGTTCATGACCCCTTCGCGTACCCACCTGTTTTTCCAGATGGTGATGGCGCACGAAATCCACCTCGGTGGGATGACGCGCAAAAGCCCTAGCTCCTTCGGTTGGGTCTAAGACGCGCTCATCGTGAAATTCGGGATGTTTGGGTTGCCGCCCACGCCCCCTTTCTCGCATGGCACGGTAGGTTAGCTGATCACTCATCCATTTTGTGAACATTTCACGCGCAGCTTCGGTTTTGTATGAGCTCCGTATGACAGGTAGTTCAATCTTATCGAGTTGTTCTCGAGAGAGTGCTTTATACTTAATTGCCACCACACAGCGGTCAATCGTGACCAAATTCATGAGATGCGGAGAATCTTTACACATCGCAAGACCAGCGCGCAGTTCATTTGCAAAATGCGCTCTTTGCGCATTTAAAAACCTGGCCGCACAACAGTTGAGACGCCGAATCTCAGCAGTCATCTCCCCTCCTGTTTTATTGATCTGCCAAAGATGTGTTTTAAGCGCTTCGGCAACTCGCACATCACGCGCTGCATCTTCACGCGGAGAAGGATAAAAGCGATGCTGCTCTTCATCATAGGCGAGATACTGCTGATTGCGTAGCAGCCCTGCTTCACAACCCGGCGCGACTACGAATGTTCTTGTTGTAGTTGTCATTTTTTACACGCGTTGTTCTGTTGTTAATGTACCCGGCGGAGTTTCAAACTGCATCTCACCTCCATGAGGTGGCCTGGGCACCAGCTGCTCATCGGTCATGGCATCAAGTGTCTGACGCATAATCAGTGGCGAATCGACCCATATTCTCCAAGGGAAGAAGAAGATGTCGAGCAGCTCAAAATCTGTCTCGCCATTGCAATTTCCGAGGCTGAGGAGTTTTGCACACAGCGTAAAGATGAGGCATGGGATGTAAATCAATGGGAAGAAGTAGAGTGCATTTTGCATCCACTCAGGGAATAAGTTTACAAAACTCTTGATGCCAGCGATCAGGCTGAGCTTCCACTGCCAATCTGGAAGCAGCCTTAGCATATATTCAGGCACCATCATCTTAGAATGGAGCTCGATTCCCAGCTCTTCTCTGGCGACATTTCCACACCAGGTCGTGCAATTATGTTTTGCGGCGCCAAAGATCAGATCTGGATTAGACTTATCACCGCGAAAGCGCGCGAGCACCGCATTGTACCTTTCTCGCGTGAGAACAATATCTCTCTTTTGCACACTGTGATTGCCCTTGGGACAATAGTGATATCTGTCGGGAGTCTCCAAGCACATTCTCTTATGTGCAAGCGGTGTGATCATATCGAAGGCAGTAAACCCCTTTGCGAAGTTTCCAATGCCTGTGAGATCACCCGTATCTCCATTGCGCAAGACCATATAGCTGTGATCGCCAAGACATGGCTGAGATACGCATCCGCTCTTGTCGACCATGTAGGTCCACATCTCCAGAATGTGTCTTCCGCCCCATTCGGCAGGATTGCGCTGATCGTAAGGAAGGATCAATTCGGGATTTTTAATGTCGTAAGCGATAATTCCCCAATGGTTGAACGAGTGGTCATCGCGAAGCGCACCATCGGCATTTGTAATAAAGAGGGGTCTTTCGGGAATTGCTCTATTAACGTTACGGCGAAACCAGGCGTGACCATCGCCCAGCTCTTCTCTGACCAGCTCGGACCAAGGAATATTATCTGTACCAGAATCGGTGACTTGCCCCTCACGGTTTGTCACGAAATGTCCAATTGGAATACACGCCTCGCCGGCGCCAGTAGCGGGAAGCTGCATGTGCAGCGTCATCAGCTTGTTGTGCAAAAAGCTCTTCTCAACAAATTGCGCAAAATCTGCGTGTGCGATGAAATACGCAGCGCTCACCAGCCCGCCGCATTTGGCACTGGTTACTTTGGCTTTGAGATTGGCGCGCTGCTCGTCAGTGGCTTGCTCAGGAGTGAGGCGCTTCACAAGAGTCGAACCGAATTCGACCACGTTTTGCAAAGCCTCACACCCAGCGATCGGGCGTTGTTTTAAAGACCCTCTTGCAAGCTCGGTAATCGTCTCATCGAGCAGATGATCGATATCAGCAAGCACGACAGGCTGCCCTGCTTGAACTTGCGCTTGCAATGCTGCTACAGATTCTTCTAAACGCTGTACTGTCATCACACTCCTTAAAAAGGATAACAATTTTAAAATAAAAGGCGATAATTTACCATCGAGAAAGGATCTAAAAGCATTATTGATTCTTCCTTCGTAATTCCTGAGCTGTGCTATCTCTTTCTGCATCTTCGATTAACTGTGCCGCAATCGCCATTGAACGGGCCGGTGAGCTTTGCGCGCGGAAATCGACTTTCGGCACAAGTGGCGTGCCGCGCAACATCGCTAACAACTTCGGTACGATCTCTGACTCTTTGTCGAACATTACTCCCATTCCCCCAAGAGTAATATAGGTGTTCAAATTGAACGTCTCCCAACTCAAAAGTCGTGGAATACGGCTATCAGCCAATAGAGGCACACCTTTGACCGCAAACTCTGAAATCGAACCTCCGCCAGCCTTTTTTGAAACGACTACACCTGTCACAGTTCTGCCATTCACTTGGCGTTTTTCGGTCGCCAGGCTATAGAGCTCAGCTAACTCCACATCTGAGACCCAACCACGCACTTCAACCGTAAGATCGTCGCTGACTCGAGCCACAAGGTTTCCATCCCGCTTAGAAGATCCGGCGGCAAGCTGTTTTTCAAAGAGCGCTTGCTCATTTTTATTTGCACCGCAGATGATAAATAGGTGGATCTTTGGCAGAGCAGCGCGGCTTGCGCGATAATGCTTAATGATCTCTTGGGCCGAGATGCCATTCATCGCCAAGCCACCGCCCACATACACGACCACTTGTGTATCTGGATTGTTTGGCATTAAACGCGCGCGTAAAGCTTGTAGTTCTCCAGTTGAATATGGCTTAAAAAATGCCCCACGCACAGGAAAGCCGCCCTCGACGACCTGCTCATCTCTTAGCAGAGATTTTCCCTGCGACATTAGAGCATTTCGTGCCTGCGGCATGTCGTAAAAGAGTACATGCTTGAAATGCGGATTTTGAGGAGCGCCGCTCTCCAGAGTAATATCTGTAAGTCCCGGGTTAAAGTCGCTCGCACTGCTGTACATTGGAAGGCCTAAACGCCGTGCAGCTTCCGCCCAAACGTAAGTCTTGCGCGCATAGGCTGCGGTTAACAGGTCTGGACAGCGCTCTAAGAGCGCGCAAATAGCAAGTGCGATTGCCGGCTCGTAAGCCTGTGGATCATACTTCCCAGCTGTTTTTTGTAAGATGATCTGGACTGTCTCGTGGAACCAGAGACGGTTTTTCTGCCATACGCTATTGTAATAGGTCGTCTGCGAGCGCAAATCGAGACGAGTAGCCATTTTAAGCAGCCAGATAAGTGCTGGCGCCGATCGGTTCAAGTTGATCACGATGTCGAGCGAGCGAAACAGCGCATCCTCTTCTCCGTCCATGTTGTAGACATGCATGCCTTGTTCAGCATATCGCTTGGTCATCGCTTCTTGGACCACATTATGTCCCCCGCCATAGCTACAGCTAAAGATGAGTACAGACCGACCAGACAGACTTTTGTGTCTTTCCTCAACTGGTTTCACTGACGGAGAGACGATGAGGGGTCTCAATGCACCATCGAGCGTTGGATAGCCGCGCGATAGCTCCTTTTCTGGAGAAAAATCTTTGCCGAGTTCATTTGGATCGCGTAAGTGGCAGCCGCAGAACCAGTGAAGCGGGCGACCAGCGCGCTTGCTTAATGCGTCGTCGAGCTGTCTAAAGCTACGCGTGATCCTGCCTAGCTGCCGCGCAGCCTCGGTCTCTGAGGCTTGCGTCATATACCTACGATCTTTAAGCAGGATCATGCACATTCGATAGGTCCTGAACGCTGCCGTTTTAACAGCAAGGTCAACTTCTCCCTCACTGACTCTCTTTTGGAGGCTTTCTGATACGCACACAGACTCGTCTGTGAATTGCTTATTGAGACCTTCGGCTTTAAAAAAGAATGCGAGTGCCCCAATTGGATCGTCTGTTTCGCTTAAACCCTCCATCTTTTGGGCTAAATCTACAAAATAGAGACGCTGCACAGGATCCTCGACACGACTGGCCAAATAGGCGAAAAATGTGGCTAGCTCTGCCTTGAGGAGTTCAGGCCTCTTATCTTCTGCGGTGCGAAAGATGTAAGCGAAGCGTCTTTCGACAGCGCGATCATCTTTTAGTCGAGGGTCAATCGCCGCAGGCAGAGTCGACAAATGCTTTTCGACAAAAGCTAAACTATGATCCCGCTCTAGTCTGGCAAGCGACGATGGAAGATCGAAATACTCGTCTTGAGCGGGATATGAAACCTCGCCATTTACTTTGCGCTGCAATTCAATGTAATAGAACCTTGTCAAAAGTTCTTCAGGCTTGTGAAGCAAGGGATCTAAGAATGCTCTACCTTCTCCTGACAATTTCAGGCCATCAGGTGTCGCCTTAATCAGCTGATCGAAGATCAGAGGACCGAGTGGCAGCTGGAAAAGACCCCCACTCTTTCTCAAAGCCGAGCAGAGAAGTGGAGGAAGAAAGCCTTCCGCTTCAATTAGATTTATGAGAGAAACCAGATTAACTGGAGGCTCTTGCGCAAGCGTGTTTTTCGATAAATCATCTATAGCAAAAAGCAGTGTTACAAAATCTTTAATCGGTTCAGACTTAGTAGATGTCTGCTCTACTAGTATATTTACATTATGGAAAATGTCATCGCCAAGCGAGCCCAATTGCGGAATGTGCTTTTCAGGATTGTATAAGACCGGAGGAAAACAATAAAAGCTACGCGAACTGCCAGGAATTGCAGACATAAATTTCCTTTAGGATTAGTAACAAATTCTAAAATATTATAAGCAAAAAAAATAAACATCGCAATCATAACAAATATGTTTACAAAAGCGAGTTATTATTAAAATTTTTACTATAAATTTGATAGATTATTCTTGAATCAGCTGGCCGCTGCCAGTGATATTGCTGTGAATCTTCGCAGGGCTGCCAGAATAGCTGACGATTCCGTTACGCGTGATGGTGACATCGAGAGTGTTGTGCACTTGCACGTAAGCCATGCCTGAACCATCAAGCGTGATCTGGCAGGCGTCGCTTTTTAAGCCCTTGGCGCGATAGAGCCCGCCATCGCTGATCTCGACATTTTGATTGCCTACCGTACCTTCGACAAATACTTCGGAGCTTCCGGTAAGGAAGGTATTCAAAGCATTCGCTTCTACTTTCATATCGACTTCGGCATTGTCGCGCACCATTAGGGTCAGATCGTTGACTCTGAAGTTCTGCATGCGCACATTGGCATCTCCTTCGATCGTAATCGACAGAAGATCTGGCAAGGTAACGGTACATTTAACTGTAGATGGACGCGAGCGGAAGAGGTCTAAAAAGCCTCTCTTTTCTTTTATTGCCAGGGTATGGTCTGTCAGACTTATATCGGTACCAGCCACTTCACTTTCACTGCCCTCTATATCTACATGCGCGCTGTCGCCCTGTTTAATGATCAGCAGCCCATTGCCGCGATACAAAAGTTTCTGGATATCGTGAACATCAACCGATTTGTGTTTTGGGGCGGGCAGAGCCTGCTCAGCCATCACAAGCGATGTCAAAAGCAAGCAAAAAGCTAAGAAAATTCGAGATAGATTCACAAGTTGCCGTTTTCCAGTTACCGCTTTAATATCTGCCCGCCGCCTGAAATGCGCTTCGATAACTGCTTAGGCTCTTGGGAGTAATAGATTTTGCCTTGGCCTAGCGCAAATGCGGCTAGCCCCTCTTCAGCCCGCACCTCGGCTTCAGCATTGCCCGCTACCTTGACCTCACAATCCTGACTTAAAAGTTGAGAGGCTAGATAGCGGCCAAAGTCTTCCACAAGCACCTCTTGATGCTTCACTTGCCCATCCAGCGTAAGACTTGCTTTATCGAAGATGCGGCAGAGTAGATCGTGGGCGGTCAGCGAGATAGTCCCAGAGGTTCGGTCGTGGGCATTGATCTGAAGATCTTGGAGCGAAAGCTTGTCCGTTTGCAGGGCCGCATCACCTCGAAGCGTAATCTTGTGCACAGCCTTAGCTACAGTGATTGTACAGGTAGGCGGCTCAGATGGCGGTTTGAAGGGGCTCTCCTTGCGCGTGATCTTGAGCACACCGCTCTGGGCCTTAATCTTCATGTCGCGGACGATCTCCTCCTCGCCTTCGATCTGGACGCCAGTCGGCGCGCCCTGCTTGATGATTACCTTGCCAGTCCCTTGATACTCAATGTCTTCCAAATAGTTGATGTTTTTAGAGATCAGGATGGTACGAGCCTCTAAAAAGCCGCTGGCCACAAAAAGAGGAAATAAGAGAATTGGTAGCAATTTCATGAGTTTACATTCCCGGGACAGTCTCACACTGTAAATGAGTGACTTAACTCCATCAACATATTTTTATCCAGAAGTTTAAACACCTGATTTTCAATGCTTTACATTTAAATAATCAATTTAATTGTCTATTGCAAATTATCTCTAAATTGTATATAATAATTTTAAAGAATTAATTTAAACAACCTACAAATAAAAAAAATGGCCCCCTCTGTTTCAGCTACACTCATTCCTGCCGGCCCAGCTGCCTCTGGACCTGCAAACGTGCCATTTGGTCTTTTGGAAGGCTACTACCTCACAGTTGGGCAGAGACGCTTGTATATTACCCACCTCCGAGATGACCAAGCTATGCCCCATTCGGAAGAGGAATGGCAAGCGATCTGCGCTGAACAGGTCAAAGAGCTGATGAAGCGCCTAGAGCCAAATCTCCAGTTCCGTTCAATCGATCTCGACCTCCAAATGGGAACTGCGACCTATACTCCTGCTTCCGGCCAAAACAGCCTCCCTCTTAAAATTCGCTCGGCGGCGAAAAGGCATTTTGACACGCTTTCGGCTGCTGTGGCGCAATCTACCGGTAAACCCTTAGCGCCGGCTTTCGGTTTCAAGACTATCGCAGGCTCTTACGATCAGGCTCGCACTCCACTTGTTCAAGGCCCGCAAGGCGCCCAGTATACAAATGCCTGCACCTCAATCGACCTAGAATTTGCGCAACATGCACTGCTTTTAACCGATAGAAGTCAGATCGACACGCCATTTATCGACCAGTGCCTCTTGAGAGGACAAGTAAAATCTGCCGCTTTACGCCAGCACATTGCCGCAGAAGCAGCAGAAAGAGGCGATGGGCAAGTATACATAGATATAGCTTTCGCAGAAGCACGCTTGGAGCACTACCCTATTCTTACCGGAGGCGATCTGATTGTTATACCATTAACTAACGCGCGTCCTGCGACAGAATCCTTCCAAAGAGCCTTGCTCGCACTCAACGCGTCGACAGATCAAGGTCGCACCGTTTTCGGCGGGTTCACCGGACGCGGTGAAAGTTTCGGCGTCGTAATTTACCGAAATTCCGCAGATATAAGTCAAATTCAGGAAGTCGTTTATTTCGATTCTCATTCTAAACCTGCACAAAACGGCACACCGAAAGCATGCGTCAAACGCTTCCGTACGATTGATGATGCGGCTGCATTCTTGGCACATCGCAATCCATACAACCAAAATGCACAGGGCGCAGACCAAAACCAGTTTAGCATGATGCCTTTTGCCATAGATACGTTTGTTCGTGCGTTCTTTAGACTGCAAGATGAATATGTTACAGCTTCTCAAGCGGAAAGACCTGAGAAATTGCAGCAGCTTAGAGACGTGTTTTTTGCGCGTGTTAATAGCGCCCACCCTGCTCTTGCTAGAGCAATAGCCTATTTCGTATCTCAGAGAACCACACGAGAAGATGGCCAGCCAAGTGTTGCAGATGGTCTAGTTAAAATACACCAAAACCCCGCACTGCTCCTCCCTACAATTGGGGCGCGCTTGCCCGCGCCTTTCTTGACGCGCGAGACTTTCTACGGCTTCCTCACAAAAGGCGATTCACGGAAATTAAAGGATATGGCTAATCAAGCCATGCAAGCTATGCCTCCTGGCTAATTTGCAAAAAAGAAGGCTTCTCCTTACAGTGCAGGAATGCGCTATCGCACCAAACTTTACCTTGCCCTGCTGAGCATCTCGTTTATTAGCATTATTTTGGCTTTAGGCGTGGTCTATAAAGAGACCAAAGAGCAGTTCATCAAGGAGTACAGCAGTAAGGTCTTATCCATCGTCGCCACAACTGCGGCTCTAATCGATGGCGATGCGGTTGCCAAGATCCGCACCAAAGAGGATGTCAATCTCCCAGAATATGATCTGCTGCGCGATCAGCTCGAAAAAGCGCGCGACGCTAATCGGCGAAATGATGTCTACATCAAGTGGCTCTTCACCTATCGTCAATCTGAACAAGATCCGGAACAGTTTGTCTATGGTGTAGATTCCGAAGAGTCTGGCGCAGACTACTCTCCGCCAGGCGAGCTCTACGTCGAGGCGCCGAGTTATCAGCTCGCGCGCTATTTTCGCTCTTACTTTGCGCCTAAAGAGTTCATCCGCGATCCGGAAGGCGACTGGTTGATGGCCAGCGCGCCTATTCTCAATAGCCAAGGCCGCATCGTGGGCGCGGTGGAAGCGGACATCAGTGCACAGGACATCATCACTCAGCTACACAAATTGCTGATGTTTGGGATCACCGCCTTGTGCATCTCCTCCGGTGTATCTCTACTTCTCGGTTATATTCTCGCCCGTAGCGCTACGCACTCTCTCGCCTTGATCTCCACGTGCGTGAAAGAGATCTCGGATGGCCATTTTAACGCGCGCGTTATGTTGAAGACACATGATGAGTTTAATAAACTCGCTCTGACGATCAATGATATGGCTTACGGCCTTCAAGAACGCGAAAGATTAAAGACCGGTTTTGCGCGCTATGTTTCGCAACATGCATTGGAAAGGCTGCTTCAATCTGAATCCTATCTGAAATTAGAGGGTGAAAGACGAAAAGTGACCATCTTATTCTCGGATATCCGCCACTTTACCAGAATGTCTGAACAGCTTGCGCCAGAGGAAGTAGTTGGCATCTTAAATGCCTACTTTAGCAAGATGATCGAGGTGATCTTCCGCAATCATGGCACGCTGGATAAGTTTTTAGGCGATGGCCTGATGGTCGAATTCGGAGCTCCTCTCGAAGATCCGCGCCAAGAGATCAATGCTGTCACTGCAGCGCTGGAGATGCAGGTAGAACTGACTAAATTGCGCGACAAATGGGAAAAAGAGGGCAAACCGCACATCGAAATCGGCATCGGCATCCACACCGGCGTGGCGATCGTGGGCAATATCGGCTCTGAGATCCGCACTGAGTATACGGCCATAGGCGACACAGTGAATATCGCCTCACGCCTACAACTTGCTACCAAAACTTTGAAAACCCCCATTTTGATCAGTGAAGAGACTTTCAAAGGCCTTCCTCCGGAGCTCTTTAAATACAAAAATTTAGGCAAAATCCCTCTCACCGGGCGTACAGGCGAAATCACAGTCTACGCTATTTATTAAGAAGAAAACAAAACCGGATCTTGTAATAATACCAGTTATTATGAAGTCCAAATCCGAGAAACAAGCTGCCCTAGAAAAAAGCGCCCACGTTCAAAGCAAATTAGTCCACAAAGGCTTTGTCTTTAACTTGCGCGTAGATACTTTTCAGATAGATGGTGGACCGGTAAGGAATTGGGATATCATCCTCCATCCTGGCGCTGTCTGCCTGCTTCCCATCGATGCGCAGGGTCATCTCATTTTAATCAAGCAGTGGAGACGCGCGGTTGAGAAGATCGTGATCGAACTTCCTGCTGGTACTTTGGAAAAGGATGAGCCTCCGGCCGTCTGTGCACAAAGAGAGCTTCAAGAAGAGACCGGTTTTAAGGCGCAAGAGCTCATCTCACTCGGCGGCTTTTATAGTGCGCCAGGTTTTTGCACTGAGTATTTACATTTTTTTCTCGCGCGCGATCTGATCCCCTCACCGCTTCCCGCAGATGACAGTGAAGCGATCGACGTGATCACCCTTTCGCTTGACGAGGCCCTCAAGATGATCGATAATGGTACGATCTGCGACGTGAAGACTATCGCGGGTGTATTGCGTTATCAGCGCTGGTTAAAACGGTAAGAAAACGATCCATGGGAAAAAAAGCAGGATGGACAGGATACACAGGATATAGTGAATAAATTCATCTTTATTATCCTGCCTATCCTGTCCATCTTGTTATTTTTATAATGCAGCGGAAATGACTATCAAAAGGACGAAATGGGCAAAAGGTTAGTTCGTTTGGCTGTATGTTTCTTGCTGCTGGTTTTTGGAAGCATTGCGCTTGCTCCAACGCTTTTATCGACTGGGTGGGGCAAGAAGATCCTCATTGCAAAACTGGAAAAGAGTTACCCATACGCGATCTCGATTGATAAGCTTCGACTGGGCTGGATCAGCTCTCAGCAATTTGCTGGCGTGAAAGTTTACGAGAAAAATGGCAGGTTCAGCTTTCAATGCGATGAGATAAGCTCTTCTGCGTCGCTCATGAAGATCCTGTTTCAAAAGGATTTAAAAGAGCTAAACATCGCACGTCCCATTCTCTCCATCGAACTCTCGAAACTTTCTGCACATGCTCAGCGATCTCTGCCGCAGCCTAAAAAAGCCGCACTGCTCCCCTCGATCTCATGGACCCCCTCTTTTCTGCCCGTCACAGCCCATGTACAGGCGACGAACGGAGAGTTTACGCTCTTCCGAGACAAAGCGCCGCTGGTCCACTATTCTGATCTCAAAGTCGATACCAAGTTTTCGCGCGCAAGCGCGCCGCTGCGCTTTGATATTTCTGGAACATCATCAGAAGAACAGGTCAAAGGCACCTTTCATATCTTGGGCCAAATGGGCGACCCTCAAAATCTGGGCATCACTCTTAGCGGCAGCCTAAAAAGCTTTCCCATGCACGGCATCGATGCGCTGATGACACTTTTTAAACCTGAATATCAAGGGCTGGTGCTGAGCGCTATCGGCCCATCGCTCGATCTCTCGTTGCAAGGAACGCTCTCAGCCGAAGGTTTCGGCTTTCAGCTCGATGCGCGCTCCTCATTCCTAGAGGCTTTGATCAACACAGCCTCAAAAGATAACGCCATTTATCTACCTTCCCCTGGCGTGATCAATATGACATTTACACCCGATTTTGCAGCCAAACTCGCTAAACTACTGCCAGCTTTTGAGGGCTTGAGCTTGAAGAAAAATTTAAAAACAGCGCTCACCATTCCGCAATTCTCTCTGCCCATTAAAGAAAAAGCATTGGACCTATCATCTCTCTCTTTCCAAGCCATTCTGGAGTCTTCTCCAGGATCTCTACTCTCACGTCTGACCACACAGCAGATTGATCTCGATGCCTTTAAGTTGAACTTAAGCAGTTCGCGGCTCGATCAAGGTCTGGATGTCGATCTCTCCCTCCTCGCACGTGTAGATGGTTTAGAAAGCCATCTCGCGGCACAAGGGAAAATAGGAAGTCTTTCGCTAACTCAGGGCGGAGCGCCATTTACGGCAAAAGGCGCTTGGCAAATCGAAAAGCTCTCGCTAGTGCTAATCGAGGAGATGCTTAAGCAGAAATCGAAAATTACGCCTCTTTTGGGACAGAGCCTCGACGCGCATGGCAGCTTTAAATTCGAAGAGAAGGCGCTCTCTTTTACGCTTGAAGCTACCTCTCCAACCTTCGCTCTTTCTCAAGCCTCGCTGACGTGGAAGGATGAGCTCGCTTTGACCTCATCCGCGAGGCTCTGTTTTACGCCTTCGAAAGCCTTTCTCAACAGCCTGCTTCCCGAATCGCTGATTTTAAAGCCTGGGGCAGCTCTTCAGGTCAATCTGCAAGAGCTCGTTCTGCCGCTCAAATCCAAAATGGAAAATCTGAAACTCAAAGCTGATTTCGCCATTGAAAACTTCACTTTCGACAAAGTAGGTGAGTTGGGCTCTTTTACGCTAAATGGAGCCACTGGAAATTTAGAAGTTGCGACTTTGCGCGCCATTCAGCTGCAAGCACACCTTACCCCTTGCAATTCTAAACGCGAAAGCTGCGGACAGCTGAACATCTCCACGAAAGCCTCTCTCGATCTGAACCAACAAGAGCTGCGCGCCGATTCGGTAGTCGCTTTTTCTCTCGATAAACAGAATTCCAGCAACAGTTTGACTGCCACGTTAAATGGCAAAAAGCTGTTTGATGCCAACCCGAGCTGGTCTCTACTCGTGGATGGCACCGACCTTCCCATCGCTCCGCTGGACAAGCTGTTCAATCGTCAGGCTGCGCTCACTTCACTTCTCGGCCCCTCTTTGAACTTACATTTGCAAGCGGAAAAAGAAAAGATCGAGCTAAAAGCGACCAGTGACAACCTCAACATCAGCGGAGCGCTCACCATCAAGGACAAGCTGATCACCCTGGCGCAAGAGCCATTGGAGATCTACTTTTCGATGAACGCCGCAGGTTTTGCTAAGCTGCAAAGCTGGCTGACGACTCAGAAACAAATTGCTCCTCCCTTTGAGCTCGCACAACCGACAATTTTGGCACTGACCGTTTCGCGCCTCGCTATCCCCATTTCTAACACGCCAACAGATTGGCGCGACGTACAACTGGCCCTTGAAGGCGGCGTTGACAAGTTTGCCTTTTTGGCCAAAGAGAGCGGCCAGCAGATCAAGCTCGACTCTCTTGTGTTAAAACTAGAGAAAAAAGAGCGTCTCTCCCCGCTCAGTGTCCAACTCTCGTCACAAGTTTCGACTAAACAAGGCGTGAATGGCAAAACTGCTGAAGGCAAGATTACTTGCGCGGGCAGCCTTCAAGAGAATTCCGATCTGAACCGTCCATCGCTTGAACTGAATGCTGAGATCGAACAATTTCCGACTCCGATTTTCGATCTCATCGCACTGCTGACAGATACGAGTTCCATCAGGCCGCTTTTTGGGGACACGCTTGATGCAAAAGCTTATGCGCGCTTGGATAATGGCTCAGGGCCAGTTCAACTCAATCTGCGCTCCTCTAACAGCCGTTTTTCGATCAGTGGCTCCGTCAAAGAAGGCGTGCTGTCACTTTCAGAGCCTATACACGCCCAGGTCAAGATGACTGAAGAGCTCACTCGTCCTCTGCTAAAAGAGGTCAACCCGCTTTCAATCTCTTCAATCGTCTCTTCCCATCCACTCACTTTAGAAATCCAGCCCGATGGCTTCTCACTGCCTTTCAATGATTGGAAAAAGATCAAGCTCTCTCACGCCAAGATCGAGCTTGGACAGCTCACCTGCGAAAATCAAGGAACTTTTCAGATCACACTTGGCCTGCTCAAATCCAAACAGCTCGCCAAAGACAAGCAGCTCGAGCTCTGGTTTGCCCCAATCGAGCTCGGCATTGGCGGAGGTATTGTCAACATTGAAAGAAGTGAGATCCTCGTGGCAGAAACCTACGAGGTGGCCACTTGGGGCAGTTTAAACTTGAATGATGAAACCGTCGATATGGTGCTCGGGCTCACCTCTCAATGTTTAAACAAGGCTTTTTCGATAAAAGATCTTCCTCCCGACTATGTGATGCACATCCCAATGACAGGTAAAATGAACGATGTGCAGATCAATACTAAAGCCGCCACCGCTAAAATCGCCGCACTGCTGATCTGGCAACAGCAATCTGATGCCAGCAGTAAAGGCAAGGGCGGACTCATACCTGGTGCGGTTGGTGAGCTAATCGGGCGCCTAGCTACGCTGCCGGACAGAAGTGCCCATACCCCTCCCGCAAAACGCCCCTTCCCTTGGGACAGCAGACCGAAAAAAGAAAGCACCGAGACGCCGAATAGAAAAAAGAGTCGCGTTAAAAAAGAAGATAAACCCCTCAAACAACTCTTGAAAATTCTCCGCTAAAAAGAAAAATCAAAACACCGAGAGCACCGAGGTCCACCGAGAAAAAGAGTTTATGTTCCCTCGGTGTACCTCGGTGCTCTCGGTGTTTAATTCTTTGTCGTTTGGGTCGTTTTCTTTAATCTTTTTCTGGGTTATTATGAACGCCTATGGCGTTTCTTCCAATCGAGCGAGTTCAAAACTATCAATCTTTAGTTGAGCTTTTAGGACGATCCGATGCTCCTGAGTGGATTTCATCTGAAGAAAATCAAGAGAGCGCGCGCATTGCGCAAGCAGTGCAACGGCACTTAAAGTCCTTTTTAGAAAGCAAATTTTCCAATGCGGAACAGGTGCGTGTGATCGATCGCCATTGGCAAATCATCCTGGACCAAGCCTGCGCAAATATTGGCGAAGATAGCACAAATAGCGACCTCTTTTTAGAGAGCGCAAAGGTACGCACTCTTTTAACTGAGCTTAACCAAGTTGTGCGTGCGGTTGAACCGCGCGGACATCTTCCCCTATCAAAACGCGCAAACCGAAGAAAATCAGCTGGTCAGAAATGCGCTCAAGTATCTTATGCACAACATCCCTCTGGATGGCAACATCGTCAATTGCAGCGCGCTTGCAGGCTTATTCAATAGCAGTTTGTCGCAGCAAGCTTTAGACGAGCTGCAGACGATACTTCACAGGCTTTATAACATCATTGAAACAGAAGGGCGCCAAGATGATCCGATCTGTGAAATGATGATCGGCGATGCCATATTTCTAATTGGGCAGCTCACCAGTGCATACGACGGGAGCATGCCACGCAATAACCAGGTTACAATCCCTCGAAAAATTAACGGCAGCTGGCACCTCATCGATTATGAGGTGACTGTACTTCCTCTCAACCCAGAGTGGGTAGGCCAAATGATCGAAGCAGTCGGTTTAACTCCTAGAAACCCAATAGCAGCTCCAATCCTACTTTACAAATGCACTAAAGACGCCCTTTCTCTACTTGCCGATGCTACACCCACATATAGTGTTGGGGAGCCGCTCTTTTTGTCTGGGCGTCGTACGGTCGATCCATGGATGCAGACCATGATCGCAAGCTTTCCAGATCAGATAATCGAGGTCATCGGCAAAAGTTTGGGCGGTTCGATGGCCTACCATACAGCGGCCCACTATCCCCAGCATGTCGAGATCCGCGCCTATATGCCAGCCGGCCTCCATGCACGAAATTTCACCCTACCCGAAGGTCAGCAGATACGTGGAAAGATCTACATGGCAGATAGCGATATCGTGAGCATGCTTGGACAGCATCCCGAAGGCACAGAATTATACCGAGTTGTGCGCAGCGAGACCCCCAATGCATGGCTTGCACATATGCGCTGTTTTGGAGGCGAGGAAACTCTGCTTCTGCGCGTGAATGCTGTGTGGGAAAACCAGCGCACCATCCGCACCGTTTTGGGCATCCTGCACGCCATCTTTTCGCCTCTCATTTCCTTCGTATGCGTAGTCTATCTCGCCTTGCGTGCGCTATGCCTGCAAATCACCGCCCTCTTCTACTGCCTTTTCTGCCCCGCGCCAGCTCAACTAATCCGTTCATAATCAATGGCTTACATATAATTTTCCGCTTGAAAATTATACATAATTAGTGTAAAATAATCATTATGAATACAAAAATACAAGGCGTAGAGCCCTGTTTAAAGGCCTACCTGCAAAATCAATTCGCATCCCCTGAACAGAGGGCTCTGATCGACCGTCATTGGCCGGCTATCCTCGATCAGGCCTGCACCAACCTGGGCGAAGATAGCGCAGATTCAGGGCTATTTTCGCATGCCAAGAAGGTTCAGGCGCTATTGAAAGAGCTGGATCAGATCATTGTGGGTATTGAAACGCATGGTATTTTTCCTTATTCCAGCACGCAAACCGAACAAAATCAAGAGTTTAGAAACATCATTAAATACCTGCTTCACAACATCGACCTAGACGGCAAGATCGTCAATCGACGCATGCTCGAGGTTTTATCTGGCAAATCGCCAGAGCAGCAGAGCTCTATCGTGAGTGAATTACAGACCATCCTTTTAAGCCTCTTCGACCTCATCGAAGTCGAGGGAAGGCAAGACGACCCGATTATCGAGATGCTGATCGGCCAGATCCTCTGTCTCATGGGACAACTAGTCGGCAAGTATGCCATAGGGGGCGTTCCTAGCAATAATCTCATTACGATTCCACGAAAAATAGATGGCTCATGGAAGCTCGTCGATTATGAACTCGAGCTGATCCCGCTCAATCCTGCCTGGATCGGAGAAGTGATCGAGGCCATCGGCCTTACGCCTTTAGATCCGCTTGCCTCACCCATCCTGCTCTATCGAGGCACAAAAGATGCGCTCTCTTTTCTTTCAGATGCGACTCCCGCGCTCGGTGTCGGTGAGCTGCTCTATTGGACAGGACGAGCTAAGATCGAAGCGTGGATCGAAAGAGCCATAAAAGAATTTCCGAATCGAAAAATACAGGTTTTTGGAGTCAGTTTGGGCGGAGCGCTCGCCTACCACACGGCAGTCCACTATCCAGAACATGTAGAGATCCATGCCTATGTACCGCCTGGAGTACATGCCCGAAATCTCACCTTGCCTGAAGGTGTGCACATTCAAGGCAAGATCTTCATCGCGCAAAACGACTTCGTCAGCATGATCGGAAAGCATCCTGAGGGTCCTGAACTGATCAAAGTCATCCGCGGCAAGACGCCGAACTTTGTTCTATCCCATATGCGCTGTTTTGGCGGCGAAGAAACGCTTCTCTTACGCGTCAACACCCATTGGGAAAATCGAAAAAGAGTGCGTAAAACCGTAAGCACCCTTCACGCCATAGCCTCGCCGTTTGTATCTCTGGGCTGTTCACTATTTATAGCTTTGAAAGGAATTAGAAAAGCGTTTATGTAAAGGACTTAAGAACCTATCCCACTATTGCGAATGTTCGATTTTCGATGATTTTTTTCGCAGATTTTAATCCCGCTTCGCAGGACATACTTGAGAAAGTAGGCCAAGAAGCGGGATTAAAAGGTGTGAAAAAAAGCGCGAAAAGCGAATGTTTGGAATAGCGGGATAGGTTCAAAGGACCTTTATATGAGCAGAGATGGATTAAACGCTAAAGCGTTGAAAATTGTCGAAGAGCTGGAAAAAATCGGCTTTCCGAACCGCGGGAGCATTCAAAAAATGGTGTCTCTCGCAGATCAATTATTACTGCTTCAGCCAGATTTCAAACCCGCAGAACAACTTTCTATTAAACAGATCGATCAGGCCCTTCAGAAGATCAAATCCCTATTGAAAAAAGATGAGAAGATCCCTGTGCCTTTTTACACTGCGCTCTATGCGCAGCTCATAATCTTTAAAGAAAACTTAATCAGCTCAATTAATCTCGATGAACAAGCACTATAATTTACTGCTGCTTGCCATAGAGTTGATGGAAGCCCGAGGCCTAAAGCCCGATCTATCTGTCGAGGCAGCGCATCAGCTGCACACGCTAAATCTGCCCGCTCCAAAAGGCGATAGCCAAGATCTACGCGAACTCCTCTGGTGTTCGATCGATAACGATGACTCGCGCGATTTGGATCAGCTCACTTATGCGCAAAGAGAGCAGAACGGCGAGACTACGTTCTTCATCGCCATCGCAGATGTGGATGCGCTGGTGCCCAAAGACTCCCCTATCGACCTGCATGCAAAGATCAACACCACCTCTGTCTACACTCCGGCAAAGATCTTTCCGATGCTGCCCGATAAACTCTCGACCGATTTGACCTCTTTAAATCCCAATGAGGATCGCTTGGCAGTGGTGATAAAAATCAAAGTCGATCCAGAGGGAGAGATCCTAGACTCCTCGATCTTTGAAGCCTGGGTGCAGAACAAGGCCAAGCTCACTTATAAACGCGTAGGCGCATGGTTAGACGGAAAGGCCGAAGTGCCAGACAAGGTAAAAAATACGCCAGGTTTAGAAGAGACGCTTAAGTGCCAACACGCCACGGCTCAAGTGATCAAACAGAGGCGCCATGTGATCGGGGCCTTGACTTTGGAATCGCCCGAGGTGGAGGCTAAGCTCCGCGAAAATGGCCAAGTGGTGTTAGAGACAACCCAGCACACGGGAGCAGATGAGCTCATTGAGAACTTTATGATCGCAGCCAATTTTGTGATGGCGAGCAAGCTCCGCGATGCGCAAATCCCCAGTTTAAGGCGGGTTGTACGCGTGCCAAAGCGCTGGGATCGCATCGTCGAAGTAGCGGCGCAGTTTGATACCAAGCTACCCAAAGAGCCAGATCCAGTAGCATTAGAAAGCTTCTTAGTTAAGAGGAAAAAGAACGATCCCGAAACTTTCCCCGACCTCTCGCTTACGATCATCAAATTGCTCGGCCGAGGCGAATACATCGTCGAAATCCCGACGGATAAACCAGTCGGCCATTTTGGTCTCGCCGTGTCAGAATACACGCATTCGACTGCGCCAAACCGCCGCTATCCTGACCTCATCACACAACGCCAATGCAAGGCGCTCATCGCAGGCAAAGGCAATCCCTATACATTCGAAGAGCTAAAAGCCCTAGCTGATCATTGCACACTGCAAGAAGACGTAGCTACAAGAGTCGAAAGACACATGAATAAAGTCGCAGCCGCTATGCTCCTATCTTCACAGATCGGTTCCGTGTTCAAAGGTATCATCACAGGCTCCGGAGATGTGGGCACCTGGGTGCGCATCTTCTCTCCGCCTGTCGAAGGCAAGATTGTCCAAGGCTTCGAAAAGCTCGATGTCGGCGATAGGGTCAAAGTGAAGCTGGTAAGTGTTGAGATTTCTAAAGGCTTTATCAACTTTTCAGCTAAGCTGTAGCTTTCTTTTAACCACTGAGCACACTGAGAGCACTGAGAAAAGATTAACTGTATTCTCTCAGTGCTCTCAGTGTGCTCAGTGGTTAATTTATCAAAAAATTCTCTTGGGTTGTGGAAATTCTCCAACTGCTTTATTTTCTCTCTTTCGCAAAGGAGATTTCCAATGAAAAAACTAGCAGTGCTTAGTATCCTAGCTCTTCACGCATCAGCCAGCGCATTCCAACCACCTGAATTAAAACAAGACATCACACATGAGATTCCAGAGATCGATATCTCTGCCATCCACGGTTTTGAAAAGGCCGAGAATGTCGCGCACTACAAGAATGCGGATTGGAGCAGTGTGGTAGGTATCGCAAGGAACATCTCGCTGAGCGAAGCGTGCAAAATTGCCAACGACAACTCAGCGATTACCTTCTTTTTCTACACGAAAGGCTATCAGATGGTGCTCGAGACCGAAGACGGCGGCTACCGCGTTTTTAGACACGGTGACACTGTGTTCTTTTCCGGTGCGCCCTGGTGGGGTTCCGCACCCGGCCTTGCCGACGGATACGTTAAGAGACTGTCTCCGAATTAAAGAGTCTTGTACATTCTTAGACCGAAGAATGTCACTGTACTGACAAAGAAGACATTTCCCCACAATGAAGATAGTAGCACCTCTTTGAAGCGTGCGTCCTCAGCTTCAAATGTCACAAACAGTTCTGCAAGGCGTGTTAACGCTGTGCTGATAACCAGACCCACTTTAAGCGAATCGACAACACAATCGCCTACAGGATAAGCAAGCTCTTTGCGATAGGGCTTTCGACATTCGAGACAGATAAACTGGTCCTTAGCGCGCGACCAAGCGGTTAGACAGCGCTCATGAAAATGGTGACAAAAGATCCCATCCACCTTGTGTGCTATAAAGCCTTCACCATCCCTCTCTCCGCAAATGTAACACTTATGCTGGTGTCCCGGTACTCTTTGAAAATGCACTTCTGCGATGCTCATATTGACAAATATATTTTTGTAAGCGAAAGAATAAGAATAACATATTGTGGAGCTTCTATGACAGCGCGTTATTCTAAAAATGCCAAATTAAAACAGAAACTTAAGCATGATCTTTTTCCTTCGGGATGGAAAAATCCGCGACCTGCCGAACTCTACGACCTGCTCGTGATAGGCGGCGGGCCGGGCGGTATGACCGCCGCGACCCTAGCCATACACCAAGGTGCGAAGGTAGCGCTGGTTGAAAAAGCACACCTGGGCGGCGAATGCGTCAGCTACGGCTGCATCCCTTCCAAAGCCTTTTTGCGCTCTTCACGCTCTGCTGCAGAAATACGCCGTGCGGCAAAGTATGGGATTAAAGTTCCAAAAGGATGGAAAGTCGACTTTAATGCAGTCGTAGAAAGGGTGCACCGGCTGCAGACACTCATCTCGCCCCATAATTCTGCTATGCACTTTAAAAAACTGGGCGTAGATGTCTTTCTCGGCTCAGGCCATTTTACCGGCCCCTATCGCTTCGAAGTGGGCGGCCGCGTGCTCACCTTCAGAAAAGCGATCATCGCTACGGGCACTCATCCTGTGCCGCTTCAAATTCCGGGACTAACCAGATCCGATTATATCACCAACGAAGAGGTATTTGGGATCACCACACTGCCTCGCAGTTTAGCGGTTATCGGTGCAGGGCCAATCGGCTGCGAGCTAGCTCAAGCCTTTGCGCGCTTTGGCACCAAAGTTACGCTAATCACGCGCGGTAAAAACATCCTCCCTCGCGAAGAGGCCTTTGCATCTAAAGAGCTCTTAGAAGTCCTTGAAGAGGATGGCGTGGAGGTTCACTTGCGCGCGCAAGTCAAACGCGCCGCTAAGAAAGGCAAAAAAAAGCTGCTCTATCTCCATAAAAAATCCAAGGGCATGGCCTTCGATATGGTTCTAGTTGCCATTGGTAGAGCGCCCGCAGTTGAAGGATTAGGTCTCGACGCCGCAGGTATCCAATACGATCATCAAAAGGGCATATTCTCTGATGATTATTTAATGACGAGCAATGCGCATATCTACGCAGTCGGCGACTCCTCTTCCGAGTATAAATTTACCCACGTTTCCCAAGAGCTGGCCAGAATTGCCGTTGAAAATGCCTTGCAAGATAAGAGGCTCAGAAGCAGCGCGCTGATCATCCCCTGGTGCACCTTCACTGATCCGGAAGTGGCGCATGTGGGCATGACGGAAAAAGAGGCCCGAGCCAAGGGGATTTCGGTCGAAACAGTTCTGATCAAGATGAACCATGTCGATCGCGCTATTTTAGAAGAAGAGACCAACGGTTTCGCCAAGCTGCTCATCAGAACCGGCACAGATCAGATCATCGGTGCAACTTTGATGGCCAGCCATGCCGGCGAAATGATCTCAGAAATCACCGCCGCGATGATGAGTGAGAAGGGGCTGCAGGCTATCATTCAAGCCATCCATCCCTTCCCTACACAAGCCGAAGTGCTGCGTCATGCTGCTGCAGGATTGAAGGAGATCTCAGCCAAACGCATCCGCGAAACCCAGCGCAAAGCCGCCTAGGAAACTATCCAACGTCGTTGTATTGGACATTAAAGAACTAAACACCGAGGAAAAAGTTAGTCCTCGGTGTTTCTCGGTGTTTAATTTCTTCTCTTAATTAAGATTTTCGGGGTGCGTCGGTGTGAAGCGCAAAGTCGAATCTGAGTTGAACCTCTCCCGCAGGTGTCTGGAAAGTTGTTTGGTAATTTTTGGCAAAGCCGCGCGGATCGGAAGCCGCACTTCTATCTTTAGCTAAGAAGGTCGGACATCCGAAGATCGATCCTAAACCTGGCATGCCAAACATATCGATGCCGTGCGCTGCGCCCATAACCAAGAGAGCTTTTCCCTCACCTCGATTTGTATCGATAATGCGCGTCGCCTGGTGGTTAAAAGCTGCACAGCGCTCTTGCGGGGTTGTTTGCGCAAGCAGAGCAGATTCTGTATCGAGTCCCACCACACGTATGCGGTGCCTTCTAGCGGCTAAGATGAAATCCTTTTCGGTATAGAAGCTGCGTTTGTCACCCGCTTGCTGGCGCAGCTTAGCTTGTTGATCAGCCAGGTAATCGAGAAAGGCCTCTAGAGTCTTGGGCATCGGAGCTTCTAGTGGGCCGGTGATAAAAGCATCGAGCTCAGGCTGCAGTGTTTCATGCGGGTAGCCCTCCACAAAAATGGTTCTCACACCTGCGGTGTGAAGCGCACCCATATCCAGAAAGAGTACGTATTTGGGAAGTGAGTCCATATGCCACTCGCACAAGCAGGCCATATCTGTACGTGCAAAAATCGTTCTAAAAAGCTCAAGGTGTGAATCGGTCGTAATATCGCTCACATCCACTTTTGTCGGCAGGACTTGTGCGCGTAAAAACTCTTCGCCCTCTCTCACGGCAACATCCTTTACCTGCATGTCTGGTTCTTGAACTTCGACACCGCCCATACGTTTGTTAACAGGGCCAAAAATATCCCGAAAAACCTGATATTTAAATGCGAGCGCATCCAGCGTGACTTTGTCGTAGTTAAAGTGAATCATTCTTTCTGTATCGTCAAACACGATTCTTGCCTTTATTTCTGCAGGCAACTTAGAAAACTGATCCTTAACGCGGTTATACGTGGAAGGCATGGGAATCAACACATTGTATTGTGCAGATGGCACTACAAACGGCTGTGCTGGAGCCACGCGCCGCGCAGGCGCTCCTCGCCACAGACTAGTTAAACAAGCCCAAATGCCAGCGAGACACTCGGCGATACAATTGTAAATAGACTCCCAAGCTGGCAAACACCAGGCGGTGTTAACGACCATCTCATCTCGCTCAGCAGGTAATCC
The DNA here is from genome assembly GCA_963709365.1 of uncultured Chlamydiales bacterium. Taxonomy (GTDB): domain Bacteria; phylum Chlamydiota; class Chlamydiia; order Chlamydiales; family Rhabdochlamydiaceae. The sequence goes on from CAVPVU010000002.1 coordinate 965,450, forward strand.
TCCCCTCGCTGCTCGCGGCGGCTGGGCAGCTCCTAAATTTACATTTGCCGGACCTCTTGTACTATCTAAACGATGTGCCATAAATTTCTCTAAATTTTAAATGTGTAGAAAAGAATTATAGCACAATTTAAATGGAAAAACAAGATTCAAATATTGAATTGTTTATTATCAAAAGTAAATTTGATTTTTGAAAAAACAAGTATAATAAACGACCTTCTTTAAACGCTTTTCCTATAAATCTTGGGTCGATAGACCCCTTGATCAATGATTTCGAGTAAACGAAGCGCGGCATGATTAGGATTCCTTTCTCCAGATTCCCATGCTTGAACTGTATTCAGGCTTACATTCAAGATTTTAGCAAAGACCCCCTGAGAATAATTTCCCTTTGCTCTGATTCGCTTAATTGCTCTTGAGCTATATCTTTCCGGGGGTTCTGGGATTTCAATAAGCTCAGATTTAAGGGTGATTTTTCCCTTCTTATAAGCAATGATTTCCTCAAGTCCCTTCTTTAAATCTTTGTAAACCCTTCCCATAGTTATTTCCCTTTGATGATATCAACCAGTTGCTTCAGATCTTTTTTCTCAGCAGCAGTAATATCCGCCTTTTCATTTTTTGGATAGATTGTAATCAAAAAGATTTCCCCAATCACCGCATCGTGAAAATAATAACATACTCTAAAACCACCCCGCGTCCCCTTAGATGCAGACTTAAGCCTGATTTTTCTGACGCCTCCAGTTCCTTGGATGAGGTCTCCTATTTCTGGATGCTCTGCAATTTTCCTCTTGAAAGCCTCAAAATCTTCCGATTTTAACTTATGGTTTTTCATAAGTTCCGCGATTTTTTTTGCAAAGATCGATATTTGCGTTATTTTTCTTTCCATACCTACTATACCACAATGTGGGGTAGTGTAGTCAACCTGCAGTTTCCTTGTCCAGAAAAGAATAAAAATTTATAGATTTTCTAACATGTTTATTATCAAGAGGTTTGCAATTTTCACCTCTCGAAATCGACAAATGCAGATTTCGAGAGGTGAAAGAAAAAGGACCAAAACGACAAAACGTCCTTGTTATCCTTTGAGTCATTTGGGTCCTTTGCTTAAGCGATCGTGATCTCTTTGCTGAGATAGACATCTTGGATGGCATGAAAGAGCTCGACGCCCTCTTTCATCGGCTTTTGGAAGGTCTTGCGCCCTGAGATGAGGCCGATGCCGCCGGCGCGCTTGTTAATGACAGCCGTTTCCACGGCTTGTGCGAGATCGTTTTCGCCTGAGGCTCCACCAGAGTTGATCAGCCCCATGCGTCCCATGTAGTTGTTGATCACCTGGTAGCGGCAGAGGTCGATCGGATGGTCGGTGCTGAGCTTGGTGTACATATCGGCAGTCTGCTTGCCGAATTTGAGGGCTTTGAAGCCGCCATTGTTGATCGGCAGCTTCTGTTTGATGATATCGGCTTCGATCGTTACTCCCAGATGGTTAGCTTGGCCGGTTAGGTCAGCGGCCTCATGATAGTCCACCTTATCGGTCTTGAAGGCAGCATTGCGCAAGTAGCACCAGAGAACTGTGGCCATGCCTAGCTCATGCGCATGGGCAAAGGCTTGGCTGACCTCTTGAATTTGCCGATCGCTTTCAGATGAACCAAAGTAGATAGTGGCTCCAACTGCCACGCATCCCATCTCGTAGGCTTGTTCAACCGAAGCAAACATGATCTGGTCATACTTGTTTGGATAGCTGAGCAGCTCATTGTGATTCAGCTTGAGCAGAAAAGGAATCTTATGTGCGTATTTGCGCGCCACCGAGCCGAGCACGCCCAGAGTGCTGGCCACGGCATTGCAGCCGCCTTCGATGGCTAATTTGACGATGTTCTCGGGATCAAAATAGTCTGGATTTGGGGCAAATGAAGCGCCAGCAGAATGCTCGATGCCTTGATCGACAGGCAGAATAGAGAGATAGCCTGTGCCGCCCAGCCTTCCATGATTAAAAAGCGTTTGCAGACTTCTCAGCACGCGGATATTGCGATCAGAGGGCGAGAAAATGCGATCGACCCAGTCTGGTCCAGGAAGATGGAGCTTCTCTTTCGGTACGGTTTTGCAAACGTGGTTCAACAGAAGCTCTGCTTTATCACCGAGCAGCGAACGGACCTTAGAATTGGACATTCTTTTACTTCCTCATTTTGGCCATACTGAGTTCGATCTCTTCTAGGCTCTTTCCCTTTGTTTCTGGAACATAGCGTTTGATGATAAAAAAAGCAAAAATTGAGATGATAGCCAGCAGCAAGAATGCCCCGCCCGTTCCCAAAAATATAATCAAATCCAGGAAAGTCTGCGCGACTAAAAAATTACACAACCAGTTGGCAGTGGTGGCTAAGCTCATCGCCTTTCCGCGCACGGAAAGCGGATAAATCTCGGCTACGAGCAACCCAGTCACCGGACCTAAGCCTATCGCAAAAAAGCCGACGTAACTTATCAGAGTGATGACAGAGATTATTCCGCTGGCAGAAGAGTTTAAGAAAAGCGCAATCGAAAGCACGAGCAAGCTCACAATCATGCCTGCAATGCCAATCAGCAAAAGAGGTCTCCGGCCGAGCCTGTCCAGCAGCTTTAAAGCCAAAAAAGTCGCGATGACGTTGATCGCGCCAATTCCCAATGTTCCTACCAGCGCAGAGGAGCCTGTTCCGAAACCCGCCGCGGCAAAGATCTTGGGTGAATAGTAGATCACAGCATTGATTCCAGTGATCTGTTGAAAGACGTTGATCATAATTCCTATAAAAAGCGCAAACTTGACCGAAGGTTGAAGCAGGCGTTTCCAGGAAACATCTTGCCCTGAAGCGCATTTTTTCATCTCTGCAAGATGGTGCTCCCAGAGTCTGTCTTGACGCAAGCGCTGGAGCGCTTGCTTTGCTTTTTCAATTTTGCCGTGTGCCATGAGCCAATCGGGTGTTTCAGGAAAGAAAAACATGGCCAGAGTCAATATTCCAGACGGAATCATTCCGAGAGCAAACATCACCCTCCAGTTGCCGAGGTCGAAAAAAAGATAATTCACCACATATCCCGTTAAAATCCCGATCACGGTAGCAAATTGATAGGTGGCGACAATCCCACCGCGCAAGTGTGGAGGGGCGATCTCGGCGAGATAAAGAGGTCCAACTAAAAAGATCAAACCGACAGCTACGCCAATCACAACTCTGCCTAGTAGAATCATACCATAATCCACAGCTGAAGCTGCGATTAGAGCGCCCACGGTGAAAAGAAGTGCGGTGACGATGATCATACGCTGTCTTCCAAATCGGTCGCACAGCGCACCCCCAAAGATACTGCCAACGCAAGCGCCGAGCAAGAGAATGCTAACAACGATACTTTCCTTGAATGGTCCTAAAGAAAACGCTTTTTCGATGAGCTCTAAAGCTCCGGATATCACACCCAAGTGATAACCAAAGAGAAAACCGCCTAATGCTACGGTCAAAATAGCCAATTTACCAAAGCAGGTGAGCTTTTCACGTGTGTGTAGATGTATACTCATGCTAATCCAACTTTTTCGTCATGCACTGCCAGAATACATCTTTCTCCTTTTTTGGCTCACCATCGTTTTCGAATCCCATCCGGCTATAAAAACCGACCTTTTCAGACGGAGCTAGCAGATAGATCTCCTTGAAACCACGAGCAACTAGTGTTTGTTCTAGTTTAGAGAGCATCTTGCGCCCAAAGCCGCGGCCCTGATACTCCTCGCTGAGCGCCATCTGATGCACTCTTCCGCGCAAAGCCCCTTCGGGACAAAATAGCACGCAGCCGACCATCTTTTTCTTCTCTAAAGCGATCAGATGCAGGCTCTCCGTTTCTTCAGCAGGCTGCTCCTTTCCTGGCGGAATGCCCAAAGGCTTGGCGAGCACCTCCCAACGCAGCATCAGCTCTTGAGGGTATTCTGGGGCGGTAGGAGTAATAAAGCGGAACTTAAGCATAACCGCAACGTAGCATATTTTTGTCATTCGGGTCCTTTCCTATTTTGGAGTGCGGTAGCTTGACCTTGCGGTTCTACACATCTTTTTGTTGCCTTTCCCTAAAAGAAAGGAAAGAAAGACGGCCTAATGGACGAAGTGGACGGCCGAAAGAAATCCGGATTTCTTTCGGCCGTCCACTTCGTCCACTCTCTGTCCATTCCTCTCCTTTGTCCACTCCGTCCACTAGGCCGTCTTTCTTGCTGGCTCAAGATTTTAGATAACAAAAAGATGTGTAGAACCGCTAGGTCAAGCCACCGCACTCCATACTGTCGTTTTGGTCTTTTTGCTTATGCAATGTTCTTATTTTCAATGAATTAAGAAAAACATTGATCTATCGGCATTTTATCGGCATAATCTAATGCAGATAAACAGCAGGTAATATGCCGATAAAATTTCTCCCCAAATACACCATTCCAACGAAGTTAGTTGGCTTTCTCTTGCGGATCGAAACAGCAAAAGAAAAGGTTGCCCATCTACCTTTAACGCCTATGGTTTTAACCTCACTTCGCGAAACTGCACGGCTTTATACTACCCATTACTCAACCATGATCGAAGGAAATCGCCTCGAGCCCGAACAGATTGAACAGGTCTTGAAACACGAAGGGCATTTTCCAGGCCGAAATCGAGACGAAGACGAGGTCAAAGGATATTATGTCGCCTTGGAACAGGTAGAACGTTGGGCAGCAAAGGGAATATCTATTTCTGAATCTCATATTCAAACACTGCATGCTCTTGTGATGTCAGCTGGGCGCGCTAAAGCAAAAGCAACACCTTATCGCGATGGGCAAAATGTCATCCGCGATAACCGCACAAAAACTATTGTCTACATGCCGCCCGAAGCAAAAGATGTCCCCCTTCTTATGAAAGCCTTGGTAAGTTGGATTTCAGAAAACAACAGCATTATCCCTGCGCCAATTCTCGCAGGAATAGCCCACTATCAATTTGCGACCATACACCCATATTATGATGGTAATGGCAGAGTTGCCCGCTTACTAACCACCCTGCTTTTACACCTGGGTGGATACGGTCTTAAAGGACTCTATTCTCTTGAGGAATATTATGCGCGCGACCTAGGCGCCTATTATGAAGCGATCAGCATTGGCCCTTCACACAACTATTACTTAGGTCGGGCTGAAGCAGATATTACAAAGTGGATTGAATACTTTATTGAAGGCATGGCTATCGCCTTTGAAAATGTAATAGAACGCATGAGCGCTGCACAGAGAGACGGAGAAAAAGATCACACAGATCTGCTTCGTCAGCTCGATCCCAGGCAGCGCAAAGCGCTTGAGCTGCTCTCAATGTTCGAGATTATTACTTCCAGACAAATTGGCGAGCTCTTTGATTTTAAACCTAGAACAAGCGCACAGTTGTGTAAAAATTGGGTCGAACAAGGATTTATTGAAGTTGTGAATTTTTCAAACAAAGCTCGAGCCTATCGTCTCGCAAAGAAATTTGAAAAGCTACTCGACGTAAAGAGTTAGGCTTTTGAGGTAGCTGCCCTCGGGATGATAGAGAGAGACTGGGTGGTCGAGCGCTTGGCTGTGGCGTGCGAGGATCTTTACCTCGCGGCCAGCATCGCAGGCTGACTGAAAGAGCAGTGTTTGAAAGAGTGCATCATCAATGAAGTGTGAACAGGATGCGGTGACGAGCAGCGAGCGCGGCGGCATCTTTTTCAGCGCCAGGCGATTGATCTCTTTGTAGCCTTTGCAGGCAGCATCGACATCGCTGCGTTTTTTGGCAAAGGCAGGTGGGTCGAGAATCACCAGATCAAAATCCATTTTTGAGCGTTTGAGATAATCAAAAGCGTCCTCTTGCACGAGAGCATGTTGGCTAGGTGTGAAACCATTCAGCTGAGTGTTGCGCTTGGCGAGTTCAAGCGCAGGCATAGAAGTGTCGACGCTTTCTACGTATGTGGCGCCGCCTTTCAAAGCAAAGAGCGCAAAACCACCGGTGTAAGAGAAGCAGTTTAGCACGCGTTTTTGCGCTGCATAACGCATCACTTGGGCGCGCATCTCACGCTGGTCGAGAAAAAAGCCTGTTTTCTGTCCATCGATGAGCGATACGATAAAACGCACTCCCCTTTCGACGATTTCGACTTCTTGCACTGGTGCGCCAAAGAGCAAGCCTTGCGCATCTTCCAACCCATCTAAATGGCGCGCGCCAGAGAGCGACTTTTCGTAAATGCTCTTGGGTTGGACGAGCTCTTTTAAGATCTCGACGATGAGCGGCTTCAATCTCTCCATGCCCCAGGTGTTGATCTGCATCACCAGCACGTCATTGTAGCAGTCGATAATCAGTCCAGGCAGGCCATCGCCTTCAGCGTTGACCAGACGAAATGCGCTAGAAACGGCTGGATCGAAGTGCGTCTTGCGCAGTGCCTGTGCGCTCGATAGTAATCGGCGCAGCGCCGCCTCGGCCGACTCATCTTCAAAAGTCAGCACGCGTCCAGCTAGAGAATTATCGGGATGGAAATAGGCTGCGTGCCAGAAAGTTGCCCGTTGAGCTAAAGACAGGCAGCATTTCGCCTGGCTCGATCTTGGGACATGAGGCGATCGCGCCAGAGAAAATCCATGGATGGCGCTGCAAGAGAGAGCGTTCTTTACCCGGTTTTAAGACGACCCTAGTCATACAAGGGCCAGCTTCGGCTTTTGAGGAGCGGGAGCAGCAGCATAGGATTTGATCACACGCCCGATCAAGTCATAACCAGCCGTGTCGGTGATCTCCACTTCGTAGAGCTGGCCAAAAGCTGTAACTTTTCGCCCATCATTGATGATCACCTGTCCATCGATTTCTGGACACTGTCCATTAAATCTGCCGCGCATCAGAAGTTCAGATTCGGGATGGTAGCCTTCGACCATCACTTGCAGGCGCTTTCCGATGAAGCGTTCGCTTAGGCGATCGACCAGTTCCATCTGCGCTTTAGCGAGACGTTGATAGCGCGCTTCTTTTACATCCTCGGGAACTTGGTTCGGAAGTTTCGCAGCGTGCGCGCCCTCTTCAGCAGAGAACTTGAAAATCCCTACGTTGTCGAGAGGATGCGCTTGCACAAAAGTGACGAGCTCTTCGAACTGCTCTTCAGTCTCGCCTGGGAAGCCGACCATTAAACTTGTGCGGATGGTGATACCTTCGACCTCACTCCGCAATTTGCGGATCGTATCGATGATCTGCGCACGCGAAGTCTTACGGCGCATAGCTTTGAGCATCGTGTCGTTGATATGCTGAATCGGCATGTCTAAGTAGGGACAGATGCGCTTGTCAGATTTGATGATCGCAATAAGTTCATCGTTAATTTCATCTGGATATAGATAGAGAAGACGCAGCCAGAAGTCTTTCTTCACTTTGAGCATCTCGCGCAGCAGATTCTCTAATGCGCCCACCTCTTTGCGCTCCTTGCCGAAATCACCGAGATCTTGCGCGATGAGGATAACCTCTTGGACACCTTGATTCAAAAGCACATTGAACTCTTTAAGCACCTGTTCGACGCTCTTGCTGCGCAAAGGACCTTTGATGGTCGGAATGATGCAAAACGCACAACGCTTGGCGCACCCTTCGGCGATCTTCAAATAGGCGTAGTGCTTGGGCGTAGATGTGACACGAGGAACCTCTCCCCACTGCAGATAGCTGCGCGCGGACGTCACCGCAGCGCCAGGCTCAGCCGCGCGCACCGCATCGAGCACTTTTTCCATGTCGCCAGAGCCGATGAAATAATGCACATCGGGAAAACGGTCTTTGATCTCATCCTTGTGCTTCTGGACCATGCAACCAGCCACGATCACCTTAGCCGAAGCCTTCTTCTCAGCAAAAAGTTGACCAATCGCATTCAAAGACTCTTCACGCGACGCAGCCAAAAAGCCGCAAGTATTGACCACGAGAAAATCCGCTTCTTGAGACGAACTCTCTACTTCATACCCTGCTTGGAGCAGAATACCGATCATGACTTCAGTATCGACTAGGTTGCGGGCACAGCCCAAACTCGTAAAATGGATCCTGTTTCCAGAATTGAGCAGCATATTCCCTCAAAGTAAAGCGCAGAATTATAGAGAACGTTTTCTTTATATGCCAGGAGCCTATTTAAAAACTATTTTAATACATTTTAACAAATTCATGCCCTGAGAAACCCGTTATGTGCAATTTAAGCATTTAAATATAAGTTGCTATTAATTATAATTTATTAATTAAAATTTAAAATCAGAGTCTTTATGTCTTCTCCTATTCCAGCTTTGTCCCAAACTGCACATGCAGTGGAAAGAACTAGGCAACTGCTTTCAGATGGAAGTTTGAGAACAGCTGACCAAAGAGCCTCCCTTGTTTGCGATGAGGCAACCGTATTTTTATGCGAAGTCGCTGAAATGCCCACTTATCGAAAAGTCTTGAATGTCGTCATCGCATTTTTCGAACTGCATGATGGCTTGAGCAGAGAAGCAGCAAGGCATCTACTCGATGCTCAACTCTCTTTTGAACATGATCTCTATGATTGGGGCCTAGACACCCTCAAGAAAAGTTATCAAAAATACTGTGGGCAAACACCTTCACTGACTGAACTAGCAGCTAGACTCACGAATTTGCAGCATATTTGCATTGACTACGGACGATTTTCACACTCTTCTGGAAAACTTGAAGAAGTACCTAAGACATATTCTGACGCCGTCCTACAAACATTTAGGCATATTTCCTCGATCAGAATCGGCAATTGCGAAGATAGAGAACTTAACCTGGTGGTTCAACTGTGCGATAAAACAGTTAAAAAACTGAACCTAGATGGAAGCAGAATTCCAGACCTCTCACCATTGGCCAGCATGCCACAGCTCACAGCTTTGGGTTTGGCAGGCCTGAGGGCCATGCCCAAAAACATCGCTGTATTATCGCGTTTGACAAATCTAACTGAACTGAGTTTCTCCATCGAGGTATGCAAAATCTATTGGTCCAAACGCATGACGGCTCAAGAAGCCAACGAGCTTAGCCTTTTAGAAACACTTCCCAGACTTACAAAACTCTCGATTCGCGCCTGCAGCGGTGACTGCCAAACCATAAGCCCCTATGAAAAATTTCTCGAGCCATTAAAAATTTGGTGCTTGATCCGTAAAATTGGTTTTGAGCTGCTCGCTCAAGCCGGCTATAAGGAAGAAGTACGAATCGCAACGTTGCGTACAATGCAAAAAGCCCTGTTAAAAAAGCCTGAATCCCCTCTTCTCAGAGCGCCTGTAAACCCTCCTACACCTGACGAGCTTGTAAAACTCTTGCAAGGCTTAAATCAAAAGTGCAATGGTGCTCTTAGTGTTGTTCTGTCTTTTTTCGAACAAGATGAAATTACACACTTGGAGTCGAATGTTGTGCATAAGATGTTGTTCAGTGCTTTAGGCGCGCAAAAGGCAGAGAGCAGACTTTCGTATACAGCTATTCGAACGCATACAATAGGCTTTCAACAGCTCTTCTTGAGAGCACCTCACCTTTTTGATCGTGGCTTTAACGCTTCCCACTTTGTGCTGAGACATTTAGCAGTAAATCGAGAGAATGTGAAAACGCTCACCTGCTTTGGAACGGACATTGATGATGATGCTCTTGCTAGGCTGCTTAAGCTCTTTTCCGATGTTGAAACCCTCGATCTACGCAATTGTGCTAGACTCACTAGCGCCTCGCTTAAGCATCTGCAAACTCTTCCGCTGGTGCAACTCAATATACAGGGCACTAAGCTCAAGATCCCCTCTTCAACAGCGAACTTTCCTAAACTCATGTTTTTACGGCAACCATGGCAGCGATACTCTCAGGATGTTTCCATCGAAGATCGAAACACCATTCTTATCGACCATTGCTTTCAAGAATCGGCTCCTTTCATGCGTGCTCTTTTCACTCAGCTTTCAAAAGAAACCCAGAAAGAATTCTTCGATTTCTTACATCTTAATATCTTAAATGAAAACCATAAACTTGATGAATCTATCCCTCTTTTACTAACTGTGGGGCACATGCTAAAACCCCATCTGCCTAAAGCTTGGTTTAGCTAATTTTCTTCTAATCCAACGTGTTGTCTCCTTGTCCATAAAAACACCATTGCGTTAAGCTATCCCTATAAGAAATTTTTGGGGTCTCGTGAAAGCTTTTCTGACATTTGCACTCGGTTTAATGGCTGCCTGCGGCAGCCCTGCACCTAAAGATGGATTCAAGCAGGTCGCGCGGTTCAACATGCATAGCGAACCTCCCACACTGGATCCGCGCAAGGCCATCGATACCACCTCGATCGGCGTGATCAACATGTGCTTTGAAGGGCTGATGCGCCAAGCCAAAAATGGCGAAGCTGAATTTGGTCTAGCCAAAGCAGTCACGGTCTCCAAAGATGGCAAGGTTTATACTTTCACCTTGAGAAATGCCAACTGGTCCGATGGGCAGCCGATCAGTGCCATGGACTTCGAAGCGAGCTGGAAAACCGTTTTAGATCCGCGCTTTCCAAGCGAAAAGAGCTGCGAGATCTACGTGCTAAAAAATGCTAAAGCGGTCAAAGAGGGCACGCTCCCAATCGATCAGCTGGGTGTAAAAGCGCTCGATGCACAGACGCTCAGGGTCGAGCTTGAGCATCCGCACCCGCACTTCTTGATGATGACCGCCTCTCACCTCTTCCCGGTCGTGCCGCACCATATTGAGCAGGCCTTTCCTAACTGGATGGATAGTACCGCACATTATGTGAGCTCTGGACCTTTTAGATTGAAAGAGTGGAAGCGCTACAACCAGATCCTTTTAGAAAAAAACCCGCACTACTGGGATGTCGAAAAGGTCAAGCTCGACGGAATACATCTCTATATCATCGAAGATGTAAATACAGAGCTTGGCATGTTCGAAAACGATGATCTAGACTGGGCAGGCTTTCCCTTATCGAACCTCCCCCTAGATGCCCTGCCCACCCTATTTAAAACCAAACAAGCCAACCTCTATGACATCGCTGGTGTCTACTACTATGTCTTCAACACCAAAAAGTTCCCTTTTAACAATCTAAATTTGCGCAAGGCCTTTGCTCTAGCGATTAATCGCCAGGCAATCATCGATAACATCACCCAAGGCAAACAAAAACCAGCCTTGGGCCTAATCCCCCCTTCGATGTGGCAAGAGACGATTAATTATTTCCATGATGCCGATCTAGAAAAAGCCCGACAGCTTTTTGCACAAGCATTGCAAGAGCTCAAACTCTCCAAAGAGGAGCTCCCGCCGATTACCTTAAGTTACAACACCGACGCAGGTCACCATAAGATCGCTCAAGCTATCCAGCAGCAGTGGAATGAAGCCTTTAACATCCAGGTCCGCCTCGAAAACAAAGAGTGGAAGGTCTATCTCGACGAGCTTTCACACCACCAGTTCCAGGTGGCACGCCTAGGTGGCATTCCCAGCATTAACGATGCTACTGACTTTTTACAAGATTATCGTTATGCTTCATCTAACCGCAACTACTCGCAATGGTTCAACCCGCGCTTTAGTGAACTGATGGACCTAGCTGACCAGACAAAAGAACATGCTCAACGCAAAGCCTATTTACAAGCAGCCGAGAAAATTTTGATCGAAGAAATGCCCGTTGCACCGATCTACTTCTACACCGGAACTTTTATTAAAAACCCACGCCTTAAAGACGCCTACGTCACCGAGCTCAACGCCTTCGATCTAAAATATGCCTACATCGAGAACGAGGGTCATGATTAGGTATCTGGTCAAAAAAGCTTGCATTCTCTTCGTCTCGCTGTTCATCGTCTCGACATTGACCTTTTTCTTAATGCACGCCATCCCAGGTGATCCCTTTACACAAGAGAGAGCCATCCCCGAAGAGATCCTCAAGGCCATGCACAAGCACTACGGGCTCGATCAACCACTGCATATTCAGTATGGCCGCTACCTCAAAGGGCTCTTTACCCTGGATCTCGGACCTTCGTTCAAGTATCAGGGTCGCACGGTCAATGACATTATTAGCGAAGGCTTTCCCATCTCGCTCATGCTGGGCTCAGAAGCGCTCTTGATTGCGCTGACCTTCGGCCTTATCCTGGGCGCTATTGCGGCGCTCAAATATCAGCAGTGGCAGGATCATCTGGCCATGCTCCTCAGCGTGGTCGGCATCTCGGTGCCCAGTTTCATCCTCGCCACCTTCTTGCAATATCTTTTGTCGATGAAACTCGATCTTCTGCCTGTGGCAAGATGGGGTACGTTCAGCCAATCCATCCTGCCTGCGCTTTCACTCTCCGCCCTGCCTATGGCCTTCATCGCCAGGCTCACCCGCGCTAACATGATCGAAGTCATGCAGCAGGACTTTATCCAGACTGCCAAGTCGAAAGGCTTAAATTCCATCCAAGTCCTCTGGAAACATGTGCTGCGCAATGCGCTTTTACCCGTAGTCACCTACTTGGGGCCACTCACGGCAGCCGTTTTAACTGGGAGTTTTGCCGTGGAAAAAATTTTCGGCATCCCAGGCTTAGGACAATGGTTTGTGCTCTGCATTACTAATCGCGATTATACTGTGATTATGGGTACAACAGTCTTTTACAGCGCGATACTCATGCTGGCTGTCTTCCTGGTCGATATCTTGTACTGCTTCATCGATCCGCGCATAAAAATTGGGAGCCACGAACAGTAATGACTGAAGAACTATTGGCTTTTTCTCCTCTCGATAAAGCCGCTCAGCTCGCTCAAACGGAAGAGGCCTACGACTCCTCTTCGTATTGGAGGGATGCTTGGGAGCGACTGAAACGCAATCGGCAAGCCATGATCGGGCTTTATATTTTGCTCACCCTACTCGCCTTTGCCATCGTAGGCCCTTGGATTACGCCATACACATATTACGAAACGCATCTACAGCTAAAAAATCAGCCACCCTCTTGGCAATTCTGGTTCGGCACCGACGAGCTGGGCCGCGATCTCTTTACGCGCCTCTGGTGGGGAGCGCGCATCTCGCTTTTCGTCGGCATGGCCGCCTCGCTGATCGATCTGGTGATCGGAGTATTCTATGGCGCGCTAGCGGGCTTTATCGGCAAAAAAACTGAAGAACTGATGATGCGCACTGCCGACATCTTGTACGCCATCCCCTATCTCCTGGTCGTGATCCTGCTCATGGTAGTCATCGGATCGGGTCTCACCACCATCATTATCGCTCTGACCATGACCGGTTGGATCGGCATGGCACGCATCGTACGCGGCCAGATTTTGCAGATCAAAGAGCTCGATTTCGTCAAAGCCGCATATGCCATCGGCGCCAGCCGCCGCCGCATCTTGACGCAGCACCTCATTCCTAATGCCATGGGGCCTATCATCGTGACAGTGACGCTGACTGTACCTACTGCCATTTTTACTGAGGCCTTTTTGAGCTTCCTCGGCCTGGGCGTGCAAGCTCCCATTGCCAGCTGGGGCACCATGGCTAGCGACGGCTTGTCCGCGCTGCGTTATTATCCTTGGCGCCTCTTCTTTCCGGCTGCCTTTATCAGTATTACCATGTTCAGTTTTAATCTTCTCGGGGATGGATTGCACGATGCTTTCGATCCAAGGTTGCGCTCGTGAAAAAGCTGCTCGACGTCAAAAATCTCGAGGTCACATTTACGGTGCATCGAAAAGAGTTGCACGCCGTGCGCAACGTCTCCTTCCATCTCAATGAAGGCGAAAGGCTCGGTATTGTAGGCGAATCTGGCTGTGGCAAGAGCGCCATGGCTAAATCTCTCGTAAAACTATTCCCAGAGAACTCGAGCAAATTGAGCGGCGAGATCTGGTTCGATGGAAAAAATCTGATAGATTTTAACGAACGCGAACTGCAAAAAATCCGCGGAAAAGAGATCGGCATGATCTTTCAAGATCCGATGACTTCGCTCAACCCTACTTTGAAAATCGGCACACAGATCATCGAAGGATATCTCCGCCATCATCCTGAGGCGAGTTACCACGAGGCCTACTGCTGCGCGCTTGAGATGTTAGAGCTCGTAGGCATCTCGCAACCGAAAGAGCGCTTCAACGCCTACCCTCATACATTGAGTGGCGGCATGCGCCAAAGGGTCATGATTGCGCTCGCTCTAATTTCAAAACCCAAACTCTTGCTCGCCGATGAGCCGACTACTTCGCTCGACGTCACCATCCAAGCGCAGATTTTAGATCTGATGAAGACCATCCAGCATAAAACGCGTACTAGCATTATCTTGATCACACACGATCTCAGCGTCGTGGCGGGCTTCTGCGACCGTGTGCTGGTCATGTATGCCGGCAAGATCGTCGAAGATGCTACAGTTGAACAGCTCTTTTCCAATCCACAACATCCCTACACACAAAGACTGCTCCAATCCATCCCTCGCCTCAACATGTCAAAGGAAGAGCCTCTTATTCCCATCGACGGCACACCGCCCAGCCTCCTCTCTCCGCCTAAAGGCTGTGCTTTTTGGGCGCGCTGCGCTGATGCGATGAACATCTGTGCATCTGAAAATCCGCGCGGTTTTTGCGTTGACGATGGCCACACTAGCTTCTGTTGGAAACACGATTCACGCGGGAGAAGCGTGTGATGAAAGAGCCTCTGATCAAAGTTCAAAATCTAAAAAAACAGTTTCGCACAGGCAAACAGATCCTGCAGGCCGTGGATGATGCCTCGTTCGAGATCTATCCGGGCGAAACACTCGGGCTAGTTGGAGAGAGCGGCTGCGGAAAATCCACTCTGGGCAAAACTCTACTCAGGCTCGATGAGCCGACTTCTGGAGAAGTGCTCTTCGAAGGCCAAAACATCTTCGCACTCTCGCGCAAGCAGCTCAAAAAGTTTCGGCGCAAGATCCAGATGATCTTCCAAGACCCCTATGCCTCGCTCAACCCGCGCATGATGACCAAAGATATCATCGCTGAGCCGCTGGATGTACATGGCATTGTAAATCGAGAAGAGAGGCAGCGGAAGGTGGAAGAGCTACTCCACCTCGTGGGGTTAAATAGCGGATATGCTGGACGCTTCCCGCATGAATTGAGTGGAGGCCAAAGACAGCGTATCGGGATCGCACGCGCGCTGGCTGTGAGCCCCACCTTTCTCGTGTGCGACGAGCCGATCTCGGCCCTAGACGTCTCGGTTCAAGCACAGATCATCACGCTTCTCAAGAAATTGCAGCACGACATGGGCTTGACCTACCTTTTCATTGCGCATAACCTGGCCGTGGTGAAATACCTTTCGACGCGCGTCGCCGTCATGTACCTCGGGCATATCGTCGAGCTCGCACCCGCCGAAGAGCTCTATGCTCATCCGCTACACCCATATACCCAAGCGCTCCTCTCAGCCATCCCTATCCCCGATCCTAAAATCGAGAAGAATCGCAGCCGCATCGTGTTAAAAGGCGAAATGCCCAGCGCAGCCAATCCACCAACCGGGTGCATCTTCGCTACGCGTTGTCCCTATGCTAAAGAGATCTGTCACAATGCGCGCCCAGCCTTGAAGGAAGAGAGACCAGAACATTTTGCCGCTTGCCATTTCGTTAACAGCTTCTAAGAAGTAACGATAAGGCGGCCTTCGCGCAGAAGGCCGTCTCTTTTTTGGGCCGTGCACACCCATACGCGACATGGGGCTTTGCGCAAAATAGTCTCAGTGATTAGCCCAAATCCCCGCCCGCCTCTTTCACGCGACGTTCCCAAGATGACTAGGTCGTGCTTATTTTTTTTCAGAACTTCGAGAATAGCATTTGTGACAGAACGTGTGCGATGCATATTCAACTCGACGGTCAAACCGAATTCTCGAGCTACGGCATCAACGCGTTTAAGCGCAGCTTCGGCCAGACGTTTGTGTTTCGGCAGATTGGCATCTAAAGAAATTGGATAGGACACAGTCATCAGATGCAAAGCAGTGATCTTTGCTCCGTGAAGCCGGGCAAGTTCACAAGCCATCTGCACAGTTTCGGTCTGTGTTTTATCCACGATCGGCAAAAGGATGTTTTTGATCTCGAGTGGTTCGTAGTGCGGGACATGGATGCGCTCAATTTCAAGGCCAACCGCAGCCAGTTTAGCCCTTCTGCGATAGTAGAGAAAGGTGCCTATACCTAGAATCATCCACGCACACCCGAAATACCTTCCTTCAGGTTTGGTGATCACCACTAAAAACCAGACGCTAGCCGTGGCCAGGCAACCGATCACAGCTGTAATCGGTATCGAGTATCCTCTGATCGGAATGTTCAGACCAATCCGAAATGGACGCTTTAAATCGGGCTTTTTGATGCGCAGCACGATCAGCGAGAGATGCGCAAAGAAAAAGGCGAGCATCGCCCCGAAATTATAAAGGTCGGCTAAAAAAGAGAGCTCGCCTCGGCTGGCCGCCACAAGCAGGGCAGAGACGACCGCAAAAAAAATCAACGCAGCATGGGGAGTGTTGAACTTCTTGTGTAAGCGATAAAAAAACCGCGGCAGTTGATAGAACTCTCCCATGTTAAACGAGAGACGCGATGCTCCGACCAAGCCTGAGTTGGAAGCAGAGATCAGCAGCATCGCAGCAAAAATCCCCACCCATGCACCGAGCAGCTCACCGCCAAATGGCAGATGCGTGGCGATGCCGGCAATTGGATCGCTGACATAGGTAGTACCTAGCTCAGTCGGCGAAACCGCCAGCAGCGCCGAAATTGAAATCCCTAAATACATCAAAATGAGCACCACCATCGTAATCATGATCGAACGCGGCACCGTACGTGATGGCTGTCTCGCCTCTGCGCCAAGCTGTGCGATCGATTCGATTCCAGTATACGCCACCATGGCCATGGCTGTACCCTTCCAGAACTCGGGCCATGTCGGCGACCAGAGCGCTCCGGGCACATTGATCCGGAGGTTTTGCAGAATCGTGCCTTGCTTGAATAGAAAGGTAAATGCAATCGCTACGATGACTACCTGTGTGAAAATTGTAACCGTTACCAGCACAAAGTTAACTCTCGTCGACTGGCGTATACCGATGATGTTCAGAATCAGCAAAGCTAGAATCAGCAGCACCGTAAAGCCAGTATGATAGAGCTCTGTCTGTTTCAGTGGCGCATAGAAGACGGCAAGGTAAGGAGCCACGGCGAAGGCTGAAATGGCGATGGTTATAATGTAATCAAACAAAAGACCCCAGCCTGCAATAAACGAGATCAGGTCGTTGAAGGCGTGCCGGGCAAAGCTCGCTGTGCCGCCTGATTCATGATAAGTCGAAGATAGTTCTGCGTAGGTCAAAGCTGTGCAAATGAAAACCAGACCAGCCAGTGATAACGCAATCGGCGTCGCTCCTAATGCATAGAGCGCCGTGATTCCAAGTGCGTAATAGATGGAGGAGCCTAGATCGCCAAAACCAATCGCAAAAAGGTCGCTGACGCCTAAGACTCTCTTTAGTGTGCTGCGATATAACTGCGCGACATTTCGCTTCATGAAACAAAAAAGACCATAAGAGTGTGTCCTAATGGTCCTTTTATGCGCTGAGCTCTTAAAAAACTAGAATTAAAACATGTTTCTTATTTTTAAGCGTCTAAGCTCTGGATAGATTCAAAGGCGCGATAGATCGCTTCATATTGCTTAATACTCTGAACTGCACCAGGAGCTCTACCTGTGGCATGACTTCTCAACTCTTTTACAACAGTACAAACAAGCTTTGGATCACGGTTTCCCTTTGCGCGTCTTTCAACACACTCTTCAAGAGACACATATGTTGAAGCTCTTCCTAAGCCTGCGCTGCAGTGACAGATATAGGGCGATTTAGTGTCTCTGCGTTCTCTGCGATGTCGTTGAACGAGATTTCTCAAGAGTGCTGGCTCAACGCCTGTTTGATCGATCCAATTCATGAAATGCATTTGCGTGATAATTCTCGTCTCTCTCTCTTTGGTAATTTCGAATACTCTCTTCACAATTTTTTGTTCAGGAATGGATTCAGCAGTGCATTTGACGCTTATGCCAAATGCTTGATACTCCACTGTCTTATTGAGATCTGGCCAATAGTGTGCGCACTTGACGTTTCTGCTTTCTACTAGATCGGTCACCATTACAATTGAATCAGCATTTGAATCCCAAATCATCTCCCAAAACTCCCCGATTTCCGCCGGTAAAGGTCCCTGACAAATGATGGCGCGGCCGTTCATGATATGGCTGGCATTAAAATAGAATCCACTCTTTGCAGAATGCTTAAACAGCGTTTGGTTGTAAGGCAGAACATTAGTATAGCGATTGCGATGCCTGAACCCAGCCGCTTTCGAAAATGCTCCTGAAGGTACCGATGCAATTGCGAGCTCACGCGTAAACTCTGTCGCTAAGATCTCAGCAGAAACTGGCTGAACCGGCTCCCATTGGATTTTAGCTTTAGACTCACCCTGCTGAGATTGGGGTTGAGGTTGGAGCTGAGGTGGCAACTCAGGCTGAGGCAGAGGCGTAAGCTCGGGCATATGAAAAGGCTGAGAGAGCGGAAACAGCGGTTGATGTTGCGACTGAGGTTGAGGAGGGAGTGGAAGATCTCGTTGTTCCTCACCAGGTGCTCCAGAATATGCTTTGAGTGCAGCGCCAGCTAGTCCCAAAATAAATGCCGCGATTGTCGCTATTATCAGCACGATCGCCGTAGCTACACGCAACGCAATCTCTTTAACATCCTGATTACAACTAAATAACTCACTCCACTGCTGCAGACACCAGCGCTGTGGATCAATTAACGCATCGCCATATCGGTTATCTGCTTTATACAACTGAACAACACCCTGAACACAGCTCATGCTTCCCTCCGTACTGGACACAAATTTGGGAGACAGAAAGTTAAAACAGGATGACAGGATTTACAGGATGAAGAAGATACTTTTTCCTTCTTCATCCTTGCCATCCTGTCATCCTGTAGAAATTCTTCTGCGTTAATTTTTTGTCCAGTACAGAGCATGCTTCCTCACAATTTTTAAATAACAAATATTATACGATAATTAGGGAATAATAAGAATTATAGGATAAATTTTAAGTTGTATGACTGTTGAAGACACGAGAAGGTCCAGTGGACCTTCGCAGTGCGCAACAGGTGAGCAAAGCGAACCGGTCCGCCGCACTCCAAATCAGCCGAGGTTAAAGACCTGATTGATCATGCGATACTGATCATATGATCCAACGTGACTTCCTAGCTCTCTAGCTACGTTGTAAACAAGTCTAGGCTCCGCGTCTCCTTTAGAACGTCTATCTATAGCCTCTTCGAGCACGGCGTAGGCCTTCTTTCTTCCAGCTGCATTCATACAGTTCCAATGCCGTCTACCATGCACGACATATGGGCAATCTGCTTGCCTAGCAGCGCGGTGTGCCTGAATAAGCTGCTGAGCAATGCTTGGATCCATGTTTCTTAACCAACGTCGACACTGAAGGTGTACCACGTTTCTCGTGATCCCATCTTTTGAAATTGAGAGTTCCCTTCTCGCAAAATATTCGTGTGGGCCACATCTTTCCTCAGAAACGACTCTTACGCTCACTCCTGATTCGCCTTGGACTTCTGTCTCACCTACTGCCGGCCAATATGCAGGAGTGTGGACCACCCCCCTTCTGCGCCCATGCGAGCTTAGAATAAAATCGCTCTCGGACATGTCGGCCAACATAATGATGGAATCTGCGTTCGACTCCCAAACTACCCGCCAAAATTCGCTGCGTGACTGGCGACATGGAGGATCGCAAAGAATTGCTCGATCTCCTAAAACGCGAGTGGCGCTAAAAGACAAACCTCTATCCAGGGGTAAATTCGCAAGCACTGCTCCTTGCGATGCGGGAGTCTGAGATATCACATCATATTCACCTGCGAGCACAGGGTCTCTTTGCTCTTCTCTCACTCCTCGCCTATCCTCAGCTCGATCAGCTTGTGGCTGAGGCTGTGGCTGTGGTTGAACTTGCGGCGTCGAAGCCGTTTTAATGGCGATGCCGACCAATCCAAGGACAGCGGAAACGAGGGTAGCGATGACAAGTAGCACAGCTGTAGCTGCGCGCAGAGCGGTTTCTTGTACGCTTTTGTCACAGGCAAATAGCTCGGTCCACTGCGCCAGGCACCAGCGCTGGGGATTAATTAACGCATCGCCATATCGGTTATCTGTTCCATACAACTGAACAACGCCTTGAATGCAGCTCATAACCTCTCCTAATTCATAATAACAAATATTATACTGTATTGAGGGAATAAATAGAATTTATAGAATAAATTTTAAGAAGCCTTTGCAACTATCTTCAGCGATCTCCATCACCTGATCGAAGGAGTTCTCTTCTGCATAGTAGGGATCGAGGATCTCCTCGTTCTTAAAATGCTCGCTGTAAGCTGTTGTAAGTAAAATTTTTACTTTTCTTTTAAGCGGAGCGATGTTTTTCAAGATGGAGAGGATCTCTTTATCCGCGGCAAAAATATAATCAAATTTTTGAAAATCGCTCTCCTGGAAGAGCTTGGCGATATGCTCGATGACGATGCCCCGTCTAAGCCCTGCCCGGCGGGTGCGCTCATCGACTTGGCATCCGAGGTAAAAAGAGGTCAGCGCAGAGCTATCGATGAAGAACTCACTGTCTAGACCCTGTTTGTGCACAAGATCCTGCAAAACCGCCGCCAGAGCGGGCGAACGGCATATGTTGCCCATGCACACGTAAAGAACACGGATCATTGCACATCTGCGGCACAGCGGAAGCCGTAGGTGCCGTTCATCGTGCCAGGATTGTTGCGATGGCGGTGCGCGCAGCGCAGGTCTTCTTTAAGACTTTTCCAGCAGCCGCCGCGTAAAACGCGATAGACGCCCTGTGGCGGTCCTGGCGGATTATTGGGCTCTTGTACCGATTCATCGTAGTAGTGATAGCCATACCAGTCGTTGCACCACTCATAGACGTTACCGGCCATGTCGAAGATGCCGGTGGCGTTTGGTGGATAGCTCATCACTGGCGTAGTATCCGAACTGAAGAAATTGGCCTGCGAGCGTTCGATATTGGCGCCGGTCGGATAGATCGCGTCCTCTTTTCCACCGCGTGCGGCGATCTCCCACTCCGCTTCGGTCGGTAGACGCTTGCCTACCCATTTGGCATAGGCCACCGCGCCATACCAGGTTACGCCCACCACTGGATGTTTAGCGTAGCCAGATTCGATGTTTAGCTTACCGCCGCTGCGCTTGATGCGCGATTCGCGCAAGCGGATGATATCGCAATTTTGCGCGTCTTTTTCACCGCCTAGCGCTTCCAAGAAGCGCACAAACTGCTCGTTCGTCACTGGGTGCACGTCGATGGCAAAGCTATCTAAAACGATCTTGTGCTGCGGCATCTCATCGCGTCCGCCACTCATGCTGCCGCGTGCGAAGCTATCACCAGCAATGACGACCATTTCAGTTTGAAGTGGATCGTGCTCTTTAATTTCGATCGGCTTGGGTTTAAATTGAGCCACCGCGGTCTCTTTTTTGAAAATCGCACCTGGATCTTCTTGAAACTCTGGGCGAATGAGCTCTTGAGCTTTGAGCTTGGGTTTTAACTCATCCGCTTTTTTAGGTGCGCGCAAAGCGTCCATCACGTCTGTTAAAGAAGCAGGACGATTGCTTGGATCGGGCTGCAGACACTGCATGATCAAGCGATCCCACGGTAGTTTGTACTCTGGAACTTCATGCGAAGGAAGCGGGAAAAAGCCCTCTGGAAACTTGCGCATAATCAGAAAGTAGACCAGCACGCCAAAAGCGTAGATATCGCCCTTCTTGAGATCAATCGCAGTAGAGCTCTTTTGTTCAGGTGGCAAAAAAGCCAGATGCTGCAAAAAGGCGAGGGTTGTCTTCTCTTCGCGCAAACGCTGCATCAATTTGGCAGAACCGTGCGCCTCTCCCTTCTCGTGTAGCTCTGTTAGCGCTGAAGCGATCTCTTCGACAAGCGTGAGAAGTTCAGGCTCATCGAGTTTAGATGGCTTTGTGTCTAGATAGCGGTAGAGATCAAATGTTTCACTCATATCTACTCCTATAAACTAAGAATAGCTTTCTCAATTAGGTTCTTATCTGTCAAGGCGGGCTCGCAGGCATTTTGCCGACAAATATAGACTGCCGTCTCGCCTTCAATCGGCGTCTTGTCCTTATCTTCGGGTAAAAGAGAGTCGATGTCACTATTTCTTTTCCAAATCACTTCCAGGTGTGGACAGAACTGCTCCCTTAGCCAACCAGTGATTTCTTTTTCTAGGGAGCGCTTCTCGTTGAAAGCTACGACCAGAGTCGGCGCCTTCACGTCGAGATAGCGACTCAGCGCCATGAGATGGTAGCAGGCGCCTGGTGGATAAGCCTCCATATACCCTTCTACGGCTTTCAAGACATCTTCGGCTTGCCGCAAATATCTCTCGTCTTTCGTGAGCTGAAAAAGCCTGAGCAGATTTTCGCAATGTACGGCGTTGCCAGAAGGTTCTGCGCCATCGTAAAACTCACACTTGCGTAACAATGCTGCGCTCATGCCCTCTTCCTCTAGCGTATGATAAAACGCTCCCTTAGGCGCTTTATACTTATCGAAGAGCACATCCGCAAGTTCAATCGCCCACTTGAGCCACTCGTTTCCAAGCCCCAGATCAAAAAGCGAAAGCAGACCTTTGATCAAAAAGGCGTAGTCTTCCAGAGCCGCTGGGAATTTCGCCTCGCCTTCGCGATAGCGGCGGAGTAGTCTACCCTCGAGCCAAAGCTTGGAGCGGATAAACCTGGCAGCTTTCATCGCAGCTTCGCTGAACTGCGCGTTTTCAAAAGCTGCGCCAGCATGCGCAAACGCGTCGATCATCAGCCCATTCCAGCAGGCGAGAATTTTATCATCCTTGAAAGGCTTGGGACGGGTCTCGCGCTTTTTAAATAGAGCAGCGCGTGCACTTGCCAGGCGATGTGAGAACTCTTCGATGAGCTCTTTTCTGTTTTCGACCAGCTCTTCGAGAGGCGCGGCGACATGTAAGACATTGCGTCCTTCGAAATTCCCCTCTTTCGTAACACCATAATAACGGCAAAAGAGCTGGGCATCTTCTGGAGAAAGCACGGCGCTGATCTCCTCTGGCGTCCAAGTATAATAGCGTCCCTCATGCCCTTCCGTGTCCGCGTCCTGTCCGGAATAGAAGCTGCCGTCAGGCCCGGTCATCTCGCGCTGCACATACTGCAGGGTCTCTTCAGCGATGCGGCGAAAGAGCGGCCGCTTAGTGTATTTCCAGGCTTCAATATACGTTTTAGCCAAAATAGCGTTGTCGTAGGACATCTTCTCGAAGTGAGGGACAATCCACCTCTCATCGATCGCGTAGCGTGAAAAGCCGCCTCCCAAATGATCGTAGATGCCGCCGCGGCACATCATCTCCAAAGTCAGCTCTACGTAAAAAAGCGCCCGGCTATCCTCATGCGCTTTGGCATATTGCATCAGAAATTCTGATTGGTATCCGAGCGGGAATTTCGGCTCGCCCTTCAGCCCGCCAAAGACCGGGTCAGCCAGCTGAAAAAGGAGCTCAACCGCGTCTTCGATATACTCCTCAGTAGGCAGCTCTTCTCCGGCTATTTCGACCGACTTGGCAAAAGCTTCGACCAGCTTGTTGGCTTGCTCGATCAGCTGCTCCTTTTCATCGCTTTGCCAGAGCTGTTTGATCTGCAAAATGAATTGATCGAAGCCGATCAACCCCTGCCGGCTGTGCAGAGGAAGATAGGTCACGGCAAAAAAAGGCTTGAGTTCGGGTGTAAGGATCACATTGAGCGGCCAACCTGCCGATGTGCCCATCAGCGCTTGAGCAAATTCCATGTAGAGGCTGTCGACGTGCGGCAGCTCTTCGCGATCGACCTTGATACATACAAAAGTCTCGTTCATGAGCTGTGCGAGTTCAGCATTTTCGAACGACTCCTTTTCCATCACATGGCACCAGTGGCAGGTCGCATAGCCGATCGACAAAAAGATCGGTTTATCCGCCTTTTGAGCAGCGTAAAACGCCTCATCGCCCCAGGGATACCAGTCGACTGGGTTATGCGCATGCTGCTGCAAATAGGGCGACTTCTCGTTAATCAGCCTGTTGGTAAAGGGAGGAGTGGCCATCGAGATCGATTAGATTACTCCCAGATACTTGGCAAGATACCAGGCAATTACCAGCACAACAGCGGCAGCGCCGGCCCAAATGAGGTTAGGGAACCATTTTACGCCCCCGCTCATGCTACCGCGGGCCTCTAGGGTACCGATGCCATAAGCAAATTCATGCTTCTCATTTGCTACCCTAAAAGCGCCAGGATGCTCACGCATCATCTTATCGGCGTCCAGACCTAAAAAGTTGGCATATTGCCGCATGAATCCAGAAGCATAGACTCCTGCGATATGCTGCTGAATCTGGCCCTCTTCAATCGCCTCTAGATAAGAAGATCTGATCGAGGTGGAATTTTCGATCTCTTTAAGTGAAAGGTTTAACTCTTTTCGCCTGCCTTTCAACACCGACCCGACGCGTTTCAACTCTTCGCTCATAAAACCTCCAAGCCAATTTATACAGTCTCTTATCTTTACCACAGGAGCTTCAAAGGACACAAGGACTGACTTTTGAGCCCAAGCTACCTAAATAACTAATAATCAATAGTATATTATTAAAATAACCCTTGATAATTTAATTTAAAAATGATATAATTATTTTTATAAATAATAAGGTGGTTAAATGAGCATAACCGTTGATTTTAGTTCATTAAATGCAATCTGTCCGGAAGAGCAGATCGTCGTCTACGGCTATACCGAATGCATGCACACAGCCGTCATTCTTAAAATTCAACAAGCTAAGGCGAAAAGGGTCTTCGAATGGGCCATTGGGACTGGACGCGGCGATGTAGATGATTTGACGACCCTCGAGGGCACCGAGCTCGTGCAACTCAAGGTAGACCGCAGCTCAAAATACATTGCCCGCAGTTGCAAAGCTGCGCTGACCACCATCGTGTATGAAAACTATCGACGCATAGAAGCCAACAAAGAGCGGAAAGCAAAGGGATTGTCTCCTCTACCTCTAATTCCCGTGCTCGTTTGCGCCGATATCGATGGCAATCGCTATGCGTACGATCCTCAAAATATCGCTTCGAAAGATCCTGCTGCTAACGAGCGTCTGACGCACTCTGAACTGAGACGCGCGGCTAAACTTGCCTGCACCTTTCCTAATGCGGCTGTTCGCGCGGCTGCACGCGAGACCTTTCGGTTTGTAAAGGTAAAAAAGATCACCGCTGAGGCCTCTTCCGACACAAAACTCGCATTCGAGAAAATTGCTGCTCCCTGGGAACATCCTGGTTGGGATAAAGCCTGGGCAGAACGCGCAGAGATCAGCAAAAAAGAGAAAGCTGAGGGCAAAGTGTCGAAAAAAAACGAATTCCCTTGGAGAAAAGAGCTCGAAAGCTTAATTGGAGCTCCTTCCGATGCGCCTTCCGCATCAAAAGAGCGCGAAGAGAAAAAATCTTAAACACTTTGCGAAGCAAAATCAAAGACTTCTACGTCTTGAATTGTTCTTCCGGCGCGATTGCCAGCTACCATAAACAATCCATTGTGGAATGCCGCCCAATAAAACTCCTCGAAGTTGTGGTGTAGAGAGTCAAGATGTTTACCGGTGGAGAGGTCAAAGATCCGTGTTCGTCGGCCCTGTGTCCAAGTGAAAATGTGAAAGAAGTTGAGCATTTTTTCAAAACGCGCCGCAGCCGTGCCTTCAGGAGCTGGTTTCGATGACGGGATTTCAGGGGCTGAACGCACCACACGCAGAGGTCTACTCTCTATGCGTTTATTCAAGGTGATCCATCTGAGCGATTTTGGGTTACCAATACCAAAGCATCCTCGCGTGTGACTCTTTTTTAGATCCACGACTGCCAAACAGGTCTTGCGCAAATCTATCTGATGGCTAAAAGCAACAATCGCGTAATTTTGGACAAGGCGCGCTTCGACGAATACGTTAGGCTTCACCAAGAAATTTTCCGTAAATTCTTCCTGGTCTGTACTAAGATCTGTAATAGATAGTTTGCCTACCGAAGCATGACCTGCCACTTCAGATGGAGCTAGTTTAAAGACACAGAGTTTTTGCTTAAAAACCGCGGAATAAACTATCTCCGGCGCTACGATTCCGGGGAGATCGGAATGCAGAATCGACTTCTGAAGGATTCCAGTTCGAGTATCGTAAATGTAAGTCTGCGCCATTTCCTGAAAAACAAGACTTTCACCCGTAATAAACAGACGTGTATTACCTAGCAAAATTCTGTTATCTCTCAAGATATAAGTTGTAAAATTTTGATCTGGAATTCTTTCGATGCGACCTCTTGCTAGGTGAATACATCCCGAGACATTTGTCATCGCAAAAATAATCTCGCCATCAACCGTTTGCTGCGGAGCGTATTCTAATCCCATATCGTGAATTTGAACTTTTTGAACATCATCTGCTCCGCCGTTTAGACAGACCCTAAATAGGGTAGATATTTTATGGTCACCTGCTTGAACATCAGCGCCGACAAAAAATAGCGAGCCAAACCGAGAGCTATTGCATGACCGAGCTTTATAAAGAGGCATACCGTTTTTATCTGTGAAAAGCCCTCTCACGCTTGTCACACACTGCCTTTGTTCTAAGTTTCTTATAATCAGATCTCTGCGCGCATTGCAACGCGCTTTTAGCGTTGAAGGAAAGTCTCTGGGCACAGAAGGGAAAAAAGCAGCCTGATACTTCTCAGCCAAGATGGTTTCAGCACGTTCTTTCCAAAACTTACAAACCTGAGCGCAGCTTGCAAGATCGTATACGCTCACATAGCGTTGAAACACATGGCGCTGCAATAGGGTGCTATCTAACCTTGCGATTGGCCGCCCCGAAACTTCATAGGCGCTTGGAGGCTCTATTGCTTTAATTGTAATTTTTGTTGTCATAATTTCGAATAATTATAAAAGAATTAATAATAATAATCAAATAAACTAAATATTTTAAAAAAGTTATTAAATAACGAACATTTGAAAGTGAATGACTTGCGTCATAATAATCCGGATCTCCTTGAAGAGAGAAAAATAACAGGATGGCAGGATGAGCAGGATAGATGAAGACAAAGAAATGCTATTTCCATCCTGCTCATCCTGCTTCCTGCCATCCTGTTATTTCTTGTTTCGAAAACTAGAAGCGAACGCAGCAGGAAGCAAATTTATTCAACAAAGCCTCTTTTCTTTTATAAGGCCCGATGACAGAATGAACTTTATGTCTTCCTGTTTTGTAGCTACCATCGACGTAAAGCTCGCCGATAAACTGCGCGAAGATCTGTCAGAACAAGGCTTCACGCTATCGCAGCCCGCACACACGCTCTTTTCTGCGCAAAAGAATGGAGTATCTTGCACGCTTTATACCTCGGGGAAACTCACCGTCCAAGGCAAAGGCAAGGAGGAGTTCATCACCTTCTATTTGGAGCCTGAGATTTTAAAAGACGTCTCCTACTCCTATCCCGAACTGAAGGTCGATTTCACACCGCGCATTGGGATCGACGAGGCTGGCAAAGGCGACTTCTTCGGGCCGCTCTGCATCGCCGGCGTACAAGCAGATGAAAAGCAGATCAAAGAGCTCTTAACTCTTGGCGTGCGCGACAGCAAGAGCATGAGCGACAGCGCTGTGATAACAATGGCCAAAAAGATTCGCCAGGGCTTCCCACATAGTATCGTCAAGATCACTCCAATCAAATACAACGAGCTCTACGCGAATTTCAAAAATCTCAACAGTCTGCTCGCATGGGGCCACGCCACCGCAATTGGCGAACTCGTGGCCAAAACAGCCTGCAAAGATGTGATCATCGACCAGTTTGCCAGCGAACATCTGGTCATCTCAGCTTTAAAACGCAAAGAGCTCGATGTGAATCTCACACAGCGTCACGGAGCAGAAGCTGATCCAGTGGTTGCGGCGGCATCGATCTTGGCGCGCGCGGCCTTTCTGCAAGGACTTGAAGATCTCAGCCAGATGATCTCCATGCAACTGCCCAAAGGAGCTTCACAAAAGGTATTAGAAGTTGGTCGTCAGCTCGTGCGCAAACACGGCGCAGAGATCTTGGGCAAAGTAGCTAAGCTGCATTTCAAAACCAGAGATGATATTCTTCGAAGCTTATGATTCTCCAACTCACGATTAAAAATTTGGCTCTGGTCGAAAGCGCAAGCATCGCCTTCGAAAAAGGGCTGAATATTTTAACGGGTGAAACGGGAGCGGGCAAAACGATCATTCTCACTGCGCTTGGACTCATCCTTGGACAGAGAGCGCAGGGAAATCTCTTGCGCGCATCAGCCGACAAGGCTTCTGTCGAAGCGACTTTTGAACTCCCCTCTACTTCCCCTGTTTGGCAGATCTTAGACGAAGCTGGCATCGAAGCTGATAAGAACGAGCCGCTCATCATTCGCCGTGAACTTACGCGTGAGGGCAAAAGCCGCGCGCAGATCAACTGTCAAGCCGCTACGCTTCCCATCTTGCAAAAAGTTGGTACACTGCTTTGCGATCTGATCGATCAGAGCTCACACCAAGAGCTCAAGCAGACCGATCATCAGCGCACGCTGCTCGATTTGTATGCGGATTTAGAAACAGAGCTAGTTAGCTACGCTGCCTCTTGGGAAAGAGAGAAGCAGCTGCGCGCCACTTTGCAAGAGCTGCTCACCGCAAATGAAAAGCGCGACCAAGAGATTGAATTTCTCACTTATCAGTTGCAAGAGCTGCAAGAGACGCGCCTGAATGAAGAAGCGAGCTGTTTTGCCGAATACCAGAGACTCTCGCGAGGCCATGAACTCTTAGAAAAAGTGCACACTCTGCATGCTGCCCTGTCTGATTCTCCGCAGGCTGTTTTAAACCAGCTTTCACGCTTAAGACCTCTGCTCGAGGCTGCAGCCAAAATCGACCCTGCGTTAGAAGAGGCGCTTCCGCTCTTTCAAGAAGCCGTGATCCCGTTGACAGAAGTCGGTCGCATCCTAAGCCGCAGCATGGACCAAGAAGAGGCCGATCCTAAGCGTCTGGCCCATTTGGAAGAGCGTCTAGCCAAGATGCATCAGCTCAAGCGTAAAATTGGCAAAAACACACCCGAAGAAATTCGCGCGTATGAAGAAGAGCTCTCACTGCGTCTGCAAAAGCTCTCTTCGCTTGAGCAGGAAATCGAAGAGCTCAAGTCGCAAATTGCGCGTGTGGAAAAAGAGAGCTCTGCCTTGGCATTACAACTGACAGAAAAACGCGCAACATTTGCGCAAAAATGGCAAACGGAGCTGACCTCTGTGTTACATACCTTCAACATGCCATCCGCTGAACTGCGCATCGAGCTGAAATCCGAGGCGCGCAGCCTTGCTGGCGATGAATCTGTGCAGTTTTCGATGCGCGCTAATCGCGGAGAGGCGCTGCTACCTGTGCAAGCTTGCGCCAGCGGCGGCGAACTCTCGCGCCTCTTGCTCGCAATCAAGACCACGCTTGCTGAAAAAAACCGCACGCCACTGCTTGTCTTTGACGAGATCGATGCGAACGTGGGCGGCGAAACTGCTGCGCTCATCGGAGAGCGTTTGAGTAAACTTGCCAAAGTACGGCAACTGATCGCCGTCACACACTTTCCGCAAGTGGCGCGCTTTGCTGACCATCACGTGGGCATTCACAAAAGCGAGGTTGAAGGGCGCACGACAACTTCTACGCAAACGCTCAACAAAACAGAACGCGAAAAAGAACTTCTCAGGATGTTGGGTGGCGAAAAAATGCTGCAAAAGTAATATTAGCAACATGAAACGAGCCGCGCTTCTCATTCCCATCTCGCTACTCTGCTCTTCCTATGTCCTTCTCACCGACTACGGTTTTGTGGGCAGAAAGCCGCAATTCTATTTTGAGTCTGAAGCACGCACGATTGGCGAAGCGAAGTTTCGCACGCACTCGGTTAAAGGCAGCCACCAGCGTTATGCCGACGGCTATGGCGCGCTCTTCTTTTCGCATGCGCTGACTGAAAATAACTACTTAGCTTGGGAAGCTGGCTACTCAGCCATGAAATTCGCCTGGGATAAAAACCCGCGCTTCACGGGAGATCACTACCATTTAGCCGTGGGTTCGCTCGGATGGATTTCAACTTCGATCGAGAGATGGCGCTGGATCTTTTCAGGCACAGCCACGGTTGACACGCGCAGCTTTAATTTTGGAAAAGAGCGGCGTCTATTACGGCCTGATGTGGGGGCGCTACCAGTTTACCGAAAAAGCTGGTGTGCATGTGGGCTGGAACGGACACTACGGCATCAAGAATGGCTATCTACTCCCCCTGCTCGGCTTCGACTACCGATTTTTACCCAGATGGCAGCTCAACTTGATCTTTCCCATCGACTTCTCGCTCACCTACTGGATCAATCCCAACTGGTCCTGCCTAGTCAAATACGCTACCTTTGGACGTCTCTATCGCCACCCCTGGCGCATCCATGGCGGCATCGGCAGATACAAGGATGGAATCTTTGAGGTTTACTCCTCTGGCGCCGAAATCGATCTAGTCTACAACTTCCGTGGACAGCTCAATGCCGGCATCTGCGCTGGCGAGAACTTCGGCGGCTGGATCTTGATCATGGACCATGACAACCATCATCCCCGCTATTTCAAGTACGATTCTGCCCCTTATGGCAGGGTTTTCTTTACTTACTCTTTCTAGGAAACTGTGCTATAATCTATAGACCATGGCAACTGATCTATATATAACAAATTTTAATGCCGATAATACCTACGTTGGCATGCTCCAGTGGATCCACGACCACCCCGATTTAGTGACTGCGGGGCAAATAGGCGGATCTGTCTTTGGCGCAGCATCCATCATCTCAGCGCCTTATCTGATCCCAGCAGCAGGTGCGCTCATTTCAACTGGCATTATCCTCACCGGAGTTGTCCTGCTCGTAGCATCCATTGCCACCTGGTTCTTTCTCAATTACATCTCCTGTGCAGCGCACGACATCACTCAGCATGCTTTTGAGCCCGCCGAGTGCGAGGGCGGCAGACTCTACTATCGCGGGCACGTGCCAATTCTTGAACTCACCGCAAGGACACCCCGCCAAGCAGGCGAAGCGCATGGGTTCCTATTAGGTTCTCATATCAGGGCACTCAAAACGAAATACGATCTTATCCTGCACACATTTATGCAGCATGCACGCCCCGAGGCGCTTCCTCGTGTGCTCGCTAAAATGCGTGAGACCATCCCAAGAAAATTCCTAGATGAGATGGAAGGTTTAGCTGAGGGCTACAACCGCTGGGCGGAAAGAGCAGGTGTAGCAGACCGCATGACTTTAGATGAGGTCATTTTGATTCATCTCCTTCCCGATTCGAAACACTTTCTTCCAGAAACAGTCGAAGAACTTTTAAGAGTCGAAGGAATTTTAGCAGGCGCACAAGCTACTCCTATTTTGCCAAGGGAAGAGCCTTTAGGCGTGCCCGCCTGCACGTGTATCCTCGACCGCGATCCTAGAGCAGGCCTTCAGTTCTTGCGAAATATGGAATGGTGTCCTTTTGGCGAAGGCGGAACAAAAACCCTTGTCGTGGTCTGGAAAAATACAGGCGAAGCCGCTCTGTCTATGCCTGGCATCGTCGGCGCCATCACAGGTTGGAATCAAGCTGGTCTATGTGTTGCGATGAATGTATGTCCAGGATTTACCGGATCCGCTTCGCGCGGCATGCCAGCCATTCTTTATAATCGAGAGATCCTGCAGAGATGCCAGACAACCCCGCAAGTTGAGCTTGTAGCCTCTACCCAGGAGAGGCCCCTTGGCCCCTACCACCTTACCGTAGCTGATGCGCACGGAAGCGGAAGATGTATCTCTTTTTATCAAGGCCAGGGGGAAAGCGATCATGTGAGACTTCTCGATTCAAATAGCCATCCCCATTCAAATGGCCCTCTCATCACCCTCAACTGGCGCTATCCAGAATGCCAAGGCGGTATTTTTAATAGTCCAGAGCGCAATGAAATCCTCACTCGGTATTATGCAGGTGTCCCGGTAGATGCCGATCGCCGCAAACTCGCTATTAATGCCGGCAAAATGAGTCCATATTTCAACTCTTGGCATACTACGCATAGTCTCTTGTTTCAGCCTGAATATGGTTCTGTAGAACTCCACTGGGACAACGGCTTCGCCGCTTCCACACCCGCTCAAACCCTCCGCATGAGCGAACTCTTCGAATAACATCTTTCTTTACTTCTTTCATTCAGGCTTTTATAAAATTGTTTTTTTTAATGCTTGGTCCCTCTGTACTGGACAAAAAATTAACGCAGAAGAATTTCTTCAGGATGACAGGATGGCAAGGATGAAGAAGGAAAAAGTATCTTCCTCATCCTGTAAATCCTGTCATCCTGTTTTAACTTTCTGTCTCCCAAATTTGTGTCCAGTACGGAGTCTTGGTCCCTTGGAAAAACATCTAAATCCTGTCATAGAGGTATATTATGTCGGTACACACGAGAACGCGCCATATTAGAAGTCTGTAGAACTCCACTGGGACAACGGCTTCGCCGCTTCCACCCCAGTTCAAACCCTCCGCATGAGCGAACTCTTCGAATAATATCTTTCTTTACTTCTTTCATTCAGGCTTTTATAAAATTGTTTTTTTTAATGCTTGGTCCCTCTGTACTGGACAAAAAATTAACGCAGAAGAATTTCTTCAGGATGACAGGATGGCAAGGATGAAGAAGGAAAAAGTATCTTCCTCATCCTGTCATCCTGTTTTAACTTTCTGTCTCCCAAATTTGTGTCCAGTACGGAGTCTTGGTCCCTTGGAAAAACATCTAAATCCTGTCATAGAGGTATATTATGTCGGTACACACGAGAACGCGCCATATTAGAAGTCTGTAGAACTCCACTGGGACAACGGCTTCGCCGCTTCCACCCCAGTTCAAACCCTCCGCATGAGCGAACTCTTCGAATAATATCTTTCTTTACTTCTTTCATTCAGGCTTTTATAAAATTGTTTTTTTTAATGCTTGGTCCCTCTGTACTGGACAAAAAATTAACGCAGAAGAATTTCTTCAGGATGACAGGATGGCAAGGATGAAGAAGGAAAAAGTATCTTCCTCATCCTGTAAATCCTGTCATCCTGTTTTAACTTTCTGTCTCCCAAATTTGTGTCCAGTACGGAGTCTTGGTCCCTTGGAAAAACATCTAAATCCTGTCATAGAGGTATATTATGTCGGTACACACGAGAACGCGCCATATTAGAAGTCTGTAGAACTCCACTGGGACAACGGCTTCGCCGCTTCCACACCCGCTCAAACCCTCCGCATGAGCGAACTCTTCGAATAATATCTTTCTTTACTTCTTTCATTCAGGCTTTTATAAAATTGTTTTTTTTAATGCTTGGTCCCTCTGTACTGGACAAAAAATTAACGCAGAAGAATTTCTTCAGGATGACAGGATGGCAAGGATGAAGAAGGAAAAAGTATCTTCCTCATCCTGTCATCCTGTTTTAACTTTCTGTCTCCCAAATTTGTGTCCAGTACGGAGTCTTGGTCCCTTGGAAAAACATCTAAATCCTGTCATAGAGGTATATTATGTCGGTACACACGAGAACGCGCCATATTAGAAGTCTGTAGAACTCCACTGGGACAACGGCTTCGCCGCTTCCACACCCGCTCAAACCCTCCGCATGAGCGAACTCTTCGAATAACATCTTTCTTTACTTCTTTCATTCAGGCTTTTATAAAATTGTTTTTTTAATGCTTGGTCCCTCTGTACTGGACAAAAAATTAACGCAGAAGAATTTCTTCAGGATGACAGGATGGCAAGGATGAAGAAGGAAAAAGTATCTTCCTCATCCTGTAAATCCTGTCATCCTGTTTTAACTTTCTGTCTCCCAAATTTGTGTCCAGTACGGAGTCTTGGTCCCTTGGAAAAACATCTAAATCCTGTCATAGAGGTATATTATGTCGGTACACACGAGAACGCGCCATATTAGAAGTCTGTAGAACTCCACTGGGACAACGGCTTCGCCGCTTCCACCCCAGCTCAAACCCTCCGCATGAGCGAACTTTTCGAATAACATCTTTCTTTACTTCTTTCATTCAGGCTTTTATAAAATTGTTTTTTTTAATGCTTGGTCCCTCTGTACTGGACAAAAAATTAACGCAGAAGAATTTCTTCAGGATGACAGGATGGCAAGGATGAAGAAGGAAAAAGTATCTTCCTCATCCTGTAAATCCTGTCATCCTGTTTTAACTTTCTGTCTCCCAAATTTGTGTCCAGTACGGAGTCTTGGTCCCTTGGAAAAACATCTAAATCCTGTCATAGAGGTATATTATGTCGGTACACACGAGAACGCGCCATATTAGAAGATCGCGTGTTCCAAAAGAAAAGAATGTTTCTTGGCGAGAAGCAGCCAGAAAAGATATCCGAAGACATTCCGAAGGTGGACAGATACTTAGAGGAATGCGTTTTAAAGCAGATGTTTCTCAAAGAGAACTCGCAGATGCTGTGGGCATTAGCCAGCATCACATCAGTGAAATGGAAAATGGAAAAAGACCCATCGGCAAGGAAATGGCGAAACGGTTCGCTAAATTCTTAAAAACTGACTACAGGCTCTTTCTTTAACCACCTAAACATCTACTTAAAAGTTTAATTATCAACATCTTACATCAAGATGCGGAGAATAATCCGCACATTCTCCGCATTTTTGCGGAGAATGTTGTTGCCCTAGCAGAAATTAAGTGGTACGATCAGAAGTAGAAAGAGAGATTAATTATGTACATCTACGAGCTCGAAGGCTGGCCAAACTTTACTTGGGATCATGAAAAGCTATCGAATTTTCTGATTCAATTGCGTCATGTACAGGGCCGATTAATCGGCGGAATGGAATCGATCGGCTTTCACTTTCGAGAAGAGTCTATCCTTCAAGTTTTAACGCAAGACGTTGTTAAATCAAGCGAGATTGAGGGGGAGATTTTAGATCAAACATTAGTGCGCTCTTCTGTGGCCCGCCACCTAGGCGTGGATGTTGCGGCAGATCCCATCGATAAAAATATAGAGGGTGTAGTTGAAATGGTGCTGGACGCCACCCAAAAATTTGATCAACCTCTCACTAAAGAACGGCTACTGGGCTGGCATGCGTCCCTCTTTCCCCATGGGCGAACGGGTTTTACAAAGATCAGAGTTGGAGCATGGCGCACTGGCCCGGTCCAAGTAATCTCTGGACAAATGGGCAAAGAGACCATTCACTTCGAAGGGCCTCCAGCTGATCAAGTTGATGAACAAATGAAGCTCTTTTTGAACTGGTTCAATACGAAGACGTCTTGTGATCCAGTGCTAAAGGCAGCTATCGCCCATCTCTGGTTTGTCACAATTCACCCATTTGATGATGGAAATGGCCGCATCGGTCGCGCAATTGCAGATTTAATGCTAGCGCGTTCTGAAAATAGCTCTCACCGCTTCTATAGTCTATCTTCGCAAATTCAGAAGGAAAGAAAAGCCTACTACGCCATTTTAGAGCGCACTCAGAAAGGAATTTTAGATATCACTCCTTGGATAGAGTGGTTTTTCGGTTGTTTAAAACGTGCAATTGAAAATGCATTGTCCACGTTAGACATTGTTCTGCAGAAAGCCCAATTTTGGGAAGCTCTCGCAGATGTTTCGCTAAATGATAGACAGCGAAAAATTATCAATCGCCTGCTCGATGGCTTTGAAGGCAAACTGACGACTTCGAAATGGGCAAAGCTTGCAAAATGCTCTCAAGACACAGCTTATCGAGATATTCTCGACCTCATAGATCGGGGCATTCTTATGAAAAATGCCGAGGGAGGTCGCAATACAAGCTATTCCCTCATAAAAAAGATCTAATCGCTTTCTTAAACATCTTAAAATAAGCATATTGCAATTAATAAAATTAATTGGTTATAATTAGATTTTTTATTAACTATTTGCTATAATTTTTTATAACTTAATTTAACAAAGGTTAATAAAATGTCAATTTCAGAACTTTCTGTTTTCAGGCCAATAGCCGCTGCCCCAGCTACCCAACCTGAGCAAGCTGCGGCTCCCTCTGCCACACCCATCACACTAGATGAACTCACTCTAATTTTTGTAAGGGACAAGCCTACGGTGGCAGAGCTGCCTGCTTCAGCTAGACTTAAAATGTCGTGCAAGCTGTGTAAGAATGCGCTGTTTGCGATAGGTGGGTTTTCGCAGCGCACGAGAAAGTTTTCATTGAGAAGCTTTCTCTGCGGCAGACTCATAGCCGCTGGGATGAGCCCTCCGGATGTGCATCGCGTATTTGAGCTGATGCAGAATATTCATGACAAAGAGGCTGGCCCGAAAGCAATTCAGCGATTTTGGAATTATTCGCAACTTACCCGGCAAGAGACATAAAAAAAATAAACGCCATCGTCAGCGTTCTATCTGCTGCTCCGAGATCTTGCCACCCTCTCTTTGGGAACCATTTTCGATCTCAGCGTTGGCCCAAAAGTACAAGAGCTGTTTACGTTTTTTACCGCGCTCAACCTGTTTGGCTTCACAGATACGCTCCGCGTCCGCGAGACTCTTCACCTGTGTCTGCTTTGTGGCGAAGGTAGACGCGTAATCGCAAAGGTAAAAGAGGGAGAGAACGAGAGTAACTCCCCATTTCTTGAGATGTGGCGCCAGCTTACCTTCGATCCTCCAATCAAAGCTGAAGAGCTCGCCAAGTATGCATGCGACATGTCTGCGGCAGAACAACTGAGCCCACACAGCATTTGGCTACGCACTGCCCCTAAAGAAAACGACAAGGTTTTCCTGACGCATTTTCAGTGTGCTTATGCGCAAATGGAGAGCGAAGGCCTAGCAAATCTCACTCTGGAGCAACTCGAAGCTCTGCTGCCTGTACCTTATGTGCAAACAGAGGCTGAAAAACACAATACCTGGTTCAATCTTAGATTTGCGATCGAATATGTCAGCTTTGCCCTAAATCAATCTGTAAAAAATCTAGCAGGACAATACATGGGAAAAGCAGTGATTGCTGGAAAAAGCAGATCCAAAACCCTAAAGCAGCATCTTCCCAAACTAGATCTTCAAGTGAAGCGTTTTAACGCGCGAGAAAACGCATGCGTAGCTTTAGCCGAGAGCTCAAACAGCCTCACGATCAAAGCGCTTGCCCATGGTAAAAGTAACAGGGAACTCCTCACACCTTTAGTCAATGCTCTGTACGATACGGACGGCATCTTTTCATCAAAACCGTCTGAGCATCACACAACTGAATTTCGTTCATTCTTATCATGGCAAACAAGCTATGCAACTGCATCTCTTCAAGAATTATCTCTGCTAGTCACGTGTTTCCAGCCCTCTAAAGAGAAAGCCCAACAGTTATCGCAGATAGATGATCTGGCTCTTCTGCTTGAAGCCATAGATAGATTTAAGAGCTGCATGAGAGTGCATGTACACATGCTGGAGCTGGTAGGGCGTCTTGAGCAGTCAGCTTTCTCCAAAACAGCTGGAACTTCTCCTCTAGCAGCGGCTGAAACCCATGAACACAAAGGCGAACACAAGGGCGAGCACAAGGCAGAAAAAGGAGCAACACCGGTGCCTGCGCAAGCCGAAGAATCACTCGATGATATTTATGCATGGATTTGCCAGAGCGACAGAGGCAGTGCATCACCTTCTCATTCTGCACCAGCAGCAGTCGCTAAACCTAAAGGTAAAAAGAAAGCCAAAAAAGAAAAGTCCGTCTCCAAAACCCGACTCGCCACAACAAGCCTCATCAAAACTCGCTGCGTCAAAACCGGCATCGCCTGTTTTAAGCCCCTATTCTCCAGTGCACGTCGGTGCAACCTTAGGCATGAAATTGAGCGAAATGTCAGGACGTCTTAAAGAGACCAGCGCACAGCTCGAAACTTTGACAAAAGCTGGCTTTAGCGCTGCGCCATCGCTCGGTGGAGCTGCCAGCGGTTATGTTCTGACACTAGCTGAAGACCTCCAGCAGAAGCTGCTGCAAGGCCCCAAACCTGCGGATGAGAGACTGCAAAAATATCACACCTCAGCTATCTATGAGATCGGCGACCATCTCTTCCTGGCCACACAAGGTCTAGAGCTCTTCTCGGAAGCTGTCCTCGCCAAAAGATATGATGAGGCCTTTGTAGCGCTTCTCAACATCTTGATCGATACGCATATCGTGCCAGAACAACAGCTAGCTTTGGGCTTTATTGCACAAAGACAGACGATTCCGATTTCACACGACCTAGAAGAGATGGCCACAGGCGCAGGAGCTACACTTAATCCTATTCAGCGCGCGTTCTTGCGAAGTCACAAACTCGCCCTACTGTGGGTACGCTATCCAAACTTTTTCGGGCGCTACTACCAGAGAAATGGTATTCCGATCCCTGCGCCTCTCCGCTGGATTCAAACGCTTTCGAAACCCGTTGTGTCTAAGCAGGAGATGGCCGAGGTGATCACTGGTGTCTTTAGAAGTTTTGAACATACTCTAAACTTTGCATTAGATGAGAGCTATCAGACGCAAAAACAAGAGCTGCAGGGCTTCTTTACTGGGCTACAAAATGCTCTGATGGCTTCTCTCGATACCGATAGAGCCTTTCCATCGAAAATCGCCTCCGAGACGCTTGTGACATTAAAAGCTGCCAAAGACGCCGCTAGAGCTGTGCCACATTCGGCTCCGGTCACTTTAATAGACGCAGCGCATTATCTCACCTGGCTAGAGACGGCTGAAAGAATGCGCCTCGAGCACTCCCATCCAAGACTCGGCTACTTGCACTTACGCAGTCTCACTAAGATCGATGCGGGTTTTGAACAGGTCTATAGAACGCGCACATTTGCCTTTGGAATCGGACAGCCCTTTACACACGACCATAACTTACGCACCTATCACGAGGCGCTGCAGCATGTCGATCAAGACTTCCTCTCTTCTGCATCACAGCAGCACATCGAAGGCCTTGCGCAGGGCATTGCCAGCCACTATATCCACGTCCAGGATGGTCAGTGGAGCGCGCTCTGCCGCCAGACGCTCGAAACGAGTAAAGGTTGTGTGCTAGCCCCAGAAGGTTTTACCTATGCTTCGGCAGGATCCTGCTAAGGTCAATATCGAGAGCTACGTGAGAGCCTTTGCACAAGGTGCCGGACTCTTACGCGCACAGACGCTCGAAGCGGTCAGACAGGTCACACCTACCGCCGCTCCGGCTGCGGCTCCGGTTGCTATCAAAGCCTGATTATTTTTTGGCTAGCTTGAACGAGTTGATGAACTGGTTAAATTCGCTCTCATCATAGTGCTGCATTTCGCATTCCATCGCCATGAGATAGAGACTGTTTTTAACCATCATCGCTCGGCCTTTAAAAAAGACCGAACCAGTACGGATAAAGAAGTCGAGAGCTTCTCTTCCACCCACTAGAACTAGATCGGCGAAGATCAGCTGATTAGCAGGATTGTGTGAAAGCAGGCCATTCAAGAAACTTTCTAAGCTGATTTGCGCATAAGTCTCATCGACGAAATCGGGATATTGTGCGATGAGCAGCATAAAGACGTTCTTCTTCTCTACGTTTGCGATGTAAGCGTCATACTTGAGATCAAAGCCATCTTTTCCGTCGCTCATTTTTTCGCTGACATGGTCAGGAGTATGCGGGAAGAGCATCGAACAATTTCCAACAACGGAATGGAACTCTTGCCAAGACTGCCTTACATCTATGCGTTTACTATCTTTAGGTTTTACGGCGACTTCAGCTGCAAACAGGCTAGAGGGAAGCAGCGCAGTGCAGCAAGAGAGTGCCCCAACTAGAATTAGATCTTTTATGATTTTTATGAATGATTTCCCCATATATCCCCCTTTTAACTTTTCATTCCTACTGCCCAGCATACGAAGACGAAAATTGCCCAGAGCGCGACAGTTACGATTACAAAGGGCAATATGATATTGACAATGGCTCTCCAGACCGAAAATTTTTGGACTTCGGCCAGAGACTGAAAAAGAAGGACAAAAGACCAGATAGACAATACTGTTTCTAGCAGAAACACACTGCTTACCACAGCAAGGCTAGCTCCTATAAATGGAGATTGAGGAAAAGTTTTAAAAAACACCTGCCAGCCAAACACACAGACCAGTACAAGCCAAAGGATGCTTGTTCCGATGTTGGTCACGTTTGACCAAGCCACAGCTGCGCGGATCTCCAGATAGCTGCCGACTCCGCCCAACCATCTGCCGGTCCACTGCACCAGCGCACTTATGATCATAAAACCTAACATCCCGATTGGAGCTGCCAAAACAGCTGCCAAGATCAGAATTACACCGAGAGAAAAGGTGGTGGATAAGGAAAAGCTCTGCGCCATATTGAGCAGCATAGGAAAACCGTAAGCCGCGGCCAGCCACCAGATACGATAATTTGGATCGCTTTTAACGATCGAGCGTACCGTATCTCGAGGTCGAACCCACATCTTTAGCCATGGATTTCCACTGAGCTTTGCCATTTTACCCCTCTTTCCCCTCTAATTCCTGTCTTTATTGCCTTTGCGATATTAAGTCATCCAAATATCACAAGACGTATCGGGAGCCTCTTACTTCTTTTCTCGTCCCATGAACTTATAATATAATTAAAACATTTAATATTACAATAAAATAATAAGAAGTGATGGTTAGTTATAATTAACAGGAAAATGACAAAAAAGACGCAAAGGACCAAAAGGACAAGAATGTCTATTCTTGTCCCTCGAGTCATTTACGTGTTTTTTTTCTTTGGAAAGGGGATTAATTAATCTTCGATCTCTTCATCGTCATCGTCTTCATCATCATAGGATGAATCTTCCTCCATGTCGTCGCCAGGTTCATAGAGGTCTTGCTCATCAGCTTCGTCATCATCCTCATCCATGATCAGCTGCCTTGTGGGAAGCAGCTGAGGCTGAGCAGATGGCTCTGGCTTTTCGGCAGCCATTACCTGTGGCTCTTCGGAAACCGCTACGTCAAGAGGGATATTCCCAAGAAAAAGTGTGCATATTGCCAATAGTACGGTCATGTCATCCTCACTACTTAAGTTCCTAGAGAAAGAGCACTGTAGCTTAAACCCCTGACGATATGCAATGTAAGAATTTATTTGAGAGGTATTCATACGGGAAGCTATAAATAGCCTAAAATGGAGGAAACACTCTCATGCCAGCTCCGAGAAAAAAAGAGAAAGCGAAACACTCTACGCCTGCCGGTCTAATCAAACAGCAGATCGCAGACCTCGAACATAAGTTTAGCATAGATATCGGCTCCCTGCTCGTTCTGACAGCCGAAGGCACCCAAGAGCAGGTTGTGCTGGCCAACCAGAAAACCAGGCGAGACCTTCTCAAGTTTGGCCCAGATATGCAAAAGCTTGCCGAAGACGCAGGCGGATCTCTGCCCAAAGTCGTCAATGAGTATCTAGACAGCGTGGATGCCATCGTGCACTCTGCGACGGGGTGGATCGACGAGGCTCGCGTGGCTCACTGCTACAATGCGACGCAGAGGCTGCATAAAGAACTCGGGATGGATTAAGAAGGCGCAGTGGACAATAATTTTATGGACGAAGTGGACGTGATGGACAAAGTGGACTGCGCCAAGAAAGAATAAGTGCAGGGCGGTCCACTAAGTCCATAAATCTTCTGTCCACTTCGCCCAGGTCGTTTCTTAGAGAATCACAGTTTTTAGCAAATCTTCAAGAGACTCATACCTAAACTTATATCCTGAAGTGAGAAGCTTTTCAGGAACCACATTCTCACTCGTCAAGAGAAGCTCATCTGCCATTTCACCTAGCAGTGTGCGCAGCATCGCTGCGGGAATGTTGAAAAATGCCGGTCTATGCAACTGGTGGGCCAGCATCTGAGCAAAGACTTTCTGAGACACAGGGTTGGGTGCAGAGATATTCACCGCTCCCTCGATATCATCGCGCTGCATCAGGTGATAGAGCGCACCGAGGATATCGTCTAGCGCTACCCAAGGCATGATCTGCGCGCCATCTCCCAACTTTCCACCTAAACCGAGTCGGAAAGCCGGCAGCATTTTGGCCAGCATGCCGCCGTTGGAACTCAAGACATAGCCAAAACGGGGATGCACGACGCGTAGTCCAGCCTCGACGGCCGCGGATGTGCTGCTCTCCCATTTTGCGCATAGTTCCGCAATAAATCCTCTGCCTTGCGAGCTTTCTTCGGTCAGGCGCTCGCTCTTGCGATCGCCATAAAAACCTGAGGCCGAGGCCGCGATCAGCGTCTTGGGCGGCCGCTCCAAACGCAAAAGCGCCGCGGTGAGCAGCCAGGTATCTCGGCAGCGACTGGTAAATAGGCGTTTCTTCTGCATCGCACTCCATCTGCGCCCGGCGATATTCTCGCCTGCCAAATGGATCATCACGTCGTAGCCTTCCAGCTGCGCCATATCGAACTTAGCCGAACTCGGATCCCACCAGACCGAGTCGGGGCCCACTTTCCTCTCAGAGCGGACGAGCGAGACAACCTTGTGCCCGGCAGCCTGCAAAAAGGAAATGAGCGCACTGCCGATCAGTCCGCTTGAGCCACTGATGAGAATCTTCAAGGGTTTGGAAGGATAGCGCGCATAGGTTTCCAAATCGTCGCGAAGCGTGCGATGGCGCCACTGAATGAATTTGGTGAGTTTTTTTAAAAAAGGAGAAGCTCTCCTCCAAAAGGGAAGCGTAAACTCGATCTGGTCGATCAGTTCACAACTCTTATCGCCCTTCGGAACAACCGTGAAGGTGTGTGAGAAACAGCGCGCAGGCGAAAAGCTCGAAAGCATGCGCGCACGCGAAGCAGCTTTCGCATGCCAATCAAAGACCTCGCTTGCCGGTCGCGAAATCTCTGAGGCATAACGAAAGCTTTGCTGCATTGAGATGTGAAGCTACTTTTTGCAGCAGCTTCCCCCTTTACCGTCTTTATTGCAATTAGCACAGCCACAGCAGCTGCAGAAATGGCTGCACATGGTGAGGAACCTTAAGCTCCAAACTCCCGCTAAGCCGATAACCGCGTAGATGATTCGGCTACCCCAGTTAGTATTGCCGCCACAAAGCCAAGCTACAAAATCAAATTGGAAAAATCCCCACAGGCCCCAGTTAAGTGCGCCAGCGATGATCAAAATCAAAGATAGAATGCTTAAGAACTTTTTCATAGACAACTCCTCATATTCAAAACGGTTTAAGCTTTAATCCAAGCCCTTTCAAAACTTCTCTAAAAATCATGCGGCGCTTCTTCTCGCCTTGCTCTAGCTGAGGCAAAATACGCTCGAGGTAGCGACCTCCGCGTCCCAGCAAGGCCGAGCTAAATTCAATATGCACACCACTGAGTAGCGCCCTTCCCTTTCCTACGCTGCACTCGATCACAGCTGCAGGCTGATTTTCGAGATTCAGATAAGAACTTAAAACCCGCACGTTCGAAAATTTGTGCGGAGAATCAAAATAACAGCCGCCGTTATAATAGGCAAAACACTCTTCATCTCCCCAGGAGATCTGCGCAGCTTCTACACCTTGTTCATTTTCGTAACTGTACTTACCAGGTCCATAAGCTGGTCCGATCGCCAAGCCAGGAAATAGTTCCAGCGAACGCTTTCCGCACACTTGCAGACGCCCGCCTTTCTCAAATTCGATCGCATCTGAGGCGAAGTAGGCTCCGGCGCAAAGTCCCAAGTAAGCGCCGCCCGACTCCACAAACTTGCGCAGCTTGCGTGTGCCTATGCCATCGAGAGCCGAATGGTAAAAAATATCCCTTCCGCCGGGCATGATCACTAGCGCGGTCTCTTTTTCCCAGGCTTCAGAAATCAAGCTTTTGGCGTCTTTGCGTTTGAGGGTGTGAAAATTCAGATCGAGTTCTTGCTGCAGGCTCTTGACGGTTTGGCGCAAGGCCTCCCCAGAAACCCCCTGATCTACGTAAATGACGATATTGGACATCTTGACTATTCTCTCCTAGATCTTTATCATATCCACCATTGTCTATATTTTGTAAACCTGGCTTCTATGTCCCATTTTGACGAAAAAGATCTTCTCAAGCTAGCCAAGCTCTCTCGAATCGAGTGTTCGGAAGAAGAGCAAAAAAAACTTTTGCATAATTTGAAAAACATCCTGGCCTATGTAGAGCAGCTCAAAGAGGTCGATACTGAAGGCGTCCCCCCTTGCAGCCATGTGCTTGAGACTCTGGTCAATGTGATGCGTGAAGATGAAGTTGGCGCGACCCTCTCACGCGATCTCTTTCTTTCGAACGCGCCAGCCCACACCGGAGGCATGATCCGCGTACCACCGGTGATCAAGTCATGACCCATTCAGCCAAGAACATTACTGATCTTTTTAAAAAAGGCGAGCTGTCAGCTAAACGCATTGTTGAAGAGACGCTTGCGCGCATCGAGCGCTACGACCCGAAGATCCAAGCCTTCCTGGCAGTTTTGAAGGAGCGGTCGCTCAAAAAAGCTGAAGAGCTAGATCGGAAACGCGCTGCTGGCAAGCCCTTGGGTAAACTAGCCGGCGTACCTATTGCACTCAAAGACAACATGCATGTGAAAGGCGAACTTACCACCTGCGGCTCGCGCTTTCTAACTAACTACCGCGCCGTATTTGACGCCACGGTCACCCGTCTGCTCGAAGAAGAAGACGCCATCATCATCGGCAAGACCAACCTCGATGAGTTTGCCATGGGCTCTTCGACCGAAAACTCCGCCTTCCACCTGACCAAAAATCCGTGGGATCTCAAATGCTCTCCCGGAGGCTCATCTGGCGGCTCGGCTGCGGCTGTTGCGGCTAG
Source organism: uncultured Chlamydiales bacterium (assembly GCA_963709365.1). GTDB lineage: Bacteria > Chlamydiota > Chlamydiia > Chlamydiales > Rhabdochlamydiaceae. Next base: position 1,009,988 of record CAVPVU010000002.1, read on the forward strand.
GCTTTGTCCGCTTGCCTTCGGCAGCGACACCGGCGGATCGATCCGCCAGCCCGCCGCTTTTTGCGGCATGGTCGGCTTCAAACCGACTTATGGAAGAGTCTCGCGCTATCGGACTGGTCGCCTTTGCCTCCTCGCTGGATCAGATCGGCCCGTTCGCAACAACAGTCGAAGATGCTGCGCTTGATCATGGAAGTGATCGGCAGACATTGCGCACAAGACTCGACCAGCGCCAATCTCCCTCCGGAGTCATATCTGCAACATCTGCATCGAGCGACATGAAGGGCAAGAAGATCGGCGTGCCTTGGCAGCTTTCTCGAAGACCTCAATGCAGCCTGAAGCGAAAGCTTCGTTTCAGACTGCCATCGAAGTGTGCAAAGCTCTCGGCGCAGAGATCGTCGACATCGATCTCGACATCCTCAAGTATTCGATCGCCGTCTACTACATCCTGTCCACAGCCGAAGCCTCGACCAACCTGGCGCGCTTCGACGGCATGCGCTATGGCGTGCGCTCACCACGCGCCAAGACGCTCGAAGAGGTCTACGACTTTTCCAAGCAGGAGGGCTTTGGCCCGGAGGTCAAACAGCGCATCCTGCTCGGCACCTATGTCCTCTCTTCGGGCTACCAGGATGCCTACTATAAAAAAGCGCAAAAAGTGCGCACGCTGATGATCCAGCAAGTTCAAAGAAGCCTTTGCAAAAGTGCGATATCGATCGCCATGCCCACCTCTCCATTTACGAGCATTTCACCATCGGCGCCATTCAAAGATCCTCTCCAGATGTATCTTGCAAGACATCTACACGATCTGCGCCAACCTGGCCGGAGCTTCCCGCCATCAGCGTCCCCTGCGGCTTCAGCACAGGACAATAAACCTCTCGGCCTGCAGCTGCTCGCGCCGTCAAATGCACGATCGCCACGTGCTCAGCCTGCGCACGCCTTCGAAAAGGCCACAGACTTCTCGCCACAAATCCTCCCCTATTTGATGCCAAGTGAAGGATGATAATCCATGACACGATATTCACTTACGAAGACTGGGAACCGGTCATCGGTCTTGAGATCCACGTCCAGCTCAAACACAAGATCGAAACTCTTCAGCGCCGCGCCCAACCGCTTTGGCGATGAACCCAACACCAACATCACCGAAGTCTGCACCGGCCAGCCCGGATCCTTGCCCGTCCTCAACAAAGAGGCTGTGCGAAAAGCCGTCCAGTTCGGCTGCGCCGTCAATGCCAACGTGGCTCTCTTCAGCAAATTCGACCGCAAATCCTACTTCTATCCCGACAGCCCGCGCAACTTTCAGATCACGCAGTTCGAGCAGCCGATCATCATCGGCGGCACCATCACCGCCGAGGTGGAGGGACAGATCAAACATTTCGCCATCAACCACGCCCATCTCGAAGATGATGCAGGCATGCTCAAGCACTTCAGCACATTTCGCCGGCGTCGATTACAACCGCGCCGGCGTTCCGCTCATCGAGATCGTCTCCGAGCCCTGCATGCACTCGCCCAAAGAAGCCTCGCCTACGCCATGGCCGTCAAAGCGATCATGCAATACATCGATGCCTCCGACTGCAACATGGAAGAGGGATCGCTGCGCATCGACTTCAACATCTCTGTGCGGCCGAAAAATGGAAAAGACACTGCGCAATAAAATCGAGATCAAGAACATGAACTCCTTTCAACATGGAAATGGCGATCGAATCTGAAATCCGCCGCCAGATCCGCGCTTATACTCTACAAGCCGCATGAAGACCCTGGCGCAAGTGATCCGCAACAGGCACCTACCGCTTCGATCCCGAGAAAAAAGAGACCATCCTCATGCGCCAAAAGGAAGAAGCCGACGACTACCGCTACTTCCCCGAGCCCGACCTCCCTCCCATCGTCCTCACCGAAGACTACATCGAATCGATCCGCGCCGATCTGCCCGAACTGCCCCACCAGCGCTTCAAGCGCTACGTCGCTGACTCATGACTTCCCGAATGATTCCGCCGACGATCCTCATCAACGACAAACCTCTCGCCGACTATTTCGAAGAGGCGCTCAAAAGTCTGCCCCAACCCCAAAAGCGTCTGCAACTGGATCACCGTCGAATTCACCGGCCGCTTCAAAGAGACGGGCAAGACGCTTCTCGACTCCGGCATCACGAGCCGAACATATCGGCCAAGCTCGTCAACATGATCGAAAAAGGCACCATCACCGGCAAGATCGCCAAAAGCGTCGCCGACGACATGGTGCTGCATCCCGGCAAAGATCCCGAGACAGATCGTCAAAGAAAATCCCGACTTACCAGCCCATCCAGCGACACCTCCAGCATCGAGCCCCTCGTCGATCAAGTCCTCGCAGCCAATCCCCAATCGGTTGCCGACTTCAAAGCCGGCAAAGGCAGAGCCTTCGACTTCCTCGTCGGCCAGGTCATGAAGCTCTGCAAAGGCAAAGCCTCGCCCGCCATTGTTGGAGAACTTCTGAATAAAAAGCTCCAATCGTGAAACTTTGTAATATATGACACCTCTCCAAACACTGCCAGGTGAGCTGTTAGGCAGCATCTTCAGCTTTTGTAATTTCAATGATCTCGCCCAAGTAGCATTAGTTTCTCACGCATTACAGTCTGCGTGCAGAGAAGCAATTCCGCATATTTCTCAACAGCAAGAGGACGCAACCTATGAAGTTTTCTTAAGAGCAAGATTGCTGTTTCGCCACGGAATTTCCGAACGAGTGTTAATGAAAAGTGTAGCAAGCAGCATGTCTAGACAACTCAAATCATTAGATTTATCAGAACGCCCAGAATTAATCACTTCCGGACAGATTCAGACTTCCTCTGGGAAAAGTTATAAAGTGGATTCTTTAGGGGAATCTCATAGCGCTACTCGCAAGCGCATTTCTCAGATCTTTTCAGCTGTATATTCAAAGTTGGAAACTCTGGAGTTGCCTCCTATTCAAAAATCAGCTGCGGCGTTACGTTTTTTACTTCCAGGAATGTTTCCTCCACATCCGATGCGCATCATTGAGGCATCTGTTTTGCCAAAATGCCCATCATTGACATCATTAACGATTCCCTGCTCAGCAGTGGATGCAGTATTTTTCAGATTCCTTGGCAAGAATTTAATCGCTCTTCGCTCGCTCGATTTAGCACATAAAAAACCATTCACAGGAATTCAAGACGAGTCGGTAGTCTTTATACTCGAACGATTAAGACACCTTCGTGAACTTGATCTTACAGGATTCTGTGAGATCTCCGATGTTACCGCTCGGGCTATTGCTCAGCATGCGACTCAATTGACTTTCCTAGGTATTTCTCCGTGTAAACATATTTATGGTGGACGAGCAATCACTGACCGAGGCGTTACAGCAATAGTAGAAAACTGCACAAATCTCACAAGTCTAGATATTGCCTGGATTCGCATTAATGATGCAGTTTTAGAAAGCATGGGGAATCATCTTCTTCGGCTGCGGGAGCTTGGTATGTTTGCTTGCACAAATGGTTGCGCTATACAAGTAGGCCATCTAGCAAGAGGTTGCAAAGATCTCGAGCGTCTTGATGTAGGCGAAAACGTGGTTAGCATATCTCAGCTGCTAGAGCTTATTGCCAACTGTCAAATCACAGAAATTGCACTCGACTATTCTACTCGCCATTATGGAGGTTCAAAAGCTGCCGATCTCTTAGAAAAAGGAGTGTGTCGCATAAACTCCGATTATTGGAATTTACGGATACCACCGGAACCTACACAATCTGAATTAGGTAATTGAGCTGAGAAAAAATCAGCTTTCCTGCGACGAGAAAAGGCCTAAACTAATCTAAGTTTTCGATGGCCTTTTGGATTAGCTGCAATGAGCAAGAGCTCGAACTTTTCTATAGAAATGCTCGTTTCGCCTTTTTCGTATTGCGCGTAGGAGTTTGGAGATCTTGAGCCCAGACGCTCTGCTGCTTTTTTGAGCGTTGACCCGCTCGCTTCGCGTTGCCGGCGTAAGGATAGAGCAAGCAAAAGTTTGATATCGTTAGAGGCAATTCCAATTAGGTCTTTGCTGTAATCGGAAATAGTCACTTTAAAATCTGATGCCATCTCGCGCTCAAAATAGGTAGCCACCATCTCCTTGACTAAATCTTTTACCATCGCAATGGCTTCTTTTCTGGTTCTTCCCTGAGTCATGGCATCCAAGCCAGGGATCTCAACGAGCCAAAACTTACCGTCTTTATATATCTTTGCTTCCAGTTCCATTTGATTAAATATACCTCTGTAGTGGACAAAAAATTAACGCAGAAGAATTTCTACAGGATGACAGGATGGCAAGGATGAAGAAGGAAAAAGCATCTTTCTCATCCTGTATATCCTGTCATCCTGTTTTAACTTTCTGTCTCCCAAATTTGTATCCAGTACAGAGTAAATATACATAAGCTTATGTAATTCGAAAAGATATTTTTTACAGAAAAACTCGTCCAAATAAATCGCCAAAGCATTATGCTGCCCGAATGTTTTTTAACCCAAGGAAGGGCGCCATGCTGTTTAGAATCCTGCTTTTCATCTGCTTTCCTGCGCTAGTTTTAACCGCTGCTCAAACAGATAACACAGCTGAAGGCTTCAGCATTGCGCCAACTCCGGAATGGGTTAGAAGATATGACTTTGCGCTAGAGCCTGTGCAAAAAAAGAGCGCGCAAGACAGTGTGCAATACCTTTTGGTCGACACTCAAAAGAATTGGAAAGAGCAAGCCTTTTATGTGCATTTTGCTTTGAGAGTTCTAACACAGAGTGGTGTGCAGGAAATTTCTCAGCTCGCCATTCCGTTCGAGCCGCCCTTCCAAAGGCTTGCTCTGCACGGCATCCGCGTTTTTCGAGAGGGTGACTGGTCAGATCGGATGGAGAATTCGGAGCATCATCTAATCCAAAGAGAAGAAGGGCTAGATCATGGCATTTTCACAGGAAATCAAAGCATGATCTACATGCTCGATGACATCCGCGTGGGCGATATCATCGAATACGCCTACTCAATCGTCGGCGAAAATCCCCTCTTTTCTTCACACTATGCAGACCTCTTCCATCTACAGCATGGCAAATCCATCGGCAAACTCTCTTTTCGCCTCGTTAGCTCGCCCGATCACCTCTTCCAAATTCAGCCCTTCCACACCTCGATCCAGCCGCAGATCACCGATCTCTCGTCTACGCTGCGCGAATGGTATTGGGAAGCGCACCAGACCCCGGTCTATGAATATGAGAGCGACTGCCCTGCTTGGCACTACCCTCGTGCGCGCGTCCAGATCAGTCAATATCAAACCTGGCAAGAGGTAGTTGAAAAAGTAGGCCCTCTGTTCGACCTACCCGAAGATTTGGCTTATAACTGCCCTGAAGAAATGCTCGATCTGGTTAACACCTGGAAAGCAGCTACCAACAGCCCTGAAGCGCGCGCGCTCCTTGCGCTGCGTTTCGTACAAGACGAGGTGCGCTATCTGGGCCTTGAAATGGGCGTCAATGGCTACAAGCCGCACGACCCACGCGCCGTCTTTCAAAAGCGCTTCGGCGACTGTAAAGATAAGACTCAGCTCTTGAGAGCGCTACTTTATCTAATGGACATCACTTCTTCGCCTCTACTAGTCAGCATGGATGGGGGAAAACTCATTTTCGACGAAGTGCCTAGCCCTTATGCATTCGACCATGCCGTCATCCAGATCGAGATCAATGGCAGCATCTCCTATGCTGACACTACCCTAGGTCACCAGGGTGGCTCTTTATACACCAACTACTTCCCCGACTACTACGCAGGCCTTCTACTTTCTGAAACCCAGCCTGGACTCATCGCCCTCCCTGAATATCAAGCTGAGAGACCCACTGAAATCGAAACCCATTTTTCAGCCTATTCCGCTGATGCTGTCACCCTAACCACAAAACGCACCTATTACGGACACCGCGCGGATGCGGCACGCAATATCATCGACCACAAAGGATTAGAGCAGATCGCTAAAAGCCGTTTGAACGACCTCCAAGAGCGCTACGGTGACGCCACCGAGCTTTCACCCCTCGAGATCCTCGACAATCGAGATCACAACATACTCACAGTCACAGGCTCTTACACCATCCCCACGCATGAGCGCGAAGAGGGCAAGACGCTCGAAATCATCTCTGCCACTTTTGAAGATTATCTCGAAACGGGCATCAACCCCACCAGACGCTCCCCTTTTGCCCTCTCCTATCCCCTTTGGATTAAGGAGCATATCCATGTAGACAACAAGATTGCCCGCTGGGACGATAACGATGATGAGACAGCCTGCGAGCACGAGTCGATCTTCTTTAAACACAACATGCGCATAAAGGGCCAAAATGCTGATTTCTATTATGAGCTCAAACACCTCCAAGACCATATTCCCAAACACGCCCTTTACGACTATTGGAAACTATCCAAAGAGATCGAACGCTGTATTTTCTACGAGCTAGCCATTACTCCTTAGGAGTAAATGACTTAAAGGACCACAAAGGCAATAATTCTTCTTTTGGCCCTTTCTCCTAACATTCTAATCCTCAAATACTTAATAAACAACTAAGCACCAGCAACTTATATTATTAATAAAAATTTGACTATTATATTAAGATAATATATAATAATTATTAACAAAGAATAAATACATATTTAAGGTATTAATTATGACATCATCACAAACTCAAAAAGTACAGGGCCTTGATAGGTCAGCTAGTTACGCTTGCGCTAGAATTGCTCATGATAGCGAGGGCGAGCTTACTGCTTTAGAAGCAAAGATCCGCTGGTATGATCCTTCTCTACTTGGTGAATCGAGATACGATGATAGAGTATTGGCCACCGCAAAGAAAATCGGAGATTGGGCATGTAACGCTGTGAAAAAAGTCACAGACTTCATTTATGCTTGCAAACGCAGAATCTTCCAGAAAGAGATCGCTGAGCTCAAAAGTCGACATGTTGAAATACTCAAAAAAATTAAAGAAGACACTTCTGAAGAAGAAGTGCCAAGTATCGCGCTATCCGTGGGCTTAGCACGCGACGAAGATGCCGACGAATACCAAGATTCAAATTGTCTTACAAGCTGCGTCGAAACTGCCTGTGCATCAGAAAGCGGTGGCAACACAGCGTGGGAAGTGACTAAAAAAATCGCTTATGTTGGCGCGGGTGGCCTCGCCGGAGCAGCCTTAGGTGGCACGCTTCTCGCAACTGCTGCAGGCGCTGGCGCCGTGTTTACAGCACGCTGGGCATACAATAGATTTTGGGGCAGCGCACAAACTCCTGCTCCCGTAATTCCTTCTGAGCCAGCTGCTCTCCAAGTCAAAGTTGAACCTGCAGAAGCTTCTGCTCCAGTAGCACAAGCTCTCTCTCCGCTCGCTGCACCCGCTCTCTCACTTGCCGAACAGATACCAGAAGTAGTCGTTGTCCCAGCTGTTGTTGTTGCCGAAGCAGCACCTGCAGGCATAGATCCTTTAGCTGCATACGAAGCTCTGCCAGCTGGAACAGAAGACAGCCGCAGATTGATCATTGCAATGCTTACGAAAACTGCGAATACAGGACTCTTTTCTCTCGGTGGATACAAGGGTTGGTTTGAAGCTACAGAAAGATATATAAAAGACACTAAGCACCCCGAAAGACAGCCTCATCCTCTTAAACAGTTTGAGATGATACTCGCTTCAGCAAGTTTAAGAGACTCTCTGAAAGAGATGAAAGGTGGTCTAAAATGGACTGGAGCGATGGGAAGCATTGGATGCAGAGGTAACTTCGTTGAAGCTCTACAAGACGCTACTCTGACGCCTGAAGCGATCGGAGGATTTGCGCAAAAGATAGGCCTCAATGGTGCAAATGCAGCAGAAGCAGGAAGACTGATAAATGCCATTAAAAGCGCCCCTCGCGTGAGTAAGCAAAGCTTTGAGCTCTTCGATCAACTGTATGATCTTTTGAGCAAAAATACTTTGCCTAAAGCAATTGGCGTAAAACCCGATCCAAACGCCGATTTCGATGCTCTATTCAAAACATTAGTCAAGGGCAAGGGCTACGGAGTCAACTAAGCCCCATCCTCCAATCGTCTATAAAAAAGGACCTACCTGGATCAGGTAGGTCCTTTTGCTTTATGCGAACTTCAGCTTACGCAAGCCCGACATCAACCATATCAGCATAGCCTAGGCATCTTCTAATGAGGCGCGTGATTGGCTCAACAATTCCTAAAAGCACCCCGTTTAGGAAGAAGGCTAGTGTATTATAGCAGAGAGAAAACGTGGCATATATTCCCCATTTCACGCTCTCAAAGAGCCCTGATCCAAAATCTATGCTCCACGGGGCATAAGGGACTCGAATATTTTCTTCGAACCAACTTCGAAAAGGCAATTGCCTCACTTGTTCATGAATTACCCTCGGTATATTCACAACCGGTACAGCCTGAACCGGATTGATCACAGTCTGTAGAGCCCGAATCGGATTACTTATATTCACCCTCAGGTGGGGAAGAGTAGCCAAAAAATGAGGAATCTCCTCGATCTGATTATATCGCAAATCTAGCTCTCTCAAGGAAGGAATTCTCTGGACAATCTCTGGTACGTGCCTAAAACTGCATACTCTAAGTTCAAGTTTCTCAAGGCGTGTTAGATTTGCGATTTCGAGCGGGAGAGAGTTAAGATTGTGTCTTTCTCCTCCTGGTATTGAGTCAACGGAGAGTTCTCGAAGGTTAGGAAGTGTTTCAATGCCCGCAGGAATTTGGACCTCTTCGAGAATCTTATAAATTCTTAGGCGTTCTATTCTTTGAAGATGTACACTATTTTCCTCTCGGTACAACCATTCTTTGACTTGAGCAGGCGATCTAGGAGGATTGGGGCCTATATCGATTCCTAGATTTTGAAACTCACGGGAAATTGATCTCCATAGCGGGATATAACCCTGATCTATGATTGTTTCTCCCTCAAGGGCAGCCTGCTCTTGCTGCAGAAAACGAACTGGTGAAAAGTTGTATTTATGTCGCACTTGAAGAACATTAAATCTCACTCCACTTTCAGGACTCAAAGCAGTGACTGTGCGCTGATTCTGTCTGAGCGCAGCCAGGCAACTCGTAACTTCATCGGGATTTCTATAATCTAAAGGTCGGTTTCCTCCAAAAAAAGCAACTGTCTTAAACCGAGAGGACACACTAAAGGGAGCAAGACCATCTCGAAGAGAATCATTTAACCGCCTAAAAATCTCTCGTAAATCGCGTTGTTCATACATAGCTCTAAGTACAGTATCGATGGGATCAACTTCAATCAAGTTCCTTCTATCGAGATAATCAACCAAAACGCCATCGATTACCTGTAAAGATTTCAGTAGATGAGCCCAGAGACGTTCATCTGAATCGGCACCTTCATCTCTCAGACTTTCTTGGATTTGAGAAGATAGTCTTCTCCAACGATCAACTCGTGTTAATTCGTTTTTATCTATATCGAGATCCACAATAGCCTGATTCATTGTAGGTATTTCCGAAATGATCCCCGATACTCTCTGAAACACAGCGGTCACAGCCGCTCTTAATTCTTCAGGAGGAAGATCAGAAGTTTCTGTAGTTGCAAGGTTAAGCAGTCGCTTGCAGGCTACAACCATCGCTACTCTATTGCTACGTCGGAAATCATGGCTAACTTCTGATAGCCTCGTATCGTCGAGATACGTGCATATCTCTACCATCGGATTATAGCGGCTGCCGTCCGCCAAGATCTGGCGTCGCGAATTGGAAATATCTATAACCATAATGTTATCAACTATATTAAGACATCGATTATACAGCACAGTTAATATAGACGCGATTGTAATTAAATCTATTAATGCAAACTGGCAAATTTAAATTATTAATTGTGGCTTCAATTAATTTTTGTATCAATAAGAACTTTCAAAATTGTTGAAAAAAGCCCATGCTTGGGCTAGCCAAGCATAGGCTATAAAAAGATGAGTCTCAGACTACGCTTCTCGATTGATTCCAAAGCATCTCGCGATGCAAGCCAAGGCTGCCTGTATCGCGTTCCAGATACCTGCAACGAGACTGCCAAGGCATCCTCCAATGGTGCTCCAGAACTCTCTTTGGGGATTCTGGGGCGGCAAAGGAGGCGCTGCCTCATGACGAGCTATGCTGCACATGCGTGTAATCCGTTCATCCATAGAAACTAATTCCGTATAAATCCGACCAAGTTCATAGGCACGCTTTTCTTCAGGTGAGAGCTTATCTGGATTAAAAGTGAGGCTCTGGACTACTTCTCCAGAGCTATCTCGTCTTTCTACCCGGATATAATTCTCACCGTTAACGGTGAAATCTGTGACTATGGGTTGTCTTGCGAATTCTGTACGTATGCTCATTAAAATCTCCTCGCGTATTGATCATCTTCTCTTACAGCTCCTGGTTCTTCTTCTCCTCTTTCTGGGACTGCATAACGATCAGGAGAAATTGCTGCCTGCTGCTGAACAGGCTCTGCAGGACTTTGAGCAGAAGAAGCTTCAAGACGCGCTCGTGCTGCTGCTTCTTCATCAACTCCCCTTGCGATCTCTTCTACATCAACTCCCTCATTCAAATATGAATCCTGTGAATAGCAAAGCAAAGTAATCGCTAGTTGTCCACGAAGGCCAATGTTTTGAAGGTTATGGATTTGACGTCGTGTAATCCTTTGATTAATTTCCATTGTTCGCAATCGCCCGTTCATATCGGTCATTAGAGCAAGTAATCGAGCCATCGGATCAACTTCTGCAGCATTGTAAGGTTTCGTAAGAGCTTTCATATCGATGGGTCTTCCTGAACGGGGACACTTAAGCACTCCTCTTCCTGACTGCATAGCTTCACTTTCCATCTTTTCCAACGCACTAAGTTCGTAAACATGTCCACACTGATCTATCACTGGTTGTAACATGCCAGTAGCTGGGTTTGCAGATGATACAGACGGTCTAGAAGTAACGGATGCCATAAATACTCCTTTGTTTGGCATTTTGGAACGGGGACGGATCCTAAACTCAAGATTGAATTTGTTACAATCGTTAATGATTATTTAGTTTTAAAAATAATAATCCACAAAATTAAAATAATTATTCTGGATTGTGATTAATTTTGACTATGATTTAGAAGCTTGGAAATCACAAAGTACATTTTTAGAAATATATTTTGTGATATACTGGTTAGAATTACAGTTTATTTCAACTTTAAATTTTAGGAGCAAATATGGCAGCAGCAGCTAGCGCAACAGAAAGAAACGAAGCGTTGTTTTCCTATCAAAGTGTAGTCTCAAGGTCCCTCGAGGAAATAACAGAGTCAGTAGATCTAACTATTCCAGCAGATGCAGTATTGACTAAGTGCGGACACCTACATTCTGAAGCAAGACTTAGAGAAATGCTAGGACGTGTTGCAGATGCGGAAAGACGCGCAATCGCCTGCCCTAATTGCCGCGGGGAACTTTCAGAGCGCGACTTTCAACCTGTCCCTGCTATAAGAGACATGGCCCTCGCTCTTAGAAGCATTGGTATTGCATCTGCAGAGGATTTGGGAGCGCTCGGCGGCACGCCAACTGATGGAGCATCTTTGATAAGAAAAATAAAACACATGGAAAGCGCGATTCTGCACTTGACACTGCGTGATGTGAGGAGACAGCAGCTTTTGGACAGAACAGTTGAGAAACTTGGAATTCAAACTCAGCGTGTCCAAAACATGATGGCATTGACCTCCGGAGAATTGGCTCTTACGCTCATACCTCGCGGTTGCGGAGGACAAACGATGGAATTATATGCAGATGCTGGTCTAGATCTCAGACAGCTTAATTTAGTGGCTCGGCCAGATCCAGTAGAAGCACCACTTCCTGCGCTGCCATTGGTTCCTGAACCTGTAGAACGCAAAGCATAAAAGGAGAAATCACATGAGTGTCACACTAAACCCAGGACCTGTTGCAGAGACACCAATTAGTCAAGTTGGTAATGGTGAAACACTAGCAACCTTTCCTAAACTCGATGAAGCTACATTGAAAAACTTGCATCAAAGACTTGATACCTTGATCAGCGCAGCGCATGAGCTAGAAACAAGACATGTCGCATTCGAGCAGCAAGCTCAGCAGCTCGATGCTGGCATTGGTCGATTAGCACGAGACATCGATGTTCTAGAACAAAGATCAGAATCGTGTTGGTGGAAAACTGCGAGGTTCGCTGGTGAGTATCTTCACCAGTTTTACAACTTTGTCTACAACTGCTTTGCCAGAATTTGGCGAGCGCTAACACAACAGTAATCAGCCTGAGGGTGTTGTTAATAACACCCTCTTCTTATTTCTCAATTTGTTTTTATTTCGCACGAATTAAATTATTCAATTGCATCAAGAATTTGTTTCTCTTTATTTTCGCAATACAACGCGTTATTGTCTGAATTTTCAAAGTGAAAACTTCGAGATTGTATGGTTACAAAACCCTCTCAAACTGCTTCGCAAATCAAAGTTGAAGCGAAGAGCTCTCCTACTCCACAACCAATCCCCACCCTGCTTAGAAAAGCACTCATGCAGGCTGGCATTTTCGAAGAAGAGATCCCCCTCTTCCTATCGTGGGCCTTTGATGGCAAGTTCCCTCCCACCTTCAAAGAGCTCTGCCTCATCTGGAATGAGAAATTCGGCAGCAAGCTATGGGTGAACGTCGCCCAACTCAACTCTGCCCAAGAATGCTTCGACTTCTTCTTCCGCATGGGCCAAGTCTTCACTGCCACCAGAACTTCTTAGTTCGTCCACGTCTGCATTAAAGATTTGAATAATATCCTTTAAAGATTTAATAATACCTCCGGGTATTTATTAACCTTAGGAGGCCAATATGATTCCCGTTTCCGCTCGTCCCCCAATTTGTGCTGGAGAATCGCCATCAGCAGCACCCGCGCCTGCATCAAGATGTGAAGCAGAACATAAACAGCAGGATAGTATTGCTTCAATGCAAGCCATGTTAAACGATCCAAAAATTATCGCTCAGCAAGAGTGCTGTTTACCACTCATAGCAGCCCTACCTCCGATGAACACAGATTGTACAAGTATAAGTTGGGGTGCATTTGGTTGTGTAGGCGGCCTTGTTGCTTATGTGCTAGAAGGCCCAGTCGGTTGCGCTCTATCTTGGGTATTTGGAGGCTGGAGCCTATTTGGAAACACCCCTACCCAACGGCTTGAAACCGCAGTTGGCCGAGCTGAAGGACAGGCTGCTAACTTAGCAGGAGAGGTTGCTAATTTAACTGCAGAAAACGCAAGATTTCGAGCGACAATCGATGAATTAAGAGGCGAAATTACCAACCTCAACGGTAATATTACTACACTCGGTGAATATAACACGCAACTCAATACGCTGATCATAAATGGAGATCAAGCATTAAGAGACCGACATACGGAATTCGAAAGAATTCGCGGAGAAATACAGACCTCTATACAAATGTTGCAAGCAGCAAATGCGACTCTAAACCAAACAAGAAGTGACATGGCACAAGAACAACAGCGGTTACAGACTATCCGAACCACAACTTTGGCTTTGCAGGGTCAATTAACCTCTTTAACTACATCGGTCATACACGGACTCCCAGCTGCAGGACAAGGAATTGCACGTAATATACAACGAACTGCTCAAGCAGCAGATAGTCGAATAATAAATATTAATAGCTTGGTCGAGCAAGGTTTACAAACAAGACAACCTGTCGCTACCACCTAACCTCCACTCACAAACGCTTATAATTTAAACTCTTAAATTATAAGCGTTTGATTATCGGTATCTTACAATACAATAGCCGTTATTGCCATCCCAAAATAAATTGTGTTATAATATTTGCAACTAATTAATTTTTAAAAGAGTTTTTATGTCGTTAACAGCTGTTACAAAACCCGCCTCGCCAGTAGCATTTCCCAGGCTCGATATTCTAAAAGTTACCAATCTCATTACTAGCTGCCTCGGTGAAGCCCCACTCGAAAACAATCAAACTTGCGTTGAGCTTCTGGTTACACAGCTGGCGGTTGAAAGACTTCGCGCGGATAGAAGAGAGACGCGTGGCGAGAAGCGTTACCCCTTGCCACTGCCCGAACTCCCCATCTCCATAAGATCAATACAAATGCTGGTTGTCTCTTATCTTCCATTTGACAAAGAAAGAGAATTTCATCGTGGCTTCGGATTTAATTTCTCAGACCTAGATCTACCAAATCTAGAACTTCTTACCTCTTATTGTGGATCTGGGATTCAGGTCATCGATCCGAAAAAGTGCACAAACCTGAAACGACTAGATGTTACCATTACCGATGTAGCCGACTTTATAATGATTATCGACATCCGAGGCCTGACCTGCAAAGTAGATACAGGCCTAGGGAGCACACTAGGCGACCGCACCCCCGTTTCCGGCTTCTTCCCCATCCTCCGATAGAGCCCCTCTCAGCTTCTCCACACAGCTATACCCCTGCTTGTAATCAATGCGCAACCAGCAGTAATGGGTCTATAAAATTCACAGAGCTCACTTAATGCTGAGGAGCCCTTGCATCTCTCAAAACATTTTCCTGAGCGTAAAAATTAATGTAAGGATTAGTGCAGCAAAACCAGTAGATTTCAAACAATCTGAAAAAAATACATTCTAACACAAAGGTGGCAGCCGCTAATCCAAGGCCAGTGTATAAGGTTACTGCATATCCAGCCCAAGTCGTTATTTCTGCTGCCACTGCAATTCCTGCTATTAATGAAAGAACCCTATAAGTAATTATAAAAGTTCGAGTCAAAAAATCATCTCCCATTAGGTCTAAATGGCAAGATCTAAAACACCATTCCACACTAACAATCGAAATTAATGTAACAGCTTGGAAAGCCCCGCCAAAAATCACTCCTCCAACAAAAGCGACTTCTGAGACCGTGATAGCGGCAATCCCACCGCTAGCAATCACAGCTCCACCCAAAGCCAATAGAGGCTTTGGTCCAATAACATCGCATGCTTCTCCTAGAGCTCTTGCTACCATAAAAATCCTTGTATAAGAAGTTGACTATACTAAATTCGAAAAGCGACTAGAAGCTCTGCAGCTTGTTACTTAAAAAATACTAACGCCCTCGCATTCTCTCTGCTCGCTCCACATAATAGCCCATATTGGCTAGAAAGTAGCATCCCAATATAGTATGAAAAACAATTCCTACAGCGAATGTGGCAGCAGCTAATCCAAGGCCACTATCATAGGTTACTACATATCCCGCTAAGGTCGTTATTTCAACTGCAGCAGCAATTCCAGCAATTACTGCTAGTGCAAAAACAACAGTGCGAATAACCCTACTCAAAAAATCATCTTGTGCAAGATCTATATGACAAGATCTACAGCACCATCCAACACCACCAGCTACAATCAGTGTAACGGCCTGAAAAACCCCTCCAAAAATCACCCCTCCAACAAAAGAGATCTCTGAAACCATGATAGCTGCGACGCCTCCACTTGCAATCGCAGCAGCGCCCATTGCTACCAGTGGTTTAGGCCCAAAAAAATCACAAGCTCCAATTTCCGCCGCCATAAACATCCTTAAACACTTGTATTCTATCGTGAAACGCGAAGACTATACATGGAAACCGATTTAGATCCCACGCTCTCTTTCAAAATCATTTCACAACAATTCCCTTTCGCATTATCCACGAAAACAAATCCCTGGACGAAATATTAAACAGCCACACCGGTTTACTAGGAATTATCCTCGGATACGGCAAGCACAATTCCTGGCTTTTCTACCAAAGAGAGTTGATCGAACATCAGATCGATGATAATCAGTATATCCCAAAAAGACTCGACTTGATTGAAGAGTCGCTAACTTCCGCAGACGAAAAGCTCCAACCCCCTAATCCGCCCAATAACCATCGCTTATCTTTCACTTCCTTCCCTGCATTCGTCTCCGACCCTCATCATCCTGAAACCGCAGCTCTTCTCAAAGCCTACCAAGATCAGCGCAAGAAAATAACTAAAGCCTATGAAAATGACCCCTTCTTAGAAACCGCCCTCGAGAAACTCTGTTCTTAGCTCTGCTTCACTGCGTAGACGGTGGGGAAAATTCTACACTTATCGAAATAATCCCCGTTATCCTCTGAAACACAGCAGTCACAGCGGCACTTAAGTAATCACAAAACAAAAGATAATTTTGTTAATTTAACTTTTGAATTTATAAGTATATTTTAATTTAGTTTTCTTAATCGTTAATTAAGTATTAGAATTCAGCTTTTTAACTGAACCCTAACCTGGAGTGAATATGCGAATGACAAAGACTGCGATCCTTAGCATGACATGCACAATGTTCTATTCAATGGCGCATGCCGATACAGCGGAAAATCTCTCAGAACCCCGCCAAAATCCTCATAGATTTTACATTGGGCCAGATCTCTTTTACATGCGCGATCATATCAATGAAGCACAGACCAAAGTGAAATTACACGGATTTTTGGGAGGAGTGAAAGCAGGATACGATTATCTCAAACCAAAAGCCATTTATGCTGGTGTTGATGGTCTCTACGCGTTCGGAAGAGAGCGAGGCCATATCGAGTATTACAGCTTTGATCCATATTCTGGACACAATATTCCTTATATCGATTATTCGATGAAATACAAATCCAGAACAAGATTCGCTCACACGGAGGCCCGTTTAGGCTACAACTTCCAAGCAGGATCAAGATCCTTGATAACCCCATTCTTAGGACTCGGAGGATATTATTCCCGTTCCACTTCAAGCTGGTCTGTTGAAGAGATCTATATTCCAAATAGCACACGCTTGACTTCATCTTGGGGCTACTATGCTCTAGGAATGCGTACGTTCTTCACTATTCGCCCATCCTTTGATCTTGGACTCATCTTAAAAGGCATGCGCAGCTTTAGCGGGAGAATCAAATTTGAAAGCCCTGTCTTGGACAGAAAGGGCTCTCTTGCGAACAGCTGGGGATACGAAATTGATCTGCCGTTAACTTGGCATCTCGGCGCTACAAAACAATGGGACATTCAACTCGAACCCTATTTTCTCAAGCTGAGCACCAAGGACAACTTGAACATTTTCGGCGGACGCCTGCTACTAGGATATCGATTCTAAGCTTTGGTTCCGCAGCTCCAGGGCACAACAGCCTTGGAGCTGCACTCCACCGCTTAAAAGTTAGAGAACCCTAAGGCCGCCCTTAAGAACTATCACGAGCTTAAGGGCATCTTATTTGGTTATGGTCGGATTAATGCTCATCTTTTCCAAAGAAGGGAGGATTTAGAAAAGCTGATTAGACGACATTCATTGAATAGCTCAAATTTCTACAAGGAGATCGAAGAGATCAATGCCCGTCTTCAGTCATTCGAGGACGATTACCCTTCGAGTCTACTACTGATGTCTCTTCCAAACTTCGCAGCTGACCGCAAAAATGAGCAAACAATCTCTCTCAAGCGCAAGTACAAACAACAACGCAAATACATCTCTCAGCGCTACGAAAATGGAGACTTCTTAGAGCTAACTCTCCTACAGCTGATGAAATGAACTATTCAATAAGGCGAACTTCGCGACAATTGACTATTCGCAATCACTCAAACTGACAGGTGACAGTATTCTCTTCCTCTTCTTGCTGGCACGCTCTCGCTTGGTGAAAAGGCCCAGCGCTCATTGTGGATTTTCTTCTATTTCTCGCACCTTTCTCCTTCTTAGCATGTTGATTTAACTATGCCTATGTGCTAGAAGTCAGTTATAGATGCTTTTGGAGTACAAGATTGCTTGGTTCTGCCTAGAAGTAACCTTCCGAAACACAAACTAGCTCATTTGCACGGTATGCTTTTTTCCCCAAGGGGAGAATTATAACAACGATTGTATGCAATGAGGATTTAAGAAAAAATGACTGCTACTCATTTAACTAAAGAACAAAAGCATGTAATAAAGGTTGTCACGTTTGGCACTATGCTTGAGTGGTTTGACATTTACTCATATGCGTATATGTCTACTCTTCTTGTAGAAATATTTTATTGCTCAAGTTCTCCAATGACCAATTTAATTAATATATTTTTAATTTTTGGTTCAGCTCTATTGATTCGTCCTTTTGGCGCAATTCTCTGGGGATATTTTGGAGACACATTTGGACGAAGAAAAGCATTTATTTGGTCAATTATCGTTATCATATTCCCAACTTTTGCAATGGGTTGCTTGCCTACTTGTTCTCAGGTTGGAACATATGCTCCTTGGCTTTTAGTCGCATTGAGATTAATTCAAGCAATCCCTACTGCGGGAGAAGTACCTGGAGCAATGTGCTATTTATATGAATTTTCTAATCAACTTGCAAAACAGAAAAATCGTCGTTTTATGACGAGTTGGTCTGGGGTAGGTAACCAAATAGGAGCGATAGTTGCTCTTTTAGAAGTAGTAATAATGCATGGCTTAACATCTCATGAGTTTATGATAACATGGGGATGGAGGATTTCTTTCTGTTCAGCGGGAGTAGTAGGTTTGTTAGGCATTTATTTACGAAAATCATTACATGAAACACCAATATTTAAAAGCATGCATAATCATTCCGATCTCAAGAAAGAAACCACTGTCCAGGTCATTAGGGAATATAAAAAACAAATTCTTCTAGCAACAGGTTTTGGCGCAGTCAGCGCTTCAACCTTTTATCTTCTTGCAACATATATTCCTGCATATTTAGGTCCAGCACTTGGCTTAAGTTTTTCACAAAACGTTATCATCATGTTGCTGTTTTTGACACTATCAACATGTTTACTGCCCTTTATAGGAAAACTTGGCGATAAGATAAATAATATGAATCTTTTAATTGCATCCATTGCATTGATTATAGTTCTTTTATATCCATTGTATTTTTTTGTGAAAAATCACAACATGATTGGGATTCTGATTGTCGGAATTATATACATTATCCCGACAACATGTATCACCGCACTTTTGGGATATGTTTTTGCAGACCTGTTCCCTGCTCGAGTCCGCTATACCGGAATTGGCCTTTCTTTTAATATAACAGACGGCATCATCGGTGGTTTCACACCAGCAATTTCATTATACTTACTTCAGCGAACAGGTAACCAAGCTGACTTTTGCTGGTACATACTTGGAACCGCCATTGTTTCTCTGATAGCTGTTATATGGATTGGCAGGCGGAGGCTTTCTGTGCGATAATATCTATTCGATCGAACACAAAGTCTAAGCTTCCACTTTTAGAAACAGGAGTAAGTTCAACATATCTATCCATAAGCTGGTAAAAAAATTGCTCATGAAGGTGCTCTGGAAGAGCATTTAAGTGAGGAAGCCAATTTAAGGTATATTGTTCAAAGTCTCCCCGAGATGGAAATATCCATTTCTGCTCTACAACTTCAAAATGAGTTTTCTTGAACCCGAATTTTGATAGTAAATGACTATAATAATTCTCATCTCTGAGAAAGTAGTTAAGTTGGAATCCCTCAAAATACGGCGCCCACTGAGGTTTCTTGAGAAGAAAAGCAAGGGATTCCTCTAACTCATCAGAAATGCTCAAAGGTATGGTAAATCCAATACGCCCATTTTGGCGTAGACTTGCATGTATTTTCTTAGCAACCAATTCGATATTTAATACCCACTGGAGAGCAAATGAAGAAAACACGAGATCAAATGAATCAACATAATTTATATCTTGAGCATCTAAAAGAACAAAACTCAGATTTTTTTTTGCTGAAGGCAGGAATTTTTCATTAGCAAATTGAATCATTTCTGGTGAAACGTCTGAACCAATTATTTGTCCATTAGTCAATTCAGCTGCTATTGCAGCAGTTATCTTACCATCACCACACCCCACATCTAATATTTTTTCATTACCACTCAATTGAAGTAATTTAAGTAAATGAGTAGCAGCCTCCCTCTGTACACCAGAATTTAAATGATACTTTTCAGCTTCCCACTCATGTTTTGCTTTAAGACTCATGATTATTCTCCTTTTGGCTATATTTGCCTCTAACACATCTTTTTCTTGAAAATTTAACCTATGCGCACTTCACCACATACATCTCCACAACTAACTCACTGCCTA
Organism: uncultured Chlamydiales bacterium; assembly: GCA_963709365.1. Lineage (GTDB taxonomy): Bacteria > Chlamydiota > Chlamydiia > Chlamydiales > Rhabdochlamydiaceae. The sequence continues at coordinate 1,029,945 of CAVPVU010000002.1, forward strand.
AACGCTCTTTCAGACACTAACTTAGACACTTCACTTCTGAACTGAGCAATTCCCCGATCATAATTCACTGAGGGTCTCTCGCTATCGCATATTTCGAAATCGGTGAATGATGCAGACTGTTTAGTGTTGTTATTTCTCAAAAGCATCGGTTTATTGGTTAGTTATATTATTTCGTTTTAATCGATTTTTTTTAAGTACATTTCCTGGAGCATTGTAAGGTCTATGACTTTTATTATCTCCGTATCTAAAGCACAGGAACTTCACATTAATTATTAGACCGTCACAACACAAAGCTTGATTTATTAAAAACTCAACATCTTTTTGAAACGAACCTTCACGATCTTTATAATATTTAATTTCATCATTAGGAAGCGCAAAAACAATTTGTATTTCTTTTTGGGCAGATTGTAATACGATTTTTTCTATTAATAGGCAAGCCTCTAGATATTGAAGTATTGAATAACATCTACTCGCATCACAATCATAAAGATCCTCTAAAATAGGACAATCGTCACCGAAAATCGAACGAATTGTGATATTTGTGAGAGGAACATCTTCGCTTGATGCTTTTATAAATGCTCTTTTCATAGCTCGCCTGAAATATTTCAAAACGATTGGATCTGTAATATTTTTCATTCGAGCAAAGATATCAGATGTCTTAACAACCTTTATCCCATTGATTGAAAAACCATCAATATTCTCACACAGACTGCTGAATTGTGTAATGGAGTTTTGACTTCTTCTTAATGCTCCCCATGCAGTGAGATCAACCAACCAGAATGCGGAATGATTTTGAGCCTCCATAAGAGGGGATATTATAAAGTCTCTATAGAAATCGACGCCTCCTTGCTTTAGTCCTGAAATTCCTATGTACCACAAAAAAATCTGCGGAAATTCCAGCTTTTTTATTTCTTCAACCACTTGGCCACCAGACAAGCCCTGGAAAAATTCAACCGAGACTTGTGCATACTGTAAATTCGGAACTGGGGAGAGAGTCGATTAGTCATACTGAAATTAGCATTTTCGAACGACTTTAACCACCTCCTTATTTTTTGTAAATCTTCATGTAATAATTTATGTTTTCATTTAAAATTTAATACAACAAAAACCTAAGCATAAAACAATCCGGCAATTCAGAAGCACGTCTATGTCTCAAGAACAATGTTAGTAAAGAAACAAATGAACTGGAATTTGAAAAGCTTCCCCTGCCACCTTCCCCTGACATTGAGATTGCGCTTGAGGATGGGAGGCAGCGGGATGGGATGTGGGGGCTTTGGGTTGTCGTTATGATTTCCTTGGAGCTCAGGAGGTAGCCGACGAACCGTGGCTGAAGTAATCCAAGGAGGGTTAGCTTGGGGGACGGTCTGCTTGGCTGCTGTGAAGTATTTAAGGGCGAGCAGGGCCAGTCCGGATATGAGGATGGCTCTTCTGAGCGTGGTTGGGTTCGGGGGCTGGTGGGGGCGGGATGGATGTGGCTGTAGATTCTGATTGCGTTTTGGATTGTCTGTGTGACCTCGATGGGGAAGGCGGAAAGGGGCGTGGAGGTGGAAACGCTGTCTTTTTGTATGACAATACCGCGGCTGTTGCGGACGGGGGCCGTTCCAGGCGTTGACTGCTGCGAAATGTCCCCAGTTGCGGGTAATGTTAGCTGCTGTGCTGCTGGAAAGGGTGTCCTTTATTTGAATGAAAAGTCGCTTTTGCAATATCGGGCCGATAAGTGTGTAAAGGAGATGAAAAAAAAGCGATTGCTACAAATTTTGCTAAACCTATAAAACTCATTCCGATATCGAACTGAAGGCTAGGAAATAATCAATTATGGGGGCTTATGTTCACTTGGTTGTACGAAGATTCGATGGATGTAGATCTTCCTCTGCAAAAAGCCTGGAATTTCTACACGGATCCAACTAACTGGTCAAAATGGGAAGATCGTTTTGAGTCCTTCGAACTTGTGGGAGGTTTAAGGGCAGGAGCCGAAATTAAGGCAAAAGTCAAAAACAAATGTGCTCAGGCGAGAATTTTGGTAACTGAAGTCAAGTCCTATCAAGAGTGCAAGCTCTCAGTAAAAGTGGTGTTTTTTACGCAAGAATCTATGTGTATTTTTCAAGAAATCTCGCCTGAAAAAACGCGGATCACTTTAAAAGTATGCATCATTAGCTTTTTAACTCCTTTCATGAAATCGTTTTTTCTTAGAACTGCAGAGAAATCTCGCTTAAAACGTTCGGATGCATTTAAAGAGTTCGCAGGACAGACTTGATAGTTGCTTAACCGGCAGAATTAGCAGCTTTCTTCTCTTCGCGCAATAAGAAACTAACTTTCTTCAGAATAAGCAGGCAAGAGCCTAGATAAAGACAGCATGTAAGAAAAGCTAAAATCCGTTCGAAGAGCTCGCTACCAGACGCAGTGAAAATAAGATAAAACAGCCAGCATGCTTGTAAAACAATCAAGCTTTGCAAAAACCAAGGAATTTTAACAGATCTTTTCGAAACAATACGATTACAAATCATAGCTGCGAATACCATAACTCCTGCTGCTGCAAATGCCGCATTTGTGGCGCTATCGCTTACAATGACGACGCTTATAATGGAGATTACAGAATAAAACCTTCGAAACTTATCAAGATGAAAACTCAGCAGATCTTGAGTGGATCGTCTTTTTCTGGAGAGCAAATAAGGTATCGGCCATGTGGCAAGCCCTGCGACTAAGCAAAAAAGCGGCAATCCAGATTTTTTGATCGAGTTTGGCTGATTAGCAACCGTAATTTTATTAGGAGCTTCACGTTTGATATCATTTGTCAAAGCCCAATAGTCTCGAAGAGAAGATTGTGGTTTTACCCATGAGGGCGTTGCGCCTTTTGAATGCTGTGTATTTTGATCTATGACCGCTCCCATCAAATGAAGCGGAGAAAGGCACAGAACAAAGAGAATAATTCTAAAAAACACGCAGAAATTACGAAGATGGTCCATAGGATATTGAATTTGAGGGTCCGATTGTTAGAACATTCTTGTCAGGAGTGAAAAGCAGCCAGTGTTCGCCCTCTTCAGTATTGGTATTAAAAAGAGACAGCGTGACTTTATTTTCGAAATGAAAAATCGCATCCAAGGAGTCGTTTAGAATTTCATACTTGAGAAGCTTTTTGTTATTTGCTTTCTGTAAAGCAAGCTCTATTTTTTCTCTAGAGTCATTGGATCCAACAAGCGGTGTTTTATTTTTGTCTATCCGCCAAGAACACATATAAATCCATATATGCCATTCACCACGCGTAGAAAGTTTCTCACCTCTCTTTGTTCTTGTTATGACTTGTATTTGTCGACCAAAATCCATCGTTAAAAAGCTCCCGTAGCCTAACTTCAAGTTATACATTTTTTTCCTAACGAGAAAGTCTAATGTATGTTTGAGAATATTTTCTTTTTTCATCTAAAGATTTTTATTTTCTTCAATCTCAATATTGTATATTCCCGACAATTTATTCATTAATTCAATATCATCTGAGTATATTCCAAAATAAGTCGTATCAAACGTTCTAATCTCTATTAAAACTCCTTCACAGGCTATTGGACGAAATGATTTATCTTCCGTTTCTAATTCGATATTCTGGATATCTTGAGGAAACAAATCGTTATCAATACAGAAGAACACTCCCCATATGAATTGTTCGATTTCAGAGCAATATTTAATAAACTCTAAATCGTTTCCGATCACATTCGGTTGAATGTTTTGTAGATTGTATTTCTTAGCACCTTTCCCTACTGCCTCAATATCAGCTCCATACCATATATGTTGCGGCAAGAAACCCTTAATAGAATCAATAATTGAAATTAATTGAGTTCCGAGACAAACAACTTTATCTCGAGGAAAACATTTGCTCATTAGCAAGACTCGGTATTTGGGATTAAACATTAATAGTTCCAATTTTCTAATGGTTTTGGATCCCCTCTTTGAGGAGTTCCTCCAGTAGGGTTAGGCTCGTAAAGATGTTCATGAGGATTTGGATGAATATGGGGTTCCCCATGGTCGGTAAAATCGATAGTCTTTACTGGCTTTCCATTTTTATCAAATTCTCTAGCTTGAGGATATTTCTCTCCAGGTCTTCTTTTGCTGTCTTTTGTTCCAAGTTGTGTATGAGAGTCATCCGTATCAGGGATGGGGACTCCGTCCTCTGTCATAGGCAATGGTCTATCTGGTGCATATACCTTGGCATTCTTTTTTGCTTGAACGAAAGCCTTGGGGACCACGCCGCAGAGGTTTTGGACCATTTCGTGGATTGCTTGATTGGCGGCGTTTTGTGAGTGTGTGTCTAAGTAGTGGTTGACCTGGTAGCCCACATAGAGAGTAGCAACTGCAGTGGCAAGCACTTTCCAAGATAGGGCTAAAAGAGAAATCTCAAGAATAAATTGGCCGTCGGGGTCGGTGTAGTGGAAGGGGTTGTTGAGGAGGTATTGGTAGAGGTTGGTGCTGTCGAGGGGGCCGGCGGGGTCGGTGGTGAGCCAGCGGGCGTTGGAGGGGTCATAGTAGCGTTTGCCGAAGTAGATGAGGTTGAGTTCGTGGTCGAAGCGTTTGGAGGCGTAGCGCCAGGGGTTGAAGTAGGTTTCGGTTTGGGGGTTTGTATCTTCGCCGAAGGCGGTGAAGTTGTAGGTATGGGTGCAGGATTTGTAGTAGAGGTCGATGAGGCGACGGATGCTGCCTTGGCAATCGAGGATGGGCGCGAAGGTGTGGCCGCCTATTTCGACGGCGATGGTCGAGGGAAGTGCTTTATGGGTTGGGCTGAGGATGCGCAGGTTTATGGGCGATCTGGTATCTGTGAAGGCGCCTAGCTCTTGTGCGCCGTCGTACAGATAGTGTTCTTGGGTTTTGCGTTTACTCCAGAAAGAGGGCGTGTGCACGGTTTTGCTGAGGCGTCGATCGAGTGGATCGTAGGTGAACTCGACTGTGACTTCATCGTTTTTGGCTTTGATGAGGCGGTTTAATGGGTCGTAGGTGAAGTTAACTGTTTCAGTGGGGCTTCTTCTGACGATCTGATTGCCGTTCAGATCGTAGGCATAGTTAACTTCTCCGAAGGCAAGCAGCTCATTTAGCTCGTTGTGGGTATTTCTCTTGGTACGGTTGTACAACGAATCGTAGGCATATGAAGCGCCGTTCTCAGTGGTAAGCTGCGATAGGCCATCATAAGCATAGGTCTGGTTGTTAGCATCGATCTGACTGCTAAGTAGGTTACCGCAGGGATCGAAGGTATTCTGCTGAGAGAAGTAGTTACTACTGATGGCAAGCTTTTGGCCTTTGAGATCGGTGCTATGTCGGACTTGTCCGAGATCGCCAATCAGGCTTTCAGCAACGAGGTTACCATCGTGATCGTAGTAATCATAGCTATGTGTATAAAGAGCATCTCCGGAACTAGAGGTGCGGACTGCGCTTTTTAGAAACTGTGGGTTATAAGTGAAGAGCACGCCGCTTTGATCTGGCAGGTTCAACGTCAGTGGGCGGTCAAAGGCATCATATGTCTTTTCTAATGTAAGGCCGCTTGGGAAGGTCTCTTTTACAATATTCCCGTGTGGGTCAAGCTCTCGCTGGATGGAGCTCTTCTGAACCTCATCTGTGGCGAGAAGCAGTTGTCCTAAACGGTTGCGTTGGAATATGAACTGGATTGTTCCATCCGAAGAGTTGAGATGTTGAAGGAAACCCAAGGGATGATAGGCGTATGTGAGACGTATGCCATTGGGCAGAACTTTGCTTTCTCGTTTGCCGGCAGGCGTATAAGCGTAGCTCGTCGTTCGACTGCTCTTGGTGTTAAAACCGCGCGTGACAGAAGCTGTCTGATTGCGGTTCGTGTAGCTATATTTGGTAAGTTGGGTGTTTTTATAGAGTGTATTCTCGTAAACTTGATCTTTTTTAAGCGATAAATTGCCATTTAGATCGTAAAGCATCTCCTGACAAGCGATGGTGGCATTTTGAGAATTTAAAACCTCTTGTTTGACCGCTCTTCCATATGCATCGCGTGTCTCAAGCGTAGTAATGTGGCGGGGATCGGTAGTTGCAATTTGGAGAACATTTTGGCCTAACTGATTGGTATAGCCCTCTTGATAGATGGTTTGAGTGACATGGCCAAGCGCGTCTTGCTCCTGCACTTGTCTATTGAATGCGTCGAAGACAAAAGAGGTAGTGGCTTCCTTACCGTTAATGTAGCGTGTAATTGAGCTCTGGTTGCCCTCTTCGTCATAGGCATAAACTATTTTAGTCAGCAATTGTCCTGAAGCATCCGTTGTAGACTCTTCGATCACGCGTCCTTCAGCATCGCGTTTGTAATGCATCAACAGCGTATTATCTCCGTTGTATTTGCAAATAGTTGCAAGCTGCCCGAGAGAGTCGTAGCGATAGTCGACAACTTTGCTACAAAACTCTTCGCGAATTTTTCTGCCAACTCCATCGTAGAAGAAGCGTGTCAAGTTGCCTTCTTTATCCGTTTTTGTAAGCAGATCGAAGCCGCTGTAGGTAAAAAACTCCTCAGCTAGGGTTTGGCCATCTGCTGAGAGATAGGTTTTAGAAAGAGGTCGGCCCAATACATCATTCCGGTACCGAATTGTCAGCCCCTCTTGATCTATCTGTTCAACGAGTTTTCCATTTTTTGAGTAGCGGAAATGTTCTCTACTTCCATCAGGATAAGTGATCTCGGCAACGGATCCGTAAGCATTGTAGCGATAGGTCGTGACGTTGCCATTTGCATCTGTTTTAGCAACTTCTCTTCCAAATGCATCATATGTTGCAAGTGCTGTGACTGAAGTTGAGCCGTCATGCGTAACAATCGATGGTGAGTCGGTGCGGATGACCTGATTAACCAGAGGATCGTACGTGTAGCGAGTCGTGTCCGCGAAAGGCTCAGATTTTTGGATCACGCGATCATGCGCATCGTAGAGATAAGAAAAACTGTGCGTAGTTTCATCATCTCCTTTCTCTGTCTTGCCACGCAAGCGCCCTTTGGTGTCGCGAGAAAAGGTCGTATGCAGCCTTTGAGAGAAATTAATGGCGCTAGCAGATCGCCCCTTGTGGTCGTAAGCGTAGGTAGCTTGCTGGCCCAGGCGGTTAGTTTCCGAGAGGAGGTCTCCGCGTTCGTTATACTGCTTGTAGATGGTATAGGCGAGGACTCCATCGGCATCATAGACCTCTTCTTGTGCCACATTGCCCAGCTGGTCGTAAATTAAATGAGTTTTCTTTAAGGACTTCTCCCTGCCTTCTTCCCAGTATTTTTCCTCGATCCACTCGGGCATATGCAAAAATGGAGCTTCTTGGCGCAACAGGTAGTTTGTGAGAGTTCTTTGTGTAACTCCTGAGAGATTTGTTTCGTCACCACTCTCGCCATCATCTGCGATTTTCTGAATGAGATTATGACACTCATCATACTTAGAGAACTCTCTGAGTAAGATTTTGTCTCCATCTTTCGTTAGTTTGGAGGTGATCAGATTCGTGTATGGAAGATATGTGTAGCAGATGACTTTGCCATCTTCGCCAGCTTCCTTGAGCAGCAGGTTACGCCCATCTTGAGAAAACTCACGCACAGTTGCATACTCTTCGTGAGTCTCCTCACCTGTTAAGTCACCGCAAAAAACTTCCAAAATGGGATTGCCGAAGCTATCGAAATTGTAGGATCTTTTGTTGAACAGATTCTTTTGTGCATCGCGCATTTCAACTGACTTGAGCCAGTTTTTCTCATTCCATGCGTAGAGTTTTTCCTTTTTAAGCTTTCCATCTTGCCCATAGTACTGAATGGCTGTGACCAAGAGATCTTTTGAGAACTGGTAAATGATTGAGGTGCCATCACTACTTTTGACAGTTGTTGTGCCTTCTTTTTTGCCAGGAACTGGCGGCGCGTAGCTCATCTCGAAGACAGGATAAAAGCTGTCATTTTGACCAACTGGCCACAAGAGCTTTTGCACGCGAAAGTGTGGTGTTTCCTTTCCAAACCCAGCATATTCGCAGCGGAAGACATCGTTTTTGCCAGAATAGAAATCCAATAGGTGAAAATCGTTATAACCTAGACTTTCATACCGATAGAAGGGACTACTTACACCTGTAAGAACAGATGGGAAAGTGCCTTCTCGTTTCTCGTGCTCATCCTTCACTTTTACTCTCCAACGATACGGTCGAGATTGGTGAGTATAATCAAGTGTGATACCTGACGAAGAGAAAAAATGCGGATTGAGTTGAGGTCGATGGATAGACGCATAAACATAACGTTCGTGAGGGTCTAAACTTTCAATTTTATGACAGAAAGATCCCTTACAGGTGTATCTAAGAACTTTTCCATTTGGCAGAATCTCTTTTTCCAAATAATAGTTCGACGTTCCATTAGATGGAGAAAGCCCGCGATAAAGACGCTTAGTTCCATCAGGTACGTACACCGTAATCAGCAAACTCTGTCTGTCACAGGTGATTTTTGTATTCCTTGGATCATACTTGCCACTCGGAAGGTCACCAACGGCATTGCTGATCGCATAGGGCAGCGAGGTAAGCGTTGTCTCAGGTCGATTTCGCTTTAGAGAAGGTACACGAAAAGCCAACGTTGTTCCATTCGGATCGGTTAGATGCACCTCTCCATGAATCGTGTCAAACTTGAGCTTGAGATGAGGTAGGTAGCGCCAGCCTTGATAATTTGCTTGAAGGTGCTCTTGCAAGTGGCGGATGCGCCAATCCTTCCGATTGTGTTTGTGCTCAGGAAACGAACTTGGCATGTAAGGCGGAATATACAAGCGGTTAAAGCTCAAGCTCTGAGCTCCCTTAACCAGAAGATCCGTCTGTCGCAAGACAGGCTGTCCGCTGAGCGGACTAATCAGTCCACCGATCAGATAGCTAGGTTCGCTTGCAAATGTTCCTACCTGCTCCGGTGTGGAAAGAATGATCTGCTCTGATTCTTCTTCTGAAAAACCATGAATCGTGAGCAAGCAACACACTATAACCAACAAACGACGCAGCATGTCTCCCTCGGATATAAGAAGGGAAAGTTCTTAATACATGCCGCGTTGAAAGTCAAATGCTTTCCAAATTAGTTGAATAATTGTCAATGCAACAACGATCGAAAACTGGCCTAAGTAATCCCAAGAGGGGTTAGCTTGGGGATGGTTTCTTAGCTGTGAGGTATTTAAGAGCGAGGAGGGCCAGTCCGGAGATGAGGATGGCTCTTCTGAGCGTGGTTGGGTTTAGTGGGCGTGTGGGGGCGGGATGGATGTGGCTGTAGATTCGGCTGGCATTTTGGATTGTCTGTGTGACCTCGGTGGGGAAGGCAGAGAGGGGCATGGGGGTGGAAACGCTGTCTTTTTGTATGACGATACCGCGGCTGTTGCGAACGGGGCCGTTCCAGGCGTTGTTGACTTGTTCGAAAAGTCCCCAGTTGTGGGTGATGATGCAATTAAAAGAGGGGCCGACGCCTTTGGTCCATCCGTTGATCATTGAGGGGGTAAAAGAGAGCGAGCCGATTCTTGCAGTGAGAGATCTGAGGCTATCCTCGGGTTTCTCAAAAAGCCAACTGCCGTTGAAAACGGTGAAGCGTCTTGGGGCCCATTCATGTCGGGCGATGGACAAGAAGTGTTCAAAGTTCTCCCAAGCGACGCTAAACTGGTGGGAAAAAATGCATAAGACGCATTGCCTTGCGCGGTCATAATCTTCTCTGGTGAGTTCTTTGTCTTTATTACGCGAAAGTATGCGAATGAGCTCTTGGGAGATTTTATCGGGATTTGCAAGGGCGAATTTCTGCAAATTCTGACCGGAGGATGCGATCTCGAGCACTTCAGATCCGCTGAGCTTATTTCCGCCGGGTTGAGAGACTGTATCATTCACATAACGGGTTAACATCGACAGAGCATTTTTGACAGGGTCGCGCGTGACAAAAACAGTGTGCGAGACGATGTTGTGCAGTTTTCTAAACTCTTTTGCGGTTAAATCCTGGCTTAAATCATGCACAACTAGAACCACTTTCTTAAGGCCTTCTCGTTTCTTTTCCTGATAAGCATTCAGAATCCACTCACATCCATCATCAAAAACTCGAGGAATAGCTTCGCCGGCTGAGGGAACCCAATCCCACTTTCTGGCTTGCATGTCAGGATAGTAAAAGGGTTCATTCACCTGGCCTTGGCACTCTTCGGCTTGCGTTAATGCCAGATGCAGAGCTGTTCCATTAGATCGAGGTTTACCTAAAACATGCACCAGTTCGAGTTGTCCATTTTCAACTAGATGAGATAACTGCTGATAGGCGGTAATGCTTGCCATATAACACCTTTCTTTAAAAAAGATGCTTAGATTTTAAAGCGATGCGCTAAAAACTCCAAATGTAAAAAAACTATTATGTAGGCACTATTTTAAATGGAGATTTTACTATTTTTTATGCTAACATCTTCCCCATAACGATTCTCAACCCCACTAAGATCATGGATATTCAAGAAATTGCCTGGACAGGAGTCTATGTAGGTGCAGGGGTTGCTCTCATCCCCGCAGCTGCGACCTCTCTCATCGCCTGCTCGAAAATCATCATGGTGAACATCATCGCCGATCTGTTTATGCGGCTTATCACTTTGAATACTTATACATTGTCGTTCCGAGGAGTAAGCTTTGTAGAGGTGCCGTTCTTATGGCAGGTTTCTTTTTACGCAGCTCTGACTGGCACAGCAATTCTGCTTATTTCTCTCGCTACTCTGCTTGCAGATAAAATTTATCGCGACTGCATAGCTAGGCCAGAACGTTCTAGGAGGGCGTTGCCGGAGGATTAGACGACGCCTGCATTCTGCGCAAGATAGCGCTGATAGATAGTGCTGATCTGCTCTGGACTATACCATGCTTTATCATCACCAAATCCTCCTTCCGGACTGATACCAAAAAAGAATGGATCAGAACGGACTAGATCGTTTGGAACAGCCTCATCATTTTGTCCCAAACCATAAAATTCATAACTGTGTCGGATGCCAAAATTACCACAAATGCCAACACACATGGCTAGGAAGCTTCTAATTGCAATGAAAAGTCGGGTGATTATGTTAGCTGCAGCGATTTGTTGATCGGCAAGTTCATACAAGTTATGAACTTTTACGATCAAAAAATTTATGGCAACGTAATCCATGGCATCATTTAATTGTCGTCGTCCCCTATCCACTTCATGATGTGCCCTGCAGGCTGTAGTTGCTATGTCATCTAGATAAGCATCCAGTGTACCTCTGGGTCCTGATGCTGTAACGCATGGACTGCCCCAAAAACTATAGTAGACTTGTGTAGTATCCTGACTTAATGCTCTCGCAAGAGCATTGGGAGTCATTTCAATAGCCATTCTTCACACCTTTCTTCATCGAGAGTTTAGGCTGTTACTTCGCTCTGTGCAAGATAGCGTTGATAAATATCTGTGGCTTGTTGCGGAGTAAAGTGTACTCCATCGTCGAATAAATTAGGTCTAATGGAAATGCTTTTAACCAAGCTATCAAAAGGAAGATCGGAGCAGACTAGTGCGAGAGGAATCACCGCGTTACTTTCTCCAGCGTGCATGAACGAGAGTCGAAGGCTGTTGTAGCAACCACAAGCGTCAAAACAACTCGCAATGAAAGCGCGAATCGCAATGAATAGTCGAGTTATTATGTTAGCAATTTCGATGTGTTGATCGGCAAATTCGTACAAGCTTTGGATTTTTACCATTGCAAATTTGATAATTACATAATCCATTGCATTATTTGAGTATTCGCCTCTGTTAACTCCTTGGTCTGTATAAATTGTATCAACTCTAATTGCAATATCATCGAGATAAGCATCAAGAGTACCTCTTGGACCAGGTACGGCAATGCATGGGCTGCCAAAAAAACTATAGTAGACCTGAATGTTGTCTTGGCTTAACGCTCTTGCAAGAGCATGGGGGGTCATTTCAACTGCCATTCTTTTTTACCTTTTCTTAATTTATCCAAAACGCTAATTCTAAAAACTTTGCTTTTTTAAGATGAAGAATCACAACCCTTAATCTTCACTGGTAGTTGACCAGGGTTTGTATAAAGTCTTGTTATATTTGCGATCCAACTTATACAAGATTCAGAAAGAGGGATATCAAGCATACTCAACTTTTCTCGCGCCCAGGTTAAGCAATTATCAGCAGGGAGGACTTTCACATTTTCTTCTCCATATCTTCGACGCAGTCGATTAACATAATCAACAGAATGCTCCCGTTCTGGAAGCTCTGTCAAAGGCGTTCCTCCAGTAATCCATGTTTCAAATTGCACAACTGGTTTACGTATCCGTTCGACAAGTGGAAGAAGATCCATTACGCCTCTTCCTTTAATGTAAATTACTGAACGAGAAAACGCTGAATCTCTGCCAAAATAGTTAAAAGGACGAGGATGATTAGCTGGATCATGAATCTCTTTATTTATGGTCTCGATCATCGCAGCTACTTTTTCCATTGCAACCTCCGAAGTGGAGGTTTTGCCATCGTACCTTATCCTTCCCTCTGTTTGATTATCAAGTCTCACAGTTGCAAGAATTTGATGCCTGCCCGTACGATCAATTCCCATAAGATGTGCAATACGAACTAATTTTTTTCCGTTTTGAATAGATTCGATAACAATTTCAGCATGATTGGTTCCCGCTGCACAGATCAAAGTAACAGCGCACTTGTGCCAAGTTACTGTTTTTGTGGTATCCAATGCACTTTGATAGCTCTGTATAACTTCTGAGCTAACATCTATTCTTGCTTCTCCGGACTGCGGTCTTGTTTCTCCAGTCTGACAATATGATGAACAACATCCCCATCCAGAGCTACTATATGTACCTGTTTGGAGTTCTCTGGTCTGTGTTCTAGTCGCTTCAGCTCGTGAAAATGGAAAAAGTGTGGGTTGTTCTCTGGATTCGGATAACTCTTCTTGCCCTTCCCTTTCTGGGATCGCTAGTTGCCACTCCGGAACAAGGCTTCTTCCTTCTGTCCTTCTGAAATCCACCGCTGTCATAAATAGTCCCCTATTTTACAATTGTTAATTTTAATATTAATATTATATCACAACTACAAGCAGTAATAAATATGCAATCTTTATTTGAAAGAGTCACATTTTTCAAAATTAATTTTTATTTTCACATCACATTCATAATGAGTATTTTACATTTGCAAACAGGAAGCCTACTTAGTAACAAGTAGTTTAAATTAAATTTCTAGCGTGTGGAGACGGTGCTGATAGGAAGGGACTGCCTCAGGGTCTGGGGTGGAAGGCTTGGAAGGCGTCTTGCAGGTGCTTTTGGCTGATGTGGGTGTAGCGGTCGGTGGTGGCGATGCTGGCGTGGCCGAGCATTTCTTGGATGACGCGCAGGTCGGTGCCGTTTTCGAGAAGGTGGGTGGCGAAGGAGTGGCGGAGCGTGTGTGGCGAGATCGACCGGGTGATGCCGGCGATCTGGGCGTAGCGTTTGACGCGCCTAAAAACCTCAACGCGATCGATGCGTCTACCTTTTGACGTCACAAAAAGCGCAGGCTCTTCTTGATCTACTTTGCGAAAATGGATCAAATAGTAGTCGACAGCTTTTACGGCAGCCTGTGCAACTGGCACCACTCGCTCTTTTCCACCTTTGCCTTGCTCCTCGTCGATATTCGGTGAGACCAAGAGACGCCGCTCATCCTCATATTTTTAAGAATACTCTCTGAAAATACAAGACTCCTCCCCATGAGGGAGGAGTCTTAAAATGAATCCAAGCTGAGGATCATTCTTTACAGAATAACACAAAATTGCCCTTGTTCTACACCATTTCGAACGGTCTTCGTTCCCGCTCTACCGTTAATTAAGGTCCCATTTACAAAGTCTCCTTCAACAACATGAAGACCATAGACAGTACGAATCTCCCTTCTCGCCCGACCTGTCATCTTATCATGGGTAAATTGCCCCTTATATGTATTTCCATCTGCAAATGTGTACTCACCCTGACCGTGCAGTCGACCATCTAGGAACTCTCCCACATATCTATCACAATTAGCACACGTCATGGTGCAGCGACCATTTGGGTAACCTCGAGCAAATATACCCTGAATTGTCTTTCCATCAGGAAACCTCCATATGCCAGCACCCTGACACTCACCATTTACAAAAGCTCCTTCATACACACTTCCATCAGCATATCGTTCAATACCTTGACCATTCATTCCGCCATTTTCCCATGGGCCGTCATATCTTTTCCCATCTTTCCAAATCAAAGCACCAATACCATGTCGCTGTCCATTGAGAAATTGCCCTTCATATCTAAGGCGCTTGTATTTATCCGTTTGTAAATAGGTCAAAACACCTCTGCCATGAGGCTGGCCATTGCTAACCTCTCCGACATAAGTTCCCTCTGGAAGTTGTAAAGTCTCTTCGCGGCTCTGAGGCGACAATGCGCCTGAAGCTACAAGTTGCATTGCTAATGCTAATGTCGCTGCATCGATCATTGGAGCTGCGGCCGGTGCTGGCGCTATTGAACTTACGCTCACATGAGTGGGTGACTTTTGTTCTTGTGCACCATAAGATCCTTGCTCAGGTACAATAGTGCCCAATGCGTCAGCAGAAGCTAACGGTACTTTTCCTACGGAAGATGAGCTCATAGATTTTTCCTTTTTTTGTGCATTGTATCGTTTTTAACGTGCCGTCTCATGATTTCGTTTGGATTGAGATCCAAAAAAATTTATTTCAAAAACACATTGTGTTTATGAAACGCAAAAAATTTAATGAATAAGGATTTTTTTTCCAAGAAAATACTTTGAATTTTTTGGAGACCTTTTATGGCAGGTAGGTAGCGTCAAGATACATCATTTACCTGTACACAAATTTTAGATCAGTTCAAACTTTTGGCTCCGCTGGACTCTCCTTAGGCCAATCTTTCTCTATGTCATTTTTGCCTGTGCGGAAGGTTATCTTGCCGAAATGGAGTCTCTCCCCTGTTTGGGTAAGAGATGCATATAGCGGCGATTTCTGAGGGAGGCAGTGATGTTGACGGCATGAAAATTCAGTGGTCACCACCGAATTTTCATGCCATTACGAGTACGAAAGTTGAAAAACGATGTTTATTGCAAAAGAAAGAAGTCTTCTCTCTCTTTCTCTTCTCGGTGTCCTCGGTGCTCTCGGTGGTTATAACTATGATTAACGGCTAAGGGCGTGGATGAAAGGCTTGGAAAGCGTCTTGCAGGTGCTTTTGGCTGATGTGGGTGTAGCGGTCGGTGGTGGCGATGCTGGCGTGACCGAGCATTTCTTGGATGACGCGCAGGTCGGCGCCGTTTTCGAGAAGGTGGGTGGCGAAGGAGTGGCGGAGGGTATGCGGTGAGATCGACCGGGTGATGCCGGCGATCTGGGCGTAGCGTTTGACGCGGCGGAAGACTTCGACGCGATCGATGCGTCTACCTTTTGACGTCACAAAAAGCGCAGGCTCTTCTTGATTTGCTCTGCGGAAGTTGATGAGATAGTGGTCGACAGCTTTTACGGCAGCCTGTGCAATCGGCACAACTCGCTCTTTTCCACCTTTGCCTTTTACGCGTACGCTCGCATCGTCTAAATCTTGGATATTCAGCCCACAGATCTCAGACACGCGCAGCCCAGAAGCGTAGAGCACCTCTAAAATCGCTTTATCGCGCGCGCCTTGCGCTTCGTCATCCTTTGGGGCGGCTAAGAGTCGATCTATCTCTTCAATTGTCAACACTTCGGGAATGAGTTGCCAGAGTTTAGGTGTGTCGAGATAACTCGTCACATTATGCGCAATGCGCCTTTCACGCTTCAAAAAACGGAAAAACACCTTCACAGCCATCAGCATGCGGCAGACGCTGCTGCTTGCATAGTTTTGCTCTTTGAGTTGGCTTAAAAAAGCGATTACTTCCCCTTCCGTGACTGCAGCGATGTCACTAATTCCACGTTTTTGGAGCAGAGAAAAAAATGTTCCAGATCTTGCGAATAAGCGACGATCGTGTTGCGCGCGAGGCCCTTCTCGGAAGCGAGATAACTGACAAATTCTGCAAGCAGTTCTTTCATAAAATGTTATTTTGCGCTAAAAATTAAGGTTCTTATGAAACATAACGCTTTTCTACTTGCCGCCGCAAGTCTTGTCACACCTCTTGTGCATGCAGATACTGCTCCTCCCGAGCCATGTGCTAAGCACATCGATCTTTTTATAACCGCGGATTTTCTCTACTGGAAAATGCACGAAGAGGGCTTAGAGTTTGCCCTTTCCGGCGTCAAAAACCCTTCCCCTTCCACTTCGGAATCCGTTGAAAGAGGCAGAGTTTACAAGCCGCATTTCAGATGGGACCAGGGTTTTCGTCTTGGCATCGGCTATGTTATCCCTAAGCGCCTGTGGGATATCTGGATCAACTGGACGCGCTTTCACACCGAAGCAAAAAAATCTGCCTCGCACTCTGGCACGGTCACGGTAAATCCCCTCTTTGCCATTTTGGATCAGCCCAGCTTTATTGACGGAGAGATCAGCCGAAGTTCAGCTAAGTTAAAAGTGCACTACGACACCGTAGATCTGGAGCTGGGTCGTCGCTACGAGATCTTCCCCCACCTCTTGCTGCGCCCGCAAGTCAGCCTCCGCGGCGCTTGGATCAACCAGGACTATGACGTCGACTATCTCTACAGCAATGGCACGGGCGGCGCAGAAGCGCATGAACAGAAGTTCGACAATGACTTCCATGGCATCGGCTTGAGAGGCGGGCTGAGCTCACGTTGGGAGTTCACCAACCACCTGGGAATTTTTGGCAATTTAGCAGCAGGACTGGTCGGTGGAAGGATTTCGCGTCAACAAAAGTTCACTGAATCGCTCAACACATCTCCACTGTTAGAGGCACCTACGTCGATATGCGTGACCATTTTTTCGATCTCGTGCCTGAAATCGATCTCGCTTTAGGACTACACATCGAGCCTGGCAGCTGCAAAAACCGCTACCGTCTCGAGATCGATGCTATTTGGGAGTATATCATCTGGTTCCACCAGAATCAGATCTTTCTCTTCACCAGCACTGGCACTGGATCCGGTATCGGCAAAAGAGAACGCGGCAACTTAAGCTTCCAAGGCCTCACCATCAGCGCCAAACTCACTTTCTAAGAGACTGTTCTCAAACCTAGTTCTTTGAGATTTGAGGAGCTTTTCGATGAGATTTTTTCTCCCCCCGACGAAGACAATGTCGGAACGGTGACATGGCTGAGGAGGGGGAGGAAAAAGATCCCGAAGGTCGGAGATCTAGGTTTGAGAACAGTCTCTAAGTCCTAATGAGCCTGCCTAAGCAAGCGACGAGGCTTTGCCATGCGTGGCTCAGCCGCTCGGAAACTTGTGCAACAGCAGACACAATCCCCTGCCAGATGCACTCCCAGAAACCCGTTGGTGGATCTGGTTGAAGTATTAGATTTAGGTTAGGGGGAAAGAGTTCGATCAACCTGTTAGAGTTCGATCTCAAGCCCTTCAAGACTAGTTATGCTGTCAGCATTGAACCTGAAAAGAGTCGCGTTTGTTTGCCATGCGCGCGTTTCGGCTGAAATGGTTTGGGCTTGTCCTGCTTGTGTGGGTAATACTGTTGACATAATTTTAATCCTTAGTTTGCTGACCTAATTAGCCTGCCCAAGCAAGCGACGAGGCTTTGCCATGCGTGGCTTAGCCGCTCTGAAACTTGTGCAAAAACAGACACAATCCCCTGCCAGATGCACTCCCAGAAGCCCTGCGGCTGAGCTGGTGGATTGGCCTGAGCGGCATGTGCAGGTGCTGGCCTTTGATAACGGATATCAAGTTCGTCATCAGGAAATCCAGGGCGCAATAACTGAAGAATATCCTCTCGCGATTGCACAATTTGATTCCAGCTTACATTAAGATGGCTCAATTGAGTGCACTGCCTAAGTGTCGCAGGAATTGTGGTAAGTTGGTTCTTACAAAGATTAAGCCTTCTTAAGCCAATACATCGACTGAGTTCGCTAGGAATCGATATGAACTGATTGGTACCAAGATTCAAATCTTCAAGCGAAGCACACATGCCTATTTCACTTGGAAGAGATCTAAGTTGACTGTGAAAGAGCTCTAACTTCTTTAGGCCAGTAAAAAGGCCAATTTGCGGTGGAAGGCTAGTCAATGGATTACATCCTAAATAGCCTCCTACTCTTAGATCGAGTCTTTCAATTTGAGCTAAACGCGCACGATGCTCATGCATCCACCTTGCTATCGCGTTGGCCTGCGTTACAATATCGCCTCTCAGGGTCATATAAAACTGCCCCGCTTCGGGAAAGCGATCAATTTCATCCCATGCAATTACAGCCTCTCGAGCAAAATTTGCAAAAAACTTGCAAAGCGCCTCGGCTTCCGAGAATGCTGCTAGTCTGTCCGGATCGAGGGTTTGAAGGGATATGATGGGGAGTTGAGTGCGTGTTTGTCTGACGCGCTCGATCACACGCGTGTAAACGGCTCTTGCGCGTGCGGTATCATCTTGCTGAGCGCGAGCCACCTGAACGTCATACGCCAGAGTGGGATTGGCCTGACAGCCTTCCCACAACTGACGATAGGCCGCTTCTGTGGTGCCTTGAAATAAGTTTTCAACTAATACGCGCGTTTCGGCCGAAACGGCTTGAGTTTGTCCTGCTTGTGTAGGTAATACAGCCGCCATAATTTTAATCCTTAGTTTGCTGGCCTAATCAGCCTGCCTAAGCAAGCGACAAGGCTTTGCCATGCGTGGCTTAGCCGCTCGGAAACTTGTGCAAAAACAGACACAATCCCCTGCCAGATGCACTCCCAGAAACTGAGCGGTGCTGGTGGTACTGGCGGTAACCTTTGGGCATCGAAATGAAACTGACGATCAGGAAACTCGGGGTGTAATATCTGGAGAAGATCCTCACGCGATTGCACAATTTGATTGTAGTTGACGTTAAAATAGCTCAATCGAGTGCACTGCCTAAGTGTAGCAGGGATCGTGGCAAGTTGATTGTTTGAAAAATCAAAGATTTCTAGAGCAACGCATTGCCCAAGAGTGGCAGGAATCGTCGTAAGTCGGTTGTATGAGAGATCAAGTGTTTTTAAGGCAATGCACTGTCCGAGTTCAATTGGAATTGTAGTAAGTCGATTATGATGAAATGGAAAGTCTCGACAAAGCAGTGCAGCGACCGAGCTCGGCGGGAATTGCGATGAGGTTGTTACGGTAAAGTTGAAGAGTTTCCAAGGCAACACAATTTCCAAGCTCGGCTGGTAATGTAGTAAGCTGGTTACGCCCAAGTTCAAGACGCGTTAAGGCAGTGCATCGACCGAGTTCTCTAGGGAGTGATGTAAGGTAGTTCTCGCTGAGATGCAACGTTCTTAAGCCAGTAAAAAGACCAATTTGTGGAGGAAGAGCGTACAAGGGTAACAGAAAAAGGACTGAAATTGGGATAAACGATGACTATTCTCATCCATCCACCTAGCAATTGCATCGGCACGTGTCAGAATCTCGCTCCAAGGTATTAAAAAACGTCCAAGCTTCGGGGCAGAAGAAACTTCCGAGCTCAGGGGGATATCTAGTCAGCAGCAAAGGCGTTAAAAAACTTATAAAGAGTTTCAGCTACGTGCAAGCCTAACCAGGCTATCAACATCAGATTCGATGCGAAGAGTCGCGTTTGTTTGCCTTGCACGCTCGATTACCCGCGCAAATACAGCTTTCACACGTGCACTTTCGGGTTGAAGAGCACCTGCCGCCTGCACATCGCACGCAAGAGTTGGATGAGCTTGGCAACCTGTCCACAGCCGCTGATAGGCCGCTTCTGCGGTGCCTTGAAATAAGTTCTCCACTAATGTGCGCGTTTCGGCTGAAACGGCTTGAGTTTGTCCTGCTTGTGTGGGTAATACTGTTGACATAATTTTAATCCTTAGTTTGCTGACCTAATTAGCCTGCCTAAGCAAGCGACGAGGCTTTGCCATGCGTGGCTCAGCCACTCGGAAACTTGTGCAACAGCAGACACAATCCCCTGCCAGATACACTCCCAGAAGCCCTGCGGCTGAGCTGGTGGATTGACCTGAGCGGCATGTGCAGCTGGTGGCCTTTGGTCATCGAAATGAAGTTCGTGATCAGGAAATCCAGGGCGCAATAACTGAAGAATATCCTCTCGCGATTGCACAATTTGATTCTCGCGGATGTCAAGATATCTCAATTGAGTCCACTGCCTAAGTGTCGCAGGAATTGTGGTAAGTTGGTTCTCACCAAGGCGAAGCCTTCTTAAGCTAATACATCGACTGAGTTCACTAGGAATCGATATGAGCTGGTTGTGATCAAGTTCTAAAGATTGAAGCGCAGTGCACTGGCCTATTTCGCTTGGAAGAGATCTAAGTTGATTGTCATTGAGGCACAATTCCCTCAGGCCAGTAAAAAGACCGATTTGAGGAGGAAGGCTAGTAAATCGGCTATCAGTGAAAGTGAGATTTTCAACTTGAGCTAAACCATCACGATTCTCATCCATCCATCTGGCAATTGCATCGGCACAAGTCAGAATGTCCCTCCCAAAGATGTCAGTCAGCAAGGTAACAAGAAACCGCCAAGCATCGAAACGCACATCACGGCCAACAGAAAGATGAGAAGCAGGACTACGAGCATAGGCGAAAAAGAACTTATAAAGTGTTTCAGCCCGCACAAGTCTAACCAGGCTCTCAGCATCGAGCGGTTGAAGAGATTCGATGCGAAGAGCAGCGTCCGTTCGTCTGGCGAGCTTGATCACGCGCTTGATCACGCGCGTGTAAACGGCTCTTGTGCGTGCGGTATCATCTTGCTGGGCGCGAGCCACCTGAACATCATGCGCCAGAGTGGGATTGGCCTGGCAACCTGCCCAGAGCTGCCGATAGGCCGCTTCTGTAGTGCCTTGAAATAAATTTTCAACTAATGTGCGCGTTTCGGCTGAAACGGCTTGAGCTTGTCCTGCTTGTGTGGGTAATACTGCTGCCATAATTTTTGTCCTATGTATTGTCCTATTGCCTAATGATTAATGCAAGCATAGAGAGATCAAGCTGTGGCGGCCTCTCTGTCTGCCGATGCATCGCTGCCAGGTGGTAGCTCGTTCGTATCGCTGCGAGATTCGGGCACCATTCGAGGAGGTTTCTTCGGTATCAAGGGAGTCTGGCATCATATAGCGACGAGCGACGCAGGCGGTATTGATGATTAGCCAGAGCAGGCCTAAGCTGACGAGAAACTGCTTGCATGGCCTTGCCCTCTTCGATCAAGACGGAAAGGCTAATCGCGCTGATGCTGGTTAATGAGACAAATCCGAGCAGCGCAGCGTCATATTTTCCAGGTAGACTGTGTTCGAATGCATCGATCACTTGGTATAAATCAAAACCGAGCCAGATCGCCGTTATAAGCGCATTTAATCCCGAAGCTACGATAAGAGCGCCTTGCGCGGCTGTAATCAACGGGATGATATTGGCCGCAATGCCCATAATACAAAGTGCGATCATGATCATCGAACAGTGCATTCTGTACTGATTGACTGCAAAAATTTTGGTGATCAAGACTTGCGCGTCAGCCGGAGTCGCAGCTAAAATCTCTGTTACACATTTTTCGCCAACTGCGCGTGCTAAAATGCTGCTATTTCTTTCGACTAGGTTTTCGTCAGCCAGCAATTTAGCTTGTAAGAAGGCCAAACATGTCCCTGCTTTTGCCTCAGGGCTCCCGGGCTCGCGCTCATAAATCGCATTCAGCTCATGCATGAAAGAGAACTCTGCGTGGAGTTCAACTGCGGCATTCACGCCCAAGAGAAGACTGGTCACACTAAATAACTGTACGCCTATCTGGCCGAGCAAACCTGCCACGTCTCTCAGACTCTTGGATGCAGTTGTGTGCGCAAGCATGCTCAACACACGCACGGGCAAGAAAAGTGCGCCGGCTACAGCTTGAACTCCCCCTCTAAGACACTTGAGATCGGCAAGCGCGCTTCCCACCGCATCGCCGATGCGTCTCATCACATTGCCTTCACACCAGCCATTGTGCAAAATGAGTGAGCCGCCCACAAAACTCATTACTGTAGTCAGACCGAGCGCGGAAAGTTGAGGTTGATCTTCGTGACGAGTGATCAGATTGATGGTGCTGATCACATTGCGTGCAAACGCAGATGTCCCCGAAACTAGATCTACATTGCCTATCGCAACCCTGCCAAAAGGTGTAACTTGGCTATGCTGTGCAGGACTTACTGCCGAGACCATTATTAATACCAAATAATATTATTTGATTAATATTATATAGCATTAAGTATTATATTGTAATAATACTAAATATTTTAGTATTAATAGAAATAAAGAAATGTTTTGTCGTTTTAAAAACAGAATAAAGAACATAAGAAGAGAGAAAAATAACAGGATGGCATGATGAGCAGGATAGATAAAGATAAAGAAGTGCTATTTCCATCCTGCTTATCCTGTCATCCTGTTATTTCTTGTTTCGAAAATCAGAAGCGAACGCAGCAGGAAGCAAATTTTTTCAACAAGGCCCGTTTTATTGAGCGGCTCTGAGATACTGAACGGTTCTTAGGAACTCGCCGCTCTCCTGAGCTCGCGCTTCGAGCTTGAGGAGGCGCCTATCGACCACCTGTTTGACGGCCAAACTATCTGGGTGCCTGCGGAAGCGCGCACGGCCTTCACGAAAACTAGCACGTCTTTTAATAGCGCCTGTATCGTCAAGCGCGTAGCAGATCGCCACGCGATCGGCTTTAGGCAGATTCTTAAAAAGCCTTCTTAGCCTCGCAGCGTTTTCGGTGTAGAGCAGCTGTCCGAACTCCTGCAGAGTGACATGATCTTGCTGATTCTCTTGCACCTTCATCCAGACGTTTCCGTTGATGGCCATCCAGATCACGCCGATGGTGATTGCACCGACGAGTGGAGCGATACCCAGCGAAAGAATGCTCGTCAGCGCGATTCCGCCGCCCATCGCAATTAGGCCCAAGCCACTGCTGAGCGCAAATGCCTTCGAATCGAAAGATCCAGGCGTTGAGTTTTTAAGCGCCAGGTGCAAGCGGTAGCCATCGAGGCAGGTCATCATCAACGCAATCAACAGGAACAAGAGCGTTACACCCAAGATGCCGACAGGGCCAAGCGCGACGAACGATAAAATCGTAGCTGTAATACCGAGCAGACACGCAGTCAAGTAGCCGAGGTTGAGTTTGAAATTGACGTCGAGAGCCGCGTGCATTTTTTCAACCAGAGTCTGCGTATCCGCGATTAGAGCTTGTGCTTCGGCAATCGCGCCCTCCTCACCATTTTCAATTCGAGCAGAGAGCAGCTCTCCATTGTCGCGCAGATCTTTCCCGATCCTGCGCATCGCATCCGCGCAACTCGCGTTGGTCAAACCGCCTACTTCAAGCTGACGTTTAGCCGCTAATTTTTCGCGTCTCCATCCTTTACCGAGCTGTTCCAAAACAGTATCCACATTTTCATCTGGGAATTTCTCTGTAATCTGTCCACGTATGAGCGCGTGAATCCGTGCATCGTCACCCTGCAGGCCTGCATTTCTCAAAATTTCAGTCGCGTTATCGAGAGCCATTTGGCGGAGCTCTCCAGCTGCTGCTTGCGCTTCGGCTTGCTCTCCGACCATGCCCCACTTTTCAAAAAAGCGCACGTAGCGCAAGAGCTGCGCGTGATCAGTATTATCCGTGATTGTGCAACTTTCCGTAAGCTCGCGTGTAAACTTATTTGCCACATGGATCTCTCTTCCGCAGCTAATCGCCAGAAGCAGATAGATGACGCTGCTGAAGACGCTCGCGATCGTCGAGAATACACAGGTAACACGGCCGATCAGCGATGGAGAGGCCATGCTAATGTCTGCGCCTTGAATAACCGAGGCCAACGTCAATCCACGTAAGCTACCCCACATCACCGCGCTTCCAGCTTGGGCGCAATTTCTGTACACTCCAAACCTAGCCGACTGCTCACCCTCTGTGTAACCCACTCTTTGCGCAGCAATCGCGCGTCTACCCGCTTTATCAGCGCTGTCGAGATAAATGAGGCCGAGAAGCGAAGAGATACCCAACGTGCCATCGAGCGCACTCACGCCGACCGCAGGCAATGAACGCGTCGCAAAAGAGACGTCTGTGATCAGATCTTCGCCGACGTTCATCGCTTCGCTCAAAATAGGCAGACCGCCGCTTGTGCGGTAGAATGCTTTATTGGGCTGGATATTTTGAAATAGTATTGCGTTCATATAATTAAGCCTTTTTACTCTTTAATTTTACTAAATAATTAATTTAAATAGTATAAAAATTTATTAAGCTTTAAGTGATTGGCAACTAAGACGTTATAAGGAAACGGCCATAAGGACAATAATGACCCTAAGGACAAAAGAGGCTTTTTTATTCTTCGCTATGGCTTAGGAGATCGCCGAGCTTAGCGAGCACATCGCGCAGCACCTCGAGAGGGCGCTGGTCGGCATTGAACCGCATGAGGAGCTCTTTGGGGTAGGCTCGCAGAACGTTAACTGTCTCTTTCTCATAGACTTGCATTCTGGTATGTAAGACCTTATCGTCAGTGTCATCTAGACGCCGCTCGATAATCCCCCGCCTCTGAATACGCTTGATTAGCGCTGGGACGTTGTTTGTATCCAAGACGATGATTTTCATGATCTTAAGAAAAGGCGTAAAGAGCTCGGCTTGGCGCTCGGTACGCGGTACCCCGTCCAAGAGCAAAAACTGCTGATGCGGAAAATAGCGGTTGGTAGCGATCAGCCCAGCGACGTAGTGGCGCCAGATCTCCAGTGTGACCTCGTCGGGCACTAAATGGCCCTTGTTGGCATAGCTATGGAAAAGCCGGCCGGCTGGTGATTCTGGAGAAAGCCCTCTGAAAATATCGCCCGAAGAGAGGTGGAAGTGGTTACCCGCACTGCTCAGAAACTTGCCTAGGGTGCCCTTGCCCGATCCTGGCGGGCCGAAGATCAAGATGCAGCGAAAGGGTTGGTGGATGTCTTCGATGAGGGATTGCGCTTGAGCCATGGGTCTGTCCTTAGTGGAAGAATACAAATAGAACATTCAACGCCTTCCCTCTTTAATTGTAAAGAACGAACTCACAACACACTAACATACAACAACTTACATAATAATTACGATTATTTCATAAAAATTTGTTTATTTTTAATATAAACATCATTTAAAATTTTAATTAACTTTTAAAACGAATACAATTATGAAAACAACATTAAATCTCGGCACTTTAGTCTTTGGGGACGCCAAATACCATCTGCAAGTCACGGTTGAAAACGCCACCCCAATGCAGGTCGAACAGATTAAAAAGATAGCTGCCAGCCAATTTGAACAGCACGTCAATGAGCATCTCGCTGCCTGGTCGCGCGAAAAAGGCCCTGAACTCCCCTCTTTGGCGAACGCGACATTTACCAATACGCAAGCTGTTATCGCTGGAGAGACACGCCAGCATGGCGCCGCTCAAGCCAGCTGGAACGCCTTTGAAAGGACCCTTTTACCGACACCTCAGTTACCAGCGCCTCAGCCAGCTCGCCCCACACTGCGCGCTCAAACCGTGCCGGCCATGCCAGTCGCATTTTCCGGCCCACGCAAATGGGAGCGCTTTAAGCATTATTATGAGCAAGTCATCGACAAGCGCAGCTCGGTAAACAAGATAGTCCAAGAGCTTGGAGAGAGAGACCCCGTCTCGATTGCGCTTAGACAGCTCGAAGAGGCCTATCGAAAACTCATGGCCTCAGCCAAGATGCGCCAAATCCGCAAATATGACCGGTCTGCGTATGACGAGATGACCTTTGAGAAGATGTTAAGCATTCATATTCTAGAAAAGGAGAAGAAGCAACGCGCTCAAGCTCAAGGAGCTAGGCAACAATCAGCAGGTTAAACTAAAAAGTTAATTATCATTAATTAATTATTTACTTAAATTAACTTATATTATAAAATTTTTAGCATGTTTAACCAACAAATACATTAAACGAAAAGGAGAAATTAATTATGTCATATTCAGAAAAAATTGCAAGATCAGCAGCAGACACAGTTGCAGCACCTACTCCACAAAACATGGGCAGTGTTACATCATTTGGCCGCATGTCATCTGGTCAACAAGTACACAAACACGGTAGTGAATCCCCAGTAAGAGATTATTTTGATGAAGACGACCAACCAGTGAAGGACTTCTGGGAAAAGGTTTCTGACTTTGTTGAAGGTAAGCTCTATATAGCACCGGCTAAAACATTCCCTGAAGGACAAGGCTGCTGCAGAACTCTTAAAAACGTTGTGCTTTTACCATTTATACCTGCTAATTGGATAGGTCGAGGCGTTGCATTTGTATTCAACCGCGTCGTACGTGGCTTAACAGGTGCTGTCTTGTGGGTACCGAGCCTCTTTGGAATTCATTTCAGCAAAGCATGGTCCTATGTACCCGGCGCTCTGGCAGGTGCTGCAGCGCGTCAGCTGTCACAGCCGCGGTATCCGCAGTAACATACCCTGTTTATGCACTAGTTGGCGCGGTGATCCTCATCGGCATGTTCCTGAAATTCCTGCTCAAAGACTTCCTCTGGGATATCGTCTACGAAGAAGGAATCAAAGAGATCCTGATTGATAAAGTTGTCGTAGAATTTCCTCTACGAGTTCCTGCTCAAGAAAGGATTGTGGGAAACTCTCCTGGTAAACTGCCTGTGGGGAGGCATGCTCGTCCCAGCCGGACGCGCTCATCACCCAGCCGAAATCAGAGAGATTGCTCAAGAGTTAGCCTTGAATAAAGTTACAAACGATGCGCGTTGAAGGACGCAATGATGCGGCAATGCTGCGTCTATGCGCTCAAAGCTGCACTACTCATCGACAGTGATGAAAGCAGTGACAGAGATGAAGTCGCAACAATTGAGGCGATCCAGCGAGAAGCTAACTGGTGGTCGCAGAGCAGCATATGACGCAGCAGCACATGCAGCTGCCGTTGCTCGTGACGATGAGCACGATGACGGTGAGCATGTGGGCGCGGCTCGTTCTTTGGACCTTTGGCACTAGCTCCTGATCATCCCTTGGCTCCCACTCCTGAGAGGGAAAGCCTTGCGAATGCTCTGGACAGCCGAGTAGGGGCGTAAGGCAAACGATTCGGTTATTGTGACCGATTAGCGAAAACCGGCGTCTATGCCTTACCAAGGTATAGACGCTTTTTTTTAGGATATTAACCAAGCATGGCAAATTAAGTATGGCAGTAGGACTTTCCACAGATCAGAAGCTAGCTCGTCTGCATGCGCAGATGGAGGGCATTGCCGCCAAACAAGTTGGCGATCGGATGCGCTTTTGCGTTGATGCTGACGGAAAGCTCGGCCTGGAGAGGATCCCTACAAGCTTGATCGCACGGCTCTTTGAGCTCATCTATGACTATTTTTCGGATCGTCAGCTGCATCTAAAATGCGCCTATTTTAAACTCACGCGTGAGGTGGAGCACTACTTCGAATCTGAAGCTGATTTCACGCGCTTAAACGCGTTTCTCGCACGCAACCAGCATGCGCTTTCTGCGCTCTATCGCGAAGCGAATAAAGTTACACCCACCGCGTTTCCGGTCTGTGTGAAGCTTGAACAGCAGCTCGAGAGTGCCGAGGTCTCTTTTGATTTGGGGTTGCCGATAGGTTTTGAAAATAGATCGGCTGATGGCATTCCCCTTGAAGCCAGACAGCCTCATTATCTCAAGTTTATGCTTCTTCCCTCTGAGCGGATTCACCTGCGCGGCGTAATCGATCGCATGACGCGCATACCTGAAACGGGCATCACTAAAAACACACGCGTGGAAATCGATGCACTCGGCCGATGCAAATTTGTAGAAGAAGTAGAGAGTAGAATATGGATGCCGCAACGATCTTCACAACCGCATATCGAGTTTGTCAATACGAGTCAAAGAGGGCTAGTTCTCTCCGTGGGACAGCAACTCGTGCGTCTCGGCGCTGGCGAGCGTTTTTCAATGCCCGTGAGACGATTTGAACTTCCTTCGTTTACGACAACTGTGGGAACTGAGTTTGTTGGGCTTAGGCTCACAAAGCCCGGGCAGCATAGCTGCCTGCTGAGAAAGGATGGCACTTTCTTAATCAATTTAAAATTAATAACTTAAGTTTTTATTTGTTAAAATTTATATTAATAGTTAAAATGATAACTATAAAAATGAGGTTTAATTATGGAAAATAATAAACAAGAGCTTCTATCTAAAGTTGCAAACTTAGAAAGTAAAGTAGATATGCTTGAAACTGAGCTAAACTATCTGAATGAAATTTTAAAGCAGTGCGGCTTTCCAGAAGGCACGCACACGCTTAAAATGACGGTAGAAGATCTTTTAGTTGAGAACCCGCAACTCTTTCCTCAAAGGAAGATGGGTCTCGATCTCGACTCTCTTTAACTTTATCCTGCCCTTTGTTAAAGTCCGTAGCCAACTGACACAATCAGAAGGCTATGGCAAAACTTATCTTTAAGCCCACTGGCGAAGAAAAAGAGCTCCCTGATGACACGCCTATTCAACAGGTGTGTGAAGAGGCTGGAGTTCCTTTTGCTTGCACGGAAGGGGTCTGCGGCACCTGTATAATCGAAGTTGAAGAGGGCATGGAAAACCTCTCCGATTTTACACAAGAGGAGCGCGACTTTCTGGGCGACCAAGATAAAGAGCGTCTGGCCTGCCAATGCCGCATCAAGCATGGCAATGTGAAAATCAATTTCTAAATTTCTAGGAGAGCACTTTATGGCCACAAGAGACACAGATCAAATCAGACGCGATATGACGATCGAGGAGATCTTAGGCGGCTTTCCTCAAAAAAGTCAGAAGCTGGCGCAAGCCATCACTGAAGCAGGCCTACATTGCGTCGGCTGCCAGGCTGCTACTTGGGAAACGCTTGAAGCGGGCATGCTCGGGCATGGCTTCGCAGAAGAGGAGATCGACCGCCTGGTCGACCAGCTCAACGAGATCCTGGCCGAAGTGGTCGACACAACGACGATTCGCCTAACTAAGCGTGCGGCTGAAAAATACCGCCAGATCTTGACTGATGATGGCAAAGAAACATGGGGCCTGCGTTTTGGCGATAAAGCTGCGGGCTGCAGCGGGTTCGAGTATATGCTCGACTACTCTGAAAAAGCTAAGCCTGAAGATCAGACCTTCCTCTCGCATGGCGTTGAGATTCACGTGAACCGTCAGATGGTCAGCCGTCTGCTCGGCTCTGAGATCGATTATATCGATGGCTTGCACGGCTCAGGTTTCAAAGTCACTAATCCGAATGTGAAAGGCTCTTGCGGCTGCGGCAAATCTCAAAGCTATTAAAGCAATCTAAATGTCCAATCTAAATGTCCCTTGGGGGGGAAATTAAAACACCGAGAGCACCGAGATACACCGAGAAGGAAAAATAGAGAGAAAAAAACTCTCTCTTCTCGGTGTATCTCGGTGTTCTCGGTGTTTTAACCTCTTTCTTAACGATGTAAAGCGCGCTTATGCACGGCTAGTGCAGCTTCTTTGAGCGCTTCTGAGAGTGTTGGATGCGCATGTGGTGTCTCAGCGATATCCAGCGCAGTTAGATGTTTTTGCATGGCCAGTACGGCTTCGGCGATCAGTTCAGATGCATGTGCGCCGATGATATGCACGCCGAGCAAGCGATCTGTGCCCTCATCGGCGATAATCTTCACAAAACCCTCTTGTTCATGCGTGCACTGCGCGCGTGAGTTGATCTTGAACGGAAACTGCCCAATTTTAATTGTCAGGCCGTAACCCTTTGCTTCGGCTTCGCTCATGCCCACTGAGGCGACTTCGGGGTAAGTGTAGATCACGCTGGGTATGGCCATGTATTCGATATGGGGTTTTTGTCCGGCAATGATCTCAGCTACGGCCACGCCCTCTTCGGAGGCTTTGTGCGCGAGCATGGGGCCGTCGACGATATCGCCAATGGCAAAGATATTGCGCTGGCTGGTGCGGAACTGAGCATCGATGGGGATAAAGCCTCTTTTATCAGGTGTGATGCCGACGCGCTCGAGCCCGAGGTTTTGCGTGTAAGGCCGGCGTCCAATTGAGACTAAAACGGCATCGGCCGCCAGAATCTGTTTGCTCTTATCCGATTTTTCAATCTCGAGCTTGAGACCCTCGTTTGTGCGCTCAGAAGAGATGGCTTTGGCGCCGAGATAAAATTGCATGCCTTGTTTGGTCAAACTCTCCTGCAGCGCTTTCGAAAGGCTCTCATCATAGATGGAACAGATGCGATCCAGGAACTCGACAAAGACCACTTCCGTGCCGAGACGCGCGTAGACAGAGCCGAGCTCTACGCCGATTACGCCTGCACCGACTACGATGAGTTTCTTGGGGACGCGATCGAGCGCGAGTGCACCTGTGGAAGAGAGCACGACCTTCTCATCGAAGGGAAGAAAGGGCAAAGGAATCGACTCTGAACCTGTGGCCAGAATGATATTTTTGGCTGAAACGGTCTCGTTCCCGATTAGCACACTAGTTGGGCTAAGCAATGTCGCGTGGCCAGTCAGCGGAATAATCTGATTCTTTTTAAACAGAGCAGCAACGCCCTGGTTGAATCCCTGCACAATTTTGTTTTTGCGCGCCATCAGCGCGGCGAAATCAAATGAGAGCTTTTCGGCTTGAATCCCTAGCTCTTTTCCTTCAGTGCGCATCTTCCAGAAAAGCTCGGTGGAGTGCAGCATAGCTTTAGAAGGAATGCAACCGATATTGAGACAGGTGCCGCCTAGCACTGGGCTCTTCTCGACGCAACCAGTTTTCAGGCCTAGCTGGGCAGCGCGAATAGCTGCCACGTAGCCACCGGGTCCCGAACCAATTACGAGTACGTCAAGTTCCATAACTATAGATCCAGGAGGAGGCGCGAGGGCTCCTCTAAGCTCTGCTTTAGTTGCACGAGGAAAAGCACGGCTTCTCGGCCATCGATGACGCGATGGTCATAACTCAAAGCGACATACATCATGGGACGAATCACGATCTGATCATTGATCACCACGGGCCGTTTGACGATGGCGTGCATGCCGAGGATGGCGCTCTGGGGCGGATTGAGAATTGGCGTGGAAAGCAGCGAGCCGAACACGCCGCCGTTCGTCACGGTGAAACTGCCGCCGCGGAGCTCATCTACGCTGATGGTGCCGCCTCGAGCTTTTTTGGCATACTCTTCCAAAGATTTTTCGATGCCGCCGAAGGTGAGCTTGTCACAGCCTTTAATCACGGGCACCATGAGTCCCTTCTCGCTCGATACGGCCACGCCGATGTCATAAGTCTGGAAAGTGACAATCTCGTCGCCGTCGATCATCGCGTTGACCTCAGGTATGGCTTTGAGCGCAGCCACAATTCCCTTGATGAAGAAGGACATGAAACCGAGACGCACGCCATATTTGGCCATAAATGTATCTTTTTCACGCGTGCGAATGGCCATGATTTGCTGACATATCGATCTCATTGAAAGTCGTGAGCATGGCCGTGCTGTTTTTAGCTTCGACTAATCTCTGCGCGATCACTTTGCGCAAGTTGCTCATGCGTTTGCGTGTGGCTTTGCCCTCTTCGATGATGAGGCGCTTCGGCTTTTCTTCTGGCGCTGGCGCTGCTGGAGTAGGAGCTGCAGGAGTAGGTGCTGGTGCAGCAGGCCGAGGCGGAGGTGTTGGTGAAGGTGCTTGAAGCCCCGAGACAAAATCTTGGGCCATGCCGCGCGCTGATGTGCCTTCTGATGGTTTCGTTGGCTCAGCAGCTTTTGGCGCAGGTTTTGGCGCTTCAGCGGCTGGGGCTTTGCCTTCCGTGTCGACGTAACCGATCACGTCGCCAATTTTAACTTTCTGACCGACAGACACAGTCAAATTGAGCACGCCTGAATCGGGTGCGTAGAGCAGCTGGTTGACCTTATCGGTCTCGAGCTCCAAGATCTCTTCATCGGCACGCACGCTGCTGCCGCTCGGCTTGATGATGTTGCTGATCGTAGCTTCGGCTACCGACTCTCCCATCGAGGGGATTTTGATCTCTTTTTTCATCTGAAAGCCTCTTCAAGAAATTGGGCGAGTTGTTTTTTATGCAGAGCGTAAGAACCTGCCGCGGGAGCAGCGCTGCGCGCACGTCCGACATATTGTACATGCATATATCCTCCGAGTTCTTCATCGATGAGCGGACGGATATACTCCCATGCTCCCATATTACTCGGCTCTTCTTGCACCCAAAAGCAGTCTTTAAATCCGCGGTATTTTTCCAGAAGCTCTTTCAGGCGCAGCTTATTTAGTGGATATAGCTGTTCGATGCGCAAGATAGCAATATCAAAGGCATTTTTCTTTTCGCGCTCGTGTCAAGAGGTCGTAGTAGACTTTACCTGAGCAGAGGACAGTCCGACGTGGATTTTTGGGCGAGCGCGGATCATCCAGCAGCTCTTCAAATGTCCCCGAGGCAAAATCGTTTACGCTACTTACGCATCGAGGATGGCGCAAGAGCGCTTTGGGCGTGAAGATCACAAGCGGCTTTTGCACTTCGCGCTTGCCCTGCCGACGCAGAAGATGAAACAGCTGTGCAGGAGTGGTTACATTCGCCACCTGCATATTATCTTCGCCGCAGAGCTGCAAAAATCGTTCGATGCGTCCCGATGAGTGCTCCGGGCCTTGCGCCCTCGTAGCCATGCGGCAGAAAAAGCGTGAGGTTGGTCGCATGGTTCCATTTTTGTTCCGAGGAGCTTAGATATTGATCGATCACCACCTGAGCGCCGTTGTCAAAATCGCCGAACTGCGCCTCCCAGATCACCAGCGATTTGGGATAAAAAAGGCTGTAGCCAAACTCAAAGCCGAGCACGCCAAATTCCGAAAGTGGCGAATTGAAAATATCAAAGGGCGCCTGCCCTTTTTTAAGATGTGCAAGCGGGAAATATTTCGTCTCATTTTCAGTGGTCGATCCACATGCCGTGGCGATGAGAGAACGTGCCTCTGCGCACATCTTGTCCTGAGATGCGCACGTGTATGCCTTCGGTAAGCAGTGTGGCGTAGGCGAGATGCTCGCCCATGCCCCAGTCGACGGTGGGTTTAGCTAGATCGCCGCTTACCATAGCTAGCCGCTCTTTAAGCAGACGCTGCACTTTAGGATGGATATGAAAACCTTCGGGCACTGTACAGAAAATTTGCGCTAAGTTCTTGGAGAGTCTTCACGGGAACGGCTGTTTCCACTTTTTTATAAAGGTCGACCTTAGATGGTACGTTCTGTTCTTTGGCGGCAAGATTGGCCTGATCTGGTTTAGGAACCTGCTCAAGTGCCTTCTGCAAACCATTTTTGAACTCATTCTCGAAGGCTGCGGCCTGCTCCTGATTTAGCAAGCCCTCCTGGATCAACTTCTCACGATAGAGAGTGCGAATCGAGTGCTTCTTTTGGATAATCTGGTATTCGATCGGCTGGGTGAAGGTCGGCTCATCGCCCTCATTATGTCCATACTTGCGGTAGCCGATCAGATCGATGAAGACATCGCATTGAAACGTCTGGCGCAGAGCGATGGCGAGCTTAGCCACCGCCACACACCCTTCGGGATCTTCGGCATTCACGTGAAAGACTGGCGCACCGAAAGCTTTGGCAATGTCGGTGCAGTAGCGCGTCGATCGAGCCATCTTTTGGCACGCGTAGTGAAACCGATCTGATTATTGATC
The DNA here is from genome assembly GCA_963709365.1 of uncultured Chlamydiales bacterium. Taxonomy (GTDB): domain Bacteria; phylum Chlamydiota; class Chlamydiia; order Chlamydiales; family Rhabdochlamydiaceae. Next base: position 1,063,468 of record CAVPVU010000002.1, read on the forward strand.
ACGATGTGCACAGTGCCGCCGGTGGCATAGCCATTTAAGCGTGAAAATTGCAGTGTTTCATAGACGACGCCCTGACCCGCTAAAGCGGCATCGCCATGAATTAAAACCGGCACCACGGCCTTCCGCTGGCTCTTATCGCCTTTCAACTCTTGCAGCGCACGCGTCTGCCCTTCAACGGCTGGATCGACAGACTCCAAATGGCTGGGGTTGGGCGAAAGCGCCACATGCACCTCTTTGCCACTTTTGGTCTTCAGCTCGCCACGAAAGCCTCGATGGTATTTGACATCGCCTGTGCCTTCGAATAGTTCAGGCGCATAATAATCTTCAAATTCATGGAAGATCATCGAGTAGGACTTGTTTAAAATGTTCGCCAGTACATTCAACCTACCTCGGTGAGCCATGCCTAGCACGACCTCTTCGACGCCTTCTTGCGAACCCTCTTCGAGCAGCGCAGTTAACATCGGAATCATGGTCTCGGAACCTTCGAGTGAAAAGCGCTTTTGACCGACGTATTTGGTGTGGATAAACGACTCGAAGATCTCCGCTTTGTTCAACTGATGCAGAATCTCAATCCGCTCTTCGGGGCTCTGCTTATATTCAAAAAAAGGTTCGATCCTTTCTTGCAACCAGTTCTCGATCTTCGGCTCGCCCAGTCCCATATATTCGACGCCAATCGTACGACAATAGGTTTGGCGTAGCGCATCGACTAAACTCTTCAGAGGAGCCTCTTTTGCACTTAAAAAGCCACAAGTGGGAAAGTTTTTTTCTAGCTCATCTTGTGCAAAGCCGAGCTTTTGCAAGTCTAGCTCAGGGATATTCGCAGAGGGCGGAGCGTCGAGTGGATTGACATGGGCCACCAGATGACCATACGTGCGATAGGCATCGATCAGCAGATAGATGCGCAGATCGGCACTCCCCCCTTCGGGAGCAGCCGCAATTGCGGGTAACTTTTGCGCGCCAAATTGCATGCCTTCAAAAAAATAGCGCCAGGAGGGGTCGATACTCTTGGGATTTTGCTGGTATTTGGCATAGAGCTCTTCTATATCCGGAAGATTGGCAAGGCTCGCAAATGAAAATGCATCTTGGCTCATATGAGCGCTATATAGCTAAAAATTTTTTATTATAAAAGAGCCAAATAGACAATGCAAAAGTCAGAATGCGAAATGCAAAAGTGAAGAATGAAGAGAGAGCTCTCTATACCTAAGAGACAATCTCCGAATTAAATCGTAAGAAGCTCATAGGAGATTTTCGATGAGATTTTTTGATGCCGAGCGAAGACAATATCTGGAAGTAGATATGGCTGAGCAAGGCAGCGAAAGGGCCGGAGGCCCGCAAAGATCACGAAAAGCTCCATGAGCTTCAAGAGTTAATTCAGAGATTGTCTCTAAGCGATGGACCTCTGTACTGGACAAAAAATTAACGCAGAAGAATTTCTACAGGATGGCAGGATTTACAGGATGAAGAAGAAAAAAGTATCTTCCTCATCCTGTAAATCCTGTTATCCTGTTTTAACTTTCTGTCTCCCAAATTTGTGTCCAGTACGGAGGCGATGGACTGAAGCGCAAACATTTTTTTACGCACCCACTTCTGCATTTTGCATTCTGACTTTTGCGTTATCTCTTTTGATCCTTTGTTTAAAATTCTTGTCTCTGCTACTTTTTTCGCTTTGTTAAAAAATGCCCATATCTCTTAAAGAGAAGTACAAATGAATATCAAAAGTGAAAGACTCAAAAAACTCGAGACAGAACTCCAAGATCTCCAGCAGTGGCTGAAGCTCGGCCTTGTCCCTAAAAAAGACATGGCTAAACACAAAGAAGAGATCAGCAACCTCCAAGAGAAAATTACGGAGGAGAAGGAGCGTCTGCGCTTCCTGAAAGAGAGCGGAGAGATGGAAGAGTATGGCCCGCCCAAGCGGCCCGCGCATGGCCGCCCAGCCTTCCAAGAAGCCAGCATGCCCGATATGGAGATCGGCGATGAGGGACTTACCGAAACCGGCCTCGAGATGGAAAGCGAGACCTATGAAGCCGAAACCGGCACAGGTGAAGAGGTTGAGAGCGAAGGCGCCGAAGAGGGCGAAGGCGCTCCCGCTCCAGTGGAAGAAGAAGAGGAAGAGGAAGACCCATTTTCAGACCGCAATCGCTGGCGCCGCGGCATCTTGGAAGACCCCGATTCTAAAGAGTGGTAACCAGCCTTTACTTCCACATTCCCTTTTGCAGGCGCAAGTGTCCCTACTGCCACTTTTATGTCCTGCCAGATAAAGAAGAGTTCAAAAAACAGCTTCTGGATGCGCTTGCTCTTGAGTGGCAGAGACAGCTGCCTCAACTTGCAGGCCAAGAGATCGCCTCGATCTATTTCGGCGGAGGGACGCCTTCGCTCTTCGGGCCAGCCGCTATCGGCACGATTTTGAATTGGGTGCAGAGCGCGCTTAAGCTCTCGCCCACATGTGAAATCACTCTCGAGGCGAATCCAGAAGATGGCGCGAAGCTCGCCAGTTTTGCCGCGGTCGGCATCAATCGTCTCAGTTTAGGCGTGCAGTCGCTCCACTCCCCCACTCTGCAGCTCTTAGGCCGAAACCATGTTAAAAACGATGCTGAAAGTGCGTTAAATGCGGCGTATCATGCCGGCATTCACAACCTGTCGATCGATCTGATGTACGATACGCCTAGCCAAAACTTAAGCTCCTTTGAGGAGACGCTGCGCGCCTTGAAAGATCTGCCAATCACGCACCTTTCGCTCTATAATTTGACGATCGAGCCGCACACGCTCTTCTTCAAGCAAAAAGCAGAGTTAAAGCCCATTCTTCCCTCACCAGAACAGAGCCTTGCGCTGCTCAACACGGCCGTGCGAGAGCTCGAAGCTCTGGGATTAAAGCGCTATGAAATCTCTGCCTTTGCGAAAGATAATTGCGCATCTCTGCACAATGTCGGATACTGGACTGCGCGTCCATTTTTGGGCTTTGGCCCATCCGCTTTCAGTTACTGGAAAGGAAAGCGGATGCGCAATATCGCCCACCTGAAACGCTACGCCGAGCTCTTGGAGCAGGGAAAATCCCCTGTGGATTTCGAAGAAGAACTCCTCTACCCTGACAATCTGCATGAACTGCTCGCGGTCGAGCTGCGCCTGCTCAGAGGGGTTTCTCTAGCAGACTTTCAAAAACGGCACACGCCTCTTCCCGCCGAAACCTTTCAGCGCCTGGAAAAGCTCAAGGCCAAAGGCTGGCTGCACGAAGAAGAGGGCCGCATCCGCCTCTCCAAAGAGGGGCTGCTCTTTTACGACTCGGTGGCTGCAGAAATTATCTAGCGAAAAACAGGAATACAGTGGGTTTTTTGGTGAGGTCTGGCAAGGCTGCCTTCTTCCAAGCCGAAACAGTCTGCGTGATCACGCCCTGAGTAGGCAGTGTGAGATCCCAAGCGGCGCAAAGAAGTGTCCTGTCGCTTAAGTTAGCGATGAGCTGGCCGAGCAGCTTTGGACTGCGGTAGGGAGCTTCGATGCAGAGCTCTGTCTCTTTTTCCTGCAGCGAGCGTTTTTCCAATGCGCGGATCTGGCGACTGAGCTGCTCTTCCTCGCGCTCGAGATAACCGTGAAAGGCAAAACATTGCCCTGAGAGACCCGACAGCATCAGGGCTAGCGTGATCGAAGAGGGCCCCACAAAAGTCTGAATGGGAATATTGAGTTCTCGGGCGCGTCTGACAAGCTGGGCGCCTGGATCGGCAAGGCAAGGCAGACCGCAATCGGAAACAACCCCCCAGCGCTGGCCCTTTTTGATCGGGACGAGCAGCTCTTCGAGCTCTTCGGGACGCGTATGCTCACTCAAAACTGAGATGGGCATATTTTGCGGTGCGATGCCAAAAAGTTTGAGATAGGCGCGGCCGCCTTTTTCACTCTCGGCGATGAGTCCATCGATGGTTCGTACGGCTTCACCCACACTTTTGGGCAAAAAAATCGTCGGATCCGTGCCTTCAGCGAGCAGGTTGGGAAAGAGAAAAATCATCGGACTTCATGCGTGTGATTTTGGAGACAAGCAGATCCCAGAGAAGATCTGGAGAAAAGGGCTGATTTTTAGCGTCGAGTTCGAGTTCAAATACGAGGATGAGCGCCTGAGCAAAAAAGTTCTGGCCGCGCTTTCTGACTGCGAGAATGTTGCGCTCGAGCAGCTGTGGCCGCAGCGTAGGAAAATGTCCGGCGAGTTCATCTCGGGAGCCGCCTTTGGCCAAAAGCGCACTCAAACGCAGGCCGATATCGAGCTGGCTGCGCAGCTGAGCGGCAAAAGCCAAAAACATCGAGAGATCTTCGATGGGCTGCCTCGGCAGCGGCTTGTCTTCCCAGACTAGCTGTTCAGCTAGTTTCCACATGCTGGACGTTTGCAAGTGCGAGGTCATGCTTAGCGCATCGGATAGCGCGATCGCCTTGCGTTCGCCCACAAAGGTGATCAACTTAAAAAGCTCTTGTGTCAGCGCAGCTCTCTCCATGCCCACATTTTCAAGCATGAACAGAGCCGCTTCATCAGAAAGCGCTTTCTTTTCGCGCGCCGCTTCGTGGCAGAGCCAATCTTTGACCCGCTTCTTTTTATCCCAGGGCTTTTCGGCGCTCATGTCGAGAAGGATAAGCTCCTTCTTCGCCTGATTATAGAAGTTAATCCCGGCCGTTAGTTGTGCCGCGCCCAAAATGAGATAGACGAAGGGAGAGGGCTTGGCCAGATAAGTCGCTAGCCTCTCTGCATCAGCTTTTTTAAGCTGCTCTACTCCATCTAAGAGCACGACCCAGTGGCTGCCAAAGAGCGACTGGCTTTGTAGAAGCTCAAAACACTCATCTAGTGAGTTTTTCTCCTCGTTGATACGAAAAGATGCGTCTCTCACCTCCGTTTTGCATCGCCAGCTCGGCGACCTTTTCAGCGATTTCTCTTCGTTCAGCCGCATCTGGGCAAACGATCATGTACGCACGGGAGAGATGGCCTGGAAAGGCCTCCTTGAGATGTTTTTCGAATGCGGGCAGATTTTGGTACTTCACGAATCAACGCCCCATTGAAAAGTAAACACCTGCTCGATGTCGGGATGCAGGCTATGGTGCACAGGGCACTCGTGTGCGATCTGCTCGAGGCGCGCCTGCACTTCGCTGGTGAACTGGTGCGGCGAGGTAAAATGCAGCGTGATCTTGCCGATCCTACGCGGTGAATTCTTCATCTCTTTGGTCACACGCACTTTTGTGCCTTTAAGTTCAAGGCCGTGGCGCGCGGCATAGATGCCCATGATGGTCAGCACGCATGAGCCTAACGCTACGCCTACGAGGTCTGTGGGTGAAAAGAACTCCCCTTTCCCCTGGTTGTCCTTGGGTGCATCGGTGAAGATCTCTTCGCCGCTGTCCACGTGAAGACAGCGCGTGCGGAGGGCTCCTGAATATTCAATCTCGATTTGGGTCATGGGCTAGAGGTATAACATAATGCCGGAAGGACGCAAAGGACAAAAAAGGACAACAATAATAATTTGACAAACGACCAGTTTTATAATAAAGTTAAAATTAAGAGTGTTGTTAATTATGTTTAGTAGATTTAAGAAAAAGATAGTTGATAAGCCAACTATTGAGAAGAAAGAAGAAAAAAAAGCATCTGCGCCTAGAATTTTGACCGCTGAAGGCTGGAAGCGGATGATGCTTAAGAAGAATAAGTAAAAAAGAGAGATTCGGAAAATTGCTGCTATACCTCTAGCAATAACCGTACTCAATAAGAAACGACTTTTATAGTACGCCTTATGAGATCGAGCTAAGAGACTATGGCAGCACTTTTTTGAATCTTCTCTTATTTACCCCGTTCTGCTATCATCTTATTCTTTAATTAAAAAGGTAGGATATGATGCAGATCGATCTCAGAGGTAAACGGGCATTTATCGCAGGAATCGGTGACGACCAGGGCTACGGCTGGGCCATCGCTAAAGCTCTAGCAGAGGCCGGCTGCGAGATCATCATCGGCACCTGGACTCCCCTACTTAGAATTTTTACTATGGCCTGGCAGCAGGGAAAGTTTGACGAGTCGCGCAAGCTTTCTAATGGCAAGCTGATGGAATACGCTAAGCTCTATGCCTTGGATGCTTCTTTTGACAAGCCAGAAGATGTGCCACAAGATATTCGCGAAAATAAACGCTACGCAGACGCCGCCGGCTACACCATCTCTGAAGTCGCCGCATCGATTGCCAAAGACTTTGGCACGATTGATATACTTATCCATGCCCTGGCCAACGCGCCTGAAGTTAAAAAGCCCCTATTGGAAACCTCACGCGCAGGCTATCTCGCGGCTACGAGCTCTTCAGCCTACTCCTTCGTAAGTCTGCTCGCCCACCTCGGCCCGCACATGACACCAGGCGGATCGGCTATCTCCCTCACTTATATGGCCTCAGAAAGAGTGATCCCTGGCTACGGCGGCGGCATGAGCTCAGCTAAAGCTGCCCTGGAAAGCGATACGCGTACCCTGGCTTGGGAAGCCGGCCGCAAATGGGGACTACGCGTCAACACCATCTCCGCAGGCGCGCTGCCCAGCCGCGCTGCCAAAGCGATCGGCTTCATCGAGAAAATGATCGCCTACGGCAAAATGAACGCACCTCTGGCCAAAGAGATGAGCGCAGAAGACGTAGGACAAGGCGCCGCCTTCCTGGCTTCACCTCTAGCTTCGGCCATTACTGGTGTGACGCTTTACGTGGACAATGGCATGCATGCCATGGGCCTAGCAGTAGATAGCCCTACCCTCGCTTAAGAACCCTTATTATCCATTTTCGTGCTTTTGAGTTATTCTTTGACAAACTACCTTGATATAAGGTAACATTACCTTAAATTCAGGTAATATATGCTGGAATCTCTTTTTGGGAACGAAAACATCGAACGTATCCTTTTCTTCCTCTTACGGAACGAAACATGTTATGCCCTTCAACTTAAAAAACAGTTCGCAACAGCTTTGTCTCCACTGCAACAAGCATTGCTTCGGCTGGAGAAAGGCGGGATTTTAGTTAGCAGGCTAGTTGGAAAAACTAGAATCTTTCAATTCAATCCAAGATACTTTTTTCGCCGAGAACTGTGCGCTTTTCTTGAGAGTGCATACGCAACACTCCCTGAAGAAATCAAGAAAAAATACTATGAAAAAACTGAAAGAAAACGTCCAAGGCGCACAGGAAAACCATTACTGTGAATTCCATAAACTTCAAAAAGATTTCAATCGCAGAGCTCGCAGCTCTGGTAAATCAGAAATTTGTAGAGCATGATATGAAGACGGTGTTAGTTGGGGGCGCTTGTGTCGCTATATATTCGAACAATCGCTATCTCTCTTATGACCTAGACTTTGTTACGCTTGAAACAAGCGGAAAGATCAAGAAAGCTCTTTCAGAACTCGGGTTTATGCTCAAAGGCAAATATTTTTCTCGTCCAGATTGCCCTTATTTCATTGAATTTGTATCTCCACCCGTTGCTGTGGGAGAGGAATTAGTGGAAAAATTTAAAACAATGCATACATCATTTGGTCAAATAGAACTATTAACACCGACCGATTGTGTGAAAGATCGACTCGCAAGTTTCTTTCATTGGAATGATCGCCAAGCACTTGAACAAGCCGTACTGGTCTTTCAAGATCAAAAAGTAAGTCTCAAAGAAATCGAGCGTTGGGCAAAAGCAGAAAATCATTTTGATAAATTTGAAGAATTTAGAAAAGCCCTTAAAGCCTAACGCCACCGGCCACTTCGAGATTCTGGCCAGTGATATAGCCGTTTTCTTTTCCCATCAAGAAAGCCACGGCTCTCGCTACCTCTGCGAAGGTGGCAAGCCTTCCCATTGGGAGGCTGGCTTTAGGCAAATCAATTGATTCTTCCATGTAGCCAGGCGAGACCATATTCACTCTAATGTGCTGTGAAGCGAGCTCTTTGGCTAAAGACTGTGTGAGCATCCAGAGAGCTGATTTTGTAAGATCGTACGCAAAGGCGTAAGTACTTGGGCGAGCTTTGCCGCTTGCGGCCATGCCGATAGTCACAATCTCTCCCTTTAGATGTGAAATAGAAGGCGTAAGGGCTTGAATGAGGCAAAGCGCAGATGTGACGTTGGTTTGAAAGAGCGCTGCGAGCTCTTGTGGATCGGTGTTCAAAACTGAACTGCGCACAAAATTGCCCACGTTGCAAACGAGGCCCTGTGTATCGGAAAACTGTTTGAGATAACGGTCGATAAACTCTTGAGTGGCTTCGATTGAGCTGAAGTCGCCTTGCAGGCTGGCGGCTCTTACGCCTCTTTGCTTAAGATCGTCTACGAGTTCGCTGGCTTCTTCTCGACTAGTTCGATAGTGGATGACCAGATCGCGTCCCTGCGCAGCCAGAGCATAGGCAATTTCTCGTCCGAGCTTCTTGGCCGCGCCAGTGATTAAGGTCCAGGCCACTCATGCTCCATGCGCACGAAGCTCGCGCGTGCTAACGCTAAAGCAGAAGGCTTTTCAATTGTAATTTGCGCGCGCAAAAGAGGAAACTCTTCGCCAAGCGCGTACAGAATCTCCTGCGCTAATGTCTCCATCAAGCGAAAATGGCGTTTTTTGGCCACCTCGACACAGCGCTTCATTAAAGCCGCATAGTCGACCGTCTCTTCTAAGCGATCAGATTGCAAACGCCCTTCGATCTCGATATCCACTTCGAGGCTGATCAGAATCTTCTGCTCCGCTGTAAGCTCATGCGGCAAAACCCCGATCGAGCAGTCTACGCTAAGTTCGCGAAAACCGAGCGACATCTTCTGTTTAACGCTTGTGAGTAGCATGTGTGCGATTGTAAATTAACGCATTAAATGTCTTCCATGCTAAATTGAACTTTAAAAAATGGAGCCACCGATCATGAGGATCTTAGTTCTTCTTTGTGCACTGATCTTTCCTATAGTTAGCTACACTGCGGAGCTTCCCGCTACGCCAGCTCCTCTTCCCCAGAAAGAAGCGCCTGTGCCTGGCCAGCCTACTACCGATGAAGTGCCAGCTGCACCGACATATGAGCATGCGCTTGGAAAAATGATCCTAACTCTTTTGGGACTCATCCTACTGATTATTTTGACCGTGTGGATGCTGCGCCGTCTCGGTGCGGGAAAGCCGCGCAATGTCTCTGGCCAGTCGATTAAAGTCCTCGAAAGGCGCCCTCTCAGTCAAAAATCGATCCTCTATCTCATCGAAGTAGCAGGCAAACAGGTCCTCATCTCAGAATCTCAATTAGAAGTGCGCACTATCACCTCAATTGATCTCCCTATTGAAAATGAATAGATTTAAAAGCTGAGTAAGCTTATCTTATTTCTTCGTTGGCTTTAAGGGAGAAGTAAGCATGGTAACTAAAGCAGGTCCTTCAATATTAATAAGAGTTGAGCAAAGAGCCGTCGAACCAGAAAGGATGTCAGAACCATCACCAAAGACGGCAGATTTAATGCGAAGAATAATGGTATCACCCGAGAGTCATCCCTCACCACCAATAGCGAACCGGACATTAAGTCCTCAGGGAACGGGGACATTAAGTCCGAGAGCGGTGGCTGTTTGGGAAGAACGCTCGCGAGGTTCACCACAGCCTTCCCTTTCGGGGAAACACTCATGTCATTTACTTCAGCCTTCATTTAGAACATCCAGTGGCTTAAGTTCGCCATTGGACAAACGCACGCTGCATCATCGAACCCGCACTCACACCTCTGCTCAGCCCATGGGTGACTTTTGGGAACAAGGCGAAAGGAACGTCACTCTAACGCCGCTGGAAATAAAAGCTCATCCAACCGACGATGTCACCTGGCATCAATATAAAAGCATCCTTGCACCGGATGGCACGGCTGTTCCAGTTGATGAAAACCGAGGAGGACTTCGTGATAAAAGAGCTCAAATTTGGATTATAGGTCAGCCATCTTGGCACGCAGTGGATGGATTTGACTATGCGACACGCGGTTTCCAAAAGATTGTATCTGAGAATGGGAGGGTTACTTGGATAAACCCTAACGATCCGGGTTTCAGTCAATCTGCTTCTATCTGCAGCCAGACTTGTGTGATCCTTTAACAACAGCAATAGGCGACTGGTCTAGTTCTTTCGGCTTGCACTTCGAACTTCTTAAGTTGGAGACCATCTGCGCCAAGCACGGGCTCTCCTCTCCTCATTAAATCTTCATTGCGGCTGCCGCGCGGCAAGAAGCACCAAGCGACGAAGAAAACCATTCTACCCATATTTTCTGGCTCTGGCTGTTCTGCATTGCGGTGACGATCGAAATGATAACGCGGGTCGTTGCGGTAGGTAGCGCCATTAAACCAGAGCGTTTGCACTCGAACGATGAGCTTACGCCCATCAAAAGGAAAAACCAGGCCCACAAGCGCCCCGATTTCCACTCCTACAAAACAGAGAGGTGTGAGGATCGTCATGCGCAGCGATGGCCAAATCTCTTTGCCAAAGCCTGTCACAATACCAGAGAGAAGATTGCTCGCCGATTCGCAGAAGCCCTTTGACTCGAGCTCTTGGCCAAATTTAACCAGCACATCAAGTGCCACGGTCATGACGCCTACCAGCGTAAAGGCTAGGCCAACCGTCATGGTAGCTACGGCATAAGGGGCAGTAAAAACAGAGAGTAATATGCATTTTAGCCAGATGTCACCCGCATCGTTATGCTCCTCATACAAATAGAATTCGCCCGTCTGGATATCTTCGAGGTAGTGGAGCACTAGATCCCTATGGACTTCTCCAGGCGCGGGGTTATGATCTCGGTCTCTCTTGAAATGCCCTTGGGCGTCGCGGACTTTTACGTAAGCGTGCTGAAAACGCGGCTCTAGCAAGCCAGCCACACAAGAAGAAAGAGAAGAAATGCAACCCATGCTACCTACCAACGTTATAATGAAGATATTTTATACAATTTTTTGATCTATAGCTACACTAAAATATTTTATAACCATTTTAATCTTAGATGTTTAGAGGAAAACGACCAAAAGGACATTAAGGACATTAACGACAATAATTAAACCATTAACTATCAAATACTTATAAAGTATAATGAATTATTTACTTTATTTAATAAAAATGATATAATTTTTATTAATAACAACAAAAAGAGGCAATAAATAATATGTCTTCACCATTAAATGCTTTTGACAAAACGTATGCTCGGACGCTGATTAATGCAGATTCTAGCACTCCCCGTCCGTCCCAGATCAAAACCGAGATCACATGGTCCGATATTCGCAATCCTGGGACGCCTTGTTGGAAAGAAGCCCTGCGGGTTATAGCCGGCTATGCCGCTATCTTAACTGTCGTACCCGGACTCCTTTTTCTCGCTTGGAAGGGCTGCCGCTGGATTGCAGATAGGATTGTTGTATCTGCGAGCAATTACTCAAAGGATGTATTAGATAGAGCTAGAGCCAGCCTGTTTGACCCAGACAAGAAATATATGAATGAAGGCCAGCTCCAGAGGATAAAACTTACCACCTCAGATAACCGAGAATTGGACGGTGTGCTTTTTACCCCAACTAGCGCTCAACCAGGCAAGCTGATCTTCCACACCAACTCACGACCTTACGAATTCTCATTTGAAGCTCAGATCCAGAGATCGATTGAATTGCGCGTTCCGGTGATGATGATCAACCATCGCGGCGTGGGCGAAAGTACGGGCTCGCCTACCCCAGATGGCATCGCACACGATGTGGCTACAGTTTACCATTTTGCTAATAAGCAATTGCACGTAACACCGAGCAACGTCCTGTTGCACGGCGCTTCTTTTGGCGGAGTCTATGGGAATATGGGTGCTGCCCTGGTGCAGGCTGAAACTGAATATCAATATGAAGAGATCAGCGTGATCAACGAGCGCTCAATTAGCGATTTTAGCACAAAAGTAAGTGCGATGTATGAAGGCAGGCCTTTCGTTTCCATCCTCGCGCGCTTTTTCCTCTGGATGACTGGCTGGACCATGGACAGCAAGGCGGCTATGGATAGATTAAAGGGCAGAAAGCTGATCGTCCACCTGCCTGAGGGCGTAGACAAGATGGTTCCGCATCGAGCTTCGATGCGCCAAGCTGTGCAACCTGGCGGTCAGACCTATTCTTTTGAACTGCATGCTGTACACAAAGAGGGCGTAAGAGACCATCAATTCAAACACGATGAGACCGAAAATGCGGTCATCAACTACAGAATGCGCCAGTTTTTAGGTCTGGAACAAGAACAAGCTGCCTATGATAATGAACACGACCTTACTGCTGTTCAAGTAGAAGATATAGCACGAGATCAGATAGAAGGACGACATTTAGATGCGGCGAGTCTAGCGATGAAGGTGAGACTCGGCTTGCTTTGGAACTCCTTTGATCAACCGTCTCACGTCATATTCGTACAGCCAGGATTCTAGGTTACTGCGAGTAATCTGTAGAATAAGTTTGCGGATAGGCTCTTAGACTGATTTTTCTCACGTAAAGCTCGCTTTAACTCCTCTGGAGTTGTTCGAAGAAAGCGCATAGTTGTTCTTGTGTGTAACGCAGGTGTTCGTCTGTATGCGCACTTGAGAGAAAACAGGTCTCATAGGGCGAGGGTGAAAAATAGATCCCCTTTTCAAAGAGAAAAACAAAGAAGCGTCTAAAGAGCGCTTGATCGAGCGTTTTGAGATCCTCTTTCGAAGAGACTTTATCTACGCCAAAGAAGAAAGAGAACATCGACCCGTGCTGCGCGAGATAGACTTTCAACTTTTTGCGTTGGATAAGTTCAGCTACAGGCTTTAACAGCGCGCGAGTTTTGGCTTCAAGTGTGGCATAGAAACCAGGCTGTTCGAGCTCTTGCAAGACTGCAAGACCTGCGCGCATGGCCACAGGATTACCTGAAAGCGTGCCAGCTTGATAGACATCGCCCAAAGGAGCCAAGCGATCCATGATCTCACGTCGTCCGCCAAAAGCTGCGGCCGGAAAGCCGCCGCCGATGATCTTGGCCAGACAAGTGAGGTCGGGCGTAATTCCATAAAATCCTTGCGCGCCGCTTAATCCCACTCTAAAACCGGTGACCACCTCATCGAAAATCAGCAAGGCGCCACTTTTGGCTGTCTCTTCGCGCAGCATCTCTAAAAATTCACGCGTTGCTGGCACGAGTCCCATATTGGCTGCCACCGGTTCGAGAATCACTGCCGCCACATTTGGATTTTGGCGCAAAAATGCTCTTGTCCCTTCTACATCGTTGTACTGCATCGAGCGCGTAAAGCGCACCATCTCTTGAGGCACACCCGCTGATCCAGGCGGCAAGAAGCTCACGCCCGATCCTGCGCCGATGAGCAGATGGTCAGCGTGTCCGTGATAATTGCCGTCGAACTTCAAAACGAGATCTTTGCCAGTGTAGCCTCGCGCCAGCCTAAGCGCGCTCATGGTGGCTTCTGTGCCCGATGAGACAAAGCGGATCTTCTCAATCGTAGGCAAATGAGAGATAATCTTTGTAGCCAAGAGCTCTTCGACCTCAGTGGTAATGCCAAAGGAGGAGCCCGCCTCGATCTGCATTTTTGCGGCGTCAGCGACTTTTGGATGCACATGCCCTAAGATGAGCGAGCCCCAGCTTCCGCAGAAATCGATATACGCATGGTTGTCCACATCCCAGATCGTGTCGCCTTTGCCGCGCGCCACTACCAGCGGCGTCATCTGCAAACTAAAAAAGGCGCGCACGGGCGAATTCACCCCGCCAGGCAAAACCTGACGCGCTTTTTCAAAGAGAGTTTCACTTTTTATTCTTGTAGACATGACTTTTAGTTGCGTTGAAGAATATTCCTGATCCGCTATTCTACAATCCAAAAAATATTAAAACAACCGTGCGCATATTTTTTTTAATTCTCTTTCTGGCGCCTGCCATCCTACATGCCGCAAAGCTATCGTATAAGGTAGGCTTTGAGGGGCTTGACGATGCGGATGCGCTGCGTTCAGTTAAAGAAATTTCAGAACTGCAAGCCTTTATTCGACATCCTCCCGCTTCACTCAGCGCTTTGCGTTACAGAGCTGAAGCCGATATCAAGGACATTCTCAAGGTGCTACATGCTTACGGATATTATGAGGCCAAAGTCGATGTGCATTTGGAAGAGGCGTTCGACCATGTGCGCGTGACCCTCTTCATCACGCCGGGGCCGATATATACGATCGGCGCATATGATGTGCAGCTCTTTTGCAAAACGCCAGACCATCCTGTCGAGTGTACGCAATTTTCTCAGAGCGGCCTCGGGCTCGAAGTCGGGCAAAATGCCGTGGCGCAAAACATTCTCAAGGCTGAACTTAAGATCTTGCAGCTCATCGCCGATTGCGGCTATCCCCTCGCCTCGATTGCCAAACGCGAGATGATCGCCGACGGCCAGGCTAAAACATTGCGCATTGCGATTGGCGTAGACACTGGCGAGCTGACCCATTTTGGTCCCACCAGAGTGACGGGCGCACAGCATGTGCGATCAAAGCTCATCGAACAGAAAATCACCTGGGATGAGGGGGCTGTTTATCAAGATAAGAAAGTGGAAGAGACCCAAACTGCGCTTTTAGATACCGGACTTTTTAGCGCTGTACTCGTCACGCATGATGAGAAGCTCGATGAGCAGGGAGAACTTCCCATGCGCATCGAAGTCGCCGAAAGTAAACATCGCAGCATAAATGTCGGTGTGAGCTATCAAACTGTGTTCGGACCAGGAGGAACCATTGGATGGGAAAACCGCAACGTGAGTGGTTTGGGAAGAAAGCTTAGCATACACGCTGACGTGACGCGCATCAGCCACTCTGGAATGGCTACCTATCACGTGCCAGACTTCTACAATCCGCATCAAGATTTTGTGGCACAGGCTCAGGCCATGCACGAATCGATCACGGCTTATTCGATGCGCTCGTATAACGCACTCGGACGTATTGAAAGAAAGTTCGGACATCGTTTCCGCGCCTCATTGGGAATCAAGGGAGAAGAGCTCTTGGTGCGCGATAGTGTGGAAAACGGCGACTTCCCCCTGCTGGAGCTGCCGCTCTATTTTCGCTGGAGCTCGGCGGACAATCTACTCAATCCCACCACTGGCGCAACCTGGCAATACATCGTCACACCTGCGCTCAACGTGCGCAAAAACGTGAGGCCCTACTTTAGTGAAGAGCTCATTCAATCGGTCTATTTTCCAGTTACGGAAAGCCGCTCGATGATCTTGGCGCAAAAGATCACCTTAGGTTCGATCTTAAGTGGACGGCTGGACGATGTGACCGTGCCTCAGCGCTACCTAGGCGGATCTGAAGAAGAGCTGCGCGGCTACAAATACCGCACGGTCAGTCCGCTTCGCCGCCACCGCAAGCCGATTGGCGGAAGATCGGCTATCTACTACTCTTTCGAGACGCGTTTTCGCGTTACCAAATCGATCGGTCTCGTCCCCTTCTTCGACGCTGGCAATGTCTACAAGACCGTGCTGCCGACTTTCAAAGGCAAATGGCGCAAATCGGTGGGGCTCGGTGTGCGTGTGTTTTCTTTTATTGGACCGCTGCGATTTGATATCGGTTTTCCGCTGGACCGACGAAAACATCTCGATTCACAATATCGACTTTTTGTTAGCATAGGACAAATGTTCTAGAGGGTTTGAGATGAAAATTGGTTTGCTGCATAAAAGGGAAATTTAAACACCGAGAGCACCGAGAAACACCGAGAAACACCGAGAAAAAAAACATCCCTACAAGAAGACAAGAAGCTAGGACAAATGTTCTAGAAGGTTTGAGATGAAAATTGGTTTGCTGCATAAAAGGGAAATTTAAACACCGAGAGCACCGAGAAACACCGAGAAAAAAGACATCCCTCCAAGAAGACAAGAAGCTATGTTTGAAATCGACGATCTTACAAAGATTGACTACACAGATAGACCGTATGACACATTAACGAAACAAATCATCGGAGCAGCGATTGAAGTGCACAAAGCTTTAGGTCCTGGCCTTTTGGAAGCAACCTATGAAGCGTGTTTAATCTACGAATTGCAGCAAGCAGGATTAAACGTTGAGTGGCAGAAAGCCGTACCGTTAGAATATAAAGAAGTGAAATTAGACTGTGGCTATCGCTTGGACTTATTGGTCGAAAATTCAGTGATTGTCGAAGTAAAATCCGTAGCTGAATTGATCAAAGTCCATGAAGCACAATTGTTAACATACCTAAGACTTTCAGCGTGCCAGATAGGCCTTCTGATTAACTTTAATGTTTATAAGCTAAAACAAGGAATCCGTCGAATAATTGTATAAATTTTCTCGGTGCTTCTCGGTGTTCTCGGTGTTTATTTCTACCGTTTAACGCTGCGTTGACGAGAACGACACAAAGGACCCAAACGACAAAATGATTAGAAGAGTGGTTAAGAGTAGTGCGATTGCGTTGGGAGCAGTTTTCATACTGCTGAGTATTTTCTTTGCTGCGCTTCAGACAAGTGTTGTGCGCCAGAAGATCCAAGGGATGACCATCGCTTATGCGAAGCAGAATGGGCTCGACCTCTCGATCGACTCAATCGAAGGCGCACTGCCTGTCAGCTGGACTGTGCACAATGTTCAGTTAACGTGGGGCAAGGAAAACAGCTTAAAGATCAAAAGGGCCAGAATCCGCTTCGACTTTTTCGCGATCTTCAGGCGCGCTTTCTCAATCGACTCTCTGACTTTGGATGATGTCGAGCTGAAGCATGCGGAGACTCCTGAAGAGCTGAAGCTTGAACGCGTGCTGGCAGCGTGTACATCTCTTCCTTGGAATATCCGCATCAAACATTTAAAAGCGCCACATTTTAAATTCGAAGACTTGAACTCGCGAAAGCGCGCTGTGTTTACCGTGCGCACCAGTATTTGGCTTAAAAAAAGAGGGAAGGCCTTTGCGATGCGGCTCAAAGCAAATGAGCTCTTTCCTCACGGAAATGCGTTAGAATTAAGCGCCAAGGGAGCTCGCAAACAGGTGCCCAACCAGGTATCAGGAGATCTCAATCTTAAGCTCGAGAGTTTAAAATTAGACAGCACGCTGGCAAACCTGCAAGTCAAAGACCTCGTATTTGCTAATCACACGTTCGAAGGCGGCGAAGTTGAGTTTCAATTCCCAGATTTAAAGCGCATCTCGCCTCTGCTGACTGGTTCATTTCACGGCTATGCGAACTTAGGTCAATTGACCTTCAAATCTAAACTGGGTAGCGAGGATCTTAAAATCAAAGACCAGCCTTTCCCCTTCTTTATGTCCATTAGCGCTCTTCAGGATGAGGGAAGATGGAAGGGTTGGATCCAGCTTCAAACAGATCAGGCCGCTCTCCCGATCAATGGCCGCGCGGCTGTGCAATTCGACCCAAAACGCGGACTAAATTTCGATGAGATCAGTTTAACTGGTCCTGAGAGCGCCTTAAGTGGACATCTGAAAGTAAACGTGTATCCACTCATGCTCGAAGGTGAGCTCTACGCCAATGCTCTGGATTTAAGTCGTTTTAAACTGTTTCTGCCAAAGATGGATCTAGGGGGAAGCCTGGGGATCGATATAAAACTCTCGGCTTTGCGAGATGAACAGCGCGGACGTCCGAATCAGCAGCTCCAAGCACACATTTTGAGCCGAAATGTGCGTTTAGACGACTACTTTGCACAAGACCTTCTCGTGCAAACCAAGCTCAGCCATCTTTTTGACCATCTCGAGGGCTCGCTATCGCTGGATGGCGAACAGATGCGCCACAAGGGCGCACTCCTCTCTTCGCTTGCGTTCAATGCGCGCTGCGAAGATGGCAAAGGCAGCTTCGACCTCTCTATGCTTGGAAATTGGAATGAAGATATCGATTTGCGTGCCGAGGGTGATTGGGCCAGAGAAAATGGAGGCTTGCTCCTGCACATCGCGCAGCTTTCCGGCTATATGCAAAAAAACGCTTTCTTTCTCCAACAGCCCTTTAGTTGGGGAATCTATCCTGAACAGTTCACCATCCAGGATCTCAGGATGCACGCTGGTCACGGCACACTAGCGGCAGATGCTAAACTGTCCAAGTCTGAGTGCGAAATTCGCCTGCAAGCGGAACACTTCCCGCTCGAACTCGTCGCGCTGCCCAACTTTCTCTTTAAGGGCACGACCAGCTTTGATGGCTACTTGTTTGCCACGTCAGACAAAATTGAAGGAAGAGGCAGTCTGGTATTCGAAGAAGCCACTGTTTTACAACAGGGCAAGAAAGATCCTTTCCTCGCAAAGGGAACAGTGCTGGCGCATATCAGTCCCAATATTTTGCAGATCAATGCGCAGGTGAAGGCCAAAGGCGGACAGCTCTTAGAATGGAGCGCTTCGTTACCTCTGGAATATCAGCTCTTCCCCTTTGAGCTGAGGTTAAACCAGACTGCGCCGATTGCGAGCGAGCTGATCGCTGAAGGCAACTTGGAAGAGCTATTCGATTTTGTCAATACACACAGCCACCGCGCGTCGGGCCTAATTTCTGCCCATCTCTTCCTCTCTCACACGCTAAAAGAGCCAAAACTTTTGGGCACGCTCGAGCTGCACCACGGCCGGTATGAGAACTACTTTATCGGCACAGACATGCGAGAGATCGAGGCCAAGGCGTATGCCGATGGTCGTGCGATCTTTTTGAACTCTTTTGATGCTAAAGACGATGATAATGGCACACTTAACGCGAGAGGCATGATCGAGCTCAACCCCGCAAAACGCTTTCCTTACTTCTTCGAGGGAGAGGTGCACGACTGTCACTTCATTGGCATCAGCACGCTCAGCGCAAAATTTTCCGGGCCCGCAGAAGTGAGCGGAGATTTCGATGGTGCGCTGATCAAAGGCAGTGTCACGACGACACAAGCCGATCTGAATATTCCTGAAAAGTTGCCGATCGAGCCACCCGTTCTACCCATTACCTTTATCAACGAGCCAGCCAATCTCACCACCTTCCATCTACCCCGGGCCTTTCCGCTTAAACTCGATCTCACCGTCTCGACACCCGGCAAAGTCTACATCAAAGGAAAGGGTCTCGACTCTGAATGGAAGGGAACTGTTCGTCTGACTGGCACGAATATGAATCTCAATGCCGCAGGTACGCTGACTTTGGTCAAGGGCGACTACCTCTTTGGTGGAAAGGTCTTTACATTGACACAAGGAGAAGTGACTTTTACCGATAAGGCTAACCTCTCCTCGTACATCAACCTCACAGGTACACTGCAGGTTCAAGATACGACGATCTTCGCTCACCTTCGCGGCCCGCTGCTAGCGCCTAATCTCACCTTTGAATCTCTGCCTCATATGCCGACCAGCTCTCTACTCTCAATTATCCTCTTCAATAAAGACATCTCGGAGATCTCGCCCTTTCAAGCGATCCAAATTGCCCAGACAATCGTCTCCATGTCCGGCGGCGCGGGACCAAATGTGCTTGAAGCGATCCGCAAAAGCCTGGGCGTCGACCGTCTAAATATTACTTCAGCCCAAGATGGCAGCGATGCCATCTCTGTGCAGATCGGCAAGTATCTCACACGCGGTGTGATGGTTACCCTCGTTCAAGGCACCTCATCTAGCCAGGTGCAAGTAGAGGTCGATCTCAAAAATGGATTTGTCCTCATGGCCGAAACACAAGAAGAGGAAGAGGGTAAATTCACCCTGAAGTGGAACAAAAATTACTGAACAACGACTTTGGTGCGGTGGCTTGACCTTGCGGTTCTACACATCTTTTTGTTGCCTTTCCCTAAAAGAAAGGAAAGAAAGACGGCCTAATGGACGAAGTGGACGTGATAAGAAAATGGACAGAGAGTGGACGAAGTGGACGGCCGAAAGAAATCCGGATTTCTTCGGCCGTCCACTTCGTCCACTCTCTGTCTATTCCTCTCCTTTGTCCACTCCGTCCACTAGGCCGTCTTTCTTTCTGGCTCAAGATTTTAGATAACAAAAAGATGTGTAGAACCGCAAGGTCAAGCCACCCGCTCCAAATTAAAATTTTTTACTATTTTTTATTTTAATACTACAAAAGTTCGAAGGCTGTTATTCTTACAGCACCAACCCCGGAGAACTATATGTCAGTAGTAGGAATGCAATCATCTGCTCAAGCCATCAATCCATATCGCGACACTCACCCAGGCTATCTGATCATCGATGTTGGCAATCAGTATGAGGTTAATCAGCTCACGCTAATCTTAAGCAATGATGCAAAACAGCGCAGAATTACTGAACAGCTCAACGTGCTCAATGATGCGCTCTCTTTTGGCGCTGACTTAAAAGCAAAAAAAGAGGTCGATGAGGTTAAATTGCGGGACTCGATTGACGCACTCAACCGAGAGTTCCCTGATTTGAACTTTCAAGACTTTCTTGCCACACACGCCGATTTCACCGAAGAAGATTGGGATCGTGCAGAAGAAAAGATCACGCGCAAACAGCAGGAGCTGCTTAGACACTTCAATCCGCTTATGGCAGAGCTGGATCAACTCATCGGCGATAAAAACAGAGTTCACGAGATTGTCGCTGAGATCATCAAACTGCTCAATGAAGGCACCTCGTATATTGTAAGAAAGTCAGGAGGCGGATGAGCGCTCTGGGGTCTCAGAAAGAGCAAGACGGTCTTTACGCTTCTGGCTACAGCAGCTACACGTCTGGGAATTTTGGTCAGGCCTCAAAATTGTTCTCCTCGCTCGTGCTGGCTAACCCCTACGATGAGCGTTATTGGAGAGGCCTCGCCTCTTCCAAGCAGATGGAAGGTCAGTATGAGGAAGCAGCGCGCGCCTGGGCGATGGTCTCCTTACTCGCAAATAAGGACCCGCTGCCGCACTTTCATGCGGCCGAGTGTTTGATCAGTTTGCACGACAGCGAGCAAGCCTTAAAAGCGTTAAATATGTCCGAGAGTCTACTCAATGAGGATTCTCAAGAGCTAAGATCGAAAATCCAGCTTTTAAAAAAACTAAATCAAGAAGGTTAGACCATGAGAATTGCACCTGTGGCTCACCAGCCCTTAAGCTTGGAAACGCTCGGCACCCAAGACTTGGATGCAGATGCGCTGACGCTGGAGAGTTTTCAACCTTCGATGCCTCTGCTCACTCCACCGAGTGGCTCATCTGCAAACCCGACTTGTGAATCTTACACTGCTACGATTCTGTCTGTGCTCACTACGTTGGAGATGCTGCATGAAGTCGGTCGAAAGATCCATCTGACTCAAAGCGAACTTTTTAAGACTGGACAGAATAAATTGGCCGAGCTGCAGAAAAAAGAGCTCGAGAAGATGGAAGAAGCGGCTAAAAAGACCCAAACTAGCAGCACCTGGGAATTCCTTCAGACTATCGGAGCTTATATCTTAGCGGCCATCCACACTGTGCTGGGCGGATTCCTCATTTCACAATCGCATGTGTTAGTCGGCGGGACGATGATCGCTTCTGGGCTGATCGCTGTGTCCAATTTAGCTCTCACGCATAACGGTTTTTGGACCTGGCTGGCTGACTACATGGCTAAAGAGAATAAAGAGCTCGCCACGCAGCTCAGTGCCATTATGCCCGCTCTGGTCGGCATCGCTGCCGCATCGCTGGGCTTCATCGGCACCTATCAAATTTGGAACATGGCTGATCAGATCAACTGGGCTGTAGGAGCCATCCTGATTGCAAATGCAGTCGTAAATTTCGCTGAAGGTGTAAGCTCTCTGGGCAAGGGTATTTCCGATTATGACCTATCGCTTACACGCTTCGACCAGCTGATGCTCGAAGGAGAGATTATGAAGAGTGAGTTTGCCACGGAAAAGTTAATGAAAGATATGGAGCGGATGATGAAGACCTTGACTCAATCCACCGCGCACGCTGCGCGGATCGTCAAGATGTTCATCGAAGCTAATCAAAGAACACTACAAGTTTAACAAGGAGAATTTAATATGGCTGTTCGTGCAATTAGAGCAACATATATCAACTGCATCGCTCCTGCTATGGCGCGCATGGCTCAAACAAACGATGTGCTCTCTGCTATGCGATTGAAAGATATCTCTCGCCGTCAGCGCGATCTCGCCTCGAACATTTTCGGCCAGGGCGTGACATCGTTGGCTTTTTTTGGAGTGGGCGGCGTCAGTCAAGCTCTTGCACCTTGCATGGGCAAAGAACTCGGTGGCATGGCTAAGGTAGCTGGCCGTGTCTTATTCAAGTTAGAGGGCGCAGCAAATGCCTTCAATCGAAGCAATGAAGGTCTTATGCGAGCTGGCATCGAAAAAGAGCGCGACTTCAGAAAACAAGCTGCTGACAAGCTCGACCGTCAGGCGAGTGATGCAGAAGCTGCCGTGGTAAAAGCCCTCAACGAGTTAGGCCAAGGCGAAGACGCTCAGTTCCACCTGAAATAATAACCTGTTTTTTTGTTATCCAAAATCTTGAGCCAGAAAGAAAGACGGCCTAGTGGACGAAGTGGACGGCCGAAGAAATCCGGATTTCTTTCGGCCGTCCACTTCGTCCATTAGGCCGTCTTTCTTTCCTTTCTTTTAGGGAAAGGCAACAAAAAGATGTGTAGAACCGCAAGGTCAAGCCGCCGCATTCCAAAACGCCGTTTCATTTTTAAGCCCGAATCCCCTATGATCGGCTTAAATGGAAAACAATAATAACAATCATCTTCTCTCAAGAGTCGCGAAGCGGCTCGCGTTTTTTACGGCAACTGGAGAATACGTCTCACAGATCGTCGAAGTTGTCATCGCCACCCTCAGACGTCCGCCCTCGTTCATACTGGTCCTCAAACAACTCTACGATATTGGCGTGGCCTCTCTGCCAGTTGTGGCCATCACCGGTTTTTCGACTGGGATGGTGCTCGCCGCGCAATCGTTCTACCAATTGGCCGATAAGGGCTTGTCGAGTGTCACCGGCCTGATGGTAGCCAAAGCCATGATCACCGAGCTCGGGCCTGTGCTCACAGCATTCATGGTTACGGGAAGAGTGGGAGCAGCCATGTGCGCCGAGCTGGGCAGCATGCGCGTATCAGAGCAGGTAGACGCGCTGCAGACCATGGCGGTAAATCCCAACCGCTATCTCATCTCCCCGCGCTATATCAGCGGAATCTTCATGATGCCGCTGCTGACAATTTTTAGCATCGCCATGGGCATCTTCGGCGGCTACCTCGTCGCGGTCTACTTTTTCAACATGGCACCGGTCAGCTACTTCGATCCGATGCCTACCCACATCACTTTTTTCGATCTAACCACGGGTATCGTGAAGTCCTTTATCTTCGGCATTCTGATCATGACCATCGCCTGCTACAAGGGCATGACCACCTCAGGCGGCGCGGAGGGCGTAGGCCGTGCGACGACCAATTCAGTGGTGATCACCTACTGCTGCATCCTGCTCATCAACTTTTTCCTCACTGTCGGGCTAAACGTGCTGCACGAGAAGATCTCGAAGTTTATGGTATGAACCTATGATCACCATCCGCAACCTCTGGAAGAAGTATGGCAAGCTGCAGGTTTTGGCTGGTCTCGATTTAGACATCAACACCGGGGAAACGATCGTAGTGCTCGGCCGCTCTGGCGTAGGAAAGAGCGTGCTGCTCAAGCATATCATCGGTATCTCCAAGCCAGATGCAGGGACAATTGACATCGACGGCGTGAGAATCTCCGAGCTCTCGGGTCCCGATCTTTACAAAGCAGTCCAACATATGGGCATGCTCTTTCAGGGATCTGCGCTCTTCGACTCGATGAACATCGAAGAGAATACAGCCTTCTACCTCAAACAGCACGGCGATCCGCGCACAGGAGAAAAGTGCTCAGAGCAAGAGATCAAAGAGCGCGTCGACGATGCGCTTGAAATGGTGGACATGCAAGGCACGCAACTCAAGATGCCCTCTGAACTCTCTGGGGGAATGCGCCGAAGAGCTGCGCTGGCGCGGCTGATCGTCTACCGCCCTTCGATTATCCTTTACGACGAACCAACTACTGGTCTCGACCCGATCACCGCTATGCAGATCAATAGCCTGATCGTCAAAACGCAACAAGAGCTAAAGGCTACCAGTATCGTGGTGACGCATGATATTCTCTCTTCAATCTTCGTTGGAGATAGACTCGCACTGATCAAAGATGGTAAGATTGCACAAATTGGCGATCCAGATACTTTTATGAAAATTGACGATCCGATTATAGAGTTCTTAAGGAAGACGATTTCGCAGGACCCGCGAAAATTCAGGGAGGAGATGAACAGGTAATGGAGGGAATGAATGGGTAATTCGGTGAAAAATATGCTGATCGGCGTTTTTATCATCGCCGCCTGCTCTCTGCTCATCGGAATCATCATGTTCCTGAAGCCCTCGGTTGGTGATGGGAAAAAGATCCTCTACGTGCGTTTTGCGAATATCAACAAGATCAGCATCGGCACACGCGTCACCTATGCAGGAAGACCTGTGGGCGAAGTTGTGGCAATCGACGAGATCTATCATGCCAGATCGCAGCCGGTCGATACTGAGGGCAGATTCTACTTTTATCAACTGACGTTGAAGGTCGACTCGAGTGTGGTAGTCTACAACACCGATGATATCTCACTGCAAACTTCGGGGCTTCTCGGCGAAAAATCGGTGGCCATCATACCCGTCCGCCCCCCAAAGGGCATGACGCCTAAACTCATCACGAATCAGCCCATCTATGCCAGTTCGGTCGATCCGCTCGATAAAGTTATGGATGAACTCTCAGCTGTTTCGAACAAGCTAGGCGACACGCTTGATCAGGTCACAAAATGGCTCAAACAATATGGCGATGATATCGGCTGTGCGGTAAAGACTTTTACCAGCGCGCTGCATCAGGCAGATATCATGATTTCAAGTGTCAACGAGCAGAACCTCATCCAAGCCTTTAAAGAGACTACCTGTGATTTAAAAGCCACTGTGACTAAAATCCACGACATTCTCTGTGAGATGGATGACAATCAAACATTTACAAACTTGGCAGCCACCGCTAAAAATCTCAAGCAGGCTACTGGTTCCATCGAAGTCATTACCCAAGATATCGCGGATGGCAAAGGCACGATTGGCAAACTGCTCAAGTCTGAAGACCTCTATCTGCGCTTTACCGCTATCATGAGCAAGGTCGATATGCTGATGAATGACATCAACCAGTACGGCATGCTCTTTCACTTGAATAAGAGCTGGCAGCGCACCCATCTCAAACAGGTAAATCTGATGAACTCTCTCAATACTCCGGATAGCTTTAAGAGCTATTTTGTAAAAGAGGTCGATCAGGTGAATACATCCATGGAGCGAATCTCTATGCTGCTCGACAGAGCGGAACAGTCGCCTGAAAAGGAACAGATCCTGCAAAACGACCTCTTCAAGAAGGACTTTGCTGAACTACTGCGCAAAGCGGATGAGCTCGCCGATAACTTGAGGCTCTATAATCAACAATTGATGGAACTGCAAAACAATAATTAATGGATCATCCATACACGCATCTCGCCAAGGGCACGCTGTTGATCGCCAGCCCAGATATCGACCATTCTGGGATCTATTTTCGTGGCGTGCTGGTCATTTGCGAGCACAGCCCTGGCGGCTCGTTTGCGCTGATGATCAACAAGCCTCTCGAAGTGGAGCTGCCCGAAGACATCTTGAATCTCAAACAGGTAGCCAACCCGCGTGTCGAGATCCGCGCCGGCGGACCTATCCAGCCCAATCAGATGATGCTCCTCCACTCCTCGGAGGGACTGCCTGATCAGACCCTAAAAATTTGCGACGGTGTCTACCTCGGCGGCGATCTACAATTTTTGCAAGAAGCGATCAGTAGCTCCAATGGCCCCTATGTGCGCCTCTGCTTTGGCTATGCAGGCTGGGGTGCAGGTCAGCTAGAAAGAGAGTTCATGAACGGCGACTGGTTCTTGCATCCTGCTTCTCGGCGACATGTCTTTGAAACGCCGCCAGAAAAACTCTGGCAGACCATTTTAAGAGAAATGGGTGGCAAGTATGCGACCCTTTCTATGATCCCAGAAGATCTCACCCTTAACTAGATCATGCCCGTGCCCGATTTTTTAAGCAGCGGGTTTGAGATCGACTTTGCCGAAGTCTCCAAGCTGCTGCTGAGACCGAAGCATAGAAGAGGCGTTAACCATACGCGTAAATCTCGTCACATCGATGAGCCTTTCACGGATTAGAAGCGCAGGAGCATAGAGCATCCAAAGAAAGAACTCCTTGTCTTGAGCGCTCCAGGGCTTGCCTTCCAACATCTTTAAAAAGGCGTAGAAGCCGCAAGCGGTTGCCTCTCCAGTATCGATCGCATCTTTACAGGTAAAGCTCAGTGAAGCGGGTTTAACCATCGAAATGAGCTTCATGAACAGAAATTGATAGAAAATCTCGATGAAGTTCAGACGATCCACTCGCGAAAGCGTGTTTTGCGCAGCGAAAAATTGCTGATGGATGGTTTCAAGCGAAGCGGCGGTAAAGGCGTTGATCTCTGCTCTATTTAGCGATGCAGGAAAGAAAAAACCAGAGGTCTCCCCGCTGGCGACCTGATCTTTAAAACTGGCGATAAAGGCTGCCGCATCGCTTTGGGTCTGGTAGGGCCCGGTCTGATGGTAGAACTCTGTATTTTTAGCAATCGTGACGACGGTGAGCACCGGGGTGAACTCTGCTTCATTTTGCAGTTTTTCCAAAGCCACACAGCGCGCATGTTCCTGCCAAGATGTACGGTCTTGCAGATTGAAAAGCAGCAGGCGCTGTCCATCTAGCTGCGTGCGCAAAGCTCTTAAAAAGCCGATGAACTCTGGCGCAATTTCGACCTGGTTGATCATTTCTTGGCGCACAGGCGCGGGAAGCCGCAGCACTGTAAGATGCGACTCATTAAACGCAAACGTATAAAGTTGCGAGGGAAGGTTACCTTGCGCCAGCGGATCAAAGGCGCTGTGCTCTCCGCCTTCGCGGAACAGATCTAGAGTTTTAAGCAGAGGACCGCTTGGATATTTTTTCAAGAGGCTGCGCATGCGCTCATCATCTGCGAAAAACTCATTCCAAACTGGCTGCGATCCAACCTCGTTGCTCTGGATCATGCGCTTAATGAATTCTTGCATCTCTTTACGGCTAGTAGCGCGTGTAAAAAACCAGGCAGAGAGAAGATGGGTCAAATTGATCAACACGGATGCAAAATGTTCGAGGTCGCCATGCTGAGCGATATAATCTTTATAGCCCTGAGAGACTAACGCTTCGCGTAAGAACGCATGAAAATCGTAGAAGTAGTTTAAGCAGCTTTTTCCGCTAGCAGATGGAAGGCGATTGCGCGTATCTGCACAGAGCATGAGCGCCATGAGCGCCTTGTTCACAGCCGCCACAAAATCGCGCTCCTTGTGCCGCAAGCCTTCTTTGTAAAATTCGTCTATCTGAAATGAGACTGCGTGCAGGATCTCTTTGGCGCTCAAGCACGCATCATGGTCGTCTACCATCTTTATCTTTAAAAGAGGGTCTTCTCCTTCGAAATCGCTCACCGCCTCGTCAAACTCTCCTACCAAGCGGATGTGGCGCAAGAGATTGGAGTTGAAAAAAGGGCGTCCGTTCTCTTTGCGGATATAGAAAAGCTCGTACTCCCTATCTCGCCTTACTGACTCTAGGCTTTTTAAGCTGGCGCGCTCGTCATCAGCGGCCGCTTCAGCTTTCACCTCTTCCCACTCTTTCTCCCACCCTTCTTCTAGCGCGGCGCCTTTTTCAAAGCGCTTAACCACTTTTGAGAGATAGAACTTCTGTAGCTCTTGATACTCCTTCAACATCACAACTTTGCCGCTGGGTCGGGCGCCCTTAAAGAGCGAAGTGTACTTTTCGAGCTTTTGTGCCGCCTCGCCCGCCAGGATCATGATGGCTTGGACCCCACGTTGCATCTCAGGGTCTTTCAAATGGCCTTTTTCTCGCTTATAAAGGTGCTCGAGGTAATTGCGAATGGTAAGGAAGGTCTCTTTCACCGTCTCACTGCTTTCAACGAGATGCGAAGTATCGAGCCAGCGCGCCGAATGCTCTTCTACATAAGCAGGCACAAGATCCCTATCCGCCTCTACTGATGACGCTGGAAGATCGAGCTCTGCCAATTTTGAGAGATTCTCAATCGCATCCATGACCGTCATAGTGTCGCGGTTCTGCTTCTGCGCCATATTACACCTAATTAACCATCTAAATTAATTATTAAATTAAACGGCTTAATAATCAAATTAATACAAATAATTAATTTAACTATTAATTATTAAGACGCATCTGGTTGATAATTAATGGCTTAAATAACGAGAGACCAGAAAGAAGAGCGCGCCTGCCATGAGAGCTGACCCGGGCAAGGTGAAAACCCAGGCCAAGACGATTCTGGCAGGTGTGAGCCAATTCACCCTTTTCATCGACTTAGCTGCACCTACTCCGGTGACGCTGCCCACGATCATCTGGGTAGAGCTGAGCGGCATGCCTAAAAAGCTGGCAGTCAAAATGACACATGAGGCGCTGAGTTCAGTTGCAAAGCCCTGTACAGGAGTGATCTTCGAGATGTCATAGCCAACGGTTTTGATGATGCGAAAGCCGCCTGAGGCGGTACCGAGACCCATCATGAGCGCGCAGAGCAAGATCACCCAGATTGGAATGGTCGGTGTGCTAAGCATGCCGGCCGAGAAGAGGCCTAAGGTGATCAAAGCCATACTCTTCTGCGCATCATTAAACCCATGCGCTAAAGCCACCAGCGATGCCGAGCCAATTTGTAAATATCCAAAGAGTTTCTGCGTCTTCTTTCTCTGCGAGAGGCGCATGAGCTGTTTCATTAAACCGTAGGCTAAGAGAAAGCCGACAAGCGGAGAGATGGCGAGCGGGATCAATACTTTCCACACAATTCCAGCCCAAAGGATTGGGCCTGTGCCGCCCGCTACCCAGGCTGGTCCAATTAGTCCTCCAATCAGCGCGTAAGACGAGCTGCTGGGTAATCCAAAGTACCAGGTTAATATATTCCAACAGATGCCGCCGATCACGGCACACAGGACCATCAGAGGGGTAGAAAAGGCAGGATCGACCAGCCCGCTAGTGATCGTTTTAGCCACGCCACTGACTTGAGTAGCGCCTATGGTGTTTAAGATTCCTGCCATGATTATGGCGGTAAGCGGCGCGAGCACACGCGTAGCAATCACGGTTGCCACTACGTTAGCTGCATCATGAAAACCATTGGTATAGTCAAAGATCAGGCCAAAAACGACAATGAATAGAATGATTTCACCCATGATTTAGTGAATACTCTAAAGAGAGGATCGTTGCAAGAGTGTATTGCTATTTAAAACTCTGCAGGGTAAATGTCGGGAATAATCTCTGGAGGATTTTATGCGCAGATTGGGCCTATTGTGTCTTTCGGTATTGGTGCTAGCTTCGAGCATGGCCCGCGCGGCAGATATTAATCCTCATGAGCCCAATCCAGGCGAAGTGCGTGTGGTGCCTGTCTCTCCTACTCCAGAAGGGGACCATGTACGAGTCTATATCGTTTTTCCGAAGGAGGGAGATACAAAAGATTCCAACCCAGTCAGTATGGAACTGCGTATCACAGGTTATCCGATTGGCACAGATAGCGATTTTCCTAGAAAAAAAGAGATCTTCAATGATCGCGCAGGCCAGGCCGTGCACATTGTGATCGACGACCGCCCCTACTTCGAGATCAATGAAGCATTTATCGAAGCCCTAGACGATAGCGAAAATTACTATGATCAATCTTTACAGTTCGATATTCCCTTCAAACTTTCGCCAGGTGTGCATACCATACGTGTTTTTCCGGTACGCTCGTTCAACGAGAGCCTCAAGGGTAACGGCTGCTTTGCTTCTGGCACCTTCTACTTAAAAGAAAAGGGGCCGTTGAAAAATGTAGATCTCTCTGCTCCCTACCTCACCTACAATGAGCCCCAAGGCGAGTACGATTATAGCCCTACTGAGCCTGTCCTACTCGACTTTTATATCAGCAACTGCCAACTCTCGCGCGACGGCTACAAGGTCGAACTGGCCATCGACGGCAAAAAAGAGCGCGTCTTGACCAGCTGGATCCCCTACTACCTCTATGGCCTCAAAAAAGGCACGCATAAGGTCCATCTGCAGCTCATCGACCCAGCGAATAAGCCGGTTCCAGGGCTGTTCAACTCGGTGGATAGAGAGATCGTACTGCGCTAGCCCTTTTAAAGAAGAGCTGGCATAATCGTAGCGTGAATAAATATTTTCAGAAAACAGCCATCCTGACACTCTCAATCGCCAGTTTTTTTGGCATCAAGCAGTTTTGCTATAAGCAGACCGATGGCTTTGCTTTAAACAAAATCTGTTCGCATCTCCCTTCGGATCCGCGCTGGGAGTGTTCTGCAGAACCTCAGCTCGCCGCTTTAGATCAGCCTTTCTGCTATCTGGGCAAAGGTGCGCAATGTTATGTATTTGCCTCCCAAGATCAACAATACGTGATCAAATTTTTCCGTGTCAGCCATATCGAAGCCTCGGACTGGCTTAAACATCTTCCCCTTCCATCCTATCTAGATAAACTGCGCCAGGAAAAGATCGCGGTCAAAGATATAAAGCGTGTAAAAGATTTTTCTAGCTATCTGTTCGCCTATGAGAATCTACGCGAGGAGACCGGTTTGATCTATTTGCATCTTTCCAAGACGGCACATCTTAAAAAGAAACTTCAGATCATCGATAAGATTGGGGTCGCACACTCGCTTAATCTCGATGAGATGGAATTCATCTTACAGAGACGCGCTACACCGTTCTACTCTGGGATGCAGGCGATGATTCGCGCAGGAGAGATCGAGCAGGCCAAAACAGCTTTGCGTCAGCTCGTGCATCTGCTTTCAAAACGACATCAGGCTGGTTTGACTGATAAAGATCCCGATCTGGAAACAAACTTTGGGCTGATCGGCACAATGCCGGTCCAATTCGATGTGGGCCGCTTTAAAAAGCGCGCACCGAATAAAAAGCCAGAACCTTTTCAGCAAGAAGTGATACGTATCACAGATCACTTCAAACAGTGGCTTTTGCAAAAAGAGCCTGAACTCGCCCACTACTTAGAATCTGAAATTGAAGCCCTCTCAACAGATGTTTAAAAAAGCTATCTTTTTAGCACTGTTTATCGCCGCATGCATTCTCATCGAACGGCTCTGCCACCAGGCAACTGACGGCTTTGAAGTGGCCAACATCCACTCTACGCTCACCCCTCGCCCAGAGTGGGAGAGTGCGCCAATCAGCGATGAAGAGAGAGCCGCGCTTCAGATAATTTTAACTACGCCCTTCCGCTACTTAGGCAAGGGGGCGCAATGTTATGTTTTCCTCTCACAAGATGAGAAATATATTCTCAAGTTCTTCAAATTTCAGCATCTGCGCCTGCCTGCGCTCCTGCATACCATCCCCCTCCCAAATATGCTGCACAACTGGAGAGAGGCAAAAATCATAAAAAAGGAGGCGGAGCTCACAAAACTATTTCAAAGCTACAGGCTGGCCTTTGATGAGCTCAAAGACGAAAGCGGTCTCATCTTTGTGCATCTGAATAAATCCGATGCATTAAATTGTGAATTTTCACTGGTGGACCGCTTAAATATTACGCACAAAATAGGCGCAGATAACTTGGAGTTTGTCTTGCAAAAGCGCGCAGATCTAGTGCTGCCTGCACTGCAAGCACAAAAAAACGATCTTAAGCAGGCGCAAGCCTTGCTAGGATCGCTGGTCAATCTGCTCCATACCCTCGATCAAAAAGCTATTTATGATCGCGATCCTCACCTGACCAAGAATTTTGGTTTTATCAATGATCGAGCCGTCTTGATCGATTGCGGCAGCCTAGCCAAGAAAAACTCCGAGGATAAGCTCGAGGTAAAAGCTGGCGCCCTTAAAAAATGGCTCTGGGCAGAATACCCCCAGCTTCTCCCCTACTTAGAAACCGATCTGCATAACTTAAACAGAGAAGAATTAAACACCGAGAGCACCGAGAAAAGAGAATAAAATAACCCTTTCCTTCTCTCGGTGTTCCTCGGTGCTCTCGGTGTTTAATCTTATGAACCTTATAATTGATATGAAAACAAATCTGATAACAGCAATTTACCTGCTTGTAGCTGCTGCGCTCTTTCCCCTGCAGCGCTTCTGTGAAAAGCAGACGGCAGGGTTTTCGATTGCACGCATCTCCTTTTCACTGCCGGCAGAGAGCATGGTGTACTCTCCACCTGATAGTGAGATCTTGAAGCAGAAATTCCATTTTTTAGGCTGTGGAGGACAGTGTTTTGCTTTTGTATCTGAAGATGGAGAGCATGTGATCAAACTCCTGAGCCGTGGAGTTGCACCTACTTTTCTCCTAGATCTACCTCTGCCGGTTTTTCTCAAGGAGGCGGTGATGAAACGCGCCTCTCGTGTCCAAAAAAAGTGGCAGCGAGATCTGCTGAGTTACCAGCTAGCCTTCGCTGAGCTCAAAGAAGAAAGTGGTCTGGTCAATCTGCATGTGCAAGAGACGAGCTGCATCAGAAAGCGCCTGAATATCATCGACCCGTTAGGTATGGCACATGCCATCGATCTCGATAAGACGGCCTTTATTTTACAGAAAAAAGCTGAGCCTCTCCTTTGCTACTTACACGAGCAGGTTAAAGCCGGCCGGATCGATGACGCCAAACACGCGCTTGAACAGACCCTCTCTCTGCTCTCCACACGTTGTCAAAAGGGCATCTTCGACGAAGATCCGCGTTTGCATAAGAACTTAGGGTTTGTCAATGGCGCGCCGATTTTTATCGATGTAGGTAGATTTAAAAAGGATGAAATGCGCAAATCCCCTAAAGTTTATCAGCAAGATCTACTCTCGATGACTCCTCGTCTTCGAGCTTGGCTTGCACAAGAAGATCCTCGCTTAGCTCAACATCTCGACACGCTAGTTTTAGAAGAATTAAACACCGAGAGCACCGAGAAACGCCGAGAAAAAGATTAATGTTACCTCTTCCCTCGGTGCTTCTCGGTGTTTAATCTTATGGTTAATATGAAATCAAACTTGTTAACAGCAGTCTGTATGATGATTAAAATTTCATGTGCACTTCTACTCATCGTCGCCATCTGCCGCTTTTGCCATCATGCGACGGATGGTTTTCAACTGACCAAAATCCAGAACAATATTTTTGCTGTGCACGAGGTTTACGCGCACGATGGGGAAGGCGAAGCGAAGCAGTTATTGTCTCAACCATTTACTTATCTTGCGCGCGGCAAACAGAGCTTTGTCTTTCTTTCACAAGATGGCAAGAGCGTGCTCAAGCTTTTAAACAACCATTACCAGAAGCGTATCTGGACACTTGGAATGTTGCCGCAGTTTGCTTGGCAGAAGCAAAAGCTCGCCTACTTTCAAAAGAAGATGCAAATGACTTGCCAAAGCTACCAGCTGGTCTTTGATGATCTGCAGAAAGAGACCGGTCTGCTCTTTCTCCACCTCGATAAAACCAGCCATCTAAAGCAGAAAGTCACCATCATCGACAAACTGGGTATTGCCCACCAGGTCGATCTCGACACTACTGGTTTTATCCTCCAAAAGAGAGCTACCCTCGCCTATCCCCAATTTGAGGCGTGGATCGAAAAAGGCGATCTTCTAGCTGCCAAACAGGGTATCGCCTCCCTTCTCACTCTACTCAACACAAGGTTAGAAAAGGGCTTGAACGATCGCGATCCGCTCATCCGCACTAACATCGGTTTCATCAATGGAAAGGCCTATTTCCTCGACCTAGGGCCCTTTTCAAAAAATGTTCAACCAAAACCAGCTGAGCTAGCTCAGGCGGAGATCAGGAAAATCACGCATAGCCTGCGCGCTTGGTTAGCTGAGCGTGAGCCAGAGCTTGCTCTCTTCTTCGAAGAAGAGTTAAAATGTGCACATGTTCAATAAAAAAATATTTTGGTTGAAGCTCTGCTGTTCGCTGATTGCGATTATCGCGGTCGAACGTTTCTGCCGCGCGCAGACCGCCGGCTTTCGCCTGGATAAGCTGCATTCTGACTTCGTGTTTCATCCCTCCTATCCCGCACAAGATGAGCCTCTCTTGCAGCAGCTCACCAAGCAGCGCTTTACTTTTTTAGGCAGCGGTGTGCAATGCTACGCATTTTTAGGCGAAGATGGCCAAACTGTTTTAAAGGTCTTTAAACACTATCACAATCTACCCATCAAGGGAGCCTTGAAAAGCCTACCCCTCCCCTCTCCGCTTGAAAAATGGCGCTCCTCGCTGATCGCCAGGCGCACGAAGCGTCTAAATTCGATCTTCACGAGCTGCGAGATTGCGCAGCATGAATTTAAATGCGAAACCGGATTGATCGCCCTTCATCTCGAGCCTACGCAGCATTTGAAGCGCACGATTACGTTGATCGACAAGCTGGGAATCAAATACGAGATCGATGCCGATCAGACCGCCTTCATCCTCCAAAAACGCGTAGAGATGATGCTCCCGGAAAAGATCGATCTGCTCTTAAAAACACATGCGCAGGAAGAGATGCAAGCCTGCCTTAGCTCGCTAGTTAAACTGATTGTCACACGCTGCCAGAAAGGGATCTCGAATCACGATCTCAGGCTCTATCGCAATATCGGCTTCGCCGGCTCTGAGGCCATCGAGATCGATGTAGGCTCTTACAAAAGAATCAAAACCAGCAAAGGACCGCTATCACGACGCAAAGAAATGCGCAAAGAGTTATTAAAAATGAAACGCTGGGTGACAGAACGCAGCCCGGAATTTTCAGAATATGTGGATCATGAAATCGAAACTGCGCTTAACACTGTTTAAAGTCGTCTTAACTTTGAGCATTTTTTTGATGCTAGAGCGATTCTGCCACAAGCAGACACGCGGCTTTACCCTTCCAAACATTTATACTGAACAACCACTGGCATGTGCGTCTTCGGGACTCTCTTCGCAAGATGCAGAGACTCTAAAAACCCAGCTCGCTCAACCTTTTACTTTTTTAGATAGTGGTCTCGAATGCTACGCCTTCATCAGTCAAGATAGACAGATCGTGCTGAAGTTTTTTAAACACCACCACATTCGTCAGGCGCAGCTTCTGGCCAAACTTGCTCCCTTTCCCTACCTAGTAAAACTAAAACGCGAAAAGGAGGAGCGCAGAGACAAGACCTTCTCAAGCTGCCATCTAGCCTACGAAGAGATGAAAGAGGAGACTGGCCTCATCTTTTTGCACCTGAACAAAACTGCGGAAAATCTTCCCACGGTCACGATCATCGACAAGTTAGGATTGCAGCATCGAGTGGCGCTAGATGATGTGCAGTTTCTTATACAAAAAAGAGCTGATCTGCTTATTCCCTCCCTTGGCGACTCGCTAAAGCAGGGCGACCTGAAGTCTGCGCAAACCAAAGTCTCGTCGCTACTCGACTTCATCACACAGCGCTGCCAAAAGGGCATCGCCGATCGCGACCCAACCTTCCTCAAAAATTATGGCCTCATCGAAAATCGTGCGATCGTGATCGATGTCGGCTCATTTTCGAAAAACGACTTCTTAAAGCGCCCGCAGGCTTACAAGCGCGAGCTCTTTTATGAAACACTTGCTCTGCGCTGTCTTTTGGCCAAACACTATCCAGAGCTTTTACCCCATTTTGACTCGGAACTTAAGAGGATATTCGATCCCGTATGAAAACTTTCTGGTTTAAGCTGCTCTGTTTCTGTTTGGCTTTTTACGCGGTCGAACGCTTTTGTCATAAACAGACTGAGGGGTTTAAGATCGCGAATATTCTCTCTAACCTCCCCTATGCTCCTGAGCGAGAGCTCTCGCCTCTTTCTCCATCTGAGCAAAGAGAAGTCGAAGCAATCCTTGCGCAACCCTTCACCTTTCTAGGTAGTGGCGGCCAGGCTTATGCTTTTTTAAGCCAAGATGGAAAGACCGTGCTCAAACTCTTCAAGTTCCACCACATGGGCTTCTTTTCTGCCAAAGAAAAGCAGGCGAAATTTTTCCAAAGCTGCAAGATCGCCTTTGAAGAGCTAAGAACGGAAACTGGCCTGCTCTATGTACAACTGAACAAAACAGAGCGCTGGAAAAGACAGATCACCCTGGTCGACAAGCTCGGCATCACACACCGGATCGATCTAGACAGCTTAGAATTTGCGCTGCAAAGCAGAGCCTCATTGGCTTTGCAGACAGTGAAAAAACTGGTCAGGGATGGAAAAAAAGATGAGGCTAAACAAGCTATCGCATCTATTTTGCACAACGTCGCCGTGCGCTGCCAAAAAGGCATCAAGGACCACGACAGCGGCCTAAAGCGCAACATGGGGCTGATAGACGGACAAGCAATGGCCATCGATATCGGCTCTTTTTCGAAAGAGCCAACTTTAGCCCAGCCTATAAACATGGAACACGAACTCCGTGAGAAGACCCGCCGTTTGTCCCGCTACCTACAAAAAAACGCCCCTGATCTTTGGGACGAATACAGCACGATCTTCGATTCTATAGTTCGCAAATAATTTAAAATCAACACCTTAACTACGACCAAGATACGATATATCGTAAAACAGTCGCGACTAAAATACGATATATCGTAAATTAGT
Organism: uncultured Chlamydiales bacterium; assembly: GCA_963709365.1. Classification (GTDB taxonomy): domain Bacteria; phylum Chlamydiota; class Chlamydiia; order Chlamydiales; family Rhabdochlamydiaceae. The sequence continues at coordinate 1,099,817 of CAVPVU010000002.1, forward strand.
CGTATGAAAAGGATTTACCAAGAAATCATTCGTCAGCATCTTTCCCGTCTTCGTCAAATGGTTTTTTTGATGGGCCCTAGACAAGTCGGAAAGACAACTGTAAGTTTGGCATCAGCTGAAACGTGGCCAAAACACTTCTATTTTAGTTGGGATAATCCTGCCGAGAAATTACTCTTCTTAGAAGGTCCCGAAGCCATTGCAGCGCAAGTGGGTTTAAAAGAGCTTGCCGAAACGAAACCGGTTCTCATTTTCGATGAAATCCATAAGTTTGGAAAGTGGAAAAATTTCCTAAAGGGTTTTTTTGATGTGTATGAGAAAGCGACAAAGATCATCGTCACAGGAAGTGCGCGCCTGAACGTCTATAAAAAGGGCGGGGATAGCTTGATGGGACGTTACTTCTATTATAGGATCCATCCTCTTTCTGTCGCAGAAATTACGACTCCGCATTTAATCGAAAAAGAGATTCGCCAAAAACCTACTCCTATTTCAGAGAGTGATTGGCACGCTCTTATAGAGTACGGCGGATTTCCTGAGCCTTTTGTCCAACGGTCTAAACAATTTTCACACCGCTGGCAATCGATTCGCAAAGATCAACTTTTTCGCGAAGACATCCGCGATTCGACGAGGATCCAAGAATTGGCTCAACTTGAACTTCTCGCTGAGCTTCTACGCAGACAAGCGGCTCAAGCAATGGACTATCAATCACTGGCAAAAAAGGTTGGCGTTTCAATCGATACCATTCGCCGCTGGATAGAAGTTCTTAAATCATTCTATTACTGCTTTTCTATCCAACCCTGGTCCAAAAATATCAGCCGCTCACTTTTAAAAGAGCCTAAACTTTACCTGTGGGACTGGTCTTTGATTGATGATGAGGGACATCGCAATGAAAATCTGGTAGCAAGCCATCTTCTCAAAGCAACGCATTTCTGGACCGATCGCGGCCTTGGGGATTACGGTCTTTATTATTTGCGCACTAAAGACAAAGTCGAAACTGATTTTGCAGTGACCAGAAATGGAAAGCCCTGGTTCCTGGTTGAAGTGAAGACCAAGGCAACAGGACTCTCCCCAGCACTTTATCGATTCCAAGAAGAAACAGGCGCTCCGCACGCTTTTCAAGTCGCCTTCGATCTTCCATTTGTCAATAAAGATTGCTTCGAAGAAAAAGGCCCTATCCTTGTGCCTGTCCAAACTTTTCTCTCACAACTCGTCTGAAAATGAAAAAATTTCTGCCAGTTTTTATTAGGACAATCGCTGCGATCTTGTTTATTTGGGCGATCAGCTGGCTGTGCGATTTAGCCACGGCTGGTTTTCGTGTTTATGAGATTTTGAGCGTCATGCCTAATCAGGAGAGATGGGAAACAGCTCCCCTCGCTTTAAAAGAGAGAGATGAGCTACTAGATCAGCCTTTCTATTTCTTAGGAAACGGCGAGCAGTTCTACGCCTTTTTGGGCAGAGATCAAAAAACTGTATTAAAATTTTTTCGCCACGACCACTTAAGCCCAAGGCAACTGATTCGCTATCTTCCCTTGACACAGTCTATAAAAACTTCTCTGTTGTCCCACAAATCACGCAGTGACCTTTCACCGCTTTTTGATAGCACTAAGCTCGCTTATGACAACCTTCGCGAAGAGACAGCCTTTATCGCGCTGCATCTCAATAAAACTCGCGCCTGCTTTAAGCCAGTCGAGATCTTCGATAAGCTGGGCATTCGCCACCAGATCGATCTGGACGCAACTGAATTTGTGCTGCAAAGGCGCGCGGAGCCTTTCTGTTCTGCGATCGATCGAAATATGCAGAATAATGACATCGATGCAGCCAAGCAGCAAATCCACTCGCTAATTACCGTAATTAAAAAACAGTGCCAAAAAGGAATCACTAATACTGATGCCGCCTTTAAACGTAATTTCGGATCGTTAAATGGATCTGCTGTTGTTTTAGATATGGGCTCTTTTTTAAAAGACGAAAGGGTCAAAGATCCCGCTGGCGAGCGCGCAGAGCTAGAGCGCCTCACCGCCCGTCTTCAAAGATGGCTTAAGAAACATCACCCAGAGCTGTTAGAGTATTTCTTGATTGCCAAAAACTAGGCAAAATCTTTAACTTTCTTTATTCGACATCTCAACAACTTCAATTGGTGGGGCTTATGCGAACTCTTATAGCTTGCTCTTTAGTTCTCGGCTTGGCAATAGACGGAAACTGCGCAGTCAAAAGACCGAGCATCGTCTCGGTAACTGAGGGCGACCCTGCCTCATTTATCTCATCCTGCGTCAATGCCCTTACCGGTGATTTCTTTATCTCTCATGAAGATTTAACGATTGAAGGCCAAGAACCTATCCACTTAAAACGCTGCTATATCAGCGGCGACGGTCAAGGAAAGTTGGCAAAATGGTCTCTTCATCCACACCTTTACGGCTTTGTTCAGTGGGCGCATGGCTACATCCACATTGCAGAACCCACTGGCGCGACCCTCTGCTATACCACGATAAACAACACGAAAATTAGAAAATCTCAAAACACCAACTTTAAGCCCCTAAATATTAACCTTTTCGGCAAAGGCCTAACCAACTCTGCGCATGGCGAGATCTCTTCCCGCACCAATCTTAAAAACAATCGCGTAATCTTGTCCGCAGATAATCAAGAGATAAGCGTTCATGCTGCAGACGGTACAGAGCGCTGCTACGGCATCATTCCTGGCCAGCACAGCAAAGTAGAAAAGGAGTTTCTAACCACGCACTTCTATCTGCTCTGGGAGAAGCTTCCCAATGGCAACATGGTTCACTATACCTATGATCATAATGACGAGATCGCCAGCATTAAAACTACCAACGCTAGCGGCAGCAAAACCTATGCATGGGCAAAATTCCGCTACAATGAAGAAGATAATGCGATCCGTAGCATCGAAATTGAAACTAGCACGGCAAAAAAGCTCCAATATCGCTTCCGCAAAATCGATGAGCAGAGTAATGCCGATGCGTTCATTCTAGATCAGGTGGTTTGTGATGGATTCCCTGAAGATGAGATCGACTATTCGCATCCTTTTAAACCGGGCAGTCCGATGGTCACTCAGCGTCGCTTTACGCCTGGTAACGCCATTGTGGCCCAGTATTATGCGCCGCGTCATAATGCGGTAAACGGCGCCGATGTCTTTTTGAATGACAAAGATCCTCGCTGCAATCGCGTCAAGATGCTCATGGCACCAATCGGAGACAACGGCAGTCTAATGCCTACGCACTCCTTCATGTACACCATACCTCAAGCTAACAAGCAGAACACAGGCATCACCGAAATCTATGAAAATGATGGAAGCAAGACCGTCTTCCGCTACACCCCATCTCTGCGCCTCAAATCTATCGAACATTATGACAGTCCAGAAAGAGGCGGAACTCTGCTCAGTGCTGAGCAGTTCATTTGGGAAAATGAGTCGAATCTGCTCTGCCGTACCTTTCTAGACCAGAATAACGCCCCAATTTATAGCCGCAGATTCTGGTACGACAACAAGAGCAATGTCACGCTTGAAAAACTCTATGGCAATCTCAGTGGAACACGCAACACCGTCCTCAAGTTAAACGCTCAAGGCTTGCCTGAGGAAAATGGCATCGAATGGTATGCCAAACGCTATACCTATTCTGAAGACGGTCTTCTGCTCACCAAAGTCGAGGAAGACAACGGAAACACAGAACTTTTCACATATTGGCCTAATACCGACCTAGTCGCCTCTAGATTGTGTCTAGAAAATGGCAAAATTAAGCAGCGCGACTTTTTTGAATATAACGATGATTCTATTCTGGTACGTGAAATTTGCGATAATGGATCCGCACAAGATAAAGCTGATCTGGCTGGCGTAACAGTGCGCAAAATTAGAACGATCTCACTTCGTGAGGAAGAGCCCTTTATCGGCCTTCCTAAGAGAATCGAAGAGAGCTATATCGACTTAGAGACTAACGAAGAAAAACAGCTTAAACGCACAGATCTGATCTACGGATCGAACGGCAAGGTTGTTCGCCGAGAGATTTACGATGCTACCGGTGCGCTGGCCTACACGCTGCAGACACGCTACAATTCGATGGGCCATCCCGTTGAAGAGCGCAATGCCTTTGGCAAGGTCGCTCGATCTATCTTTGATGCAAATGGCAACAAGATCTTATACCAAGATTTCAATGGCAAAGGTTCGCAAAGGCTCACTTATGACTTTGCCAACCGTCTGGCTCAAATCGATGAGCAGAATATCGACGGTACGGTTAGAACAACCGCCTATCGATATAATCTAAAAGGAAACAGAGTCGCTGTCGTCGATCCGCAAGGCAACGAAATACTCTCTGTTTTTGATGCAGCAGGTCATGAACTCGCTGCGCACTATCCTTCGGTCGTAGACCTTGAAGGAAAACTCTACCACCCCACTACATACAAACAGAGCGATGCCTTAGGGCGCGTGACTAGCGAAACGAATGCTAAAAATGAAACCACCACGACTTCATACACGGTGCGGGGCAAGCCATTTTTAATCATCTATCCAGATAATGGGCGTGAAAAATTCACCTATTTCAACGACGGCAAATTAAAAACTGCCACCGATCAAGAGTTGAATACGACGCATTATACCTATGATTTTGCGGGCAGAATCACCTCTAAAAAGGCCTTCTCTTCATCTAACAAGCTGCTCACTGAAGAGCATTATGTCTACGACGCTTTCAATCTCTTGTCAAAAACCGACGCTGAAGGAAATGTCACCCGTTATACTTACGATGGAGCGGGCAGAAAAATTGGCGAGGAAATCCAAGGCGAAAAGAGTGTCTATTCCTATGATAATTTAGGCCGTATCGCCTGCATCAGCAGAAGCACAGAGACTCAAACACAGCTCACCTATAAAGCATATGACTTCATGGATCGCCTTGTCGATGAGCGCATTGAAAATGCCAAAGGCAAACTGCTCTCTCGCATCTCCTTCGAATATGACAATGCTGGGAACACCTATCAAATCACGCGCTACATCGATGGCAACGAAGTTAAGGAGCGTTTTCTCTATGACGCCTTCAACCGGCAAATCGAACACGTAAACGCCCTTGGCGATGTCACAAAAATTGAATATGACGAGCATTTTTTAAACGATCTTGGACAAATTGTAACGCGTAAGATCGTCACAGATCCTCAAGGCTGTTTGACCATTGAAACCTACGATACGATGGGCAGACTTGCAAAAATCGAAAAAGAGGCTGCCTCCAGCAACCTGCTTGCTAAAGAAGAGTTCTCGTATGACGCGGCGGGCAACTTGGCCAAACAGGTCAGTACCGTGCTCTCTTCCGATCTGCCTCCCCGTGTGGTCGAAACGCGCTGGGAATATGGTCCTTTAAAACGCTTGATCGCCTTAACAGAGAGTTATGGCTCAAATGACAAACGCGTCACCCGCTACACCTATACGCGCCGCGGACATGTCAGCCAAAAAATCAAGCCCGATGGCGTGACCATTCACTACTCTTATGACGGCTTGGGCAGACTCTCCCAGCTGCGCTCTTCAGATCATTCCGTCGATTATGCTTTTGAATATGATGGCAACGGACGTCTTACGTCGGTGTGCGATCTCAAGACACAACGCAAAACTACGCGTGAACTCGATGCTCTAGGTCGCCTCCTGACAGAGCACCAAGAGAACGGTCTTGCCATGCAAAATCGATACGATAGCATGGGCCGAAGAACGAACGTGCTTCTACCAGATCACTCTTCGATTCGCTATCTCTATGATGCGCTAAATATGAAGAGAGTCATCCGCAATAACAAAGACGATGCGCTCCACTTCATGCACCATTACGTCAAATACGACCTATCTGGAAATCTGCTCGAAGAAAGGCCGATCGGCGGTCTTAGCAGAGTCGCCTACACGTACGACGAGCTCGGCCGCAAATCGTCCCTCACATCGGGTTGGGAAGAGCAAAAAGTCCTCTCCTTCGATGCGGCTGGAAACATCGAAAAAATGTCGTGGAAATCACGCTATAAAGAATTCGAAACAGAATATCGTTATGATGGCTTAAATCAGCTCATCGAAGAGAAAGGCGCCATTCCACACACGTATACTTATGACTCCCACCAAAACAGGCTGAGCAAAGACGGTTATAACTATCAGGTTGACCCGTTAAAACAGCTCCTCTCGACGCCGCAAACGCGCTATTTTTATGATCCATGCGGCAATCTCATCTGCAAGCGCACTGCTGAAGGCGAGATCTATTTCCGCTACGACGCGCTCGACCGAATGGTCGAGGTGTCTAAGCCCTATGCTTGGCGTATTTTGTATACTTACGACGGCTTGAACAGAAGACAAGAGAAGTTCAGTTATGCTTGGAAAGAGCGCGACTGGGAAGAGCAGCACAGATTGGCTTTCCTCTATGATGATATGAATGAGATCGGCGCAGCCAATGCAGATGGCGAACTCATCCAACTGCGCATTCTGGGAAGAGCCACTCAAGCTGATATTGGCGCAACCGTAGCGATCGAAGTCAAAGGCGAAACCTACGCGCCGATGCACGATCTTCAGGGCAACATCAATGCGCTCGTTTCACTCAAGACGCGTGCGCTTGTCGACCAGTACGTCTACACCGTGTTCGGTGAAGAGAAGCGGGCTCCATCCGTTCCTCAACCGTGGCGCTTCTCTTCGAAACGTATCGACGATGAAGCGGGCCTTGTCTACTTCGGCATGCGCTACTATGATCCTGAAACAGGACATTGGCTGACTCCAGATCCACATCGCTATGTCGACGGACCAAACGTCTATGCCTTTGCCTTGAATAATCCCCTGGTTAAGGTAGATCTCACTGGACTGCAGGCCACTTCTCCCGTACACAGAAATAAAGAGACGCAGGCCACTGGGAGAACTAACAAAACCACAGTTCCTGAAGAGAAGAAAAAAGGCGTACGCCCTCCGCTACCGCAAGCGTCGGCTGTGCCTGGAAAGAACCTGTAGTAAGAGACTGTGGATAAGAAAAAAAGTTTAAAATCTTTGTCTCTTCGTCCATGGCTGCTTTTTCTGGGTCTATTGATCGCGGCTTCAGCGACATGGCAGGGCCTTCTTTACTATAAAGCGCATCATAAGACCCCTAAGCGTCTTAAATCTGCTCTGGTAAAAGAAGAAAAGCCTTTTGTCATCGTCATACCTTCGTATAACAACGCTGTTTTCTGCGAAAAAAATCTACACTCAGTCCTCGAGCAGAAGTATGAAAATTACCGTGTCATTTACATCGATGACTGCTCAACCGACAACACATTTGCCAAGGTTAAAGACTTAATAGAAAGAAGCGATAAAAAAGCGCGCTTCACGCTGGTGCATAATGAGTCTAATCGCGGCGCTCTGGCAAACTTCTATCAGGCCATTCACAACTGTGAGAACCAGGAGATTATTGTCGCACTCGATGGAGATGATTTTTTTGCGCATGATGAAGTATTAGCAACACTCAACCGCGTCTACACCAAAGAAAACGTCTGGATGACCTACGGCAATTACCTGGATTATCCCAGCTATAGCCAGTCTGTTGTAAAGTGTAAGAAAATTCCTGAAACGACCATCAAACACAATAGCTATCGCAAAGCGCCCTGGGTCTCATCCCACCTACGTTCGTTTTACGCCTCCATTTTTAAACAAATTAAATATGAAGACCTGCTCTACAAAGGCAAATTTTATCCGATGGCTGGCGACCTGGCCATGATGTTTCCCTTGCTAGAGATGTGCGGTAAGCGCGCCTACTTTATTCCCGACATCCTCTACTTATACAACCGCACCAACCCCTTAAACGACCACAAGCTCAACTTCGCCCTTCAGGAGGCCTGTGCGAATGCTATTCGCAAAGCTAGGCCCTATGAACCTCTGAAAGCCCTCCCCTAAAGTAAAATTTTTTTAATAGCCTTAAGTTTTTCCCACCAAAATGCTATACTCCCTTCCCCATGAACGAACTGCTTTTTACCTTACATCTTTTCATTGTGCTGGCCTTTGCCTGGGGCGCTCTCAAGCTGGGGAAAGAGGCCCTAATAAGTTGGGTGGCCATTCAAGCCATCCTGGCCAATCTGTTTGTCATCAAACAGATGGATCTTATCGGCCTGACAGTCACCTGCAGCGACGTGTATGCCATTGGGAGCATTTTAGGACTTAACATTCTTCAAGAATACTTTGGCAAAGAGAGTGCCAAACGCGCTGCCTGGATCTGTTTTTTTGTGATGATCTTCTTCGCGCTCATGGCAGGTGTGCATCTCCTTTACGTGCCAAACGCAGGCGATCAGACACAACCAGCCTTTGCAGCTATCCTCTCGGCCGCACCAAGGTTACTGATCGCATCCCTTACAACTTTCTTCATCGTGCAGCAGATCGATGTGCGTATCTATGCATACCTTAAAACCGCCTTGCCCTTTCTCTCGCTCTCTGTGCGCAACACTTTCAGTCTGGTCATCTCCCAGCTGCTCGATACCACGCTCTTCTCATTTTTAGGGCTGTATGGAGTCGTCTCTTCACTTGGCGATATCCTCTTCTTCAGCTTTCTGATCAAGCTCCTCATCATTCTGTGCATGATGCCCCGCTTATCTCTTTTGAGGCGCTATGTCCACCAGTAGCCTCGAGCTCAGCCTCTCCTTTGAGCTTTTGCACACTTCCAAAAGATCGCGCGCTCGCGTGGGACGGATCCACACTCCGCATGGCATTATCGATACGCCCAACTTTGTAGCCGTCGGCACAAACGGTACGGTCAAAGCGCTCGATAATGCGCTAGTTTCTGAGATCGGCCTGCAGCTTATGTTCTGCAATACCTATCACCTGATGCTTCAGCCCGGCACAGACCTGGTGCGCGAAGCGGGAGGCCTACACCGCTTTATCAACCGAAACATGCCTATCATCACGGATTCTGGGGGATTTCAGGTTTTCAGCTTAGCCTATGGTTCAGTCGCCGATGAGCTCAAAAGCCGCGGCACAAAAAAAGAAGGAGGAAGCGTACTCAAGATCACAGAAGAGGGCGTGCTTTTTCGTTCCTATCGCGATGGCCAGAAAGTTCTGCTTACACCCGAAAGCTCCATTGCAGCACAAAAAGACCTCGGCGCCGACATCATTATCCCCTTTGACGAGCTCCCTCCCTATCACTTCTCAAGTGAAAATCTAAAACAGTCGCTCGAAAGGACCCACCGCTGGGAGGCGCGCTCTCTCGAAGCGCATCTTCAAAATCCGCAGAACCAGGCGATCTACGCAGTTGTGCACGGCGGAGTCGATCCAGAACTCCGCAAGCAGAGCTGCCACTTTTTGAGAGAGCATGCTTTTGATGGCTTTGCGATCGGCGGCAGCATGGGAAAAACGCGCAGCGAGATGGGAGAAATGCTCGCGTCTACCATGCCGCATCTTCCTGAAGAGAAGCCCGTGCACCTCTTAGGAATTGGCGATCTCGAATCGCTTCAACTTTGTATACCTCTCGGCATTGATACATTTGACAGCTCTTATCCTACACGCGCGGCAAGGCACGGACTGCTCCTTACCCATGCAGGTAATCTCAACCTCACCAAAGGAGAAAATGCTAGAAATTTCGGGCCACCCGCCCCTGGCTGCCAGTGTCCAACCTGCCAGCGATTTAGCCTTGCCTATTTGCATCACCTCTTTAAAGCCCGTGAAGTCACAGCTCTAACTCTGGCCACGGTACATAACCTCTACTTCATGGTCGAGCTTATGCAGAGATACCGCGCTTCTATCTTGAACGACCAAATCTAAAATAAAGCTTGGCCATAATTTAACCTCTAGTTAAGTTAAGAAATTGTTAAAGAGAGTTAAATTTATGTCGCAGGCTAACATAAAGATTTGTAAATTCGTCGGCGATAAGATGAAAACATATATCCCTGCGATCGCTAAGCTGCGCGTCGAAGTCTTTCACGACTATCCCTATCTTTATGAAAGCTCCACACATGCTGAAGCCGACTACTTGAAGAAGTTTGCAAATTGTAAGGATGCCGTGCTCATCATCGTCTTTGATAGATCTGAAATTGTCGGTGTTTCGGCAGGTATTCCACTGGAAAATGAACCTGACGAAATAAAGCAGACATTTCTCGATCATCAATTCGATACCGCCACCTGTTATTACTTCAGCGAATCGATGCTCCTCAAAAAATATCGCGGACGCGGCCTGGGACACCATTTTTACGATGAGCGCGAAGCGCATGTTCGCAAACTTGGCCGTTATACCCATATCAGCATTGGTGATATAAGCCGCCCAGGCGACCATCCACTCAAGCCCGACGACTATATCTCACCCGATGACTTCTGGAAAAAAAGAGGCTATGTGAAACATCAAGAGCTCGCCTGTCCGATGAGCTGGCCAGACATCGGCGAAGAACAGAGCTCTGTTAAGCCCATGATCTTCTGGGTTAAGACCTTATAGATCGCGCCTGTGTGCGTGCTCAATTTTCTTCTCCCTTCTAATCCTTGACAAATTCCCCCTTTCTGGATTTTCTGAAAATAACCAGAGAAGAGGATTTATGTTTAAATTCATTGCAATCTTTCCGTTGTTATTTCTGTTATTTAAAGCCGAAGCCCTCGTAGCAACTGCCTATGGCCAACTATCGAGTCTGACCACACAGATGCCGACATCTGCGGGTGCAAATTTAGTCAAAATGGAAGTCGCTGACGAACTTTTAAATATCGATCTTTCACCACAAAAGACCAAGCTGATCATTAAAGAAGATGGTGTCTATTTTATCATGGCATCTGGCCAAGTCGGAGCGGTAAGTTCAGGGGCATCCGGCTACGTGGATCTTTGGCTCGTGAAAAATGATAAGCAAGTTCCCAACTCAAACTGTCGAATAACGATCAATGATTCAGCTGAGACAGATGTGTTAATCTCACAAGCTGCGCTGACGCTCAAAACGGGAGATACGATCAGTTCAGGTTTCTCTTCAAGCGGACCCTCTCTAGGTTTTATCTTCACTCAACCCGATAATGAACCTGCAATTGTCAGCTTTCTTTTCTCGATATTTAAACTCTCGGACAGTCCAAAAGGCCCAGCTCCAGCCTCAGGACAAGTGCAAAAAAGTAAAATTGAGAAGTTAAAATGAGAGCTTCATGGGCTTAAAGATAAAAAGAAAAATTCGCGTCGATATCGTCACTATTTTTCTGCTGCTCATCTCATCTTCTTGTCTGTTTATCATTTTTTATACATACGAAAGAAACTATAAAGGCATTGTGAATCTATCCGATGCGATGATTCACGATGCGAGCTCAGACCTCATCGAGAAGATAGATAGTATCACTGATCAAGCCAAACTTCTCGCCGAATTGACCAAGGGCACTCTCACTGACGCTTCGCTCGCTGCAGATTTGCAACAAAATTTGGTCCCCTTTCTGATTAATGCGCTTAAAAATGACCCAATGGTCTACAGCATCAATATTGCCACACTCGATGGGAGCTTCATTTCTACCATCAACCGCACGCTCGCCAATCTCACGAATTATTATAGTCACCCTGAACAGTTATTGCCCGAAGCCTCGAAGTACGCGGTGCGAATTATCAACACATGTGCGGTTCCGCCTACTGAAACTTGGCAATATCTGGGCACAGATCTGAGTGTTTTGGGATCTGAAAACGTCGAACCGGTCAGTTATGATGCCAAAAGCGATAGCTGGTTTACCGATATGCAAAAGTGGCCAAGTATCCACTGGTCTAATAGCTATTTACCGCGCGGCGTAGTCAGTCGCACGGTAGCTGGAGAGCCTGGTATCACAATTTCCGTGCCTGTTTATGATAATTCCGGAAAATTCATCGCTGTGATAGGAATCAACCTTTCCTTAAAGTTTCTCTCAAATTTTATTACGCATTTGCGCATCGGAATCTCAGGGAAAGCCTTCGTGCTTGATAAGACAGGCGAGCTTATCGTACCGTCTGAACAGAGCCTAGATGCAGACTCAAAGCATCTCGCGCAAAATGTCATCGTACCTGCCTTTCAACAATTTGCCGTTTCCCATCAATCCCACTTTTTGATTGAGAACGAGAAAGTTAAACACATTGTTTATATCGGCAACTTTCCAATTGACCTAGGCCAAAATTGGTTGATCGTAGTCTCTGTGCCTTTTGACGACTTTTTTGGAGCCACCATCAAAACGCAAAGGCAGACAATTCTGATCTCCTTAGGGATTCTAGTGCTCTTTGGTATCTTTGTGTTTTATTCTTCTAAACATATCTCCAGACCAATCGTTCAACTAGCGCAAGAAGTAGATAGAATCCGACATTTCGATTTTACGACCCCTGTTGTGATCGACTCACATATTGAAGAGATTGTCGCCCTAGACAGCTCGATCTCTGCTATGCGCGCCGCCATCAGCTCCTTCGGGCGTTATGTCCCTAAAGACATCGTAAAAACCCTTATCGAGCAGGGCCAAGAGATCTCCATCGGAGGCGAAAAACGCCAGATCACCATCATGTTCAGCGATATTCGAGATTTCACGGCCAGTGCAGAGACACTACCTGTAGAAGCGTTAATGTCCAATCTCGCTAAGTATTTCGACGTGCTTTCTAAAATCATCCTAGAATCTGAAGGCACTATCGATAAGTATATCGGCGATAGCGTCATGGCCTTTTGGGGTGCACCGCAGGTTGTGACTGATCAGATGAAAAAAGCCTGCCTCGCCACACTGCGCGGACGTAAAGCTGTTGAGGCGCTTACGGCTGATGGTGAAAAATGGATCACGCGTTTTGGCCTTCACTGTGGTGAAGCGATTGTCGGCAATATCGGAACAGCTGAGCGCATGAACTATACAGCCATAGGCGATATCGTGAATACCGCCTCGCGCCTAGAAGGGATCAATAAGACTTATGGCACAGCCATCGTCATCAGCCAATCGGTAAAAGACAGCTTGGATGACAACTTTATCACGCGCCCCTTGGATATCGTGGCCGTGAAAGGCAAAAAGCAGAAGCTGACGATTTACGAGCTCATCGGCATGCAAAAAGAGCCTGAAATTGCGGCCACGCCCGAACAAGTCGAGTTATGCAAGATATTTTCAGCCGCTTATACAGCTTTCTATGACGGCAAATTAGACGAAGCCAAAAAGCTCTTCCTATCCCTCCAACAGCGCTTCCCCTCCGACGAACCCACTAAGATTTACTTAGAGCGCATAAAATAAGCCTAAAAGAAAGACGGCCTAATGGACGAAGTGGACGGCCGAAAAAATCCGGATTTCTTTCGGCCGTCCACTTCGTCCACTCCGTGTCCATTCCTCTCCTTTGTCCACTCCGTCCACTAGGCCGTCTTTCTTTCTGGCTCAAGATTTTGGACAACAAAAAGATGTGTAGAACAGCAAGGGCTTGACACCGCTTTTCTTATTGAGTTTTTTCGAGTTCGAAAGAGTCGAGAAACTTGTAGGATACTAGCTCTTTGGGTGTGGTCGCTGGGTAGGTGATGGTCAACTTGTATAGGCGATGTTTCACGCGGATAAGCCTTCCTTCTACCTCTTCATCGCCCTTCTTAGAATGGAAGTTCAAGGCTGAGTGGTCTCCATGAGAGGTAAAAGCCTTGTTCAGAAGCTCAGCTCCAGGGTCTAACTTCAGGATAATATCTAATACACCCTTCAAGATGCGCTTAGAACTCACAAATCCCCACTTCTTGGGAATATCTATGTAGCTCACAGTATAGGTAACTTTCGACTGGCCTTCACTTGTGTACTCATTGTAATTAACCGCGCTGTCACCACTGGCGACCTCTCTTGATTCGACCACTGGCTTTTTCGGAAAATCGACCTTAAAACCGGCCTCTTTAGCCGAGTATTGGACCCAGCCTGACACGCGCTGAGCCTTTTCTCCACCGATTGAAGAGTCTGTGATGTTTTTACTGAGGGCGGAAAGGACGATCAAGCCGATCGCAGTCGCATACGCCCCCATTCGGCGCAACAGACCAGGCCTATCTTGCGAAAGTTGGCCAGACCGCTTGTCCATAAAAGCAGCGCGTTTTAGAGCCTGGCGCCAGGTGAGTTTTTTGCCATCTGTTTGACGTACTGTAATGCCTAAAATAGCTTTGCCCGGAGTAGTTCCCCAGCTGCTAGTCAGCTTCGCTTCAATAGGGATGAAAAGCAGAGGAACTGCCAGAGCATAAGCGAGATAGAATAGATTGCTCAGTGCAACCGGTAGCACTAACGCCGCAAATACGCCTGTTGCGTAAAGCAGAGAATAGTCGACCACGCGGGCGCAAATACGCGTAAAAATTGATGGGTTTCGCATAAAAACCTCCTTTATCAAGATATGGGGTTTAGTATAGCCCCCATACCCTTATAAAGTCAATATAATTAAAATTTAAATTTGACATCATTAAGTTACTTATAATTAATAATTTAAGTATGAAAAATTATAGTAGCGTAAAACACTGGAAATGAGGAGACTAAAGAAAATACTTGATAATGAGAGGTTTCCGATTGGAATACATTTCCACCCCCCTATTTCCCGAAAAGCTCTCGCGCATTGCGCTAGGCACCTGGGCCATCGGAGGCGCTCTCTGGGGTGGTACGGATGAAGCGGAATCGGTCGCCACCATTCAAGCCGCTTTTGAAGCGGGTATAAATGTGCTCGATACAGCCCCAGCCTATGGACAAGGAGAGGCTGAAATGCTTGTGGCCAGGGCCTTGCGTGCGAGCAAAAAGCGCAATCAGACAATCATCGCGACAAAAGGTGGAATAGAATTTCGTCCAGATGGAAGCGCCGTGCGCAACTTGACCGAAGCGTTTATTAAAGAGGACCTGCATAACTCACTCAAAAGACTTGAAACAGATCATATCGATATCTACTTCATGCACTGGCCCGACCCCCTGGTCCCTGTCGAAGAGGTTGCAAATACGCTCCGCAAACTATATGAGGCGGGCAAGATTCGCGCTATCGGTTTGAGCAACTTCGACGAGAAGCAGTGTGCGATCTTCCGCAAAGCCGCGCCCCTCCACTTTTGCGAGCCGCCTTATAACATTTTCGAAAGAGATATCGAGAGAGGCCTGCTCCCCTTTTGCAAGAAAGAGAAGATCATGATCATGGGATACAGTGCGCTCTGCCGTGGACTACTCAGTGGAAAGATGAGCAAAGTGCGCGTCTTTAAAGGCGATGATCTCAGAGGCTGGCTCGATAAGAAATTCCTGCCGCCTTCATTTGAAGAGTATCTCGAGGCGGCTAAACAAATTGGCGATATCGCGCAAAAAAAATATGGCAAGACCCTGCTTGAATTTGCCATTCGCTGGGTACTTGATCAAGGTGTAGAAATTGCGATTTGGGGGATGCGGAAACGGGCTCAACTCGACCCAATAAACCTGATCGCTGGTTGGAAGATCGACGAGAGCACAAGAAAAGAGATCGATGCAATCCTTAAAAAGCAGATCAAGCACCCACAGAACGTCTCAGAATACTTCGGCCCGCCGCTAAGAGAAAATTAATCTTCGTGGGTCCAGGCTTCGATGATTTCTCGAGCATGTCCTTCGAGCTTCGTCTTTTCAAAGACGGTGCTGGAGATCTGCACCATAATTCCGTGTGGGATCCTCGTTTTGTCCACGAGCATCGGCGCGATGTCAAACACAAAATCAGCTTCTTTGGCGCGTCTTATCACATAACGAAGCGGACACGCATTTCCAGGAAGATAGGCATTGACCTCTCCAAGAGCTTTAGTGCAAAGCTCTCTTACCTGTGCTTCAGACAGCGTAATTAACTCTGGAATTGTATAGCTTGCATCCTTGCCATGCTCGAAATAGGCAAAAAGCGGGAAGACGTCGTGTTTGATAAAACCGCGGTCTTGCACATAGTTCTCAGCATAGAGCACGCGTCCTTCTTTAAGCTCAAGTCGAAGAAGTCGTCGATTTTCGCACATGGCAACGCATGGCGCATGATCGAATGCTTTCCTTACTGCCTCAAAGTTTTCAAACGCGCCTTCGGGAAAGCAACTAGAAAACTTAAAAGGTGCACTCTTGTCATCAATGGGCCTGAAGTGACGTCCTACTACCCCATTTGACGGGTTTACGATCTCTGAGCATTCGAATTTCTTAAGAAACTCGGCTTTGCTCTGGATAAAGTGCAAGCCGACGATTGATTTACCTTTTTTCTGTGCAGAAGTTATATGCGCTTCATTCCAAAATGACACCGGCGTAGGCATCGCGCCAGCCCCTGCGCCGCTCATAGCTAGAGCACGTGCATGCTTGTGAATTACGTTTTGTAGAGGATTAAGCACATCTCTCTTTACCCAAGTAGCAGATTCGCGCAAGCCTGCAATGCCATTACGATGATAAGCCGCTGAGTCAAAAGCTGCGCCCTGGGCCAATTTATGACCTACGGCAGTTTGAGCGCGCAAGGCCACTTCCGCGCCTTTTGCCGAGCGCGATGGACTCTTGTGCATGGCGGCAATTTCTGCCATAGCCTGCTTGATTTTCGATAAAGCGCTAGGTGGAAGATCCTCATCGAGCTCAGCAGATTTTAAATGGGTGATCGCTTGGCGCACCTTTTCTGGAGTTTCGACGACAGGAGGTCCCTTTCTTTCGACTGCATCTTTTTTGATCTTAACTGGTGATGCTTCTGGAGAGGAGAAGGGACTCCCAGCTGGTGAACCTTCTGGTGAGTCGAAAAAGAGAGATCGAGCAGCTTTTTTAGCTGACGCCGGTGCAGCCGTTTCTGGCTTTGCTGGCGAACCCGGGAAGAGCTGTTTGCGTGCTGTTCCGCCTTGAACTCTAACGGGAGAGACAGTCGCCAGCTTACTAGGTGAGGTAGATTGGAGCTGTTTTAGCGGCGACCTGCTTATGGCTGTCGCGAGACGCTGTTCGAAACTCAGGCCAGCGCCGGCAGCTGCCGCAGCAGCAGGACGCGCCGGCGCAGGCAATGTATTAAATAGATTGTGGGCGGTTTTTACGGGTGAAGCAGCGGGGCTTCCAGTTCGAGATGCCATAATTATTTTTCCAATTAATGTTTTATAATTAGAACAACAATTATAATTAAAAAGGCGATTATTTATTAGTTTAAAATAATTTTTATAATTAAAAAATTATTTAATAATAAACAACTAGAACTTCCAACACTTAATAATTTCACGGATGCGCTGTGCTACGGTTGCATTACTTGCAAAAACAGAGATGGGACATTGCACCATAATTCCACTTGGAATCTTGGTACTGGACAAGAGCTGCGGCGCCAAATCAACCACCAGATCTAAACCATGCCTATGCTGGATCGGATAGCGCAGAGGTGAATCTTGACTCTTGTCTCTTGGATTGACCTGCAATAAAGCCTTCGCGGCGAGTTCCAATACCTGTTCAGGCGAGAGCGTTAGACCATGGATGATGGGATACTCCTTAGTTGTTCCAAATAGGAAATAAGCAAAAAATGGGAAGATCGAGTGATACTCTAATTCCTGATTGCGCACATAGACTTCCGCATAAACAGGTTGTCCCTTCACGTTAAGTTGAATCAAACGTCGGTTGGCAAATTGTCCTACCACAGTCGAGTGATCAGCAGCATGTATTAACTCTTCTGTGCACCTAAACATGCTAGTGGGAAAGCAGCTAGAAAACTTTGGTTCACCCTTCGTATCGCTTTTTTCAGTGAAAAACAGACCGACAGCTCCATTGGATGCACTAATCACTTGAGCGTGGCAGGTGATATCTTTCTCAAAATCTACACTATGCATCATATGCAGACCGACAACTGAGTTGCCGACTTTACTAGCCTTTTCCACATGGTCAACATGATAGATCCTAACCGGAAGAGCTTCTTCACCTTCTGGTAAGTGGCATTGTGCGGCCATCTTTGCGAGTGGTGGAAGCGCTTCGCCCACCCATCTACCTGCGTTGCCAAGTCCTCTGGCTGCACTGCGGTGGAACTCGAGCGATCCGAGCGGAGCGGCACCGCCTGAAAGGTTTGTATACCCAGCCTTCAATGCACGCCGCGCGAGCTCTTGCGCTTTTTTCACACGGTCAGGATCCAGTTGAACCATTGCGGTAAGTTTTTCCACTGTTTCTTGTACGACTTGTCTATTCTTAGGCAGCATCTCCTCACCAGTTGGCTCAGACCCAATTAGTTGAATACCCGCGGCCACTTGAACTGGGGTAACTTGAGCCGAAGAGAGCTGCGGCGTGACAGGCGAAGATTGTTCAGATGAAGAACCTTCGCTAGGAGTTACAGGAGAATCTGAGAAAAACTTTGACTTTGGTTGTGCAGCTGGCGCTGGATGCAATGCTCTGGCTGCTGAAGGACGAGCAGGGGGAGGAAGAGCGGGAGGAGGGAGAGCAGCTGAAGCAGCGGAAACGGCTGAAATAACTGGTGCTGCAGGTGAATTAGCCGGTGCTGACGGACCGGCTGGCGATTCATCGCCCATGCGCGGCCTTTTCGATGTGGGAGAAAAAAGACGCCCCTCGCCTAAAATTGTCCCCGCACCAATCAGAGGGTGCAGAGGCGATGCACTATCTCCATCTGCCCTGCGTTTTCTTGGAGCGAAAGTATCCGGACTGCTGATTGCCGCCGAGCGAGGCTGGAATGCGAATGCGCTTGAAATTGGACTATTAGAGCTCATTTTTTTCTCCTATTTTATTAACGAAACAACTTTATCCACCTGCCTGATCACAGAAAGCTCTTGCGTGTAGTTAGAAACTGCATTTAGAGGGATCCACTTCAAGTCGAGAGACTCGTGGGAGATCTCGATGGGCTGCTCACAGCGTGCAACCAGAAGATACCTGAGATCGTAATGATCATGCGCAGCTACGTCTTTGTGCGCAGGAATTGGATGGATATCTAAATCGAAAGGCACAAGACTACCGTGGAAAAAAGCGAAATCTTGCATGCCCGACTCTTCTTGCGCCTCGCGCATGGCGACTTCATGCAAAAGCGGGTGCCCATCTGCATGACCTCCAAGTTGCAGCCAGCGTTTGAGTTTGGCATGAAAAGTGAGCAGTACACTTTGCAGATCGGATGAGAGAATAAAAGCCGATGCGGTGAGATGCCCTTGCGTATTTTCGCGCCCAAAACAATTCGCATTAGCCATCACGAAAGCGCGCATCTTTTTTAAGCGCGCCTTTTCATCCGCAAAACGTCCAAAGCGCTCCTGGCTAAGCAGAGCGTATTCGTCTAGTGTGCGTAAAAGAGCAGCTCGATGCATAAGAACAAGAATTATAAACGATCCGCACAAAAAGAACCACTCTGATATAAGCCTGAACCTATGAAGCATAAAGTTCTCAGTTTTTTTCATCTGGTGATGATCAATGTCATCGCCGTAGACAGCATCCGCAACCTTCCTTTTGCGGCTACCTATGGATTTTCTCTGGTCTTTTTCTATATTTTGGCTGGTCTTTTATTCTTCGCTCCGGCTGCCATGGTAGCAGCTGAGATGGGCACAGGCTGGCCCACCACAGGCGGACTCTATGTATGGGTGCGTGAAGCGTTTGGCAAACGCGTCAGCTTGGTGATCATCTGGCTCAACTGGGTCTACAACCTCTTCTGGTTTCCTACGATTATGGCACTCATTGCTGGAGCCATTACCTACTTGTTCAATCCCGAGCTGGCCACCAATAAATTATTCATGACTTTAACGGTCGTAATCCTCTTTTGGGCCATTACACTGGTCAACTGTTTCGGCATGAAAATCTCCAGCCACTTTAGTACGCTTGCCGCCATTGTTGGAACACTGCTGCCGATGGGTATTATCATCTTTTTAGGTGTCTTGTGGGTGATTAGAGGCGAGCCAGTTCAGTTCACATTCTCCTGGAAGAACTTCTTTCCCTCATCCTTTGATCTTTCAAACGCGGCTTATCTCACCAACGTTTTGTTCGGTTTAATCGGCTTAGAAATGTCCGCATCCCACGCCGAGGAGATGAAACATCCCGAACGCAACTATCCACGCGCACTGCTCGTTTCAGCCATCATCATTTTAAGCAGCACGGTGTTTGCCGCGCTGGCTATCGCCATCGTCGTGCCGAGTAATGACGTAAACCTCATCACCGGTACCTTACAAGCCTTTGCCACTTTCGTCAGCTCTCTTAATGTGCCATGGCTTCTGCCCATCGTGGCCGCTTCGATCATCTTAGGCGGGCTTGGCGGCGCAGCAGCTTGGATCATCGGCCCCACCAAAGGTGTGATGGTGGCCGCGCGCGACGGCTCTCTGCCCGCCTTTGTGATGCGTGAAAACCGACATGGCGTACCGATTAACATCCTGATCATCCAAGCCGTGATCGTCACACTGCTCTCTTTGGCCTTTGTGCTGATGCCGACGGTTAGCGGCTCTTTTTGGCTGCTCTCACTGATGACGGCGCAGCTCGCACTAGTCGTCTACATCTTCATGTTTGCCAGCGCGATCGTCTTGCACCATCACCAGCCGCACATCCAGCGCTCTTTTAAAGTTCCCGGAGGTACGGTGGGAATGTGGCTGACCGCCGGTACCGGCATCCTCACCTGTCTGTTTGTGATTGCGATTGGATTCATCCCACCTGCGCATGCGCAAGTGGGCAATGTGCTTGTCTATGAACTCCTACTGATCGTAGGCATGCTGCTGCTCGCCGTCATCCCCGGCGTCTTTTTCCTAGAAAGAAAACGGCAAAAGTAACCTACTCTGCTGCACCGACAGCCACAGCTTCGCGAGGAAACGCGTACTGGCCAATTGCTGTCGCACGCTCTCGAGCACCTGCTTCCATCTCTCCACGTCTAGCCGGGTAGTCGAAGAGTCTTGCAGGCAGGTTGATCGTGCTTTCAGACCCGGACGAGTATTCCGAGCTAAAGACGCTCTTGGAGACCGATTGCATGGTAACCTCTTGTGTACCAGCTCTACGCTCCTGGACGGTGCGCGATCTAAATGACCAGAGGAAGACGAACATGAAAAACTGATAGAGAAGATTTCTGAGCCAGATCCATGGAATGGCGTTAACAAATGCCACTGGATAACTAAAGACTGGGCTCCCAAAGTCGGCTTCAAGGATGGGCATCCTGTAGTACTGCTGACTTTGAACCGCATACCCGATCAGCCTTCTGAAATCCTCTTTAAAGCGCGTAATGGCTTCAGCTCTCGCTTCAGCGGTAAGCGCTGCATTCTGGAATGCCGTCAGAGCCGTTCTAATGCGCGTCTTGATCTCATCGTCATTCCACTGCACGTCTTTCATCGCGGTTACTTTGAGCAGATCCACTGCACCTCCCATGAGTAAGCAGAGGTTATCCACATCAGCCGTGGTCATGGTACTTCCGAAAGTCGAAGTGAAAATCGTATCTAACAGTGTGTTTAATGCCGCATCATCAAAGTAGAAAAGCGCACGCTCGACTAGCCGCTTGATCTCATTCTGATCCCATCCCTGCATCGTATTACATGCAACAGTATATAGAGGCGCTCTGAAACGCTCGGTGATAAACTTATAGACCAGCTTCATCACAAAGTGGCCGCAATTCTCTCCTAAAGCTTGGAACACGAGATTCCCGTTCCTACCCTCTACGATGAGATCGCGAATCTCTATAACTAGGTCATTAAATGCATTCTCACCCAGGATGTGCATGATGCCTGTTTGCTGTCTGTGTGAAGCAATGGTAGACTCATCTGGAGCGTGTATTCCAGCTTCCTGCGTCCCAGCCAGCGCGAGGAGTTTGGTATAAGTGTATTGCGGAAACTCTTTAGGCTGCATCCCAAAGTCGTAGATCTTAAAAGTACCGTTGCCTTGACGCACAACCAGCTCCGCATATGAGTGGTTGTCTAGAATATCATTATTGGGTCTAGTACGAGACGCTCTTACGGCAAAACCATACTCTCCTGCTCTCTGTGGCACTCTCTGTCCAGGATAACGTTCTGCGAGTTCATCTTGCGTGAGCACCAAATAATAGGGCAGTCTGTCTAGAATCATTGCTCTTTGACGTGCCGGAGAGCCCGCTCCCTCTAGAACAAGCGGGATGATCGTTCCAGTATGGGAATCAAACGAACCGAGGTCAACCGTGTGAAGATTGACCACACCTTTTCCATGCAGATATTCTACGTTATTATACAAGGTCGTCTTCTCTTTGAACTGTCTGAATACGTCGGACACGGGGAGCTCGAGATCTCCATACTGCGCCGAATCGACGAGATTGAGTAGACCCACACGCCTCGCTTTGTTTTGTGGACCCTGGACAGGCACATAGTGTCCTTGCTCTCCGACAGGCCCTGCCGTCCGAGCGAACATTTTCATCGAGACTACGCGCGGAGAGTCTTGTCGAGATGGGTCCTGACGTTTGAAGCAGATGCCTCGTCTGCCATCTACCCCACCCGTGCGCTTATCCAAGTGGGATTCAGCGATGAGGAGCCGCTCATTAGGAGTTTTGACGAATACACTTACTGAGCATCCGGAACGTATACAGAACTTAACAAAATCTATCGTCAAACGATCACTTGCTCCTTCACCCTGATTGCGTCTAATCAGCAGATCGACAAAGTGCGGATAAGTTCTGCAAGCGCGCATCAGCTGCTGCTGATCGCGCTGTGTCAGGGCTGGAGCTGGAGTGGTGGCAGGTCTTAGATAGATAGAAGTGGAAGCTTTGTAGCGTTGAATAATCGCTGTTAAATCTTCGAGACGCGCATCTCTTCCTTCGCTCTCCAATGCTCCATTGTTCTTGAAATACAGCTCGCGAGCGGCTGCATTCACCTTAGCTTGGTCAACAGTAAAGTAGTTGATGCGGTAACGCAGAGCGATGACCTGCTGCTCGAGTAGCGCCCGCTCTTGAGCCGTCTCAGGATTATTGTGACTTGCATCCAGAAGCCGTTGTGCATAATCGATCCAATCTCGATAGGTGCATTGAAACAGTTCATTCTCGCCAACTAGCGCAACTGGTGGTGGGAGGTAAGAACTATAAGCGAGGATAGAATCAGGAACGAATCCCTCAAGCTTAGCCAGCACCTCGTTCATGCGAAAGAGCGCATAGTGAGCATCGGATGCAGAGACAGTTCCAGGCGAAGATGCGTGAATAGGAGAAGTTCCAGCAGGCGTTCTTTCAACTCGATCGATAACTACGCGTGTGACCATAGAACCTCCAAAAAATATCAATTATTATAACTCAGACAGGTGAAAAACTGCAAAAAAATTTATTAAAAAACAGATTCTATACGAATTTTATTTTTAATCGCTGAACTACCAGACAATAAGAAAACGGAAGAGGTAGGATTCCCCTCCGGGCCGGTTCGTCGCAGAGCTTCCTCACTTCGAATCTACCTCGTAAGCCAAACTATTGGCTTACTTCTTCCGTTTAAATAGCAAAGGGGACCCATAACGGGTTCCCTTTGGGTTTAATCGGAAGAGGTAGGATTCGAACCCACGGTCGGTTGCCCGACTGCTGTTTTCAAGACAGCCGCAATAGGCCACTCTGCCACTCTTCCATACGAGCGTAAATTATAAACAAAAGAAAAAGAAAAAGAAAAGAGACAAAAAAGAGTAGCTTTTTTTGGAGTGCGGTGGCTTGACCTTGCGGTTCTACACATCTTTTTGTTGCCTTTCCCTAAAAGAAAGGAAAGAAAGACGGCCTAGTGGACGGAGTGGACAAAGGAGAGGAATGGACAGAGAGTGGACGAAGTGGACGGCCGAAAGAAATCCGGATTTCTTCGGCCGTCCACTTCGTCCACTCTCTGTCCATTCCTCTCCTTTGTCCACTCCGTCCACTAGGCCATCTTCCTTTCTGGCTCAAAATTTAGGCAACAAAAAGATGTGTAGAACCCGCAAGGTCAAGTTCCCGCACTCCAAATCGTTTAGAATTGGGAGAGGAAGCGCATATCGTTGTCGAAAAGTGGCGGATGTCATTGATGCCATAGCGCAGCATGGTGAGCCGCTCGACGCCCATGCCCCAGGCAAAGCCTGAGTAGACTTCGGGATCGATGCCTCCGTTCTTGAGGACTTCCGGATGGACCATCCCTGCGCCAGCACTTCGAGCCAGCCGGTCTGTTTGCAGAGGCGGCAGCCTTGGCCTTCGCAAGAGGTGCATTGAATGTCGAGCTTCCAGCCCAGGTTCGACAAAAGGAAAGTAGCTAGGGCGAAAACGGGTTCGACATTTTTTTTGAAGAGCTTGCTGCAGAATTCGTCGCATGGTGGCGAAAAGATCGGCAAATGACACATCCTTATCGATATAGAAACCATCGATCTGATGGAAGAAGACGTGTGAGCGCGCGGCTGATATCTTCCTTGCGATAGACGGTGCCTGGGCAGATGACGCGCATGCGGGGGCGTATGGCTCTCCATCACGCGCAGCTGCGCATTGCTAGTGTGAGTGCGAAGAAGAGATCTCGTGGTGACGTAAAAGGTGTCCTGCATATCGCGTGCAGGATGATCCTTCGGAAAGTTCAGCCCTTCGAAATTGTAGTAGTCCGATTCGATCTCGGGTCCGAGCTGCACCGAGAAGCCCATGCTGGCGAAGATCTCGATCAGCTCATCCATCATCAGTGTGATCGGATGTTTGCGTCCTAAAAATTCACGCCGGCCAGGCACGCTGATATCGATCTTTTCACGCTCGAGACGCTCTTTAAGCTGAATCTCATGCAGAGCCAGAAGCTGCCTGCTCGCAAAGGGTCTCGAACTCTTGTTTGATCTCGTTGATGAGTTTACCAAAAACAGGACGCTCTTCTTTGGAGACATTGCGCAGCTCAAGCAGAAACTCTTGAATGGGTCCTTTTTTGCCGAGGTATTTGACTTTGATCTGTTCGACGTCTTTGCTGTCTTTGACAGCATTCAAGTCGTTCTGAAAAGCGTGACGAAGTGAGGTCAATTTAGCAGAGACTGCTTTTGAAGAACACTTCGCCATCATTCATTAGAACTTATCCGTTTTACGCAAGAGCGTCTTTGGCTTGCTGAGCGACTGTTGCAAAACCCTCAGGATCGCGAATCGCCATCTCAGAGAGCATTTTGCGGTCGAGCTAGAGCCAATTTTTTTCAGGCCGCTGATCAATTTACTGTAAGAGATGCCGTTAATTTTTGCACCAACGCCGATACGCATGATCCAAACTCGCGAAAATCTCTTTTCTTCTGCTTGCGGTGCAGATAATTGAAAGCCATTGCAGACATCACCGCATCTGCAGAAAGTCTGATGTGATTTTTGCGATCACCGACAAATCCTTTAGCGCGCTTCAGCAGTCTTTTTCGAGCTTTGTGAGCTGCGACAGCGTTTGTTACTCTAGCCATATAAGTATCCTTCTTTCTTTATTATGTTACACTTCCATCAGCCGGCGGTACATTTTTGTCTGTCCTTCGCTAACAAGAGAGGCTTTTCGCAGATGTCTTTTGCGCTTCGCTGATTTCTTTGTCAATTTGTGACGACGTCCAGGACGCTGGCGCAATAATTTGCCAGTTCCTGTGATTTTGAATCTCGATTTAACCGCCTTGCGGCTTTTCATTTTTGGCACGTTGCTCTCCTTCTATATACCCGATGTACCGTTACCAGTGTTTGCGGCTTTCTTCTTCGCGCCAGGAGCTAAGACAACAGACAGGCTCGCCCCAGCATCTTCGGCGGCGACTCAGGTGTGGCGACATCCGAAAGCTCTTCACACATGCGGTTTACGATCTTTTGTCCGAATTCAGGGTGCATCATCTCTCTTCCGCGGAAGACACAGGTGATGCGCACCTTGTTGCCTTTTACAATAAACTCGCGCGCGTGTTTCAGTTTCACGTCGACATCATGTTCATCCGTATTTGGCTTTAACTTTATCTCTTTAACTTTGACCTGGTGCTGCGACTTCTTGCTCTCTTTCTCTTTTTTGGTCTGCTGATAGCGCAACTTACCATAGTCGATGATCTTACAAACTGGAGGGTCAGACGAGGCTGAAATTTCAACCAGATCCAGCCCAACTTCTTCAGCCTTCATGAGCGCTTCCAAAAGCGAAAGCACACCTAATTGGCCACCATCTTTATCGATTACACGCACTTTTGGAGCGCGGATTTCTCTGTTGATTCTCAACTCTGCAGTTCCTGTTTATTCGAGCTCGTTTCCGCTAATGCTAATATCTTCTGAATAAAACTCTCCACACTTAACTCTTCAGGTTCGGACGAAGAGAAAGACCGCGCAGTGATAAGCAGCTCTTTTCTTTCACGTTCACCCACGACCACGAGCCATGGAATCTTCCTATTCAAGGCTTCATGCAGCCTTTTGGCCAGCTTGTCGCTTCTTATATCAAGCGTCATCTAATCCCGGCTTCGTGCAGAAGCTGGCTGATCTCCGTTGCATATTCATCTTCTTTTACTCCCACTACCCTCACCTGCTCAGGTGCGAGTATTAAGGGGAGTTCTCCATCGCTTTGCTCTAGCAGGAGCGCTATGCAGCTTCGAGCGAGTTAAACAGCGAGAAGACTACAACTTCTTCTTGAACGAGCTGTCGACAATCGATACCGACAAATGGACCCGCCCATTCCTGCCCCATGCCGTCTTTGATCCGCATTTCGACGACCGGACCCGAAAGCTTTCTTGAGCTCTCTTCTACGGTATACGGCACACCTTCCGTGCACAAAACTTCTTCAAGTAGCTGCTTGGCTCGCGCTGACGCTTATCCATCCCCCGAGGCAAGCAGATGACAACTCGAAACTTAAAATGCAGAATTTTAAGCATCTTCCAGATGATTTGCAAGGAAGAAATACATATATTGAAAAGCTCTTCCGCAGCACAGAAGAGATGCGCGCGGTCGATGCAGGCACGCTCTGGGGTCAGAAGCCCGCGCTGCCACTCCTCTGGCGCGGGCGGACAATCAGGTGCAAATTCCACAAAGCGGGCATGCCCTTTCTGCCTTAGGAGAAAATATTTGCAATGGTTGGCAGTCAGATCTCTCCCAAATCACGCGTAGAAATGCATTAAAAGTTTTGTTTAAACAGCTCCTCTTTCCACGCATCGACCAAGAGTTTCTTTAGTTCCTGACCGCGTGCATGCCAGACAAAGTGTCTTCAATCGCAGAGAAAAGATCGAGTTCCGCACCCAAAAGCAGATGGTCTTTTTGCAAAAAGTCTTCGGCCCTCTTTAAAAACTCTTTGAGCTCCTCCTTATCAAAAAAGGCAGTCCCGCTAATTTGCGTCACCTCGCGTCCCATATAGCGCTGTTTTTGCGAGACCTCAAGCAGTCGAAACACCTTGATCTCACTCAAATGTTCAAAGGTAAAATCGCTCGGGCAGAGATCGACAAATTTGCCCATTTGAAGAGCTAAGTAGCGTCTCCCCGGCTTGTCCTGGCGCGCTCGGCAAGAAGGGGCTGACCATGGTGCTAAAAAAATCCGCCGCCGAAACAGGCACCATTTCAAAGGTTCGAAATTCGCGCTTTTCACGCAAAAACTCTCCCATGCGATCTTCAACTAGCGTAAGCAGCTCGGCTGAAAACTGAAAAGGAAAGACAAAGTCTGAACAGAAACCTTGCGTAGTAAGATGCGATGAGACGATCAGCGTTTCTGGGAAGAGCTCAAGAACCGCAGCAGCTAGCACCCTAGAGGCTATCTGCCTAAGCTCTTCTATGAACAGTTCAATGTCTCCATGAATTAGGTGAATTGGTGGGATATAGCTGACTCGAACAGCTGACCTCCACGATGTCAACGTGGCGCTCTAACCAACTGAGCTAATACCCCAAAATTTAGTTTGATCCAGAATATAGGAATGAGAGATTGAGTGCAACCGGGAAATGGGCGTTTCAGGCTTATTGCATAAAGGGAAAAATTAAACACCGAGAGCACCGAGAACCACCGAGAAAAGAGAGGAGAGATAAGAATTTCCTTTTTTCTTCACTCGGTGTTTCTCGGTGCTCTCGGTGTTTAATTTAACGCTTAATACAGCAAGCTCGGTGCTCTCGGTGGTTAATTTTACCGCTTAATACAGCAAGACTGTTAAGATCCTCTCCATGTCCACTGTGAAACTCGCTCACGACTTTTGGAGACAGCATGTGAAAGCTGGCGACTGGGCCATCGATGCCCACATGCGGCAACGGGAAAGACACTCTAGCCCTGGCACAGCTCATCGGCGAAGAGGGCACCTTGATCGGGTTGGACATTCAGAGCGAGGCTTTGGCCAAAACCCAGGCCCTTTTAGAAGCGCACCTCTCCCCTAAGCAGCTGGCCAAAATCCATCTTTTTTTGCAGTCTCATGCGGATTTTCCCCCTCTTGCGCATGCGCAAAAAATTAAAATAATTACTTACAATCTAGGGTATCTGCCTGGAGGAGATAAAGAAATTACTTCAAAAGTGGAGAGCACCCTGGAAAGTGTAAAAAAATCTTTAACTCTTTTAGCCCCCCAAGGGGTGGTCAGTCTTGCTTGTTATCCAGGCCATGCCGAAGGGCAGCGGGAGGAAGAGGCTCTTCTTCAACTGCTTGCCACCCTCCCCTCCCATGAGTGGGATGTCAGCCACCAGCGCTGGCTGAACCGCCCCCGTTTCCCCTCTCTGATCCTCGTCCAAAAAAAATAGTATTAGCCAAAAAATTCAAAAAATCGTTATGCAGGAAAAACTGCATATGAAAATTTTTACTTGTTTTCAATAATTTTTCACTATCTTCTAGATAATCTACGATAGGAGTAAAATTAGATATGTGCACTAATCATGCACATATATAAATAAGTAATAATAACTAATATATGAGAACTAATTATGACCATTATAGATTCACAAGTATTCAGCTGCATGTCGCAGCTGAATCAGGACGTGGAGCATGTTGAAAAAGCAATAGTAGACATTGAAAAGGAGCTCCTACTCCCGCATTCGTCGACTGACTATTATCGACTTTTTCTGGACCTTGATCGTGCATTTCAACCGATCAAGCAGATGAAAGAGACAGCCCGTTCATTAGCGCATTGCGGACAGCAATCGTTTGAGCGGCTGAATAAACTTGAAGGCAGATGTCCTGCTCTTTTTGGAGATCTCATCACCATGGCGGTAGACCGTCAAGTGGTAGAGATAAGAGATGAGGCTCAAAGCCTTCAAAAATCTCTTTTAAGTGAGAACCTGCAGAACGTGGCTAAACGGGTGGATTGCTTGAAAAAGCATATTTCAACCTTATGCCATGACAACAGGCTTTCTCAGAAAAATTTAACCGTCATCTCTTCGATTCAACGTTTCGTCGAGATGGTGGAAAAATTTATTGAGGTCTCCGAGAGAGTGTCCGGAGATCGACCATTATTTGCGCCTCAAAGGGCAGATATCCGACCAGAGATGCCCGCTTTAGAGCAGGACCCTGTGGATGCGGAGCTGCTCATGGAAATCTTTGAAGCAGCGGAAATGTTCGAATCGGGACATGGCTTGGCGGTTAAGAAAAAAGAGCGTCTTCCACCCGCCCTGCAAAGGCGTCTGGAAACGATCAAGCAGCAGCTGGAAACGAGCTTAGGGTTTTCTTCGGAAAGACTCTATGCAACGGCCCTGTTTGCCTTAGCGCTGGAGATGACTCAAGGAAGAAAGATCGATGATTCTTTACTGGATGAGATGGCCGCCTACTACGGCGATCTCGAAAGTATAGAAGCTTCAATGAGCTCGTCTCGGGCTTCTTGGAGATCGGCCAGTGGTGGTTGATAAGCTGAGCCAAATATGGCCTGTCTTGCCTCTTCCATGATGAAGAAGCTTCCACATAATAATAGGAGGGCACCTGCCTCCTTTGCCTTCTCCACGGCCAACTTGACCGTGGAGGGGCTATTTTTCCCCTCATAAATATCTAAGTAACCTCTCTCTCTCAATGCCTCTCTTAGCTCATGCACTGTGGCTGCACGAGAGCTATTTGCTTGCACGAGAAAGATCTTCTCTGCGCGCCCAGCGATGATATCTAGACACTTCCGATACTCTTTATCTTTGGACATGCCTAAAACCGCATAGACCAGCCTGTCAGGATAAAGCGTATCTAGCGCTTCAACTAGATGCTGAAATCCATCTGGATTGTGCGCCACATCGAAGATCAGATCGCCTACCTTCTCAAAACGGCAGGGCGGACGAAAGTTTAACCCCTCTTCGATCGCGTCGGATGGAAGCGAAAACTGGCTCGAAAGCAGCTTGAGTGCTTCACGCGCGATAGCGCGATTTTCAGCATCGTAAAAACCTGGTTCGGTGGCTGCAACTATACATGCACAGCTCAGCTCTTGCGCTCGCTCTAAAATGGGTTTTAACGCCGCACGCGCGCCCAAAACAAGCGGCACAGCGGACTTTAAAATACCGGCTTTTTCTGCGGCGATCTCATCCAAAGTTTCGCCTAGAAGATCGGTATGATCGCGGCTGATGGATGTGATCACGGCGAGTATCGGGTGGATGATATTGGTAGCGTCTAATCTACCGCCGAGTCCTGTTTCAATCACCGCTACGTCGACCTTTTGCGCACGAAAATAGTCGAAAGCGAGCAGCGTGCTGAGTTCAAAAAATGTGGCTGGAATGCTCTGCCGGTCGATGAAGTCAAAGAGCGCCTGCATACCCTTGACCACAGCCTCTTCGGAGATCCAAGCGCCCTGCACCTGGATGCGCTCGCGAAAATCTTCGATATGCGGCGAGGTGTATCGCCCAACTTTATAACCAGCTAGCTCGAGCGCTTTCGCGATCTTGGTCACCACCGATCCCTTACCATTGGTACCTGCCACATGAATGCATGGATAGGCGCGATGCGGAAATCCTAAAAACTCATCCAACTGGCGCGGAATCTCGAGATTGAGCTTCACTTCGTGCGAAGCGGTCATGCGAAAGAGCCGCTGATAGACCGCGTCCATCATTCACGCTTGATATATGCTTCTGGTTCTTTCAGCAGGTTAGGCGTGCGCTTTGCGATCGTGACGAGTTCAGCGATGCAAGAAGCCGAGCAGAAATAGTAGGTCTTGCCGTTGATGACCCAAGTGCACATGGGATGGACTTTCGCACTTGAGATCGGGCAGAGCTTATCGCCTATTCCTGGTCGTGCACCCTCCTTTGTCGACAAGTCTTTATACTTCTGTTCAGGCGTCTGTCTGCCATTGGCCAGGATGTCCGCCTCAGTATACTTGCCGCTTGGAACGAGGAATAAATCCTGCTCATAGGCAGACATTTCTGTGCGTTTAGATCCCGCATTTAGCGATGTGAATCCAGAGATGAGAACTAAGAAACTTAACAAAATGCGCATAGTTGAACCTACAAGTTTTGAAAGATTTTGTGGAAACTCTCTTCATCTACCCAAGATGAGCCGAGCGGGAGGTAGTGTTTGTCTTCTCCGTGAAAATCTGAACCTCCGCTGATGAGCAGGCCCTTGGATTGTGCCGTCTTCACCCACTTTTTTTCAATGTCAGGAGTAAACTTTGCATAGTGGCATTCGATGCCGTCGAAGGGCAGCTCGAGCAGCTCTCGCATAGCTTTGGCATTGTGCAGAAGGTGTGGATGCGCGAGAAAGGCCTTGCCGCCTGCTGCGTGAATTAATTTGATCGTATCATCGGATGAAAATGACTCGCCTTCATCGAAACAGCTCTTACCATCGCCGATATAGCCTGTAAAGGCCTCTTTGATCGTTTTTACGTATCCCTTTTCAACCATCAGTTTGGCGATGTGCGGGCGACCGATGGTTTTCGACTCTGGGAAATTACGGGTCAGCTCTTCATATGGAATGGGCATCTTGCGCGCCGAAAGTTTAGCCAAGATCCGTTTGTTCCGTTCACTCCTTCGATCTCGATGTTTGGCACAAAAAGCGCTAAGCGCTGGCGAGGTGAGCGAAAAATCGTATGCCAAAATGTGTACGCTGAGATGCTTGAAGACGCTGGAAAACTCTACGCCTGTACCGAGTAAAACACCTAGTTTTTTTGCCTCAGGCAGCGCAGTTTCATAGGCGTCGACCGTATCGTGATCAGTGATTGAGAGGCCAGAGAGGCCGACCTGCTTGGCGAGACGGATGAGCTGCACTGGCGTCAGTGTGCCATCGGAACAGTTTGAATGACAATGCAAGTCTGCTCTAAAGCTCATAGGGAACAAAGCGGATCTCCATCTCTAATTCGTGACCCGTCTTCTCTTTGATAGTATTTTTTACTAGATCTGCAAGCGACAGCACATCTTGCGCGGTAGCATTTCCAGCATTGACAATGAAGTTAGCGTGTAGCGGCGAGACTCTTGCTCCGCCGATCTCTTTGCCTTTAAGCCCGCACTGTTCGATCAGTGCGCCTGCGAAATTTCCGACTGGATTGCGAAAAACACAGCCGGCAGAAGGATCACCATAGGGCTGCGTGCGTGTGCGATACTCGACGATGCCGAGCTGTTTTTTGCGCGCTTCGTCAGATGGCGTGAGCTGAAAGGTAGCGGCCACGATTGCGCCTTTTTTGCGCTGGAAAATCGAAAAGCGGTAGCCAAACTCCAAACTCTCTTTAAGGTAGTGCTCTAGTTCTCCGTTTTCGGTGATATAAGAGACTTGTGCGAGCGGCCCTACTGTTTCGTGGCCGTTTGCGCCTGCGTTCATGTATACTGCACCACCCACCGAGCCAGGAATGCCTGATGCAAACTCGAGACCCGCCCACTTTTTACGCGCTGTCTGCACGCCCAAAAGCGAGAAGCTATAACCTGCGCCCACATAGAAGCAGCCCCCTCCGCGATCTTCACAAAAAGCGATTTTGTTCAAGATGACCAGGCCATTGTACCCCCGATCGTCAAACAACGAGTTAGAACCTTTACCGACAACTAAATAGGGAAGGGATTGCGTCCGAGCATAGATCAGAGCATCCTGCATGTCTTGAACCGACGTAGCCTCAAAGAAAAAGCGCGCCGGTCCGCCGATGCCAAAAGTGGAAAGTTCACTTAAGCGTTTCCCGGTGATGAAACGAGAGGATAGATCCATTTGTTACCGATGGTGGCTGCCCTTCATACGAGCAATTTCCATATGAGAATAAATGGAAACAACTCTAGAAACAAGGATGGCGATATAAAATTGTCCTGTCATCGCCTCTAAAGTTGCGATAGTTTCAGTCGAAGTTCGCACAGCTGACATGCCTCCGGCACCGACGGTGACCAGATTGCCAAAACTAAAATACATCACATCGGAAAGATAGCGCAGATGAAAAAAAGTGGTAGGAATAGGATTGGCAGAGAGCACCATCGATCCGGGATCAAAATATTCCGCAAGTAAATAGAGGTAACCAAACCCAAAGCCTAGCATCAGAAAGGCACAAAAGACTGGCATCAAGCTTCGGATCGTCGGTGCAGCCTTTAAAATCTCATTATAAAGCAGTGATCCGACGCTCACAAACAAGAATAAGATCGTCAAGATAATGCTGACCATGATCAAAACATTCGATTGGTGAAAAAACAGGCTCGACCAGTCTAAAATGAGGGCCGGCACGTTCAAGCAGAGAGCGATCACCTTTATTTTAAACGGATGGTTGATGTTGAAGATAGATACAAAAAAAACTAGCCCCAACAAGAATTCCCAAATCGCGAGATATTGAACTCCTCCCTGCTGAGAAGGCCTGATGATAAAGAGCACGAGTAAAGAGATTAAAAGGTAGGTGAAATTCCCCCGAAGAAACAGCTGAACATGCTTAGAAATTGTGCGTAGCATAAAATTGAATATACAAAACGCAGAATTTAGGGAAAAGCAGAAGAAAAAAACTAAACGTTCTTTCTGTGGGCTTGATCTAGGACGGCGTTCACGAAGGAGGCGGCTTCGGCTGTGGCGAACTTGCGCGCGAGGCGGATCGCCTCTGAGATTGCCACTTTGGGTGGAATCTCAGTATCATGGAAAAGTTCGAATAGCCCCAGACGCAAAATTGCGCGCTCGACACGTGGGATGCGGTCGAATTCGTATTCCTGTGAATGGGCAGCGATCTTGCGATCGATCTCTGGAAGAAGATCGACTATCTGCTGCACACGTACCTGCGCCTCGCGCAGTGCACTTTTGGGCACAGCCAACTGCTGCATCAGCATCTCATCCGTGGCCTCTTCGCTTGGCCTTGAAAAGTCCAAACTAAAGAGCAGCTGAAAGACAATCTCCCGAGATTTTTGTTTAGTAAGCGCCATATGAGGCGCAAGGATACCAGAATGACGTGTTGTTCACAAATCAGTATTGAATTTTTTACTATATTTGGAGTGCGATGGCTTGACCTTGCGGTTCTACACATCTTTTTGTTGCCTTTCCCTAAAAGAAAGGAAAGAAAGACGGCCTAATGGACGAAGTGGACAGGATAAGAAAATGGACAGAGAGTGGACAAAGTGGACGGCCGAAAGAAATCCGGATTTCTTCGGCCGTCCACTTTGTCCACTCTCTGTCCATTCCTCTCCTTTGTCCACTCCGTCCACTAGGCCGTCTTTCTTTCTGGCTCAAGATTTTGGACAACAAAAAGATGTGTAGAACCGCAAGGGCTTGACACCGCACTCCAAAAAAAATTAGCTCAGGTGGCTGCGGAGCATCCAGGATGTTTTTTCGTGGGCGCCGAGAAGCCGGCCGAGCATATCGAGGGTGCCCTGGTCATTCTCTTTTTCTGCTACAGGCGTGATCTCGCGTGCCTGGCAGATGACCGTCTCGTGCGCTTTAACCAGAGATTTAAGCATCTCTTTTGGATTGCGCACGCTCTTCTCTTGTGCAACATCCGTGAGCTTGCTAAACCCAGAAAAACTTGCGTCGACCGAAAAACCCAGAGCGCGGATGCGCTCGGCGATCTCATCGACTTCTTGACTGAGCTCTGTATACTGCTTCTCAAACATGAGATGCAGGGCAAAAAAATCTGAGCCGATCACGTTCCAATGAAAGTTTTGTGTCTTTAGGTAGGTGGCATACGCATTAGCCAGCATGACCGCTAGCTTGTCTGCAACTGCCTTCCTGCCTTTTTGGCTCATTCCGACTTTTGGATCCATTTTAAAACCTCACATTTGCCCCGAGATAGAAGAAGTGG
This sequence comes from uncultured Chlamydiales bacterium, assembly GCA_963709365.1. Taxonomy (GTDB): domain Bacteria; phylum Chlamydiota; class Chlamydiia; order Chlamydiales; family Rhabdochlamydiaceae. Next base: position 1,134,552 of record CAVPVU010000002.1, read on the forward strand.
TCATGGTAGAGACTGTTGTACTCAAACTCATAACTCCCCTCGATACCAAAGCGCTTGTATAACGTAAATAACAAATCCACTCCGGCGAGCGCGATGTTGCGACCGCTACCTGGCATAATCTAGCGTGGTGCTGTCCACTTCAAAATCAACCGGGATGAAACGCATCTGACGGCGCTTGTTTAGGAACTCTCTTTGCCATTCACCGTAGACTTCGGGCACAAAACTGAAATTTTCACGCTGCCAGGTGTAGTTCACACGCAGGCCTAAGCCTGAACGCAGAGATTTGATCTTCTGGCTTTGCACATGAAAATCAAACGCATCGCCACCATGCTCTTCGTAGCCTTGTGCACGCAGATGGATGTATTGAACCGAAGCCATGGGGATAATCTCAAGACCAGTGGGCATTCTTTGGATCTGGCGATTTGCCAGCGCATATTCCACTCCAAAGAGCGCATCGAAGGCCGATCCATGCGGAGTCCCTTTGGCGACTAGTTTATCTGCAGGTGTACCGGTGTTGCGGCGAATCGTATACCACTCATAAGCTCCACCTACGATGCCGTTCACGGCGAGTTCGGGAAGCCCTGCTGGCACAAAGGTTGAATAGAGGCTCGCATGCAGCTCATCGACAGTGATCTTACCCCACTTCTGCTTCGCGTGCGCCGTGATTCTTTCATAGTCAGCTATGAAGCCCACACCCACATGCGAAAACGCATAATCAAATCCTGTTAGCGCGCCTGCTGACCAGTAATTTAACCCAGGCTGATCTTTGCGCGTGTGCAAGTCTCCGCCCGCTCTTCCTGTTGGTCCAAAATAGAAATTCCAAGGCCTATCCGTTTTTGAAGATTTGGAAACTTCGCGTCTGAGCTGCTCTTGTTTCTCTTCTGTTTGTGGATTTACTGTGATGAAATAGCGCTGCGCGGAATCTGGAAAAATCGAGCTCTCCAAAACTGCGATTAGATTTTCATCGACGCTTTGCAACCGTGCCGGCGGAAACCACTCGGATAGATCTAAACGCCCTGCTTTCGTAACTGAAGATGAAGCAAAGTGCCTACGCAGCTCTTCACAGCGTCGTCCCAGCAGCGAGTTGATATGGTTGATATCTGAGAGCACTGCGTTTAGATACCCGCCTGCGTAACCAACGGCCTCAGGTCCGCTAATCGTTGGGATGAAGAAGAGCAGAACTGAGTTGGGAGTATATTGAAGCTCTGGCACCAGACTAGGCGGAAGGTCGAAGTAGTCGATAGAAGCAAACTTTCCACTGCGCGAAACCGCTTGCACCAGTGTGTATGTCTCTCCTGGCATCACGTTATTATCGGGGAGGAAAACAACCGCAAGCGTACCGTCCAAACTCGCTGTGCCGGGACCTGTGACATTTAATTCTGAAAACTGCGATGCACTCTCAAGATCGCTGATCAGCGTCCCCGCATCAGTCTGCGTATATGTTCCATTGATCGTAAGCGTTCCAGGAGAAGTGCCATTAAAGGGTTTAACTAAGCCCTCATTGATCACCGTGGTGGGATTCATGCCACTCGGCGCGGCATTAATCCCGGTATAAATACCGGTCCCACTTAAAACGCCTGCACTTGAAACAGTAATGATGCCGTTGGTTTGAAACGTATCGTTGTTGAGAAGGACGCCGTTGCCGCTGACTGTGGTCGCGCCGCTGCTCTGAATCAAGCTGCCAAAACTAAATGCATCGACCGTGCCGGTATTTTGGTTAGTGAGCTGCCCTCCGGTGATATTGAGAAAGCTACCCACCACTATTAGGCTACCGATGCTGTGATTGGTGGATGTACCAGTAATCGGTCCTGTATTGATGTTCATCAATGATCCCTCTGAAAGGGTAAGGCCGCCCGAAGGTTGCAGAAGGACGCCAATGCCACCGTTCACGATTGCAGCATCATTCTGATTGAGCGTATCGCCCCCATCAATCGTAAAAGGATTGACCAGAACGAGGTTGGATCCGACCGCGTTACTAATACCTGTGATAGTGCCTGTGCTCGCATTCGTGTTATTGATCGCACTGCCCGTGTTTAGAGTTATGATGGGAGCAGTAATAGTCATTAAACTACCCGTCGCATTGGTATAAGCAAAAGTGTTGGAATTGTTAAGAACACCTTGATTGATGGTAAGTGTGGCTCCATTAAACATTACCGAGTTTGAATTCCCCTGATTTGTATTAGTCAGCGTGGCGCCCGGAAACAGACCATCGTTAATGGTCACAGCTGCATTGAAGGCTAAAATGCCCGTATGACCTGCACCCGCATTGAGATTAATCGACGCCGAACGTGAATCGATCACCACGGGAGCTGCAATTATTGCTCCAATTGAGGATGAAGAAGGCAAAATCGCTAAAAAAGAGGGAGTATTTTGAAAAGTAATCGTGTTGGCAGCTGGGCCATTTATGGTGAAGTTGGTATCAGCAAATGTGATCTGGCTAAGCTGAATCGCACCAGCATTTTGTGTAATGGTTGGGTGACCAGCCCCTGTGACGTTAAAAGTTGCCACGTCCGTGAGTCCGTTGGGAAAGCAAGCAGGTCCGCTGACTGGAGTCCAATTGCCCGTGTTTGCCCAATTTGTGCCATCGCCAGCTCCTGTCCAAGTGGCGGGAATGGAATTGCAGTTACTAAAAGAAAGTGACGAAAAGGAGATAAAGGACCCAAAGGAGAGAGAGAAGGCTATTCTCGTCCATTGTGTCGTTTGAACTTTGTAGATTTTCATACAACTTCCATCTCTATTCTTCCCGGATATGCCCAGGCTCGTTAAAGATATCAAGAAATTTTTTGTCTTTATTGTGCTTTCTGTTTCTTCTATGATCGATAGCTTATGCTCGCCATTTTTTTAGACACAGAAACCAACGGCCTCAATCCACTCAAGCATCGCATCCTCGAAATCGCTTTGAAAATTGTCGATGTTTACACGGGAGAAGTGAAAGAGACCTTCCAAAGCAGCATTTCAACTACGCTCGATGAGTGGCAGAAGAGCGATCCGGAGAGCTTGAAGATCAACGGTTTTTCTTGGGAAGAGGTCCAAAGCGCAGCTGCCCCACAAGCAGTGGCGCAAAAACTGCTCGACCTTTTTAAGAAACATGGAATAAAACGCGGCCAGGCAGTCTTCATTTGCCAAAACCCCTCCTTTGATCGCGCCTTTTTTTGCGAGTTAATCAGTCCAGATCTTCAAGAGAGTCTGCTCTGGCCCTACCATTGGCTCGATCTCGCTTCGATGTATTGGGCCAAGAACATTGAAAAAGGCAAAACCGATCCGAAAAAATTTCCTTGGGAGACTGGCGTGTCGAAAGACAAGATCGCTCGCGCGTCTGCACTGCCTGAAGAGGGCAAGCCGCATCGCGCTTTGCAAGGTGTTGAACACCTCTTGCTCTGCTATCGCACTGTTGTGGGTTTTCCAGGAAGAATAGAGTAGATAACAAACCTTTGTCAGGTCCATCAACGACCTGACAAAGGGTTCAAGATCTTAAAGATCAGATCTTATCTTGTTGTTGATAATACTGATAACACTTCGGTGCAAGTGAAATCAAGCCAATCAAACAAGTCACAGCAGCTACTTTACAGCATCTGTTGTAACGACGTTCAACGTTTTCCGCTCTGACTTCAGCGTTTTCTGCTCTAGCCTCAGCGTTTTTCGCTCTGGCTCCAATTTCATGCAATTTAATATCTAGCGTCTTAATTGTTTGCCCTTGTCTTGCAAGAGTATCAATTAAAGTTTCACTAGATTCTCCAGTCTTTTTTTCCAATTTAGCAAGCTCCATTTTCGTTGCTACAATTGGAATAGACTCTGGTGTCAACGAAGCTGCAGTTGTTGCAACTGCTATAAGAGGCAAATAACCTTTGATGGTTGTTGCCGCGGTTTGTAATAATGGTGGTAGTGCCGCCATAATTACCTCCAAGAATTTCAAGTTAGCTTCGAGCTTTAGGTAGATCCGACACGTTTGTCGGCCATCTGCGACTCGAACGTTTTCGCTGAAGAGTTCTTCTGGACTCTTTTTGTTTTCTTACAGAAAATCAACATTCAGAAAAAACGCAGAGTTAATCATGAACCCGCATTTAAATTTTGACAACAACTTTTTCATAGACAGAAAAAAAAGCAAGAAAAACTCCACGCATCAACTCATGGGCGTGCTGAATGTCACGCCAGACTCGTTTTACGATGGAGGCAACTATCTTTCGCACGAGAAAGCCATCGCGCGCGGCCAGGAAATTTGGCAAGAGGGCGCTGACATCATCGACGTAGGCGGCGCATCATCTCGACCATTTGCGCCTCACGTGACCGAAGAAGAGGAGCTGGCGCGTGTGATCCCGGTGATCGAGGCGCTGGTCAAGCTCGTGCCCTCAGTCATCTCGATTGATACGGACAAACCCAAGGTGGCTAAAAAAGCCATAGAGCGCGGCGCCAGACTGATCAACTGCATTCGCGGTTTCGCCAACCCCGAGATGCTCGCTCTGGCCGCAGATAGCCAAGCTGAGCTGTGCGTGATGCACATGCAAGGCACGCCTGAGACGATGCAGCTCAACCCCTCCTATCCAAACGGCGTGGTCGCCGAGATTTTGGCTTTTTTTGAAAAAGAGATCGAACTGCTCACGCAAGCTGGTGTCTCTCCCGAAAGGATCATTCTCGACCCAGGCATCGGCTTTGGCCTTACCGTGGAACACACGCTTGAGATCTTCCAAAAGCTGAGCGCATTCAAGAAATTCGGCCTGCGCCTCTTAATCGGCGCCTCGCGCAAATCCTTTTTAAGTAAAATTTTATCGAAACCAGTCACAGAATTGTTGCCTGCAACCCTTGCAATCCATACAATAGCGCTGTGTAGTGGAGCCGATATTATCCGTGCGCATGATGTCCGCGAGCATCGAGATATCATAAATACAATCGAAGCTGTTTCTACTGCAAAAATGCTGTCTCAGTAATTTTGTTTTTGACTTTTTTCATAAAATTACGAGAATGACCATCTGATTGTCGTTTAATAAAAATTTAAAACGGTATGTTTTCTATTTTTCACTCCCTTACTCCCCTCTTTGAGATGGCTATCATCGCCATCATGGTCAACTATCTGCTCTCGTTTTTTTGGAATACCCGCTCGATGGATCTGGTTTTGGGTTTGGGCGCCTTTCTTTTAATCTTTGCTTTCTCATCCTGGTTCAACCTGGCCATCTTGCACAAGATCATGTACATGGTGGTCAATGTGGCGGTGATCGCCGTACTGATCATCTTCCAGCCTGAACTACGCGTGGCCCTTTCCAAATTGAGTTTGAAAGGCAAGCGCTACCGCGAAATCACCGAGTTTGACAAATTTTTAGATCAGCTAGCCAATTCTGTCTATCGGCTGGCTGAAAAGCGCACAGGCGCGCTCATCGTTTTAGAGAACCAGAACTCACTTTCTGAATATTCAAATAAAGCCACGGTTCTCAACGCAAATTTCTCTTCTGAGCTGCTCGAATCGATCTTTGTCACGACCACACCGCTCCACGATGGCGCAGTGGTCATTCGCGATCAGACCATTGTCGCTGCAGCCGTCATCCTGCCGCTGGTAGACGATAACGCGCAAGTTACCGGTTCGATGGGCACCAGACACCGTGCAGCCCTCGGTGTAAGCCAGACTACAGATGCGCTGATCATCGTCGTGTCGGAAGAGTCGGGCAAGGTCTCGATTGCACGTGAAGGCGTGATTACACGCGGGGTTAAGGTCGACCGCTTTAGAGGCGTTATCCGCAGCATTTTTACACCGCCGCCTCCGCCTGAAGGATATAGCGCCCGCTTTAAACTGCTAAAATGGTTACGTCAGTGAAATCGTTCTTTTATAATTTATTTTTTCAAAACTGGCAGAGAAAGGCGATCTCAGTCGGTCTGGCTGTATTCATCTGGTTTGCGGTGCACGACTCGCTTACCACCTCCAAGACGCTCAGCAATATTCCCGTGCGCATCTCGAACGTCCCAGCCAACAAGACGGTTGAGGGAATCCAAACCAATGGCTATCTCTCGCGCCGCATCACGCTCAACTTGTCGGGCAATAAGAGCCTGTTGGATGATCTCACCTCAAACGACCTGGAAGTGGTAGTCGACGCCTCGGATAAATCTGAAGAGTGGATCGCTTCGCTCTCCAAAAAAAATCTCCAGGCCTTAAATCCTGACGTCGACCTTTCCAAGGGCATCTCACGCGTGTCGCATCAGAGTTTTATTATCCGTTTGACCAAGCTCATGACCGAAAAGATCCCTGTGCTGATCACCCGTCCGGTAGGTGAAGCTCCGCGCGATTATCAGTTTCTCGATATCTGGCCCTATCAACTAAACTTGACCGTGGCCGGGCCGGAAGAGACCGTCAAACAGCTTAAAGCCAAAGGCGTCAAGCTCACTTTCAACCTGCATCAGATCTCAAAATCGCTCTTGGATGGGCTGACATCCACACAAAGCCCTGCCAATGGAGATGTGGTGAGTTATTACGTCCCAGACCAGTGGAAACAGATCTTGCTGCCCCTACTTTCAGATCAACCCTTGGAGATCAACGATCCGCAAGCCAAAGCGCTGCGCATCGACTTTGTGCGCTCTAACCTCTTGCCCATCGAGAAATCGATCCCCATTAACCTCTATATCCCGCCCAAATATGCGGCGCTGATCAACCCCGATACGCTTTCGCTTGGCTCTTCGAGCTCTATCGAAAAGGTCGATGGCCTCTACTTCTTAAAGACACAGCTCTGCGCCAAAAATGTCAGTCTCCCCTTTTTAAAAATCGTCAGAGACATGCTTGAGATCAAGGTGATCGTCGTGCCCAAAAGTGAAAAAAGCACGCTGGATTGGAGCTTGCAATTTATCAACCCGCGCGTTTTGGAAGATCGTTATGTGCAGACGATGATGTCCGACGCCTCGGAAGATGAGGTCCAAGAACTTCAACCCGCAATGCGTGAAGAGTACCTCCGAAACCGCTTCCGCAACTATATGAATCGCATGCAGCTCTCTTGGCCAGATGATAGCCGCCTGGAGTTCAAGATCGAACTCGAAGGCAGCCATGTGGTTTTAAAAGAGATGCGCCCCTCCACTTATCATGTCCAATAATGTAACCATTCTAAAGAGCGGCGCTTGTGTAGCACAAAGCGGCGGTCTCGAAAAATATGCGCTTAGACTCGCCACAGCTTTCCTCGACAAAGGCTGCGCGGTTACGCTTTTGACGAGCGGTGCGATCGATGTAAAGCCACCGCGCGGAGCGCGCATTCAATCACTACCGATTAACAGCAAATTCAGCTTCCGCAAAGTGCAGCAGTATGACCATCTCTGTGCAGAAGCTCTGTCTAAAACGCAAACCGATATCGTCTTCGGCATGGACCGGAACCGTTTTCAGACGCACCTGCGCGCCGGAAACGGCGTGCACGCCTCTTACCTGCGCCAGCGAGCTCTCCTCGAAGGAGCAGTGAAACGCCTCTCCTTTGCGGCAAATCCGCTACACCGCCTGCTCTGTAAAATTGAAAGAGAAGCCTTTGAAAACCCGGCACTCGAGCGCCTCTTCACCAATTCGCACATGGTGAAAGACGAGATCTTATGCCATTTCCGCACCGATCCCAAGAAGATCACGGTTGTGCACAATGGCGTAGAGTGGCAGGAGATGCAGCACGACTTTGTTAACTGGACAGATGGCAAACAGAGATTGGCACAAGAACTCAATCTCGATCCGGCTCTCTTTCACTTTGTGTTCATCGGCCAAAATTTCCGCCGCAAAGGTCTAGATAAACTTCTAGCAGCGCTGGCGCTTCTTCCAAACGAAGACTTTCATCTGTCAATCGTCGGTCACGACAAACAGTTAAAACAGTATGCAGCCCAAGTGCATGCGCTTAAGCTCCAACACAAGGTGCGCTTTTGGGGACATCGCCAAGACGTGCGCCGCTTCTATCAGCTCGCCGATGCGCTCGTTATCCCTTCGCTTTACGACCCCTTTGCCAATGTGACCGTAGAAGCGCTGGCCATGGGCGTTTTCGTCGTCTCTTCGAAGAGCAACGGCGGCCATGAGGTCCTCACCGAAGAGAGCGGCGTAGTCATCGACTCGCTTGGCACACTCGATGCCTTCACTGCGGCGCTTTTATGTGCGCTAAAACAACCTAAAACGCGCCTGAGCGCCGAAAAGATCCGCAGCAGCGTTAAACATCTCGACTTTTCCAACCAGCTCCACCAGATCACCGCCCAATGCCTATCTTAAACGACCAAAACGACAAGCCGGAAATTCTACTCTTCAAGATCTAAGGAACTACAAATTTATTCAACAATGCCTATTATAGATTTTCTTTCTTATTCTTTGCTGCGCGCGGTCACTTATCCCATCGGTTTTTTATCGTATTCACAGATCCACGCGCTCGGGCGCCGCTTGGGCACGCTGGCCTATTACATCCTGCCGCACTTCCGCAAGCGCGCATTTAGCAACCTCGCGCTGGCCACAAGCCTTGCTCTGAATGAAAAAGAGATCAAGCGCCTGGCCAAAGAATCATTCCAGAATCTGATGATCACCTGTCTTGAATACGCCAAGTTTTCCCGAGAGAAAGATATCTCTCGCGTGGCCACCTGCGAAAATCCAGAAGCTGCCCAAGCCATCATGAACGAAGGAAAAGGTGTGATCTTCTTCTGCGGGCACCAGGCCAACTGGGAGATCCTCTTTTTGGAAGGCACCACGCGCATGCCCGGCGTCGCTATCGGCCGACCGATCAAGAACAGACACTTGTATAACTGGGTGCAATCTATTCGCCAGAAATTTGGCGGCACCATCATTCCGCCCAAAAGCGCTGCGAAGGAGGGCCTACGCGGTCTGAAAAAGGGCTGTTTTTTAGGTATCGTAGGCGATCAAGGCATGCCAGATAGTGGATTCTCCTCACTATTTTTTGGCCGGCGCGCTTGGACCTCTCCCCTGCCTGCCCTCTTGGCGCATCGCACTGGTAGGCCCATCATCGTCGCCTCAACGCGGCGCGAGGGTGGCCGCTATCTGATCCACTACTCCGATCCCATTTGGCCAGATCCTGATCAGCCCGCTGAAACCGAGATCCCGCGCATGATGCACGCCTGCCTAGCTCTGTTCGAAAAGAGCATCGAAAAAAATCCTGGTGAGTGGCTCTGGCAACACAACCGCTGGAAGCAGCAGACCCCGGAAAAGCTGAAGCGCAAGTTCCGTCATGAGTCGCTTGCTATCATCCTGCCAGAAGAAGAGAGTGAATTTGCTAAAGCAGTGCAGTATCTCCCACAGCTGCGTCAGATCTATCCCTATGAATTCATCACGCTCTTTGTGCCGCGTAAATTCCACGATCAGCCGCTTTTAGAAGACGCCGAAAAGATCTTCTATTCTGCCAAAGAAGAGCTCTTGGTGCGCGATTTTCGCTTCAAGCTGGTGTTCAACTTCTCCGCTTTTGCTGATGTAAGTGCACACTTCCGCGCACTTTCCGCGTTTGAAGTCGTCGATTCCCAAAACTTCGATCTAAAAATGCTAGTTCGCCATGCCCCATGACCGCTTCTTCATAGATCAGCCCTTCACCTCTGGCCAGACACTCTCTCTGGAAGCCGAAGAGCTGCGCCATTTATACGTGATGCGGTTGAGATCTGGCGAGATGATCGAGCTGGTCAATGGACGGAACCAGCTAGCTGAAGCGACCATCGAATCGCTCTCCAAAACGTCTGCTCAGGTCAAAATACGCAATTTGTCAAAAACAGCAGAGCCGAAGCTCAAAGTAATTTTAGCCCAAGCCCTACCTCGCCTGCCCCGCTTGGAATGGCTAATGGAGAAGGCCGTTGAGCTCAACATCTCCGAATTTTGGCTCTTTCCTTCTGCGCATAGCGAAAAAAATTCGCTTACCACCACCCAACTCGCCCGGCTTAAATCGATCGCCATCTCAGCGCTTAAACAGTCTGGAAGGCTCGATCTACCCGAGATCCATCTCTTTCCATCACTCGATAAACTTCCCCAACCCAATGGCTCGCTTTTCTTCGGCGATCTTCGCCCCACCGCCCCCTCTTTTCTTGAAATTTGGAAAAAAACACCCAAACTAAGCCAGCCTATGGTATTCTTCGTCGGACCAGAGAAAGGCTTTACCGAAAAAGAGCTCCTTTTTCTGGAAAAAGAGAAAAAAGCCCAAGGTGTGCACCTACATGCCAATGTGCTGCGCGTCGAGACCGCCGCAATTGTAGGGGCAGCGCTCTTGCAAGAGCTCTTTAACTAAAATTACTATATGGCCGCTATATCCAGAACCATTCCTCAAGAGCTCCTTGTAGAGATTCTGCTTTATGAGGTACTTTCAGATTCTAATCCTTCCCAAAGACGAGGAGAACTGACCCGCGTTTGCAAAGAGTGGGATGAGGCTTTAAATGATCCGCTAATCACCTTTTCGCTGCTTTCCCAAGGAGGAAAGGTCTCCGAGCGCGCCTTAAGAAACTTATCGACCGCAGCTATTAAAGGAAGCAGAGCATGGACAGACATGGTCCATGTGCGTCTCGCACAGGCTGCAACTCCATCAGATACGTTCAGCCGTATGGCAAACTGGCTCTTTGCAAAAAGCTGCCAAGTCAATCCCTATCAAGCGGGAAGAGTTGAAGCTTTTGTCACTTGGTTTAAGACTCTTCCGCAAGGGAGCTATAAGCTCGTCCGAGATTTTGATTTCACAAACTTGAGTTGTCATAAGAAGATCTATATCTTCGTACTATGCCAACTCACCAACCTGGAAAGTCTGCGCTTCAATGAGTCGGCTGCTCGCACAGATGCTGTTTTACATGATGGGTTATTCTCTTCCCTGCTGCTTAAAACCCCCAAGCTCCGTACCCTATCAATCGAGCATGCTCCGGCCGTCTCGGCCAAGGCATTTACCAGTTTGAAGGAGCTGACGCCGACACTTACCGCATTAGAAGTTCGTAATTGCCAAAAAGTGCAGGGCGTTTTTCATGCACTTTTACCTCTGATTGGAAAATTACGACGCCTTGTGCTGGAAAATATCCCTATCGGTGGAGATATCGTGCTGCAAGCAGATTTCTTGCGACGCGCCACAGGCATGACCCACCTAACTCTCCCCTCCGCCTGCCAAGTAGATGAGCCTTCGCTTTTGCACTTTGTAGGACAAAATCGCGCGCTCGAACATTTAGCCTTGCCCGGCCAGGCGCAAATTACCGATCGCATACTCTATCGCTTGGCAGACGAATGTCCTAGTCTTAAAGCTCTGGATGTAAGTTACTGCAAATGCCTTAATTCATCTGCAATGATCACCTTAGTCGGCAAATGTCGCAAAATCTCCTCTCTAGTCCTACAAGGCCTCCCAAGGATCGGCGGTGAAGTATTATTGTCTATAAGAAGGCTGAGATGCCGTATTATGCATTTGGATGTCAGCCACTGCCCATCCATCCATCTAAAAGACGTAACATCTCTTCGGCGAGCACTGCCTCCAGAGGCATGCATTCGATATGACGATATAGGGAGCGTTCCTGGCCTTGTAGTTGCACAATTTCAAGCCATGCGACTAGACGCTGGCTTAATGCCTTAAAATCCATCCCACTGATTCTGAATATCTTATAATTTTACCTCAAACCACTAAGCTATAATCACTTATTATTAAATATAATATTTGATAAATAATAAAATTTATATTATAATAATTATATAAATAAAGAGAAATTATTATGACAACAACAAGTGCTATAAAGCCAAGTGCTATAAAGCACAGAATTACCGATGTGACGGCCGTAGATCGGCTTACGCCTAGCGGATTCTGGGCCGGCGCGGCTAAGATCATGCACTCTGTCGCGAAGCTATTCTGCTTCTGCTGCCAGCAGTGGATTATCAACCATGTCGTAAAATGGGCCAGCCCTGCATATTGGAATTCGCTCCAGCCTGTCCCTGCGCTTCCCGCCAAACCTGCCGTCCAAGACGTCCAAAAAGTTTCCGCAGAAGTCGCCAGGCCCAAAAAGAAAAAGAAAGCTAAGGGCCAAGGCCAGCTCAAAGTAAAACGTGAAGAGCCCGCGCGCTTGGTTGTACAAGTCGTAGCAGAAAGAGCACCTTCTCCAGTTGCACTTTCTCAGCCTTCTTCACCCAAAGATAAGAATCCCGTGATCAGCCGCTTTCAAGCACGCTTAAAAACCCTTGAAAACGATCCAGCAAAAATTAGGGAATTCTTAGCCGATGTTGAAAGAGCAGGCAGCCGCGATCCCTCGCTTGGTACGCATCTCAATCCTTTAAAAAATGCTCTGAGAGCCCTCGCCAATCCAAGAGCTTTTCAGCCTGAAGAAGGCGAAGGCTTCCACTTGCCACCATACCGCGAAGTGGAAATCGCCTCTATTGCGAATATGGCTAGAAGTGACTTCCTAAAAGCTATCAAACGCTTAGATCTTTTCGCTCCAGGAAATGCTAAAAAAATTCGCGAAGAATTCGAAGCGATTGGTCAAAATGCCCTAAGACAGCGCATCCAGTCGGCTCTCCCACATGCATCCGAAACTGTCATCACAAACCAGGTGTCATTACATCTCGCTAGACAGCGCTTCCAAGCCAGTACAGGGGAATTCGTCGACCTGATGACAAACAGCATACATGCAAGATACGATGCGCGAACCGGCGGAAGATTTTCCAAAATCATCCATCAGTACAGCTATAATGACTTAGCTGCTGTAAAACCGATGTATTTAGAAAACGCCCGAATGGCATTTACACGCTTCTGTGATCAGACTTTCAGGTCTTCTGCGCTTCTTTCACAAGATCCAGCTCAGTTCGAAAAGGCTTTAGCCCAGATCGAAGCACAATGCAAAGGAGTGCTTGAAGAGAGCATTCTCGAAAACATTAGTAAAAACATCGAGCCTTTCTATGATTGGCTTTTAGCAAATGGCCCCTACCTCAAAAAACCCTACAATCAGGGCAATGATCATAACAAGAATATGGGCGAGGGAACCTGTCTCCAGAACTCCGTGGACCGCGTTGTCCTTTTAAACAAGACGCCAATGCTCCGTGCAGCTGAAATCCATATGGGAAGCACCGAACATGGTCGCTACATGCAAGGCTTAATCAACGCCGAGGGATTGCATGCTAATAGCCCTAAATTAATCGCGGCATTAGAGGCCTCTTTCGGTCAACCATGTAAACTGGTTTCTGTACGTCTTAAAGCACCTGTTGACCAGCTGCTTGAAATGGCTAAAGTAAAACCAATTCTAGGTTTATTTGAGGTATATGACAAAGAAGGTGGCCATGCGATGACGGTGCAAATCGATCCTGAAAAAAACATCTTCCGCCTGATCGATGATAACTTGGGAGTCCTCGAATATCCATCTGAAAAAGAATTCAGGGAGCAGATTTCGCAATACCTCGCATTGAGTTATAGCCGATATCCAACAAGCTACCTCAAAACTTTCCAACCAGCGGCCGTCTAAATTAAAGTGTTTTAAAAAAATATTTTAATACGTAGGATGAGGTTTAGCCTAAACAAAGAGGAGACCTCCCCATGGCCCAGCCAGCATATCCAAGAAAGAAAGAGACAGCTTTAAGCAAGGGCCTGATGGGCATTAAAGCCGACATCGACAAGGTCTTGGCTAAGATGAAAAAAGACGCCAAGTACTCTCCAGAAAGGGCAGAATTGGACGCCTTTTCGGCTAAGGCGGTCGAGCTGGTACAAAAATACCACCCCAAGATCGCTTCCAATCAAAAGACCCTCATCGCGGCAGTTATCGACCTCTCTGAGGTGCCTGTGATGCATCCCAAGATGCAGCGTGTGGCCTTTGAGACTGCTCTGAAAGAGGCTTCAAAGAACCTCGAGTCTTACCTAGATAGCGAACTTTAGAGGGTGTCTACAAAGTAGGCCTTCGATCTTTTGGTTCTTTTCGCGATCTTTTTCCTCCCCCTCCTCAGCCATGTCATTCTCGACATTGTCTTCGTCGGGGGAGAAAAAACCTCATCGAAAAATTTCCAAAATCTCTAAAAGGCCTACTTTGCAGACACCCTCTTAATCTTTACAGATTGAGTGGATCATCTCATCTTCGGTGCCGATCGCACCCATGTAGACGATTCCCCTCTCAGGATCCATGGTGACTTTCTGACCCTCGTGAAGCTGATGCACCGCCCGCTCGGCGCGGATGATCACAGGGATATTTAACGTTTTAGCAATTTTCAGCGCATGTTTCTCCGACTCGACATCTTCAGGCAGACTTTGCAGGATAATTCCCATGGCCTCTTTGAGGAGAGGCAGGTAATTAGCTTCACAGTGCGATAGGACTGCGATACGACCTTTGATAGGCTTGTGTTTATGTTCGGACGAGAAGTGCAGGATCGAGACCATGCCGTGGACCTTTTTGCCTTTGCCGGGCAGGCCGCGCAGCAACACGTCGCCGATGCTTTCGACGATCAGCGTATTGGTTGAACCGCTGATCCCAAAAGGCGCACCGGCGGTGACCACCACTAGATCACCGTAGTGCACAAGACCTTTCTTCATGGCAAAACAGCTGCATAGCAAGAAAGCTTCTTGAATATTTTTAGAAGCTGCGGGATCGACTGGGGAGACTCCCCAGTTGAAGGCCATTTGATGATACGTTTTCGGATTAGGCGTGAGCGCGACGATGGGAATTTCTGGACGGTAGCGCGAGATCAGCCGTGCCGTTGACCCGCTGCTGGTAAAAGCAAAGATCGCCTTAGCTTGTGCGCTATAAGCAGTCTTGACTGCCGCGAGCGCCACGGAAGAAGAGATGTCGTGAAAGTCAGAAGAAGAGAGCGCCTGAAAAAAGTCGCGATAGTTAAAACTCTGTTCGGCTTCTTCGACTATGCTGCGCATGAGCGCGACCGCTTCGATGGGATAGTGTCCTACAGCGGTCTCTCCCGAGAGCATCACTGCCGAGGTGCTATCGTAAATCGCATTGGCCACATCTGAGACTTCAGCACGCGTCGGCCGTGGATTTTTGATCATCGACTCGAGCATTTGCGTGGCGGTCACAACTGGTTTGCAGGCTTGAATGCACTTGCGAATCATCATCTTTTGCAAAGAAGGTACGTGCTTGAGCGGCAGCTCCACGCCGAGATCGCCGCGCGCCACCATGATGCCGTCCGCTACTTGTACGATGCTGTCGAAATTTTCCACTCCTAAACTGTTTTCGATTTTTGCGATGACGAGGATATCGCCTTTGCCTTGCTCGGCAAGGAGTTGCTTGATCTCGAGCACATGATCCGCTGAGCGGATAAATGAGGCGGCAATGATGTCGACATCCTGCTCACAACCAAAGACAATATCTTCTACGTCCTGTTCAGTCATGGCTGGAAAATCTAAAACCACACCGGGGATATTGACGCCCTTTAAAACTCTTTAAAACGCCTCTATTTTGAATCTCGACTACTAAGCCATCCTTTTGCGTTCGACCACCTTCGAGGAGACGTAACCATCGTCAAAAAGCACCGTCGTGCCAGTCTCAAGTGTGTCGACCACAATCGAAGGTGTGATCTGCCAACTCTTGTTCGTCCCCTTCGATCGCTTCTTTGACTAAAGAGATTTTTTGCCCTCGGTTAACAGCAATTTCTTCTTTCAGCTTACCGAGGCGGATCTCTGGCCCTTTGGTATCGAGCATGATGGCCAGAGGAATTTTGCGCTCCTCGCGCGCCTTTTTGAGATATTGAATCACCTGCAAATGGTCTGCATGCGTGCCATGGCTGAAGTTCAAGCGCGCCACATTCATGCCCGCATCGATCATCTGCAGGATCTTCTCATAAGAGTTTACCGCCGGCCCTATCGTACAAATAATTTTGGTCTTCGTGCGCATACCCCTCAGCTTAGAGGAAAAGGAAAAAGTACACAAATGACAAAAAACTTAATTTGGAATGCGGTGGCTTGACCTTGCGGTTCTACACATCTTTTTGTTGCCTTTCCCTAAAAGAAAGGAAAGAAAGACGGCCTAGTGGACGAAGTGGACGGCCGAAAGAAATCCGGATTTCTTCGGCCGTCCACTTCGTCCACTCTGTCCATTCCTCTCCTTTGTCCACTCCGTCCACTAGGCCGTCTTTCTTTCTGGCTCAAGATTATAGGCAAGAAAAAGATGTGTAGAAGTGCAAGGGCTTGACACCGCTTTTAACAAGCTTCTCAATTGCAGGAATCGGGCTTGGGAGGTATCATTGCTTGCATGCTCTCTCGGGAAATTGTTCTAAAAAAGGTCAGGGTTCATAACTTAAAAGGGGTCGATCTTACGCTCGATCCAGCGCAGCTGATTATCTTCACGCGGTGTGTCGGGTTCGGGGAAATCTGTCGCTGGCTTTTGATACGATCTATGTCGAAGGACAGCGACGCTACATCGAGTCGCTCTCCACCTACGCTAGGCGTCATCTTGTCGACTATCCTAAACCTGAAGCAGAACTGGTCGAAGGCATTTCGCCTACGATTGCCATCGAACAGAAGACTGCAGGCAAAAATCCGCGCTCAACGGTGGGCACCATCACCGGCATCTATGATTATCTGCGCGTGGTCTTCGCGCGCATCGGCATCGCGCATTGCCCTATCAGCCACGAGCCTGTCAAGCCGCGCAGCATGAAAGAGATCGCCGCCGAAATCCTCGCGCTGCAAGCTGGCACCAAGCTCTACATTTTCTGCCCATATGCTAAAGGCAAAAAGGGCGAATTTAAAGATGACTTTGCTGAACTGCTTCGGCAAGGTTTCACGCGGGTGCGCTTAGATGGCAAGATCATCGATCTCAACGAAGAGGTCTCACTCGATGGCAAAGTTGCGCACGATGTCGATATCTTGATCGATCGCTTAGCCATCAGTAAGGCAGAAACAGGTCGGCTCGAAGAGGCCATCGCCCAAGCGCTCGACAAAGGCAAGGGCATCATGAGTGTGCAGAATGCCGAGACGCACGAAGAGACGCTCTTTTCTCAGCTAGCATTCTCTCCAAAATCCGGCCTCTCTTATGGCCCACTCAACCCACAAGATTTCTCATTCAACCATCCGGCTGGCATGTGCCCCACTTGCATGGGTCTCGGCACACATCTCGAATTTAAGTTAGAGCGCATCATCGATCCAGAAAAGAGCATCGAAGAGGACTGTTGTCTGATCGGCAGCTCTTACAAAACTGTGCGCTTTGGCAATATCTACGACAATCTGGCCAGGTTGTATAAATTTAGTGTGAGTACGCCTTGGAAAAAGCTCTCAGAAAAGGCCAAGCATGTCTTCTTGTACGGCACAGAACAAAAATGGACGCGTATGCGCTTCGTGCACCCCACCAAGCATACGCGTTGGAACGACTATGTGCAGTGGCGCGGTGTCTTGCACGAAGCTAAAATGCGTTATTTAGAGGCGACTAGCGACATCTATCGCCGTAACATGGAAGAGTACATGGAGGAGACGATCTGTCCAGACTGCAAAGGCGCCCGCATCAAACCCTACCCCGCCGCAACTACTTTGGGCAAAAAAACGATCTATCAGATTTGCGCCATGGCAGTTGAAGAGGCGCTAGCTTTTTTCACCAAACTTACACTCACGGCTGAACAGAAGATGATCGCCGATGAGCTGCTCAAAGAGATAGTTCGCCGTCTGCAATTTCTCGAAGGTGTCGGGCTCCATTATCTAACCTTGGACCGCACCGCTCCCACTCTGTCTGGTGGTGAGGCTCAGCGCGTGCGCCTCGCTTCCCAGATCGGCTCAGGACTAGTCGGCGCCACCTACATTCTCGACGAGCCTTCGATCGGACTGCATCCGCGCGACAACTTAAAGCTCCTTGCCTCTTTAAAAGCGCTCAGAGACAACGGCAACACCGTGATCGTGGTTGAGCATGACGAAGAGACGATCCGCGAAGCCGACTACATCGTCGATGTCGGTCCCGAAGCTGGACAATTTGGCGGCGAGATCGTCGCCCGCGGCTCGGTGGCTGACATCATCAAATCGCCCGATTCGTTGACTGGCGCATATCTCTCAGGCAGGCTTGCAATTGCCATCCCCAAAAAACGGCGCAAAGCTCGCGAATCAGGCGCTCGTGATCGAAAAAGCTGCGCATCACAACTTAAAAAATGTCACGGTTGAAATCCCACTGGGAATCTTCATAGCCGTCACAGGCGTCTCAGGCTCTGGAAAATCTTCGCTCATCACCGATCTGCTCTACCCTGCGCTTTCCAATGCGCTCTTAAACTCGAATCTCCCCGTCGGCAAACACAAAAAAATCACGGGTATCGATGCCTTCGACAAGGTAATCGCCATCGATCAATCACCGATCGGACGCACGCCGCGCTCCAATCCCGCCACCTATATCAAACTCTTCGACGAGATCCGCAAACTCTTCGCCGAACTCCCTGAGAGCAGAGCGCACGGGTACCAGCCTGGGCGCTTTAGCTTCAACGTCCAAGAGGGCTCCTGTCCTCACTGCGGCGGCATGGGCATGACGCGCATCGACATGGACTTCATGGAAGATGAGTGGGTGACCTGCGCGCAATGTCATGGCAGACGTTTCGATGAGAAGACCTTGTCTGTGCTGTTAAGAGGTAAAAACATCCACGACGTTTTAGAGATGAACGTGAGTGAAGCACTCGAATTTTTTACGGCGATTCCGCACATCAAAAAGAAGCTCGAGACACTCGCCGCTGTCGGCCTCGGCTATCTCAAAATCGGCCAGCCCTCCCCTACGCTTTCTGGCGGTGAAGCGCAACGCATCAAATTAGCTAAGGAGCTCGCGCGTCCTTCTAACGAACGCACACTCTACATTCTAGACGAGCCGACCACCGGTTTACACTTTCACGATCTAAACAAGCTGATGGGCGTGCTGCAAGCGCTGGTCGATCAAGGCAGCTCGCTTCTAGTGATCGAACACAACATGGATCTGGTTAAATGCGCCGATTGGATCATCGATCTCGGTCCAGAAGGCGGAAAAGAGGGTGGCGAAATCGTCGCCACCGGCACGCCCGAAAAGATCGCCAAACTCAAAACGCCCACAGGCCATGCGCTGCACGCCATGCTCAAGCCCGTCAGATCTCAACCCAAAGCGCGACGCGAGCACGCTGCAACCTCCGCTCCTTACATCCTGGTGGAAGGCGCCTCACAGAATAATCTTAAAGCTGTCGACGTAAAAATCCCGCGCGATAAGATCGTGCTCTGTACTGGTCCTTCTGGCTCAGGCAAGAGCTCCTTTGCTTTCGAAACCCTCTATGCCGAAGGACAGAGGCGCTATGTCGAATCGCTTTCGACCTTCTCGCGTCAATTTGTCAGCCAGATGCCCAAGCCTAAAGTCGACAATATCGAAGGGCTCTCGCCAGCTATCGCCATCGAACAGGCAAGCCACGCCAAAAACCCGCGCAGCACGGTCGGCACCATGACTGAAGTCTACGACTTTTTGCGCATCTTATTTGCACATTTAGGCACGCCTTACAGCCCAGAAACGGGCGAAGAGATTCGTTCGATCTCTAAAGATTATGTCACAGGAAAGCTGCTTCAGCTGTCCGTAGGGAGCGCTTTGCGGATCCTGGCGCCGATTAAGCTGCGCAAAAATGAGTCTTGGGAAGCGCTGCAAGCACGCTTGCTCTCATCCGGATATCTGCGCATCCGACTAAACAATGTGTATCACGAATTAGATCAGACCATTCCCTTCGATAAGCTGCGCAAAAATTCGGTCGAACTGGTCATCGACCGCCTTAAAATCGATCCGAATATTCGCGCACGGCTTTTCGAAGCGGTCGACCGCGCCGCTGCGGTCTCAGGCGGTGTGATCATCGCGGCACTGGATAGCGAAGACCTCTTTTTCAACCTAGCCTTTGCCGATGTCTCAACAGGGAAATCTTATCCGCCCATCACACCTCACACCTTCTCATTCAATACCGACTCGGGCATGTGTTTGGACTGTTTAGGCTTGGGTGTGCAGTATGGCGCCGATCTGATGCGCTACAAGGAGTTTGCCAAACTCACACCGCTCGGCTTGGCCTATCTGCTTTGGAAAGAGAACGCCAGCAGCGAAGTGCTCTCGCTCTATAAAACCTTTCTGAGAGAAGAGAAGATCGAAGCGACGAAACGTCTAGATGAGCTCGCTCCAGCCAAATTGCAAATTTTGCTCTCCGGTTCTGAAAGAGAGATCTCGTTAGGTCGGCGCGGTCCATTTTTTCGTTGGCGCGGCGTCAGCACGGTCTTTGCCAAAGCCGCCAAATCGGCCGTGCGTCCGATCCGCGAACAGATCGCACCTCTTCTCGATGTGGCGCCCTGCTTTTCGTGCAAAGGCAGCCGTTTAAATCCTCTGGCGCGCAATGTGCGCATCCAGAAACTCTCGATCGCCGATCTCTGCAATTTGCCGATCGATAGAGCTTTAGAATTCATCGCGTCACTCAAGCTCAAAGGCGAAGACCTGCGCTTTTTGGAAGAACCACTGAAACAGATTTCGAAGCGCATGCACTTCTTACAAGCCATTGGCTTAGGCTATCTCGCGTTAGATCGCGCCGCGCCGAGTTTGAGCGGCGGCGAAGAGCAGCGCATCCGCCTCAGCCGGCAGCTGGGCAGCGGCCTTACCGGCTGCCTCTATGTGCTCGACGAACCAACCGTGGGGCTCCATCCTTTTGACAATGAAAAGCTCAACCAAGCGCTCATCCAGCTACGCGATTTAGGCAATACTCTGCTGCTTGTCGAACACGATCCGCTCACGATGGCCATTGCCGATCAGATCCTCGACTTCGGTCCAGCGGCCGGAAAAGAAGGTGGTAAAATTGTGGCTCAAGGGTCACTTAAAGAGATCAAAGCCAATCCGCACTCTCTCACCGGTGCGTACTTGAGTGGAAAAAAGCAGATCCCCATTCCCGAAAAACGGCGCAAACCCAAAAAGTGGATCGAGCTCGCACATGCCACCCTGCACAATTTGAAAGATGTCAGCGTAAAAATTCCCACAAGTGTCTTCTGCTGTGTGACAGGCGTCTCGGGCTCTGGTAAATCGACGCTGATCGGCGATCTTTTACGCCCGACGGCTCAAACGGCGCTCGCGCGTCAAAGAGAGGCCATAGACACCATTACACTGCCAAACGTGAACGTGAGCGGGCTGAGCGCGTTTGATAAACTCGTCGTACTCGATCAGAACCCACTGGGGCAAACCGCGCGTGCCGACGTGAGCACCTACAGCGACCTACTCACCCCGCTGCGTTTCTTCTTCGCTGATCTTCCCATGGCCAAAGCACGCGGCCTTCCGCCAAAATGCTTCAGCTTCAACCATCGCAAAGGGATGTGCACCACCTGCTGGGGCATGGGAACAAAGAGCATCCAGCTGCAATTCTTACCGCCGGTTAAAGTCCCTTGTGAATCGTGCGGCGGCTTCCGCTTTAATCCCCTTAGCTTGCAGGTCACCTATCGCAATAAACATCTCGGTGAGATCCTGAGCATGACCGTGGCCGAGCTCAAACAGTGGGAACTCCCTCTCGTCAAAGTCAATCGCTTGCTCGATATTTTAATCTCCGTAGGCTTGGGCTATCTCAAACTCGATCAAGAGGTGACCACCTTGTCGAGTGGAGAAGCACAGCGCCTCAGGCTTAGCCGCGAGCTGGCCAAGCGCTCCTCGGGCAAGACGCTCTATCTCTTCGATGAGCCCACCACCGGCCTGCACAGCGATGACATCCTCAAACTGCTGCCGATCTTCCACTCGCTGGTCGACAGGGGCAACACGCTAATCATCATCGAACACAATCTGGACATCATGGCCAACGCCGACTATCTGATCGATCTCGGGCCAGATGCGGGAGAGAAGGGCGGCCAGATCGTCGCCACTGGCACTCCCGAAGAAGTCGCCCAAGTCAAACGCTCCCGCACCAGCAAATATCTTGCCTCCCGCCTCGCATAGTGCTATACCCCCAGAAAAAAGGGAGAGCGTCGTGAAGGACCTGTTTGTCTCGAAAAGGAAGGCCAAAGTCTATTGCACGGCTCTATTTTTGGTAGGGCTTGCCATCCTCTCCTACCGCGGGATCTGGTGGCCTGGCATCTTGCTCGTGCTCGGCATACCGCTCGCCCTGCGTCAATTTTTCCTCGCCCGCTACTACAGCATGGGCATCACGCTCTTCGTCTTTATCGGCGCTTTTGTCGTCGCCATCTCGGGCTGGTCAGAGCGCATCTTCCTGCCCGTGCTCTTCACCGTGGGCGCCATTTACCTCTTCTTCCGTGAATACTACGACAGCACCACTGCACCCGAGGATGAAAGTGAAGAGGACCTCAACGAAGAGATCGAAGAAGAACAGCAGAAAAAAAGAAAATAGACCTCTTGCGTAATTCGCTTTGCCCGAAAAAACCGAAGATTTTTTCTCTGATTTTTAGAGCCAGCTTGCTGGCTAGTGTCGCATTGACGAGGCGACCCAAATTGGGTCGGTGAGGAGATGCAACAAAAATTAGAGGAAAAAGGGCGGTTTTAGCGGGCAAATGGAATTACGCAAGAGGTCAAATGACCAAAACGACAACTCTCTTTAAAGCTGAGAACCGAAAGAATCCAGTAAGGCTCTTTCATTCTGCAAGCTTTTTTAAGACATCTTTGTTTTCTTTCATGCTCTCCTCGGCAATTTCCATCTGCTTGGCAAATTCATAGTCGTAAGAGGTAATCTCGGCTTTGTTAAATAAATTTGCTTCCTGCTGCTTTCGCTTCTGGTTTTCGAAAGAAGAAATAACAGGATGACAGGATAAGCAGGATGGAAATAGCATTTCTTTGTCTTCATCTATCTTGCTCATCCTGCCATCCTGTTATTTTTCTCTCTTCTTATGTTCTTTTATCTTATGCATATGCTTTTTCTTGATAATCAATAATCTAGGAACATGGCTTTGCGCACCTCGCGCAGGGTGGCTGCGGTGGTTTCTCTCGCGCGTGCGGTGCCATTCAAGACGAGCTTCATCACGCCTTGGGGATCTTTGGCGTACTCTTCGCGCTTTTTGCGCACTGGACCGAGGAAAGCTTCGAGTGCTTCTAAAAGGCGCTTTTTCACGACCGAATCGCCCAAGCCGCCGCGCTGGTAGTGCGCTTTCACTTCTTCGAGCCCAGCCTTATCAGGATCGAAGGCATCGAGATAAGCAAAAACAGGGTTGCCTTCGACTTTACCGGGATCTTCGACGCGTAGATGGTCGGGATCGGTATACATGCCCTTCACCTTTTTGGCGACTACGTCAGCGGGATCGGACAAGTAGATACAATTACCTAAAGATTTGCTCATCTTGGCCTTCCCATCGATACCGGGCAAGCGGCCAGCTTTTGGAATAAGGGGTTTGGCTTCTACGAGCACTTCGCACTTGTAAATGCGATTGAAGTGTCTTACAACCTCATTGGTCTGCTCGATCATGGGTAGCTGATCTTCGCCTACGGGCACCAGCGTGGCCTTAAAAGCTGTGATGTCGGCCGCCTGGCTCACAGGATAGACCATAAAGCCGGCTGGCACAGACTCGCCATATCCCTTTTGCTGGATCTCTTGCTTGACGGTGGGATTGTGTTTGAGACGATTCCAGGTCACCAAGTTTAAATAATACATGGTGAGCTCAGGGAGTTCAGGCAGGAGCGACTGGATACAGATGGTCGTCTTGGCTGGATCGATGCCGACGGCGAGATAATCGAGCGCCACTTGCAGGACGTTTTCACGCACTTTTTGAGGCTGATCAGCATTATCGGTCAGCGCCTGCAGATCGGCGATCATCACATACTGCGTGCAGGTCTCTTGCAGCTGGACCCGATTGAGCAATGAGCCTACATAATGCCCGAGATGGAGCGGCCCCGTGGGCCTGTCGCCGGTTAAAATAACAGTTTTACTTGTCATGAGACGAATGTTGCCAATTTTTCCCCATTTACGGCAATCTTTCTCCTGCTAAACTCACCGCCTCAATCAAAAACGGAGAAATCGATGTCCGCAAGTCCTACTTCACGTTATATCGCAAACATGGTTGAGATGGTCCCTCTTCAGAACTATCAAGACTCAGACCCGCTCACTGACGAGCATTTTTTCGTTGTGCAAACTGCTTTTCGCACTCTTTCTTTTGAACGCAAAAGAAGAGTGATCTCTGAGGGGCGCTATCTAATCGAGGGACGTCTAGAGAGCGCACATGGGCGCACTCGCCGCGCGATGGAACGCCGATTAAAAAGAGAGATGGGCGAAAAGTTCATCCGCCACGCCGTCTTGCTATCTGTTCCGCATACTGCCAGCGAGTGGTAACCCGGAAGAATTAAACACCGAGAGCACCGAGAGAAGAAGGAAGAAGAGAGGTTTTTTCTCTTCTCGGTGTTTTGACTTTTTCTTGCAGTAGTTTTTTCAACTTGCTTATTTCCTAGGTTTCGGGCAAATCCTGTGTTGTTATGGATGAACACCTAGGAAAAATTGGACCGTTTGAGCTCGTGCGCACGCTGGCCAAAGGCGGCATGGGAGAGGTCTATCTAGCTAAAGACCCTAGCTGCGGCAGACTGATCGCCTTAAAACAGATCCGCGCCGACATGCTGAAGCATAAGACCTTGCATGAGCGCTTTATGCGCGAGGCGAAAATTGCGGCTCAGCTCACGCATCCATCGATCATTCCCATCTACACGATTTGTGACGAAAAGAGCGGCGCCTACTATACCATGCCCTATGTCGAGGGCGAGACCTTAAAAGAGATTTTAATTACTACGCGCCAGCAAGAGAAAAAGGGCGAGCTTTTGCACCCTATCGGCAGCTCTGTCCCCGCGCTCATGCGCATCTTTTTAGACCTCTGCCGAGCAATTGCCTATGTGCACGCCAAGGGTGTGCTGCATCGCGATTTAAAGCCCGACAACATCATCATCGGCCGTTATGGAGAGGTGGTGATCCTAGATTGGGGCCTGGCCGATTTTGTGGGGCAGGAAGAGGCCACGCCGAGCTTGGAAAACTCTTCGCCGGGCCTCACTGATCCAGGCAAAATCCCTGGAACCTTAGCCTACATGGCGCCAGAAAGAGCCTACGGTGAAAAATCCTCGTTTCTCACAGACATCTACGCTCTGGGCGTAATTCTCTATCAAATGCTCACCTTGCGCCTGCCCTTTCAGCGCACCACTTTGGCCGAATACCGCAAGCAGAGCGCGCACGAGGAGATTTTAGACCCGGTCGAAGCCGCCCCCTATCGCGATATCCCTCTGCAGCTAGCCGGCATTGCTAAAAAATGCCTCTCGCCCGCCAAAGAGGAGCGCTACCAGAGCGTGACTGAGCTGATCAATGAGCTACAAAACTATAGCGAAGGCCGCCCGGAATGGATCCCGGCAGCTGAGCTCAATATCCGCCAAAAACAAGATTGGGAGTTTCAAGAGAATATCCTCATGGCCAAACATCTAGCCATTACGCGGGAACCAGACGTGATGGAGTGGGTGAACCTGATGATCTCCAAGGCCTCTTTTCCAGGCAACGCGCGCATTGAAACGCGCATCTGCTTAGGCGGTGAAGGGAGAGGCATCGGCATCCTCCTCTGCATCCCCGAAAGCTCAGAGCGTACCGGTCTGAACGATGGCTACTCTCTCTGGGTAGGCTCAGCCAATGAGCCTGCGGCCAGGCTCTTTCGCTCCGGCGTAGAAGTCTTGCAAGCTCCTGATGTCTGCTTACGGCCCAACACTTGGCACACGCTCAGCATCGAAAAGCTCGACAACCATGTGCGGTTTTTTCTCGATGGCCGCCTTCAGCTGAACTATCTTAGCCACCGTCCCATCGTCGGCACCCACATCGGCCTCTTATTTCGAGATGATGATTTTCAGATGGAGGCATTGAAGGTCTCCGTCGGCAGCTTAAGCGTAGAGGTCAACTGCTTGGCTGTGCCCGACGCCTTTTTAGCTAGCCACCTCTATGCAAAGGCGCTCAGTGAATATCGCCGCATCGCCTACTGCTTTCCTGGAAGAGCAGAAGGGCGCGAAGCGCTCTTTCGCGCAGGAGTGACGCTTTTAGAAGAAGCTTTAGCGGAAAAGAAAAAAACACGGCAGGCACAACTCTTTTCGCTGGCCTTAGAAGAGTTTGGCAAACTACGCACCACACCTGGCGCCCCGCTCGAGTATCTCGGCAAGTCCTTGGTCTATAAAGCTTGGCATGAAGTCGAAGACGAGATCAAATGTTTGGAACTCGCGCTGCGCAAGTACCCCAAACACCCCTTGTTGTCGATCTTGACTGAAGAGATCACCTTTCGGCTGTATGAGAGCAGTGCGCAAGACCGCACTTCGGGTTATCAATTTGCACTCTTGGCCTTGCGGCAGCTGCCGCACATTTTCAGCACGCAAGATGGCCAGAAGCTGCTTGAAAGCCTAAAAAAACATCTCGAACCGCTTCACTTTATTAGCGAGCAAAATGGCGCGGAAGATCCTCTTCTACACCTCTCGATCCAGCTGGCCTTTTGGCTTGCCAAGCCGATTACGCTCTTTGAAATCCTGGAAAATAGTCCGCAATCAGAACTTGCGAAAAATGCGCTCTTTGCCCTGCTTCATTTGGGATGCACAGCTTGGGTCAAAGAGGTCTTGCCGTCTGGTTCTTCGATGGCGAGTGCCTTGTCGATCGATCGCAGCCCCACAAAAACTCTGGAAAATCTTTTTGCACAGACAAATCTCGACTGGCGGCTCGTACGCTACATTTGCCAGCATCTGATCGACAAGCGTAAGAGCAATCTGCTTCTCCCTTATCTCGACAAGCTCTCGCATTGCGATGATCTAATTATCGCTGCCCTTTTGTTTGAAAAAAAATGGGAGAAGGCCAAAGCGATTTTCAAAAAACATCCCAAAACTTCACTCGCACAAGTGAGTTCGCCGCTTTTTGCCCTCTACGGCTGTTACCTCGCCGCCACCAAAGGAAAAAAGGCCGCTCTGGCGCATTTCGCCGCCATCGACGATCTCTCGCATCTGCCGACCAGTGCCCTGCTAGCCGCTTTTCTGTACGGAAAAATCAATTTGAAGAAAGGTTGGACCGAACGCGCGCTCTTCTGGGAAAAAGTGCAGCTCTTTAGACAGCTCGCGCTCTTCTCCCACTGCATAAATTCCCGCGAGAAAAAAGCTTGGCAAAAGAGATTGAATCGCGAGTTTAAACAGTTCGCCAAGATCTATTCTTAAGAATAAGAATCTTGAAGAAAAATCAAAACACCGAGAGCACTGAGAGCCACCGAGAGAAAATTGACTTCAGTATTTACTCGGGGTTTCTCGGTGCTCTCGGTGTTTAATTCTTTTTTGTCTTTTTCTTAGGCTTTAACTGCATGCGCTACAATATTCTTTGCTGTGCCGGGCCGCTGATGTTTGTGGCCTCTGCCGCCGACAGGCACGAACACTTTGTGGCCGTCCTGATCCTCGTACCGCGCATGAGAACCGCGTTGTGACGTGGCCGAAAAGCCCAACTTGGAGAGACGCGCCAAGAGTTTACGCGTCTTCTCCCCGCGTCTAATCCTGAATAGCTCTGTTTCTGCCTCACTTACAGCTGGCTTGGGAGCTTCACTTGGCTTGGCCTGCACACCAAGCGGTGCGCCTTTGTGTTCCTTCTTTTCTACCGCGGCTTTGGCTGGAGCCGGTGCAGCTGGTGCTGGCGCTGGAGCCGCGGGCTTCTCGCGCACGGGGCGTTGACTTAAGTTACCTTCGCGCATTGGAAAAGGCCCGCCAGCCAATCTTGGACCAGGTGGTTTAACCTTGACGACGAGCAGTTCATCTAATATCGATTCGATGCCGGTGAGCTCGAAGAAGTCCAAAAGAGAATCGGAAAAGAGCTCCTCGTCAGCGTAACCCTCTTGCGTATTCGCATGCAGTCTGGTCATGGCTGGGATATCTTGACCCAACATGGCAAACCGACAAAGATCGAGGTTTTCGAGCAGCGTCACTTCTTTGAGATGCTCGACCCACTCAGCGCGTGTCGCGCGAAGCGCTTCCGGCTCAATATTTTCGAGCAGCGCTCTGATTCTATTTAAGCTGTCCATGTGCAACTTAGTAAAGTCCAGCGCATTAATCTGATTCACAAGCGGCTGAGCCTTCTCTAAGAAAGGAATAACGCTCATGTAATAGTGTAGATAGCTAGCAGTTCTGCTTAAAAAATTTAGATCAATATTGAAAAATACCGGATTACGTAAAACAGGTTCTAACAGCTTTTCTCGGTCTATGGTCATTTGGTAGGGTATATTCAACAGTGCCAGGCCTTGCATTTCGTCCAAGCGCATAGGCGGCTTAGGATACTCAGCAGTTTTAACGCGAAGATATTCTCGACCTTCCTCAATAACGCAAGGGATGTTCGTATGCATGCGCATGCTACAAGCATGCATTGGCATACAGGTGGGAACGAGGGGCTCAATCACGTGCTCATCTAGGATCCTCAAAATTTGATCCAGAATATTACATGTTGCGCCATAGGCTGCCATAATCAGATCCAGTTGGAATCCGAAAGCATCTTGGGGAAGGTCAAGCGACAACGGAGAGGTGATTTGTCGCGCTTTTACAAACTCTTTGTATGAAAGCTCTTGCTTGCAACCCATGTAATCGTTTTCATGTTTAACATAATCTGCTCGAAACGCAGAGATAAAGTCGGTGAAAGCTGTTTTCACACGCCTCACAGCTACGAGTTTTTGTGGCTGTGCTACATAACGCGCAAATTCTTTTGCTAATTTTTCCAAACCTTTGACCTCGAAATCCATCGCGTTATTTTTAAGACCAGGGCCGAATCCGAGTGTCATCAGGCGGAGGAGGGAAGCGAGATCTAGCAGAATTCTTTGTGGACCAGCCTTATTCATCAACTCAGCTTTGTGAAAGAGCTTTGACCATCTATTTACCTCTTCGAGCGGATGCTCCGTAAAAAATGTCTGCACCTGTTCATCGCGAATGAGTTTGCATCCCAAAGCGATTCTCTTTTCAACTTCTACAATAGTGTTGCGAATGATTTCAAAGCGGCTCTGTTTCTCCGGCAAACAGCAAATCCTGCCTTTGATAGCTTCAAGTTGGTAAATAATTTTATCAATCATCTCAGAATCAGGAGGAAGATGGCGCTCCTCTTTACCGATATTTTTTATGCTCAAGAACGCAAACAGCCGAGCGAAGATAAAGGCGAAATCTCGACTTGCTTTACCGATTTCATCTTTTGAGGATGTGCGCATTTTTTCGATACGATCTAAAAGGTCGACCCCCCAGACCGATATCAGGCAGGCGTCGCAAGAGAGTGCACGATCGGTAAATATTTGTGCGAGAAGGAGCTCTTCCTGCGTGGTAAGTTGCAACTTCAAAACAGGATGATCTTCGACAAGACCAGCTAGTTTCTGTTGCAGACCGCCAGAGCCCACGTGAATCGTCACCTTCCCATCTCTTATCATCGAGCCCTCTGTGCGGCCAGAAGCTATGGCGGATCGGACATGTTTCCAAAGTTCAGGGTCAGTGTGTTGAAGTTGTGCGAACCCACTCATCAACACCCGCTGATCCATGATATCTAAAGCAGCTGTTGCCAATGACTTCTTTTCGCCTTTGTGCTCTGTCTCTCCTTTGTGCTCTGCTTTGGGTGCCGCAGCTGAAACAGGTCTTGATGCGCTCATTAAAAATTCCTCCAATTTGACATCTATTATAGCACATTTTCGCTCTGCACTGGACAAAAAAATTAACGCAAAAGAATTTCTACAGGATGACAGGATGGCAAGGATGAAGAAGGAAAAAGTATCTTCTTCATCCTGTAAATCCTGTCATCCTGTTTTAACTTTCTGCCTCCCAAATTTTTGTTTCAGTACAGAGACATTTTCGTCACACCAGTCCACGAACCTTGACAAAATCTTAGTTGCCATCCAAACTTTCGATTTTGAATTCTAACCCCAGCAAATTTGTGAAAAAATTTATTTTAACCCTCATACCAATTTTTATGATGTTAACAACTAATACTCAGGCGAATGAAGATACGTGGGTCATGCCCGAAAAGCCGGTCATGCTCATTGAAACAAATCAGGGCAATATCGAAGTCGAGCTCTTCCCCAAGCAAGCTCCCAAGACATGCGAGAACTTCATTAAGCTCGCTCAGAAAGGCTATTACGACGGAATCACCTTCCATCGCATCATCCCCCACTTTATGATCCAAGGGGGCGATCCTACGGGCACAGGAAGAGGTGGACAATCGATCTTCGGCAAGCCCTTCGCTGATGAGTGCTGTGCGGAGCTCTCTTTCGATAAACCCGGCAAACTCGCCATGGCCAATGCCGGCCCCAACACCAATGGCAGCCAGTTCTTCATCACCACCGTGAACACCCCATTCTTGAACTTCAAACACACCGTATTTGGTCAGGTGACTAGCGGGATGGACGTGGTCAAGAAGATCGAAGCGAACGGCTCATCTTCGGGAATGCCTAAAGCAACCCAGAAGATCACAAAAATGCGCCTCAAAGGCTCTAGTCAGTAAAGAAAAATCAAAACACCGAGAGCACCGAGATACACCGAGGGAATATAAAAGCTATTCTTTCTCGGTGTATCTCGGTGCTCTCGGTGTTTAATTCTTTTTCGGTGAATGCAAAAAGACTCTCGCTCGGAGCCCGCTCTCGCCACTCTTTGAATACGCCTCAAAGGCTCTAATTAGTAAAAAATCAAAACACCGAGAGCACCGAGATACACCGAGGGAAGAGGTTCAAAAAAGCTATTCTTTCGCGGTGTTTAATTCTTTTTCGGTGAATGCGAAAAGACTCTAGTTAGCGGCTGCTGGCGCAGGTGCTACTCTCTGAACGATGCCTTCGTGTTCTAGGAAGGCTAGGATTGCTCTGGTGGTGTAACGCTCTTGCTCATCGAGAATGATCGAGCGATCTCCTCGATAGACCTGCCTGAACCAGATGTTAAAGGGTCCAGATGGAAAGACCGTTTCTATCGGCGAGTTGATGCAGCGCCTGATGCAATGCACGATAAAAGGAACCGTGTACTGCTCTTCAAACATCTCTTGAAACACATGTTCGTAGTCTGTTTTAGCGCAGCTTTCATATGCACGGTCATGCTGAGAAATTTCAGCAGGAACTCCATAGGTCGCTGCTAGCGTTCGGCGGTAGTAGTTGTGTGTAGCAGCGCGATGAACTTTGTCGCCGCCCAAATCACACGCCCGTTCACAGGCGGCATAGAAGATCTGATCGCGCGCCTCGGCCAGCACGCAGCGCGCGCGATAGCCGATGGTTTTCTTTTCGATAAAGGTCGGATCGTTCACCACAAATTCCCAATAGAGGTCTTCGCCTTCGGCTGATTTTCGATTGCTGCAATGGTAGAGTGTGACACCTGTTTTTTGAATAATCTTGGCCACGTCGCGGATGCAATGCACCGCGGTGATCTGCTCTTGCAGCAGCGAGCCCATATCGGCTTCACCTTTGATGTGGAGATGGACTAAGTCTAACGATTCTGCATCCATCGAGGCGACGAGATTATTCCAGCGCGCCGTCGCCGATCCAATCACATGTTTCAAGACATTGGCAAACTTTCTGCTCTTTTCATCTTGATTCTCGTGAAAGAACGTGGCTAAATTATCTCGGCATTTTCGCGTGAACTCGTCATAGCTGCGCTTGATGCCATCGTCATCGACGCTATCGAGAAGATTTAGAGGACCGAGTAGATCTAGAAATCGATTAAATTCAGCCACCACATCGAGATCTCCAGTTGCCTCGGGGATCGTCAACACTTCCGCGTCCACCATCTCGACGCGATTGACGGCATAGCCGGCCACATCTGCGGGGTTAATCGCATAGTGCTGAGGCAGGATGCGTCTTCTGATGGGGGCACTGCCATATAGAGGAAGATGCGCAGCGCAAATGTTTTGTACGAGTGCGCCTGTGGCAATCGTATACGCATTGAAAAGTGGGAAGAAGGCGCTGACAATTAACCATTCTGCCTTTCTCTCAGAGCCCAGGAACAAGCATACCGGAACGCCGATGAACGCAAAGGCCAAGCGCGCTGCCGTTTCAACGAGGGAGGCGACAAAGAGCGCGAGATAGCCGAGCTCAACCGCCGTACACACCAGAAATCTCTCAAAAAAACTGTCGACGGAATTGCGGCAATCGGTCAGATAGGCAGTTGCAGAGGCGCTAGCGCAAAACAAGAGCCCATTATAATTTCGCACATTAGTCACATATCCAGCAACACCCGTCATATCTTATACTCTCCTCGTTTGAATAATGCCTTCGCTCTCCAAGAAAGCCAGGATCACGCGTGGGGTATAGAAGTCGCGCTCGTCCAGGAGCTGCGCCTGATCTCCCCCGTACTGCTTTCTCGCCCACTGGTTGAAAAGCGCAGGCGTGACGACCTTTTCTACAGGCGAGGCGATGCGGCGCTGCAGGCAGTCGACCATATGTGCAATGGTGTAGTTTTGAGCAAAGGCGCGCTCGAAGACAAACTCATAACCTTTGTTAGCAGCAAACTCATGATTTGTATCACTCTGAGAAATCCCGGCAGGCACCCCGTATTTCGCAGCTTGCATTCTCCGATAGTAATTATGTGTGGTCGCTTCATCTGTGAGTGATCCAGCCATTGCGCAAACGCGCGCAATTGCATCCATAAAAATTTGGTTGCGCAGCTCAACCAGGGCGCAGCGCACGCGATAGCCAAGCGTCTTCTTTTCGATAAAAGTGGGATCATTCACTACGAATTGCCAATACAGCTCTTCACCATCGGTCGATCGCCGATTGCTGCAATGCAAGGTGGCAACACAGAGCTTTTTTAAAATTTTTGCTGCGTCGCGAATACATTGCACGGCAACTTTCTGCTCTTGTGAGAGCGCACTTAAACTGAGATTTCCTGCCAGATAGCTTTTAACCATTTGCAGTTGTGCTGACTGCGTTTCTACGCCGGCTACTTCCATTTTCCAGCGTCTTTCGAGCATGCGCATGAGATGTTTGACCACGAAGGCAAATTCTCGTGAGCTTTCAAAGACGCCCTTTAGCGTATAAACCCGAAGATTAGACCTACACAAACGCATAAAAGTACTAGAATCAAGCACATCTCCATCATTGTCGACATTCTCAAACAGACGATATTCCTCGCCCAGCTTGGTGAGAAGGCTATCAAAAGTTGCGAAATCGATAGCATCATTTATCTCAGGGATAGTGATCATTTGTGCATCGACCATTTGCGCCAGGTTAATTGCATAGCCATCCATCAGATGTCGATCTTCTGCGGAAAATTGGGTTGTAGGAAGAGTGCTGGAAGAGCAGGCGCCGAGCGAAAGCTTCTCTGCAAACAGGTTCTGCACAAGTGCGCCAGTTGCGATATTCCAAGCATTGTCCAGAGCGAATATACCGCTATCTATAAACAGATCGGTCAAGGTGCTATCCCAGAGGAGTATGCTGATAGGAATGCTAGCGAACATCAAGAGACCGCGCACAAAAGACTCCACCAACGAGGCGATGATCAACGCTGCAAAACAGAGCTCGCCCACTACGCGTACCAGGATAGTTTCGAGACAGCCTGTCGTGTTGTCGCGATAATCGCTCAGCAGGGAAGTCGTATGTCCAGCCACAGAAAAGAGCAGCGCTTGAGTGTGGCTGTAGTCATTGTTATATGTAGCTATAGCCATTGAGGCGCCTCCGGTTATGCTTGGCGATGCACGGCAACGCGCTCGGTGGCCAAGAACTCGAGAATGATTCTAGGTGTGAATTTGTTATCTTGATCGAAGGCTTGTGCAACTTGTTCGGGTTGATAGTTTTCCCTGATCCAGGTCAAAAAGCGTCCGCTGGGGAAGAGGGTCTCTTTGAGATTTGAAAGACGCTCGCGTAAGTGGGTGACGATCGCAGGCAGCGTGTATTTCTCGTCAAAGTGGCGCTCGATCACCGCTTCTTGGCCTTGGCGCGCAGAGCCAGCGTGATTCATATCAACACGCGATACATCTGAAGCCACTCCGAATCTCTCCCCTTGCGTCCTGCGATAGTAGTTATCCGTAGAGGCTGCATCGCCACCACTCCTGAGTATCTCGTCCATCGCATCGTTAAAAATTTGATCGCGCATCTCGGCCAGCGCAAGACGCATTCCATGGCCGATGGTCTCTTCTTCGAGAGCTTTTGGGTCATTGAGCACAAATTTACGATACAGACGCTCTACGGTAGTGCCTTGTCTGTTGGTGCAATGACCGAAAGCCGCGATTAATTGTCTAACGATCTCCTTTGCATTGCGCAGAACTCTGGCCGCTTCTCTTTGCTGAACCGTGAGGGCTTCAATACTGATAGGCACTGCGCCTCTTTCAGGTTTGCGCAGGTGTAATTTGATCATCTCTTTATCATCTGCACTTACAATCGGTGCGACGTGCTGATCCCATTCGCGCTTGATGTAGATAGCCAAGTGGTGCAAGGCGTTCATAAAGCGCCGTTTTTGCGCTGTACTTAGTGTTTGATAGTCTCTGATCGTTTCGTTCCATCTACCAATAGCATCATAAGCTTGCATAGCCCGTCCATCATCGTCGGTGTCGCTTAACAGATGATATTCGCTGTTGAGTATCGCGATCCAGCCTTCGAATTCTCGAGGAACATCGAGATTGCTGCTAGCTTCGGGAATAATCAGTACATCGACGCTACGCATCGCCGTCAGACTAAGTGCATAACCATGCATATCGCGTCTTACATCAGCTGGGATCTCATCTGGATAGAGTCCCAGTTTGCGATATACGATGTTTTGCACCAGAGCACCAAAGGCGATATAAAAGGCATTGGCAATCGAGATGACCGCCGTTTCCGCCCACCAGTTGCTTAAAGAATTATCGAAGTCGCAGATCAATAGTGCCACAGGAATGAAGGCCACCGCCAAGATCATACGTGCCACGCCTTCAACCATCGAGGCTACCATGAGCCCGACTAAGCAGAGTTCGCCAAATATGCGCACCAAAACGATCAGTGGCGCACTTTGCACCCCATCGCGGAAATCTGACAGAGTCGCTGTACCATATGTAGAGGCTGAAACGAACAGGCAACTAGCGCGGTGTGCTATGTCAGAATCAAAAGCTACGGTAGCCATTTAAAAAACCCGGGTTTTTAATTATTGTCTTTCGATGATCCCTTCGGTAGCCAAGAAGTCGACGATTGTCCCAAGCGTAAAATTACCTTGAGCATCCACGGATACATCGCGGCGATTGGCAGGAATCCAAGCTAAGAAACGTCCGCTGGGGAAGGTCCGCTCACTCTGATCTTTGAGACGGTCGCGCAAGAGAGCCACGATTTTGGGTACGGTGTAGTGCTCGGTAAAGGCTGCGTCCATGTCTTCTGTTCGAACTCGATCCCCAGCGACAAGATGCGCGTTATCATGCTGAGAAATCCCAGCCGCTACGCCCCATCGTGCTCCATCTCGTCTTCGAACGGAGTTTTCTGCAGAAGCTTGGTCGCCACCAATTCCTTGTATTATTTTTAGCACTGCATTGACAAAGATTCGGTCGCGCATTTCGGCCAGAACAATACGCGCGCGGTGTCCAATCGTCTCTTTCTCGAGTAACTTTGGATCGTTGACACAAAAGTCGCGGTAGAGACTCTCAACCGTAGTTCCTCGACGGTTGGGACAGTGTCCGTAAGAGATGATGATAGTTCTGACCATACGCGCGGCATTTTTCAAGACAATCGAAGCTTCCACCTGCCTTTGATTAAGCATGTTGCGCGACGCACGGGGGTCTGCCAAATAGCTCTTGAGCACCGACTTTTCGCCCTCGCACAATTGGGCCATAGATTTATCCCAGCCATCTTTGATAAAGATCGCCAAGTGGTGCATGATATTCGCATAGGTTTCATCATATGGAGTAGTCCCAGTAAGGTATCGTGGGAAGTTATTGTTCCAGCGTGTCGTAGCTTCGGCGACAGCCAAAGTATTGCCATCATCGTTAATGCCATCGAGAAGATGGAAGGTCTCGTTAAGCTCTTTCACCCACGCATTCCAGTGCTTTTGTACATCTTTCTTTAGTACACCTTCTTTGCTGCTCTTAGCTTCTGGAATGATGAGCACCTCTTGGCTCTGCATCTCTTCTTGATTTACCCTGTACCGACTCATCAGTTGTCGCTCTGCGGGTGTGAACTCCATCCGGTAGAGATCTAATTTTTGCGCAAAAACGTTTTGAACGAGCGCATCCGAAGCGATATAACAAGCATTGGCTAGCGCGATCACCGAGGTTTGTGCAAACCACCAGCTCAAATGATTATCGAAATCACAGATAAACAGAGCCACTGGGATGAAAGCAAAGGCGAAGCCCATGCGCACCACACCTTCAACCAGCGAGGCGACGAAAAGCCCGACCAAACAGAGCTCTCCAAACACGCGCACCAGAACCAAACTTGCACCGGCGTAATCTCGATCTCGCATATCACTGAGGTGGGCGGTTGCACAACTAGTGGCAGAAAGCAGCGCACTCTCCGTATTGCGAACTACATCATTGTTAAAAATAACAGCCATTTTGAAGCTCCTCGTCTATGAATATTTGCAAAAATAATAGCACATCTTGAGGTTTTTTTGATATTATAAAGAAAATTTTCATAGGCAAGTTTAGAGCGAGAAGAGAATTAAATTTTGAAGTATACTGAAATAAATTCAAAGATTGGGAATTTGGCAAGGAAGCGGCGTAAATTTTTGTGCTTGGAGCGAGCGACCATTGCCGAGAGGCAAGGCGCGAGTGAAAGCCAAAAATTTACTGCCAAGCTGACGCAGCCAAAAACCAATTTTTGAGTTTATTTCAGTATAAGAAAAGAAACTACCAAAAGGACGACGCTCATTGGGTAAAAGGAAAATTTAAACACCGAGAGCACCGAGAAACACCGAGAAAAAATTTAATCCTAGTATCCCCCCTCGGGGCTTCTCGGTGCTCTCGGTGTTTGTTCTACCGACTAATGCAACAACGCGATTTGGTAGTAAGAAATAATTTTAGAATTCTTATTTTCAGAATCTCTGCTATCTTAATCTCTTATGTCTCAACTTGCCAAAGCATACGAACCAAAAGAGGTCGAAGAAAAGTGGTCCCAATTCTGGGAAAAGCAGGGCTTTTTCAAAGCCGACGCAAAAAGTAAAAAACCTGCTTACACGATCTCGATTCCCCCTCCAAATGTGACCGGGGCCCTCCACATGGGCCATGCACTGGTCGATACGTTGCAAGATGTGCTGATCCGCTGGAAGCGCATGAGCGGATTCGAGGCGCTCTGGGTGCCTGGCACCGATCACGCGAGCATTGCCACGCAGACAGTTGTCGAGCGTCAACTCATGGCCAAAACCGGTAAACGGCGCAAAGATTTTTCGCGCGAAGAGTTTCTGAAGCATGTCTGGGCCTGGAAAGAGCAGAGTCAAAATTTAATTTTATCCCAGATTAAACGCCTAGGCTGCTCTTGCGACTGGTCAAGACTCGCCTTTACCATGGATGAGCAGCGCAATTTGGCCGTGCGCACCATGTTTAAAAAAATGTTTACAGATGGACTAATCTACCGGGGAGACTACCTAGTCAACTGGGATCCATTTACACAGACCGCCCTAGCGGATGATGAGGTGGAGTATGAGGAGCGTACGACCAGCCTCTGGTATATCCGCTACCCGATTGAGGACACAAGAGAACATATCATCATCGCCACCACCCGCCCCGAGACGATGCTAGGCGACGTAGCAGTGGCTGTCTCGCCAAATGATGACCGTTACAGCGCCTTGGTGGGCAAGATGCTGATCCTGCCGTTAACTGGACGCCGCATCCCGGTCATCGCCGATTTCCACGTCGACCCGACCTTCGGCACCGGCATGGTCAAAGTCACGCCAGCGCACGACCCAAACGACTACGAGATCGCGCAAAGACACAATTTGCCGATGATCAATGTCATGACGCCTGATGGCCGCATCAACGAAAACGGCGGCGAGTTTCAAGGCCTGCCGAAAGAAGAGGCGCGCGAAAAAATCGTGCAAAAACTCAAAGAACAAAACCTGCTTGAGCGCATCCAGCCCTACCAGCATCGCGTGGGCATCTCTTACCGCTCAAAAGCGGTGATAGAGCCCTATCTCTCGAAGCAGTGGTTCATCCGCATGGCGCCGTTTAAAGAGAAGCTCA
This sequence comes from uncultured Chlamydiales bacterium, assembly GCA_963709365.1. Taxonomy (GTDB): domain Bacteria; phylum Chlamydiota; class Chlamydiia; order Chlamydiales; family Rhabdochlamydiaceae. The sequence goes on from CAVPVU010000002.1 coordinate 1,172,407, forward strand.
TCGCAGCGGTTAAGGATGGCAAAGTGCGCCTTTTGCCTCCACACTGGGACCAGACCTACTTCCACTGGATCGAAAACGTGCGCGACTGGTGCATCTCGAGACAGCTCTGGTGGGGACATCGCATTCCCATCTGGTACAAAAAGGCGAATCCCGAAGAAATGATCTGCTACGCAGGGTCCGACCTTCCTCCAGAAGTCAAAGCCGCTCCAGACGAATGGATACAGGATGAAGATGTGCTCGATACCTGGTTTTCGGCTGGTCTTTGGCCGTTTAGTATCTTAGGTTGGCCTGAAAAGACGCCCGATCTGGAAAAATTCTACCCAAACAGCACGCTGATCACGGGCCATGACATTCTCTTCTTCTGGGTGGCGCGCATGATCCTGATGGGAGAGTATGCATTAGATGAGGTGCCTTTCAAAGAGACCTACATCCACGGATTGATCTACGGCAAATCCTACTGGACCTATCAAAAAGATGGCGCCTTGACCTTCATCACGGGCAAAGAGCGCGAAGAGTATGACCTTGGCAAACCTACCCCGCCTGAAGTGCATTCTAAGTGGGAGAAGATGTCTAAATCGAAGGGCAACGTGCTCGACCCGATTGAGATCATTGAGCGCTACGGTACGGATGCGATGCGCATGGCGCTCTGCGCGAGCGCCACACACGCGCGCCAGATCGATTTAGATCGCCGGCGCTTTGAAGAGTTCAAAAATTTCACCAATAAGATCTGGAATGGCGCGCGTTTCGTGTTAATGAATGTGGAAGACTTAACTCCAGAAGCATTTGCACAAGGCATCGACAGCAAACTTTTAACCTTGGAAGATCGCTGGATCTTATCGCTGCTAAATCGCATCACACAAGAGGTAGAAGGCCATTTGCAAAACTACGCTTTCGACAAAGCGGCTGGCTCTGCCTACGACTTCTTCTGGAAAGAGTTTTGCGCCTATTACGTGGAATTGACCAAACCGTTTCTCTTCGGAAAAGTCGGAACAGTAGAGCAGCGTCTCAACAAACAGCGTCTTCTGGTCACCATCCTCACACACGTCGTGCGCCTCTTGCATCCCATGGCGCCATTTGTGACCGAAGAGCTCTTTCAATTCCTCAAGGCGCGTTTTGCTGTTCAAGCCAAGAGTTCGATCGAGCCATACGTAAAAGAGGCTTGCGAGGCTCTGCAAGCAACGGCTTGCGCCGTTAGCCCCTATCCAAAAGTAGTCCGTGCCAGCGATATGGATGCTGAGATCGAACGCCGTTTTACGCTGCTCGATAGTATAGTGCATGCAGTCCGCAACATCCGTGCCGAGATGCAACTTCCGCCAGCTGCAGCCACTGATCTTATTTTAGTCGCTTTAAATGGTGACGCTGAACTGAAGATTATCAAAGAAAACCAGAGTGTCATTCAGAGCCTAGTGCGCGTACAAAATCTGGTCTTTGAAACGCATGAAAAACCCCTGCCCTTTTCAGCTAGTGCCATGGTCGGCAGCCTGAAGCTCATCATCCCTCTTCCAGAAGAGATGCGCGAGAAAGAGCTGATTCGCCTGACGAAGGAGCGTGAAAAGCTCATCAGCCTGCAGAATAAAACGCGTGAGCAGCTAGCCAACCCGCAATTTGCCGAAAGAGCTCCGCGCGAGCTGGTCGAAAAACTCAAAGGCACCATCGCCCAAACCGACAAAGAGCTCAGCGAAGTCTCTAAAAAGCTCGAGCAGCTTAGGGCGTAGTGGACAAAAGATTTGTGGACAATGTGGACGGAGTGGACTTAGTGGACCGCCGAAGCAAACTCTTTCTTGGCGCTGTCCACCTCGTCCAGTTAGTCCACATCGTCCACAAAAATTCTGTCCACTGCGCCTTAAATCCCCAGAGTTGTATAAAGAAAGAGTATGCCCACTCTTCATGAATATACCTGCCCGATGCATCCCGAGGTGCGCAAGCCCTCTGCTGGAGATTGCCCGATCTGCGGCATGGCACTGGAGCCAATTGGTCGAGTCGATGAAAAAAGCCCAGAGCTGCTTTCGATGCAAAAGCGCTTCTGGATCTCTCTTTTCCTAGCCATCCCCGTGATCTTGCTCAACACTTTTCAGGCAGCAAACGGCTGGCTGCAGGCCATCTTCGCTTCACCGATTGTACTCTGGGGAGCTTGGCCTTTTTTTGTGCGCGGGTATCAATCGATTGTGAGACGTTCACTCAACATGTTCACACTGATCATGCTGGGCGTTGCCGCGGCTTATCTCTACAGTCTGGCCGTGCTCTTTTTTCCACGTCTCGTCTCTCCTCCTGCGCTATATTTTGAATCGTCGGCCGTCATCACTGTGCTGGTCCTACTCGGCCAATATTTAGAAATGAGGGCCAGAGAAAAGACCGGCGGCGCTATTCGCGCACTGATGGAATTAGCGCCTACAACCGCCACGCTGGTTTTAGAAGGCGGACAAGAAAAGGTGGTCTCGATTGAAGAGATCAAAGTCGGCGACAAATTGCGCGTCAAGCCCGGCGAAAAGATCCCGGTAGATGGCGTCGTGCTCGAAGGTTCGAGCCGCGTGAATGAATCGATGATCACGGGTGAGCCTACACCTGCGTCCAAAAAAGTTGGCAGCCGTCTGATCGGCGCCACGGTGAACGAAACAGGAAGCTTCATCATGCGTGCCGAAAAAGTCGGCAAAGAGATGCTGCTGGCGCGCATTGTGCAGCTGGTCAGCGAGGCTCAGCGCAGCCGCGCGCCCATTCAGAACTTGGCCGACACGGTTTCGAAATACTTTGTGCCGGCCGTTGTAAGCGCAGCTCTGCTCACCTTCATAGGCTGGTACTGGTTTGGACCAGCGCCAGCCTTTACACATGCGATCATCAATGCCGTGTCGGTGCTGATCATCGCCTGCCCTTGCGCTTTGGGTCTGGCCACACCCATGTCGATCCTGGTCGGCGTGGAAAAAGGCGCTACTGCCGGCATCTTAATCAAAAATGCAACTGCGCTCGAACTCATGGAACAGGTCGATACGCTGGTGACAGATAAGACTGGCACACTCACTGAAGGACAGATTCATCTAAACGCGCTTGTTCCAGATAAAGACCACTTGTTGCAATTGGCGGCAAGCTTAGAGTTGGGCAGCGAGCATCCGCTTGGCGTTGCTATTGTGCAGGCAGCTACGGAAAAGGGTTTGACTCTAGATAAACCTGAAGGGTTCCACGCCCTCGCAGGCCTTGGAGTCACAGGAAAGATCCGTGGCAAGGAGATCGCAGTAGGCAACCGAGCGCTTATGATCAATCTGGGCGTAGACGTTTCCGAGATGCAGGAAACTGCCGACAATTTTACAAAAGAAGCGCAAACTGCCATATTTGTGGCAGAAGATAAAAAAGTGGCCGGCGTTTTGGCGGTTTCAGATAAGATCAAAGACACAACCATCGAAGCGATTACCATGCTGCATCAGGCACATATACGGATCGTAATGCTCACCGGTGATAATGAGACGACTGCCCGCGCAGTGGCGCATAAGCTCGGTATCGATCAAGTAGAGGCAGAAATTTTGCCCGAAGAAAAAAATAGCGTGGTCAAACGCTTGCAAAGCGAAAAACATATTGTGGCCATGGCAGGTGACGGCATCAATGATGCACCGGCTCTCGCCGAAGCCAATGTGGGTATCGCCATGGGAACAGGCTCAGCGGTGGCCATCGAAAGCGCGGATATCACTTTGGTGCATGGCGACCTGCGTGGAATTGCGGGCGCGCGTAACCTGAGCATGGCCACCATGCGCAATATCCGCGAAAACCTCTGGTTCGCCTTCATCTACAACGCACTTGGCGTACCGATTGCCGCTGGCGTCCTCTATCCTTTTTTCGGAATCCTACTCAGCCCAATGATCGCCAGCGGCGCCATGGCGCTCAGCTCCGTCTCCGTGGTCTGGAATGCCCTCCGTCTACACAGGGCCAAATTATGAATCTGGAGATCTTTTAATATGATATTAGCAGGCGATATTGGCGGCACGAAGACACACCTGGCTTTCTTCTCTGAGGAAAAGAAGATTGTCAGCGAAGATACTTTTGCCAGCAAAAAATACGCCTCGCTGGCTGAAATCGTCAAGGAGTTCACGGCCAAACATCGCATCAGTGTTACGAAGGCGTGCTTCGGCATTGCGGGACCGATCATCAACGGACGCTGTGAAACGCCCAACCTGCCTTGGGTGATTGAGACGTCAGAACTGCAAAAGGAGCTCAATACCAAGTCTGTCTGGCTGCTCAACGATCTGCTCGCCAACGCATATGGACTCACCTGCCTAAACGAGAAGGAGTTTTTCGTCTTAAATGCTGGGGATGCGCGTGCGGAAGGCAATCAGGCGCTGGTCTCAGCTGGCACTGGCCTTGGCGAAGCTGGTCTCTATTGGGATGGGAAAAAACATCATCCCTTTTCTGGCGAAGGCGGACATGCAGATTTTGCGCCGCGCGATGAGATGGAAATGGAACTCATGCGCTATTTGAAAGAGCAGTTTGAGCATGTCTCGTATGAAAGAGTGCTTTCGGGACCTGGGCTGTATAACATCTATCGCTTTCTGATCGACTTGGGGCTGGAAAAAGCCTCTGACGAAGTTACCAGAGCGCAAGCAGAGGGCGATCCTCCTAAAGTGATCGCTGAACTCGGCCTAAAAAAAGAGAGCGCCGCCTGCCAGAAGGCTCTTGAATGGTTTGTATCGATTTACGGCGCTGAAGTTGGAAATGCGGCGCTTAAATTTCTAGCTCTGGGTGGCATTTACATCGGCGGCGGCATCGCTCCGAAAATCTTAGATGCGCTGAAGAGCGGCGCTTTCATGGAATCATTCTTGAATAAGGGAAGATTTAGGACAGTACTAGATAAAATCCCGGTTAAGGTGATTCTTAATCCTAATACAGCGCTGCTAGGCGCAGCGCGCTTCGCTGAAGAACAATAGATTAAGACAGAAGAATCAAAACACCGAGAGCACCGAGGGAAGAGGGAGTTTTTTCTCTCTCTATTCTTTTTCTCGGTGTATCTCGGTGCTCTCGGTGTTTTAATTGATTGTTCGAGTCATTTTAGCTGTTTTTTCTCGGTCTAAAAGGGCAAAGAAAGAGTTTGCTTCAGCTACGACAATGCTTGAAAGCGCAAACAAGCCAATCAGATTTGGCAGTGCCATGAGGCCGTTCATGATATCGACCAGGGGCCAGACGATGTCAAAGCTCATGATCGCACCGAAGAAGACCATACAGCAGAAGAGCAGTCGATAGATTTTGAGTGTCTTTTCTCCAGCCATAAACTCGACACACTTCTCTCCATAATACGCCCACCCGATGATGGTGGTGTAACCGAAGAGCACGAGCCCGATCGCCACAATCGCTCCGCCGCCAGGAATCACCGAACGAAAAGCTTGCATGACCAGCGTCGCGCCATTTAATGCGCGCCCATCCGCTCCTACCATGCCTAGCACATCTGTGACCGCCACCACCAGCGCTGTGATCGTACAGACCACCAGGCTGGAGAGAAACACACCGGTCATCGAAATCAGCGCTTGTCTGCCAGGAACATCTGTCTTAGCTGCTGCCGCGGCAATCGGTGCGCTGCCGAGGCCCGCTTCGTTCGAAGAGACGCCCCGCGCTACTCCCATCTGCACAGCTGCCATAATCGAGGCTCCTAAAAAGCCGCCAAAGGCCGCTTGTCCGGTAAATGCGCAACCGATGATCTTCATAAAACTCGCAGGGATGCGATCAAAGTGCACGATCAAAATAATCAGGCCGCCGATGACATACATCAGCGCCATCATAGGTACAAGATAGGCGCTCACCTTGCCGATCGTCTTAATTCCCCCTAAGACTACGACTGAAGTACAGAGCATGAGCAGAATTCCACACCAGACAGGCGAAAGTCCGATCAGATCTTGCATAGCTGCTGCGATCGAATTGGACTGCGTCATGTTACCGCCTGCAAAGGCCGAGAGCGCGCCAAAAATGGCAAAGATCACACCGAGCCAGCGCCAGCCGAGTCCCTGTGTGATGTAATACATGGGACCGCCGCACATCTCGCCGCGATGATCGACCACGCGATACTTTACGGCCAAAATCGCTTCAGCAAACTTGGTGACCATACCGACGAGCGCGATGACCCACATCCAGAAGATGGCGCCGAATCCTCCCGCCATGATCGCAGTGGCCACGCCGGCGATGCTGCCGATACCGATGGTGGCAGCCAGAGCAGTCATCAGCGATTGAAACTGACTGATGTCGCCCTCTGCGTCATCGTCCTTACGCGTGAAAGCGAGTTTGAGCGAATAGACGAGATAGCGCAGCTGCATCCCCTTCAAGCGCACAGTGAGAAATAAACCGAGGCCGCACAACAGAATGATGAGACAGTAGTTCCAGAGATAGCTATCGATGTTATTTAGAAGAGAAATAATGGAAGATAAGTTCATTCGGGCAATGATATGCATCCTTTGAATTTTTTGCGAGACATGTTAGCATCCGCCTGTAGTATAAAAAGGGAAAATAAAATCCCTGAGCACACTGAGAGAAAAAAAATAACAGGATGGCAGGATAAGCAGGATAGATGAAGACAAAGAAATGCTATTTCCATCCTGCTTATCCTGCCATCCTGTTATTTCTTGTTTCGAAAATCAGAATTAAAATATGAAATTTCCTTCTCCAAAAGAGTTAAAAGTTGAGCTGCCGCTGGGTGAGCGAGAGCAAGATTTCATCCTCCGCAGCCGTCAAACTGTGCAGGAAATTATCGCCGGCGCGGATAAACGCCTGGCTATCATTGTTGGGCCCTGCTCGATCCATCAGATCGATGCAGCCTTAAACTATGCGGATAAGTTGGGAGAGCTCATGCAGCAGGTGCATGAGAGCTGCTTTCTGGTCATGCGCGTGTATGTCGAAAAATCGCGCACAGCCATGGGTTGGAAGGGCATGCTCTACGACCCGTATCTCGATGGGTCGCACGCGCTTGAAACGGGCCTGCGCCAGTCTAGAAAATTATTTCTCGAGCTCGCCAAACGTAAGATTCCCGCGGCCATGGAGTTTGTCGATCCGCTGGTATCTCACTATTTAGACGATCTTGTCACCTGGGGCTTTATCGGTGCGCGCACCGCTTATTCGCAGCCACACCGCCAGCTCGCCTCCTCTCTGTCCTGCCCAGTGGGTTTCAAAAATGGGTTGGATGGCGATGTGAGCCAGACCATCCACAGCCTGCTAGCCGCCTCCTCCCCTCACACTTTTTTGTCTTGCAATGATGACGGAAGGCTCTCTTCCAAGACAAGCCACGGCAACCCTTGGGCGCATCTCGTGCTGCGCGGATCGCTCACCGAAACTAACTATGAAGCCCCTTCGGTAACTCACGCATGCGCCAAGCTCAGCTCACGCAATTTGCGTCCGCGCCTCTTAGTCGACTGCGCGCATGGCAATTGTAAAAAGGAGCATGAGAAACAGAAAGAGGTCTTTGCTGCGCTCTTGCAGCAGGTGCAAGAGGGCAAGGAGCAGATCATCGGCATGATGCTCGAGAGCCATCTGCACGCTGGCAATCAATCCTTGTCTGATGATGAACAGTCGCTCAAATATGGCGTGTCGATCACCGATCCCTGTTTGGATTGGGTTTCTACTGAAGAGCTGATTTTATCAGCTGATGCATTGCTCTCTTCATCTGTTTGAAGCAATCCCTTCTCGATTTTACCGATATCGTTATCTTCGTATGCAGGATCAAGCGCGTAGAGCTCCTCATCGAAGTCATCCAGTTGATAGTTATCATCTGGGATCACCTCGGGATTCAGATCGGGATTAGGCTCGGGCGCCATGGTCTTGCCATCGATTTTGATCAGGTTGACCCAGAGCTGATGTTTCCATTCAGTAACGACTTCCTGATCATCAGTCACAATCTGTGCGCGGTAGGTTAGTAATCCTTCTGTCTCTTCGTAGTTCTGATTGAGCAGAGAATAGATCTCATAGCCGAAGCGCTTTTTGAGCGGAAATCTGATCGTCTCCTCCGTGAAATCCCAACGAATCACTTGCAGCACCAGCACAGGATTTTTCTCGAAGATTGCTGCAGGCACCCACCAGCGTATGATCAGCTTCTGCCCGATGGGTGGATTCGCCTGCCGCGGATCTGGCGTAGCCACATAAGTACTTGCCAGATAGCGACTGTCAACCCACTCCTGCTGCACGCTGAGATAGCCGCGACTACAAGCCGTGAGACAAAAAAGCGCCGAGAAACAAAGGATTTTTTTAAACTTAGACATTGCTTCCTATTCAATGTAACATTGTTAGGATTATTATTTTCTTTTTTCAAGGCAAATCGATGCCAGAAGCTGTAACTTCGATCGTGTTCGATGAGGCGCGTAAATCTATTTTGCTGATCAAAAGACGCGATATACCCGTCTGGGTGCTCGCCGGCGGCGGCATCGACCAGAGTGAGACTCCAGAAGAGGCGGTCTGCCGTGAAGTTTTGGAAGAGACGGGTTATCAAGTGAAGATCGTGCGCAAGGTTGCCGAATATCTGCCAGTCAACCGCATGACGCAGCGCACACACTTCTTCGAGTGTGCCATCGCCTCCGGTGAATCGAAGTGCAGTGATGAGACGAAAGAAGTGGCTTTTTTCCGGCTCGACGCCCTACCCAAGCTCCTTCCTCACTTTTATCGCGATTGGATCGCTGACGCCGTCTCCAATCATCCCGAAGTGCTGCGCAAAGAGATCCAGCGCGTGAACTACTGGATGCTCGTCAAAATCCTGATCCAGCACCCAATCCTAGTTAGCCGCTATCTGCTAACTAAGATCGGCATTCATGTGAATCATTAAAGAAATTTGGAGTGCGGCGACTCGTCGCCGCTTTCTCTCCGATGCGGCTTGACGCATCGCTAAGACTGGCGCCGAGTCAAGACTCGGCGAAAAAAAGCGGCGTCAAGCCGCCGCACTCCAAAACAAGAAAGAATCCTTTTGATTTCTTAGTCTTGAAAGTCTTCAAGAGGACGGTGTGTCATTTCGAAACTAGTCGTATGATCGCCTGAACGGCGCACCGTTGTTGTCCAAATTGCAGTTAAACTGTCGCTTGAACTCATCAAACGGCACCTAATTTTGATCTCTTTTGGTATAAAATCAACTGAACTAAGTAGGGTTCGAGAACTCCCTTCGAATAGTTGCTTCATTTCTTGCAGCTTTCGCTCAAGTCTTTCAGGAACAACGCCTGCTATGCCCCCCAGATAACTGCATCGTGACCCGGTAAGAGGCCAACGAGCCCAGTTACCATCATTGATAATGACTCTGAGTTGCAAGCTATTTCCTTGCTCTGGAAAATCTCGTATTAAAGTCTGTCTTAGCAGTTCAGCTGGAATCTCGCGAATTTTTTCTACGACCGTATTGACAAACGCCACGTGATGACGATTGTGTCGTCCACCTGCTAGACCTATACTAGGATAGGTCATAAAACGCATGAACAAGGTTTGGTTGAGGTCTTCGAAGCATGGCAATATCTCTGCATACAAGAGAGTGCCGGAGCATTTGTAGACATTCACGAAGAGTGCAGCCAAACAGGTAAGCGCGTTTTGCACGCAGACATAACCTCCTACGAGGCTAATTGCTGCGATATAAAATGCCCATTTGCTTAAATCTTGACTGCAGCAAGAAAGGCCTAGGCCCATCACTGCGAAAAGAGCAGCTAAAACAGCGCGCACAACCATCTCTACCGACGAGGCAATAGCAAGCGCAGCAAATGCAAGCTCTGTCACCACAATACGCGGCAGGCTGCTTGCTCTTGGATGCCCCTGAGCATCTATCGGGTTTCGGAACGGGATCACATACCGAGCAACGCCCACCGTCGAAAGAGATGTTAAACAATGCTGAGCATAATCTCCGTTAGCGTAATATGCTTGAATAGTCATAGGTTAAGATTTTAAACAAGTAAAGGCATTAAAAAAAACGACTTAAGAATGTTTGAAACCTTGGAGTGCGGGAACTCAAACTCAAGCCACCGCACTTCAAAATAAGAAGGATTTTCCTTCTAATCATTGACGGCACGGCGATGCGCTGATTCGCCCGTAATACCCCATCCCCCTGAGCGATGAAGAGTTGCCGTCCAAGAAGCAGTTCCGCCCCCTTCCGAATTGATCAAACGACAATTTATTTCTACTGTTCTCGGGATTATAGCATTTTCACCATATCTAAATGGATTGGGAAAGTATGGATCGTTCTGCCAGCCCTCTAACTTTTCAATGAGATATCGCTTAGCTTCGTGGCAGACTTTGCTCAAGCTGTTGATAAGCATTAACGATCATGCTGGATACGAGTTGTGACGATTTTCAGCACCATTGATTTTGATTTGTAGAGTCAAAGTGGCAAATCCGTCTTTTTTCCATTCTGGCGGAAGTGCACTTCTAAGTCTATCGACTGGAATCTCACGGATCTTTTGCTTGCACGTTTCGACAAATGCTATATAACGCGGATTGCGCAGGTCGCCCGGCAGCATTATTATATCGTTGGGATTGTAGCGCATGTTTAGCGCCTGGTTATACTCTTCAAAGCAAGGCAATATTTCCGCATATTCGAGAGGTGCATAGCCTTTATAGAAATTCATGAATAGCGCGGCCAGACAGGTTAACGCATTTTGCACGCAGACATAACTTCCCACCAGACTATACCAAAATCCAGCGATCGCGAACTCCTTAACGCTCCAGTCACAACATGCAAGACTGAGACTAATCAAGCCGAATAGAATGGTTAACACAACTCGTACAACGCTTTCTACAAGCGCAGCTACAGCGAATGCAGCAAATGCGAGTTCAGTCACTGCGATGCGAAATAGGCTGCTCTCTCCTGGCTGCCCCTGATCATCTACCGCATTTCTGTACGGGATCACCAGTCCGGCCACAGCTGGAGCTGAAAGCGATGTCAAGCAATGGCCGAGAAACTGAGTGGAATCATAATCTGCTGTATTATAGAAAGTTTGAATAGTCATAAATAAGTCTCCTAAGGTTTTTGCTAAATATTTTAACCACCCCGACCGATTTTATCAACAAATCATCCAAAAACCACGTCTTTAATTATAAACAAAATATTAAATACATTTTTATTTGATAATTTAAACATTTTTGGACAAAAGAAAAGAATTTAATATTAGAAGCAGTTTGCACCTTGTCAGTGGTCGTATTCATTAGCATCTCAAGAAAGAATTCGTTCAACAAGACGCGTTTTTTCCACGTGAATTTGTGCACAATTTCTTCGAAATTCGAAGAGAGCAATTTCAGGAAAGCGCGCATAGAGCTCTAGTCGCTTCATAACCTCTTTGCCGGTACTCTGACCATTTTCAATAGACACAAGAGTCTTTTGAGAAACATTAAATGCCAGAGCAAATTCCTTTATCGTTAACTGAAGTCGGTTCCGAAATGCTTTCAGATCAGAAGCTGAGAACGTCCTGATATGTTCCGCTTCAAATACAAACGAAGAGGGTCCCCTTCGTGCAATGGTAGTTAATAAAATAAATGGATCCTTTTCTTGGATATCGATACCCATAGATAGGCAATAATCCCGATAGGCAGGATTTTCTCGAGAAGGAATACGGTCTACAAAAGACTCAAATAGCTCTGGCGATAGATGAGGCTTACGTCTCAATGGTAGCTCAGGACCTAAAGGGATCAATTTTGAGCCCAAATACTTTTCATCATATTGGAAAATGTAATTTTTGCTTTTTGCATCATAGGTTAACTTTCCGACAAACTTGCGTGTTTTGCGTCGTTCGAGATAAACAAGAACAGCCCTGATAGAGTCTTTAGACATTTTTTAGTCCTCTTTGGAGCTCTTCGTATCTTCGTTTGACAAGTTTTAAAAATGCTTCTTTTCTTGCGCCTGAGATAAAGGCCGAGGTTATTAAAGAGACGATTTTAGACATATCGATCGTTTGAGCAAATTCCTCGATAATCGATTCGAATCCCAGGCGTCTGAAATTCGACAACATAATCGCTCATTTTTGGTTCGAAAGATTTAGAGGTATGGATCTTGCAACAGGGTTCATGGAAGGCTCCCAATAACCACTCTTCTTCGATCGCCAAACATGATGGATTATCATAGAAAGGTGCGAGTGTTTTGCGATTAGGAGTTTGAATAAAAGCAAGATTACGCCCATGCCTATCGTGGTTTCCTATTAGTGCATCAAAAAGACAGATCCGCACAAAACGCTCTATCTCACGCTCATCTTCCGTGTGATGTAAAATAACGTCGATGACATTTGCAAGATCAAATGGCTTCTCTCCTGTGAGTCGATACAAGTGCAACAAGTTTGCGTCTGCGTGTTTCTCCATAAAATTTTTACAAACAAACGCGTCCACCTGTCCTTCAAGCTTAATCAAGAAAAAATCCGGAATTTCCAGTCGAAGCGTTTTAGCAATTTGGTTGCATAGATATTCTGAAGCTGGAAGTTCAAAAAATGGCTCTTGACGAACCTTGATGATGTAACCTGATCCTCCCAGACGCGCTGAATATTTTTTAAACTTTCCATGAAAAAAACTTGAGTTGAGATGTGCGGAAGGGTCGTTGCTATTTCCTGCAGTTTTCATCGTCAAAGTAAACTGCATTTCCGATTCCTCGACGCGGAACCATTCTGCAAAACATTTTTTATGCAGACCATGTATTAGATCGCCCTCTAGAGGGTCAAGACATTTATAGCAGCTCATTTTTCCAACCTCTTTGTTTAGATGTAAAGTTACACCATTCTCATTTTGGTGTAAAGTTACATCTTATTTTATGTAAAAAAACTATCGGTGTAAGGTACATACTGTAAACATGTTAGCGATAATCTTGAAAGCAAAGAATTGTCAGGCGACAGCACCAAATGAGGATTTACTGACCAACCATCTTTTTGGGATCGACGATTTCGTCGAATTTCTCGGGAGTTAAGAAGCCGAGGGAGACGGCGGCCTCTTTAAGGGTGATATCTTCGGCAAAGGCCTTTTGCACGACCTTGGCGGCTTTGTCATAACCGATGACAGGGTTGAGAGCGGTGGCTAGCATGAGAGAGTTGTTTAGATGCTTTGAGATGCTCTTCAGGTTGGGTTTGATGCCTTCCAGACAGCGTTTATGGAAGTTCAGAGCGACATCGCCGAGCAGGCGGATCGATTGCAGCAGGTTGTAGATCATCACGGGCTTGAAGACGTTGAGTTCGAAATTGCCGAGCGAGCCGGCTACGCGTAATGGCAGTATCGTTGCCCATCACCTGCACGGCCACCATGGTCATCGCTTCACTCTGCGTGGGGTTGACCTTGCCGGGCATGATCGATGAGCCGGGCTCGTTGCCGGGAATGATGATCTCACCTAGACCGCGCGCGGACCGGAGGCTAGCCAGCGGATATCGTTGGCGATCTTCATAAAAGAGCATGCCGAGACGCTTGAGCGCCCCGCTCGCTTCTACGATGGCATCGTTGGCAGCGAGCGCTTCGAACTTATTGGGAGCGGTGACAAACGGATACTTGGTAAGCTCAGCTGATCACTTCAGCCACGCGTTTTGCGAATTTGGGATGGCTGTTAATGCCGGTCCCCACAGCTGTGCCGCCTAGCGCAAGCTCGGAGAGACTTGGGAGCGTGCTTTTCAGTGCGCGAATGCCATGTTCAACCTGGGAAGCATAGCCAGAAAACTCTTGGCCTAGCGTCAGCGGCGTGGCATCCATGAGATGTGTGCGGCCGATTTTGACGATATCTTTGAACTCGTCGGCTTTTTTACTAAAACCTTTCCACAGAATCTCAAGGTTGGGCAGCAGATGATCGCGAATCGCCAGCACGGCCGAGATATGCATGGCGGTTGGGAAGACATCATTCGAAGATTGCGATTTATTCACATCGTCATTGGGATGGATCGGATCTTTCGAACCGAGCTTTCCGCCAGCTTTTTCGATGGCGCGGTTGCTGATCACCTCGTTCACGTTCATGTTGGTCTGCGTGCCAGAGCCTGTCTGCCAGACGACCAGCTCGAAATGCGCGTAGAGCTTGCCTTCGATGATCTCATCGCAGACGCTCACGATGAGGTCGCGCTTCTCTTTTGGAAGTAGACCGAGCTCTGCATTGACGATCGCGCTGGCTTTTTTGACGATCCCCAGAGCTCGGATGAGCTCCGAGGGCATCTTCTCCGTACCGATGGGGAAATTTTCAATCGAACGCTGCGTCTGCGCACCGTAATACTTATCGGCGGGAACCTCTACTTGGCCAAGGCTGTCTGTCTCGATCCTCTTCTTCACGCGGACCTCCCGTTAACTCTCCTATATCAGAAGGAGACCGAAAACGAACGCAAAAAGTGAGAAGGACTCAACAATTCCAAGTGCGGCGAAGCATTTTCCGATGATGGCAGGCGTTTTAGCTGAGGCTTGGATGCCCGATGCCGCGCACATCCCCTGATAGACCGATGAGACGAGCAGGGCGATGCCGACAGCTATGCCAATGCCGATGCCAGCTTCTGGGCTCGTCTTGCCCGACACGATGCTGGCTTTAAGCAGGATCATAAAGACGAAGGCATAGATCGACTGCGAGGAGGCCACTGCAGACATACCGATGAATGTACCGTGGTTCTCTTCAACTCTGCTCATCACAGCATGTGAAGCCATACCGGCAATACCGCAGCCGATCGAACTTCCTACGCATCCAAGTCCCAGTACAAGTGCTGGCCCAACCATTGCAAATTCCATATTCAACCTATGAGGGTTTAATCTTTTTTAAGGGTTTAAATAATTTGCCTCCGCCTTCGAACGAGTAGTGGTACCATTCGATAAAGTTAAGACGAAGGCCGTGTATCGTTCCAGACATAGTACTAAGAACGATATTTACTGTGTGGCCAAAAAGCATGATCACGATTCCGACTACTAGGCCAATTTCAGTGCCGAGATCATTAAATGTGATAGCCATGGTCGAGCTGGCAAGCGCCAGGGCGTAGAGTCGTAAATAAGAGAGCACATCGGCGAAAACCTGGATCACGACCGTAACTTCAGAGATGCCTTTTAAACGTTTTTGGATCAAAGCGATGATAACCGAGCCTCCAATGCCGCCATAGACGAGCTGCTTACCGATCTTTGTGGCCATCTCCGGAGAGATGATGCCCAGATAATTCAAGAATGAGGTGCACTGCAAAATCGAGGGAAAGTAGAGGTAGCCGCCGATCATAAATGCAATCCAGCCGATGCCAGCCAGATGGCGCCGGAGATAGCGAAGTAGAGAAAATGTGACGTGGATCACTCCGACAAAGAGCGCGAGCTCGAGCAGGACGTTATCTTTAAATTCATCGAATGCTTGATAGGAGATTTTGGACTCTTTGACTTCTACAGCTTTGTTTAAAAACTCTTCGCCAGTCTGAGCAGTTGCCGCCTCAGGATACTTTTCAACCCAGTATTTATAGACGTCATCCTTATGCGCGAAATGATAATCGGCCTTTTTCTCAGCCATCCACCCTGTCAGAGAGTATTTAGACATGCGACTTGAAGGGCTGACTTCTACGCCGAAGAACGAGGCAGTGGCTATGCCCCAAATAATGCAACTGAGCGCCAGCGCGCCTATCAGTTTAATAAAGCGTTTACCAAAGCCTTTGGCCTGAGGAAATTTAAAGTGCAAAAAGATGGCCAAGCCGAGAAAGAGCAGCCCATAGCCGCCATCGGCGATGATCATGGCAAAGAAGAGTGCAAAGGCCCAAAAAACCCATCCTGAAGGATCTTTATCTTTGGATGAAGGGGTATCATAGATCAGCACGAGATCTTCACCCATGCTGTTTACACCCTTGTTCTCCATGTAGGTCGGCATCCGGTCTTGTTCTTCGATCGCGATCTCTTCTGCCTCAATCAGCAGGCCATCCATCATCGCAAAGACGGAAGTAATCTTATTTTCAGGGATCCAAGCTTCGATAGAAAAGATGCTGGATTCCATCGGAAACTGCACCTCTTTTTTTGCTTCGATGAGATCGTAGTCGTTGAGCATCTCCACCAGCACATGGTGCAGAAAGTCAATATGTCCGGCCAGGCCTTTGAGCTCAGCCTCGAGGAGGTGGAGAGATTCGGCAATGAAAGAATGCTGATGCCGCAGCTGCATGACTGAGCGATCTATACGCATTTCAATCATGCCAGGATAAGAGGTCTGCTCACGATTAATCGTCATGTAATAATCGAGATCGTAAGCCGTATTTACGTAGACGACCTCGTCTCCGAAGCTCGCCTGATGGCGCTTTGCTGTGCGCATGCAGAAAAACTGAACTTTGCGTTTTCCAACCTCTTCGATAAATTCGATATCTTCCATGGAAAAGTCGCCAAAAGGCTCTACACGCACAATTTCTGCTTCGACAATACGCATCTCTTGTGCCAACCTATCGATCTCGCCCTTTAAGGATAAAATCCGCTCCGCAGTTTCGATTGCAAAATCTGAAGATCCCCCTCTGGCGTAGGGCTTTTTTACGGGCAGCTTGCGCAGAATTTTAAGCGCCGCCAGCAGAGTCTGTATCGGAGTTGGAAGCTCGAGAGGCCTCCTGCCAGCCGGATTGATAAATTCGACAAAACCCTGATTTTGCGCATGCGCAAAGAAGTCATCGATGGTCTCCTTCACCCCATAAAAAAGATATTTCTTAAGAGAGACAATCATACTTGTTTCTTTTTCCTGCGCAGGATCTTGGTTTTCGAAACTTTAGCTTGGGAGACGGCGGCGAGCTGCACATCGCCCAGGAACACTCTGATCTTCTTGATATTTTCTTGTGCTCTTGGAATCAAGATCTTTTCAAAGAGGTTAACTCGGATCGACACCTCGCGCAGCTCCTTTTCCAAGGCCTCTGTCTTCTCGCGCGCGATGCGAATCTTTTCACGCAGATTTATTAGCTCTCTTACTCCCTCCGTGGCGGGTTCGAGCCAAACCGGTGTGTCTAGCAGCGAATAGGTGGGCTCGTGGAATACGACCTCTTCAAAATAGGGAATTTCTACGCCAGCGATATTCTCGGTGCGCCTTTTCACTTCCACAATGGTGACAGCCGAAAAAAGCTCTGAGGCGCTTTTATCAGATAAAAGCGATGCAAAACGTTTCACGCGCTCCTCCATCCTGCCAAAGTGGATCGTGAGGTCTTCGACCTCCTGATGCGCTTGGAAGACCTCTACTTGCAAGAGCGCCTTTTTCAGCTGCAAAGTCGGCAGATACTTTTTTAACTGATCGAGCCGAAATTGCTGCGCTCTCAGTTCTGTTTTGGTTAGCTTGACCTCTGCCACGTTGAACCTATCCTAATAAATTCTCTGTTGATATTTTAGTTGATTTGGGCGCCTTTCGAAGCACCTCCTTCAGCCATATTAATTCTCAATATTGTCTTCAGTCGGTGCTTCAAAATCCACCTCAAATCATCCTAAAATCTCAACAGAGAATTTATTAGGATAGGTTCTTACCCTCTACTTACCTTTGGCCAATACTTATCGACCAGGCTCTGCTTGATCCCTACTTCGTGTTTATCGAAGCACTCGCTGAGCGTATTCCATCCTAAGTCGAGCGCCTCTTCTAGGGTGTAGTTGACTTCCAGGTTCATCATGCGCTCTTCAAAAAGATTAGCGAATATTGAAGCAGCTTTTCATCCCATCTAGAAAGTTTAAAGCCCATGCTTTGCCGCTCGCGCGCCTTTTTGGAATCGGCATAAAGGCGGATCTGCGCATTGGCGATATCTCCATGGTCTTCGCGCGTCACTTTGCCGATCACCTGTTGTTTTAGGCGTGAAAGCGAACCGAATGGATCGATTCGTCCGCCATGCAGATAAAACTGACCTTCGGTGATATAGCCGGTATTATCGGGAATGGGATGGGTCACATCTCCGCCCGGCATAGTGGTCACCGAGATAATCGTGATCGAGCCGCTGCCGTCGATATCCACCGCTTTTTCATAGCGGGAGGCCAAATCGGAATAGAGCGAGCCGGGATAGCCGCGGTTAGAGGGCACTTGGTCCATGGTGATCATGATCTCTTTGATCGCATCGGCAAAAGCAGTCATATCGGTCAGCAAGAACTAGCACATCTTTATCTTGAGTAGCAAATTTTTCAGCGCAGGCGAGCGCCATATCGGGCACAAGCAGGCACTCGACAGCTGGATCGGTGGCTCTATGGATAAACATCACGGTTTTTTCCAGCGAGCCCGACTTTTCAGCATTGTCGATAAAGGCTTGATAGTCATCAAAACTCAGCCCCATACCGCCGATGATCACCACATCAGCATCGGTCTGGTTGGCAATCCGCATCAGCAGCTGCATTATAGGGCTCTCCGGCAATTGAAAAGATAGGGATCTTTTGCGATTTGACAAAGCAATTGAAGACGTCGATCATCGGGATATTGGTGCGCACCATATCGCGAGGGATGATGCGCTTGACAGGATTAAACGAGGGGTGCCGATGTCGATCTGCTCGCCCATAATCGCAGGGCCGTGGTCGATCGGCTCGCCCGCTCCATTAAGCCGGCGACCAAGAAGCGCATCGCTACAGGTGGCCTGCATCTGGCGTGCCTAAGAAAGTCGACGCGGTCATTAGTGGAGATGCCGCGTGTGTTTTCGAAACATTGCAGAGTCACCTGCTCGCCATCGATCTGCAGCACAGAGGCAAAGGTAGCCTGGCCGCTCTTGCTTCTGAATGCGTGCGAGTTCGCCTAAGCTCACTCCCTCAGCCATGACGGTGATAAGATTGCCGCGCATATCGACAATTCTGTCATACACTTTTTCATGGTCACTTCCTCTTTACGCTGCTTCGATGCGTTTTCTCTACATTTACGAATGGCGTCGCGATAGCGTTCCGACTTAAACGGCATAAAATTCATGTTTTTGATCTCGTTTTGCAGCCCTAAGAAAAACGAGCGTGCTTCATCATGAATGCTGAAAGATGAAATGGTATCTCAAAGATCGCGATTGATCAACCGAAAGAGCGGGATCTGCCTGCTCTAGCGGACAATAGGCATCTTCTTTATCAAAGGCATTTTGCTGCAAATAGCAGAAGTCGTAAAGTTCTGACTTGAGATAGATGATCATATCTTCAAAGAGATCCCTTCTTCGCCTACGACTTCCATGCGTTTGCCAATTTCGTCCCCTTCGCGCAAGATCTTAGCTGCCCTTTTGACCATCTTATCCCACCCCTCGATGCGCTTGCCGAGCTCCTCGCCGACATCATCCACATATTTACTCCAGGAGATCAGCGGATCGATAGCAGGATAGCGCCGTAGCATCGGAGCGCGCGCGTGAAAGGCCTAAGAAAGCTCCGACAACAGATAGCGTCGCTTGCGTCACCGGCTCTTCGAAGTTGCCACCCGCCGGAGAAACAGCGCCGCCGATGGTCAAAGATCCATGCTTTCCATGTTTAAGCACGATGACGCCTGCGCTCTCATAAAAAGCTGCGATACTCGATGCGAGGTAGGCTGGAAACGCCTCTTCGCCAGGGATCTCTTCCAATCTTCCCGACATCTCGCGCATCGCCTGAGCCCAGCGCGAAGTGGAATCGGCCAAGCAGCAGCACATCGAGTCCCATCTGGCGATAGTATTCGGCGATCGTCGCTCCCATGTAGATAGAGGCTTCGCGCGCAGCCACAGGCATCGAAGAGGTATTGCAGATGATCACCGTGCGATTCATCAGCGGCTCATTCGTATGAGGATCGGTCAGATGCGGGAAAGTGCGCAGCACCTCTACGACTTCTCCGGCACGCTCGCCGCAGGCCACGACGACCACGATATCGACAGAAGAATATTTAGAAAGGTGGTGCTGCAGAACTGTCTTGCCGGCGCCAAAGGGCCCTGGAGAGCAGAAGGTTCCCCCTTTCAGAACGGGAAACTGGGTATCGATAATCCGCAGGCCTGTATCCATCATCTTGGTAGGTTTGATCTTTTCTCCTTCGATCAGAGGCATTTTGACCGGCCATTTCTGCACCATGGTGAAAGCATGTTCGATGCCCTTTTCATCGACTGCTTTAGCTACCACTGTATCGATAGTGTAAGAACCCGGCTTGATCACCCAGGTCAGAGTATATTTACCATACAGAGCAAAAGGCACCATGATCTGGTGATGAAAACGCCCTTCCATGGTAAAACCGAGAAAATGGCCCCGTTCGACGACATCCCCTACTTTGGCCGTAGGCTGATAGTCCCAATGCTTGCCCCGATCAAGCGGTGGCATATAGACGCCGCGCGTTAGAAAAAGCCCCGTAGCATCTGCGACTTTTTCAAGAGGATTTTGCAGACCGTCTAAAATCGAAGTCAAAAGTCCTGGCCCTAGCTCCGCTTCCAGAAGATGGCCGGTGAATTCTACCGGTGAGCCGAGTTTTATCCCGCGTGTGTCTTCGAAGACCTGTATCTTGGCCTCATCGCCAATGATCTCGATCACTTCGGCTTGTAAGGCGATGTCGCCGAGACGCACCATGGCCACTTCACCTTGACGGATATTTCCCTCGAATACCACGTTAAGTAAGTTGCCGAAGGCTTTAACTACTCTTCCGGACGCTAGCTCCTTAGTCATTATTAAACCTATCCCGTTTTAAGTGTATCCAGGATCATTTTGCCTTTTGTCTCATCCAGCTCAACCCAGTTTTCACAGATTATGAGCCTGGCGATATAGCCTAGGATCCAGTCGATTGAAAAAAGCGGACGCTCGACCATCTCATCGATCTTCTTAAAGCGCCAAGTAGCAAATGCCTTATAACGCTGCCATGGATCTGGGCCGCAAGATAAAATCAGCTCTTTGAGCTCTTGCCACTCTGGCGGTGGCTCATAACTTGCGGCATCTCTCTGCGCTAAAATCTGAGCCACGAGCGTGTCGGAAAAATCCTCAAATTGAAGCTCATGTGTCACATCTCTATTTAGATCTTTAGCGCGCAAAGCCGCCATGACCAGGCGCCACTGGTGTTCAAAGATCAGGTATTTTTTAAGAAATCCGCTCTGTTTAGGTGTCTCCTCGAGAAAAAACTTAGAAAAGAGACCGAAAAAGTTACGCAAGCGATCGGGCAGTGTTTCAAATTGATCCAGGAAGTCGAATACATAGCCAGGGAGAATATTCTGGATCAGGAGCGCCTCGTCGAGTTCTTTCTCATCGAGATTTCCGCGCGGATCGATCGGCTCCTCTAAAAGCAGCGAGCGCATGTTTTGAATATCGATGAGGCGTCGCATGACTGACACCTGCTCCAGGTCCTTTTTTGAGAGGTTAATTTCGAGGCGTTTCATTAACTCGTCAAAAGTAATCTCGGGCTTTTGACCTAATACTAGTGTCGGAAGCGAAGCGGCTACAAAGTAGTAATTTCCCATTTCGACCTTTACTTGAACCTACTTTTTAGAATGCACGCCTTCAAAAAAGAGCTCGCGGAAATCTTTTCGAATGTAATTGGCCACGAGTTCGTTCAAAGCAGTGTCCGACAGATCTAATGTGATATTTTCATTTCTGATCTTGACTTCGACTCCTCCGCCAATCGGTGCGAGCAGCACGCTTTTTTCCTTGAGCCGTTCGAGAATCTCTTTGGCTAAAAATGCATTTACATCACGCGCAGAAATTGTAGAAGGAATAAAGGCGCTAAGCTCGACATCCTTGCCCTCTTTCTCAATTGCCTTCACGACAGCCGTGATCAGCTCCGCTAGGATTTTGGGATTTTGCGTGACCGCAGCAAGCTGTTTAGATAGCTCGCGGTTGAACAACTTCTCTTCAATCGTCTGCCTCAAAAATTGTACAACCTGCTTGCAAGCTTGGTTTAGGGCGGCTTGGAAGATCTCCTTTTCTCGTCCGATTTTTTCCTTGGAGGCATCGAACAAGCGCTCAGATTGTCTCTCTGCTTCTTTGATGATCCGCGCAGCTTCTTCACGCGCCTGTGCGACAATCTCTTCGGCCTCGATCAGCGCAGGCTCGAGGGTCTCTTTGCGCAGAGCATCGCAGATCTTTTTTACCTTATCCTTTCCGGTTTCTACTGCCTTCATGCAACGTCCTTTTTAACGAAGTTCACCATAAGTTATTGCGTGCCTAGTGATATTTTTCCAGATTTTTCTTAGTGCTTATCTAGATCTAATCTCATTTTGTGAAGCTTTTTGCAAGCAGAAGAAAACGACCCAAAGGACAAAAAGGACCCAAACGACAGCAGTTCCCACTGAAAAAAGACATGCTCGCGCAAGCTCTTAAAATAGGAAAAAGAAAAATAACAAGATGGGCAGGATATACAGGATATGGCGAATTCATTCGCTTTCTCACATGAATTCATCTTTATTATCCTGCCTATCCTGACCATCTTGTTATTTTTATAATGCAGCTGGAATGGCTATCAAAAGGAAAAGAAGAACGCTTGCGGGAAAGTGAGAATCTATGCCATAAAGTGTCGTTATGAAAAAGTTTATCGCTGCGCTGCTTATCTCACTTCAGATCATTAATCCACTTTTTTCAGCTGATGCACTTACCCAGTATCAGAGAGATACCGACGCCCTCTATCGCCAAGGCGCTGGCGCAGAAGATGGAGGCTTTTCAGCTATCTCCCTTTCGATGATCGGATGGGGCATCGGATTAGTCGCCGGAGTCGCTATTCTCGCTGGCGTCTTGCATCAAAGTAAGAGCGGTCACAGTGCACCTAAAACTCCAGGCCAGTGCCATTAAACTATTTTTGTTCTTTTTAGTTTTTCCGCTTTGGGCGCACGCGACCCATTGTTATTTCATTCCACCAAAAGGCTGGGAATTTGCTGATCCATCTCATCTATCGCCACGCGTTCAAGTCGGTTTTGTGATGGTCAACAAGAACAATAGTTTCAACCCATCCTTAAATCTGGCAATTGAAGAAAAGGTCGAAGTTGGAATGGAGGAGTATCTCAAGTGCATCAAGGCTCGTCATGAAAAAGAGCACAAAAATCGCTGGAGAGATCTCGGATCGTTTGCGACACCGGCAGGCACAGCTCGGCTAACTTCCCTCGACACTAAAACCGAAGGCGGTGAGGCGCGTCTACTGCAACTCATCCTGATCAAAGACAAGCAAGCCTATATTCTCACTGCGGCCGCGAGCAAAGAAGATTTTGGACAGCATCATCAAGAGTTCGAGAAGGCCTTTCGCTCACTTCAGCTGACCGATGATCTGCTAAAAAACTTGGGAGACAGCGCAAAGCAGGCCTGCCTGCAAGCTCGAGATATCCTTTTAACAAAGTGGAAAGCTGGACTGAAAGAGGCGAATTCGGCCGAAACGCATTTCGCTGATGAGAAGTTTCAAAAGGAGGCTTGGCTCCCCTTTCAAAAATGCGTGCTCAGTCAAGGTAGCGTGTGGGGCCCGTATGGACAGCTGCTCTTTTTGCGAGATGCACAAAAGGAACTTATAATCTTATTCGATCGAAGCCGAGGATGATGCTATGAACCTATTTCGAAATTCTAAACCTCTGATCTGCGCTCTACTAGCATGCGCACTTGCCATGACAAATTTCGCGCATGCTGAAGAAGCTGCTGCTGAGACTTCACGCCCGCCACGCCAAGTCAGCAAACTCGAAAAGAACCGACGTGATGCCAGAAAATGGGCAGGCTATGCACTTGCTGCCGGCGCTGTCATCATCGCAGTGGTTACTCTGGTGCTCGTCTCACACCATCATCACGACCATGATCACCATCACAATCATGGGCATGGCCATAAGCGTCATTAAATTACTGCCTTTGCTCTTGCTGTGCGCCTGCGCAAAACAGGATCACTGGGCTTTGGATACGGTGCGAGCCGGCGGAGAGGCTTTCAACTCATCAAAACTCTGTTACCGCGCTGACGATCGAATCAACGGCATCGATCTTGAACTGCTCTCCACCTCAGAAAAATTGAGCATCTTCTTAAATGTGCATTCTCAGGCAGCGCCTATTTATCCCAATGATCCCAAAAAGACGCTGGTGAAAATCAGCAGCCCCCAAAAAAAGCTGCTCATCCTAGCCCACCGCCGAGAAGGCGGACAGCGACTTCTACTCCCAGAATCTACCTACTCCTTTATTCTCTCTACTTTGCAAAGCGGAGAGCCTTTAACCCTACAAATTCCCGGATATATCACGACGATCGAACCCGAGCGCTTTTCCAAGCATTTTGAAAAGTTCCAACATCCCTTTCCCTTTGATTTGATAATTGACCTTCCTTATCATTAGAATTACTAAAGGGAGCCTACAGAATGAACAAGTTAGACGAACTTAAAAAGATGACTACGGTCGTATCCGACACGGGAGAATTTGAAGACATTAAGAAATACAAACCTACCGATGCGACGACCAATCCTTCCTTGATCTTTACTGCTGCATCGATAGCCGAATATCAACCACTGCTTAAAGAGGCTGTTGCTTACGGAAAAAAGCGCGGCAAGACACCCAAAGATCAAAAGAGATTTGCCCTCGATAAGGTCTTCGTTAACTTTGGTGTTGAAATTTTAAAGATCGTGCCGGGCCGTGTCTCCACAGAAGTCGATGCCCGCCTCTCTTTTGACGTCGAAGGCAGTCTTGAAACAGCCAGACTGCTCATCGATTTGTATAAAGCAGCTGGAATAGATCGCAGCCGCGTACTGGTCAAGCTCGCCTCGACCTGGGAAGGCATCCAGGCTTGTGCCGAGCTAGAGAAAGAAGGCATCCACTGCAACATGACACTCATGTTCAGCTTACCGCAAGCCATTGGCTGCGCGCACTCCAAAGCGACCTTGATCTCTCCTTTCGTGGGTCGAATCCTAGACTGGTATAAGAAGCACGAAGGCAAAGACGCCTATCCTGCGCCACAAGATCCGGGCGTATTATCTGTGAGGGAGATTTATAACTATTACAAGAAGATGGACTTCAAAACCCAGATCATGGGCGCCAGCTTCCGCAATGCCGATGAGATTCTTGAGCTTGCCGGCTGCGACCTACTCACCATCGCACCTAAATTCCTCGAGGAGCTGCACAATGCCGAGGGATCAGTACCGCGTAAACTCGACCCTGAAGCGGCTAAAAAAATGTCTATTGAAAAAATAGATTTAAATGAAAAAACTTTTCGCTGGATGCTCAATGAAAATGCCATGGCCACTGAAAAATTATCGGAAGGCATACGTATCTTTGGCAAAGACATCGTAAAACTAGAAAAATTAATCGAGCAGATGTTATAATCGGCTCAAAATATGTGTACAATTGGAATTGATCCACACTTTCAAAACGAGGCCATGCTGGCGATTGCTAGTAATGCTCTCGTCGGCTTTGTCTCAGCTGCGCTCTGCACCTCGATTCTCCCCATTGCCGGAGCCATTTTTGGCACCTTTGCAGGATTTACATTTACGATCATCGATCTGCACCTAGCCTCGAGCTTTGATAATTCCGCTTGGGGAAAGGCCGCCCGCGTTGCCATCGCTCTATTATCGAGCATTGTGATCGGCACGGCTGCAACGATAGCCTTGGATTTTTCTTTAACTCTCGAAGGCGCGCTGTTTCTGACGCTCATGATGTCGATAACCACAGTTGCCGTGAATCAGCTCTACCGCTGCTGCTGCTTCTCACGCCCACAAATCTATAACACGCAATAAGGAATAATATGGCAGCCGCAGCAGCTCGGACATCGCCCGCTCCCTTTAACCAACTCTCCTTCGACCTAGCCAAAGTCGCAACCGGCGCTTTAGCTGGCGGAATTGCCGCGGTAACGACTTCAGAACTTCCTTTTGTAGGAGGATTAGTTTTTGGCGGCGTCTTTTTTGTCGTGCAGCCTCTCGTCGATTTGGCCCTAAAAAACTTGATGGGCGAAAGTCAAATCGCCGAGACCGCACGCGGCATCATCGTCCTTCTGGCTTCTGCCGTGGCAGCTATGGCTGTTACAACCACTGCCGGGTTTACGGTTACACTTAACACCGGTGTCGTATTAGCCATTGCAATGATGGTCTCATATTGTGTTCTTGGGTCGCTTTATATCGGCGGTTTCTGTGCTTGTTTTGGGTGTTATTTTCTAGCGACACATCCCCACTAAAAATTTTATTTAAATTTTAAACTAAATAATTGCATTTTCATTTAAGACTTTAACTATTCTCTTTCTTTTTATATAATTTTTCACATTATGACAGCAGAAGCACCAGCCAACCGTCCCAGCCTTCTTAGTCCTTTTACCATTGCATACGGCGCACTATTCTGCGCAACCGGAACCATCCTTGCTACGGACGTGCCATTTTTCGGCGGAGTGCTCTTCGGCACGGTCTACTTTACAGTTCAACCACTTGTAGAAGCTGCCCTTGGCTTTATGGGCACAAGCGAAATAGCCAAAGCCGCTCGTGTATTCACTTCTATCCTTGCAGCGATCGCTGCTGCTGCTGCTCTAACCAGCCTGGTTGGTTATGACATAACATTCACCAGCGGACTGGTGCTTACCCTGGCATCTATCGTCGCGTCATGCGTGATGAATCTACTGTGCGCAGCTGGGAGCACGGCCATCGCCTTAGGATACCTTGTGCTGTGCACTCCAACAGTGCATCTCGATCGGCAATAGACCTCTTGCGTAATTCGCTTTGCCCGTTAAAACCGAAGATTTTTTCTCTGATTTTTAGTGCCAGCTTGCTGGCTCGTATCGCATTGACGAAGCGACCCAAATTGGGTCGGTGAGGAGATGCGATAAAAATCGGAGGAAAAAGGGCGGTTTTAACGGGCAAATGGAATTACACAAGAGGTTCTCTAATTGCGCACAAGGGTTATCCACTCTCTTTTTTCTTTTTCTCCTGAGCCTCTCTCGCCGTTTGTGCAGCGAAGGGAATAAAAAGGGCGTAACGATTTTCAGCACATCAGTTTCTAGGCTCTTACATGAGAACAATTCCATGGTTCTCTTCGGGGTCTTTTATGGAGAACTGCGTTTGGGTTCTCCGCCCCATTATGCCTTCCGATGAAAATAGGCAAGACAATGTCTAATACGGCTTCTAAGAGCCAACCTCTTGTCGTCTTTGCCTATTCCTTCGGTTTGTTTCTCACAAAGATTTAGATCCTACTTTTGCTTAAAAAATCGCGACCGTTTTTGTTTTATGCCGCCTTGGGCTCGCCATAAATAAACTCTTTTTCTTCAAGCATCATCCGATGCATGATCACTGCTAATTTTCGCCCTACAGCTACAGCTGCTTTCTTAAGCCCCTTTTTCCTCATAATTTTGAGCCCCCAAGCTTTTAGCTTGCTCCACTTTTTGCTCCGAGTCAGGATCACTATGCCTGCTTCGACTAACAGAAATCTGAGTTCTTTTGATCCACATTTGGAGGTTTTCCCCTGCCTTTGGGTTTCCCCGGAAGCATATTGCGTAGGAGTCATTCCTAAATATGCACCTACTGAACGGGATTCTTTAAAACGGGTCGCATCAAAAATTTCTGCTTTGTAGGTCAAGGCTGTCACAGGTCCTACTCCAGGCACCGTCATAAAACGTCGAACTTCTTTGTCATTGTAGGCTATTTCTAGCAGCTTTTTATCGATCTTTCCTGTTTCTTCCACGAGCTTATCAAAGGCATCTAACAAGCTTTTTATACTCAAAATGACGATCTCCTGGCAGCTTTCAATCTGTTTCATAACAGCCACTGAAAATCTCTTGGCTGACACAGACCCAAGCCGTATTCCATATCCTTTAAGCAGCCCTCTAACCGTATTTTTGAGGTGGGTTTGTTGTTCAACTAGAGCTCTTCTCGAAGCCAACAAAATGGTTCTATTTATCGATTCTTCTGGCTTGCAATGCACTCGCGTATACATTCCGGAACGAAGGGCTTCAGCAATTCCTCGGGCATCGTTTTTGTCGGTCTTGTTTACCTTCAAGGCCAGAATAGGGCTGAGCTTTCTGGCATCCATGCAGATCGCATCAATAGCCTTTTCTTTGAAACCAGTGAGTAGATAAGGTGTGAGTGAACCACTCTCAAAACCAACACTCATTTCCTCAAGGCAGAGTTTTAATAAATAATCGGCTACGAGATGGGGATCCGTATGCTCCGAGCCCTCATGGATAATTGTGCCTTGCTCACTGATTACGCAGATAAAAGTTCTTTTCATCGATACATCTAGTCCAATATAATGCTTCATGGGTTGCTCCTATTTTTGCTCTTTATGAGCAGGGTTTACATTGGAGAGTTTATACTACTCCGTTTAAGGAGCAACCCCTTGTTAACGCGCAATTATGGCATGTCTAATAAACTAAAAAATTTACTTTTTTAGTCTCGCCTACTAAAGAAAAAATTTAAACACCGAGAGCACCGAGGTACACCGAGAAGGGAAAGAAAAAGAGGTTTTTTTCTCGGTGAATCTCGGTGCTCTCGGTGTTTTAACCTCCTACTTTAGCAAAAAAATCTTTAAGACTTCTTAACATTTACTGTAAATGTTATAATTTTTGTGAATTTGCTAGTTTTTATTTGTTTTTTGAAGTTCTTACAACAAGGAGATGAAGTTATGGGATGTGATCTTGGACGTATCTTTAATGAAAATCGACAACTCTTTTGCTCTCCTACGCCTTATCTAGTTGGCGCTGGATCTGGATTAGTTGTGGCTGCGTTAACACATGTCACCGATCCGCTTCCAGGCGCGCTTTTTGGCGCTCCCTTAGGACCTGTGGCGTGGTTTGTATACAATAGCCTAACTTGCCTAAACACTGGCACCACTCTTGGTGAAGTGGCCAGAGTTGCGCTCGCTCTTTTCATCACGCTAGCGCTTGGCACGGCGGTCGCCTCGGTATTTGGCGCTACGATTACTTTTGCACACGGCTCGCTCGTGATGCTCACCGGTCTGGTTGCAGCCGTTAGCACGGGAATTTTGGCATACCAGGAAGGCTGGTTTAAATTTAACTAAGAATAAGAGGAAAATAGTATGGCAGCAATTCTTGGAAGACGCGGACATCATATGGTTGATGATAGGCACATCCTGCTTCAACCCGAACGCTATCTCATCGGCGCCGGCAGCTTTGCAGCTGCCGCATTTGCACGCAATCTCGTTGCCCCATCTGTAGGCGCACTTTTCGGCACGCTTTTCTTTCCAGTTGGCGGTGCGGTTTATGATTTCCTGAACCAGAGCTGGGTGGACCAGTCTTCATTAGCTAAAATCATCAAGCTCTCGCTTGCCTTGATCGCAGCCATGGGCGCAGGCTTTTTGGTGACAACCGCTTTCGGCTTTAGCCTTACACTCGCTCAATGCACTCTATTGACAGCTGGTGGAACACTGGCGGCTTATGCGTCAAAATACGTCCTTCAGATGCTTGAAACAGAGTTTGCACCAGGACCTTTTTTACTCAACATATAATAGGAAAAAACATGGCAGCTGATGCAGTAAGACAAGCGATTCAAACCAATGGACGACATCTCTTCAACCCGCTTTATGCAGCTGGTGGCAGTGCGGTTTTTGGCGCAAGCTCTCTCATCACTGGGATCGTCAAGCCCTTGGCTGGGCTTGCATTCGGCGCCCCGCTCGTGGGTGTCTTTGTTTTTACTCTTTTCTACTACAACATTACTCAAGTCCGAGATTTCCCTGAAGCCCTCCCGAAGATAGCGCTCGCTACCATCGCAGCTTTTGCTGCAAGCATGCTGGCCGTCACAGCCTGCGGCTTTTCCGTCACTATGTTAGACGGCGCCCTCCTCATCCTCGCCACACTGGCTTTTTGTGTCGCAATAGCAGGCCTATTATTTTTCGTTATCGAATTCGGCTGCAGACGGTGGTGATATGGGAATAGCAGCAATCAGACAAGCTTTTCACGACAACGGGCGGGATCTCTTCAACCCACTCTTCGTAGCTGGCGGTAGCGCGGCTTTTGCCGCAACTGCCTTTGCGACAGGACTGGTGCCACCGCTTGCTGGAGCGGTTTTTGGCGCTCCGGCTGTTGGCGTTTTGATATTTACACTCGACAGCATTCTGAGGGGATCTCCAGATGATTGCATCACGGCTATCGCAAAAATAGCCCTAGCTGTGATTACTGCGTTTGCAGCGAGCATGCTGGTCGCCACAGCTTGTGGCTTTTCTATTACCCTGCTCGAGGGCGCGCTCCTCACCTTAGCTACAGTGACAGCATTTCTAACAGCGATACTATTAGCAAATGTAATCGCGCTTTGTTTATGTTCTGATAGAAGATGGAATTTATGTGAATTTTTTCATGACAATCCGCACTTAAACCCACTATATGCGATTGGGGGAAGCGCAGCGTTTGCCGCAGCTGCCCTTGCAACAGGACTGGTGCCGCCGCTCGCTGGAGCGGCTTTTGGCGCTCCTTCCATCGGCATTTTTCTGATAACCTCGATGCGCTACGCGAAACTGTATGCCCAGTTGCATTAATGGCATCGCAAGAATAGCCTTGAGCTCTCTCTTAATTTTTGGCTCAGGCATGCTGGTCGCAACAGCTGGCGGCTTTTCCATCACCATGCTCGAAGGCGCTCTTCTCACCCTCTCTGCCGTCGCTTCACTAGTCGCAGCCGCAATACTTACAGAAGCACTTACCCGTGATATAAACAGGATCAGATAACCAAGAAATATTTAAAAAGAGATAAAAACTATGGCAATCGCATTAAGACACAACTTTGAGACTAACGGACGCATCTTGTTCAATCCGCTCTGCTATGCTGCTGGAGCCGCGGCTTTTGGATTGAGCAGCATCGTTTTAGAGATGGTTGAACCTGTGACTGCAGCTGCCTTTGGTTTGCCTATTCCCAGCGTAGCCGTATTTGTTTATTACAGTCTCGAATGCCTCGGCAATACCCCAGCAGGGTATGTTGCAAGAGCGGCTTTAGCCGCTTTTGCAGCTATTGCTGCCGGCACATTAATGGCAAACGGCTTCGGCTTTACCATTACGCTGGCAGAGAGCGCTCTCTTTACACTAGTGACGCTCATTTTCTGGATAGTCGTAATCGGCGTGGGCGTCATCCAAGCCAGCTAAACAGAAGAATCAAAAGTCAAAACACCGAGAGCACCGAGGAACACCGAGAAGAAAAGAATGGAGGGGGGAGAAAAAATTCTCTTCCTCCTTCCTTCCTCGGTGTTTCTCGGTGCTCTCGGTGTTTAATTCTTTTCCCTTCTAGTCAACAATTATTCAAGGCGAGCGAGACCCTTCTCGCGGCTCTTTTCAAAGAGCAGCCTGAAGAGCAGCATCGCTGCGGTGAGATAGAGCACATTCAAGCCTATGCTCATCAAAAATGTGCCCACCGGAAAGGTCTTGGCATTCAGCACTTCGCGCATTCCTTCAAAAATATACGACGTCGGCAAGATTTTCGCGATGACCTGACCCCAGCCAGGTAGAGCGCTGACTGGATAATAGATCGCGCTGAAGGGCGCGAAGATGTAGGCCATCATCCACGCGAGCATCTGCACGCGCTTGCCGTAGTAGACGATGATCGCGGCGCTGAAAAAACCCATGAACCAACCCGATAAGGTCAGTGAAAAAAGAAAGGGCAAAAAGGCCCAGCCGATCGAAAAGACATTTAGCGTGTAGAGAAGCCAGACGAGCAGCGCGCCAAAAAACATACTGATGCAGATTTTGATCAGACCCACCAGCATGATGGAAGAGATCCACTCCCCTATTTTCAGCGGTGTGGAGAAGAGGTTGACTAGGTTGCGGCTCCAGAACTCTTCCAGCAAATTAACCGTGACCTCATAGTTGCCGCGCCAAAGAATCTGCCAAAAGACGATACCTGTCATCACTGCGATGGCAATGTGCGGCAGCGCGGTCTCCTGCCCCTGAATCCAGGTGCTGGTAATTCCCCAGAGTAAAATATCTAACGCAGGCCAGTAAAAGAGGTCAGCGAGCTGGTCGAGCTTGGCAGAGAGATAAAAATAGCGTAAGAAAACCGCCCAGATTCGACCAAAGTTCATGAACCTATCCCGAAATTATAAATGTTTGATTTTTGATGAATTTTTTCACAGTTTTTAATCCTGCTTCGCAGGACATACTTGAGAAAGTAGACCAAGAAGCAGGATTAAAAAATGAGAAAAAAGGCGCAAAAAGCGAATATTTAGAATTTTGGGATAGGTTCATAAGTCACGCTCCTTGCGCGAATTTTCTACGACCTGCAGAAAATAGTCTTCCAGAGTCGGCTGGAAAATTTCGATGTTTGTGTAGGAGACCTTCGCTTCAGCCAGAGCAGTCAGCAGCTTGGCGATCTGCGTCTCATCGAGCTCCATTTCGATGCTGCGATGCTCCACTTTGTATGGCAGGCTCAAGCTCTCCGCGATGTTAATGGTGCGCTTTAAACCGTCTCCGACAAGGAGTTGAATGCGCGAGGTGGAGACGCTACGCGCGAGATTATCAGGCACATCGTCAGCAATGATACGGCCATTTTGCAAAAAGAGCACGCGATCGCAGACTTCGGCTACTTCGGCCATATTGTGCGAGGTGTAGAGGATCGAAATGCCGTATTTGTCTCTCTGTTCGAGCACAAATTGGCAAACCTCATGTGCGATGTCAGGATCTAAGGAAGCGGTCGGCTCGTCGAGCAGGACAATTTTCGGACGCACCATAAAGGCTTTCACCAGCATGAGACGCGTGATCTGGCCAGCTGAAAGCTTAGAGACAGGATTTTTCTTTTTCTCCAATATGCCAAAAATCTCGAGCAGTGGGTCGACTCGCTTGTCGATCTCATGCGTAGGAATGCCATAGAGCATGCCAAAAACTTTTAAATTCTGCTCGATGGTGAGCATCCATGGCAAACTCACATAGGTGCTAGCAAAGACTACCTGCTTTAAAATCTCAGTGCGGTGAACAAAAAAATCTTTTCCAAAATAGATGATCGAGCCACTTGTGGGCTTCAGCGTGCTGAGCAGCATCTGAATCGTGGTAGTTTTGCCTGCGCCATTAGGACCGAGTAGACCTAAGATCTCTCCTTCGGCGAGATCAAACGAGATTCCATCCACGGCTACATACCGCTTCTTGCCAGGATAGATCTTTGCGAGTTTTCTTACCGATAAGACTGGTGCAGCCATAAAGAAAATTGTACCAACGAAACCCCTTCTTGTCAAAGAGCAAAGGGCATTCCGTGAACGTTTGCGTTTGCGTTACCGTTTCCCGATCCGAGTCTCTTTTTAGAACAGAAATGAACCGGAAAACGGTAACGCAAACGCAAACGTTCACGCCACTTAAGGATTTTGTCCTACTTCTCTCTTCACTCGGCGTTCTCGGTGCTCTCGGTGTTTAAATTTCTTCAAAAAAAAGACGGCGCGGAATGCGCCGTCTTTAGGTTCCAGCAAGGTAAGCCAAAAAGCTTAGTCGAAGACGAACTCGAGAGCCTCGTCGGCTTCGCGATCGACGTTTCGCTTGATGCGGTTGTTGTACTCCCAGAAGCCTGTTCCGCCAGGGATGATGTGTCCCATGATCACGTTCTCTTTAAAGCCGAGCAGGTAGTCGGTCTTACCTGCGCATGCAGCATCGGTAAGAACACGTGTTGTGTCTTGGAAGGAGGCTGCCGAAATAAAGGACTCGGTCCCGAGCGATGCTTTGGTGATCCCAAGAAGAACGGGTGCTGCTTGCGCAGGTCTTGCCGCCTTCTTCGATCACCTTTGCTGTTCTGGTTGTGGAAGTTCTTTCTTATCGACATCTTCGCCATAGAGGAAGGTGGTATCGCCTGGATCGGTGACGCGCACTTTCTTGAGCATCTGACGCACGATGATCTCAATGTGCTTATCGTTGATGTCCACACCCTGCAGACGATAAACTTCTTGCACCTGGTTCACGAGATACTTCTGAAGTTCGCGAACACCGCAAATCTCCAGGATCTCGTGCGGAACGACAAGGCCATCGGTGAGCTGCTGCCTTTGACCACATGGTCGCCGCGTTGAACGATCAAGTGCTTGGTGAGCGGGATGAGGTGCTCCTCTTCCATGCCCGAATCTTCATCGCGCACAACGACGATACGCTTGTTCTTCTGAACGCCGCGGAAGTCGACAACGCCATCGATCTTGGCAATTTCAGCAGCATCTTTCGGCTTGCGCGCTTCAAAGAGCTCGGCAACGCGAGGAAGACCGCCGGTGATATCCTTTGTCTTGATCGCGCCGCGAGGCAGACGTGCAAGCAGCATACCCGGCTGCGACATACTGTCCTTCTTGCACGGAGATGAACGCTCCGGATGGAATCGCATAGGTACCGACCAGTTCTGTATATTCTTTGATCAGCATAGATCACGATCTGCGGATGCAGCTCTCCGCGGTGCTGCTTCACAATCAAGCTCGGTCTGGCCGGTTTGTTTGTTGACATCGCGCTGCGTAGAGATACCTTCGACGAGGTCTTCATATTTGACATAACCAGGGCGTTCGCAAATGATCGGAATATTGTGCTGTTCCCACTCAGCGATCTTCGTTGCCTTTTTTAACCTTTGAGCCATCTGCGAGAAGAATCTTCGTTCCAAGCTCGATGGTGAAGGTTTGAAGCGGCTCGATCGATTTGGTGCTGAGAAGTTTTTTGTACTCTTCAAGCGTGCGACCTTCATCGCGAACGATATGGAGCGTGCCGTTTTTGTTCAGAGCAATCCAGACTGCCTTCTTCGTTCTGAACGGTGCGCAGGTCCGTATAGATGAGTACGCCATCGTGCTCAGAAACAAGTTCTGGGCTGACGTGCGCAGAAGCGATACCACCCAAGTGGAACGTTCTCATCGTGAGCTGCGTTCCAGGTTCACCGATCGACTGCGCAGCAATAATACCGACAGCTTCACCCAGGCCGACTAATCGTGCCGTTGGCGAGGTTGATGCCATAGCATTTCGCGCAAACGCCGCGTCTTGTTTCACAGGTGAGCACAGAACGGATTCGCACGGTCTCGATACCGGCATCATCGATCGCTTCAGCTTGATGCATAGTCAAGATATCGCCAGCTTTTGCAAGGAGTTTTGTGCTGTCGCCAGGCAGATAGATATCGTCGCAAACAGTGCGTCCGAAAATACGATCTTTAAGCGGCAGAAGCTCTTCTTGACCTTGCTTAATGGCCGAAACTTCAATGCCATTGAGCGTGCCGCAATCATCTTCGGTGATGATCACATCTTGCGCTACGTCGACAAGACGGCGTGTCAGGTATCCAGAGTCAGCAGTTTTAAGCGCGGTATCGGCAAGACCTTTACGCGCACCGTGAGAGGAGATGAAGTATTCGAGTACGGTCAAACCTTCGCGGAAGTTCGAGGTAATCGGAGATTCGATAATCTCGCCAGATGGTTTCGCCATCAGACCGCGCAGCGCGCCGAGCTGCTTAACCTGCGATTTGTTACCGCGCGCTCCAGAGTCCATCATCAAGAAGAGCGGGTTAAGCTCGCCATTCTTTGACTTCGCTGATCAGCTTGAAAAGCTCTTCAGAAAGCACATCTGAGACTTCAGTCCAGATGCTGATGATCTTGGATTGGCGTTCGCCATCGGTGATGATCCCATCTTCATATTGCTTCTTGACCATGTTCGACTTTGTGCATAGGCATCTTCAACGACTTTTGCTTTATCTGGCAGGGATGCGCACATCGCAAACACCCATAGAAAGAGCAGCTTTGTCGCTTCTGAAAATCCAAGGTTTTTAAGATTGTCGAGGAACGCACAGTCGCTTCAAGGCCTACTTTTTTATAGCATCTCAAGCACGAGTTCGCTCATCTTTTTCTTGCGCAAGGCTGTAGTTTTGGAAACCGAGCTCTTTTGGCACGATGGTGTTGAAACACACGCGTCCAGGCGTTGTTTCAATAATCCCGTTTTCTAGTTCTCAGCTTGATCTTCTCATGAATACGAAGACCACTGCCGAGTATCGTCACGTCTGCCTTCGCCTTTGCCGCTTTATCTTTTTCAAACCAGTTGTAGCTTCCGCCTGCATTCAGAGCGAGCAGCACTTCTTCCGTGTTTCGCGAAAATCTTGGTCTTTTTGACCATGTTCTTCAGGGAAATAGAGAGGATCGTACATCAAGTAGTAGAGACCCAAGAGTCATATCCTGAGAAGGAACTGCAACAGGTTTTCCGGAAGAGGGCAAGAAGATATTGTCCGGCGCCATCATGAGCAGTTTAGCTTCGAGCTGCGCTTCGACAGACAGCGGCACGTGAACAGCCATCTGGTCACCGTCGAAGTCGGCGTTAAACGCCGCACAGACGAGCGGGTGAATGCGGATCGCTTTACCTTCGATCAGAACAGGCTCAAACGCCTGAATACCCAAGCGGTGCAGCGTTGGAGCGCGGTTTAGGAGCACAGGATGTCCTTTAATGATCTCATCGAGAACGTCCCACACTTCAGGAGCATGTCTCTGAATCATTTTTTTCGCAGAACGGATGGTATAGACATAGCCTAGATCTTTCAAACGTTTAACGATAAACGGCTCAAACAGTTCAAGCGCCATCTGCTTTGGCAGACCGCACTGATTAAATTTGAGTTCAGGACCGACGATAATGACCGAACGGCCAGAATAGTCAACGCGTTTACCGAGAAGGTTTTGACGGAAACGGCCTTGCTTACCTTTGAGCATCTCAGAGAGGGATTTCAGCGGACGGTTGCCGGCGCCCATCACAGGATGGCCATGGCGGCCGTTATCAAAGAGCGCATCGACAGCTTCTTGCAGCATGCGCTTTTCGTTGCGGATGATCACTTCCGGAGTTTTCAGCTTCAAAATCGCTTTCAGACGGTTGTTGCGGTTGATGACGCGGCGATAGAGATCGTTTAAGATCAGAAGTGGCAAAGCGTCCGCCATCCAGAGGCACAAGCGGTCGTAAGATCTGGTGGGATGACCGGAACACAGGACATCACCATCCAGTCGGGCTTGTTTGGCGAAGAGGCAAAGCTTTCGACGATTTTCAGACGCTTGGCAAGCTTCATCCGCGCTTGCATCGACTTTGTCTTACGCAGCTTTTCTTTTAGATCGACGAGCGAGCGCTTGGAGATCTTCTTTTTCAAGAAGCTCGCGGATGGCTTCGCCGCCCATTTTAGCAACAAAGGCATCACGGCCCCATTTCTCTTGAGCTTCGCGATATTCAGCATCGTTAAGCAGCTGCTTTCTTCTCCAGCGTCGTGTGGCCTGGATCGATAACGACATACTCTTCGTAATAGATCACGCGCTCGAGATCGTGTAGTGGACATGCCGAGAACATTGCCGATGCGCGAAGGCATGGTTTTGAAGAACCAGATATGCACAACAGGAACGGCCAGATCAATGTGAGCCATCCTTTCACGGCGCACTTTAGAAAGAGTGACTTCAACACCGCAGCGATCGCAAACAATGCCTTTGTGCTTGATTTTCTTGTATTTTCCGCAAGCGCATTCCCAGTCGCGTGTCGGACCAAAAATCTTTTCGCAGAACAGTCCGCCTTTTTCAGGTTTGAATGTACGGTAGTTGATCGTTTCCGGCTTTTTAATTTCGCCGCGAGACCATTCATTGCGAATGACATCTTCCGAAGCAATCTTAATCGTCAAGCTTGATCAAACTGATCGACTCTTTGAATAATGCTTCTCTCCTGATCCACTGAATCATCTCTCCTACAATTATTTAATCTATTCTTTCTTCGCAGTGCTCTTCGGTCACGCACATCGAGGCACAAGCCCTTGCATTTCTTTAATCAAGACGTTAAAGGACTCAGGTGTACCTGCACTCAAGATATTGTCACCTTTAACGATCGACTCATAAATACGTGTACGTCCGGCGACATCGTCCGACTTAACGGTAAGCATCTCTTGAAGAAGGTGCGCGGCACCATAAGCTTCAAGCGCCCACACTTCCATCTCCCCAAAGCGCTGACCACCCATCTGCGCTTTACCGCCCAGCGGCTGCTGTGTGACAAGCGAGTAGGGTCCAATAGCGCGCGCGTGGATCTTGTCAGCAACAAGGTGGCTGAGTTTCAGCATGTAGATGTAGCCGACGACCACACGGTTATCGAAGCGCTCGCCGGTGCATCCGTCGTAGAGATAGAATTTACCATCTTCTGGAAGCTTCTGTTCCTTCATCATCTCCCAGATACGCGCTTCAGGGAAGCCTTCGAAAACGGGGCTCTTCACATAGATGCCTGCTTTTCTCGCTGCATAACCCAAGTGGGTCTCAAAAAGCTGTCCCATGTTCATACGTGAAGGCACGCCGAGAGGATTCAAGATCATTTCGATCGACTGTCCATCAGGAGATAGGGCATATCGGCTTCAGGAACAATCTTAGAGACGACGCCTTTGTTACCGTGGCGTCCGGCCATCTTATCGCCGACTTGCAGCTTACGCTTGGAGGCGACATAAACTTTCACTTGGCGGATGACGCCAGGATCGAGTTCGGTATCCCCTTTGCGCGTAAATTCGACTTCAGTTTTATGCTGCGTCTCAAGAGTTTGCAATGCGACGTTCGTATTCATGCAGAGATCTTTTCAGCGTATTGTAGATCTCATTTTCTGGCATCAGAAGATCTTCAGCTTTCTCGCTTTCGAGCGCTTCGATCATATCTTGTGTGATCGACTCGCCTTCTTCGATGATCACTTCGCCCGTCTTGCGATGCATGATCGGCCCTGGAGCCTTTTCATTCGAGCAGAAGGGCGCCAAGCTTCTCATGGCATCTCGATGCGTCAGCTCTGCTTGCTTTGGCTTTATATTCGCTGCTGGATATCTTTAAAGCGGGTAGCCTCTTCGACGAGCTCATCATCGGTTTTAGAAAGCGGTCGCGGCGGCTAAAGACTTTCACATCCATGACGACGCCTTCAGTTCCTGGAGGAACAGTCAGAGAGGCATCTTTCACATCGGCAGCTTTCTCGCCGAAGATTGCGCGGAGCAGCCGCTCTTCAGGAGCGAGTTCTGTTTCAGATTTTGGCGTGATTTTACCGACGAGGATATCGCCCGGCTTCACTTCAGCGCCGATGCGGATAATGCCATCTTCGCCGAGGTTAGCAAGCGCTTCTTCAGAGACATTTGGAATATCGCGTGTGATCTCTTCCTTGCCGAGCTTGGTATCGCGCGCAGTCAGTTCAAACTCTTCGATATAGATAGAAGTGTAATAGTCTTCGCGGAGCAGCTTTTCAGAGATGATGATCGCATCCTCATAGTTATATCCGCACCAGGGCATGAAGGCCACGAGTACGTTCTTTCCAAGAGCGATTTCGCCTTTATCTGTAGCAGGACCATCAGCGATGCACATCGCCTGCTTTGACTTTGTCGCCAACTGCACAGAGCGGTGTCTGGTTGATGCAGGTGCCTGCGTTTGAACGCAGGAACTTCTTCAAGGATATAGGTCTTTTTTTCAGCGGATTGTCTTTGGCGGCAACCACAATTTTAAAGCCGTCGACATACTCGACAACGCCATCTTCTTCTGCAACGACAACAGCGCCAGAGTCGCGTGCGAGCGCGAGCTTCAAGGCCTGTTCCTACAATAGGAGCTTCTGGTCTTCAACAGAGGCACAGCCTTGGCGTTGCATGTTCGATCCCATCAAAGCGCGGTTAGCGTCATCATGCTCGAGGAACGGAATCAAGCCCGGTTACAATGGAGACGAGCTGCTTTGGCGAAACGTCCATGTGCGTGACTTTGTCCGTCTCGATTTTAAGCGATTCGCCCTTGTAGCGCGCCCA
The DNA here is from genome assembly GCA_963709365.1 of uncultured Chlamydiales bacterium. Lineage (GTDB taxonomy): Bacteria > Chlamydiota > Chlamydiia > Chlamydiales > Rhabdochlamydiaceae. The sequence goes on from CAVPVU010000002.1 coordinate 1,211,743, forward strand.
GCAGATCGGCTCGACAAACATATTGTGATTCGTCGAGAGGCGCAGAGGCCTGCGCAATCACGCAGTTCTCTTCCTGATCGGCAGTCATGTATTCGATTTCATCGGTCACAATCGCCATCGCGCACAATGCGATAGGGCGTTTCGATAAAGCCAAATTCGTTGATCTTCGCAAATGCAGAAAGCGAAGTGATCAGACCGATGTTCGGTCCTTCAGGTGTTTCAATCGGGCAGATCCTTCCATAGTGGCTTGGATGCACGTCGCGCACTTCAAAGCCGGCGCGTTCGCGGTTCAAGACCGCCTGGCCCAAGCGACGAGAGACGGCGTTTGTGCGTCAGCTCGGCGACAGGGTTGGTCTGATCCATGAACTGCGAAAGCTGAGAGCGTCCAAAGAAGTCCTTAAGTACGCCAGCTAAGCCTTTTGCAGAGACGATCTTACCAGGAGTCAGCGTATCAGAAGAGAAGTCAAAGAGGTTCATGCGCTCTTTGATGATCTTCTCCATTCTCGCCAGGCCGATACGGCACTGGTTCTGAATGAGCTCTCCCACGGAACGCACACGTCGGTTGCCCAAATGGTCGATATCGTCGACGCTGGCATCTTCATCGCCTTTTTTCAAGCGAATCAGATATTTTATAGCGCCGATTACATCTTCTTTGCGCAAGGTTACGTTGGCTAGATCTTCATCAGCTGTTTCCAAACCGAGCTTGCGATTCATCTTATAGCGACCGACACGTCCTAAATTGTAGCGTTTCGGATCGAAGAAGAGACGCATGATGGCCGAACGCGCATTGGAAAGCGTCGCCGGCTCGCCCGGGCGAATTTTGCGGTAGAAATCTTTAAGCGCCGATTCATAGGAATCGGTTGTGTCTTTCGCCAGCATTTTGATGATCGGGCTGGTCTCATCAGCATCTTCGGCAATACGCACAGCCGCCACAGCCTGCATCGAGCATGCGCTTGAGCATAGCTGTTGTCAGCTTTTCCGAAGCTTTGCCAAAGACCACGCCGCTCTCTTCATCGATCACATCTTCGGCCAGAATTTTTCCGACGAGTTTAGGGAAATCTTTATCCGATTTGATCTTGACCTTTACCGTGCTGAAAAACTCTTCAATGATATCGGCATCGGAAGAGTAGCCCAGCGTACGGATAAATGAGGTAGCCAGGATCTTACGTCTGCGTTTTTTGCGGTCGATATAAATGTAGATTAGATCGTTGGTATCAAATGCACCTTCGAGCCAGCTTCCGCGATAAGGAATGATGCGGCAAGGAGTAGATCATCATCGCCTTTTGGATGCCGTTCTTGTTCAAAGCGATACCAGGCGAGCGATGGAGCTGAGAGACGATGACGCGCTCGGCACCGTTGATGATAAAGGTTCCCTTGTCGGTCATCACGGGAATCGTTCCCATGTAGACCTCTTCTTCTTTAATCCCAGTTTCGTCCGTCAGACGGAACTTCACTTTAAGGGTGACGTTATAGGTAATGCCGCGACGGATGCACTCTTCAGGAGTATACTTGGGCACGCCCAAATTGTAAGAGAGAAACTCGAGAATTGTTTTTTCGTCGTAAGACTTGATCGGGAAAATTTCGGTGAAAACCTCTTGAATCCCTACATTTTCCCGCTCATGCGGCAATAGATGCGCTTGCAAGAACTGATGGTAGGACTTGATTTGAACTTCAATCAGGTTTGGAAGATCAATGATCTCTTCCTTGTCATGGAAACTCACCCGCTGAGGTGGCCTTTTTAACATCGATTGGCTCCTAGTATGACGTCAGCAATTGGATTTTAAAATACACGAGTGAGCAGGAGACACAATGCTCCTGCCCACACAGTTAACTACTCCAAAAATGCAACAATTACAGTCCTGTCAGCGTAACTTTTCCGCCGGCAGCTGCAGCTTTTTTAGAAATCTCTTCGGCTTCTGCTTTTGGGCAGGTCTCTTTCAAGACTTTAGGCGCAGCGTCGACAATGTCTTTGGCTTCTTTCAGTCCAAGACCTGTGATTTCGCGTACAACCTTAATCACGCCGATTTTCTTGTCATTTGGTGTCTCTTCGAGAGTGACTTTAAACTCTGTTGATTCAGAAGCTTTAGCAGCAGCCGCATCTGCACCCGCCGCTGGAGCAGCAGCAACCATCATTGGTGCAGCAGCAGCAGCTTTTACGCCCCACTTATCTTCCAGCGCAGCTTTTAGTTTTGACATATCGAGCACACTGAGTTCGCTCAGGGCTTCTACGAGTTTTTCGATGTTTTGTTGTTGAGTACTCACGACTTTACCTCACTAATGATTAAAAAAAATTTATGTTCCGCTTTTGCTTTTGTTTTCCAAGCAATACATGACACTTGTTAAAAGCGCCTGCATCACGGCAAGAGTTTGACCCAATGGCGCTTCCAGAGTAGCCAAGAACTGGGCGCGCATTTCGTTTTGCGAAGGCAGCTTCGAGATCCGCTCTACGTCCTTAGTGAACAAATTGTCCTTCAAATTGTCCGCCTAATACATGAAATAGGTTCTCATTCTCTCCGCTAAACTGAAAGAATGCCTTCGTAGTTTGCACAGCATCTACGTCAGCGAAGACAATTCCGATATGTCCTTCTAAAAGCTTCTGATCTAAGGCGATCCCAGCAGCCTGGGCGGCCTTTAAGAAAATGCGCTTACGGACGACTTCGAAACTTCCACCTGACTTGCCCAAAGTTTGTCTAAAACTTGCAGAGATATTTGGTTCAAGATTCGTATAGCGCGTGAGGACAAACGCCTTCGCGCCGTCGAGTTTCTGTTTTATCTCATCTAAAAGCAGTTGTTTTTCTGGTCTCATATTGCCGATTCCTTTCAAATCTCTGAAATTGAATTAATATCGATCTTCAAACCGGGTCCCATCGTTGAGGCGAGCGACAAGGATTTAAGATAGTGACCTTTTGCTGTAGGCGGCTTCGCTCTCACGATTGCCGAAAGCAGTGTGATCACATTTTCTTTAAGTTTATCCGTCGAGAAAGAGAGCTTGCCCACGAGTGTATTCACTACACCGTGTTTGTCGCTCTTAAACTCGATTTTTCCGGCTTTAGCTTCGGCAACAGCCTTGCCAACATCAGCTGTAACAGTTCCGGCTTTAGGCGTCGGCATCAGTCCTCTTGGACCTAATACCTTACCTAATTTTCCAACTTCGCGCATCATATCTGGTGTCGAAATGAGCACGTCGAAATCGGTCCATCCCCCTTTAATTTTCTCGAGGATATCATCAGCGCCGGCAAAATCAGCGCCTGCATCTAGGCTTCTTTGATTTTGTCTCCGCGGGCGATCACCACCATGGACGACCTTTTTGCCTGTTCCATTCGGTAAAGAGACAGTTCCGCGAACTTGTTGGTCAGATTTGCGAATGTCGATCCCTGTCATTAATGCGAGTTCGACCGACTGATCAAATTTGACCGGCGGGCATTTTTTCAAAATTTCGATAGCTTCATCGAGATTGTAGACTTTTCGGCGTCTACAAGCTTAGCAATCTCCTTGATTTCGTTTGCTTTTCTGCGCCATGTTTAACCTTCTACTATGTCTACGCCCATCGAACGAGCTGTTCCCATGACGAGCTGCATCTGCCGCTTCATCAGAAGAGACGCGCATGTCAGGAAGTTTTTGTTTAGCAATTTTCTTTACTTGAGACTTTTTCAGCTTACCGACTTTATCGCGGTTCGGCACTTTGGAGCCCGACTCGATTCCCAACTCCTTTAAAATCATTCGAGAAACAGGAGGCTGCTTAGTGATAAATGTGAACGACTTATCGGCAAAGACAGATATAATCTACAGGCAAGATATCGCCTGCTTTATCCTGTGTCTTCGCGTTGAATTCTTTGCAGAAAGCCATGATGTTAATGCCGGCGCCGCCCAAAGCAGGACCGATTGGAGGAGCTGGGTTAGCCTTTCCTCGCAGGGATTTGCAACTTAATTATTTTTACAAGTTTCTTTGCCATTCGGATTCCTTAAACCTATCTCTTTGATTAACTTACTTCTGTTTCAGCAGGGACTAGCTCGACCTGCCAAAACTCCAAATCATCTACACGTGTCTCTCTACCAAAAATGGAGACCATGACACTAAGCCTGCCTTTATCATGGAAGACTTCGCTGACGGTGCCGATGAAGTTGACGAATACACCATCGGTAATTTTGACCTTGTCGCCAGGTGCAATATTGTGTTTCTGAACGACACCTTTCTTTTTCTCTTCGAGTTCTTGAAGAATCGCGTCTACTTCGTGCTGCGCAAGTGGAGAGGGTTTCTCGCCACCGAGGAAGTCGATCACACCATTGGTATTCTTGACATACATCCAGGAATCATCGGTCAAGTTCATCTTCACCAGGATGTAGCCCGGCCAGAGCTTCTTCTCGCTGACCTTCTGCTGCCCGCCTTTAACTTCGGCGACGTTTTCAGTAGGCACGAGAATATCCTCGACCAGATCGGCCATCCCTTTCGACTCACGATTCTCCTCGAGCGCTTTTTTCACTCTTTTCTCTTGTCTCGGACACACTTGTACGACATACCATTTATACATGCTCAATTCCTTACCCAAAAATCCAAGCGGACATGAGCAGCTTCCGATCTATGCAAGCAACCCTTAATGACAAGATCGACAATATAGATTCCCAGTCCAAAAACAAATGTCGCCCCAATGACAATCTTTAGTGAAGATTTCAGTTCTTCCTTCGTCGTCCAGCTAACTTTCTTAAGCTCTTCTTTAAGCTCTCGAATAACTAGCCGCAGCTTTGAAACGCTTTGTTTCAGGCTCTACAGTGACATCTCGGAGTTTGGCATCGATCATGGGATTCTTCTTATCTCCATCACTATTCTTCATCAATCTTCACTCATTTAAAACGAGTGCGGAGGGATTCGAACCCCCGACCGGCGACTTTGGAGATCGCTGCTCTACCAGCTGAGCTACACACCCAACTACGAATCTTGAATCTAGCAAGCTCTCTGCAGACGGCGTTAAAAGCTACTGCATGATTCCAAAACTCTTACTTAAGGATCTTGGAAACTGTTCCGGCACCGATCGTACGTCCGCCTTCACGGATAGCAAAACGCATCCCTTCTTCCATAGCAATTGGAGCGATCAGTTCAACTGTGATCTCAACGTTATCGCCTGGCATCACCATCTCGTACCTTGCTGGAAGAGTTCACTGTTCCAGTTACGTCCGTTGTACGGAAATAGAACTGTGGACGGTATCCGGTGAAGAAAGGCTTATGACGTCCACCTTCTTCTTTTGTCAGAACGTAAACAGTGCCTTTAAATTTTGTGTGAGGTGTGCATGTGCCAGGAGCGCAAGAACCATTCCGCGTTCGATATCATTTTTCTCAAACCGCGCAGAAGGATACCGACGTTTTCACCAGCACGTGCTTCATCGAGGATCTTGTTGAACATTTCAGGCCGGTTGCAACGGTTTCTCGTGTTTCACGAAGACCAACGAGTTGAAGTTTATCGTTAACTTTGACAATACCGCGCTCAACACGTCCTGTAGCAACAGTTCCACGACCAGAGATAGAGAAACGTCTTCAATAGGCATGAGGAATGGCTTATCAATTTCACGAGCTGGAGTTGGGATCTTTTCGTCAACTGTTTTCATCAGTTGCTTGATCGCTTCACATATTTTGGATCGCCTTCGAGAGCTTTCAAAGCAGAACCGCGGATGATCGGGACATTTTTATAGCCTTTTGATTCGAGAAGTTCTGTAAGTTCCATTTCAACGAGGTCAACGAGTTCTTCATCGCCTTCGCCGATCATGTCCACTTTGTTGAGGAAGACAACAATCGCAGGAACACCTACATTGGCGAGCCAAGAGGATGTGTTCTCTTGTTTGAGGCATCGCACCGTCTGTTGCAGCCACAACGAGAATAGCGCCGTCCATCTGAGCAGCACCGGTAATCATGTTTTTGACATAGTCGGCGTGGCCTGGGCAGTCAACGTGTGCATAGTGACGCTTATCTGTTTCATATTCAACGTGGGTGGAGTTAATCGTAATCCCACGCGCTTTTTCTTCTGGTGTATTATCGATCGAAGCGTAGTCGCGGAACTTTGCTCCGCCTTTTTCTGCAAGCACTTTTGTGATTGCAGCAGTTAATGTGGTTTTACCGTGGTCAACGTGACCGATGGTTCCGATATTGACGTGCGGCTTTGTTTCTCTGAAATGTTTCTTTTGCCATTATTACTTCCTCCGTTAGGCTCCAGTACATGTAGTTATAAGTTTGTTAACATCTCTTCTTGCCCAGAATAGGAATTGAACCTACGACCTTTTGCTTACCATGCAAGTGCTCTACCACTGAGCTATCTGGGCACTCTCGCCAAACTTTCAAAGCAATGCGAAACAATAATTTGTCATTGAAAGCAACCAAGATTAGTCAGCAAAGAAAATTAAATCAAGATCAATATCTTCAGAACCTAAAAAAATTTCCGGAGCTCTCAGGTTTTACTTTTGGCGGTAAATAATCCGTGCTTTGGTCAGATCATAGGGGGACATCTCCACCGTGACCACATCACCCACCAGGACCCGAATATTGCGCATGCGCATTTTACCACAAAGGTGCGCCATGACCCTCATGCCATTTTCCAGCACGACCCTGAAAGGTCATATTGGGCAGGAGTTCTTCGATCTTTCCGTCAATTTTAATCGTATCTTCTTTGGGCATACAAAATTAAATCTCTGATTCTGAGTAATAAAACCGCATTTGGGCCATTTCTGTCAATAATAGCCTTGGCGCAGTGGACAAAGATTTTGTAGACAACGTGGACACAAGTGGACGAGGTGGACTGCGCCAAGAAAAGAGTTTATAAATTGGGCGGTCCACTCGGTCCACCACGTCTACCTAGTCCACAAACTCTTTGTCCACTACGCCCTCTTCAGTTATAATCAGCGCATGTTTCAAACCTGTTTGACCAAGCAAGAAGAAGTGAAGAAATTATTTCAATCTTGCAAAACGCCTGAAGAAAAACATTACAAGCTCATCGAAATGGGCCGAGCCCTGCCTATTTTCCCTGAAGAGCACAAGACAGCTGAAAATCTCGTTTTTGGCTGCCAGAGCCGCGTCTTTCTGCAGACTACCTTTGCCGATGGTAAAGTTTTTTTTAAAGCTACTTCCGACGCACTCATTTCTGCGGGGCTCGTGGCGCTGCTTCTCGCAGTTTATAGCGATGAGAAGCCGGAGACGATCATCGGCTGCCCGCCGCGCTTTTTAGACGATCTGGGCATTCAAAGCGCTCTTACCCCAGGCAGATCGCATGGCCTGATGAGCATCCACTTGCGTATGAAGCAAGAGGCGCTCAAATCACTCGTTAAAATTTAATTTTAATTTAACACCAGCTTTGAAATGTACTTCAATGCGGAAATTGATTATTATTGATGCCTAATTATTAGGTATTACATGGCTGCTGTTGACGGTGCACAAAATCCTTTAAATCGTAACGTAGAGCTTCTGCCCAACTTGAATCATGGTTGCTGGCAGGGTTTCTATAACGTAATGGCTATTGCCACGTTCACGCTTTATGTTGTCGCTGCAGTCGCCCTCACTATTTTCGTGGGCATTATCATGCCGATCTATCTCCCGGTATCGACAGTTGTCATCTATCAATTTCAAGAAAGTGCTTTCGCTGCACACCGATACTTCAAAGATCTTGCAGAGGATCAAGAAAAAAAAGCTTTTATAGAGAATAACGTAGCTGCCAAATTGGCTACCATTCCAGAAGATCGAGAAGGTCTGATTGCGTATCTGAGAGCATTAAACATCAATGCAAACCTCATTAGGGACGTTGAGATCGTGCGCCTTCGCCCAGTAATTGCGCGCTTTGCCTTTTGGCGAGAACGTTCTATGCGCTGCTCACAGCAAGCAGAGCAAACAGTCTCTCAGGCACAGCCCGGTGACCAAAATGCGCATTTTTCTGCCCTCAACGCTCTAGAGCAAGCCCAGCTGGCCAAGGCCCATGCTGCCTATTATCGCGGACTGATCCTCAATCCATTCATCCAAGATGATATCCCCGCTGTCTTTCGTTACAATCCTGTGCCAATTCCCATGAGACTTGTCGTAGACGGGCTGCGTGCGCGTTTTGGGCAAGCTTATCGCAATGATTTTCTCCTCTATCCAACTGGGCTGCCACGTTACACTGTGGAAGATCTGGTCCCGATGACAGATGAAGACTTAAGTCGAGCTCTTTTCGCTTAGTGATATAAGCACTGAATAAGTGCAGAAGCTGCCACTAGCCGTTGGACTTGGAACGGCTCTTTGAAAATGTTCAACAAAAATGGAATCGAGCTCGGATCTCCCACGTGGCCGATCGCCTCTAAAATGTAGAGCTTCATCTCACGGTCCATATGCGGATAGACGGCTTGCAAGACTTTCACCGCCGAACTTTCACCGCCGAGCATAGCCATGATAAATGCCGCCTGCATGCGGATCTTCTGATCGGGATCGTTGAGCAGACGCTCGACCAAGCTTAAACACTCATCACTCCCCTCTTCCATCAAAGTTGCCGCGGCCGCACCGCTTACGCCCCAAGTCTGATTTTTTAAAAAGCCTTTCACAGCATCGAGCGCCTTAGGATAGCGCATGATGCTGAGCACCGAGAGCAAGTCGAGTTTCACTAGCTGATCGACGACCATCGGATAGTGCGGGATATGTTCGATATGGCTGACGCGCGAAGGCGAGAGCGTGCGAAAGAGCGGATTGAGATGGTTATCCCACATCCAGAGCTCCTTATGCTCTTTGGAAAATAGATGGTAGATGACATCGGAGGCGAGCTTGGTCTCTTGGCGCAGGCCGATCAGCCCGAGCGCGAGATTGACCTGCACGTAAGAATCATCGCACTCTCTGATCAGTTTTTTGGCCAAAGGCAAGCCCTGCATGCCTGAAAAGGCTACAGCGGCAGACGCCAGACGACACATCTGCGGCTCGCTATCTTTCACCCACTTTTCTAACCGCTTCTCTCCCTCCTTATCGCCGTAGAGCAGAACAGCCCACGCCGCCGTGATGGCTACCTGCTGAGTGTGATCATTCAAACATGGGCGTATCTTTTCTAAAATATCCTGGCGTGGATTTTGCGCGTCGCGCATCAGACCTAGACAATTTAAAGCTGCCAGGCGCACCTCAAATGAGGTGTCTTGTAAAAGCGGCAGCAGCTCATCGAGCTTATCTTTGAGTTCTAAATGTGCCACGATATGACAGGCGAGCTCGCGAAGTCCTGCCCTTTTGCTGTGAAGCAGCTGTTTGAGATCTTCAGGTTCGACCTGTTCATACATATTGACTAGCGCTAAAATAGCGTAGCCGCGCTCTTCGGTCAGCGTTCTGGGCTGTGCAATGAGCTCCTTGAGCATGCTTTTGGCCGCGCCGATTTGTAGCTGGCCAATGGCTTTAATCACTTCGAGACGCACATACCAGACCTTTTCTGTTCTGAACAAACGCAAAATCTCATCGCGAAGCGGCGCATCGCCAAATCCTGCAGCTAATCTCACGGCTACCGCGCGCAGCCAGGAATTTGTACCGCGCATCTCTCTGAGCAGTAGAGGCACAGCTCGCGCATCGTGCGTGGCACAAGCGCCCAAGAGAGAGCTTAAGCGCACGAATGGCTGTGTCGAATCTTCGCCTTTGTTGAGCACGCCCCAGGCGAGCATCTCGAGCAGATACCGCTCGTCGGGTTTTATGCCAAAATGCAGAGTAGCGCGCTTCCACTCTTCGATCGCATCGATCTCATCGCCCTTTTCACACAGCGCGCGAATCAGCGAGACCTGCAGCATCTTGGATTCAGGAAAAAGAAAGCGCGCACGCTTAGCTTCATCAACCGCTGAATTGGGATCGTGCAGAAGTAGATGCGCTGACACGCGCCGGCCCGCCTCTTCAGGTGTGCCGATCTCAGGGTCGAGCGCGAAGAGCGCACAAGGAACAACTAGAGAAAATAGATAAGCAAATCGCTTCATCCTAATCCCAAATGAGACATGCGCCTTCCGCCAAGGAGATGGAAGTGCAAGTGAAACACCGACTGCCCTGCTTCTGCGCCATTGTTGGTGAGAAGTCGATAACCATCGGCAATGCCAAACTCTTCCGCCAGTTTTTGCGCCACTTGGATAATCTCTGCAATCAGCGGCAGATCCTCTTCTTTGAGCGCTTGCAGATTGACGATCGGCTTCTTGGGCATAATCAGGATATGTACAGGCGCGGCTGGAGCGATGTCTTCGATCGCCAAGATCCGCTCGTTTTCAAACACCTTCTTACTCGGAAGTTTTCCTTCGATGATCTTTCCAAAAACTGTGCTGGTCATGGCTTTCTCTCACTTAACTTAAGATTTAATGTTTTTTCTAGAGCTTTAAGCGCGGCTTGCTTTGTCTTCCAGATCGAAATAAACCTTCCCTTATGACAAAAGACGCCACCTTCGATGCCAGAGGCGCGCTCGAGCTCACTATCGCGCAAGCCCGCCCAAGTTTCGGGTAGCGGAAAGCGCAACTTCATGCGCTCCTCAGCATTCGGCGGAATCGCGCGCAGCTTCCAGCCGCTGCTGCTGGGCATGATTACAAAAAGCGCCGGATGCTGCTCCCCTCCCAGTTCAAAAAAGCTCTCCAGCCAAGGAATTGGCTCTTCAAACAAAAGGTAGGGCTGGTTTGCTTGCATGCTCTCCTTCACTTGCGCTTTGCAGGCTAAGATGTAATGGTAGCGTTCCAGAAGACGTTTGAGATGGCCTAGCGTAAAGTCGAGCGCATTAAAAAAGGCCGCCTGCAGTTCTGATTCAGACACATCGTAAGCTGGTGGCACAAAGTTGAAGATCAGCAGCGAAAAAGTGCATGTTCCAACCGGCACGGATGATCTTCCCGTGTCATGTGCGTCGACACCCTGGATTAGCGAGCGATTGAAAAAATCATAGGTAGACGTATCGATCTTGTTAGTCTGTTTGAGATAAAGCAGAACCATGCCCGCGCTGCTCAGATCGCCTTGATAGGAGACTTGATGATGGTCGAAGCGCTTACGCGCAGGATCGTAGACACCTCCCACGTCGCACACATACTCGCACTTAGCTAGTTTTGATTCATCGCGCGTGCGCACGATCTTGTTTCGATCGACCAGATCGAAGAGCAAAAGTAGCGCACAGGCTGTGACCTCATCGGCATGAAAAGAACCATCGTGGGTTCCTACGCTGCGTGGGACGACCGAAACCGCCATGCCTTTCCCTCTTTGAATTAAAGAAAATACTTAACAAATCATCCTATTCAAAAGATAGAGAAATGTAGATCTAATTTTAATTATTTGCAATTGAAGCAAATGGACGAGATGGACTTTTGGACATTCTAAACGACCAGAAGAAGCTTTTTGGTCGTTTCCTTTTTGTGTAGTTTTGCTATGGTGAGGTTGATGGAAAGCTACCTCTACTCCGCCCACTATGACCTAGCCTCGCCTGATGGTTTCATCAAAGAGCTCAAACTCTTGCCCGATGGAACAAAGGAGGCGCTTGTTCACATCGAACACATCTCGCCGGCTTTTGTCGGCTACCGCATCGAGAAAGAGCATCTCATTTTTAACTTAAAGAGCACGCTGGCTCAGCTCGGCATCAATGGCATCGGTCAAGAGTTCATGCTCGATGCGAAGAAAAACAGGGCTGAGGTGAAGGTGCAACTATTCGGCATCGGCGACATCGCCAAGAAGATGCTCGAGCTGATCAGCGAAGGCGCCTACATCGGCAAGCTCTTTGCGGCCGACCCCAAAAGAAGAGTGCGCAATCCCGACTACCTGATGCGTATGTTTGGCCGAGCAGACCGACAGGGCAGACCCCTCCTCTCGCTCGGCGGGCCTCAAGGTAGCGATCAGCTCATCTTAGAAGTCATTGAAGGCCGCACTGTGGCTTTTTTGACCTTGCAAGAGGGCACGCTGGGATATGACCCCACGATCGCAGGTTTTCTGCCTATCCTCGCCAAAGCCCTACATCGTCCAGAGATCAGCTTGCGTACGCTGCTGCAACTCCAGCAGACTTGGCAAGAGGGCAGCAAAAGAGTGGTTGAGCCAGACAAAATCTTGCTCGTACGCACACCGCCGCTGCATATCAGAACAGTCTTCGGCCGCGTAATCGATAAGCTTCTACCCCAAGGCATGCGCCACACCAGCGCGTGCATTCTCGACCCTACTACGCGCGCATCCGGCGATGTGTACGAGCTCTACGGCAACTCCAGCAAAGAACTCACCGACATCCCGCTCGAATTTTATACCTTGGAGCCGCATCGCGAACACGTTTTTTTCGCCGATCGCGATCAGTTGCAAACCTGCCTCGAAGACCCAGCCTATATTTTTCGCGCCTTTGAGACAGCGCCTGAGCCGCTAAAGCTACATACAGCTGTCTTCATCGTCAAAGGCGAACAGATGCTCAACCTCAAAGCCAGCGATTGGATCGCGCGAGAACCTTTAAAAAGCGAATTTCCTGGTCTGATCCATCCCGGAAGACAAGCTCTCATGGTCGAAAGATATATCCATCAGCAGCCGAGCTATCCCTTTTTGAAAAGCATCGAAGATGGTCTGATCACCAGCGAAGGCATTCTGCTCGCACGCTATTTTCCCTCGCCACTCATGAAGAAGATGCTCATCGGCGACATCGTGCAGCACAATTTAAAGGCCATCTACTTTCAGCATCCCTCTTATTCATCGGGCGATTTCTTCTCGCACGAAGATCGCTCGACGCTGCTCGACTTAGCTAAGTTTGCCATTCCTGTCTTCTGGGTCGATAAAGTCTCCGGCAAAGTGTTGCAATATGTGCCCAAACCCGACAAAGATTGCGGTATGTTCGTACCTATCCCGCTGGTCGATGCTTTCTTGAAGGCCACCGCCTTTGGTATGTACGGCTCAAACCTTATCCCCACGCTCGATTTTGAAAAGGAGTTCATCGAGCTGTTCGAAGGCATCAAAAAGCTGCGCATGGAGAGCTACCATCCCCTCTTCAACCGCGATACGCCGATTGCCGTGATCACCGGCGGCGGTCCTGGTGTGATGGAGCTCGGCAACAAAGTGGCCAAGACTTTAAACCTTCTCTCTTGCGCGGATATCGTGGACTTCCGCCCCAAAGCTGGCGGCGCGGTTGTGAACGAACAGAAGCAGAACCCCTACATCGACGCCAAAATGACCTATCGCATCGATCGCCTGGTCGAACGCCAAGCCGAGTTCAATCTCGACTTCCCCATCTTTTTGATGGGCGGCATCGGCACAGATTTTGAATATACTCTCGAAGAGGTCAGAAGAAAGGTCGGATCGACTAAAGCCACACCGGTGCTGCTCTTCGGTGAGCCCGACTACTGGCGCCAAAAAATCACCTCGCGTTTCAAATGCAACCTCATGAGTGGCACCATCGCCGGCTCAGAATGGGTCAGCAACTGTTTCATCTGTGTCAAGAGCGCCGATGCAGCATTGAGACTCTATCGCGACTATTTTGGCGGCAAGCGCGTGATCGGCAAGGGCGGCCCAGTCTTCCAAGACGGCTTCGCCATCTATGATTAAGAATTAACCACCGAGCACACCGAGAGAAAAGAAGACCAAAAATTAAAACACCGAGAACCACCGAGAAGGAAAAAAGGAGTGATTTTTTCTCTTTTTCTTTTCTCGGTGATTCTCGGTGCTCTCGGTGTTTTGACTTTGATCCTACCAGCCCCAAGATAGGCCCACTTCGCCATATTTGACGCGCTTCTTGAAGAATTGACCCTCATATGAGAAGCCCTGATGGTAGTCGGCATAGATGCGCATCTTTCGACCGATACCTTGCAGTTTGCTGAGCTCGTAACCCGCTTTGATGGTGGTATCGAGAGACCAGTGACGCACCTGCCAGTTCTCTAAGTGGATGGCTAAAAACGGTGTGCCATAGAGACGATGGTAGTCTAATTTGCGTCCGAACATGCGCAGCTCGAGTCCATATTCGACATAGAGATATTTCATTCTGAAACAGCGATCGCTGTGCACAATCACACCCGGACCAAAATAGCCGCGAAATCCACTAGTGAATTGATAGGAAGAAAAGAAGTCGATCGCCTCAAAGCTGGGATTTTTGCGCTTATGGATAAAGTTTTTATGATTCACTAAGAATTCATCACCTAAATGGCTCGAAATATGATAGATCCGCGCGCGAAACGACCAGCGATCTGCAGCATACGAGACCGGAATGCCTACTAAATAGTCTGTGTTGACCAACTCACATGACTCGTGACATCTACGATGAGGAATATGGCGATAATTGAAGACCGCCCAAATGCCCGCTTGGATGCCGATCTGCATGTCGCCATGCCAAGGCATGATGTCTCGCCAGCGAAACACTGGAAACTCATCGCCCATGGCCACCGAAGCAGCCACTCTCCCTACGACCTTGTCTCCCCCGCGATACGCTACAAAATACATCGGCTCGCGCGGATCGGCAATCATCGGTTGATAAAGCACAGTCGATTGCGGGAACCAGACACCTCGTACACGTGGCATCTCGGTCAGTTTTTGCCGCTTAGCTAGTTCTTCCGGAGGAAGATCCTTCACCTCGACCGACTTGACACTCGGCACACCCTTGACAAACGAGATGATACTGTTTGCGAGCATCTCGTTCTTCGGCAGATTCGCCAAATAGACATGGTGGTCCTTGACCGTGACCAGCACCCGCTGCTCGTAGTAGTGCATGTCGAGCAATGCCTGGATGTACCCTTCGAGGTAGGTATCGTTCATCCCCTCGAAGTCCTCCTCCGGCAAGCTGTCCGCGCGCGTCAGCACATACGTCTCCAGCCCCGCCGTCAACGCAGCTATCTCGCCTTCCGCCGCCGCATCAGCATAGAGAGAAAAACAGACGAGCGACGCAGCAACCGCTAGCAAACCTTTTTCATCCAATGCGCTCACAAATTTTCTTAAAATAATTTCTCTGTATAAAACATGGCCACGTTTTGCAGCAAAGGAATTTCCCCGCGCACACAAATTCCCCACTCAGCTAAGATGGTATTTTTCTTCCGAAATTTTTATCTTGGGGCAATAGCTCAGCGGTTAGAGCAGCGGACTCATAATCCGTCGGTCCCTGGTTCAAACCCAGGTTGCCCCACTTTTCACAAGTAACGCTGGCATAGCAAAGTCTAACCAGAGGCCTTGAGAACCTAGCTCTTTACTTGATTTACGATGAAATCGCGGTAGCTTTGCAAATTTTTTCTGAGATTTTCAGAAAGCGATTGGCCTTTCAACTCCTCGGCGAGGGTATCGGCCTTGGCGAAATATTCTGCGTTTTGAAATTGCTTCTCCTTGGGAAGAGCGAGAGCGTAAAGATTCAAGCAAACCTTCTTCAGATGGAGGGATTCTGCGGTTTTATGTTCTGCGGATCTGATGAGGGCAAGTTCGTGCAAAAGATCGGCAGCGAGGACACAACGTTCGGTGTCAATTTCTCCTGTTAGAGTTCTGAAGAGGTCGGGAATTTGTTCGGGTTGACAATATAGTAAAAGCGTCAGGTCTGTCCTTAAATAAGCTCGCGAGGCGGTTTGAATTTCTCCTATTGCTTCTCCGTGTTTTCCCGCCTTTCTCTTCTGTATGATAGAGACAAGCATTTGGATGAATTGCTGCACAATTCTCATGATATAATCGTTGGGCATCATAGAGGTTTCCGCATGTAATAGGCGTCGTGGCCGCCATAAAGTTTTTCAACGAGTCCGATGTAAGCCATTAATTCGGTCGTAGTTCCAACCTAGCTAATTGACTTGCTTCAGGCGTTAATTTAGTCACCATGAAGGGTCAACAACTCCTGTATAACGCGTTCAAAGCTAAGCTTTTTCAGTTTTCCAGCTGGGTCTTGAGCTTCTAGCTTGGACCATTCGGTGGGGGTTACGTTCTCTATCCAATTATGCAGGTTTTTCCGAAGGGTTTCAAACCATTTGGAATGCTGCCTTGTTAACTCATTGAACTCGGCCAGGGCTTGATCTGAAAAATCTCCAAGCCGTGTGGCCACATACCAGATCCCATAAAGATCTTTAAGCATCTTTGAAGAGCTCTTTCGTCTTGTAAAAGTAAGGCCCTTATGGAACATCCACGCTCCAGGAGAGACAACTCGTCCTATTTCGCCTGAATGGGTTTGAAACCCCGTCGTCATCTGTAAACTCAAGGTCAAATAGCTTAGCGGCTGAGCAACTACACCTCTAATAACAACGTTTTTATTTTTATCATTTCGAGTAGCAGAATCTGTCAGAAATTCTATCTCTACCTCTAAACCGTCGATCTCTTTCACGTATGCTTCTGTAGCAGGCACATCTACATCTTTAAAAATTTGTGTAAATCCAGCTTCATGGAGGTGCTTTGCGATGTTTTTTTTAGAGATCTCCGGCACCCTTCGGGGAATAAGCGAATCAATGTCTCGCGTTCCTACTGGAGTATTCTCTAACTTCGGATCTGCCAGATAGAGTTTGTAGATAAAGAGCGCAAAACCACCTCCAACGACAATAAATTCGCGCCATGGCCCGATCGAGTTTAGAAATTCGGAGATGATCTTATCTTCTTGGCTTTGTTTCATTGCGACTATCCGTTCTTGTAGATGCGTTTTAGCTCTGGGATACGCTCAGCCATAAATTCAGCTTGTTCTTGTCCACGCAGAGGGAAATGGTAAAGATCGAGGAAAGTTAAAAGAGCTGGGCAGATTTTGATACTTCTGTCTGAATCCGCGCCAAGGTTAAGCAAGCTCTCATAGTAAGGCTCGATGAGTAAAACCTCATACCCCCTTTCTTGAGGCTCTAATTGAAGAACATCCTCTAGCTTTGATTTGACAGCCGGATCGAGCATGTAGATTTCGAGGGTATTCAGATTAGTATTTTTACAACCGTGAGCCTCGGCGGCCGAATGAAGGGCCAATGACACCTTTTGACTTAACTTTGATTTTTTTAACGCATCAAGGAGTTCTGCTTTTTCAGAAAAGCGTGAGCGATAAGTCCTCATTTTGCATTTTTTCACGATGCTGTAGTGATCTAACCAGCTTTTGAGAAGAAGCTTCGATTTCTTAAAGTAGAACTTTTTAGCCGTTCTTAGCCCTTCAGTCTGAAGAAGTCCCTTTAAGACTAAGATGCCAAAGACACGCTGGACTAGCCCCACGCTTACCTGTATTTCTTTGGCTACTTCTCTTAAGGAGAATCCCTGTCTCTTTACTCCCTCTCTCAAGAGCCAATCAAGAATAAGAGCCGACCTATCAGCATAGATATTGCCTTCTGCGGAATCTTCGTTGGAGCTTACTAGAAATCGACCTTTCATCGCGTCCTCCTACTGTTCATTAGAATACACTGTTCAATATATATTGAACAGTTAAAATCAGTGAACAGTTAGACAGGGCTAAAAACAGACCAGAAAAACATCTTCTATCCTACTTATAATTAATAACTTAAGAAGAATAAGTCCTGTTCGGAAATTACGGAGGACTATTTGTGGACCACTGATATTGAAGAACTCCTCCTGAAAGGAGGAATTCTCCGAAGGTAAGGATGCATCGAAAAATTAAAGAATATTAATCGGCTTTAGCAGGAGAAGCGCCAGCTCCTGCGAGTAATCCACCATCAATCGTAAGTTCAATTCCAGTAATGTATTTTGATTCATCGGATGCCAGAAAGAGAACTGCATTTGCTACATCATCCGGCATTCCCATTTTTTTCATAGGGATATCCCTCGCAATAGCAGCCATATTACGTTCACGTTCTGGACCATTTCCTAGCATGGGCTCCCACATTGGAGTAAGAATTGCTGCCGGATGAATGGAATTGCATCGAATACCATATCCTTGACTACAACAGTAAAGAGCAACAGTTTTTGTATGATTCCTGATAGCCGCTTTGCTTGAAGCGTAAGCAGCGGCCCCTGGAATCCCCACAAGGCCTGATCTAGATGAAATATTAATAATCGATGAACCTGGATTGTTTTTCATCGCCCGAATCGCATATTTGCAACCAAGGAATACACCATCTAAATTCACCGCATGAACTTTCTTCCAGCTTTCTAAAGAGACATTTTCAGGGTCTTGTGGTCCAAATCCTTCCTGGAACCCTGTGATACCTGCATTGTTCACAAGAACATCTAATTTAGAAAATTTCTGAAGGATTGTCTCCATAGCATGGCTCCAATCTTTCTCACTCCTCACATCCAAGTGCAAGTAAATGGCAGATTTTCCAATTTTATCTGCAACAAGCTTTCCCGTTTTATCATCGATATCAGAAACAACAACCATTGCCCCTTCTCTCGCAAGTACTATTGCCGTTTCTTCTCCAATCCCTTGAGCAGCGCCCGTAATAAGAGCTATTTTCCCTTCTAATCTTCCTTTCGACACGCTAACTCCTTTAAAGCTGATTCATCCATTCTACAATTCTTTCGCGGCTCCAACAAAACCATTTTCTCATCTAAGACGTCCGCGCTCGCAGCGCATTAAGGATTACGGCAACATCGATAATTTCCTGAAGCATCGCGCCAACAGGCGGAATAATAAGGCCAAACGAGGCGATGATCATCAAGATAAAGCTCAAACCCATTCCGATGAAAATACTCTGTTTGGCAATATACAGCATCCTTTTGCCGATGGAGATGGATTCCGTTACTTTTGAGAGATCATCGACAAGAAGCACTATATCGGCAGCTTCTGCGGAGATCGCTGTACCGTATGCACCCATAGCAATCCCAACTGTAGCGGTCGCAAGAGCGGGCGCATCATTGATCCCATCGCCTACCATGATGAGAGGTTCGTAAGTTTTTTTTAATTCTCGTACAATTTCGACTTTTTGATCCGGGCGCAATTCTGCAAACACTTTTCTGATACCAGCTTGTTTGGCAATCACCTCTGCATTTTTTCTTCCATCACCTGTCAGCATGGCAATCTCTTTAACGCCTAGTAAGGCCAACATTTGGATCATCGCAGGTACAGTAGGGCGTATCCTGTCGCTGAGGACCAGGAAACCTATGCAAGTGCGATCGCGCATCACGAAAGTCAAGAGCTTATTTTCTGCATAATAATGTTCTGCCATCTTAAGACAGGCATCGATGCATCCTTTTCCTACACTTTCTTCCAGAAAGCGATACGACCCCACTCGATAATGGTGGCTGTCGACGTCACCTTCAACGCCTTGACCTGAAACTTCTCGAAAATTTTGCGGAAAAGCAAGAGTAGTAAATTTCTCACGAGCTTTGCTCACAATTGATTTTGCAATCGAATGAGAAGAATACTGTTCAAGACTGGCAACCTGATAGAGGATTGCATCTGCTGTCTCATTTTCTACGGCTACAACATGCTCTACAAAGGGTGTACCGAAGGTTATTGTACCGGTTTTATCAAAGAGCGCAGCTTTCGTCGAGGCTATCTGCTCTAGAGGCGCGCCGCCTTTGACGATGATACCGGCATCTGCAGCACGGTTAATGCCGCAGATAACTGCAAGAGGGGTAGCCAAAATTAGAGGACACGGCGTAGCAACGACAAGAACCGCCAAAATTGTGGTCACGTCACGGGTGATTAAATAACCTATGGCAGCGATAATAAGAGTTAACGGGGTAAAAAAAACAGCATAGCGATCCGCTAATCGCTGGATGGGCGCCTTTTCTTCTTGCGCTTTCTTAACAAGCTCTACAATTTTGGCATATTGACTCTCTTGACTTACCTTGTCGGCTAGCATCTCGATGACGCCATTCACATCCACACTACCGCTCAAGAGTTTATCGCCTATCGTTTTATCCCACGCTAATGGTTCGCCTGTGATGGCCGATTCATCGATTTCCGCAGTGCCTGATATTATGGTTCCATCGACCGGAATGAGATCGCCGGATCTGACGATAAGAATGTCGCCAACCTTGACTTCTTGCGCGTCAATTTCTTCCAGCTGGCCATCTTTTTTGCGACGCGCGCTGCGAGGAGCGCGAGCAAGAAGGGCTGCAAGAGAAAAAGAGGCTCTCCTTAAACCAAAGTCCTCTATCGCTTCTCCGCCAGACTGCATCAAAACAACCACACATCCTGCAAATGCTTCATCTAGGATAACGGCTGTAACAATTGCAAGCATGGCAACCACATCCAAAGCGAACTTACCCTTCAACATTCCCTTAACAGTGCTATAAAGAATCGGCAGCCCACCTATGACCAAAGTAATAAACCAGACCCAATGCGCAAGAATATGATTCTGCAAAGCAAAGCGGAAAAATACACCCAGGAAAATGCCTAAGAGAACAAAGACAGGTATCGGATAATTTTTAAGAAAGACGCGTATCTTCTGCCACATGATATTGTGCATATTAAAAACAGAGATACCTATCCAGTCATTTTTTCAGAAATGTTCGATCAACTTTTCCGCATTTTATTTATTTTGTGGCTTCGACTTCCAAGCGATCGACGATGAAACTCACTCTGCCCTGTTCGTCTGCTGGGAGAATCTTCAGATATGCATCGAGCAGGTCGTTCAGGAATGCATCTTTTTGCTCTGCGGGCAGCGGTCTCAGATACGGAAACCATTGTTTTAGAAATCCGTGGAAGACAGCCCTTGAAGGAAAACGCTCGTGTTTAGTGGTGACATCTAAACGTGTAGGGGTAAAACGACCTTTCACGAGAAGCGCTCTATACTCTTCAGGTTGATAAAAGCGCCAAGCAGGCGAAAATTGTGTGAAGTATTCTTTCCAACGCTCGCTTGTGGTGGTTTTTTCCAGGGCTTGCTGCATTGCCTTAGGCAGCTCGGTGGGCATCTGAATCCACAACCTGCCTCCTGGCTTTAAGGCCTTTTCAAAACATTGTAACGCTTGAGATTGTTCTAGAACCCACTGCATCACTGTGAAAGATGTGATGAGATCGAACTTGCGCTCGAAATTTACCTTAGCCGCATCTTCAACAGTGAAACTGAGATTTCTTTGCTCAGAGAACGCGCTTTTTGCAGCTTGAATCATCGATGTGGAGATATCCACACCAATCACAGATCCATGCGGGACAGCGCGCGCCATCGCCGCTGTGATTTTGCCATCGCCACAGCCCACATCGAGGATAATCTCTGTGCCTTTGAATTTGACCTGCTGCATGAAATCTTCTGCGGAAGCCTTCTGCGACTCCGAGTTTTTCGCATACTCATCGCCTTTCCACGGATCCTGCACATCCGCATGCAAAAACGAACCAACCAGAAAAAACAAACTTAAAAATCGCAGATGAACATTACGCATAATATTTTCCTATTTTTGCCATTCGCTTTTACTCAAGCGATAGAGTACATGTCTTCTAAGCTTATGCCCTTCAGGCAATTTTGGGTGATCAAAATCGTCGGCAGGATTGTGATGCATGCCAAGTCTTTCCATCACTTTGCGAGAGCGCATATTTTGCACGGTGGTGAAAGAGACAACTTCGTTGAGATGCAGCGTCTCGAAAGCAAACCGAAGCGCTGCCTTGGCACCCTCTGTGGCATATCCTTTGCCCCAAAATTCATATGCGAGTCGCCAACCGATCTCCACGGCAGGCGTGAAATGCGCCGAAAAATTCACCTGCGCAAGTCCAATGAAGCCGATGAAGTCCGCATTCGGCGCGCTAACAGCCCAAAGGCCCCAACCCTGCTCTTTGAATTGCTTGCCGATCCTCTGCACAAGGGCATCGCTTTCTTGTCTGGTCAAAAGAGATGGAAAGCACTCCATCACTCGAGGATCAGCATTGAGCTTCGCAAATGGCTCCAAATCGCTCTTCTTCCAAGGGCGCAAGACAAGCCGTTCAGTTTTAAGCGTCACAAGAGCTTTCGAGGTCTTAGCGTCAGAACTATCATTGATGCCGCGATTCATCCTTGCTCCACCCATTACATGTGCTTATGCTATAAAGCATAGCTTCAGCTTCCCTAATTTACTAGAAGCTTGTTATATTTTTTTCACATGGATATTAGCGCCAGATTGACCCAGCACTCTCGAAAGAAAGCACCGCGTTTATCCTATGGGATTTTCTCCATGTTTCTTATCTTGGCAACTATCTTTATGTTTCATCCTGTTTCTGCACACGCTGAACAAAATAAAGTAGTTGTGATTACCGGTGCTTCTCGAGGAGTGGGTCTTGCAACCGCAGAACACCTAGCAAAAAATGGTTTTACCGTCTACGGAACAAGCCGAAATCCTTTTCCAAAAACGCATGAGAATATTCATTTTCTACGAGTAGATCTGCAGGATGCAAGTTCCGTACAAAAGGCTGTGCAAACAATCCTAGATAAAGAAAATCACATCGATCTTTTGATCAACAATGCAGCTTGCGCTGTCGTGGGCCCTGTTGAATCACTAACCGAGCAGGAAATGCGCGATCAAATGGAAGTGAATTTCTTTGCAGCAGTCCGGTTCATTCAAGCGGTTCTTCCATCAATGCGCGCTCAAAAATCTGGACATATCATTAACATCAGCTCAATAAATGCTTTTCTGACACCTCCTTTCGGTAGTATGTATGCAGCTAGCAAGGCAGCTGTAGAATCTCTTTCCGAATCCCTCTCTATCGAAGTTGAGCCATATAACATTTCAGTCTCCATTGTTGAGCCAGGTCTGATTCAAACACGTTTTGAATTACCCATGGGCACAAAAGAGATCCCAAACGATCCCTATCAAGCCATTACCAATGTCATCCGGACAGACATCGAGAAAAGACTCGCTCACCCTGAGCTCCTCTCTCCAAGCCAAACTGCACAAGAAATCGCAGAATTTCTCTATAACATCATTCAAGATCCTCACCCAAAACTGAGATATCAAACGAGCGAAAATGCCAAGCAGCTTGTATCTAAAAAGCTCATTGACCTCACGGGTGAACTCTATTTAGAAGAAATGCAAAAACTTTCTGACGCAAAGAACTAAAAGTTCTTCCTATGAAAATTCAATTTTCTTGCACGTTTACTACAATTGTAGTATCGTGATTGTTTTTAGAGGACCACATGGGAAAACGAATCTTTGGAGAACTTGAACTTGCCATCTTGAATGCTTTTCAAAAAGATGGCTCTGTACGTACAGTTCGCGATGTCCTACTGGCTTTAGGAAGAGAAGACAAGTATACCACGATCATGACAGTGATGAATCGGTTGGTTACCAAAGGAGAGCTACATAGAGAGCGAGAAGGTCAATCCTATGGTTATTCTCTTCAAACCAAAAAAAAGCGGTACAGCCTATTTGAACAATGGCGACAAAAGATCTTTGGAGGCAATTCAGCTCGCATGATCAGCTACCTCCTTGAATCCGGAGAGGACATTTCTAAAGAAGAACTTCTTGAAATTGAGCAGTTGATCGATCAAGCAAAACGAAAAGGCAAGTCATAATGGATCACCAACTCTACTGGACCTATGCGTTTAACATCGTTGTGAATAGCACGCTTTCCTTTTTTACAACAATTCTCCTGATTGAACTTTTCACACTCATTTTCAGGATAAAACACCCAAGAATGAAAGTGATCTGCCAGGTGCTACCTTTTTTCAAAATCTGCTTAGATCTTTGCCTCTATCACTTCTCAAATTGGGCACTTTTGCATGGAGTAAATCCACTCTTAGCAGAAACAGGAACCAGACAATTTTCAATCATGCTAAACCCACTTACAGGGATCCAGTTAAGCATGCAGAATGGGAAAACATTTAGCATAGCTGATGTCATTGCCCTTTCCATTGACCCATTTTGGATTCAGGTAATCGTTTCTCTACTAGTTGTTGGGAGTGGCGTAGCCATTGCTCTGCATCTGATCCATATTTTCCGAGAAAAGCAACGTATTTCATTGATCGTGCAGGGTAGCAGCCCAGCATCATTTGAAAATCTGAACCCGTCTTTGGCTGCTTGGATGAAAAGAAACAGGTCTCTTTTGCTGTATCAACCATGATTACTTCGCCTTGTATTGTTGGAAAAAGGATTCTCTTTCCGGCCTCTTTAACCACTACTTTATCTTCAGAAGAGACTGAGGCTGTAATAGCTCACGAATTAGGCCACTGCCATTGGAAAGATTGCGGCCTACGCCTTGTTTGTTCATTCATAGCTTCGTTATTTTGGTGGATTCCGTCTAGATGGTGGCTAAAAAGGATAGAAGAAAAGCAAGAACAGGCATCCGATGAGATGATTTATCGCTTTGGGATTTCTTCGTTGGCATTAGCCGAAGCGGTATTAAAAACAGCCCAAAAAGCAAAAGAGATGCCGTCAACGCTTGCCATTCCTTTTGTAGGTCGTCGATTATGGCTTAAGAGGAGAATGCAAAGAATCCTCAGTGAACGAGCCAAGCCAAACGCAAAATGGAGAGCTCTTCAATTCGGACTGTTGATTTGCAGCTTGTTATCCGTGCTGTTTGGGAAATTATGGATTTTTTAATTTTTTTTAAAACCAAATTACTACAAGTGTAGTAAATAAACAAAGGAGAAACACATGAAAAATGCAAAATTGTTAGGTTGTATGTTAATGGTAGTCGCTGGATCAGCGCAGCTGATAGCGGCTCCCACTCTTAAAGCAACCGAATGGTCACAGAATCAAATTATCAGCCTATCCGATCTAAACGATAGGGTTATTCAGGACTTCGCCAATGGAAAAATGAGTGACCTGATTCTTGAATGTCCAGAAGGCGCTAGTTTACCTTTTAAGCTCGCTTTAAAGGGGCAATTCTTAGCATTAGAGTCAGCAGCAACAACCCCACTTTATCTTAAGGCATTAAAAACCTGTTATGTTCGATGTGAAGCGAGAGAAACTTTTCTGTTCAGTACTGACTTGCAAACCTGGAAAGGATTTTCAGAATTTTTCACAGGAGAATTGAAAGTGTCTGTTGAGACAGAAAATGGAGGACCTATAGCTGGTTTGCAGCTTGAGCTCAATCAGCGCAAAGACTAGATTAGTTGTTCAGGAAAAGGGATCTCTCATTGCGAGAGGTCTCTTTTTTAGCTTAAAGTCGTAGGTTCAATCCCTACTTGCCCCACACTTTTATCTTGTTGAAGGTAGAATTTTTTTCTAAATACAGCTATGCTAATCGCTTAAACGAAAATCAAAGGAAAAGATGGACGTTATCCCTACAGACAGTTCCTTGTTGCTCTATCAGACAGAGGATGGTCAAACCAAGATCGAAGTGCGCCTTCAAGATGAGACCGTTTGGCTGAACCAAGCGCAACTGAGTGAATTATTTGATAAAGACGAACGAACGATTGCCGAACATATACAGAACATATTTACAGAGAAGGAATTAGAAGAAAATTCAGTATGTCCGGAAATTCCGGACATACTGCCGCGGATGGCAAAAATTATCAGGTAGATGCATTACAACCTGGATGTGATCATCTCAGTAGGATACAGAGTCAGTTCGCATAGAGGCACCCAATTCCGCATCTGGGCTACCAATAGATTGAAAGAGTATTTGATTAAAGGCTTTACACTTGATGATGAACGGCTTAAGCGAGGCGGCGGAGGGAATTATTTCAATGAACTTTTGGCCAGGATCAGAGACATCCGCTCCTCTGAAAAAGTATTCTGGCGCAAAGTCCTCGACATCTATGCCACAAGCATTGACTACGACCCAAAAACAGAAAACTCAAAGCAGTTTTTCTCAGTCGTGCAAAACAAAATGCACTGGGCAGCTCATGGCCATACAGCCGCTGAAATCATTTATTCCCGAGCAAATGCTGAAAAAACAAACATGGGTCTCACCTCCTGGTCAGGCAAGAAACCGCGAAAGACTGACGCAGAAATTGCAAAGAACTATCTCAACGAAGAGGAGCTGAAAGTCCTCAATCTGATCGTATCTCTCTATTTGGATTTCGCCGAACTGCAAGCGTTAAGCCGCAACCCCATGTATATGAAAGATTGGATTGCCAAACTTGATGATTTTCTACGGATGGCCTCCCGGGATATTCTTTCTCATGCTGGGAAAATAAGCCATGAAGAGGCTCTTGATAAAGCCAGAGTTGAATATTCCAAATACCAACAGCAAGTGCTTGATGCTCCTTCCCTAGTAGAGCAACATTTCCTTGAAACCATTAAGGAATTTGAGAAGGCTGCATTGATCGAATCCTCAGATAACTGACTTTCCTTAACAAAAGGATTTATGTCGCATGCGAATACTGTCAATTTCACTAAAGCCATTGTTCTGTTTTTTGCTAGCGATTTCTTCTATATGCGCAAACTGCGTTGATGACCCAGTAGAATTAGCGCAGTACATAAGCTCCTTTCCGAGGGAAGAGTACATAATTTGTGAAATACCAAAACAGGGCAAGTTTTACGTCGAACCTTATAGAAATGATTCGATTAAAGGTGTTTTAAGATCTGGACAGATGTGGGAACCACATGTTCTTGAGAAAATTTATCAGTATGTTAAGCCAGGCACCGTAGTTCTTGATATAGGTGCACACATAGGGACATTTACAATAGCCATGGCAAAAGTAGCGGGAGAAAACGGAACTGTTTATGCATTCGAACCGCAGCGGAAGATTTTAGAGAGCTTAAGAAAAACTGCGAATTAAATGGAGTTATGAATGTTGTTTGTCATCGTATTGCCATTGGTGATCGACAACAAGTGATTGAAATGGACAAAGAGACATACCCTGGAAGCGAAGGCAGTACAGGTATTGGCCGTGGTGGAGATGTGGCTGAAATGCGAACCATAGACAGTTTCAATTTAAAAAATGTGTCATTCATAAAAATTGATGTAGAGAGATCTGAGGAAGAAGTCTTAGATGGAATGGTTCTTACCATTCGAACCAATAAACCAGCTATTATTATTGAGCTACAGGGCGGTTATCTTTGGGAAACTGCGCCACCGCATATAAGACAAAAAATGCAAAATTCAATCAGCAAGCTGCAAGCATTGGGATACATTGTTACAAGGCTTTATCTGCACGACTATTTAGCTTTGCCAGCGATTTAACGCCCGAGATTCTGATTCTAGACTAATTGAGCAAAATGTTTCATACTATGGTTTTTTCTTAAAAGAAGACGGAGAATGTATATGGCAAAGTATGGAAAAAAAGCTCAAGCGTCTGTGAAAAAAGCCATGCATAAAATGAAAAAAGGTAAGCTAAAATCCGGCAAGAGCAAAAAGACTGTCACAAGCCGAAAACAAGCCATTGCAATTGGGCTATCTGAAGCGCGCAAAAAAGGCGCCAAAGTTCCTAAAAAGTCGACGAAGTCTTAATCCATGAACGCAAAAATTTCTATTTATCTCGCAGGAAGCATCAAAAAGGGTCATGAGAAAGCGGATGAATCTTTTTGGACAGACGAGGATATGGCTTTTCTAAGAAAAAGCCTGCCTGAATTTGAGGTCTCTTTTTTAAATCCAGCTTTTCGTACGGATAACTTGTCAGATCAGCGTTCGGTCTTTGGACGCGATATGACGCAGGTCTTTTGCAGCGATCTGGTTTTTGTTGATGCGCGCGACCGACGCGGTTTAGGTGTCGGTGCTGAAATGATGTGGGCCAAATTCCATAGCATCCCTGTTCTTACTCTTGCTCCTAAGGATACGCACTATCACAAGAGCAAAACCACGATTTTAGGCCTGGCGGTGGAAGATTGGGTGCATCCCTTTGTAGAATCGTTAAGCGACGCGCTGGTCGGAGATCTTTCCGAAGGAGCTCTTTGGATAAGAAAATTTGTCAGCGCCAATTCTCCTAAAATAAAGGGCATCGAAGATATTCAATCTGCTATGCGCTACTATCGCGATAGCCAGTTGGCTTACG
Source organism: uncultured Chlamydiales bacterium (assembly GCA_963709365.1). GTDB lineage: Bacteria > Chlamydiota > Chlamydiia > Chlamydiales > Rhabdochlamydiaceae. Next base: position 1,239,343 of record CAVPVU010000002.1, read on the forward strand.
ATGAGCCGATGAAAGCTCTGATCTCAGCTAACCAGAAATTACATAAGCGTATTTGGGAAGCAAAAATCGAAGAAAAAGAACCTACTTTGTGTTAGATCAAACGAACTTTTTAATCTGGAAGGCATCTGCCTTATACTGATGTTACGTCATTGCATGCGCAGTCTTATTTTGTTGTTGATACTAGCTCCTGTTCTACAGGCAGGAGAGAGCCATAATCCCGTATCGAGCTCTCTATTTCAGTCAGATTTAAATGAGCTTCGAGAGATAACGATGCCTACCCATTTTATTCTTTCTGGTTACCTAAGAAAGTCCATGACAATTCAAATATACCCCAAAGTCATGTCGCATTTTCACATCGAAGGTCAATTTTTGCCTTATGAACTGCCACTAAAAGAGGGTAAGATTGATCGAGAAAAGTTGGCCAGTTTTCTAGATGTTTTTCGAACAAATCCTTATCTACAATCTTTGGTTGTTTCAGATCCATATAAACAAATTATCGTCGAATATTTAGATGATCTGACCGATGCTGCTTCTGCCATAAAAACTGTAAATCTAGTTCGTAAAATAAATGGCAGGCTATTTGGAGACAATATTGAAGCAAATGCATTTTTAATGGGAGCTCGAGAAGAGCTGGATTTCGAATACGAAGGACATTCCATGCTATTCTTCGGATGTGGAGGAGTATCTAGCGCCATTGCTTGCACATTGGCTCATAAGCTGACAAAAGTGGGTCTTATTGATCTTGATAAAGAAAAAAGAGACAAGCTTGCTTCCTTGCTGAAAAATCTTTGTCCATCAGTCTCAGTAGTAGTTTTTGATAGAAGTAACCCTTCAGACTTTTCTGATTTCGATATCTTTTATAATGGAACCGGTCTTGGTAAGTTCAGCACTGACCCTAAAGCTCTTTCTCGCTCACCCATTCTGGAAGGAGACATCTTTCCCAAAGAGGGACTTGCTATTGATGCCAACTACACTCCTTGGAAAACGCTTTTCCTACAACAAATGAGTGAACGTGGATTTAAAACATTAAATGGATTCAGTCACATGTTGTCTGGAACAGCACTGCATCTTTCCAAAATTTCTGGCAAAGAGCTTACTTACTCGGAACTCAAAAAAATCCAAGCTCCTCCAGAATAATCAATGGAGATTATCTATCTCTATAGGAAGTTAAAACAGGAAGGAATTTGATTATGAAGAGAAAAGCATCTGCTGTTTGGAATGGAGATCTAAAATCCGGGAAGGGAAATATTTCGACAGAAAGCAAAGCTCTGTCTAATGCTCAATACTCCTTTACCACGCGTTTTGAGAATGGCGTTGGCACAAATCCCGAAGAGCTCATCGCCGCCGCCCATGCCGGCTGTTTCTCCATGGCGCTCTCCGCACAATTGGGCGAAGCGGGCATGAAGCCTGAAAAAATTGAGACCACCGCCACGGTCACTCTGGATAAAACGGAAAAAGGTTGGACCGTAACCGAGATCCTTCTAGAAGTTAAAGCCAAAGTGCCCGGCGCAGACCCCGCTGCCTTTACCGAAGCTGCGAGCGACGCCAAAGCCGGCTGCCCCATCTCCCGTCTCTTGAACGCAAAAATCAGCATGAATGCCACCCTCGAAAAATAAAGGTTCATAACAGAGACCCGTTTCATCTGATCAGGGTAGCTATTCTTTTGGCTCCGGCAATCGCTGGAACAATGCCTATGCCATTACAAGCAAGGTTGTACCAAAGATGAGGATGGTCTGAATCGGGACCTACCCATCTGAGACCGTTTGGGCTGTAGCCCATCCAGCCGTGCCAAAAGAAAGGAAACGTGCTAGGTGCTTTTTTAAAGGTGGTTTCGAGGAAATGTTTAAAGAGTTCTAAACTCTCAGCTCCTTTAACATTCACCAGCTCTGTAGAGCAGGAAACATCTAAATCAAATTCAGGTCCACCAATTACGCATGAGTGATTAGGATCGTGGCTTGCGTGAGGGGCGTGAGAAAAATACCAAAAATGGACATTTTTAAATGGTTCATGTTGATTAACAAAACCCAAGGCGTATCGCTCAGGGGAAGCGTTCGGAAAAGCCGCGATGTATCCTATGCGTGATGTGATTGAATCTTGCAATTTGGTAACGGGTTTTTCATTGATCCCATCCCAAATAGAAAAATGCTTGTATGCATTGGTACAGAGGATGACCTCTTGAGATGTTACCTTTCCATGAACGTGTTCCAGAGCCGAATGATTCTTATAGATGTTAATTCTGGTGATATCCGTATGTTCATATACAGAAAATCGGTGCGCGAATTTCTCTTTGAGGTAGTCTAGAAGTTTGTAACAAAACCTGGCGCTATTCATGCGTTTGGCTTGAAAGGAAGAGGTGCACAGCGTCGCGGCGATGTAACTTTCATCGATGGTTTTTAATGCTGTTAAAATGGTCTGCTGCGGGACAAACTCTATAATCGTTGATAATTCTTCAGGAATCTCCTTCTTTAGGTTTTCAGAGACCAAATAGCGCCAATGGGTGTGAGTCCAGTCATCTCGAATCTGGAATTCCTTAAGAAAGGAGATAAAGAGCGGAAGTGAATTAAAGCCGTTGACAGCGTGAGGAAAAGAGAGGAGGTTGTCTTTAAACCCGATTTCTTCGTGGATGGCATGAAGGGAATCCCAGGCTTCATTAAGTTCATCAAAAATTGCTCGGGTAGCTTCTTTTCCGAGCATGTCGATAAGCTCGGAAGCCGGCTTTTCTATATGAACTATGGCAAGACCAGCATTGTAGCCGGTAGCGCCGCTTGCCACCCTATTTTTTTCAAATAAAACAACTTTCTTTTGAGTAAATGTAAGTAGGTAGTAAAGAGTAGCAACTCCAGAAATGCCTGCTCCTACAATAGCTACTTCACAGTTGAGATCTGTCTTCAAACTTGGCCACGAAATTCTTTCGAAATTAAGCCAAGGAGAATGGTTTAACATAGCCAAAAGGTACTAAAGCATAGCATAATAATAAATCAAGAAAGTCACGCACTTGACCCATCTACGTTTTGTCAAAGGTTCCGGAACGGTCTCAACTTGATTTAAATGGATTTTTCCGGTATACAATTCGCATCACGATCAATTCGAATCCAAAATTGTATGGTTAATTGGCTGCTTTATTTTGTTACCGTGTTTATTTGGGGGTCTACCTGGCTTGCCATCAAATTTCAACTGGGTGAGGTAGCTCCTGCGGTTTCCATTTTCTACCGTTTTGCTTTGGCCTCTTCTTTACTGGTGCTATATTGCATCATTTGGAAGAAAAGTTTGCGATTTTCTTTAAAAAACCACGGCTTTTTGTTACTTCTCGGCGCCTGCATGTTTTCCTTGAATTATATTTTTATTTACAATGCCACTTTCTATCTGATCTCTGGTCTGGTTTCGGTGATTTTTTCTTTGGTCGGATTATTCAATATTCTCAACAACTACCTCTTCTTTAAGATCAAGCCGACAAAATTAATTCTTAGTGGCGCTATCTGTGGATTAGTCGGAATTGTTACCATTTTTTACAAAGATCTGTTCCACATCTCTTTTCAGGACAAAATTCTAGTTGGCGTTTGTCTTGCCCTTGTCGCGACGTTCCTTTTTTCTCTCGGTAATATCGTTTCTCGGATCAACCATATTCGAGGCATGCGTTTAGTGCCATCAACTGCCTTGGCAATGAGCTACGGGACGCTGATTATGTGCGGCTATATTTTGATTCAGCGCATTCCATTTACTGTGTCTAACCAGTGGGTTTATTGGGGGTCGTTACTCTATTTGGCTATCCCAGGTTCCATTATCGCTTTTCTCTGTTACTTGAGCCTGATTTCTAGGATCGGCCCGGAGCGCGCTGGATATGCAACTGTATTTTTTCCCGTTGTGGCCCTGATTTTTTCTTTCTTTGCAGAAAGCTATCAGTGGACATCGCATACCTTACTTGGCATTGGGCTAGTGATTCTTGGCAACTACTTAGTCATGCGCAAAAAGTGAGAACCACAACTTGACTATTTGGCAAATCTACTTTTGGCCGAAAGACAAACTCGTTTTCCACACTAGCATAAGGATTGTAATCCCTAAGCATTTTGCACCGATTGATGATTTGCTGTAGCGCCTGAGAGTTGAGTAATTCTCCTTCAGTACAAATACTCACGGCATAATAGATTAGTTGATTTTTGTGTAGGTGTGAGGGTACCATCCTTCTTTTTGTATTTGTTTTAAGAGAAGGTAAACAATGGAAGATAGTCCTATCATCATGCACGATACTAAGATAGGTGTTATTGTAAGAGACGACCTGGCAGCCTGGCAAAAGCTAAATGTTACAGCTTTTCTAGTTGCCGGAATTGCTGCTGCAAGCCCAGAAATTATCGGTGAGCAATATACAGATGGCTCAGGAAACACCTATCTTCCCATTCTTGGACAACCTGTCTTTGTTTATGCAGCAAGTTCTGAGCACATGCAGCGCACTCGCGGTCGGGCTCTGAGCCGTGGCGTGCCGTTGGCCATTTATACCATGGGTATGTTTGCAACCAACAACGACAAAGATAATCGCGCAGTAGTAAAGGTTGTTGAAGCAGACAAGTTGGAAATTGTCGGACTTGCTCTAAGAGCAGATCGAAAAAATTTTGATAAAATCGTTAATGGGCTGAAACTCCATTCATAAGAGACTGTTAACGGATTTGGTTTCATGCGGCCGCAAGCCAACCCCTTAAAGTTGATCGGGATTTCGCTGGCTGGCGGTGTGACTGTCTTTGTTTCCCTTATCCCTTCTCCCACGGGATGGAGCTTAGATATCGCAGCGCTTGAAAAAGCGGCCTCACCGCGCACACGTATGATCATCATCAGCCCAGGCATGCCAACCGGCCACGTGCTCACCCAAAAAGAGTGAAAAAAGCGTTATGTTAAATCTAAACATCCCAAATGCGAGGGAAAAACGATGAGCTTGACAAATTGCATAGAAATCAAAATTCAGCTGGCAACGGATAGTGAACAGATTCGCGCCTGTCACAAGGTTGTGCATCAGCTCCGGCCTCATCTCACCTCAGAGCAGGCATTCATCGAGCAGGTGCAGCGTCAAATCCAGGGAGGGTACCATTTGGCCTTCCTTGAAGATGGCGCGCAGGTAAAAGCCGTGACTGGATTCAGATTTCTGGAGCTTTTAGCTTGGGGAAAGGTCATTTACATCGATGACTTAGTCTCGGCTGCCGCGACGCGAAGAAATGGCTACGGCTCCAAGCTCTTAAAATGGGTGATCGATGAAGCAAAAAAGGCCAAGTGCGACCAGGTTCACCTCGACAGCGGTCCACAGCGCCATGATGCACATCGGCTTTATCTAAACCATGGCTTCAAAATCATTGCCCACCACTTTGCCCTAGATCTCAAAGAGCAGTCGTGAACGATAAAAAAATCATCGAAGAGTACAATGGATCTGTTGCAAAAGAAAGAGTTCGAAAATCAAACGCTGAAGAAGCAATCTTGCGTAGGATTTGATCTCAAGCAGAGAACCTTCAACCTTGTAACATTTGAGCATTGCGATTTCAGCCAGGCGGATTTTTCCAATTCCAGATTTTCAGAATGTCGATTTCTCCATTGCAATCTAAGCCTCGTCAAACTGGCGGGATGTCGGCTGCAGGAAGTAGACTTTGAAAATTGCAAGCTGGTCGGGGTCGATTTTTCGCAATGTAATCCCCTGTTTCTGACAATGCGATTCAAGGAATGCCTAATTGGCACATCCAATTTTTCCGGCCTCGATCTGAAAAATGGGCTATTTCACGAATGCACCATCCGCGACACCGACTTCAAAGAGTGTAATCTCACTGGCTCCGATTTTGCCAAATCAGATCTGAGCGGAAGCGTCTTTCACAACGCAAATTTGAGTAAGTCCAATTTCCTCGGAGCAATTAACTACTCGATCAATCCCCTAACCAACAAACTATCCAAGGCGAGATTCTCAAAGCCAGAGGCACTGTCTTTGTTGGACCATATGGATATCGTAGGATATTAGCATCGCTGATGAGTAAGAGCATGTGCGTTTTGCACCTGACGAAGAGCTTTTAATTGAGTGAGAGAACAGGATAACAGTTCTGCGGCTTTTGGTTCCCCAATATATTCTTCACCAAGAGCATGAAATAGCATTTGGTTAAAGGTATGAGCTTTTTCTGAAGGAATTTCTAATCCAGGCTCTTTCCGATGCCATCCTTTCTGTCGGAAACGAATTACAAGGCTTTTGTAATAGGACTCTTGAATGATCCCCAAATCTTTAAGGCGATAACAAATCGCTCCCATGCTTAATTGAAACTGTTCTTTGAGCAGAAGAAGTTCTTGCCATTCAATAGCTCGACGTTCTTTTCCCACTGCTTGAAACACAGCTTCACGAGGAAATAGAAAAGCACCTGCAAATCGATTACAAGCTTGTTCTTCATCTAATTTAGGAGAAAGACGATTGATAAAAATGTAATGAGCAAGTTCATGAGCCAAATTGAAGCGTTGTCGATCGCCAGGCCATCTTGAGCTAATCACAATGATTGGCTGATCATTGATGACAGTAGAAAGACCATCAAAATGCTCTTCATCAGTATCAATAATAAACACTCTTATTCCCTGACTTTCAAAAGCATCAATAAGATCATGGATTGGAGCAAGTCCCAGTTTCCAATGATTACGAAGTTTTTCAGCAATTGACTCTATCTCTTCAAGACTATTAATTTTCTGAGGAAAATCAGCTGGAAGTTCAAATATCGGCACTGGAGAAGAAGGATAAAGATTCTCTAATTCTAAACGACGTTCGATTTGACTAATCACCTCAAATTTAATTGCTTCTTCAGCTTTTCCATTTAGTTTTTTTCGTTTTCGAAACTTTACATTTTCAAGAGAGACTTTGATTGGACGGAAAAAGAAATCAACACGAACTTTAAGAGCTTTTGCCAATTTTATGAGCATATCTGAAGAAGGATAGACATCTCCATCTTCATATTTTTTGATAGCGGCATGGCTTAAGTTCACAAGATCAGCAAGTGCGCGCAGGCTTAGTCCAGCCGCTTTTCTTGCCTGTTGAAGTCGAATTCCTAAGTTATTCATAGATAGAGACCTATATTTTTACTTTCTCTTATAGTTTACAATATACAAAAAACGTGATGTTTTTGTAAACCTAAGCTTTGCAAGACAATAGCTGGGTCGAGCCCTTTCTTATTGATTTTTTATCCCTTTGTTTACATATAACAAAAAGCTAAACAAGGAGAGTTTGTATGCCACGTAAAAAAAAGAAAAAAGAATCTGCTGATCCTAAGCCGCTTAATTTCGATCACGATAAAGGGAGTGGCGATTTCTTAAAAAAACCATTCCTGACGCCGGAAGATGCAAGAGGCGACACTGAAGACTATCAATATTACGAACAAGAAGAGTCTCTCAGTCCAGAAGAGACAAAAAAACGAAAAGAAGAAGGCACTTTCTAACGGCAAAATTTTTCTAAAAAGCTGACAAAAAGCGCTTGATCTTGCCCTCTTTAAGCAATGATTCTCCAACACGAGCATCATAGTTTTCTATAAACTGACCCTCTTCTATAAAATAGACCAGATCTAGAACTTTAGAAGCGAGCTTCATATCGTGGCTGGCGATAATCACTCCCTTCCCGGCTTTTAGAAGTCGCTGAATCACCTGCGAAAACAGCTCTGTGTTCTCTGGGTCTAGAGCTGACGTCGGTTCATCAAAGATTAAAAAAGATGGATTGAGCGCGAGAGCCCTTGCAATGGCCGCTCTTTGCTGTTGTCCGCCGGAAAGCTCGCTTGGCATGGATAAATCCAGCTCTTCTATATCGAGTAGTTTTAGGATCTCCCTCACTTGGGCATAAGCCTCTTCCTTCGTAGCGCCAAACAGAACTCTTAGAGCTCGCGCGCAATTGTCCAATATATTCATGTGCGGAAACAAGGAGAAGGATTGAGAGATAAAACCGATGGTTTGACTGCGCTGTTTAGCTGTAAGCTTATTTACTGACTGCCCCTGGTAGGAGATCTCTCCCTGATATTGGGTCTCCAATTGCGCAATGCAGCGCAATAAGGTCGTCTTCCCAGATCCACTTTTGCCAAGCAGCAGTGTCGCTCTATTTTTAGGAATAGTCAGAGACAAACCCTTGAGGATTTTCTTTTGCGCTTTGGCGCAATTTAGATTTTCAATTTTTAACATAGAGGAGCCTCCGTTCAAGGGTGCGTGTGATTAGATTTAATAAAGCAGACATGCAGACATAGAAAAAAGCCACGGTCAGATAAATGGCAACTGGCTGCATCTCTCTAGAAACAATATTCATGCCCATTCTGGTCAGCTCTAACATCCCTATCGAAGACACGATCGACGTGCTTTTTAAGAGCGAATCTAGCTCATTGTTCAACATCGGAAGAATATTTCGCCCCACCTGCGGCAAGATGACATATCGCAGGCTCTGAGGCGTATTCAATCCCAGAGCAAAGGCACCTTCCCATTGCATCGAAGGTATCGCGTTAAGACCGCCCCGCACCATTTGAGCCACATAGCCCGAGGAGCAGAGCCCTAATGCGATCACAGATGCCGGAAAGGGTTCGAGATTGAACCCTAAAAGATCTGGCAAAACAAAATAGACCAGCAGGAGCTGCACAAAGAAGGGTATCGCCCGCAGGACAAAAGTCAAAAACTCAATCGCTGGCGAAAGCAGCGGAATTCGCAACTTATGACAAGAGGCGATCCCAAATAGCAATCCCAATGTCAGGCTAAGTGAAGCTGACGAGATTAAAATCTGCACGGTCATTGCCACCCCTTTTAATAGAAGTGGCAAGGAGCGCGATAAAAGCGAAGTGTAGGTATCGGTATCCATAAGTTTATGAGTCCAAGTTCCATTTTTTCTCTAGTTCTTGAATCTTCCCTTCTTTCGTAAGCTCTTCAACGGCCTTTTTAACCTGAGCTACGAGTTCAGGGTTGCTCTTATTGATGCAGATGCCATTTCCTAATGACTGCAAGCTAGCAGGCAAAGAAAAATAAAGAGCTTTTAGCTCCGGGTTTTGCTGCTTTACAAAAGGAATCAATGAACTATCGATGGCGATGGCTAGGGACTTTCCAAATTTGAGTTCCATGATCGCATCAGTAATTTTGTCCACATTTTTAAGCGCTAAACCGGGATAGGTTTTCATCACCTGTTCTTGATAAGTACCCGCCTCAACGCAAACGTTCTTTTTCGGATCGTTTTGCAGATCTTCAGGGCCTTTGACATTTTCAGGGATTTTACCCCAGAACAACAAGGGCATGCTGGTGACCTTCTTCCCTTGATAGTAGATCATCTCCATCTGCTTTTGCCTCTCTTCAGTAATCGAGACCGCCCAGATGACCGCATCTACCTTTCTCTGTTTGAGCCCGAGGAGCAAACTGGGCATGCTTCCCAGATCTTTGATCACGAGCTTTTTGTTCAGCTTTTCCGCGACCAGCTTCGCTAAATCAATGTCAAAGCCCTCGTACTCTCCCTTGCTATCTAAGCTCACGTATGGGGCATACCCCGACGTAGTACCCACCGTGAATGTCTCGGTGGAAAGCTTAGTTTCGCCCGCTACAAGGCTTCCACAAAAGAGAAGCAAACACCCTAAAATCTTCAAAAATTTGTTCAACGATTTCATAAAATTCTCCGTTTTTTGGTTAAAATAAAAACTTGTCAAAATGAGCAACTAATAAAAAATAAAAAGGCTCGAAAATTTCATACGTTGCTAAAGCACAACGAACGAAAAAATATTAGGCGTGATGATGGTGATGATGAGAATGAGAGACGCAAAGAATGCGTGAAGAAACAACAGCTGATGAATTAATGTTTTGTTTCATAATATCTCTCTTAGGGTATCGATTACCCTATAAGCGCAATTATACATAGTCCGTCCTCTTTTAACAATTAAAATAATTTTTACGCTTTCTTGCAGAATAAGCATCTCTATTTTAAACTGTTGGGAATGAAGAAAATCGACATCAAAATCATCTACGACAACTGTAAGGCAGATGAGCGGTTCCAGGAGGGATGGGGATTCTCTTGTTTCGTTGAATACGGCTCACGCAAAATCCTCTTCGATACGGGAGCCGATGCGTCAGCTTTCTTCTCTAACCTTCAGAAATTTGGCATTCGATGTGAAGAGATCACCGATGTCGTACATTCGCACAAGCATTTTGACCATGTCGCAGGACTCGAGGAGCTGGCCGGAAAACTTTCGCAAAACAGCCGCCTCTTTCTGCCCAAAAAATTCCCCTCGAAAAAGCTCTCACCCACCGTCCGAGCCGAATTCATTGAGGATTTCAAAACGCTAGACACGGGAGTTTACACTCTGGTCCTAAAAGGTGGATTTCTTCTCTACGAACAAGTTCTGATCTTAGAGAGTCAGAAGGGTCTGGTCATTATAACTGGTTGTGCGCATCCAGGCATTGTGCGCCTCTTAAAAGAAGCTCAAAAACGCCTAAATCAGCCCATCCATCTCGTCCTGGGCGGATTCCATCTGTTTAAGCACAAGCAGGCCCAAATCGATAGGGTCGTGAATCAGTTTAAAGCGCTTGGCGTGCAAATCGCCGCGCCCTGCCACTGCTCCGGCAATTTAGCCATCGAGCGCTTTCACCACGCTTTTCAAGACCAATTTTATAAAATTGGAACAGGCACCACTCTTTCTATACACTAGTAGCCGACTTCCAAGTGAGCTAACGTGTATAAGAGACTGTCGTTGAAATTCTACAAGCCCTTCTTCTGGAGCTTTCTGCTTTTCTCTCAAATGGTTTTTTAACAATTCTTTTCATGTTACTTAAGTGTAGGACAACTTCTTTGTATCGTCAATAATGTAAGAATTAGCTATCAACATTCTTTTTTATTGACCGTTGGTCGATCGCTTGCTAGAGTACGAGAATTTTATGAATAAAACAAGAAGAGGGTGTGATGTTATCCGCGCATGTGTACAAACCGATTCAGTTCTTTTTGATCACATTTCTGGGTACTTGGATTCCTGGGTTTATTGCTGCCTATTTTAGCCATAAAAAAGGAATGGAAAAGTTGCAGCTGATTGGACTTTCTGCGTTGTGCGTTCCTTTTATTGCAGCTCTGATCATGCTGTATCTTTCAGGGGATCAGGGGTTGATTAAAGACTTCTGGAAGAGAGTGCTACTCTTCAGAGTTAAGCTAAGTTCGCTTGCGGTGATTGTACTGATAATGCCAGCTATCGTTTATCTAGCGACAGCAGTGTCTTTGTTGTTCGGTCGATCGGTTGATCAATTTGCACTTGCAAGCGAGTACAATGTCATGAAAGGATGGCAGGTTCTTAGCATCGTGATCCCTTTTGTATTGGCACCCTTCTTGGAAGAGCTAGGCTGGCGTGGTTATGGTGTGGATAGTCTGAGGGCTAACTTCAATTTATTTACGACTTCTCTGCTATTTGGTTTTCTCTGGGCAATGTGGCACTTGCCATGGTTTTTCATCAAAGGCTACTACCATCACGGATTGTGGGACCTAGGCCCAGTCTATGTCATCAATTTTTTTGTCAGCATTTTGCCGGTTGCAATCTTGACAAACTGGATATATTACACAAATGATCGCAGTATCCCTGCTATGATTTTATTTCATTCGATGATCAATATTTTCCCTACCGTTTTTAAAACAGAGCAGTTTACTAAATGCATTTGCACTCTCCTCTTAATGCTTGTTGCATCCATAGTTGTTCTCAAAAACAGAAGCATGTTCTTTAATTAAGATGAGCCTATCTCGAAATTATGAAGAAAAAAATTGCAGAGATTTGTTTATTTATATTTGCTTTGACCACTCAGCTATCGGCAGAACAACAATCTCCCACCAATCATGAGCAGACCATAAATCAATCATTGAAATGTGAGCTTGATCTACTTCGCAATCAGTACGGTTTTCCTGGAGCGACGGTTGCATACGTTCTCTCAGATGGCAGGGCAGGTGAGGTTGCCATTGGACTTGCAGATATTGAAGCTAAAACAGCGATGACATCTCAATCGCAAATGTTGGCTGCAAGCATCGGTAAGAGTTTCGTTGCTGCCACAACGCTTGCTCTTGCCAAAGAGGGCAAGCTAAATCTTGATGACCCTCTCTCTAAATGGCTGGACGATCGGGCTTGGTTTTCGCGCTTGCCTAACCATTCGGCGATCACACTTCGGCAGTTACTTACTCACAGCTCTGGATTACCAGATTATGTGCATATGAAGAGTTTTGCTCGGTCGTTTTCCCAAGATTGGAGTAAACCTGGCAATCCTTTTCCACCTGAAAAAGTCATTGCATTTGTCCTGGATCAACCAGCTTTATTTGAAGCTGGCAAGGGCTTCGGCTATTCAGACACGGGATACATTCTTTTAGGGTTGGTCATTGAAGCCGCCTCTGGAAACAGCTACTACAAAGAGGTCACAGAACGGTTTCTGCGTCCGCTCAATCTGAAGATGACCTCCCCTTCCGATCGCCGAGAACTCCCTGGGTTGGCCGCAGGTTATACATCGCCTGATTACTTCGGTTTGCCTCGCAAGACAACTACCAGCCCAGGCCTAATGGCGTGGAATCCTGGGTTTGAATGGACTGGAGGTGGTTTGATCAGCACTTCACGTGATCTCGCACAGTGGGCCAAACTCCTGTATGAAGGCAATGCCATGAACGTCGATTATTTAGATGATTTGTTGCGCTCGGTTCCGGTCGGCAATGACAGGCCTGGCGTCTACTATGGCGCTGGAGTAGTCATAGATGAGAAAAATCCCGAGGGTTTAACTCTTGGTCATGGAGGGGTAATTCCAGGTTATACGTCCAGCATGCGCTATTATTCCAAATACCATGTTGCCATCGCTTTTCAAATCAATACCGATGTTGGTGTCTGGGACCATTCGACAGAACTCGCCAACGATATGGAAAGGCGTTTAGCGAAGATTATTCTCCATCATCAGCAGGATACATCTGTCCTTACATGGATAGATGCTTCTGAAAATCGCGCTATAGAAACGCTGATCTCATTGGCCTCAATCGTCTCTCCTTCAGGCGAAGAGCGAGACCGGGCGCTTTTTGTGGCTGAGAGAATGCGTGAGATAGGACTCACAGATGTCGCTGTAGATGTGACATACAATGTGGTCGGACGAATCAAAGGTCGCTCAGGCAAGGCTATCGTTTTTATTACTATGCTTGATGATCTACCTGAAATTGCTGAGCTACAAAAAACGGGTATGTTCCCACCCCATCGCGACAAAGAAAGAGTGGTAGGGCCAGCGACTGAGCTACAATCACTGAATGCCGCGATGCTTCTCGCAGCAGAGGCTCTAGTACAAGCCGGAATCACCCCTGAACATGACATTGTATTTGCATCGGTAGCTCAGGAAGAGACTGGTTGTATTGGAATGAAAGCACTGTACGAATCGTGGCAAGATCGAGCTATTGCTTGGGTTGAAGTCTTAGGAGATGGTCACAAGATTGTTTACGGCGCCCCATTTATACATTGGTGGAAGGTCATGGCCACAGGAAGCGGGGGACACACCGAGGAAACCAATCTTCCCAATCTCAACTTGGGAATAGCACGAGCGGTCGAAAGCATTCTAGACCTCCCCTATCCAAAGAAATATGAAGATACATTCATTAACATTGGGATTATCCAAAGCGGAGACGTCTATAACCACAAACCCAAATCTGGTTGGTTTTCACTAGATTTGCGCTCGATGAAAGGTGAAATTGTGCGCGAGATAGAGACAGATGTAAGAACTATTCTCGGCTGTGTAGAAAAAGAGACCGGTATTCCCTTTGAAATGGAATCAGTGACTGTCCTAAATGGTGGTCAAGTGCCAGGAGCCAGAGAATCACGACTCGTTCAAATCGCTGAAGAAATATCAGTGAAGCTTGGCTACAAACCGGAAATCTCTGAAAAAGGATGCTGTAACATGATCATCCCGATCTCCCATGGCCGCTTAGCGATCGGGCTTCACGGCGATCCAGGAGGGCAAAGGGCAACTGCTGAAGAGTGGGCAGATATACCCTCTATGATAAGAACAGCCAAGTATGTCACGCTGTTAGCAGAACAAAATATGGCTTTGAAATAAGCTGTGTTACTCCTTGTTAGCAACAGAGCCACTTGAAGCAGGAGGCGCTCTCGGCAACGCTCTGGGCTTCATAAAGAGCTCGAACTTCGTCTTTTGTAAATGCGCGTTTGGTGGCTAAGGCTTCAAAGGCGACCTGCGAGATTTCGCAGATCTGAGGCTGAAACTTTCTGGAAACTATCTCTAGTTCAAGGGAAGAAGGGAGAGGTCGAGTTACAAAGATCAGACTGTCAACCAAAATGCCGAGAAAATCAGGTTCCGCGACCATTAAGCCTTTGCGACCGTCAGGAATAGCTACGATTTGAGCGTCTGCCAATGAGTTGCGAATCGCTTCTATCTTTGCATCTAAATCAGCTTTTACAGCGGCAACTTGCGCACGCTCTGCTTCATGCTCACGTACTTTTTGTCTTGATTCCTCAGCTTTAGCGTTATGCAAGTCCACGGCTTTTTGATGTTGTTTGCGCTTTTTTTGATACTCTTCTGTCCTGTGCTTGTAAGTATGTCTATTCAAGTTCATTAACAAAAATCTTAAAATATGCGCCTCGATAAGGGTTTGATTGCTGAGGTTAACTGCTTCTCGTTTATCTACCTTGAGAGCTAATTCCTTGCGCTCACTTCTCAACCTCTCTGTTTGCTCCATTATAATTGCACGCGCTTCTTTAAGTTGTGTTTCAAGGGCATCTAACCTTGAAGTTTTCTGATCTAATTTCACGACGAGTTTTTCCATTTCTACCGCTAAAGAAGCTAACGTTTTCCGCTGCTCCCACACTGCATCTTCTTTCATTTGGCAAGCTGAAACTGCACGCATGTCGGCCTCTGAAAGAACGATAAATCTCATAAATACCGGACGTTTAACCTGAGCTGGAAAAGTGACGACCACAGCTGTAGGCTTTGCTGACTTTTTCGAAACCATCAAGATCGGCGATGCTGGAGGTAGTAGGGCGGAAGCAGCCGCAGACTCTGATTTCTGAGCAGCAGCGACCTGTTCAGCAACTGCTTTAAATAATGCCCTTTCAAGACCTATTTGATGAGCGGTCAAATCCTTAGGCACCGCGGTTAATTGAGCGCGCATCTGCTGAGTCTCGTACCTGAGAAAATAGAGCTCCCGCATATCAGTAAACACGGAGTCCGGCAAGGCAGGTGCTGATGGCACGACTTCTTCACGCATGGGAGTCGTGTAAGGCGCACAGTTCAGAGGGGTAATGGTCCTATTTACAAATACGAAGATACGCCCATTCTCCCGAAATGGTTGGCCGATGACAACTTCCGGTTGGGGCTCAAGCTGGCATCCTAGGGCGGCAAGTGGTGTAGATGTCGCTACAAATTCCAGAGCAGAAGCGGAAAAAACAAATGGTGTTTTGTGCTCTTCGACCGCTGTCATACGTTCTGCTACTAACTCCTCGGTGTTTCAGGCAGAAAGCCGCCGACTTGCATCTTCCACATGCGCGCGTACAAGCCACCCTTATCGAGCAGGGCGGCGTGCGTGCCCTCTTCGACGATCCTGCCCTGGTCGAAAACCAGAATCCTGTCCATGCGGGATAGTGTGGAGAGGCGGTGGGCGATGACAATCGTCGTACGGTTTTGCATGAGCTTATCGAGACTCTCTTGAATATACCTTTCAGTTACAGAATCGAGCGCAGATGTTGCTTCGTCTAAGATCAGGATGGGCGCATCGACTAAAATCGCTCGCGCGATGGCCACTCTCTGTTTTTCTCCGCCGGAGAGTTTTGTACCCCTCTCCCCTACTTTCGCCTCATAGCCTTTGGGTATGTGCTGTATAAACTCATCGCAATGCGCCAGCTTGGCAGCATGCATGATCTCGGCCTCAGTCGCTTCGGGCTTGCCAAAGGCGATGTTTTCGCGCAAGCTGCGATGAAATAGCACAGGATCTTGAGGGATCAAAGCGATCTGGCGCCGCAAAGACTCTAGCGTGATACTGTCAATATTTTGACCATCGATGAAAATGCTTCCACCGTGCAGCGGAAAAAAGCGTAGGATCAGATTGATAAACGTGGACTTGCCTGCACCGGTGAAGCCGACGAGTCCCACTTTTTCTCCACCGCGGATCTGAGCATGTTTATTTTCGAATAGTTTTTTCTCTCCGTAATGGAAAGAGACATTTTCGAAGATGATCTCACCAGACTTGATCTTCAGTTCTTTCGCCTCTGGCTTGTCGCCGATGTCTTGAGGATCGCGCATCACGGCGTAGGCTTGTCTCATCGTCCCAAGAGATTGAAAGATGATCGGCAGCGACGTGCTGGCAGTCCACATGATCACAACTAGGCTCCACACGGTGTTGAATACTTGTACAACCTGACCCGTGGTGATGCGATTGTGCATCCACAAATAGATGAGAACCCCGTTCATAGCCACAACCGCGCCAGCCACATAAAAAAATGACAAAGCAGAGCGCATTTTTTCGACAAAAGTCTTCGCTTGGATGTTTGTGATAAGCTCTTCTTTCTGAGAAGGAGCAATCACGTTTCTTTCATGCTTAAAACGGAAAAAGAGGTTAACTGCGAAGTTATTCGTAAAGCTATCGACGATTTGCCCCATCAGCGTGCTGCGCGCCTCTCCATGCCGATGCTCATACAGATCGCAAGGACGCGTAAGCATGAAGCAGACTGTAAAATGAACGCCGAGCCAGGCAAGCCAGATCCAGGCAAAGATCGGGTTCACAAACCAGAGAAAGACGGTGCCTAAAATAGACATCATGAGCGCAGGAATAATCGGCCAAAACAGCTCATGCAAGATCAGAGTTATTTGCGCCGTCATATCCGTGACCTTGTTTGCCAGACTCCCCGCAAATCTCTCGTTGAAATAGCGCGGTGAGTGACGCTGGATATGATCGAACATCGCCATGCGAATATCCGACTCGAGCTTAGGCACGCCCTTGGCCATCAAAAAGCCCATCGTGCGCGATGTCGTCTCGACAAAGGCGACCAAACACACCCCGCCGATGATCGGAGCTTTTAACGCCTCCCAAGCGGCCATCCGATCCCCCTCGTAACGCGTAAAGATATCAATTACCACGTGCAAGATATACGGCCAGACCAGCGCATCCAACGGCCATGCTAGGGAATCGAGGAGCAAGATGCAGACAAAGACCCACTTCTGCTGTCGCATGAACTGCCACACAAAACGGAAGAGCTCTTTGTAAGTTATCATGGCAAAGAGGATCCAGAATCTTCATCAGAAATGCAACAACTTTTACTAGAAGAGATTTCAATCGACACTAACGACTAAAAGGACAATAACGACAACAAAGAAATTTTTTGTCGTTTTCTTAATGATGCGCTTAGATTTCTTCTTCGCTTTCGCTCTCCACAGGCAGCGCCACCCAGGGATTGATGATTAGCGAAGGAATATGAAATAGTTCCATCACGGGAAGTGGAAGATTTCTGAGTGCTATATTATTCACCACTTCGATCTTGCCGAAACTGATAATTGAAAAGAGCGCGGCGCTCACGCCAATCAATAGATCTAAAATTCGCGCGATGAGCATGCAAGCAAAAATTAGAACATAAGTCAGTCTCGAGGCTCCATGCTGTACGAGTAGCGTATCAGATTCAGCGCACGCTTCAGCCACCGGCACTAAAGAGTCGATCACCAGACCTGATAAAAACCCATACCCATTAGAGCTGACAAGTGCATCTTCGGGAAATTGCGTTAAGGGATTGGCGGCTCTGACCAGGCCGAGATAGAGCCTCGTCAAAAGTCCAGAGGCGCTCTCCAGATGGTTTACAGCTACCTCCTTTACTCCCATGCACTCGTAGGTGGTAAAAGCCGTGCAAACCATACAAATTCCACTGCCCAAGCCAATGAGGGCATCAACCGCGCCAGTAAAGATCGATGCAGGCAAAGTCGCTAAATGTGCGCCGCACGACCAGTACGTTTGTTCATCGCTGGTCTCGCCAAAATGCGACCATTCATGAGCGGCGCACGCAATTGGATCTACGAATGTTTCTGTAACGTTTACATAAGTCATATTTTAATCGAATGCCCATGGGTTGATAATGACAGTAGGGATGATAAATAGATCGCCGATGGGAAGTTGGAGGTTTCTTAACGCAGTATTGTTAAGTGCTCCGAACTCACCTCGCGTTAAAATCGAAAATAGCGCTGCAATCACTCCGATGGCTAGATCTACTACGCGAGCTACAAGCGCACAGACAAACATCATAGCTAAAGTTAGTCTCGAGGCTCCATAGCGGATGAATGGATTACCAAATAGCGTACATACCTTAGCTATTGGAACAAACGTCTCCTGAACCAGGCCCGCGGCAAACCCCTGTTCTTCTCTTACGGCTGCGAGAGGATTAACCGTTTTGATTAAGCCGTGATAGACCTTCTTCAAAAGACCCGAAGAACTCTCGAGATGTTTATAGGCAAACTCTCTAACCACCACATGTCGCTCGCTCGAACCGCAAGTTAAAGCTGTAAACCACATGCCGATTCCACTGCCAACGCCAATTAGCGTATCGATCGCCCCGGCGAATATCGACAAGGGCACCGTGCCTAAATAAGCGCATCGGGAGTAGGCAAGATTTTCTTCCTCATCCTCATTTTCCCGAGCTCCTAGATCCGCCCATGTTTGAGCAGTCTTCTCAATCGGATCTACAAGTGTGTGTGTCACGCTGATGTAAGTCATCTGCTTTACCTTTAAGCTTGCGCCTGCGATCGTTTACCAATCCACGGATTGACGATATAGGCAGGCATTATAAACATCTCATATATAGGAAGTTTGAGCTGCCTAGATGCGATATCATTAAGCTCGTCGAAAATCCCGCCGGTTAAGATCGAAAATAGCGCTGCAATCAGACCAATCGCAACATCCGCAACACGCGCTACAATCAAGGCAGCTATGAGGGCTGCAAATGCTACTCTCAAGGCTACATGTTGTATAAATAGATTTTCAGATTCCCTACATGCTTCGACTACAGATCCTATTAATCCTATGCTTATTATCGTTATTACCCCATGCCCATTAAGACCGTTAGCTGTGAAAACTGCTTGTGGATTAAGGGTCCTTACTAGACCGACGTGCACACCCTTTAAGAGATCTGATGCATCTTTTAGATAGGTCGCTGCAAACTTTCGAACTTCTTTAACGTCTTTAGTGATGAAAGCTGAGCAAAATAGGCCAATTCCACCGGCGATTCCAACCAGTGTATCAATAGCACCAGTGAATATGGATAAGGGCACAGTCGAGAAGTACGCTGCTCGGGAAAGACCTTGAGAAAAAAGGCAATCATTTTCATCTGCAAAATTTGTATCTGCTTCATCTGCTAAATTTGTATCTGCCCATTTATCAGCCTTTGCTGCGACTGGATTTACTAAAGCTTGCGTTAAACTTGTATAACTCATTATTAACCCCATTAGTTAAGCTAGTAAATATTATAAGACATATATACTTAAACCTCTAATATTAAATAAATTAAATTTATTTATTAACTTATATATTAAATTTATTACTTGTTTGAATTACTAGTTAGACGGTTAGATTAAAATAATTACTTGTCGTTTCTTGGGCCCCAGAAAAGACCTCCCTCAGCTTGTGCAAAAGCTGATCAAATCTCTCTTGGACGTGTTTGCCGGTTGCGCACTTCAAAACAAGGTTATTTGTTGATCTCCTCGACTTCATATGTTAAGTCGAAAGAAAACGGAGGATTTATGAGCCATATCAACGTCGGAAAAGACAAAAAGGGTGAGATCAAGATCTATTACAAAGACTGGGGCAAGGGACAGCCAGTAGTCTTTAGCCACGGCTGGCCGCTCAGCGCCGATGCTTGGGAAGATCAGATGCTCTTTTTGGCAGCTAAGGGATACCGCTGCATCGCGCATGACCGCAGAGGCCATGGCCGCTCTACGCAGACTTGGACTGGAAATGATATGGACACTTATGCGGACGATCTGGCCAAGCTCACCAAAGCTCTCGATTTGAAAGATGCGATCCATGTGGGACACTCCACCGGCGGCGGCGAAGTCGTGCGCTATATCGCTAAACACGGCTCCAAGCGCGTGGCCAAGGTGGTTTTGATCAGCGCCATCCCACCTCTCATGGTCAAGACAGCTAAAAATCCGAAGGGCGTACCTATGGAAGTATTCAATCAGATTAGAGAAGGCATTCAAAAGGACCGCTCACAATATCTCAAAGACTTCAGCGCACCCTTTTATGGCGCCAATCGGCCAGGCGCCAAGGTCTCGCAAGGCCTGCGCGACGCATTCTGGCTACAAGGCATGCATGGCGGCATCAATGCGATGTACGACTGTGTCAAGGCCTTCTCTGAAACCGACTTTCATGCAGATCTCAAAAAAATCGATGTACCTACACTCATCATGCAAGGCGATGACGACCAGATTGTGCCGATAAACATATCCGGTATGCTCACGGCTAAACTGATCAAAAATGCAGAGCTCAAGGTCTACAAAGGCGCCCCACACGGCATGTGCTCGACGCTCAAAGATCAGATCAACGCGGATTTATTGGCGTTCTTCAAAGCCTCAGCTGCAGGAAGCAGAAGAAAAGCAGCCTAAAGACGGTGAAGTATTTTGCAAATAGCTTATTGTTAGCTTGTTACGAAAAATGTTCAGATAGGTTATAATATTCTGAATGAAAAAATTGCTTCAAGGAATCGTCGATTTTAGGAAAGGCCTTACCGAAGAGAACCGGGATCTCTTTGCCAAGCTTGCGCTCGGCCAAAAACCGGACGTTTTGTTTATCGCTTGCTCCGACAGCCGAGTGGTCCCAAACCTTTTCGCTTCTACTAACCCTGGGGATCTATTCGTAGTGCGAAATATCGGCAATATGGTCCCGCCGGCTTCTTCAGATATTCAAGAGAGCAGTGTGCCTGCCGCCATCGAGTTTTCGGTGAGCTCGTTAGATGTCTCCGACATCGTCATATGTGGACATTCTGAGTGCGGGGCGATTCAAGCTTTGGCGGGCGGCCTAGATAATCTCTGCTGTCCGCATCTCAAATCTTGGCTAAAATTTGGAAAAAACTCGCTTGATAAGGTGAAAAAAGGGTTTATCCTCGATCCTTCTCTGTCAGAGCATAATCAGATCTCTCAGGTCAACGTGCTCGAACAGATGCAGCACATCATGAGCTATCCGACCGTGCGCGAGCGTGTGGAAAAAAAGCAGCTGCGCGTACATGGTTGGTGGTTCGATATCGCCCACGCTGATGTCTATTGCTATGAAGAGAGCTTAAATCGGTTCGTGATGATCGACGAGAATGAAGCCGATCTCATTTTCGAGCGCCTGAACGAAGCTGAGACCTTAAAAGTCTAAGCGAATTCCTGCTACTCCTCCTTGCAAGGTCAGATCTTGGTTCAAAGCCACATAGTTTACTTGTGGTACATTAGTAATTAAACTTGCATCTAAGATATACTTCTTGAACTGGTTCTGGCCAAAAAAGAGATGGTGTTCCCAGCCGACGTGCAAGCCTAAATGAAACCGTCCGTTTGCCAAGTATTGATCCCAGCTGAGCCCAATGGCTAAATCGGTGATCGCTTTGAGATTATGAAAGTGGTCACTGATTTGAATCGCATCACTTTCACCGGAAGAAGTAAACCGACCGATATTAGTTCCAGTTGCTGCTTCGCGTTGTCTTACACGAAAACTACCATATAAAAGAGAGAGATCTGCGTTAGCATAAAGACTAACTCTTTTAAAAAGTCCCCATTGAGTATCCAGTCCTGCTAGTAGGCCAGCGGCTCTAAAGTGACTTTTCATCTGAACAGCGTCGGCAATAGTCGTGGTGGATTGTGCATCGGGATTTGTATTTAAACCAGTATAGGCTATCTGATATCTTTGCTCGATAAATGCACCTCGCAGGCCTACGTTGGGTCTTAATGTTAACCACTTACTGACAAAAAATTTTCGGCCTAAATTTAAATCGCAGAGGTTGAGGTGTAATTTCCACTTGGCAGCTAGAGTTAAGACTAGATAGGGGGTATTGCCGGAAAGAGCACTGAGAGCAGGAGCGGGGATTGACCAGGAGGGAAAAATGTGATCTCCCGGAATCGCTCTTCCAGTACCAGTATCAGTACCAGTGAATGGCACCGCCACACTCTTATGCGCCCTGCCCTGATACTTAGTCCATGCAAAAGAGAGATCCCACTGATCGTGCGGAATAGAATATCCTAAGCCGACGCGCCAGCCCCAATTCCATTTAAAATCTAAGTTATTTACTTTCTCTTTAGATGCACTGCTGAATCCTAAGCTCCCTATAGCTCCATTAGACTCCACCGAGGCGCGCACAAATGGAGAAAGCCCATTTTCAGAAGCGATCCAGTAGAGCGCATCAGCGATGGGAAAGAACCCTAATTCCTTCTCTGCTATTCTAAAATTTCCGGAAGGCGTTTGAATCTGATCTGTCCTATTCGCCGGATTAACATCTTTAACGGGGGGCTTTTGTGTTTCCTTGGCTTTAAAGATACCAGCATGAGCCATTGTGGGTAGGATAGAGAGTAAAAACCAGGCTTTTTTCACACGCATTCTCCAACACTAGGAAAGTAAAATTTTGGATGGTAGACGACATGCATAATTTCGCCAAGAAAAAATTATGTCGTTTGGGTCTTTTTGAACCTCTCTCGCCTAAGGGCGAGAGATTCCTGCTTCGTCGCTACCTCGTGGTAGCTCCACAGGCTGTTAAGACCGTCATTCCGGCGGCCTTGAGACCGATGGCGCTGTTGTAATCGCGGTCGATCGTAAGTCCGCAATTAGGACAGTGGTATTCCCGGACGGAGAGCTCTAGCTTCTGCTTGTGGTTGCAAGTGGAGCAGAGCTGTGTGCTGGGGAAATACTGTCCCGCCTCTATGATGTGCTTTCCGAGTTCTTCTGCCTTATATTTAAGGCAGTTTAAAAAGTATCCCCAGCCTGCGTCGGTGATAGACCTGGCAAGGCTTCTTGTGCTTTTTTGGAGCATGTTGGAGATATTTAGGCTCTCGATGCAGAAGATGTCGTGGTTCTTGAGCATCTGTGTCGAGAGCTGATGTACGAAGTTAAGTCTGAAATTTTTGATGCGGGCATGGAGTTTGGAAAGTTTGAGTCGGGCTTTGAGTCTGTTCTGACTGCCTTTGGCTTTTCGGGAGAGCTGGCGGGATAGTCTGCGGAGTTGGAGAAGTAGCTTTTTGAGGATGCGAGGGTTGGGAACGGTGACGTGGAAGTTCTTGGTTCCACAGGCTAGGGTGGCGAAGTGGGTAAGGCCAAGGTCGATGCCGACAGCTCTTTCTGGGTCGATGGGTGCGGGTGTGGGGGCTTCCTGCTCCCACTCGCAGGAGAAGGAGATGTACCAGTGTGCTCCTTCTTGGACGATGGTAGTCTCTTTGAGGGTGCCTTTTAGCTCGCGGGTCTTGATGAACTTTAGCCAGCCAATCTTGGGTAGGAAGACCTTGTTATTTTCTACTTTGACGCCTTGGGGATAGCGAAAGCTATCCCCTATTCCGCGTTTCTTAAATTTTGGGTAGCCGGGTTTTTCTCCGGTTTTAACTCTTCTGAAGAAGTTAGTGAAGGCACGGTCTAAGTCTTTTAATGCTTGTTGGAGGACTTGGCTGTGGATGGTTTTGAGCCAAGAGGTTTCTGGGTTCTCTTTGAGCTGGATGAGGGCGTTGTTTTGTTCGAAGTTAGAGAGAGATTTTTGGTTCTCGGTGTAGGCTTTTTGTCTCTGCTCTAAGCCGTAGTTGAAAATCCATCTGCGCGCTCCAGCAAACTGGAAGAACAATGGAAGTTGTGCAACTGTAGGACAGAGTCTATATTTAAAAGCTCTTCTAAGGATCATGCGGATATGTTAAGTAGAGTCTTTACGAGTTTCAAGAATTAAATGTATGAGGGGCGCCTTCATCCCGGCCGTGAACGACCGGGATGAAGGCGCTTCAGGCAGATAAAAATAACAAGATGGTCAGGATAGGCAGGATAAGAAAGATGAATTTATTCGCCCTATCCTGTATATCCTGTCCATCCTGTTCTTTTTCTTTCTTCCCATTTGTTGTTTAGACTTAACCCACAGACATCATGATGCAGAGAGTCGTCACCGCCACAAGTGAGAAGCGAAACATCTGGCGCGCCCAGATTTTATCGTTGTCGCACTTGAGACCCTTGAGAGAGAGCATGAACCATGCCAAACCGAGGAGAAGTGATACGGCCAGATATACATATCCTGTGTAACCAAACAAGAAGAGCATGGCGGCGGCAACGGTAAAGGCCATCACGTAGAGCAGCATTTGGATCTTTGTGGCGCGAGAGCCTTTTGTGATCGGTAGAACGGGAATCGAGGCAGCAGAGTAATCCTCTTGTCGAAACATGGCGATCGCGAAAAAGTGCGGCATTTGCCAGAGAACAATGATCGCAAAGATAATTAGCGCACAGGCGTCGATGCGCCCACTCACCGCACAGTATCCGACTACGGGTGGAACAGCGCCGGCAACGCTTCCGATGAGCGTTCCGTAATGCGTGCGGTATTTCCAAATCGTGTAACCGAACAGATAAACCGTAAAACCTGCGAGTGCGATAACCAGCGTTAGCAGATTGGTGAGAAAAGCCAGCGTGAGAGCGCCTAAGATGCCGAGCAATACGGCAAAGATGCATGGCATTTCGCACCGAGATCGTGCCTTTTACAAGCGGACGATTTCTGGTGCGCGCCATCATTTTATCGGCATGCCTATCCATGATGTTATTGAATACGCAGGCAGAAGCGATGATCAGCGATAAACCCATAAGAGTGGCTAAAAAGAGCCGCCAGTCGATCTGCCCTTTGGAAGCGAGTACAAATCCGGCAGCTGCCGTAATCGCGTTGCCATAAATGATTCCCGGCTTGGTGAGCTGATAATACTGTCTCAAGGCTAATTCCCTGGCTTGTGGCGCATCATGGCATCCATGTCCATCGCTTCCATCACACGATAGTCCAAGCTATACATGATCCAGAGCGTGCCTAAAACGATGATTACGAGAACCGAGAACATGAAAAAAAAGGAGAGTGTATTCCAGTGCGGTTTATGCTCTTTTCCTAGATGTAAAAAGTAGATCATCTGAACAGTTGCTTGAAGTAGGGCGAGCAGACCGATCGATGCGCCTAAAACCCACCCTTGGAGCACATGATTTACCACTAAGACATACGCCAGCAAGGTGAATACGATCGACAGCACAAAGCCGATGAGATAAGCCTTAAGGGATGCATGCTCTTCTTCTGCAGGCAAAACATCGGTGGGCGATTTATGTGTTTTCATTACTGCGCTCCCATCAAGTAGACAATTGTAAAGATGAAGATCCAGACAACGTCGAGGAAGTGCCAGAACATCCTAAAACAGGCCAGCCTTCGATGCGTCGATAAGGTAAGTCCGCGATATAAAATTTGCGGGATCAGCACGAGCATCCAGATGAGTCCAAATGTAATGTGTGTTCCGTGGGTGCCGACAAGGGTGAAAAATGCAGACAGAAACGCGCTTCTTCTCCAGCTGTAGCCTTCTTGGACAAGGTCGTGGAACTCGTGGAGCTCCATGCCTACGAAAGCTGCGCCAAGCAAGAATGTGACGATGATCCAGGCGATGACCTTGTTCGTCTGCTTGCGCTGCGCTGCCAGACCTATAAGACCGCTAGTAAAACTGCTGACTAAGAGGATCATGGTCTCGGTTAAGGCAAAGGGCATGCTGAACAGCTCCTTTGCAGAAGGGCCTCCAAAGGTACCTTTGTGCAGGACAGCATATGTAGCAAAAAGGGTGCCGAACAGGAGGCAGTCGGTCATCAGATAGACCCAAAATCCAAACACGGTCCTAGAATAGACCTCTTGATGTGGATCGTGAGCGTTTGCTTTGCTGAGGGCTATTGAATCGGCCATGGACTCGCTCCTCGATTTGCGGTTTTTGCTTCAATTGCTTCTACTTCCGCGGCTGGCAGATAATAATCGATATCGTCACTCGATAAACGTACGATCAAGCAAGCCAGCACACCCGCGAAACTCACGATTGCGAGCCATAAGATGAGCCAGATCACCGCGAAACAAAAGAGAAAGCCAAAGAGAGCGATGAAGAGCCCCATCGGACTATCTTTAGGCATGTGAATATCGTGATAGACCGGCTTTGAAGGCCGATGCCTTTTCTGCTCTTGCTTGGCTTCCCAAAAGGCATCTCGGCTGTGTACTTCCGGTACGATTGCAAAATTATAAAGCGGAGGAGGCGAGGCGGTCGACCATTCCAAAGTCCTGCCATTCCACGGATCGCCTGAGGTATCCAAGTTCTCTTTGCGCCGCTTGATGCTGACGATGAGCTGCAGAACTTGAAAGGTCATGCCGAGGGCGATGATGCACACGCCTGCAGCAGCCACGATAAATAGAGGATGCCAACCAGTTTCCGCTTCATAGTGGTCAAGGCGTCTTGTCGCGCCCATGAAGCCGAGCATGTAGAGCGGCATAAAGGCCAAAAGGAAACCGACAATCCAACACCAGCAGGCATACTTGCCTAGTCTCTCATTAAGTGTAAAGCCTGTAATTTTAGGGAACCAGTAGGTAATGGCAGCGAAAAATCCGAACAGCACCCCGTCAAGATCACCGAGTGGAAGTGAGCGATTAAAAATAGGCTATTATGCACTTGGAAGTCGACGGGGGGTACAGACATTAAAACGCCCGTCATGCCGCCTACTGTAAAAGTGATTACAAAGCCTAAAAACCAGAGCATCGGTGATGTGAAATGCACTCGCCCTCTATACATTGTAAATAGCCAGTTAAAGATTTTGACACCTGTGGGAATCGCAATAAACATGGTCATGATGCCAAAGAAGGCGTTGACATTGGCGCCGGCGCCCATGGTGAAGAAATGGTGCAGCCAGACGATAAACGAAAGACAGCGTGATCAGTCCAAGCGCCCAGACCATGGAGACGTAGCCGAACAGTCGTTTTTCCGAAAAAGTAGCCACCACTTCAGAAAAGACCCCAAAAGCGGTAGAAATAGAATATACACTTCAGGATGCCCCCAAGCCCAGATGAGGTTGATCATACATCATGGGATTGCCGCCAAAACCTGGAGTGAAAAAGTGCATGCCGAGCAAGCGATCCAAAGAAAGCATGGCAAGCGTAGCCGTCAAGATCGGAAAGGCAAAAATGATGAGGACCAGCGTGCCAACGCCGCCCAAACAAAGATGGGCATTTTCATCAGAGTCATGCCTGGGCAGCGCATCTTAAAAATCGTCACGAAGAAGTTGATGCCCGAAATCAAGCTCCCGACGCCGGCAATTTGCACCGTCCATATCCAATAATCGACCCCCACACCAGGATTATACTCTAAGCCTGAAAGCGGCGGATAGGCGAGCCATCCTGCGCCTGAAAATTTACCGATGACCAGTGATAAGTTGACTAAGATAGCTCCGCTGGCAAAAAGCCAAAATCCCAGAGAATTTAAAAAAGGAAAGGCCACATCGCGCGCGCCGATTTGCAAAGGCACAACCAGATTCATCAAAGCCAAACACGACCCCCATGCCCACAAAGAAAATCATGGTCGTGCCATGCGCGGTAAAGAGCTGCTGGAAATGCGAAGCAGAGAGATACCCGTATGAATCGCCCACAGAAAAGACCTGCTGAGCGCGCATCATGAGGGCATCTACCAGGCCCTTAAATAACATGACAAAAGCCACGATCATATACATCATCCCAATCTTTTTAGGATCGAGAGTGGTCAGCCACTCCTTCCAAAGCCATTTCCAGCGTTTGCGATAGGTCAAATAACCTACGACGAAAAGGAAACCCAGCAGCATCCCAACCCCAGCTGCATGCTCGATCATGTCCTGTTCAAAAGCCTGAAGGGTCAGTCTTCCTAACATATTATTCACCTTCCTTGCTTTGCATTTCTGGCATGGGCATCATATATTTCATCACCACCCGGTCGCAGAGATCTTCTTCCATCAGCCGGTAGTAAGCGATTGGATTGTTTTCGCTTGGCCGCGTTAATTTATTATACTCGGTTAAGCTGAGCTGATTTGGGGTCTGTTTTACCGATTGCACCCAAGCATCAAACTCGGCTTGAGAGCTAGCTTTGGCCACAAATGTCATACCGGCAAATCCATCGCCGCTTAAGTTTGCAGACGAGCCTCTAAAAGAGCCTGGGGCATCGGCCATGAGATGCAGCTTGGCTTTCATGCCTGGCATAGCGTAGATCTGGCCGCCCAGCTGCGGAATCCAAAATGAGTTCATCGGCGCATCAGCTGTTATTTCAAAATTAAGCGGTGTTTTTTCTGGGAACTGAATGAAATTTACCGTAGCAATATCGTGTTCTGGATAGATAAACAGCCATTTCCAAGCCAATGCAATGACTTGGATTTTAACCGGCTTTGCATCTGATTCGATAGGCTTGAAAGGATCTAATTCGTGGCTGCTTTTATACGCAAGCACACTGAGCGCAATCACGATTACGCATGGAAGTCCCCACCAGAGCGACTCATATAAAAGATTGAAATCCCAATCAGGCGTGTATTTTGCCTTTTTGTTGCTCGCGCGATATTTCCATGCGATCCCAAAGGTGAGGATAAATACCGGGATTACGACGATCAGCATGAGTAGCGTGGAGATCACGATCAGATTGCGCTGCTTCAGGGCGATAATGCCCTTCGGCTCCATCACAGCAACAGTGCCGTTTCCCATAAACAGCATTGCGCCCACAACGATCACGATTGGAATCAGGACAAAAAACGCGATTTTGATTTTTTTGTTCATCTTTCGATTTCCGAGAACCCTTCAAAAAAATTTCTTTTATCTGAAGAGCTCGCGGAAGTCTAGAACAAAAAAACGCCCTACTGTTTCGAATATTTTTGGCTGAGCTTACCCAGAGCCAAAGCACCTAAAGCCAATCCTGTGTCTCTTAGGACTATGTCAAAGTATTGTCCTGTGAGCAGAAGGTTGAGGCCTAAGATCAGCAGCCATCCGCAGAGAACGTAGGCGAAAACCTTTGGTCTGAAGAAAACTCCGAGTCCAATCACAATTTCGACGATCCCTACAAACGTCATAAAGCTGTGATCTTGATAATTGATGACTGTGCGTAGCCATGGGCTAAGATACAGCGGCCAATAGGTGAGAAAATTAAAGAACTTGTCCAATCCCACTAAAATAGGAGCCACAAAAAAGGCAAATTGTAAGATGCGGAATGCTTGAAAACCTTTATCTTCTGGTAGTTTGACCATAATATAACCTCTCTTCTTTAACGATGTGTTCTTCTCGTGTGACGTCTTTTGCGTCTCACTTTGCGCGTAGCTTTAGCTTGCAGAGCTTTGGCCACGCTTCTTTTTAACTTTCTTGCAGCGGGAGAGCGCGCGGCTTTTATCACACGCTGCTTTATTTTCTGAGCCGCCGGAGACTTGGCAGCTCTAATCAAATCATCGCGCACATGTACTGCCTTGCGCCCGAGTATTTTGTACTTATGCATCAACTCTTTCTTGATCTTTCGGCCTTTTTCAGTTCCGAACAGAAGAGCGGTGACAGCGCCCAGAGAGCCTCCAACAATCACTCCCTGAAGAAAATCGCCAAAAGAATGTCTAGGTTTGAACATCATAAAGACTACCTTTTAAGTTTTTGCCAGAGTTGAATGCCCGTTGCGATCCAGTCCATGACTTCGCAGATGGCGTTCTCGTGCTTATAAATCTTTTTCTCCACATTTCGCACGGCTGCAGGCTCATCGAGGCCATGGCCTTCAAATATCTCTCCGACGCGCACAATGGCCTCGCCAATCGTACTCAAGGGAGGCTCTTTGCTCCGTGTGGCTAGAAATATTGAGAGCGCGCCGATGCCGACGATGCCACCTATCAACACACCAAAAAAGAGCTTCGAGTCCTTATCTCGCTCTGCCATACGCCTTAATCCCATCTTTTATTTTGTTGAAGAGACGCACGCCATCGGCAACGCATTCGATGATTTCAGAGATCTTCTCGTTGTCTCGTTTGCCATCCGCGTGATGTTCTCGACTCCTT
This sequence comes from uncultured Chlamydiales bacterium, assembly GCA_963709365.1. GTDB lineage: Bacteria > Chlamydiota > Chlamydiia > Chlamydiales > Rhabdochlamydiaceae. Next base: position 1,269,320 of record CAVPVU010000002.1, read on the forward strand.
GGATGAATCAGCTTATTCACGTTATGCAACAGATCTACACTCGCCTCCGATACCGGTCCCAAGGCTTTATGCACATCGGTTAAAACCTTATCGGTTTTTTTCAAGGCCTTGCGCAGATCTTGCAGCGCAAGGATGGCGAAAATCACTAGCACTACAAACGCGAGAGCAATTACACCTATAATAATTTGCATAATCATGCAATTAATTCCTTTTTCTTTATTAACTTTATTATGTAATTTAAATATTAATATGTAAATAATAATTAAGAAAATGACAATAACGACATTAATGACATTAACGACAAAATGGACAGGAGTGGACAAAAGCGGTCGTTTGGGTCTTTTCTTTAAGCTATTGCTGTAAATGCGAGGCAGAGCGTATTTTTTCAAAAAAACCTTTTTGCGGAAAAATGCGCTTTCTAATTCTGCTCTGCCTTCTTTTTTCCTGGGAAAAATGTTGTGCCGATGAGTGGAAACGCGTCTATTTGGCCACCTTCCCGCGATCAGGCAACCATTGGGTACGCTACCTAATCGAAGAAGCTACGCATATTGCCACAAGCTCGATGTATTGCGAGATTGATCCGCCGCACTTAAAAGTACAATCTCCCTGGGGCGCATATGTGGTCGATCACGGCTATGAAGGAACTTCCCGCTATCCAGAGCCTGGAGAGGTGGCTCTGATCAAAACCCATTTCCCCTGCTACTCTCAGTGGCACAAGATTGCATCTTTGAATGAGACCAAGTCGATACGCATCATCCGTCATCCGATCGACTGTTTCTACTCTTTACATATTTATAACGCGCGCGGAAAAGCTGCTACTGCGCGGATTCCTAAACGCATGCTGCGCCATTTTATCGACATGTGGCAAGCATTTCAGACTTTTTGGGATGCACAGTCTGATGTTTTTACGGTACGTTACGAAGACCTATACACAAGGCCTCATGAAACCTTGAAACAGATTCTGCATGCGGCGGGCTACTCTTCAAACGACGCGGACATTGCGCGTGCGGTAGCCAAATATCCTCCGCAAGGCGCGCCCCTCAAACATCTCGAGCGCTATTCATCCGAAGACTTGGAGCTGATCTCAAGTCAATTAGGGCAGCTAATGCACCAGTATGGCTACTCGTTCTCACATCTCGAAAATATTAATTGAGAGAAAATCATGAAAACCTGTCTTTTTTGTCTGCTTGCAGTCCTGCCTTTAAGTGCAGAAGAAAATCCAGATGACATTTTTCAGACAGCCTTTGCCGGAGCGATCGCGACAGAGATGAACGGACGCTTCCAGGATTTTATGTGGGTCAGACCTACCTTCCCCAGAGTAGGCATGTTCGCCTTCTGTAACTTGGTGCTTGGCCACCTCTATTTTTTAGATAGAGGCTATTATCGCGGACTAGGAGTCGATCTTGAAAATACCGGTGTTTACTATGAAGCAGCCAAAGGTCCCAACTGGTGGACCTACTATTTTAAACCTCTACGTATTAATTCTGAGATCGATCTCAGCATGGACTCTAGAAGTAACGTGCCTGACAAAGGCACATTGGGCTTTGAGCTCAATCGAGTTGCCGCCGCACTCAGAATGCACATTCCCCGTGAAGAAGCACATGCGCTCATTAAAAAGTACATCCAGGTTCACGATTACATCCTCGAAGAGGCCGAAGAGTTTAAAATTGCAAACTTTCAGGATTTTTTCATTATCGGCATCCACTACCGAGGAACAGACAAATCTACTGAAGCGCCCCGCACCACTTACAAACAGGTCGAGCAAGCGGTGCTCGAACAGATCGCTCTTTTGCCCCATGCCAGGATTTTTATCGCCACCGACGAACAGCCTTTTTTGAACTACATGCTCTCCAAATTTCCCGACAAAGTCATCTGCACCGAGGCCACGCGTTCTACCGATTTCACTAGCATCCATCACCATGCTCCAAATCATTTTGAGATCGGGAAGCAAGCCCTTGTAGATGCATTGCTGCTCTCAAAGTGCCATCTGCTCATTCGTACAAGTTCAAACCTAGGACTTTGGGCCACTTACTTTAACCCCGACCTGCCAGTGGTTCTGCTCAACCATCGCTTCGGATCACTGAATGAGTAGACGCAAAGCATAAAAAAGGTTAGAAAGAAAAAATGGCCAAGAAAGATGTACATGAGCTCAAGTTCAAGGAGAGCGCCTCACCGGAAGAAGCGCAACACCTGCTTGAAGGCGTTGCCCAAGAAGCTAAAAATGCCAAAGGCCTCAAAAAAATTTCTCCCTTTGCTTTTTTGATCAAAGACTCCAAAGGCACTCTTCTAGCTGGCATCACAGGCAACACCCTGTATGGCAGTCTCTATATCGATATGCTCTGGGTGCATCCTGATTTTCGCAACAAAGAATGGGGCAGACAGCTCGTGCACGAGGCTGAGAAATTAGGCAAGAAAAGAGAGTGCACGTTTGCCATCGTCACCACCATGGATTGGGAAGCCCTGCCTTTCTATGAAAAACTCGGATACAAGACGGAATTTGTCCGAGAGGGCTACGAAAAAGAGTCCAAAATGTATTTACTACGCAAAAACTTTTGAAAATATGAACTTCAAACGCATCATCGGATTCATCGTTTTTATCGCTGGCATCGCGCTCGTGATTTTTTCCATCTATTATATGGAGAAAAAACCAGAAGCAAAAGGACTTGGCCAAGAGGTGGGCGACTTCTTCACCAAAAATCCTATGTGGAACCCTATGATAAAGTTTTTTGGCGGAACGCCTCAAGTCAAACCGATCGACAGCCACACTTCGCAAATCGTAGCCCTGATCATCGGTCTTATCCTCGCCATCTTTGGAGGTTTCACGGCCTTCAAAAGACGTTCTAGATGGTTATGACCACGCGGAAACGCGCTTTGCCGCTGATCATGCGCTCATATGCTTCGGCGGCGCGTTCTAATGGAAAGACCTCGTTCATGGAGCGCACGCCAGTCAGCGCCGAGAACTCCATTGTATCCTGAGAATCTATCGATGAGCCGCATGGCCATCCACCAAGAGTCGTACATTTAGAGATTAAAGCCAGCGGCGTGGCTTCCAGTGGTTCAGTGTCGATACCTACAACGACCAGCTTCCCATCTAATGCAAGCCCATCTATCACCGCATTGATAGCTTTGCTATTTGCGGCTGTGGCCAGAATCACTTTAGCTCCGCCTAATTTGAGGAGTTCATCTTTAGCATCTTGCGCTTGGCTGTCGATATAGTGTTTGGCACCGAGTTTCATGGCCAGCGGCTGCTTATCTTTCCCGCGTGCGATGGCAACGGTATTCAAACCCATTTTAGCTGCGAACTGCACGGCCAGATGGCCCAACCCGCCGAGTCCAACAATGGCCACGAGATCGGGTGGGCGCGCGCCGCTGTTTCTCAACGCATTGAAAGTTGTAATTCCCGCGCACAGAAGCGGGCCTGCTTCAACCACTGAAAGATCTTTGGGGATCAGGGCCAAACCACTCGAAGGAGCGACCATATATTCAGCATAACCGCCATCACAGGTGATCCCGGGGATTTGAAGACGCGTACAGAGAATGAAACGGCCTCGGCGACAAGGTTCGCAATAGCCGCAATAACCGCCGGCCCAGCCCACGCCTACTCGCTGGCCAACTTCCCACCCTGCGACATTCGGCCCGAGTTTATCGATGACACCCGCTACTTCATGACCTGGTATTATCGGATAGTTAATATTCGGAAAGGCCCCTTCCTTTGCAAAAGAATCCGAATGGCAGACGCCGCACGCTTGCACCTTAATTCTCACTTCTCCCGCTTTTGGCTCGGGAATATCACGTTCGACCAGTTCGAGCGGCCCTTTGGCCTTTGCGACCTGAACCGCACGCATCTTCTTTGCCATGGTTTTATCCCGAGTTTAAAATTGTGCCGCCGTCTTAAGAGCTTGTTCTTTAGCTTTAGCAAGCGATTCTGCTTTTTTCTCCGCACTCATGGCTGTACCTTCGATCAAAATGCCGCCGATATTCTGAAATCCGATAAATTTCAGAATCGTTTCCATATAACGTTTCTGAAGGTCGAGCTGCTCAGAGCTGGTGCCTGGAGCATATTCTCCCCCGCGTGCATAAATTAAGAGCATCTTTTTGCCTGTCACTAGACCTTTGCCTGCAGAATCGAAAGTGTAGCCAGGCTGGACGAGCACGTCGATATAATGCTTTAGCTTGTAAGGAACGCTGAAATTCCACATAGGCAGCGAAATCACGTACTTATCTGCACTCTTAAACTCGTTTATCACTTCCTCAACCGCCTTCCACGCCTCGGCTTGTGCGCCTGAGGGTGTCTTTCCATGCATGATGGTGTATTTCGCATCGATGACATCCCCATCGAACACGGGAAGCTGCTTCTTCCATAGGTCTATGATTGTAACCTCATCTTTGGGATGCGCCTTGCGATACTCATCCAAAAAGATCTTGGCGATCTCAATCGAGGATGAGCGCTTCTTTCTCGGTGAAGCTTCGATATAGAGCAACTTTGCCATTAAATATCTCTCCTTTGTTAAGCAGCGATAAAACCGCCATCTATCGCGATTGTTTGGCCCGTGACAATTGCCACCTTATTCTCCAGAGTTTTTTCCATGTTTTCCCTCCAAGAAATCGAACTTCACTATTATTAGTGAGTATCGCCATGTCAACTTATTTTTTATCGCGCCTTTTTATATTTTTTTAGGCACAATCGAATCCTACAGGGTGTAAAAATGATTCACAAAAAAGAGTTCTACTACGTAAGACATGGTCAAACAGATCACAACGCAGCTAAACTGACCACCGATCATCTGGACATACCATTAAATTCGGTAGGAAGAGAACAAGCCCATGGAATTGCTGAGCTCATCGCCTCTCTGCCGATTAAAACTGTCTGCTTCAGTCCGCTCAAAAGAGCCAAAGAGACCAAAAACATCGTCACGACAGGATTAATCGCACCGGAATATGAAATTCTCGACCTGTCGGAATGCTCAGGTCAAGTCTGGATCGAGATGACCTCTCTTGGAAAATCGGCTTTTACGCATGCAAGCGAGCCAGTGAAAACCTTCATGCGACAAGTACAAAACGGTATTAACCACGCACTTTCACAAACGGGCCCTGTGCTGATTGTAGCGCATGGCGGTGTGCATTGGGCCATGTGCTGCCTCATGGAAGTCGATCATGAGTGGGCGATCGACAACTGCGTGCCAATCCATTTTGCTCACGACGAAGTCGGCACTTGGAAGGCTAAACGTCTACTTAGTTAAAGCCAGTGAGAACAAATTTCGCTGTACACTAATCCTTTTTCAGATAAAATTTTACCTTGTATTTTTCACCTTAAGCTTAGGAGGTTAGTATGGCTGTTAGACAAGTTGTTGCAGGAATGGTATGGCGTGACGTGCCCGAGGTCGAAGAAGCAGTTGAAGCAGAGGTAGTAGTACCTGCACCTTTGGCTGCACCAGCAGGCAACCCTGCAGTTGTAGCAGCAGGCGCAGGAGCTGTTTTCTGTGATGCTGTATCTGTAGCAGCTCCTGTTAGGCAATGCGTCAATTGTTCGGTCGATCACGTCGGAGAATTCGCTAAAGCTAGACTGAAAGAAACAGTAGAACCTGTTCTCGCTGTAGTGTTAACACCAGCTGCTGTTAGAGCTGTTAATGCTGGAATTGATTGTGCAACTAACACAGTAGCTGACTTTGCTAAAAACCAAATTGGCTCGTGCACCGATGGAACTGTGAGTTGTACTGCTAAAGTTGTAAACGCATCCGTTTCTCTCTGTTCTTAATGCATGTTTTTCTCTCGCCCATTTGGGGCGAGAGAAACTTCATCTTCCTAGACTCCATGATCAATTTCATAAAACAGGAGGCTGGTCTTGAGTAGTTTCTCCTTAGCAACATCAAACGCTGTAGAAGCAGTTTCAACTCTTGTAGCAGAATACGCTGAATCCTTATCAGTCCAATACTCATTTGAGCCTTGTAGTTATACTGACGACACTTACAAAGATAGAGTGCAAAAAGTCGTTTATGCACTTTTTGCACTCTTTATTTCTGACCTGCCTCAGACTGAAATAATACACCTTCACAAGTATATTACTGGCACTAGCGAGATCGATCTTTTTCAACGAGAAGGCACGCTATGTTATCAGTTATTTGATCATGCGACCCGCGTCGGCAAAAGATGTCGCATCAAGTCAGATGGCGGGAGGATCGAAGCACAAATTGCTAGCTTAACGCAATGTGTACCAAGAATCACGGCTGGCAATTCGCTCGAGTTTCAACAAACTCAAGTCCATCATATTTGGCACCTGTCAACGGATGTAGAGTTGCAACTTCTCCAACACCGAGGTCTTGTTTTATGGCGGTTATTTGACAAAACGCTAAAAAAATCGGTAGAGATGCCGCTTGAAAACTTCAACTTAAGATGGCACCTTGATCCAAGCTTCGATCGATGGCAGTGTCAACAGTTACGCCATATTCGGGAGCAAACTCGTGAACAAGCGCATCTTTTCAAAACAGCCTGTGCAAGTAATGCTATTTCTCCAGCTGAAGCTCTCTCTTTTTTTAAGAATTTTAAAATCGACCCAGTCATCCGAAAGCGCGGCAGCCTAGAAGTGGATGTCGCACCTCTTTTATCAGACGATTTTGAGATTTCTTTGTTGAGACCCATTTCAGCGAAAAGTGCCATTGATAGCCAGTACAGAATAAGCGCTGTTGTGTCCACCGTAACCGTAATTTGTCATGGAGGAGATTCTTCTTGTAGTTCAGGAATTAGTAGTGGCAACCACACCATGTTAGTGATCGAAGAGATGGTGGAAGGCAACTACTCCATGAAATTAGCTCACTTTGGAATAAGTCGAGATACCGGAGTTGAAGCGATAGAAATAATACCTCTTGCACCCGGTCGATTGAAATATATTGAAAGAACCAAGGTGTGGGAAGTATCAAGCGCAAAGGTGAAAAAAATGTTCGCCGATATAGTGCAAGATAGTAGGAATCCCCCTAAATTGAGTACGCTCGGCCGCGACTCATGGTTTTCCGGCGGAAATGATAGTTGTTTCACTTGGGTGCGAGAAAAACTTAGAGTTCACTGTGATATCGATTTGGGTACTAGTCTAATAGGGTCTCTTTTTACTAGATCAAGAAACTTTACTAATTCTGAAAAAACGCATAAGGATCATTTCTACAGACTTGGGCTTACGAAAGATAAATATGACGCCGATCAACAATATGAGTGGAGGGACTTTTTTCCGACTATTGAATGGTTTAGGATTGTTTTCAAGTCTATATTCACCCTCACAGATATATCAAAAGAAGACGAAGAATGGATGAGAGAACGTAAGTTGAGGGAGAAATCTCTTGTACTTGCTGCCTGCAATGCTACTTTTTTGAAGCCATAATGGACAATATGGACAGAATTTAGCGCTTAGAAGGCGTAAGAGATTTGCAGGTTGATATTCTGGTCGCGGTAATACGCGCCGAACTCCCCGTTGTAGCGCAGAGCTACCTGCAGCTGATCCGCGGCGAAGAGACCTGTGACCCCTATGCCGGCGCCGAGCAGGCTGCGGTAGGGCTTAAGCCCTATCGTCGTAAAAGATGCCCCGCTATCGATGAACTCCCCAGTGATATGTTTGCCTTTGAAGCGCCACTCCCTGATCCAGCTGAGTTTGAAGTCGGGCACTATGTTCCAGCTGTCGAGAATCTTGCAAAAGGCCACACCTAAACCCAGCTCGTTGCGCAGGAGCATCGAGTTTTTCGATTTGATCTTAAGATCAAAGTCTTCGGCTCCTCTTTCAGAGTAGCCGTTCTCATGCACGTAGATATATTCGAGCGCGTCAAAAGGCCGCACGTCTAGGCCTTTGTAAGGGATGAGCAGACCTGCTTCGATTCTTCCATCAAACTCTGCGCCGTGATGGTGACTCTTAGCTCGAGGCTCGCTATCTGAAAAGTGGAGTTTGCGGGTGGCATGGTATTGATTGAATGCACCTGTGGCCGAGGAGCTAGCATAAAAAAAGTCACTGATCCAAGCCGCATAGAGACTGCCATAGTAGCTATTGATCCTACCATCGCCTCTCGATCGTTTCCAATCCAGGTCGCTATGCGTATAAGCTGCTGCTGCGCCGACAAAGAAATTGCTTAAGCAGCCGTAATCAACCCCTGCGAGCGCGCCGCCAGTGTTCGCGCGATATCCCGTTTGCGAGCGGATGTTGTTTTGGGTGGCTGTATCGCCAAATCCATCTCCCCAGACCCCAATCTTTTTCTGTGTATCGCACCAGCGCGTGCAATCGCTGACGTAGAGCTCCTCCATGCGTTTGGCGACAGCCGCCGAAACCCGGAGACTATTGTTCTCCTGCGCGAGGGTCAGACCGTTGAAAATGGAGGGCCGCGATTGATCCGCTTCAGCAGAGAGATTTGCGCCCAGTAAAGCTAGCACAAGAGTGGGTATCTGTTTTTTCACAAAAATGCTCCTTTCTCATGTTTTTATCCTTTTTCTGGTGTTTTTAAGCAATCATAACTCGGCGCATAGAAGTAGTCGATCTCTTCGTTTTTCTTGGGACCGATCACGCGCCAGTTGAGGCGCAGGCAGCGCGCGTCGAGCATGACCTGCCCGAAGTAGACATCCCCGCCACAGAGGTGCGAATCGATAGACGAGAGCGAAGTGCGCCCAATTGGCGCGAGCTGAAAAAGAAAGACAGGGCGGTTTGCTCCAAACCGCAAGTGTTCAAGCGAGAGCGTATTTCCAGAGGGATCCAGCGTCCAGCGGAATGTGTTGCTAAAGTCGATCTCTTGGTATTGCTTATTATGCCAGCTGCCTTTCTCGTGAAAGAGCAGAACATTTGCGCTCTCCTTGGTCACGGTTACTTCGCCTTTGCCGCGCCCGTTCCAACCACTCTCTTCTTTAGATTTGGCACTAAACGTGAGCTTTTTGACACTGCTCAATATGTCCCAAAAGTTGCGCACCACCTCAGCGTGGTCTTGCCGACTAAGACCCGAACCACGACCAGCGTGTGTGACTAAGCTATACTGTTTTTTCTCTTGTGGAGAGAGCAGCGTGTAGGTTTTTTTGAGCAGCGCTTCGAGCTCCTCTAAAACTGGAAAAGAGGGATCGAACTGATAGACGCGCGTCTTACCTTCTAAATAGCTCATGACGATCCCGCCCTTTTCCAAACGCTGCAGCGCTTTTTGGATCGGCGTAAGCGAAGCCTTGAATTGCCGATTCAGTTGCGCGCCGTAGCACTTGCCATTCACAAAAAGAAAGGTCAAGATCCTCTGCACACTTTGGCTGCCACATAGCGTTGCAATCATAAAACCCCACTTTTAAACTACTAATTAAATTGTATAAACTATACTGTAGTTTATAACAACTAAATTTCAACGTTTTGCGGTTGAAAAATTGGCAAATACCCCATTAACCTCTAGGTTTTTATAACTTGGAGGATCAAATGGAAAAGATCTTAAACACCAAAGAACGCTCTTATGCCTTACTAAAACACCTCTGCTTAGCCGTTATCGGCTGCAGTCTGATTACGCTGGCCTCGCTCATCAAAATACCCATCTATCCAGTTTCATTTACGCTGCATACTTTCGCCATTTTTATCCTCGCGCTAACCCAGTCGCCGAAACAGGTCTTGGGGTCGACCCTCTTATATCTGGTGTGCGCCACCATCGGGCTACCCGTGCTCTGCGGGTCAGCCAACCCGTTGTGGATATGTGGAAAGTGTGGAGGCTACCTCATCGCCTTCCCAATCGCAGCTTATCTGATCGCTAAACTCAAAACGAAATGCCATCCCATTTTGGCGATCCTGTGCGGCCAAATCGTGATCTTTGCCTTGGGTTTCATCTGGCTCATCCCCTTCTTTGGCATGCAGATCGCTTGGGTAAATGGCGTGTTGCTTTTTATTCCTTCAGACCTGCTTAAAAACTTGGCAGCATCCCTTATCTTCCACTACTGGAGAAAGATATGGTAAGCGCTCTTTGCCGCAGAGGAATCCCGAGCATCAGCCACGTGAAGGTCTATGCAGGACATCCCACTAGACCTGCGTTTGGCCCCTATCGCGACAGCATTGAAAAACGCGTCAAGATGCTCGCCGATTTAAACTTCCTCAGGCAGATGGATCAGAGACGGCCCTGGGAGATCGAGCGTGTGCATGGAGAGCATCTGACCGCTGCGTTAAATCGCTGCGACCCTCAAAATACGCTCCTCGTGATGCCGGCTGGCGAAAGCACGAAATTGGATCAGGTTTTCACGCAAGAAGAGACCGATTTTCTCTTAAACGATTTTTTTGCTCGCGGCGGGCGCGGCTATTTCACTTGCGGGGCGGCCTATTGGGCCTCATCCAAAAGGATCTACAAGGATTTATGCGAGGAGCAGCCAAGGCACGCGCAAACCATCGTGAGGCAGAGCAAGCTCCCTCTATTTTTAGGCACGGCAGAAGGACCGCTCTGCCCCTATCCCGGAAAGGAGTACAAAGTTGGATTCTATTCGGACGCAGTGAATGTAACCGGCGACAAATCTGCTTGCACCGTCTATCTCGGAGGCGGCGGGAGCTTCCTCTTAGAAAACAGTGTTAATCAACAGAGAGTTTCTGTGCTGGCGCAGTATAAGCTCTCGGAGCTGCAGCGCATCGGAAAGTGCGCTGCGGAATACACAAAATGGAAAAACGCGGCCATCATGGTCTCTGTGGGAAAAGGCGCAGCCCTTCTCTCGATGTTCCATCCCTATTACGGACAATCTGATATCAACGTTGAAATTTATAAGCGCGTCTTTTCACATTGCGGAACAGATTGGGCAAGCGTAAAAAAGCGCTTGAGTCCATTAGATGTGCGCCTAAATTTTGCCTATCACTGCATGCTCTCTCGTCTGGAAAACCTGGATTATTAAGCCATCATCTTTCCCAAAATGCAGAATGCTCGTATACAAATATACATGCTCAATAAACACGAAATAGCTGCCATGCTCGAAGAGATTGGCACCTTTTTATCGCTTCAAGGAGAAAATCCTTTCAAAGTACGCGCCTATCACAATGCCGCGCGCTCCCTTGAAGGAGCTGAAGAGGATCTCGAAAAGCTGGTCGAAGAAGAACGCCTCGAAGAGCTCCCAGGCGTCGGCGCACATATCGCTGAAAAGATTACGACGCTGGTGCGCACGGGGAGGCTCCCCTACTATGAAAAACTAAAAAAGTCGATTCCGCCGATTCTAATCGAACTGCTCCGTGTGCCAGGCTTGGGCGAAAAGAAAGCTAAGCTCCTTTACAAAAAGCTGAAGATTAAAACTGTCGAAGATCTCGCAGCGGCCTGCGAGCAGGGAAAAGTGGCCAAACTCACCGGCTTCGGCGAGACGATGCAAAAGAAGATTCTCGAAGGCATCTCCAAAATGAAGAGCTACGGCCGCCGGATGTTGTGGGAAGATGCGATGGAGATCGCCGAGCCGATCTTAAAAGCACTCTCGGATCACAAAGACGTAAAAAAAGCCGCCATTGCAGGAAGTGTGCGCCGCAAACTTGAAACGATCGGCGATCTCGATTTTCTAGCTGCCTCTTCAAATCCTCAAGCTGTGATGAAATGGTTTATCAAACAGCCTTGGGTAAAATCTGTGATCTCCACAGGTCCGGACAAATCCTCGGTACGCCTGCGTCAAGGCGTTCAGGCCGATTTAAGAGTTATTCCTGAATCGGAGTTTGCATTTACTCTGCTCTACTTTACTGGATCGAAAGAACACAACATCCATATGCGCAATCGCGCCAATGGCATGGGCGTAAGCCTCAGCGAATACGGCTTCGAACCGCTCACCGGCAGGCGCAAAAAAACTGTCACGCTTAAACTTCCTAAAAAAACGCTCTCCACAGAAGAGGAGATCTTCAACGTCCTCGGACTTGAGTATATCCCTCCAGAACTGCGCGAGGATATGGGAGAGATCGAAGCTGCCGCCAAAGGCAAGCTTCCGACTTTAATCGAAGAAAAGGACATAAGAGGCAGCTTTCACTGCCACACCACAGAATCTGATGGGCACAACACTCTTGAGGAAATGGTAAAAGCTGCGCAAGCGCTCAAATGGGAATACATCGGCATTTCCGACCATTCAAAGTCCAGTTTCCAAGCTTATGGATTGGATGAAAAAAAGCTCTTCGCGCAGGGCGAGCGCATCCGCAAGTTAAATCGGTCCAAAAAATTCTCCACCTACGTCTTTGCCGGTCTTGAATGTGATATCTTAAACGAAGGGAAGTTGGATTTTCCCGACCGTGTACTTAAAGAGTTGGACTTTGTAATCGTCTCCATCCATCGCTCTTTTAAACTAGATGAAAAGACCATGACCGCTCGCCTGATTAAAGCCATCGAAAACCCCTACACCACCATGGTGGGACATTTAACTGGGCGCCTCCTCTTGCGCCGAGAGCCCTATGCGTTAAACACTGCCAAGGTCATCGACGCGTGCATCGCCAACCATAAAATTATCGAACTCAACTCTCACCCCATGCGCCTCGACATGGACTGGCGCCTCTGGCACAGAGCTGCTGAGAGAGGACTTAAGTGCAGCATTAATCCCGATGCGCACTCTACAGATGAGCTGCGCTATGTGTACACCGGGGTCAATTGGGCGCGCAAGGGCTGGCTCAGAAAACAAGACGTGATCAACACTCTTCCCCTCTCCAAAATGCAAACTTATCTAAAGCACTCCTAAAGACCTCTTTCTTTGTCGTTAGGGTCGTTTTTGTCCTTATGGTCGTTTTCTTTAAGAAGCTGCCTTCTCGCGGTATTTTACTCCCAGGGTGATATGGAATGGATGCTCTGCTTTGGGTAAACCATATTTTTTGCGGAGCCTATCGAGGGAGGGCGCTTCAACCGGGATCACATAGACCTCTGCAACCTCTTTCCATTTGGTTGGGATAGCAGTTTTACATCCTAGGGATTTGAAGGTGATGGTTTGACCCGCCTCTTTAATTTTGCCGACGTGATACTCTTCAGCCTCTCTGACATAGATCACGCTGATATGGGCGCCGTGTCCCCTCTCTCCACTAAAATAGGGAGGCAGCTCAAAACCCTCATCTTTGATGAACTCGTTCAGCATGTGGATGTACTTGTCGTCGAGATGCACATAGACAAATCCCTTACTATCTTGACACAACTTACCCGACTCGGGAAGGTGATCGAGGATGTAGGCCTGGATTTTGTCACACGGAGATTTCTCCTCGGCAATCGCGCTGACTGAGAGTGCTAGGCATAATAGAATGGATAAAAGGTTCATGTTCCTCCATAACCTCGTTTAGGGATGACGAAAAGTGCGGCGGAAAGAATCGCCAAGCCGCCGACTAGGCTAGGCAGAAAGGGGTATTTGCCCACAAAGCCGCGGAAAGAGGCAGAAGCATTGGGCAAAAGAGAGGTGCACTGCCCTTGAAAAAGCATCGAAGAGAACATGGGATAAACCAGCCCAACGCCCATCCAATCGATAAAGGCTACGAGCAGCACCAGAAAAAGCGAAAGTTTTTTATTTGATTTCATGAGGTCGACAAAATTCCAAAGCTGGGATAATCTTACATTTCAAATTAGTTTTTGGAGGAATTTTATGCGAGCATTCTTAGCAGCTTTCTTAATTTGCACTCTTCCAAGCCGAGATCCGCAATCTTCTCCCAGCTGCGGTTAAAAATTAGTGAAAAAGCGACTTATTTTTTCCTTTTTGCTCCTCAGCATTGTGGGTCTGTCCACCTTTTTCCTCTTCACACGCAGCACATCCCGAAATGGGCGCTTTATCCCTTTTGAAGCTAGCATGATGAAGCGCGACCCGTCGCGCATACCTAAGATCTTAGCCAAGAAGTTGCGTAAAGACGCGCGCTGGATAAAGATCCGCGAGCTTTATCAGCAACATGTCTTAAACGCTACGCCTGCAGAAGCATGCCGCATTCCTAAAATCATCCACCAGATCTGGTTGGGCGGTCCTCTACCTAAAAAATACAAAGCTATTCAAGCCAGCTGGCGCGCGCATCATCCAGATTGGGAGTATCGCCTCTGGACCGATGAGGATGTGAAGGGATTTAAAATGCAAAATCGCGCGCTGTTCGATAGCGCGGTGAATTGGGGCGAGAAGGCTGACATTCTGCGCTATGAAATCCTCGATCAGTTTGGCGGCCTGTATGTCGACACCGATTTCGAATGCCTGCGTGCGTTCGATGTGCTGCACCATCTCTGTGATTTTTACATCGGCCTGGAATGTATTGAGCCAAAATTCCAAGCGCCGCGCATGTCCAATGCACTCATCGCCTGCGCGCCAGGCCACCCTTTAATTAAAGAGTGTCTAAATTCTGTGTCAGGCGATGGCCCTCGCGATAACTTCGATGGCATCCAAGCCCGCACAGGCCCAGGTATGATCACCAGAGCCTTCTATCGATTTCTCGACGACAAGACACATAAGAACGTCGCGCTCCCCTCCACCTATTTCTATCCACTTCCCGCAAGTGAACGCGACGGCACATTTGGCGGAAAGATCAAAGAGACCTGGGTGCAAGAGGAGTCCTTCGCCATCCACTATTGGGACGGCAGCTGGATAAAGTAGAAAGTAGCCTGTATTGCAAAAATCTATCTAGATGCATAATATCTAAAATAATAGCCCGAGGATCTCTATGAAATTTCTTTCAGCTTTGCTTGTACTCTCTTTCTGCTCCACTGCAGCGTTTGCTGGCCATCGCCCTTGCTGGACGCCCGCCGGCGAAGTGAAAAAAGAAAAAGAGGTTAAGCCCCTCACAGAAAGTGATTTCACATCTATGCTCAGCAGCTACTATCGCAAACGCTTCTCGCGCTTCTCTCCAGCTCAAAAAAAGGGTGCCATGGGAAACTTTATGCAAGGCATGACACCCGATGGTGCCGTAGATCACGTCTCTTTCACGGCTTTCTTGCGCAGCTAAAAAAATCATCCCAGATTTAACAGTCCGTCTATTAAATTTGTTAGCATAATTAATTTTAGTTTCCACTCTTAAATAGTTTAGTTGATTGCAATTGCACACTAATCTAATATTTAATGTCTAAAGTGGAAATTTTATGCATAACCTCGCGATTGCTTCGGCTAACCCTCTTCAAAATGAGGACATTCTTTCAAAAGTTTTTGAGTTTCTTGAGCTTGGAAAAGAGACGTGCCAAGCTGTGCAAGTATGCAAAGCCTGGTATGAGGCTAGGTCGAACTTAACTTGTGCTGAACTGATCGCGCGGCTGGGCAGACAAACGCTTCGATCGCGTTGTGCTACCGAGGCGTATCTGATCGGCTGCCGCTTGGTCTATCCCTATTTGCGCCATTTCCATTTTGGAAATGCGCTCCACCCTGTCAAAGATCGCGATATCGCCTTTAACATCATGTCTTGCCTGCGTTTGTTAAAGTTACAGAGTCTTTCGGTGGGAGATCTATCGATTCAAGCATTAAGCCATCTTTCCGATGACATTCAAAACCAGGCGCTAAAACTCCAGCAGCTGCTTTTGCCTTTTCCCCCAGCCAATCGTTTTCGCATCGGCTTTATCGACTTTCCTCACATCTCGTCAAACACGGTCACGAAATTGGAATTTGTCGTAAGAGGATCGATCTTGCGCCGGCATTTCGAAGAGATCGCAGTGAACTTTCCTCAGGCCGACTCATTAGTGTTAATAGGTCATCGGCAGACAGAGGGTCATTTTGATCTATGCGATCTCTTGGCCGGTCTACCTTTTATACGATCTTTAGAGTTCCGTCATATCGGCATAGGCTTTTCGCCAGAAGAACCTATGCTACCTCTTCCCTCGCATGCCCATTTGAAATACTTGAAGTTTACGGACTGTGGGTTGGATCAAGAACTCTCTGTCGAGCAACTTCAGCCGATCATGCCGCAGCTGGAAACTCTGGTCTATTAATGGAAGATCCAAAAGCACTCGAGGCCGACCACGAAAAGACTCACTAGCAGCAGCAGGACCAGGGTCAATTTGCCGCCTGGGAGCGCATTGTCGGACGGCAGCTTCATCGCGTAGCGACCCATCCAGACGAGCATGACAGGCAAAAGCCCGTTGAGAAAGGCCTCGCCAAATCCACCGGCCACGCCAAGCGCGCGATCGAAGATCGTCGGATCAAAGAGCACACACAGAAAAGGCGGAAAGAAGGTCAGAAAGACTAAGAAATACCTATGTGGTTTCTTTTGGCTGTCGATCTTAAGGCCATCGCCTAGAAAATCCACCAGCGAGAAGGCCACACCTAACATCGATGTGATGATGGCGAAAAAAGCGAAATACTGGCCGACCAGATAGATCGATGAGCCGCCTGAGATAGCTTGCAAGGCTTGCGTGGCGGGCTGACCAGCCTGATGCGCTTGCTCTACCGCTTCGCGTGGGACTGCCCCGATAATGAGCCACTGCCAAGCCACGTAGATCAGAAAAGGAATCGATGTTCCGAGGATGATCGACAGCTTCAGAGTACTGCGCTCGCGTTTCAAATAATTACATAGCGAAGGGATGATATTGTGATAACCAAATGCGCTGAAGAGCACCGGGATTGAGAAAGCTACGGCCGACCATTTGCTGAATTGGAAGTTGCCCATGTCCACTTCAGAAGAGCCCATGTAGACCAGCACAAAATAATCGACCACCATAGCAATGGTGAGGAACATATTGACACGATCGATAGCTTTGGCGCCCAGGGCAACCACGACACTAAAAATCAGGCCGAAGAAGGCGTAGCTCATCGGACCGCTCAAATTCACACCAAAGGTCGTATTGATAAAGCCCGCTACTAGCGGCGCGCCAGCCGCAAAATAGGCCACCATCAAACAGAAATAGAGGAAGATAAACATTCCTCCGGCGACTACCTTTCCCTTTTTTCCGAGAAAGCGCTGTGACATGGAAAGGATGTTGGCCCCTTCCGGCATCCACAGGGTGACCTCGAGGAAAAGCAGGCCTGTGCAGAGCATGAAGAGCCATACTAGGCCCGTGATCGCAAGCGAAGGCCAAAAACCAGCTTTCGCGGTAAGCAGAGGAATTCCCAACATTCCGGCGCCGATGGCTGTGCCGGCGATCATGAGCGTGCCTGAGATGACTTGAGAAAGCCCACGCTTCCTGACCGAAATTTCGCCTTGGTTCACTCTCCTCAACTCCTCCCAAAAAGCACTTTTTAATGATTCGATGCAATATATTGAAAATAGATGCGAAAAAAAATGAAAGAAATAAAAGCGTTTCGATGAAAAAAAATGCCCAGAAGGCGGTCCGGCTGGCGGTCAAGGTCATCCCTCGCGCCTCTAAAAACCAGCTGGTCGGCTGGCAAAATGGAGAACTCAAGGTCAAGTTGAAGGCTGTGCCGGAGAAAGGCAAGGCCAATCAAGAGCTGATCGAATTTTTGGCAGATGCCCTTGGCCTATCCAAAAGTCAGATCCACCTAGCCGCCGGAGCAACAAGCCAACACAAGCAGCTACAATTCGAAGGCATCTCTCAAGACCAGTTAGATCTACTTCTTCAAGAAAAACGCCTAAAAATCAAACCCTCACCTTATTAACCCGCTAGGCAAATAAGAGACAAAATAATTTTTTACCATCCTGCATTTGCAGCTCAACACGGAAAAATTTGACTTCCTAGTACTTCCGTGTTAAATTCCTAGCTTTTGTGGAGGTAATAGTGTTAGAAGAGCTCTTGACGCAAGAAGAAGGAAAAACGCTGGAATTCAAAGAGAACACCCATTCTTTAGCCGGGATTGTAAAAACGGTAGTGGCATTTGCGAACACAGCCGGGGGAATCCTGGTGATCGGCGTGAAAAATCGTACAAAGGAAATCATTGGGTTAGTCGATGTTTTGAAAGAGGAAGAAAGAGTTGCCAACGCGATCGCTGACAGTGTTTCTCCACTTTTAGTTCCCGATATCGAAATGCACACCTACCGGGAAAAAGAGATTCTTATTCTCCGTGTGCCTCACGCAGCCGGGCCATTTTACATAAAGGCAGAAGGTGAAAAACAAGGGACCTATATTCGATTTGGATCAACAAACCGCATTGTTGATGAAGAGATGCTTACATCGCTCCGATTATTTGCTGCGAACCTTAGCTTTGATGAAACTCCTCAGCCCAAAGGAAAGGTCGATTGGGACAAAATAGAAGAGGCTTTTAAAAGAGTACAGAAAAAACCGAATGAAAAAACGTGTGAAGCACTGGGGATTATTTCTTCCTCATCGGGCAAGAGTTCTCCTACAATAGGAGGCGTGTTGCTATTTGGGAGCAACCAATTGATCTTGTTTCCAAATTCGATCGTACGATGTGCGCGTTTCAAGGGGAGCACAAAGGAAACAATTCTCGATCATAGAGATATCGGGCTGAACTTGCCTTTTGCTATTCATGAGATCATTCATTTTATAGAAAAAAACACCCGGATAGAAGGGAGAATCGGAAAAATCCAGAGGAAGGATATATCTGAATATCCTCCACTTGCCATACGCGAAGCTGTGATCAATGCACTTTTGCATTGTGATTATAGTATGAAAGGCTGTCACATCCAAATAGCTGTTTTTGATGACCGCATTGAATTTACCAATCCGGGAGGATTGCCTTTTGGTCAGACTTTGCAGAAGGCACTGGCTGGCTTTTCGCGTCTTAGAAATCATGTGATAGGTCGTGTATTCCGAGAGTTAAAATTGATAGAGCAATGGGGATCTGGGCTCCAGAAAATAGTAATAGCCTGTAAAAAACGAGGACTAAAACAACCGCAAATTGAAGAACTTAACAATCAGTTTCGCCTCACTATTTTTTCAATTCAAGAACGGGAAGGGGTAGTTACAGCCCAAGTATGGGAAGAAGAATTGATCTCTTACCTTCAACAAACGAAGTCCATCACCACAAAAAAGGCGGCAAAATTATGGAATGTAACCGATCGGACGGCTCGTATACGCTTAAAAACTATGCTGAAAGAAGGAACGATCCAAAGAATTGGTACTTCAGAAAAAGATCCAAGAGCAATATTTGTTCTAAAAAGGAATCAAAGATAGAGCACGACTGATGTTGAGAGTAATTTGGTTCCTCTGTTTACTGCCCCAATTGGCGTTTTCTGAGCTCGAGACGACTTGCACGCTTAATTATACGCAATGCAGAAAAGAGATCTCTTTTGAGAAGGCGGTTCCAGTGCATGTGGAATGTTCATATCCATGCTTTTTCGGAGAAGGCCCGCTGATTGAACATGTGAATCAGCAGTTAAAAGCAGCTGCAGAAGCTCGCTTCGATGCTTTTGTAAAGGAAGAAATCTTTTCGTTAGAACCGGAGATTGATAGCTGTGAGTTGTCCTATGATCTTGCTCCCGAATATCAAGTATCAGATCTTATCAGTATTTTTGGATGCCGTACTGAATGTCGAAGTTGCCGTGGCTGCTCTTATTACGAAGGAAAGAATTTCTGGAAGCATGAAAACTCAGTGGTACAACTGACTTTGGATGATCTTTTCGTTGCAGGAAGCGAGTATCGTTCTTTTCTTCTCCAATATTGCGAAGATTACTTCAAAACAACCGGCTACGGATATTATTCTTTGCGCAAAGAATTTCCACCCGAGCTCGCCACAGATGATCTTGATATTTTCACTCTCAACGACAAAGGGCTCTTGATTACATTTCAAGCTTATCGAGTAGGAAGCTGGGCTGATGGCCCAGACCAAGTGCTCATTCCTTACACGAGGCTGAAAGAATATATCAACCGCTCAAAAAAATCTGTGCAAAGCTATGCAAAACAGCCTCACACCGATACGTCAGGCGAGCAGCGCCTCTGACGGTTCACGTGTTGGAGTCTCACCAACAACTTCCGAAAGTGATTCTGTCACAAGAGCTGAGTTTAACGAGCTCTTGGATCGGCCTCTTGCCGTTCGAAAGTGCGCTGCAAGCGCCGTTTGAAGTTTCTTACTCACTTGCCTCCAGAGCGACCATACATGCTTGTCCCGATTCCTTTCAGGTAGGGATAAGGTGACATGGCTGTCTTTGCCGTCAGGTATTTTACTGAGGCCGAAAGGCACTTTTTCAGAACAACGTAAATAACGGCGACCTATGGTTAAGGCTGCCGCTTGATGAATAGATAAACCGTAACGACGAGCAAATTTGACTCGTCCTATGATCGATGTATAGGCAGGGTTCACTTGCTGGATGAAGACGCCTTTTTTAGCTGCTCGTGATTTGAGATGGGTGATCATGGACCGATAAGCAAAGGAGGAGAGCATCCGTGCGTGGGAAGCTCTGATTTTTTTCTCTGAGTTCTGTTTTTTTCTTTTGGAAGTCTAGATCTTCAAAGATAAGGGGTTTGCGGCTTTTCTCTGCGTAGTCAATGGCAGAGGCTGCTGCATCACCTATTAGAGCGCGTGTTTGGTTTGAGCTTTTACCATAAAGGTTAAAGGGAATGACTTTTTTGGAGAGAGGGTTGCCGGATCGATTTGTTTCGACTAGTGCTAGATGGTCGGCATTGATATCAAGTCCAATGACTCCGCTGTTTTGATTAGATGTACAGGGTAATGGGTTGAATGTCAAAACTTGCAAAAAGGCGCCAGCCTTTTTTGTCATGCATGAACCGCCAGCTGATGGCTTGAGTTTGTTTGTGTTTGCTAAGGAGATCAAGGATCTCTTGTTTGCCATATTTAAAATCGACCTCTGTAATGAGGAGGTATTTTCCATGCTTTTTAGCTAGAGCGTCTGGCAGTCGGATACGCAGTTGAAGGGTTTCATCTGGCTGCAGTGTTGCTGTACATGTTTGATTACCGGCGGTTTCATCTTTTGAACCTAAGAAGAAGAGCTCTCTTGTGCGGGTTTTTTTCCACTCTTTGAGCCATTCTTCATGCGAGGTGTAACCATTTTCTTCTAGATCAAACTGAGAGCGGAACAATTTCTTAGAGCCAAAGCAGCAGCGGATCTGTGCCTTTTTCGTGGTCTTTTTTTAATTGCTCAAATTTCTGTTCTAGGCGTTTTAGCCGTCGTTTTTTTTGGTGGATGATTTGAGGGGCTGCTTTGTTTTTGATGAGTTTTTGGATTTTTGTTTGTAAGAGAGGAGATTCTCTCTTTTGCTTCTGCAATGTGGAAGGGGCGAAGTTTTTTTATAGAAGCGATCTTGCCTTCGATCTGGACTCTGAGGGCATTGAAGTGTCTGGCTGTGATCTCATAGCAGGCGAGATAGTCATTTTTAAGTTCACCGGGAGTTTTTCCTGAGGCGATATCGGCAAAGAGACGATGTTTAACATGAGCAAATAGCTGGGCACAGTCATGGAGGGCTTGCATCTGCTCTGGAATCTATTTTAATGCGAGTTTCAAAAGTGCGTGTGGTCTCTTTTTTCATCAGGCTGTCTAAAGTTTTTCTGCGGCTTCTTTTAGTGCATCCAAGAGTTTTTTGTTTTTTCGGCTTCTTGCACCGTAGAGTCTTGCGGAGAAAACGGTAATGATTTCAAGAACGTCTTGGACAAGGTCATCTTCAAATGTGGTGGCTTCTGTTTTGTTAATGATCACGACTTCGATACCGAATTGCTCGCATAGTGAAAAGATTAATTCAGCGCCGAATCGAAGTAAACGATCTTTATGGGTTAATACGAGGCGATCCACTTGGCTGAGACAGATGAAACGGATTAAATTTCTAAGGCCGCGCTTATTGTAATTGAGTCCCGACCCTAAATCTTCGATGGTTTCATAGGTCCAGCCATTTGCTGCGCAGAACGATTCAAAACCCTCGCGGTCCGCTCGGAAAGCTATCCAAGTAATTTGTCATTTAAAGGAGCGATGTCGAAGAACCAGCTTAGCACCTTTTTCTGACCATCGAAGCAAAGGCGGATTCGGAGTCGCCTGGAAAGAGGTCGATGCCGCGGCAGGCATCGGTAATCACAAACACAGACAGACCGAGATCGAGCGCATCGATGGTCGAATAGAGCACGCAATAGTCGGTTGCCACACCGCAAATATAAATCTCTTTAATTTCGCGAGACTTGAGATAGTCGAAGAGGCCGGTCGACTTACGGCGCGCATTGTCAAAAAAAGCGCTGTAGCTATCGATCCATTTATCTGTGCCTTTATAAAAATTACTTTCGATCTTATCTCGGTTCAGACCAGCCACGAGCTCCGCGCCCTTGGTATTGCGCACACAATGCACCGGCCAGAGGATCTGTTCGATCCCCTGTGCTTCGACGATATCGCCAGGTTTTTTGCCAGGATGGTTCGCAGCAAAGCTCACATGATCGATAGGATGCCAATCCTGTGAAGCCAGAACAACCGAAAATTTAGGCAGGAACTGGTTGATCACTGGAATGATCTGGTCTGCTCCTGGCACACCTAGCGGGCCTCCGGGCATGAAATCATTTTGCAAATCGACGATGAGTAAGGTTCGTGTCATGAAAGGCTCTCCTTAATCTCTTCGATCATGTGCATTTTCAAATTATAGAGAGATTTTTCCATCCCTACGACGTAGAATTGCGGGTTCAAGAAGCGTCGAATGGCTGGGTGGAAGCGGTCGAGCTCGCTTTGTGCGTAGAGCTGCATCTCTTTTAGCGAGGGATGCTGGTACACACACTTGCCGCCGCGCAATACAGGCACGAGCAGGTCTTTAAATTGGGTATTTGCGGACATCTTCTTCGAATGCGTCGGATCGGCGGGATCGATTAATACATGTGAGCCGACTGGCAAAGTCGGAACGTCGTAGAGCATATCGGCAAGATATCCGCTCTCATCATAATAACGCCGCACTTGCAAAATGCCGGGATCGGTGACTTTGGCAATCTGCTCTGAGATCTTGACCTTGTATTGCCACTTCCCATTTTCATCTTGAATCGCAGAGAGTTTGTAGACGCCGTCGAGAGCTGGTTGATCTTTTCCCGTGACCAGATTCGTGCCAACCCCCCAAATGGAGATCTTGGCACCCTGATGCTTGAGATCGCGAATGAGATGTTCATCCAGCTCATTGCTCGCCATGATCTTAGCCTCGGTAAATCCAGCGTCGTCCAACAATTTGCGAATCTGAATGCTGAGATGAGTCAGGTCGCCTGAATCGAGACGTACGCCGAGCATCTCCATGTTTTTGCCCAGCTCCTTAGCCACCTTGATCGCTTTTTTGGCACCTGTAATGCTGTCGTAAGTGTCGACGAGAAAAATACAGCTGTGTGGCAGTGCTTCAGCAAAAGCCTTAAAAGAGGCCTCTTCTTCTTCGAACGCCATCACCCAGCTATGCGCATGCGTGCCTTTCACCGGAATGCCATAGAGTTTGCCTGCCAGCACACTCGAGGTAGACTCGCATCCGCCGATAAAAGCTGCTCGGCTAGCCGAGAGCGCCCCATCGATGCCCTGCGCTCGGCGCAGCCCAAACTCCACCACGGGGTCTGGCCGCGCCGCCCAACAGATGCGTGCGGCTTTCGTGGCGATCAGCGATTGAAAATTGATAATATTGAGTAGCGCGCTTTCTAAAAGCTGCGCTTGGATCATCGGCCCTTGCACACGCAAAATCGGCTCGTAGGGGAAAACCGGAGTGCCCTCAGGCATGGCATCGAGATCGCAAGCAAAGGAAAAATTCTTCAAATAGTCCAGAAAACCTTTCTCGAAAAGCGGAGCACTGCCCTTGCCTTTTAAGCTAGCTAAATACGCGAGATCGCTCTCGTCAAAGCGGAAATTCTGAATATATTCAACTGCCGTCTGCAACCCGGCTGCAATGGCAAAACTCCCTTGAAAGGGCTTTTTTCTAAATGTGAGATGAAAGACCGCATTGCGTTCGGCCAACCCTTCTTTCCAGTAACCATACGCCATGGTCAGTTCGTAGAGGTCGGTAAGCAGCGCCAGCGAAAGTTTGTAGATCGAATTTAAATTCATGGGTACATTGAGCTTAAAATACGAGTATAGCGAAATGTCACACACCTGTCACTTTCCAAGTGATCATCAGCACAGCCGAGCCATGCAGATCGCCCTCTGGATCGCCTTTGCCTTCATGCTGATCGAGGTCATAGGCGGCTGGATGGCCAATAGCTTGGCCCTGATCAGCGACGCCATGCACCTATTTACGGACGTCGGGGCTTTTCTGCTCAGCCTGATCGCGTTGAAGATCGCGCACTGGCCTAGCACACCTTCGATGAGCTACGGCTACCATCGCGCCGAAATTCTTGGCGCGCTCACGAGCGCCGTTTCTCTCTGGGCCCTCTCGGGCGTGTTGATCTATGAAGCCATCACGCGCCTCTTTCACCCGCCAGAAGTGCATGGCATCACGGTGTTTATCGTGGCTTTCTTAGGCCTGTTTGCCAACCTGATCATGATGCGCGTGCTCCACAGCGGCCAGCACCATAACTTGAATGTCCGCGCCGCCTATTTGCACGTCTTAGGCGATCTGTTGGGCAGCGTTGGAGTCATTATCAGCGGTGCCATCCTCTGGTTGACCAACTGGAAACCTATCGATCCGATCGTCACGATCATCTTCAGCTTGCAGCTGCTCTTCATCTCAGGCAAGTTGATCAAAAAGACCGTCAATATTCTGATGGAAGGCACCCCCGAAGGGATCGATATCGCCACCGTTGAGAAAGATCTCGCGAATTTAATCGGTGTGAAAGAGGTCCACGATCTGCATCTCTGGGCCGTCTCAAGCAGCGTCACCGCCCTCAGCGTGCACCTCGTCACAACCCAACCCGATGCCACCCTAAATGCCGCCCATCGGCTGATCGCCGACAAGTACCATATTCAGCATATGACCATCCAAGTTGAAGATCCCGCCTCCTTCGAAGCCAAATACTGCTACGACTGCGAGCGCGACCACCTCGAAAACCACCACTAGAATGTGATTAGCTGAAAAGCTCTTCGAAAGAAAATGCATCCGCTTTCACTATCGCTTTCGCATTTTGCGCATCGCGCGCTTGTAGTTGCTGGAACCACTCTTTATCTCGGACAACGGCATTGAACCACCCACCTGCAGCACCAAAGGGGTTTCCTCTTTCAGAATAGCCCTTAACAAACCAAGCACGTAACCCTCTTAAAAGATCTGGATTACTGCGTCCTCTAGATGAAAGTTCGCCCCAATATCGATGACCGTACTGAATAGCTGCGAGCCACACACGATAGTCTGATCGCTGTCTTGATGGTAAACGTTGTATGCTAATTAGCCCTCGCCCAAGAGCTTCGGCACAAAGCTCCACACTGCAACGAGAACAGAGAGTCTTATCTATTGAAATCATTGTCATAACGTCATCAACATTTGCCAACGCTTTCGCAAATAACCTATCAATAATTGCCGGATTGCTTTTGCAAGGCTCCGGCAGTTGACGAAATTCAGAAAAGCCACCCGCAAAACTCGCCGTTTCAATGTAATGCAAAGCATTTGTAGTCATCCTATTAATAATTTCGGGATCATTTCTGTGTCGCTCTGGCAAAGCGTTATAGATCTGATGACTACCGATGATACTTGCCATCTCGAGACATCTGATTGCAATAGTTCGATAATGCTGTAAATTTTGGTTTAGAAGATAGAAATGCCAAGGTTTGAAAACTCCTCGTTCGACCAGTTGAAGAATCCATTCTCCATCTCCCATCAATCGAGCTGATGTTCTCCGGAAGATGTCGTGAGAAAAGTGATCACCATGTCTCCTGACAGCAGCTTCAACCCATTCTCTATCTTCAAGAAGTCTTGCAGGAATATCATGAGTTTCAAAAGGCCTAGGATTAAATACTCCAGTTACATGTGCAAGATCACGATAAATTCTATTTATGTGCTCCCAAAGAAACACGATTCCAAAAAACGAAAGGATAGCGATTGCTTTTCCAAGGTGAGTCCAATCGTCGAGTTTGCGATAGGTAAGACTTTCAAAGTCTTCTCCTTCGATAGGTTGATAGGGTGTGGCTCCAAAAATAGCTTCTATGATTCCACAGATAAGCTTTGCAACGGCGCAAAGGAGATGCACCGCACCCGAGGGGATGTTTACAACAGGAAAGCAATCTGTATATGAAAGGTAGTAAGATACATTATTTAGAGGAGTCATACGACCTCTTAATTAAGCATGATAGGATACTCTACCTGCAGCTTTTCGCTCAATGACCAATGAATCCAATTAAAAATTTGATTCTGTATTATTGTTTTTGTCCTTTTGGTCGTTTCGGTCGTTTGGTAACATAGCTGCATGAGAGCTTTCATTTTTTTTCTTCTGGTCACATGTGCATTGCAAGCGGAGCCCACTAACTTTAAAGCTAGGCTGGAAAAGGGCGCGCCGGGCAACTATATCGTCTCGCAACAGGATAAAAATTATTCACTACTTAGGATTCGCGAGCGCACGGAAAAGCGTCTCGTGCTCGAAGAGATTACGGCGCCCGAGTCGCTGCTCGATCTCTCATCGCTTGTCTGGACAAAATGGCTGGCGCAAGGCGCACCTGGCCACAGCTCGTGGGTGCTGTATGAGATCGACCTCGCCACAGGAAAACTTTTAGAGTGCTATTCGGTTTCGCAAAAGGGGTGGCTCACACTCGATCAACCGATTTTGCCCAAGATGCTCGGCCTGCCATTAACTCCCACACCGCAGGACAAACGCCGCCGCATCGGCCCCGCTCCGCAGCGCGACGAAAACGACACGCGCGCACTCTGGTTTCCGCCGCTTATCTTCGATGGAAAAAAAGTACAGAAACCGACCATGGAAGTGTTTGAAACGCGCTGGCCAGACGACAATTCGCAGCTTGCAGCCTGCCGTCTCGAACTCTACTTTCTACCAAACTTCCCCTTTCCTTTTTGGCTTGAGACAAGTAATGGCCACTACACGCTGAAAGTTAAGTCGATCGAGTGCGGACGCGAGTCTCACTCACCTCTTACGATCTCAATTCCGCACCGCCCTCATTAAGTTCTTTGTTGACTCTCTTTGTCGCTAGATGTCCATTTATGAACAGATTTTCCCACTTTCCCAGACGGACGCGTTAAGTTCCTCTATGGCGCATAGAGAAAAATATTGCAAGACGTTCTTTTTCAATGAGATAAATATCTTTACGCAGTTTTAATAATTCGCTCTAATTTTTCTTAATAAAGCGTAAAGCTCTTCCAGGGAGCAGCGTGTTATCGACAAGTTTTCCACATTTGAAAAAGCGAAGGATAAAAGGACAAAAATGACTCAATTGCTTAGAATCTTATGACTTATGCTTTCATCACTTCGTAAATCCAAAACGGTTTTGCGTCACGTTTATCATCTGCTTAAACGAAGACGCAGCAAGCTCTCCCCACCTGTGGCTGACGAGCTGACCAGAGCTTTGATCGAACTGCAAGAGAAGATCTTGCAGAAGGACCGAGTTGAAGCGCATGCGCTCGCTCTGCATATCCAGATTTTAGCCAAAAAACATCTGAAGAAAGAGCCCATTCGAACAGGTGCGCGACCTATGTTTTGCGCTTGGGTTTGCACTTGTTGTGGCGATTTTGGTGCGTCAGATCTGGTTTGAATTTTATGAGATCCCAACCGGTTCGATGCGACCGACGTTGAAAGAGAAAGACCGCTTGGTCGTCTCTAAAACCGATTTCGGCATTAACCTACCGCTTACCACCAAACAGATCTATTTCGATCCCGACTTGGTACAGCACAGCGGCATCTTTATCTTCACCGGCGAAGATATGGACATCCACGACGTGAACACACTCTACTTCTACCTCTTCCCTGGAAAGAAACAGTACATCAAACGCCTGATGGGAAAGCCAGGCGATACACTCTTCTTTTACGGTGGAAAAGTCTACGGGATGAACAAAAAAGGCGAAGATATTTCGTCCGAGCTACAGCTTCCTGAGCTTGCGAACATCGAACACATCCCCTTTATCCATTTCGAAGGCAAGGCAACTACTTCGCGCACTCCCCAGCAAGGGATTTACACACCGGTCATTTTGCATCAGATGAATGAACCCGTAGCGCGTCTGTATATGACGAATAATCAGCCGCGCGGCGAGATGCTCGCGCTCCCATCCAATCATGAAACAGGCATGCCCGTCTCAGAATATGGTGAGCTTTGGGGGTTTAACAATTATGGCATGGGACGCCTGCTGACCAGAGAACAAGTTCTGCAATTAACAGACCAGAAGCTGTCTGATCTGCCAGAAGGAGCGCTCTACCTCGAGCTCAAACATCACCCCTCTCTGCGCTCGCTCAGCATCGGACCCGACGAGTATGGGCGCATCCGCCCGCTTTTGGGAATTAGCTCTTCGCTCATTCCACTCGATGAGGAGCATCTAAGAATGTTATTCAACCAGATGTACACCTCGCGCTTCGTGGTCAAAGATGGCCGGGCCGTGTGCTATGGTCGTAGTTCAAAAAGCGATGCTGTCTCACCTAAACTGCCCGACGTACCAGACGGCTGCTATGAATTTTACTACGGCAAAGCCTACCAAGTGAAATGGCAAGGCATCACCGAAGAGCTCCCCCACTCGCACCCCCTCTATAAATTCGATGCAGAGAGAGTGCAGCTCTTCTATAACCTCGGTATCGAATTCGATCTGCGCTTTGCGCCAGAGATGAGATACGATCGATTGATGCCCTCGCGCTACGCCTACTTCCGCGATGGCGATCTCTACCTTCTCGGCGCACCTATCTTAAAAAAAGAGGATTCAGCGCTGCTCGATTTCCACAAACGCGAAGAGCAAAGACAGTCTGCTGATCCCTCGTACCAGCCCTTTGTCGATGCAGGCCCACCGTTAAAGGCTGATGGCACACTCGATACGGCGCAGCTCCATAAGTATGGACTGACTATTCCCCCAAAAAGCTATCTCGCATTAGGTGACAACCATGCGCGGAGCTCCGATAGCCGCGACTTCGGCTTTGTGCCGCAGGGCAATCTGCGCGGCGGGCCAAGCTTTATCTTCTGGCCCCCTGGCTATCGTTGGGGCCATCCCAATCAGCCACCTTATCCCTTTTTTAACTTACCGAGGAGCATTGTCTGGCTCGTCGCTGCTCTATTCATTGGCGGCTGGGCTGTAGTTCACCATCGAAGGAACAAATTACCCTTGAATTTTTAACGAATTAATTATGGCAGAACTAAGAGAAGTACGCGAAAACCCAGTCACTAGACAACCAGAAGTCACCACTTATACCGTGTGGGATTGTTTGACCAACATCATCGACAAAAAGGTGAACGAAGTCGCCCTGAACTGTTTAGAGGCTCTGGTAGACTACTTCTGCACCTGGCTCTACACAACCTACAACACCATGTACGAGCTCAAAATGCGCATGCGCGAATATGAGCAGGACATTGCCCATCCTGAGCGATTCGCAATTCACCGCTTGCGCAATAACATCCCTCTGTATGATTTTTCAACTACACAAGCTGCAAGCGTGCGCCATGCTGCGGATGGACATGGCCGGATCACCTTAACGGTCGGTGGGGTGGCTAGGCGCATTATATTATCCACGCATCCTCACCTCGATAGACGTTTTGAGCCTGCTGAAACGCGCGCGATTGTCATCTTAAGGTCGGGCCTTTTTTTTGTGATTGAGGAATGTGCACACGATCTAACCAAGAAACGATGGCGGGTCACAACTAGCATTCACAGCGAAATTCCACAGATTGCTCCTGGAGAAGCTGCAGATCTCGCCTTTCCAGTGAATAACTCCGCTCGAGAACTAGAGCAACAACAAGATGCACAAGTCTTTGGTGCCGCCTTAGATGCTATAGGACCAGAATTTTCCCAGCGCCGCAAAGCTGACGTGATGGACGGCGTGCATCTTTTTGTGCCAGACAATACGGATCCAGGAAAAATTCGTTTTGCCACCTTCTCGGGCAAATTAATAATCGACGGAAAATTTGTTAGAAATAGCGATTATAGCGGTTTCGCTTTCCCCCAAACTAATCCCTGGGGCCGAAGCTTTGCAACGATCAGAAAGCTAGAGCCCGAAGGCTATCTCATCAGCCATCATGGGTCAACAAGGCAAGACTTTACCATCGCCTCTCGACAGGATCAATATACAGATGGCTTTCTGCTAAATCATGAAGAGTCTTACTACGTCGCTGAGCCTGTGGCCGCAGATATCCCATAAAACAAATTTTTGATTATAAAACTTATTTTAACTGACTGGTTTTCGAATTCATGTTAAAATAATTAAGATTTTATTTTTTAACAGGTTAATTATGGCAGAGCTAAGAGAGGTACGCGAAAACCCGGTCACTAGACAGCCCGAAGTCACCTCTTATGTCGTGTGGGATTGTCTGACCAACATCATCGACAAAAAGGTGAACAATGTCGCCTTGAACTGTTTAGAGGCTCTGGTAGACTACTTCTGCACTTGGCTCTACACAACCTACAACACCATGTACGAGCTCAAAATGCGCATGAGTGAATATGGGCTGGACATCGCCCACCCCGAGCTCGTCTCGATCCACCGCTTCCGCAACAACACTCCTCTATATGATTTTACTAATAGCCAGCAGGTAGGTGTGCGCTACACGGAAGGGATCAATCCACAGCAGCCAGCAGAGGTCGTTCCAGGGCCCAGTGTGATTGTCTTAAGAAGAAATGCGGAAGCCGCACGCGTCATGCTGCTGGCACACCCTGACATGCAGATCAGTTTCGAACAGAATACAAGCTATGTCGTCGTCAGCAGAGTTGGAATGCTGACTCTCAAAATCCATGAAGTGGAGCAAAACGGAACCTCCAAATTCTGGGGCGTCAACGAGACAAAAATCCAGATGATCGCCTCTCAGACGATTGGCGAAATCGCCCCTGCGCGTGAAGAACCTGTACATGTCGCCTACCCTGACAACCAAGAAACGCGCGTAATGGCTAGGGAGGCCGAAGAAGCTGCCTTTGGAATAGACCTCTCTACTCACGGAATGTCGAGACAAATCGTATCGAAAAGAGGAATTATGAATGGCGTACACCTTTTCGAACGAAATATCTCCAATCCATGCGTCACTACAGACGGAACGCAAATGACGATCGACAATAAACGTGTGATCTTCGACACCAAAGAACCTTTCCACTTCCATCCTTCTTACCCTTGGGGAAAAAGCTGTGCAATCATCCGGAAGAGCAGCGCAGAGGGCGATGCTAGCTATTTCATAACTCATTGCGGAAGAGATAGAACCGGGAATAGAAGCGAAACGCATCTTAAACTCTCGCTTTCTACGGCAGACCCGACAGGCAAAGGTGAGCCAACTTCCCCCTATTATTCCGCAATGTTTGAGGGGATTTGATATGGCAGAACTAAGAGAAGTACGCGAAGACATAGCTACTAGACAAGTTCACGTCACCACTTATGTCGTGTGGGATTTGCTGGCTAACATCCTCGATAAAAAAGTGAACGAAGTCGGCTTGAACTGTTTAGAGGCTCTGGTTGACTACTTCTGCACCTGGCTCTATACAACCTACAACACTATGTACGAGCTCAAAATGCGCATGCGCGAATATGGGCTAGATATCGCCCACCCTGAGCGCGTTTCGATTCACCGCTTGCGCAATAACACGCCTCTGTATGATTTTTCGGATACTCAAGAAGCTCGTGTTCGCCATGCGCAAATGTTCGATCACCAAGCGCAACAAAACGATGCTGGCGGGATCGATCAGATTGTCATCAGAGCAAATGGCGCCGCTTGTCGCGTCCTGTTTTTTGAGCATCCTGACACCGTGGCCAACTTCGAAGAAAATACACGCCGTATGGTAGTTACCAGGAATGCTCAGACAGGTCTGTTTAAGATCGACGAATTTGATACAGAAGGCGGACACCATGCGTGGACAGTGAACCCGCAAATCACTGTGGAGATTCCTCCCGTGGCGCAGCCAGGTCGGCCCGCTGCTAATCCAGAAGCCGTACATATCGCCTCTCCTGCAAATCCAGCCACTGAAGCCCTCGCTGCACAGCAGGACGAGAGCGCCTTTGGCGCCGCACTAAACAGGCTAGGCTATGCTCCGCAAAATCGACGTAAAATCGGCATGTGGAACGGCGTGCATCTCTTTGCGACCATAAACTTAGCGACAAAGTGTATTGAGTTATCCGCCACTGGGCGATTAACGCTCTATGATAAATATGTTAGGAATGCCGAGCACGGGGATTTTATACTCCCACAAACTAGCCCCTGGGGCAGGAGCTTTGCCGTAATCGAAGAGGCTGAGCATTATAGCTTCCTCGTCCGCCATTTTGGGCAGACTAGACAAGATTTCGCCCTCACACATGTGACGAATGAGCACGAAAAGACCGGATTCGTCGGCCGGCGCACCTACTCTTACTACGTCGCTGCACCCGTTCGAGCTTAGAGAACTGTCAAACTTTCTGAAGTAGGATTACAGTAGCTTCACCGTTCATGTCCCAGGCGGTGCCCTCGCATGGTGCGAAGAGCACTTCCGTAGCCAGCACCTCATGCTTAATCAGATCGCCATGCTGCGCGAAACAGTCTTTAACGCGCTCTGTCGTTTGCATTTTGACGATGATGCGGTCAGTAACGGCGTAGCCCTCGTCACGACGCATCGCATTGATCTTGCTGATCAGCTCTCGGGCTAAGCCTTCCATGAGCAGAGGCTCGGTGAGAGTTAGATCCAGGGCAACGGTGATCCCCTCGCCGGTGAGTGCAGCGAGACCTTCGCGTACTTTGCGCTCGACGCTGATATCTTCAGGCGTAAGCTCGATCTTCTGCCCTTCAATCTGGATTGTGATTGGATTGCCGTCGAAGAGCGTCTGCAGAGCGCGCTGATCGAACTTCTCAACCGCTTTTTGCACCTCTTTCATCAGCGGCCCAACCTTTTTTCCCAGCACGCGGAAGTTGGGCTTGGCCGAGAGCGCCACAAACGAGCTCTCATCTTGCAGGAAAGCGACCTCTTTCACGTTTAACTCATCAGCGATCAATCCCTCTTGGCGCTTAAGCGATGAGAGCACATTTTCATCGCGGCAGATCACGTGCGCTTTGGGAAGCGGCTGGCGCACTTTAATCTTATGCTCTTTGCGCAAAGCATGGCCCGAGCTGACCACGGTTTGCACGGAGGCCATCTCTTTTTCGAGAGCCTCGTCGCGTAATTTGCCGTCGTAACGCGGAAAGTCACACAGATGCACTGACAACGCTGCTTTTTCTTGACGCAAGCGCAGATAGATCGCCTCGCTCAAGAAGGGCACGAAAGGAGCAGCGATCTTGGAGACTGTCAGCAGCACGTGATAAAGCGTGGCAAAGGCCTCAGTCGCGATCTTGCGTGGCCTCATCCGACCAGAAGCGCGGGCGCGACCTGCGGATATACCAGTTGGTGAGCTGATCGATGAATTGCACAAAGGGCAGCACAGCTCGGCTTAAATTATACGCATCCATCGCGGCTGTGACTTCCGCCACTGAATTTCTGCAAGAGCGACAGGATCCAGCGATCGATATCGGCCTTGGGACTAAGCGTACCTTCGCCTTTGGGTTTCCAGTTGTAGATCTCTGCATAGGTAGACAAAAAGTGGTAGGCGTTCCAGAGCGGGATGAGCACCTGGCGCATGATCAGCTCCACGCCCCTTTCAGCAAAACGCAAGATCATCAGCTTGCACAGCCGGACTGTTGAGCAGGTAGAGCCGCAGCGCATCGGCGCCATACTTATTGAGCATCAGATCGGGCTCTGGATAGTTTTTCAGCCGCTTGGACATCTTGTTGCCATCTTCAGCCAAGATGATCCCGTTGACGATCACATTTTTAAAGGCAGGCTTGTTAAACAGCGCCGCGGAGAGCACATGTCAAGGTGTAGAACCAGCCGCGCGTCTGATCGAGTCCTTCGGCGATAAAATCGGCCGGAAAACCCTTTAAAACGCCATCTTGATGCTCAAACGGATAATGGTTCTGCGCATAGGGCATAGAGCCCGACTCAAACCAGCAGTCGAAAACTTCCGGAATGCGCTTGAAGATCTTGCCATTTTCGACAAATGTTAAATCATCGATAAAGTGGCGGTGTAGATCAGTGATCTTTTTGCCGGTGCGCTCTTCGAGCTCTTTGACACTCGAAATGACAATGCAGTCGCCCTCATCGTTGCGCCAGATTGGGATAGGCGTGCCCCAATAGCGGTTGCGTGAGATGGCCCAGTCGCGCGCATTTTCGAGCCACTTGCCAAATCTGCCCTCTTTGATATGCTCAGGCACCCAGTGGATCTGCTCGTTGTTCACGAGCAGCTTGTCTTTGATCTTTTCCACAGCCACAAACCAGGTTCTCACTGCCTTGTAGATCAGCGGCGTGTCAGAGCGCCAGCAGAAGGGATAGCGGTGGCGGATCTGTCCATGATGGAAGACCTTTTTCTCTTGCTTGAGGCGTTTGATGATCTCCTTGTCGGCATCTTTGACATAGGGTCCCTCATAATCCGGCACCTCGTGTGTGAATCTGCCATTGTGATCGACCGGACAGACCAGCTCGATCCCCTCGCGCGCGCAGACAAAAAAATCGGCCTCGCCAAAGGCTGGCGCGGCAGTGCACAATGCCCGTGCCATCTTCAATTGAGACGCACTCATCGACCAGCACGTGGAACGCTTTAGGATCCTTTTTGTTGTCAAAATAGGAAAAGAGCGGAGTGTAGGGCTTGCCTGCTAAAGACGCTTCCCTTGAAAGTCTCGATCAGATGTGAACTCTTGCGGATCTTTGAAGTATTCGCTGACGCGCGATTTGGCCAGGATATAAATGCTACCTGTCTTGAGCTCCTTGAGTTTGACGTAATCGAGATCGGCCACGCACCACGAGCGCCAAATTCAAGGCAGTGTCCAAGGCGTGGTGGTCCAGACGAGCAGCTTGATTTCGGGCTCTTCTTTCAGTGAAAATTGCACCGTGAGCGAAGGATCGTCGACATCGCGATAGTTTAGATTGGCTTCGAAGTTAGACAGCGGCGTGCCCAGCTTTGTCGAAAAGGGCATCACTTTGAAGCCTTCGTAAACTAGATCCTATGCGCGTAGAGCTGCGAGAAGACCCACCAGACCGATTCCATGAAGGAAGGGTCCATCGTATGATAGGTGTTTGAAAAATCCACCCAGCGCCCCATCCGCTCGACTGTGCGCTCCCACTCCTTCGGTGTAGCGCAGCACAATCTTGCGACACTCTTCGTTGAAAGCGGCAATGCCAAAGTGTTCGATGGCCGATGCGCCTGAGAGCTCTTTGGCTTTTTCAATCTCGTTTTCAACCGGTAGACCATGGCAGTCCCAACCAAAGCGACGCGGGACATAAAAGCCCTTCATCGTCTTATAGCGCAAGACTGCGTCTTTGATCGTGCCGGCCAGAATATGGCCGTAGTGTGGCAGGCCCGTAGCAAAAGGCGGACCATCGTAAAATGAAAAAAGCGGAGCCTCTTTTCGCTGCGCAACCGATTTTTCAAAAATCTTTTCGCGCTTCCAGAACTCTAAGATCTGCTCTTCTCGGCCAGGAAAAGTCTCGTGTGTTTCAGTCTCAAACATAGAGATCGACTATAATCGATCTCTATAGTTTCTTTCCAGAAATGGTATCGTATTTTAGCGGATGAAATTGCGGATCTGAGTCGCACGGGTAATAGCTTCTCTCAGCATTCCGCCTGTTGCATTAGACCCCAAACCGGGCGCAAAAATTCCGATTGCGAGAATATGGACCATCATAAAGGCCATTCCAGTTATCACGACAAACTGCTTACAACTTTTACGCACACTGGCGACTTGTCCTAAGGTGCAGACAACCGCCACCGCTGTGAGTAAAGTCATGCAAAAATTGTAAATCAAAGAAGCCAAGCACTGCAGTGTTGCATCGAGAAAGTTCAACCGCATAAAGATCCAACCGCCTGACTCATTCGCGTTATACGCACCAGTGAGCACGTTATAATAGCGTGCATTTCGTATGGCCAACGCAATCCCAATACTTCCTGGTCCAGAGGCCATGAGTAGCATCATTGTTTCGACGTTTGCGACCAGCTCGCGAATGGGCTCACCAGCTTGTTCCATCATTGCATTGAGTCCATTGAGCATCTGCATGGGATCGCCGCCAGCGCCAAGCCCAGGAGGCATCATGCCAGGCATCATAAATGGATTGAGTCCTCCGGGCATTCCTCCCAGCATCGCCAGACCACCCATGCCTCCGCCTAATCCTCCAAGTCCGCCTCCAGGAGCTCTTTGAGCAAATGCCTCTCTGACAATCCGTTCGATATCGATATCCCTTGGCATGTGGCCAGCCATGCCCATACCACCGTCATCAAAAGGTAACAGCGGTTGCGCTGCTGGTCCCCCAGCGCCCAAGCCCATAATCCTTGCCGCTGGTTGAGGAGCGCGCGCAGCCGGTGGCGGCGGAAGCGCATTACCTGCTTGCGCAGCACCGGCCTGCCTTCGTTCATGTCCCGCTAACATTGCGGCTCTTGCTGCATCAACACCACCTGCACCTACTGCCATAATCTTTTCCTCTTTAGTATTTTATTGTAAAAATTTCGCGAGACTTGCGCTGTCTCTAGCGTTATTCAAAAAGCTTTCCCCAAAGTCCAACCCCTTTTTCGGAGTAACAGTAGCTACCAGGCAAATGCCAGTTAAAGCCAAAGCAAGACCGGTATAGACTAAGGCTACCTTCATACTCTTCAGAACCGATGGATTTCCAAGTGTAAAAAAAGCCCCAATACCCCAAAACACGGTTAAGACAAAGTCGTAAACGAACGTAATAAAGCTCACTAGCGCAGTTTCAAGCGCATTCACACGCGTGCAAAGGGGCGCCAGTGGTGCATCTAGATTATATTCTCCCGTCTCGAGATCCATCAAACCGGAATTTTTGCTGACGAAAGTTAAAAAAGCAGCTGCGGCAGTACACTCCGTGATAAAATCCGTGCGCGTATCATGTAGCTCCATATTCTGCTGTAATGCCTCACGCAGCAGAGCTGCATATGCTCCTACCTGAACAACTTCGGCGTGAACTGTCATATTTCTCTTCGTTTTAGCATAGTCATAAAGTCATGCAAAAATTATACTCGCTTTCAAACTTCGATGACATATTAAAGAATTACTAATGAATTACGCAAGCGCTTAATAATAAGCAACTTGCGCTATTCAAATTCACTTTATACATCGATTCGCAGTTTATTTGAGAACTTGCTATACTAATTTACGGGGGTGTAAAGGTTTCGACTTGGAAACAAAGTATTAGTGGCATGCGGAGGATTATCGGTTGGCCTCCTTAATCATCCGGTAAACAATTAGAACTGATAGAAGACGAAAGTCTTTTAGCTGCATAAGAACTTAACCGTTCTTGGCCCTCGATAGCCTAAGGCCTGACCAGGAGCGTTAGTCACTATCGTCATCAACCCTGGTATGGATCTCCTAACTTCTTCCCTTCTTCGAGGGAGAATTCGAGACAAGAAGAAGAGCGCCGGTCCCTAGTGTGGCATCTTTCAGCAGGGCCGATGTAACAATAAAGACGCTAAGCATGTAGTCATTAATAGGGAGTTTGCTAAGGACGAGAGTTCGATTCTCTCCACCTCCAATCAAAAAGGCTCGGAGTTTTCCGAGCCTTTTTATAGACAAATCAACAAAAATTTAACATCGAAAACTTCCGCAAAAATATCGCAATTTACGCAAATTTTACGCACTAAAGCTAGACGAAACTGCGCAACTATCAACAATCCTCAAAGGCCATTTGTTTGCCACTTTCCTATCAATAAATTCATTTGTGCTGATCAAAAAACTACAGATGCCGACAATCTTACCAATCTGAAACAGGAGCTTTCATGAAATCAAAATCTATAATAGTAGCACTGCTCATCACCATCACCCAAACTGCCTTCGCAGATTCTTATTGGGGAGCCTCTGACAAAATCGGAGGTGATGGAGGTAGTGAAATCTATTGCACACTGACCAGGGAAGGAAGTAGCGTCGCGGCTTTTTCTTTATAAGATTATAAACATCTTAATTCCCAAACCATCACTAAAAAGAGGCAGCGCGGAAGCCTTCATCCTTTTTCGGTGGGAAGAAATTTCACTCGACACATCCCCTGAGAGCGGAGGAGTAGTAGTTTCAAGCCGCTTACTTCGATATAATGAAATCAAAGACTGCTCATATCGCGAAGACGGTAGATATTCTTTTATCGAAATGACCTGCTCTGCAATAACACAATTGAAACAGATCACAAAATTAGCATTAGGCGCGAAAACATGAAGAATGGCACTCCTGGTTATTACTAATCCAGAGATTTCCTCTTATGAACGAAAAACACTAGAATCATGAATGGGAAAGATTGAAATTTATCATTGATTCAATAGATCTTTTCAACACACCAATAAAATAAATCACCTCAACCCCCTTTAATCACCTTCCCTCGCCTCACGTCTTATCCTTGAGTGAGGCGAGTCGTTTTTTTAGCACATAGACGCCAGACTTCTATATGAGAATTCTGTGACAGCAGTGACGATCGTGACGCAGAGGAAAAACCAATCACAAACATGATGTCAATATTTGTGACAGCGTGTCATTTTTTTTCTTAGAATGCGTAACCACTGCGTAAACCTAATCCGCAGAACTCTAATCATCACTGAGATATAGACACTTAAATCATGAAAGCCGAGAGATTGTACGTCTCTTTGTTGCCTTTTTCTCCAGTTTTCTTTTACACTATCCCCTTTCAAAAGAGAGCTTATGGGCGCGGTCAGAGAATATACAAGAAGAAGATGATCAGCAACGTATCACGCTGAAGTGCGCTTAAAAGGCTACCCACCGCAGCGAGCATCATTCAGAACAAGAACTCTAGCAAAGAAATGGATACAGGATACAGAATCGTCGATTAGAGATGGGAGACATTTTCGAATCGCTGAAGCCAAAAAACATACGGTCAAAGATTTAATAGATAGATTCATTAATCAATGGTTGCCGCAAGTTTCCTGAGAGAATAGTGAGACAAACGGCTTATCTTGCTTGGTGGAAAGATAGACTAGGCCACCTACTCCTAGCGGATTTAACGCCAGCAGTTATCGCTGAAGCGAGAGATGCTTTACTGGCGGAAAAAACTACTAGGCAAAAGATACGAAACCCAGCGACAGCTAACAGATATATAGCAGCTTTTTCCAGAGTTTTGACCATTGCAATGAAAGAATGGGGCTGGATTGATGACACCCCTATGAGAAAAGTGTCAAAGCCAGCAGAAGGGAAAGGAAGAAATCGGCTTCTTAGTCTAGAAGAGAAAGAACGTCTATTACAGGAATGCAAACTTTCTGCAAATCCTCATCTTTACCCTATCGTTTCTTTGGCGATTTTGATAGGTATGCGATTTGGAGAAATAGTTGGATTGAAGTGGAAAAACATCGACTATGCAACAAACTGATTACGCTTGAAAAAACAAAAAATGGGGAAAGAAGAATTCTCCCTCTAACAGAAACGGTAAAAAAAATTTTGGCAATTGGCAAGAAAACAGATATAGCATATGGGCTGATCTTTAAACCGACCAGTCCAACAAATCGATCAGGTTTGGTAGATATTAGAAATGCTTTTATAAAAACGCTACAGCAAGCAAAAATAAAAAGTTCGGTTTCACGATCTCAGGCACGCTGCGGCATCTTATTTAGCGATGAATGGAGCAACGC
Source organism: uncultured Chlamydiales bacterium (assembly GCA_963709365.1). Taxonomy (GTDB): domain Bacteria; phylum Chlamydiota; class Chlamydiia; order Chlamydiales; family Rhabdochlamydiaceae. Next base: position 1,308,680 of record CAVPVU010000002.1, read on the forward strand.
AAGGAGAGTTAATGACAATTTTGGGTCATAAAACGCCGAGAATGACGAGGCGTTATGCTCACTATAGCCAAAAACATATCGCAAATGTTTAGAGAGAACGCACACCAAATCTACTAACTGAGAACGCTGATGGAAAAGAAGAAAAAGGATAAGCACTATTTACGAGATGTGATCTCTACGGAATTCAACCTCATCAAAACCTCGGAAACGATTGGAGGAGCGTTAACTCATCTGGGAGTTTTCATTGCAAAGATTCGACACCAGCCACATATCGATTGTATCATAAGCTCCGCAGAAACTGAACTAGCAGAAGAAGATCGCATCGCTTTTGAAAATCTCGAGAAAGCGTGCCATGGTTCCATGAAAAAATGAGAATTTTATTACCGCATGTTAAATGGAGGACCAGAGTCATTTGCAATGGCTGATGTAAACGCACTACTCAACTTTCACACCCTGTCCTTAATGCCAATGGGTATGTTGGTAGCCTTCTTTTTGAACTCAGACACTTGTAGTCGAAAGTTGCTAAAGAAGAAAAAAACGCCTCCTATTCGAAGGTTGGATGCGAACCGAAAGAAAAACCGGTTAGCAGAAGAGGTTTTTGATTGGCCTGATTATGTGGATAAAAGCCTTAACTCACTTCCGCCAGAACAACAACTATATCAATGGAAAGAAAGGGCGGACACTTTCTGTCGTGCCTACTGCGATTCTTAAAAATATTATCGCTCTATCCAACTTTTGTTCCTCTTACACTATGGGCACGACCGACTATCGATAGCTTGCCCAAAAAATCTACTCGAATTAGAAGGAAAGACAATACCAAGCCACCGTGGGGTATTATCTCACTGCATTAAAATCGCCCGATATTGCAGAACTTACCCTATCCATTGTTGAATTGATCAAATTGATAGATCGCTTTCTATACATGCTCGAGCAGAAGCTCGAGTTCGATATATTGAACAATTCGGACTCTCCACAAGTCAATATTGTCATAAATCAATTCTTTTTCTTCACACAGACTACAAAAGAGGAAGCAACGACACCGAGGCGCTATGCCAGCAGAACAGGCTCCCGTTTCTCCTGTGGAAAGCATCTCAGCAGCAGCCCCATCCAAACACTGCTAAATGTACCCAAGATGTTGTGGCGCTGATCTCGTATGCTAAAAAGGGCTGGCTTGAAGAGATGGCCACTAAGCGACATCCACACAAAATCGGCAAAGACAAATTAGCCAATAAGCTCCTTTAATAAACTTCCCATTAACCTCTCTTTACATAGCAAAGGAAGAGAAGCGTTTTCCCAGAATGCTCAGGGCGGTAGAACTGACCGATCCAAGAATCTACGACGAGGACGGCGGGCGTTATAAAGGGCTACGACCTCATTGGGAAAAGTTCGAGTGGGTAGAATCTTAGCTTCCTACCCCCCTAGTCACCTCCGACCAACCCCTCAGCCAGAAAATTTTTTACACTCTCTAGACACCCCTTATTTCAGAGTTGATTCTGTTATTGGGGGCTTATGTCCCTGTTTTTAAATCAGATAAAATCAAATTAATTTGAACCAAGCCAAACAAAGGAGGCATTATGGATCAGATTACTGCCACAAACAAACAGGGAACTCCCTGTGAAAGTCTTAAGAGATGTTTTACGGTCAAAAAATTTGCCGTGAAAAATCGAGAACAAGGCACTTGGCCTGATAGCGAATCAGCAATATGGGCCCTGCGTGCGGAATCCCCGCATAATGGGTTCGGAGAAGCATTCATCACTGTTGGACGGCGCGTCCTCATCGATGAACATAAATTCTGGGAAGCTATCGCCAGGCTGCAAGAGGTCGAAAAATGCCTCAGAGAAGATGATTGGTGGGCTCGCCAATTCGTTGAAGGAGTGAAAGAGATAGCAAAGCTCTACGACCTCTTTGAAACGACCAGGGAGCTCGCACCTTTCGATGGAGCAAAGCAACTATGCGAAGACCTCAATAATGAGTACGGTATATCGCTCGATTTATTGGAATTCGTGAAATTGGGGAGATCTTTTTGGGAAAGATCGATCTCCCAAATAATTAGGAACACTTTTATGGATAACCACTTTACCCGGCACCCCCTCTGATCCGCAAGAGAGGAAATACATCGACAAGGACATTAGAACGCATTGCAGAGATCGACGAGCGCGCGGATAGAGAAGCAATACCTGATGGTTTCGAAGTAGATGACGAAGGCGTTTGGCATACACACGCAAAGGAAAGATGAGGCGCCGACAAGAGAATGGATCTGTTCTCCACTCTGGGTGAAAGCCTACACACGTGATCACCGCAATGAAAATCACGGTCGTGTTCTGGAGTTTCAGGATATCGATAACCATATGCATCGATGGACGATGCCGATGGACTTGCTGGCCTATGAAGGCGCCAAAATCATAGGAACTCTTTTGAACATGGGGTTGATAATCACTCCCAAGAAATATGGCAAAGAGCGCCTCCTTGAGTATATTTCCCGTGCAACCCCACCAAGAAGAGCGCGCTGCGTCTCGCAATGTGGCTGGTTCAATTACACCTTCGTCCTGCCTTCCTGCGTGATCGGATACATACAAGGCGAAAAAATAGTGTACCAGCACGCATCAACTCTGGAGATGAAAAACAGTGAATCTGGTTCATTGGCTGATTGGAGAGAACAGGTGGCCAAGAAAGCAATAGGCAACAGCAGGCTTATTTTGTCTATATCCGCTGCGTTTGCAGGACCGCTTCTCCATCTACTCAATCACGAAAATATTGGCATTCATTACAGGGGGAACAGTTCCTTAGGAAAATCTACAGCCGAATACGTCGGTAATTCGGTCTGGGCTCCTCCGGCAAATATTCATACCTTTCGGGCCACTGCCAATGGAACTCGAAGGAATAGCATCCCTGCATAATGATCGTTTGTTATGCCTCGATGAATTAGGTCAAATCTCGCCTCATGAAGCAGGACATGTCATCTACATGCTCGGTAATGGCATGGGAAAAGGGCGCGCAACCCAACAGGGGCATGCAAAAAAGCAGACAACTTGGCGTCTCGTCTTTCTTTCAACGGGAGAACTGAGTCTGACGCAGCTGATGTCGGAAATCGGAAAGCGGGCTAAAGCCGGGCAGGAGGTACGTTTTATTGAGATTCCCGCGGACACAGGAATCCATGGTCTATTTGAAAGCCTGCATGGATTTGAAAATGGAGCCGACTTTGCAACCTACTTGAAAGATACATGCTCAGTACTCTACGGAACTGCTTCAAAAGCATTCCTGGGAAAATTGGTCGAGGATATTGAGAGCGCTATCGATATGGTAAAGACGGTAATCAATGGCATTCGCCACCGGTATTTACCAAAGGATGCTTCCGCCCAGGTGATTAGAGTCTTTAACCACTTTGCATTAATAGCCGCTGCAGGAGAACTAGCCTCACGATTTGGCATAATGGGCTGGGAAGTAGAAACTGCTTTGGAAGGGGTGATGAAGTGCTTCAAAGATTGGTTAGAATCGCGGGGGGATACCGGAATGCATGAAGAAAGGGAAGCCATTTCACAAGTAAGAAGTTATTTTGAGCTACACGGTGAGAGTAGGTTCACCCCTTGGGACAAAAGAAGTCGACGATAAGAGCAGAACCCTGAATCGGATAGGATATAAGAAAAGAGACCGAGGAAGGAACCGAATTCTATGTTTTTCCAGATCGTTTCCGTGATGAGCTATGCAAAGGGTTAGACTATCGTTTTGTTGAGAAGGTTTGTATCAAACACAAGTATTTGCTCCCTTCGCCAGATGGCGCTCCAACCCGAGTGGAAAGATTGCCCGGGATGACGAAAAACAAACGCTGTTATCGCTTTAAACCAGAGATTCTATCCGAATAAAGGAAAATAAAAATGTCACACGCCAGTACCAGCCCCCAAAAAAGTCATTCAAAAAGAACCTGAAAAAGAAAGCAAAGCATCTTTTCTAAAGTGGAATTATAAGCTTAACGAATCCAACGGGAAATACGAATTTGAATCACTAGGACTCTCAGACGGCAAAGAAGATACCTGAATCACTTCTGAAGGCGCTAGCCAGAACACACGGGGACCACAGATCCCATTCTTGGAGAGAAAATTTTAAGAAGCATTGCTTATGGGCTTTCTTCTGATTCACACCCTGCTAGGTTAAATGATACCTCAGCAATGCTAATAGCTTTACAACCAAGAGATGAAACTGAAGCGCTTCTTCTTGGTCAATTTCTAACCCTTCAAGACTCTGGAATGAAGTGCCTACGAAACGCTAATTCTCAAGAGATATTCTACCACATTGAACGAATGTTTCTATTGGCTACCAAACTCTTCAATACAGCAAATCAGACTATGCAGGCGGTTTTGAAATACCGCTCGGGCGGCCAGCAGACAGTACAAGTTACCCACATGCACAACGAAGGTCAGGCTATTTTGACGCAGAATCTCTCTTCACAATCTAGGGAGGGGGGATAGTTTGGAAAATATTTTGAATGAACCCCATGGATCATCGTGATGCAATGTACAGCCAAAAGTAAGCGATCTGGCATCCAATGTTTAAAATGGGCTGTTCGTGGAAAACGAACCTGTCACATGCATGGAGCAAAAAGCAAAGGTCCCAAAACGATAAAGGGAAAAGAGAGCTCCAGATTGGCCGTGTTAAAACATGGTGGATACACTGAGAAATCCTTGCAGCAGAATAAGGAAGTAAGAGAACTAATTCGCTCATGCCAGAAGAGACTACACTCTCTTGGCATCTGAGAGCTTGGTTGCCACGCTGAGTAAAATTGGAAGTGTGACGTTTTTTATCTATGAGTCACTGCTGCCACATTTGTCACAGAGAGAAAGAGATAAAAATGGATATTTTAGATCTTGCTCACGAGTTAGGTTTGTCACCGAGGCGATCCGCTTCTACTCATGGCGGTGAGTACAAGTCAAAATGTCCCAAATGCCAAGAAGGAACAGATCGTTTTTGTATTTGGCCAAATCAAGGAACATCAGGACGGTATTGGTGTAGAGTCTGCGAGACGAAGGGCGATGCCATTCAATTCTGCAGAGATTTTTTAAGATGACGTTTCATCAAGCATGTCAGAAAGTGAATGTATTTCCTCAATCCAGGGAAATCTCTTACAGAAGTAAACAGAACACATTCGTACCCCATTTAGCCCTTCCGCTCTCCCCTTCATGGCAACAAACAGCAAAGAACTTTATAGCCGTTGCCCACAACAGATTGATGGACAACCCTCAGAGTCATCGAACAGCTTGCAAAAAGAGGCCTTACTGTTGAAACGATGAAACGGTTTGGTTTGGGGTGGAATCCAGACAATCTTTTTGATCAAAGAGAACGATGGGGGCTAGCTCCAGAAATAAAAGACACTGGATCACTAAAACGTCAATGGCTCCCGAAAGGCATCGTGATTCCATCCTTTTGCGGTGATGATCCGATAAAAATAAAAATTCGCAGAAGTGATTGGTTCAACAAAGACACCCTTCCAAAGTATGTTGAGATATCAGGGAGCAAACAATCTCCATCAGTTTATGGAGACCCATCGAAACCTGTAATAATAGTCGAATCTGAACTAGATGCTATTCTAATTCAACAAGAGGCTTCTCACTTGGTCTGCAGCGTTGCTTTAGGGGGGGTAAGCAAGAAGCCTGATATCAATTTACATGCATGGCTTAAGCAAGCCCCATTGATTCTTTTAGCCCTGGATTTCGATGACGTCGGCAAAAAACGTTATCCCTTTTGGATGAAGCAATATCCCAATCTACTCCCTTGGCCATCTCCGTGCTCGAAAAGCCCAGGCGACGCTTCCCAAACATCTTCGATAAATCTATTGGACTGGGTAAGAGCTGGACTCTCTTCAACTTAATTTTATAGACAATCTGCGCGAATAATTTAATTACAACAAAACAATTATTTTATTCGTTTTTTATTACTTATTAATCTGCTATTGTTTGCGCGATTTTGAATTGAGGTTTATTGTGAATAGATTTTTTTATTTTTTTGCTCTTCTGATTCTAGGAAGCTCTTTTTTGTTTGGATGGGATGGTTACGATTACGATGAAGGTGAATACGTCGAAATCGAAAAGGGCAATCTCGTGCGAAAATATAAAGACATCGAAGTCTACCACTATGGAGATGGCAACTATCACGATGAAGAAGTTCAAGGATTCTACGGCAATGAACTAGAAACCTATGACTACGACACAGGTGAATTTCACTACTACGAAATGGATTAACAAAGGAAAAGCGTATGTTTAAATATCTGAGGAACGGAGTATTCAGTCTAGCACTTTCGGCAACAACCCTCTTATCTGTAAGCGAATTGAGCGCTGCACCGAGAAAATCTTATGGCTCAAAATCTTACTCGACAGAAAGCCACAGCAATGAAACCATATTCCAAAGAAAGCCCCTTACGCAGGGTATGGACACCCCAGCAAAGTCAATGGTCGTCCTAAAACGAAAATAGTTTCAGGATACACGAAAAAAAACGAGCAAAGGGTATACCTACGTTAATCCTTATGCGAGAAGTGAATAATTCAGAAAAATGCATAAGATAAAAGCACTCGTTCTAGCATTAAGCTTGGCCCTTCTGACTGCCTGTACTTCTTATAGATATTTTAGCGTCGATGTTGACTCGATCTGCTGTTCCACAGCTCGTCAGAAAAAAACATATATACTTTTGCCAGGTAACAAAGATGGAAACATTAACGATTTACAGTTTCAAGAATTTGCTGCTTACACTGATAAATCTTTGCAAACGCAAGGTTTTAGAAAAACGACTATTATTGATGATGCCGATGTAGCAATTCTACTATGTTATGGGATTAGTGACCCAAAATACTATGAATATACATATTCTGTACCAGTATGGGGACAAACCGGTATATCTTCTTCACAAAGCAGTGGTGTAGTGAACAGGGTTGGTAACTCGGTTACCTATTCTGGAAACACTTCTTATACACCTAGTTATGGGGTTGTTGGGTCCTCAACTCATATTGGAACCGGTGTTGCATTTGCTAGATATTTAGTCATCAGTGGAGTCGATCTAGAGCAATTCAAAAAGACAGGTAAAGTCGAGGATGCTAAAGAACTTTGGTCGACTAAAGCTAACAGCATCGGAGCGTCAGGAGATCTCAGAGAAATATTCCCAGTGTTATTGATAGCCTCGCAAAAACACATAGCGGAAAACACAGGAAAACAGATCTCTTATTCAATTAGAGAGGATGAAGAGCTTGTTGAGCAGATAAAAGCACTGAGGCACTAATAGAACCCTAATTTCTTACGCAATTTTTACGCACCAGACTGCAAAAAAGCGGCTTAAACGGGCTAAGACTGACCTAATCAACTCGAACTTAAACGCCTGAATTTATTACTGTTACGTAATCCAGTTTGAGTCAGTTAAAGTAATAGGCATAGAGTTCGATTCTCTCCACCTCCAATACTAAAGCCGGGCCAAAAGCCCGGCTTTTTTTATTGGAGATGAGCAAGGCAACAGTTTGCCTTGCGTGAGAGAATCGAGCTCAAGCTCGTTTGTTGCACACTGTGCAACCGAGCGAGACTGCCGGCCCGGTAGACTAGGGGCATCGCCCCTAGCGCGAGGGCTTCTCTCCACCTCCAATTGGTTGGATGCTTCTCTCCACCTCCAAATACACAAGGCCGGGATTTCTCCCGGCCTTTTCTTTTTGACAAAATTTTATTTTAAAGCTGTCTTTGTTTGGCGAGCGCGACTTAGTCAGAGCTTCGTCGATTGAGTTAAAATTTCCTAATAACATACAATTCTACCAGAAAATATCATAGAAGATTGAATGTCATGCTTAACTGCATTTCTGGTACAGTCAAGGTATATGGTATACCAGGGAAATTGCATGAAGAAATTACTTGTCAGTCCTCTCATAGAGCATGGTGAAAAACATGAACTATCAACAGACATACATGCCAAAGCCTTCTCTCTATGAGTAGACATGTAAATATATTTCTTCATGCAATTTTCCTGACCACAAAGGACAGGCTATGGCTTTCGCTGTTGAATCATGCAAATGATTGTCAGCAAGAGAGTTGAATTATTCAAACGTCTTTCCGTTGTAAAAAAAATAATTTTACAGCTTTTAATTCGTGAATAAGTTATAGTTTAATCTAGTTTTTAAATTTAGGAGGCAATGATGTGTTTAATAATTTCTAAAGATGCAATAAAAATACCATATAACTTTAATTCTGAAGAAAACGTTGCAAAGGAAATGCGCTCTATTTTCCCTGGTAATGTTTCACTGATTATTGGCGAATATGCGGTTGATCTTGAAACTTGCCCCATTTGCTTACGGGATTTAGTTTACCCAGTAATTTTGGGATGCGGTCATTTATTTGATTTAGATTGTATTAGCAACTGGGCTAAGATAAAAAATTGCTGCCCTCTTTGCAGGGAAAACATTTCAAAAATTCAATACGCTGAAGAGGTAATAAAAAAAGTAAGCGCCGTTTTTAATTTTAGGTTTTTGTGTAGCGCTCAAATAGATCCAATCACTATTAATGTGTATTCCTCTGTTCAAAGGATAAAGACACTAGTATCTCTTGTGGTCACCACAGGGGAGAGGAATTTAATTGCTGCGGCTTTTTCTCCAGAAGCAGAGACGATGCCTAGAAATTTTGTTATGATATGTTCATCTGAAAAAATGGTTTCACGTAGAACATATTCAAACACCCTTTTAAGTGATTATGAAGGAATAAAAGCGGGAGGCGTTTATACAGCATATTTTGTGGCTAAGCTTGCTCAGTACGGCCTTCCTTGCGACCGATGCTTCAGTAATCCTGAATTAGAGCAAACTTGTAATCATCCTGACGAGGAAGATACAACAGGTATTTGAATTTAATCCTATTCCGATCGTTGAGACTGACATACGGGCCAGGCGTAGCAACAATGGTTTGAGTAAAATTGCGTAAGTCGTCTCATCAAATTGGATACCGCCGTAGTTCTAAAAGTTCTGCAATAGCGTCTCGCCATCTCCATTTGATGAGAGGCATTCAAAAACTCTGCATGCCTCATTTTTTCATAGCATTACTAGGAAAGGATAATAGAATTGTAATGGCTATGATCAGGCTTACCCGAAAAGGCGTAAAAGGCACTGCGCTAAGAAGTATGCTAATTGCAGTACCTGTTCCTGTCATGGTCAGATAAAACAAGGCAATTGCCACTCCTTTTGGTTCTGATGTAGTTGTCAATGTCTTGCGATTCAGGGGCGCTGCACAGATACCAAAACCTAGGGCGAAGACAACTAAGGGCAGAGTAAAGGAAAGCGCATTCTGAGGGGCAAAAAACGTGGTTGCGATAAGAGCGATTGCAGCAGCCGATGTTATAATGAGTCCAAGCTTGATCAGGGGCTCTATCCCTATTCGTTCCAACATTCGTTTGACTAATCGCGTCCCAAGAACATAAGCGCCGAAAATAAAGAATTGGACATAGCCGAATGAGGTAGAGGTCATTCCCAATGTCTCTATGAGAATAAAGGGAGAAACGGTGATCCATCCGATGATTCCGCTATAGAGAAGCGCAAAAGATAAAGCTGAGAAGATAAAAGAAGCATTACATACCAGTTTTCGATAGGAGGTAAAGACCGTTTTAAAGCGCATAGAGGTATGATGCTTCTCTAAAGAGGCGCTTTCAGGCATGCAAAAGTATAAGGCAATAAGTGCAAAACACCCTAAAGTAAAGAGAGAGATAAAGATCGCATGCCAATCCGTAATAAGGAGTATCCATCCTCCAAAAACCGGCCCTATTGCAGGCGCGATCACTGCTGCACTGCCCATCCACGTCAAAATATGTATGGCTTTATGATCGTCATACAAATCATGAATGCTCGCGTAACCTGCTACCATCATGCTGCATACACCAATCCCCTGCAAGAAGCGAAAAACTATCAGCAAACTAAGCGTGGAGGCAAACGCACACCCTATCGTGGATAATAGGAAGAGAATACCACCCCCAAATAGAACCGTCCTACGTCCATAACGATCTGATAAAGGGCCCATGATTAGTTGTAGTGCACTATCTCCTGCAAACCACGCTGCAATCGTGAATTGCACCAATCGGATAGAAACCGTGAACTCATTTGCAATAGAGGGGAGTGCTGGCAAATACATGTCGTTCGACATGTTTGTACAAAATTCATAAAGGATCAAAAAGAAGGGAAATAGTTTAAGCAGGCGCTGTTTGGGCATGCGTGGAATCCTAGTGTCTAGTTATGGATATAACATCTTGCATTCTGCGTTGCGTTCTCCGGGACAGGAACATCGACAACAGTCCATTCCTTAAGAAAAACTGGGAATTGCGCGTCAAAACTTCCTACCTTTTCAGCCATAAGAGATGAGCAGCTCAGGAAAACTAGAGCGGGAAAAATCACTTTCTCAAGAAAATTCATAAAAACCTCCACGAAGAGGTTAACACCGCGCGGGCATTCATGCAATTGGAAGTTCTATAACGCTAACGATGTTAATCAAATACTGCTGTAATGGTTTTAATAACTTCTTGATTTTGCGGTCCTTCTAGCCAAGAAATATGCACCCTTCTTATGTTATCAATTATCACTTTAGGATTTGTTTTGAGAGATGGATCTTTGCACGAGACATCAAGCGGTTGAGACCATCCTTGGTTTTGGGAAAAAAATGAGGCCTGCACCGTACAGTCAGATGGAGTCTTTGCGTACCAAACTACAACCGCATTGCCCAAATTATCTACAGCTATTTTAGGGGGGTAAAGATTTGTTGAGGATTCGATGAGCGCTCGAGGATCTGACCACCCGTTACTTTTCGAGCAATTCACAACTTCAATTCTCTGGATTCCCGAGAAGAAAGAGGGTACATATGTGTACCATGCCGAAAAAGCATTCCCTAAGCTATCTATGACAATATCTGGAGAATAAATCCACCCCCGATCAGTGAATGCTTTTCCAGATATGTGTCTTGATTCAGTCCAGCTACTTCCCGCGTTTTTGTAACTGCAAAAGACCCTATAGACTGTACTACTTGCAGGAAAATTTGATAGCCCGAAAGCATCACCTGCGGAGTTTACCGCAAGGCGTGTTTCCATCCCTTGTTTTCTGTAATTCCCCCAAAGTAGGCCTGGACGATCAAAATCTGAGGGAACGGACCAACTATTGCTCGACAATCTCTGAGATGTCTGCACATAAGCCTCACCAGCTTCAAAGCTTGTCCATATAACGTAGACGTTTCTTAAATCATCAGCACCTATATCGGTATATCCATAATAACCCAGTGGTGTTAAATTTATCGGCTCACTCCAAGGCTTGCCCGCTTCCTTTTCCGCGGTCTGGATTATGGAGTCCTTCTTAGAAAATTTCTTATTCCATGCCGCAAAGACGTAACCAAAGGAGTTTTTCGCTAAACGAATGTTCAAAAATACAGTACGATCGGATGTAATAACTTCAGAAGATAACCATTTTTCATTCGGGCGTCTTACAGCTGTCTTCAGAAAGTAGTCATCTCCAGTGTTTTCTACCCAGAGTAGATGTACACTATCTGAAGAGTCCACAATCATTGCTGGAAGAGCTGTTGTCCCTTCTTTGGGAAATTTTGAAAGAACAATCGGACTTTCCCATTTTCCTTGAAAATATTTGGCAGCTGTTTCAAGAATAAAATTGTTTTGATCCTCTCTCACCCATACCGCGTAGGAATTTCCTTTTGAGTCTGTAGTTATGTCATGATACATCACACCAGGATGTGCCAGTTCTTCAATTGGAGACCAAGAAATCTCTGCGTGAACAAATCGAACAAAGAACAGAAAACAAATGATTTTCCTCATAAAGTACTCCTCCAAAGAGCGTTACAATCTTTTGAGATTGAGAATCATAGACAGCCACCGAGATAGCAGCTTCTCAGCTACGCCAATTTTTTGGCAGTCAAAAGTTCTGAATGTGTCTCTCCACCTCCAATCACAAAGGCTAGGTCAATACCTAGCCTTTTATTCTTCTGACAAAAAAGCTTCATATTCAAAGCAAAGATGACTCGACTTCCCTATTATCACAATAGGAGCTGCGCTCGCCTATGAACTTGAAGTTGGATATTTTGAGAAAGTCCCTTTATGCTATACCAAGATCGGGATCAAACTTGAAATTTGGTGGCCTCAGACAAAGATGGGCCACTATGATGGCCGCAAAATTCCAAGTTTGATCCCGATCTTGGTATATAAGACGAAATAGCATGAACAACAAATTTGATAGCGAAGAAGCTAAGAACTTTCTCCTTGCCAAGGAAGAAGAGAAAAACAGCAAAGAGAGGAAGAGAGAAATTCCTTGCTCCAGAAAGTGATTTCGATCCTCGAAAAGGAGTTTAAGGGATCTTCCGTTGAAGTCTATTTAATTGGGTCAATCCTAAAACCTTTTGGATTTTCGTCTCGTTCTGATGTCGATATTGTGCTCAAGAACTACAAAGAAGATCGTTTTGATTTTTGGGCTAAACTAGAGAGAAACCTTAGCAGAAAAGTGGAAATAATTCTCTTTGAGACATGTCCATTTCAAGAGTTTGTTTTAAAAGAAGGTTTTAAAATAATCTAGCTAGCATGGAAAAATATTCAATCTTGCTTGGATATTTCGACAAACAACTTGTTTTTGTTAACAGACTCTACAAGGAGATCGTACAGGTCGATGTATCGATATATGAAAACCGCTTCTTATTTGCCATGAGAGTTCAGCAATTTTATACTGCTTTTGAAGATCTCTTGAAGCAGATTGCAAAATCATTTGAAAACCACATTGACACGATGAGTAACTTCCCTAAAGAACTTCTCTCTCGCATGAATACCGAGGTTCCCAAGATTCGGCCTGCTGTCGTTTCTCACCAAAGCTTCCTTTTTCTAGATAAAATCAGGGCTTTCCGCCACTTCATCAGACATGCGTATGATTGCGAGCTTGATGAGAATGAACTCCTTCTCATCCAGAAGAAAATGGAACAAGAATTCCCACATCTAGAGAACGATTTGCAAAGTTTTAGATCCTATGTCCAAAAGCTCTCGAGTGTTTTATAAAACAGGCGAAATTGTTGAATCTGCTTCCAGTCAAAAGTTCTGAATGTGTCTCTCCACCTCCATCCAATTTTAAGGCTTCACCTTTCGGGGTGAAGCCTTTTGTTTTCGCTGGTTTTTCTCTGGAGTATCAGTTAAGTTGTGAAGTTGTCCCTAGAGAATAGAAGGTGTCCCTCTCTCCATGAAAAGCCTATTGCTTTTTTGTTTTGGCTTGTTTTCGACTTTATGCGCAACGAACATCGTAAGGTCTTTGAATTGAACTATTACGGCGTGTTGAATTTTGTCGAAGAATGGGATGAGGCGTGTGCAGAAAATGGTGGCGCAACATTTATGGTTACAAGCTCGCTCAATGCGATTTTCGCTCCTCCAGGCGGAAGTGCCTATGCGGCTGCAAAAGCTGCGATTTCGAAAGCCTTTGACGGGCTCAATTTAACTTATTTTGATAAAAAATTGAAATTTTTAAGTGTTTTTTGCGGCCCTGTCGATACTCCCATGTTGAGTAGAAAATTTCCCTTCACATGGACGCCAGAAGATATGGCTCGCTATATGATTAAGAATGCCAAGAAAGGTGTAAAGCACTCTTATCCATCATGGTTTTACCTAATCCTCGCTAAGCTACTGAATGTTCTCCCAGAAAAACAGGTTGTTCAAGTTTTGGACTGGCTTGGCAGCGCAAAAGCAGAAAAGAGACAATGAACCCAAAATTTGGGCAAGGTCAGAATCTATCTGAGTTTTGAATGTCTCTCCACCTCGCACCGGGAATAACCTCAATAAAATAGTTTACAGCTGCAATCCGCCGTGCAATTGTGATCGCAGTGTCATTAAAACCATCTTTTGGGGCACCCTTTGAACAATGAAAACATCTGAGGAAAATGATGCGCTGCTTATCAATAAGTAAGTTATTGGGCTTCATAATTTTCTTATTTCTTGGAGCCTGTAACTCGAATCCTGTGCCCAAGATCGATATCAATAAGATTCCTCCGGAACAGAGCATAGTCGGACCATACACCTATTTTGTTCCTCCCTATAGTACTTATTATTTTCATCACATGGACAAACTCGGTTTCCGCCTGGATTGGGTTCGCCGTTCAGGGCCAGTGTATGAATTGCAAATACCTAAAGCGCCATTCACTACGACTTACAGCTATAAGAATCAGACCTACACCCTTGAGGAATACTTTCAACGAAATGCAGTACTAGGATTTCTTATTCTCAAAGATAATCAGATCGTTTTAGAGCGCTATTTTCATGATTCTGATCAAAATTCCAGGTTCATTTCAAATTCTGTATTCAAGTCGATTACTTCAACGCTTTTTGGGATCGCTCTTGAAGATGGCCTGATTGCCAGCATTGACGATCCTGTCACAAAGTACCTGCCTGATTTGAGTATGAGTGGTTACAATCGCGTCAACCTCAGAGATACCCTTAAGATGTCGACTGGAATCGAAGATAATTCCGAGACTTTTACGAACCCGAATGCGACCAACTATCGATTTGGCGCGATGAGCATAACTGGCGTGCCATCATTCACTGACTACATCAAAGCGCTTAAGGCAAACCCAACTGTAGAACCGGGAACTGTATTCGACTACGAATCTATAAATACACAAGTCCTTGGGTTGGTCATTGAAAAGGTTACGGGAATGCCTCTCAATGAGTATATGACGGCGAAACTGTGGAGTAAGATCGGGGCGGAGAGCGATGCCTATCTTTATCGTGCCAAAGCGCAGCCAGATCAACCTGCCTTTGGATGCTTCTGTGCGACGCTGCGCGATTACGGGCGTTTCGGATTGATGATGATGAATGGCGGCATTCTCGATGGTACCCGTATTGTTGGGTCATCTTGGGTTCAGGAAGCGACGGCGCCACAGGAATACTCAATAAAGCCTCCTCCCCCTGTTGGTTATGGCTACCAGTGGTGGATTCCTCCTAGTGACAGCGGCGCTTACCAAGCTACAGGTATTTTTGGCCAGCTGGTCTATGTTAACCCTGCCAAACATATAGTCATCGTCGAAATATCGGCATGGCCGCAACCGGACCCTGATGAACGATGGGATGAGATGGATCGGGTCGTCAATGCGATCGTCTCTGAAATTTCTCAATGAGTTGAGACAGCAAGCTCGAATCAAAAGTTCTGAATGTGTCTCTCCACCTCCAATAGGGCCGGGCTAAAACGCTCGGTCTTTTTCTTTTTGCACTTTTACGGTACATTGGTCATTAGGAGAAGGTACGACGAGTTCTGGCTCCTTTGAACCTGTGTCACTATTGCATGTCCAATTTGAGGTGAAAAATGAATCCAAATAAACTACACCCAAGAGTCGGCGTAGGCGTGGCGGTTGTTAAAAATGGTCTCATCCTGCTTGGGCAGCGTAAGGGTTCTCATGGCGCTGGGACCTGGTCTACCGCTGGAGGGCATCTCGAATTTGGAGAAACAATCGAAGAGTGCGCAAAGAGAGAACTTCTAGAAGAAACCGGGTTAAATGCTCTGTCGATTCGACACGGCCCATGGGTCAATAATGTATTCGAAGACAAACACTATGTAACTTTGTTTGTCTTTACAGACAAATTCACAGGCGATCTACAGCTCTTGGAGCCTGATAAATGTGAAGGCTGGCACTGGTTTAAAAGCAGTGCTCTTCCCTCTCCTCTTTTTCCCACCGTGGCGTCTATGATAAACAAAGTCGGGATCGAAGAAGTTTTTAAATAAGAAATTTCGATTTGTTAAGGCTTGTATAAATTGAAGACATCCTTCTTGAAGAGCAGAAGGCTTCCGACAGAATCTGACTGATAGCTCGTCTTGCCCGCCACAGGAGAGCGTGAATGGCAACAATCAGGCTATTCAGACTTTGAGATAAACTTCATGCCATAAAATAATCTTATCGTTCTCATCAAATTTCAAGATTAAGATAGCTTCAAAATTTTCTGTTGAATCATTGGTTCGAACAATGCGTGCCTTCAGTGGGATCACCACGTTTACCTTGTCCACCACAAAGTCTCCAAAAACGTAGCTGATCGTACGAATAGTTGATCGAAACTGATTCAGAAATTCAAAATAGTTATCAAGATTTGCATCGTAACTTTTCCCATTCGCAATTACCAAAAACAGATCTGCAAAATAGTGAGCAATATCTGATTTTTTTAAATTCGCATCACACACCAAATTTCTGGCGTTCCACTCAAAAAGCCTTTTTGCAATCTCAATATGTTTCATATCTCAATGCTCTTCTAACATCTTCGAGTGTTTTCATGCTAAGAGTTCTGAATGTGTCTCTCCACCTCCATTCCGGCCGGGCCAAAAAGCCCGGCTTTTTTTCTTACGTCAATTTCAACAATCCATTAGGATGACCTCAATGAGAAAAACAGACCTAGCAAAGATGATTATTACCCTATCCAAAGCATCCAAGAAGGACAAGAGTACAATTCAGAACCTTGGACGTTTCTATGTTTATGAAATGTCAAGATATTGCGGCTTCTTACCAGGATGGGAAACTCCGCGTAATGGCCTCTTTGCATGTCGCGATCTTAGCTCTTATTGTGAAAAACAAAACCGATATGCCTTTTTAATAAAGGTGGATGGCGAATTAGCTGGGTTTGTACTGGTTAATAAAATAGGCAGCACGCCGGATGTCGATTGGAACATCGGGGAATTTTTTGTCATTTCCAAATTTCAGGGAAAAGGAGTCGGGCGTTATGCCGCAGAACAGATCTTTAATCTATTTCCTGGAACATGGGAGACAGCTCAAATACCAGAAAACCAAGCAGCTATAGATTTTTGGGAAAAGGTTGTTAGTGAATACACAAGAGGGCAGTTTAAAAGGAGCTCCAAGATAGTCCTTAAACCAAAGCCCCATCAGATGATTATTCTGAGATTTCGCTCTCGAACAAAAATATAAATTTTTGAAGCTGGAGCCTCTCTAAAGTTCTGAATGTGTCTCTCCACCTCCAACAAAAAGGCCCGGGAAATCCCGGGCCTTTTCATGTTCGAGTTAATTACATTTAATGTTATCTTTATATCCTCAAACCCATGAGGGCTTCCATGCGTTCATTTCTTCTCTCTCTTTTGTTCTGTGGGTCTTTTCTTTACGCAGAAAATAAACTAACCTATATCGACGTCAAAGATGTTCGTCTTTGGTATGAGACCTTTGGAAAAAAAGAAGACCCAGCTCTATTACTAATCATGGGGGGAGGTTGCCAAGGTATTATGTGGCCAACAGCATTATGTGAGCGCCTTGCTCAAAATGGTTTTTTTGTTATTCGCTATGATCATCGAGATATGGGGTTATCATCATTCATCGATTATGAGAAAAGTCCTTATGATTTGATGGATTTGGCGAACGATGCTATTGGGATTCTTGATGCTCTTCAGATTCAGAAAGCAGAAGTTGTTGGTATTTCAATGGGAGGGTTGATAGCTACTCTTCTAGGCGCGCATTTTCCTGATCGGATAGACTCGATCGTGCTTATAGCTATTACCAGTGATTTCAGCACTTTTCTTGATCCTTCAGATAAGAATCCTTCTCTTTTGCCTAAACCTAAAAAAGAGTGCCTCGAATATCTGAACTATACCTTAGCTAGGCTAGATCAAGTTACAACAAAAGAAGATAAAGTTGCTCTATTTGTCCGAGGCTGGGAAATATTAAATGGGACGGAAACATATTTTGATAGAGAGTTATATCAACAACTTATCACTGAGTCCATGGGTAGGATGCAATATCCCCAAGGTTATGATAATCAAACCTCAGCGATGAGAGCTTCCCTTAAGCAGTTGAATGAGGCATTAATTCTCATACAGGTGCCAACTCATATTATACACGGAACACAGGATCCTTTTTTTTCTCTTGAGCATGGAGAAGAACTGCTGAAATCGATTCCTGAAGCTCAAATATCCTTTTTTAAAGGCATGGGGCATAACTTGAACCCGTTATTTTATGACGATTTGATTCAAGTAATTATAAATCAAAAGACTCCCCGAAAGAAGTCGTAAACAACAAAACTCATTCCCGAAAAAACCGGGAAAGCATTCCGGCCTTTTCATTTCAGCATGAGCGGAAAGATCTAATGACCTCGATGTTTTTCTTTTTTCTTTTTCTGCCTTAGGACAAATTGTTCTTGTTTTCGAGCTTCTTTTTCAGCACTACTCAGATGCTTTTTTTCCAATTTTTTCTTCTCCAACTCTTCGCGCATGTAATCTTGCGAAAACGTGGATGGCCTGCCTATTTCTTTAAATCGTTCCATTTCGCGGCGAACTTCTCTCTGAACTCTTTTAGGATTCATTCTCTTAATTTCCAGAGTGAATTCCTTTGGCGCGCCAAAATTTAATTCTTGAAAATGATTGAGCACAAACTCGAAAACTTCCGAATCTGTAGGCTCCCCTCCAAAAACATGTCTTGCAACAGCATATCCTTCCTTATCTGTGCGCTCAAAAGCACCCACCCAATAACGTTTATCAAAAAAAATAGTAGCCTTGATAGTTGCCATTTTAAACCCAAAATTACAATCTAGCTCTTCACGATAAGATACTCTCCAGAGCCTGAAAAAGCGTATACTTTTTCATATCTCCAAAGCTCTTTTAAGCATCTCCTCCATCTCTATGGGAATCTTCCTTTTGATAAATCGGCCAAGCATACAAGCAAAGAAGAAGGATAAAGGCCCCCGAATCTCTACCTTGAAAGTCACTTGCGTTTTACCTGCAACTTGGCTCATAGATTGGTAACTGATAACTTTCGCAAAAGAAAGATAGGCTTCTTGAACCACTAACTTATAGGGCTCAACCTGTGTTAATAGGGTTTTGAAAAGAGGGGTCCCTACAAATTTGGTACAACCGGTTGTGCCAGTCTGAAATGGGCCATCGATTTGACTTAACTCAATTTCTTGATCCCAAGTTTTCCAGTTTTCAACGTCTTGCCAAACTTTCCAAATTTGCATGGGAGTGGCTTTTGTCTCTACGGTGTGTTTAACGATGAGCATATTCTAAAATTCCTTCCTTTAACCATTTAATTTCTAATGCAAGTTGAGCGATCCCGTATCTCAACGATTTGAGACGAATCGCTTTCCGAGGATAATCGTCTAGTGCTCTCTAGCCTATCTTCGATTTTTTTGTATTCTTCGTAAGTTTTCTCGGCTTTTTCCAATCTTTCCTGAAACAGCCGAATCATCTCCTTTTCATCTGTGACGAAAAAGAGTTTGAGAAGAAACTCGTTGCGGGGGGTTTCCGATCCTGTCGGACTTTCGAGCCAAGCCTTAAATTCTGCCCGTCCCGTCTCTGTAATCGAAAAGACCTCTTTCTTTTTCTTTCCCACATAGACGACCTTGGAGAGCACTTTTCCTTCCTTTGCCAAAACCTTCAACATCGGATAGATCGTCGAGTCGGACTCACGCCAGAAATAAACTGTCGATCTCCCCATAAGAGACTTGATCTCGTATCCTGTGCTGGGTCCATCAAGGAGCATCCCCAAAATCGCGTATCTTGTTTTATTGACTGATCTCATGAAAAATACCTAGTTTCTGGGTATTATGCGCGACCAGCAATTTTCCAGATATACAAATCAAATTTTGTCCAGTTTAGTGCGTAAAATTTGCGTAAAAAAACAGCCGGGGATTCCCGGCTGTCTGCTTTTGACTATTAGTCCAATTCTTTGTTAGCAAATATCTGAATAGCTTCTGCAATGAATTCAGGCAAACGAGGATGATATTCCTCATACGCCTTGCGAAGATCGCTATCCGCGATAAATTGTCCATGACCAGCATAAGACTCTTTTGTGGGAGTCCAGAAGTTTTTAAGCCATAAGTAATGTCTACGAATGACGCTTTGTACTTCTTTCGTGCTGACTTTGAAGTTTTGTTCTAGCAAACGAGTAAGCTCCTTGCAAATTTCAACAAATTCTTTTTTGAATGTTCTCCTCATCTGCTTTGGACCATTTTTTCGCATTTTGTTTGCTTTCTTCAATGTGAGCTTTTCCTTGGTCTCCAAAGCGTTCTATGATTTGTCTTTCATATTCCGCTTGTTGTTCTTTACTAAAGCCAGAAAACATTTCTTTTTCTTTCATTTTCTTAGTTCCTTTTAAGTGTTCGATTGTTTTGTCAATCGTCTTAATCAGCTTTCTGGTTTGTTCTAGGTTCTTTTTGAGCACCTGTCGGTGAGAACTTAAAGCCACCATTTTATCGAAATCGCTTCTTCCCAGGACTCTTCGAATCTGCTTCAACTCAAACCCCAGACTCTCTAAAAAATAAAATTTGCTGAAGGATTAAAAGCTGCTCTTCTTCGTAGTATCGATACCCATTAGAACCATGATAGGCTGGTTTAAGAAGCCCCACCTCATCGTACCAATGCAGGGTTCGAATACTGACTCCTGAAATTTGCGCTAATTTCTTAACTGTATAAGCCATTGACTATCTCCTTCAATATCCCTTTGATTTTAAAGGATGCCCCCATAATAAGGAATAACGTTACGTGAGGGTCAATAGCCTTTCTGAAAAGCGCCCCATTAAGACAATAAAATTTTTTAAAAATATCACTCTTTACTGTAAACAAGGTCGTGTGATATATTACATATCAGTTGTAAAAAAAGCGTGCCGTTTATGGGAGAAAAAATCCAACGCACTTTTGTTCGGCAAGAAGCTTATCTTAAAATTCGTAATTGGATTTTGGATGGAACCTTGGCATCAGGGGCGCAAGTACGAGATAAGGAATTAGCAGAACAATTGGGAGTCAGTAGGACTCCGATTCGAGAAGCATTGTTGCGTCTTGAAGACGAAGGGCTTGTACTAACTAAACCGAATCGAGCAACCCTTGTCAGTACGATAGATTTTCACAGCGCATTTCATCTTTACTCGATCGTGTGGACTCTAGAGCGATTAGCCCTAAGTCAAGCTTTTGGATCAATTACAGACTCTCATATCCAAACTATGATTGAAGCTAATGAACGATTTTTGCAAAAAATGAAGGTTCGTGATCGCTTAGCTGCTTTGGATGCTGATCATGATTTCCATTCAGTTTACGTGAGACTTTCAGAAAATAAAGAACTTGAAAAAGTTATTTCAGAAATAAAACAAAAGCTTAGACGATTAGACCTTTATTATTTCGATAAAATAAAAGACGCAGCGCTTTCCTATGGAGAGCATGCTCAGGTTATTGAAGCTTTACAGAAAAAAGATTTGTGCTTAGCCCTAGACTCCGTTGAGAACAATTGGAAGAACAGTTTTTCACGTTTTAAACTTTAAAGGAATGGTATGTTTGAAAATAAGTTGGTAGCAGTCATGAATGAAAAGATTGAACCAGGTGTGATTATGAATGCCCTGGCTCACATGTGTATAGGTTTTGGGTCTGATATAGGAAAAGAACCACTACGCCTAACCAATTACAATGACGCAGATGGGAGTAGCCATCCCAACATCTCTGAAATGCCGTTCATGATTTTGAAAGCAAATTCGAATAAAATCAGAACTCTTCGTCAGGCTGCGATAGAAGCTGGGATTAAGTGTGTTGACTTTACCGACACTATGACTATAGGAACCTATTTAGAGCAGATCGAACGAACCAAGCAAACCAAAGAAGCCGACTTGATTTATTATGGTGTTGTTTTATTTGGTGATTGGAACAAGGTTTCTGAGTTGACCAAGAAATTCACTCTTTGGAAATAAAACAGCTGTTCGCTACCATAACATCAAAAAAATTATACAAA
Source organism: uncultured Chlamydiales bacterium (assembly GCA_963709365.1). Lineage (GTDB taxonomy): Bacteria > Chlamydiota > Chlamydiia > Chlamydiales > Rhabdochlamydiaceae. The sequence continues at coordinate 1,330,382 of CAVPVU010000002.1, forward strand.
AATGCCGAAGGAGGGCTTATGAATACAACAGAAATCATTGCAGAATATTACAAAGCTATGGGGCAGAGAGATTTTGATAAACTGGCGAGATTTTTAGCTCCAGATGTCCAATTCATCGCTCCTCTTGCAAAATTGAAAGGAAAAGAAGCTGTCATTGAATCCACAAAAAAATTTACCTCACTTTTCAAGACTCTAACTGTTCGGGCTAAATTTGGTTCAAGTAATCAAGCCATGGTTGTTTATGATCTGGATTGCCCAGAACCTATTGGATTTTTTTCTAGCTCGGCTCTTATGACTTTTGAAAATGGGCTGATCACAAAAATAGAGCTTTTTTATGATGCTCGCCCCTTCGACAAACGATAAAAAATAGCTGTGCAAACTATTTTTCGCTTAATTGTAGACACTCTCTAACAAGGTTTCGATTCGGCTTGCTCTACTTCCAGAATTTAGAAGTTAGCCAAAAGAGATTTGGCCAACTTTGTTTTTTCAAATCTAGCGATAGCCTATAGTGTTTTTTGCATTCAGCCTATTCATGGTCAGGGATTATGGAATACTTAAAACGCTTAGGTGTCAGCTTCTTGTGGCTTTTCACAATCAACTGTTATTCATACCATTCACAAGAGAGCTATTTAGCTACTTTCGATGAGCCAAAGCGACTTAAATTACTCGATGGAGATGATGGTACTGTTGCTTGCAGGGTGTATGGCCATTTGATGTCAGCAACAATTCCGAGGTTTTCCGACAATTGGACCCTAGAGTCGGCAACTCGTTCTTTGCTAAGAATGCAGAACTTAACTGCTGTTCGAGGAGTCTCCGGGGCTAGCATGGTAGGGCCAGTTGATTACTTGGGCAACTTGGAGGAGCCTCATAAGTACTTATACACGATTGAAAACCAATTCCCTCCTTTGTTCTATAGAAAACTTATCACAAAAGAAGATCAGGAAAATGACTTTGAACTTAAAGAATTTGATCCAGATTTCCTGACAGTCGTTAAAGCTAGGTGGATAAGTGGCAAAGATGAGGATATGATCGAAAGGAAAAAACAGGAATATAGCGTCTCTCAAAAACATCTTCGGCAATCTCTTTTTCTTGATCCAGGTCTATTAGAAATCGATAGGAATTTGATCGAACTTAAATATTTCGATCCGCGAAGAGTCGATCTCAGCACTTTTAAAGCAAGAGTTGTTTCCAATCAAATCCCTTTCCAAATTACTAAAAAAAAGCTTCCTCCAAGAGATGATTACCGACTCGTTACTTATTTGTACGAGCCCTTATACGCAGATTGGCAGATCCAAAATGGAAGCGGTCTTTTCTTAGAGCAACATCGATTTTCTCAAACGATCACACCTCTCACCCCTGATTCAGGAGGATATGTCGTTCTTGCTCGGACAAACGAAAACCTTGATGAACTAGAACTCATTGGTGTCCAAATTCCTTACGGGCATACACTAATAATCGAAGAAGGTTGCATCCACGGCGACACAACATTAAATGGGTTTTTTATGATGGGGATGACTTCTGATCATACAACGATGAGAACTGCGGATACTGTATTCCTCAAATACCCTGAGACTAAAGAAAACGTAAGAATGACGCTAATTGGGGCAGAAGTTACACCGATTACTGACGCTTTGCTCATAGCACCGCCTCCTTACGTCATTTACAAAAATGCAAACGAGGAGGATAGATCGAGATTCCGGCAATTGACTTATGGTCAGAGTTTTATATTCAATCCGTTCAGTCACGAATACTGGAAAAAATAAGCATGAACTTTCTCAGAATTTCCCAATCAAAAGTTCTGAATGCGTCTCGCCACCTCCAATCAGGCCGAGCTACTGCTCGGCCTTTTTTATTTATCGCTTTGTAAAAACTCAATTTTGAAGCTATCTTTTTTGGAGTGCGCTGACTCGTCAGCGCTTTGTTAGACATCGACTTGTCGATGCCCTCTTTAATCAACTCTTAGAGGTCCACATATGAGATCTTGGCCACATTCCCGCTTCACTCTTTCAACGAAATAGGCACTTACATGGTAACCGGTTCAACCCTAGATAAGGTGTCCTATTTTAGAGAAAGCCAAGAACTCGATCTTTTGCACGATTTGCTGCTAGACCTCGCAGAGCAGTATGAATGGAAACTAGAAGCTTGGGCAGTTTTTGCAAATCATTATCACTTCATTGCTCAATCACCTGACAATCCAACTTCACTCGGTAAATTTATTAAACATTGATTCCGATAACATTCGTGATGATTTTTAGGGCATCGACAAGTCGATGTCTATGAAAGCGGCGACAAGTCGCACGCACTCCAAAAAAGAGGACTGAAAAGTTCTGAATGCTTCTCTCCAATAGAAAACCAATCCGAGTTTAAAAAGCTGGCTAGTTGCTCTTCTTAACAATCTCAGATTTGAGCATCATCGTGCCGAATCCAGGAATCTTCGCTTCGATGTTGTGGCCGTTGACCTCATCCACCAGACGAATATTTTTCACTTTTACACCGACTTTTAAAGCCGATGACGATCCTTTGACCTTTATATCTTTGATAATCGTCACACTATCACCGTCCTGGAGGATGTTCCCATATGCGTCCTTTACAACAGGCTGCGCCGTCTCACCTTCCTTCTCAGCATGAATAGCCCATTCATGACCGCATTCCGGACAAATATACAAAACTCCATCTTCGTATGTGTGTTCGGAACCGCATTTGGCGCATTTAGGTAAATCTGTCATAAACAATCACCACTTGTTTCTAAAAATACAATTGTAAATCATTATCGGCACTGTAATCCAATCAAAAGTTCTGAGTGCGTCTCGCCATCTCCAAACTGGCCTGCCTTACCCACCCCTGAAGGGGTTGGGATCGCGGTATGTCAATCGTTCAAAGCAAGGCTGACTGATCATTAGGTTTGATAACCAGTTCATCCCACCCGCTGCCTCCTGAGCTTTCTTCATCTTTTTCACGGTTGAAAATCAGATTGTTCATCTCTGCAATCACTACTTCGGCTGTGGTATAAATCATGTTTCCGGCAAGCATATGTCCACCGAACGTTTGGCCTTTCTCATTTGAAACACAAACATGGGTGTCATTAGTGGATTAAAAAAACAACTGCGCAAACTATTTTTCGCTTATCACGCAATCTGCGTCGGTCTTTTTGACCCGCAAAATTTAATGATTGAATTATTCAATCTCCTTACATTCTAAGGAAGAAAAATCCGAGGAGGTTTGTATGCCACAAATTATAACAAACATCAGTAGATTTTACCGATTATTATTCTTTTTCTTTCCGATCTTGGGAGTTTGTATGGAACAACAGCAAATCATTGAAAACCCGCGGGTCGAATCCAAATGCTTATTTAGAAAGGGGTTGGAACTAAGAGACTGTTAACGGATTTGGGTTTCGTCGCTTTGTAAAAACTCAATTTTGAAGCTATCTTTTTTGGAGTGCGCTGACTCGTCAGCGCTTTGTTAGACATCGACTTGTCGATTTACGAGACTGTGATGAGCTTAAACATTGATTCCGTTAACATTCGTGATAATTTTTAGGGCATCGACAAGTCGATGTCTATGAAAGCGGCGACAAGTCGCACGCACTCCAAAAAAGAGGACTGAAAAAGTTCTGAATGTGTCTCTCCACCCCAACCTATTGGCGCGAGGGATTAAAACCTTACGTTGTAGCCGAAATAGGCGAAATGGTCGTTGTAGCGGCTATTCCATTCATACTCGTATTGCACCTCTAAGCCATGGCGTTTGAACATCAGGAGATAGAGATCGATGCCGCCGATGGCAATGTTGCGGCCGGAACGAGGCATGACGAGCGAAGAGGGTGATGTGAGGTCAAAGTCAGTGGGTGTGAAAATCACATGGCGCCGTTTGTTGAAGTATTCGCGCTGCCACATGCCATATACCTCTGGGACAAACTCGATTTTTGAGCCTGCGTAAGTGTAGTTGAGGCGCATGCCCAATGAAGAGCGCAACGATTTGGCGCGTTGGTCTTTGATTTTCATATCGAATCCATCAGCACCATGCTCTCTATAACCATCCATGCGTAGATAGATGTACTGCGCATCGGCCATCGGGATCGCATGGAATCCCGACCGCTTTTTAGACAGTTGGTATTCCATACCCACAAGTGCATTAAATGAGGCGCCATGCGGAGCAGCTTTAGCGACGAACTCATTGCCAGGCGTTCCAGTGTTGCGGTGGATATGGTACCACTGGTAGGCGCCGCCTGCGATGCCGTAGGTAGAAAACTGAGGGCGCTGTTTAGGAGCATAAGTCGCATAGGCGCTGGCTTGCGCTTGATCGATGTGGATATCGCCAAAATGGCGTTTGCCATTGGCATGGAAATGCTCGTAATCGGCTTGAAGTCCTACACCTACTTGCGAGAAGGCGTAATCAAAGCCTGTTAGCGCTCCTGCAGACCAATAGTTCAATCCTACTTGATCGCCCTTGCTGTCTACATCGCCCACTCTTCCAATCGGACCAACGTACACATTCCAAGGTCTCGGCTCTCCGATGCGTTGCCTTAGATGCTCTTGCTTTTCTCGCGTTTTCGCGCGAAAGGGGACGGCAAAGATAAAGGCGAGCTGGTCATCGCTAGATGCAATTAGGTTGTCCACGTCAAAGGGTAACGCCGCCATTGCTGTTTGAGAAGAGTTTGCAGTAAGGCGGCGGCGGCGCATCTTTTCCATTTCGAGGATGATGTGATTATTTATGCTATTAGTCGAAGCGATAAGCGGATCGAATAAATTTGGATAATGTTGCACGCCAACAGGAGAAGGAGGAAAAATGGTTGGAATGATGGTAATCGCTACAGTACCGGCTGTAGGATAGGTCACTAGAGTTGTAACGCCTGCTGGAGCACCGAATATCACTACATCACTAAATTCTGTACCGCCCCTCCCCAGCGCTCCCATAGCGTCTAAAACCACGATCGTTTGTGTACTGGTAAAGTTTGCGTTGAGGTAACCTACCTCAATCGTTCCAGCTAAGGTGGCATTGCCACCGATTCCGCCAGCGGGTTCAATATTCAGCAAAGAAAAGGTCGAAGAATTAGTGAGTCCCACCTGGAAGATGCCAGTAGTCGGATCTTGCACATAGTTCCCGATAATGGTCATTGTGCTTGGAGTGTTATTGACATCTGCGGGAAATAAGTTGCCAGTGTTTGTAACTGTTGTTGCAGTGCCAGAGCCGCCGGCACCTTCGAAAGTGCCATTTCCAGTAAGTGTTCCAGAATTGCCGATTGAAGTGCTTAGCGTTAGTCCATCATTGGTAAATGACCCGGCATTGGTTATGGCGCCGGTGGCTTGAATTTGGGCTCCAGAGGGGGTGGTTGTGGATGCATTTGTCAGTTTTCCACCAGAGTTAATGGTAATGGTAGAGGCTTGAATGAGCGCACCAACGCCAGTGCCAGTAACCGGGCCCGAGTTTAGATTTGATACCGTTCCATTGATTGTATAGGCTGCTTCATCGATAAAAGCGCCAGTACTGCCGTTGCCAACCGAATTGCTATTGGTATTGTCAATCGTTCCATTGACGACAACCGAACCGACAGAAAATGCTATCTGCGCACCAGTAGAACCAGCACCGACTGTATTACTATTGAGGTTTGACAAACCGCTGGTGAGGGTGAATGTTTGGGCGCCCAAGGGAAACGATAAAAAGGCTCCGATCCCGCCTGAAGAGGTTGAGCCAATAGGTCCCGTGTTATTATTTATTAACGTTCCAGAAAAAGGCGTTGTGATTGTTAATGTGCTCGGAAGAAAATTTGCTCCTATAGATCCATTCCCGTTGACTGAACTATCATTTTGATTGGTAATGCTCGCATTAGAATTAACGGTAATGGAACTTGGCGTAAACGTCGCACCAATACTAGAGGCAGTAATCGGGCCTGAATTTTGATTTTGCAGCGTTCCAGTGAGGATAAAGGAGCCGGGAAAATTGGCTTGCGCTCCAGTAGAAGCAGCAGCAACCGTATTAGAGCTGAGATTTGACAAAGTGCCGTTGAGTGTGAAGGGGCCTGTAGGGGTTAAAGATAAAGCAGCTCCTGTTGCAGCTCCAGCTGTTGCGCCGATAGGTCCACTGTTACTATTTGTTAATGTTCCTGCAAAAGATTGGGTGGGGAGAGACGTCCCTGAAACCGCCGCTCCCATACTGTTATTCCCATTGACTGCACCGGTATTTGAGTTTTGAAAGGTTGCTGTGCTCGCAGATATATCTAATGTGTTTTGGAAAGCGATCTGGCTTCCGGCACCTCCGAAAGATGCATTGGCAGAAATTGTCCCCGCATTTGTATTTGAAAAAGAAGAGGTGGAAGAATTAAAGGTAGCGGCATTAGCGAATGTGATTTGAGCGCCTTTTTCTCCAAAAACTGCACCTGCAGAAGTATTACTGCTGTTTATTGCGCCGGAAATCGTTGTCGCGCCTGATGTTGTAAAGGCAATTGAACTACCTACCGAACCGTTTGCTGCCGAGGCTGCAAATCCTACAGTATTCTGGTTGGTGCTGTTCAGCGTGCCGCTGATGGTAGGCGTGCCTGACGAGATGGAGGTAGACGCTCCTATCGCACCATCGACCGTCGTTCCAACTTGTCCGCTGTTTGTATTATTTAAAATGCCGCTAAAAGAGTTAAAACTGATCATGGTTACACTAGAGCCAATAGAACCCGCTCCATTGACAGATCCACTGTTGCTATTTGTAGAAGTGGCTGTGCTTGTGTAGTCAAAACCATTTGTAAATCCAATAAGGCTCCCGAGACCTCCGGAAGATGTACTGGCGGAAATTGCCCCTGCATTTGTATTTGAAAAAGATCCGAGAGAATTAAAGCTAGCGCCATTAGAGAATGTGATGGTAGAGCCTCTTACTCCAATAACCGTACCTGGAACAGTATTACTACTGTTTATCTTGCCGGAAATGACTGCCGGATTTGTATTTGAGAAGGCAATTGTGCTGCCTATCGAATTGTTTGCTGGTGAGGCCGCAAACCCTACAGCATTCTGGTTGGTGCTGTTCAGCGTGCCACTGATAGTAGGAGTGATTGAATCGATGCTGATAGAAGCTCCTATCACACCACCAACTGTTGTTCCAACTTGTCCGCTGTTTGTATTATTTAAAGTACCGCTAAAAGAGTTAAAACCACCTAAGACTATACTAGAGCCAGCAGAACCCGTTCCATCGACAGATCCACTGTTGCTGTTTGTAGAAGTGGCGTTGCTCGTGTAGTCAAAATCTCCTTGAAAAGTAATGAGACTCCCCGTTCCGCTTAGCGGGGTAGCAGTGGTAGCAGAAACAATAGCGCTGTTTTGATTTGAAAAGGACGCCCCAGAACCAAATGCAAAAGCGGACGAAATGAGTATTGATGCACCAGTTCCTCCCACAACACTCGGGGCTGTATTGCTATTTCCCAGAGCTGAATTCATCATCGTAATGGTTTGAGAGCCAATATCCAAGAGTCGGATTGTACTTCCTGTTGAAGCGTTTGTTTGTGCAGTATTTCCCACAGAGCCAGAGTTGGAGTTGCTCAAGGGGACTGCAAATGTAAGACTAGACGCTACGGTAGACGTAACTGCTGCTCCAGTAGAGCCTCCTGTTCCCGTCGTTCCGATTGACGCTGTGACATTCGAATTGGTCAATTGCTGGGTATAAGCTGACAATGTGCCCGTTAGAAGTTGTGCTCCGATACTGTTATTGCCACTCACGGCGCTCTGGTTAGTATTTGCACATGCCGTCGTGCCTGACATGGCGAGGCCGCCGATGCTGAAGTCTAAGTTTGCGCCTATTCCTGCGTTACCACCAGTATCGGCTGATACTGTCTGATTGTTCAAATTTGAAAAACTACCTGCCCCTGTCAGGGAAACTGCGCCTGTAAACGAGGAAATCGCGCCAGTCCCGCCTGTGACCGTTCCGGGACTCCCAGTTGAATTACTGATGCTGCCTGTCATCGAGTTAATGGGATTTGCAACGGAGATCTGAGCGCCAATAGAACCAGAGGTCGTTTCCGCTGCACTTCCAACCGTACCTGTATTTACGTTGTTCAGAGCCCCACCGCTATTAGTCAACGTTGAAAATTGACTAATAGCCCCTGTCGACGTACTCGTAGCTCCTACTGTACCGTCATTTTCGTTCGTAAAAGCGCCGCCGCTAATATTTACTGTATTGCTTGGACAAGATGTAAAGCTTCCTGTTGCTCCGGTGTCAACCGATGCTGCGGAGGTGTTGACATTTTGCATAGCGCAGGAAGCGTTAATGTTCACATCGCCATTCAGCACAACCTCAGCTCCATTAGAGGAGTTTGTGACAGCTCCTGCATTGCTATTAATAAACGTAGAAGAAGTAGAAGCAAGAAGATTGAGCACTGGATCAATCTGCATGAATGCCCCGATGCCGCCCGAGATAGAGACTGGACCAGTATTTGCATTCGTGAGTGATCCACCGCTTAATGAAAGCGCAGCGACATTAGGACTAAACGTCATGCTTGCGCCTGTCGCAGCGCTTGTACTGATTCCACCGCTATTACTATTTGTAATGCTTGTATTGCTAGGGAGAGCAGTAATTGGAACATTCGTGCCAAAATTAAGAGATGTCCCTATTGAACTACTAGTGGTGAGTGTTCCCGAATTTATATTTTGAATGCTGCCTGGATTTGCTAATGTTCCGCTCAAAGTGACTGAGGAAGCCTGTATTGTCATCGAGCTATTTGTGTCACTTGCTCCAACGCCCGCCACGCTATTTTGATTGCTTAGTTCGCCACTAGTAATGGTTAATGCGCCACCACTCCCAATGGTTACACTAGTTGGAACGTTTTGGCCTGTATTGTTTAAATTGTTTAACGAGCAGCCAGTACCGATGGTCACACCGTCGGTCATGCTTACTACGGTTGGAGAGGCGAATGCTCCGGTCGTTCCAGAAAGAATATTTACAGTTGTGCCGGTGGCAGATGCGTTAGGGCTAACGAAAACAGGGACCGCGATGGTCTGCGTAAGATTATTAGTCGTATTCGTGATTTGTGAAGTTGCACCAAAGGCAAAGGTGACAGGATTAGGAGTAGGAGGGCTAACGGCGATGGTATAACTTTGGCTGGAGAATTCTAGATTATGTAGGAGAACTCCAACGCCGCCCGTTCCTAGCACATCCTGCAAGATCATGAAAGGACTAGCGCCGGCAAACATTGCCACGTCGCTGGAATCGGCACTCAGTCCAGGAACGCAGGTACCGCCCCAATTCGCACTGCTGCTCCAAGCCGAACCTGGACCAGTCCATGTGTTTGAACAGGTAACTGCAAACGCTCCCACAGGCAGTGAGAGGACCGCAAGTGAATAAATCTTCGTTCTCCAAGACAACATCGCAATCCCTAATTCAATAAAATATTACATACAATATACAATGCATTTCTTAACATCAATTATTTATCGCTTTGTAAAAACTCAATTTTGAAGCTATCTTTTTTGGAGTGCGCTGACTCGTCAGCGCTTTGTTAGACATCGACTTGTCGATGCCCTCTTTAATCAACTCTTAGAGGTCCACATATGAGATCTTGGCCACAAGTTGGTTTGAAACTCACACCTCAAAAGCCTATTACGAGACTGTGACGAACTTAAACATTGATTCCGTTAACATTCGTGATGATTTTTAGGGCATCGACAAGTCGATGTCTATGAAAGCGGCGACAAGTCGCACGCACTCCAAAAAAGAGTAAAAGAGAGACAAACAATGGCAGAAAGACTTAGAGAAAAAATTGCTTTGATCACCGGGGCAGCGCAAGGTATTGGCTTTGCTTGTGCTGAACTCTTTGCAAAAGAGGGTGCCTATGTATTTCTTTCAGATATCAATGATGATTTAGGTAAGAAAGCAGCAGCCAAAATAGGTTCACAAGCCAAATACCTTCACCTGGATGTGCAATCTGAGAGCGATTGGGACAGAGTGATAAACCAAATTATTCATGAAAAACATCACCTTGATATTCTCATCAACAATGCAGGGATTACAGGATTTCAAGAAGATTTTGGACCACAAGATCCTGAAAACGCCTCGTTAGACAGCTGGAGAAAAGTGCACGCGGTCAATTCTGATGGTATTTTTCTTGGGTGTAAAAAAGCCATTCACTGGATGAAATCCAAAAAAGGCTCGATTATCAATGTTTCTTCTCGATCTGGGCTTGTAGGAATCCCAAGAGCCGCTGCTTATGCAGCAAGCAAGGCTGCAGTCCGCAATCACACAAAAAGTGTCGCACTTTACTGCTGCGAGCAGGGATATGACATTCGCTGCAATTCGCTTCATCCAGCAGCCATCCTCACCCCTATGTGGGAACCGATGCTCGGAAGCGGAAAAGCAAGAGAACAAAAACTTGCCGAATTTGCAAAAGACATCCCGATGCACAGACTTGGAACTCCTGAAGATGTAGCTTATGCCGCATTGTTCCTGGCTTCTGAAGAATCTAAGTATATTACGGGAACCGAGCTTAATATCGATGGAGGAATTCTCGCTGGCAGCAGCGCATCCCCCACTCGCAAAGACGAATAGATTCTCTAGCTAAAAGAATCAATAGTAGTGTGTCTCGACGATAGGTTGCCAAAGCTTGATGTACTCCTCGTGCAAACTGCCTTTACAGGTGCCTTCAAATACTTTTGGTTTGAGTGTGAGTTTTTGGAGTGTTTTTCCAATAGCGGCACACTGTTCTATATTGACTTCAACCCTCGTCATAATACAACACCTGTTGGATGTTCAAAGTAGAGAAGCTGTTGCTTTATCTGTTGAAAGGGTGATTTCATGCTGCTCAGGATACCAAGCTGGTGCGCAAGGAAGAACCAGTGTCATATTTCCCTCCCAGTAGTATTTTTCTCCTGCTGCAATGTAAACCGCATCGCCCATAGAAAGCTTTACTTCTCTAGTTTCTGTGACAAGTTTGCCTGAGCCCTTGAGAATATAGCCTATTTCGCAGCACTTGTGATTGACGGCATACCCTTCATTTGGATATCGATGGATAATTTCTGCCGTACAAATGTTCATTTCTGAATTTTTCATAGGATATTCGTACACAATGCAATTAGGAGAATTTGCATGCTTTACCGCAGATTCACGATTTACATGTTCCATGAGTTTTCTTCCTTTTTGAAACGAGGTTTATTAACCCGCCATCCAAACAGGTGACAAGATGCGTTAGCGAGGCACGGCCAAATCAAAGCGATAGCGTTCTGAACGACGAGGACCATAGCCGAGAGGCTAGGCCGAGGAGAAAGATTGATTTGGCAAAGCCGCAGCAAGCAGATTGTCACCTGTTTGGATGGCGGGTTAATAAGTTCATCGGTAATTGTAACAGTTGTTACACTGCGGGTCAAATACGGAGACACGAGAATTGTCTAAACGTGCATGTGACAAGCGCAAAGTCAATACGATCTTAATCACGGGCTCTTCTGGGCGAATAGGCAGCGCCATAGCTGCGTCTTTGCGAAATGATTATAACATCATCGGCATCGATGTAAGCCCGGGACTATATACCACCCACGTTACGGATATTCAAAGCAGAGAAGCCGCAAAGCTTGTCGAGGAAGCTCATGCTGTGATTCATACGGCCGCACTTCACGCTCCGCACGTAGGTGTTTGTGCTGATCAGGAATTCTGGAATGTGAATGTTCGAGGCACAGAGAATCTACTGAATGCCTGCCTGAAAAATAGCGTGGCTCGATTCGTTTATACAAGCTCAACCTCAATTTACGGCCATGCAATGGTTCATCCGCAAAAAGCTGTCTGGGTTACAGAAGAATTAGAGCCGCAGCCTAGAGATCTCTATGACGAAACAAAACTAGCCGCAGAAGCGTTGTGCCGTGAAGCCGCAGGCAGCTCTTTGTCTTGCGCATGCCTTAGAATGTCGCGCTGTTTCCCCGAAGATGCCAGGCTCATGGCTATTTATCGTCTCTACCGAGGCATTGGTGTTCACGATGTTGCATTAGCCCATCAGTTAGCCTTAACCGCGGACATCAAAGGGTTCGACATAGTGAATATTTCTAGCCAAACACCGTTTAATGCGTCTGAACTCCACGAGCTTTATCATCATGCAAGTGATCTGATATGCAAATATCATCCCAATGCTAAGGAGCTGTTCGAGGATCGCGGCTGGGTGCTGCCGCAAAGCATAGATAGAGTCTATGTCATCGAAAAAGCAAAAAAGCTATTAGGCTTTCATCCTTCCGAAAATTTCATGGAAATCTTAAATAGCCCATCGTTTACGGCGTGCTAGCCTGGATTTAATCTTTTCTTTTGGCGCTACGTTTTCCCTCAGCAAAAGTTTTTGCTTTGCAGAATTGTTTTTTCATTCTATATGGAAGAGTAGACATATGAAAATACTAGATGGGATTGCAAAAATTTTGCTCGTGATAGGCGGCCTTGCGTGGGGCGGGGTCGGAGTCGCGGACTTTAACTTTATCATGTGGACATTTATTGCGATGTCCAAAGTACAACACCTCATTTATATTCTTTTTGGGTTATCGGCTATCTGGGTGATTGTGCGCTCTTTTAGGCCATAGAAACGGTTAAGGTTCGAGAGGTATGCCAACGAGATAGGCGCCGATCACTCTTCCTTGACGATCACGGAAGACGTCGTAATCGGCCATATACTCTTTTCCCGAAAGTGTGACTTTGTCAGTATACCTGAGCTCGCCTAGCAGACGTTTATAAGCTGGATGAGAGTGCGCTAAAATCGTTCCAGGTCGTTCATTTTTTTCGGTGGTAGAAAGCCGAATAAATTCATCGCCATCTTTTACAAAAAGGGTCGCAATCGTTTTGGTATCTTTTGCGAAACTCTCTACGAGTGGTATCGGATGTGCATTGATAATCCAATTTCCATTGCGTATGGCTGGTACCTCGTACTGGCCTAGCTTTTCTTTGTAGTTCTGATCTAGAGAGAATATTCCCCGCAAATTGCTCATGAGCTCCTTGCCCAAAGCCTTCGCATCTGAAGGTTTATATTCTCGCTTGGCCTCATCGGCATAGCTCAAAAGATGCAATCCTAAACAGAGTGCTAAAAAAACAGATCTTTTCATAAAAACTCCTCGCTAAAGTTCTTTGTATCCTATATTTAGAATTTCGGGATAGGTTCTTATGCCACTACTTGTTCTTGGTCTTGCGGCTTTTCTCAATTGGATGAACTATGGGCTTGTATACCCCATTTTCGCGACATCCATTTTTCATGAGAATGCCATTTTTTTGGGTGATTCTTCCAATGTTGTACGGGGATTTTGGCTGGGGGTTGTGCTGGCCGCATGCCCCATTGCACAATTCTTAAGCTCATCGCCTCTGGGACAATTCTCAGATCGCACAGGCCGCAAACCACTAATGCAAGGCACCACCCTGCTTATTTTTATCGGCGCGCTCATTTCGGCTTTTGGAGTTTATGCAATATCTCTCTCTTTTTTGATTCTTGGACGGATTGTGACCGGCATAGGAGCAGGAAATGTCGGGGTTATCAATTCTGCTGTGGCCGATTTCAGCTCTAAGTCTCAAAAGACAAAGAACTACGGTTTGATCGCCATGGCTAATGGTATCGGTTTTGCAATCGGTCCATTTGTAGGCGGAAAATTATCTGTCTATGGCTACGAGATACCTTTTATTCTCGCGGCACTATTTACGCTGCTGAATTTTTTCCTCATCACCTTCTTTCTCCCCGAAACACTTAAAGAAAAAGAGACAGGACATAAGACTATTGCTGTGAGATTGCGCCATCTCTGGGGAGCCGTCATCGATGATAAATTCCGTGTGATCTTCTCGGCTTTTTTTGTCTTCTGTTTCGGCTGGTCATTCTATTGGGAATTTATCCCAGTGACTTGGATAAAAAATTACAATCAAGACGCGTCTGGCATTGGAAACTTTTACGCATTCGGCTCGCTGATTTATATCATCAGTAGCGGTCTTCTGATCCGCCCTATTGTGAAAAAATTCAAGGCTCTCCCCATTTTATTTTTTGCATTAATAGCTTTGGGATTGTTCTTATCTTTCTTGATTCATGCTCGACTTGAAGCCTACTGGCCAAATATCGTAATCCAGCAGTTTTTAATCGCGCTGATCTTTCCTGTTGGAACGACCGTTGTCTCGAATTTAGCATCTCCAAGCTCTCAAGGTGAAACCTTGGGAGTCTTTCAAGCTTTGCAAGCCTTTGCCTTTGCAATCACACCTTTTTTAGGCGGTGTGCTCCTCCACTTCACTTATTTTATCCCTCTCATGCTCGGGGGAGCATCGATGTTCCTCGCATGCCTCATCCTTTTAGCCGGCTACAAAAAAGCCGTATTCAAAGGGTGACCAGCTCAGTCGCTTTCTTGAGAACTTTTGACCCTGTTCCAGTGGCCATTATAATACAATGGCTGGGTCCATTGGAGATCAACACTCTCACCGCACTTTTTGAGAGTTATTTTAATATTCTCAGCATTAACAAAGACCTGGTGATCGGAGGCATCGATTTTTTTAATGGTAATCACCGTGCTGCTCTCATAATCAATAAACTGTGGAAATACGATCTCAATAGACCCTTTGAAGGCATCTGCATCAATTAAACAATCGCCTGGGCTAACATAGTAAGCCTTGTGGGGCAAGGTTTGTGCGGAAATTATGGAATGAGAACATTTTTTTGCTGACGTTAACAATACATTTCGAACCGTGTACTTATTTTGATCTGCGAGTCGATTAAGGAATTCAACTAAAACTTGGCTATACCCTAAAAGATTCAAACGCATAAATTCATTTGTCTCTCCCATGAGTTCTCCGCTAGTTACATCAACGCCTAAATCCTCGCGCATCACATCTGACGCTGCTTTATCCGGGATGCGAGGATCTTTAATTTTGGCAAAAAAGGTTGGGCTTCCAGGAATGCTTATGACCTGCGAACCTGGATACTTGCTTAATAGTTCTCTGGCTACCAATTCATGCCGTTTCACCAAACTTTTCTGACAATCTTTGCGCAGCGCATTCCCAGTGTCAGGAAGATCTAATAGCGCTTTAATCAGGTCTAAAAAATCTGCTAATCCTGAGGTTCCGCCTGCGACTGTCGAACTCGCGATAAAATTGAAAAAATGTTTAAAAATTAAGGATGCATAGGAATCATAAATCGGATACCAAATATAGCCACACCGGGTACCTGTTTTTCCAAATTGTTTAGAAGCTGAATTAAAACTAAACACGTGTTTACCTTCTGCACGCGCCTTCCGCATCCACTCGATGTTTTTATCGACATACCCTGTCCCATCCGCTCCAAATGACGATGAGGCAAAGACAAAATCCGCAATGATAATTTCAGCGTTTGTCAATGGTTTTCGAAATTTTCCATCTGGGTTGTTTGGCGAAGTCACAAATTCCACAAGCACCTCTCCAGGTTCAAGCTTAATTTCAGAGGGATCGTGAAATGAAAGAAATCGCGCATTGGTATAATTAAATAAGCCTGTAACAGCATCCGGGTGACCGAAAAAGTAAGGCGCTTGTTCCACAAATAGAAACTTTTTATGGGGTTCTGACATCACAATGCCATATACCAGAGCCATGATAAGATGCTTTGATCCTGATGCCGTATAAAAGAATGGTTTTGGCTTGCTAGGATCAACATAGAGTTCTAAATCATTAGCACGTCTGTGAAATTCTGAAAGTACTTGGTTGGTATGATCAAGAATAGCCTGATCTGATGGCTGCAAGGGAAGTATTGAAGGATAAATTGATTGATCCAAATAGAGAGCGTTTTCAAAAAACGTTCTCAGCGGCGGGCTGAGCAAGCCATAGGCTTGGTACAATTCAGTGAATAATTGCGTTGTATTCGGTTGAAGATAGATCTTCGGGCGCTTAACTTCAGCTGTATTTTCCCCGCCTGCAGCCCAGACATTGGTCCACAAGCATAAAATACTCACAACCACTATTTTGAAAAAAATCATGTTTTTAATATTGATTAGCAATTCAAACAACTCGCTTAATCCACAAAGTTTTCTCACCTATTACACATATGAGAATAGCTTTGCAAGCCTTTGCCTTTGCAATCACACCTTTTTTAGGCGGTGTGCTCCTCCACTTCACTTATTTTATCCCTCTCATGCTCGGGGGAGCATCGATGTTCCTCGCATGCCTCATCCTTTTAGCCGGCTACAAAAAAGCCGTATTCAAAGGGTGACCTCAAACGCTTCTTAGAAATTGAACTGGATGCCGGCATCTAGACCTTGCGCCCAAAATGCTGCTGTTTTGAACAAGACTTTTGGTCTATGGGCGTCATGAGCTGCAGGAGCTGGCCCAGGGGGTGATCCAAAGGAAATGGGTCCAGGACCGACGCCAACGGTAGCTCTTGAAGCATCGGCTAACGCTGTACGCGTCGAGTTGATTTTCCTATCGATCTGATTTCCAGGTCGAACTACTTTGCTAATCCAAAGAAACGTATAACCCAGGCCCATCTCAATATTTTTTGTCATCTCAAAGCCGATGCGGATCTTCGCTTCAACACCCCAAACCAATGGATTTCTTTTATGCGTCCCGCTGTTGCTAGGCTGAGCAAAAACTCCTCCTGGCAGGACCTCCTCGCTTGTCCCCTTCGTAAGAAAAAAGAGATTGCCATCGCTAGTTTGGCTATGGCCGTGGATTCTAACTCTTTGCAACATCGCACCTAACATTCCGTCGAGAATGGCCTTCAAATGCCATTTTTTTATTCGATAACTGGCGTCGATTTCGAATTGTGCAGCGATGAAATCGTTTCTGGTTTTGAACTGATCAGTGGAATTATAAAAGGCATGATCGAAGGTAGAGCCAGGAGCAGCATGGGAACGGGCTTTAAAGAGCAGCATTTCACGCAGCTGAAGCCAGCGGCCTCCTCCTGCACACTCAAGTTGCAAGCCACTTTTCTTGATCATGCGATAGACATAATTGAGTGCAGCGCCTTGGAGTTGGCTTTTGAGTTTCAAAGTATATGTCGCCGAGAAACCTGGATCATCGATAAAAGGACCGGGTAAGATGAAAATCGTTTCACCTGCAATGCCATTTAATCCGAAAACTCCGCTTACGTCGAAGATCGGGACAGCGTAGTTTGGCGAGCCTGGTTCTCCCGAAGTCCTTAGAGATTTTGATGTGGAGACTGTAGGCAGTAAAAAGTAAGTCCCCTCAATCCCCATGTTGGGTTTAATCCACCATCCAGCGTTG
This sequence comes from uncultured Chlamydiales bacterium, assembly GCA_963709365.1. Classification (GTDB taxonomy): domain Bacteria; phylum Chlamydiota; class Chlamydiia; order Chlamydiales; family Rhabdochlamydiaceae. The sequence goes on from CAVPVU010000002.1 coordinate 1,347,524, forward strand.
GCTTGAAAGCCCTGCATCCATCCCATATCAATGGATCTCTTCCCCAAAACGGTGTGCGTGTGAGGCTGCCCAATAGCCCCAGGGAGAGCGTCTTGATAAGAACCATCGGTTACGAGAGCAGTGGGATTAGGATTATCTTTTATGAACCAGAGTAAATACTCTACATCTGTCCAATATTGCGTGTCTTCTTGAGCCGACACTGATCCTATGAGAATGAGAAACAGCAAAAAATATTTCCACATACAATGCTACCATCTCCTCCTTGCAAGCAAGGCGCTATTAGTATAATATATTAAATTCAACCTGTTAAAACTATAGGTTTATTATGAGCGCATGCGAATTTCTTACTGAGGAAGCTAAGGCTGTATGGGACAATTATCAACCATTGATAACTGAAGCAAGCGGTTTTTCCGATCTAGCGTATGGTGTGACCTTTTTTGCACTTTCACTGCTTTTGAAACTAGACAGGTCAAGTGATGATCCTAGAACCCTACCTGTTGGCGCTTTAACTTCCTCTCAAGTGATGCAGTTATCTAGACAGGAAATGGCATTAGGAGTGCTGAAATTATTTGTGCCCATCAGCATCAGTACTGGATACTTTACATATCGGATGCTATCCTAATTTTTCATTCTAAAAATAATAGAGAAACCCTTATGTTTCGTGTATTCATGGTTTTTATCGCGCTGAACTGTGCGCTCTATTCCGAAGAAATCGCTACATCAACGGAGGAGATTGTGCAAACTTTAGAAGATGTGGGAAAGAATTACATCGCTCTTCTCAATCGGATGGGCAACGAAAAAACTCTCTCCTACGACAAGGAGGTCTCCGCGCTATGTGCGCCCCAGTGTAAGAAGATCGTCAACAGCGCTGTCTGGTTTGAAGGGCGCGAACATTTTGTGCCGCAACTTCTCGCCACCCGAGAAAAACTGGGATCGTGGAGTATCACGCCTCTCGACATTATTCCCTCGCAAGATGGACGCACTGTCGTTCTGCGCTTTCTCGTACTTAGCGAAAATCGGCCGTTGTGGAATACCCTTGTGATCTTGCGCTGCAACGAAGAGCTCCTGATTACCGAGATTAACGAGGTCTTCAATAACTACGAAGGCTCCACAAATTAAAGGAGAATGCAAAATAGCGCATATTGAGGAATTATGACAGAAAATTTAACCGGAAATATGGAAACAGCTATCGCAAGGATTCAAGAGTGCGCTGTCCTCTATGACAAAATAGCACAGTTTAGTCAGGGATTTAACGGCCCCATCTTGGATCTCGCTTCTACACCTTTTTTTGGAAAGGTAATCGAACTTTTTGGTCCGTGTCTTTCACAACAAAAAGCCAAGGTCGACCTCGCGAACATCTTCGATGCAGCATTTCATGTCAAAAGCGGAGCGCTTCTCATTGCAAATAAGGGTGTGACTATTACTTCTCTCTCTCCTTTCACCGGAATTTCATATATCACACGTCATATCGCCTGCTCTGTCTACCATCCTGATCTCGGTCTTGAATCAGTGAATGTGGGACTAATTGGCAATGTGTACGAAGGCGACGTGATTTTGCGCGCTGAATCCGCCTGCCCTCCGGCATTTCTCTTCGGTTCGCAACGGTGCAACTGCTCGTATCAGTGGGCAAGCATTCGAGAACTAGCCGCTCACTTCAATGCCGTGGAGCTTCCTAAAAATCTTTCCGGTGATGCATTTGAAAAGTGGGTCGAAGATCAATTTGTCTATCAAGACGGCAAACATCTTCCCACTCAAAAAGGACGCGGCCTGATTCTGTTACATCTCGATTCACAGGCTGGCATGGGCAGCGGCTTTTCTGACGGAGAATTTGTGTTCGATCTCTATAACCGAGCCTTGATGCGTCAGCTTGGGGAAAATACCACTGAGCAAGTCTACCACACCTCGATCAAAGAGGGTTATGAATCTATCGGAGTTCCCGCTGATGCACGAAGACAGGCGGATGAAGCAGGCTACCAGACCCCTGCTATTGTCCTCGAATGGCTTGGCGTTAGCCGTCATCTCATCGTTCTTTCGAATAACAAGTTTAAATTAGGGCAACTTGCCGCTCATGGCTTTCATACCAAACGTGTAAAATCTCTCGGAAAGATCCACGCCCCAGGTCAGCGGGAAGCAAAACAGCGAGGCCAAGATTTTGACCATTTGGACATGGACGGCCAAGAGCTCACGTTTGATCAAGAGATCGAGCGCTTGAAACAGGAACTCGCTCCCATTTAAGAATTGGCAGACTTAGGTTAACAATGGAGGAAAAGATATGTTTCGTGCATTTGTAGTTTTTGCAGCTTTAACTTGTGCTCTACATGCCGAAGAGCAGGCGCCGGTTACCACGCATCGCGTTTTCCAATTTGAAAATGAACATGTTAGAGTTTGGAAAACCGTCATTATGCCTCATCAGCCTTTGAAGATGCATCGCCATGACTGTTCGCGTGTGATCGTAGGGCTCAAAGGTGGTGCACTCACCAAAATTGAACAAACTGGCGAGACCTCGCCTCTCGTCTTCGACACCGGCAAAGCCTACTGGTTAACCGAAGATCCTCCAGGCACATTGCATGGCGATGTCAACGAATCCGACGAGCCGATCGAAGTGATGGTGATCGAGATCAAATCACTAGATACAAGCCTGAAATAACTGGGAGTAACCATGCGTTTAGGATATGTGATTATTTATGTGAAGGACATTGAAGAGACGGTCAAGTTTTATGAAAAGGCCTTTGCATTAAAGCGCCGTTTTATCCATGACAGCGGCGCCTACGCTGAAATGGACACAGGATCTACCACGCTGGCATTCGCTGATGAAAAGTTCGTGAAAGAATCATTCCCCTTCCGATCCAAACCGCCATTCAGAAGAAGCTCCGGGCATAGAGATCAGTCTGGTTACCGATCATGTCGAACGAGATTTCAACCAAGCCGTTAAAGCCGGCGCGACTCCCATCGTCAAACCTACTGCAAAGCCCTGGGGACAGCTCGTTTCCTACGTAAAGGATAACAACGGTTGCCTAGTTGAAATCTGCAGCCCTATTGAAGCAGGATAAAGCAAGGTCTCACTCGACTTGGTAGCGCACAGTGGTCTCGGCGCCATCCTGCTCGATGGCGAGGATGGTGATGCGTCCAACTTCGCCGGTTGTGCCTAGAATTGTGCCGCCGTCGGCCACAGTGGCCACGCCCTCGAGGCGCAATGCACGCAGAGGTTTATTCTTGGGCAAGCCAGGTTGTAGATAGAGAGCCTCTTTTTCAAGCTCCTCGAGTGGCTTAAATGCCCAAGAGAAGCGAAGATTCTGTTGGATCAGCTCGTTCACCTTGTCCTGAAGCTCTTGCTTAATGTCTTTATCTACGACTCCGAGAAAGTTCACGAACGGCTTCTTGCCATGGTCGCCCTTGTTGGGATAGAGAGGCTTGGGCGAATAGCCGAGAAGATAGAGTGCAAAATCGATGATATGGCCAGCCGTGTGCACTTTCATGTTTTTGAGACGCCTCTGCCAATCGATCGCACCTTTGACTTTCTGTCCGGGTTTTGGTTCTGAGGCGAGCTTCACAAAGTGATTGATCTCTCCGTCCTTGAGCATCACTTGGTAAACTTCGCCCTTGCTTCCGTCTGGAAAAACAAAAAAACCTTGATCGGTCGGCTGCCCTCCGCCCATGGGATAGAAGACCGTCTGATCCAAGATGATCTTCCAAACGCCTTCTTTTTCAGGCATGACCTCTAAAATCGTCGCTTCGATCTCTTTGATGTAGGGATCTTCTAAGTAGAGTGGTTTAGTTTTCATGCATTACTCCATTAATTTTCAAAAATTTAAGGCGCAAGTGGACACGGGATTTGTGGACCCAAGTGGACTAAGTGGACGTAGTGGACAGCGCCAAGAAAAACTCTCTGCTAAAGTGTCCACCCAGTCCACTAAGTCCACTTAGGTCCACTCCGTCCAGTGTCCACTGACTCACGTCCTCTTCGCTCTTGTGACCTGACTCGATAAAGTCTTTCTGTAAATCCGCCCTCTTTTTTAAAGGCATCTGCTTGAGCTTCCAACTGTCTATCGAGAAGTGCACATGTTACAGAAAGCAATACAAGCACTCCATTTGCGGCCACTGTGGGAATTTCTTCATGCTTAGCAGCCGTATCCTTTGCCCAAAAAGCAAACTGGTCTGCGGCACTTAATCTTTGATCGATAAGTTTCTGTCGCCTTGCATCATTTCGAGCCCATATCATCATCTCTCGCTGCCGCAAAAAGTCCTCGTAATCCAATTTCAACTCTTCCAAGCTAGCTCTTGCAACATTAGTTAATTTAAGCTCGGTCTTTTTCGATGTTCCAGAAGCTTGGCTTCCTTCAGCAATGTTTTGAACCCCTGATCGAGCAGCTTGCACCATCTGATCATGGGTCCGGCCTTGCACATATCGATCACAGAATCGCAAAGTTATATCATAGACAAGTCGTGCCAGCTGAAAAGTTTTCAGTTCACGATATCCACCATGTTTAGAGATCAACTTTTCCATAATCTTGTCCCATAGGTGGCTAAAACGAGCAGTGCGCCGGCTAGCATGACGACTCCGCCGATCCAGAAGACCCACACGGGATGGGCTCCGACGAAGGAGGCTGCGCAGAGAGGGCTGATGACGAGAGCAGCAGCGTTAACTGCCGTCAAAATCCCCAGTGCCTCGCCTTGAATGTGTGAATCGGCGCTATCGGAAACTATTGTGTTGGCGGTTGGTGAGACAAACGCGACGAAGAAGCAGAGAGGAATTAAAAGCCACCATATGGCAAAGCTAGCAGCTGGAAAGATCAGAAGGGTGAGCGCGGTTAAGCAGTTACCCGCAAAGAAGAGAAGTTCGGCTCTGAATTTGTGTAAAAATGGACGTATCAGCAGCCCGGTACTGAGCGCGTACATTGCTCCCATGACTCCGTAGAAAAATCCTAGATTTGTCGAGGAAAAATTCAGCTGTTTGATCAGATAAACAGGAGAAAATTCAAAGTAGTAGCTCCAAGCGAAGCAGTGCAAAAATGAGACGAACACAATGGTGCGAATGCCGCGCATTTGAAATGCTTTTTTTAGCTGAAGAAAGCCGCTCTTCCAGCTCACTCGCTGGTAGAAACGCTCAAGATGGGTCTCTTGAAATAATGCATAAGTGAGAAGCAAGTTGACACCGACCATGGCCGCTGCTGCCCAAAATGGCACCGCGTATCCCCATTGAAAGAGCAGCCCGCTCATGAAGGGTCCAAATGTAAAGCCTACGCCTTGAGCCATACTGTAAAGGCCAAAGTTTTTCGCTTTGTCAGCCACTCTGCTTACGTCCGCGACCGTAGCTTGCACAATCGATATATTACCTGAAGAAAATCCCACTACCGCTCGCATCAAAAAGAAGAGGTAGACATTTTGAAATGCGATGCCACAAACACCTGCGAGAAAACCGACAAGCCCAATGGATTGACTCCAGAGAAGCGGCTTTTTGCGTCCATGGTGATCTGAGAGCGCTCCCCAAATAGGCGCACCGAAGAATTGCATGAGCGGCGCTAATGCGATCAAAATGCCCAAGTAAACACCCCGCGCGCTACTCGAAGTTCCTACCGGAAGCAGCTCGAATTCGCTATTGAATAGCAGGATTGAGAAGAGTGGGTAGATCATACCCAATTCCACGAGGTCGATAAACGCAATCGCCAACGCAATATAAAGTGAGCGTTTCATGTTTACGAGATAACATAAGGCTTGGTTAAAATTTTTCTAAGAAGAGCCAGCATGGCACGAACAAAAAATTTCATAAAATTCCTCCAGGTTTTATTCAATGCTACTCCTTTCCCAAAAATTCTTGAGAGAGAAATTATCTTTCAGGTTAACTCACTACAATCGCTTATCCTGAGGAGAAAAAATGAAAATCTTGTTTTTACTTCATGCGAGCTTTGAACTCCCCGGCATTCTCGAAAGTTGGGCGGCGGATAAGCAGTTCGAGCTGCACTACTCTTCGCCATTTGCTGGTGATGTGCCTAAGCGCGATGACTTTGATCTGATCGTCTCAATGGGAGGTCCGCAAGGCGCCAGCGATAATCTCGCGTATCTTAAAGCTGAGATCGATCTCATTCGCCACGCGCTCAAGGCTGAAATCCCCGTTTTGGGATTTTGTCTCGGAGCTCAACTGATCGGTGAAGCTTTGGGAGCGCCAACTGAACGCAGCCCGACCAAAGAAATAGGCATTTATCCCATTACCCTTACTGAAGAAGGGGTGCGCGATCCGCTTTTGCAAGGGCTTCCGAAGACGTTCCCCGTTTTTCACTGGCACAACGATATGCCTGGTCTAACCAGAGAATCTAAAGTCCTAGCTACAAGCCCTGGTTGCCCACGTCAAATCATCCGCTTCCTGCCACACGCTTATGGCTTTCAGTGTCATCCTGAAATGACTCGGCAAATCGCCAGTGAATTAATTATCCAGTGTCCAGAAGACTTGACACCTGGAAAGTATGTTCAAACGCCCGAAGCGATACTTTCGTACGACTTTCACGGCTCAAATCACGCACTTATGGTCCGAATGCTTGAAAACTTTCTCGCCTTGAAGATTAAAATATGAAATATCTTTTCGCTCTTTTGGTAGCTTGCGCAATGACTTGGAATATAGAAGCCTCTCTCGATCACAGACTAGAGAAACTGCCAAAGGTAGAACTGCATCTGCACCTAGGAGGGGCTTATCCGATCGATTACCTCATTTCCATTGCAGGAGTAGAGCAGCAGGCAGCTTTACAGCGCGAGTTACAACGCATTAGCAACAGTGTGCCCTATCATGAGTGTTTCAACATATTCGGCATAGTTAGCAGCATCGTCAATACGGAAGAAAAGGTAGAACAGGGTGTTGAAGCTCTTTGCCATGCTCTTGAAGGAGATGGCGTGGTCTATGCTGAGATCCGCACCGGCATCAAAGATTTAGGTAATGGGTATGAAGAGTATCTAAAAGCTGTTATACGCGGGATTCAAAAGGGCAGCTCTGAAAACTTGCATGTACGCCTGCTGCTCAGTTTACAGCGCAGCTCTTCTTTAGCTTATGCGCAAGCAACCGTGAATTTAGCGCTTAAATACCGCGATCAAGGAATTGTGGGTCTCGATATCTCGGGCGACTCGACAATTGGGAAAATTCATACGATTCTTCCAGAAATTCTCAAAGCTAAAAATGAAGGACTCTTTCTTACTCTCCATATTGGAGAGTCTCCCCAGGAAAGTGGACAGATCGAGATCTTGCAAGCCCTTTGTCCCCACCGCGTTGGGCATGGTGTACATTTAGAACCCGATGCTCAGAATTGGATCGTAGCAAACAAGATCCCAATGGAGGTATGTCTAACCAGCAGCGTACTAGTGCGTATGGTCGACCAAGCTTCATCTCACCCTTGGATGCAGTTTCCTGAGCAACATCCCATTGCAATTTGCACTGACGATCCTCTTATTTTTCAAACTTCGCTCTCACAAGAATATGCATCCTTTCTCGATGCGACCCGCATTTCTTTCGAAGAGTTGATACTCCTCATGCAAAATACCATTCAGCATGCCTTTTTAAACCGAGAAGATAAGCTAAAGCTTCAAAAGCTGATCGCTGATAGGTTCTTATGATGCTTAAGGACTCGATCGACTACTACAACAAGAACTCCAAGAATTTCTTCGACAGGACCATTAACGCTGACCTGCAAGAAGTCCTTCAAAAATTCTTAAAACACCTGCCCAAAAAAGGACGTATTTTAGATGCTGGGTGTGGGGTTGGCCGTGATTCTAAATTCCTTCTAAGTCTGGGGTATGATGTTACGCCCTTTGATGGCTCTATAGAAATGGTCAGAATCGCCTCAAGCCTTTTAGAAAAGCAAGCGCTTCATATGCGCTTTGAAGACATTAACTTCTCTAGTGAATTTGACGCTGTTTGGGCAAATGCTTCGCTTTTACACGTGCCTTATGAAAACTTGAAGGAAATCCTTCAGGGTTTCCACAAGGCTCTTCTTCCTTCTGGGATCATATATGCTTCGTTTAAATATGGAACCGCTATGCGCCAAACAGAAGATCGCTTCTTTTTTGATATGGATGAGAGCAGCATTGTGCCCTATCTTAAAGGGTTGTTCCACCCCTTAGAGATATGGAAGAGCGCCGATACACGTAGCAAAGTAGCTCCAAGTCCAGATAAATCCTGGCTGAATTTCATTGCAAAGCGCATTTGAGAAGTTCTTTTTCTCTCCGTTTGACAATCAGATCTTTCTCGATCACAATGGCTCCCAGAAACAATGAGTCACCATGCACCATTGTTCAGATGAGATCGAGATGGAGAGCGAAGTCCAAGAGTTTAAATCTCACTGTCGGTAAGAGTTATGAAGCGTTTTTTAGCTAGCGTTATTCTGTTTTTTGGATTGAATTTGACTTCGTCATATGGAGAAGAATCGATGTTGCTCGAGCGTTTTAAAATTGTCGATTTAACCCATCCTCTGAATGCAGAGGTGCCAACTTGGAGCGGCTCTTGCGGCTTTTGCGTCGAAGTGAAAAAAGATTACGACCAGGTATTCCGTGTAAATCAGCTAAAGATGCACGCAGGTGTCGGCACTCACATGGATGCGCCTTCGCATAGATTTCAAGGAGGGCTATCCATTGCTGAAATTCCCCTCGAACAACTCATTGTGCCCGCCTGCGTAATCGACGTTTCTAAAAAAGCAGATGCTGATTATGAAATCTCCACGCAGGACGTGGAAGCTTATGAGCAAGCGCATGGCGCCATCCCCAAAGGTGCTCTGGTGATCGGATACACAGGCTGGGAGCGCTTCTGGTTGGATGCTGCAGCTTATCGCAACGTCGATGAGCAAGGACAAATGCATTTCCCGGCTTTTTCTGCGAGGCGGTTGAACTACTTCTTAAGCGAGAGATCTCAGGGATTGCTATCGACACTCTTTCTCCAGACTGCTCAGACTCCTCTTTCCCCGTCCATCGTCTAATCCTCGGAGCGGGCAAATACATCATCGAGAACATCGCCAACTCGGTTCAGATCCCTCCGAAAGGAAGCTATATCATCGCTCTTCCGATACGGGCTCAAGACTGCAGCGAAGCACCCATCCGCGCCGTTGTCTTAATCCCCAATTGAAGCAAGATGTATGGGTGGAGTAATCAAAAGTAGGGGCTTTGATCTCGGCTATCAGATTGAAGGATCGGGGCCGAATACGCTCGTAATCGGCAGCTCGATCTACTACCCGCGCGTCTTTTCAAAAAACCTGCGTAAACATCTCAGACTTATCTTTGCTGATATGCGCGCGTTTGCGCCTCCGCCCCGATCAGAGACTTCCTTGAACTTTGATCTCGATCTACTTCTCGACGATGTCGAATGTGTCCGGCAGGAGCTCAAGCTGGGCAAAGTGATCATTGTTGGACACTCGGGCAATGCATTTCTCGCGCTAGAGTACGCAAAAAAATACCCGCAGCACGTTTTACAGGTCGTCATGAGCGGCACCTCGCCAGATTTTAGCGAGCGCAGCAAACAGTCTGCCGAAGAGTATTGGCAAGCCAGCGCTTCCCCTGAACGAAAAGCCGCTCAGAAAAAATGGTTTGAGAAGTTCCCCGACTCCCAGTATGCGCAGATCCCTGCAAATGAGCGGTTCATTTGGAACTACATTCGCCACACCCCGCACATCTGGTACGATTTCAACTTTGATTCCACCCCATTGTGGCAAGGCGTGAATGTGAACATGGCAATTTTCGATTACGTCTGGGGCACGCTTTTTAGAGATATTGACATCACCAAGAACTTAGAAGTTTTCGATAAACCCATTTTCTTAGCGCTCGGCCGCAACGACTTCATCGTCGCTCCGCCCGATGCATGGGAACCCCTTCGCTCCAAATTGAAGAACTCCTCCCTGAACGGGAGGAGATTCTCCGACGGTAAGGCTTTTGGCCTGAAAGATAGCTTGCCTAGACCCACCCCTGAAGAGGGTGGGAGTGCGGCAAGCGATCCGTTCAAGCAGCTCTCCATCTGCGTCTTCGAGAAGAGCGGCCACACTCCCTTTTACGAGGAGGCTGAGCTCTTCGACACCAAACTTTTAGCCTGGCTGGCTAAATAGCAAGACGCCATTCTAGCTTTTGTGGCGCAAGAAACCCAAAGCTAGTGTACATAGAGGGAATGAAAGATGTCGGACTGGTTACGGATATTGCGTTCTGGGAGATCGGCAGCGGCGAAAAGGCCCGTATCCGCGAACTCCATGCTTTTCTGCACAAGCAGTGCAAACTCACTCTCTATTATTTAGGTGAAGCTGATAAGAGAGCTCAGCTCGCAACTCAGCTGGAGAAAGCAGAGCACGACTTCATCATCGTCGAAAAGCTGCATCTCGATTGGATTCTAGACGCGAAGAGCAAACAGACCCCAGTCTATCTCGATGCACAAGATCTCATCTCTGACCGCGTGGCTGACTTTCAACGTTTCAATCGAAGCTGCGGCACGCTTACGTTTGAAGAGGAGATCGCGCGTTTATCTAAGTTTGACAAGGTGATCTTTTTGCAGAAAGAGGAGTACGAGAAGACCCTGCCCTTTCTCGGCAAAGAGCGTCTGCTTCTCTGTCCTCATCCCGTCGTGCCAGAAGAGGAGATCGAGATCCGCGAAACGGTGGAATCGATCGGTTTTTTTGGTGGCCCTTCTTGGCCAAACGTCGACGGCGTCCAATGGTTCCACGATGCTGTACTGCCTCTGCTTGGCGACCTGGCGCTAAAATGCTCGGTGCAGGGCGCGTTTATGTATTCCCCCTTTGCAGCCTTTTTGCCTGGGCTGATTAAAGGACCGCTACATCCAACTCTCAGCAGCTACTACAGAAGCATCGACATCGCCATCAACCCTGCGCTTTATGGCAGCGGTCTAAAGATCAAAACCGTCGAAGCGCTGGCTTACGGGATCCCGCTTGTGACCACGAGCGTCGGCGCACAAGGTTTGCAAGAAGCGAGCGGCCAGGCATTTCTCATCGCTGACACACCCGAAGAGTTCGCTGTCGCCATCCAGAGACTAGCTTCTTCGTTTGATTTGCGCCGCAAGCTATCCGCACGCGCACGCAACTTCGCTAAGCAGCACTTTACTCCACAAGCATGCTTCAGTACTCTTTTATCATAAAAATCTGTAGATTTAGATAGTTTTGAAGCAGAGGTAATTGATGCTTAGATTTGCCTGGATGATTCTCTTTGCCGTGCTCTTGCATTCGCACTTTGCCTATTCCAAAGAAGAGAGAAACAGTTTCGACGAGATCCTGCTCGTCGTTCACTACAATCACCCCTATTTCCAAACTTCAGAATTCCTTGAAAAACTCTACGCCTGCTTCCCCAATATCGTCTTCTACGGCGAGGGATCCCAGCGCTCAGTCCCAGCTGCCGCGGCTCAATACTTAAAAAAGATCAACATTGTAGCCACCCAGACTGGCTACTTTTTTTCTAGGGTTGTGGCTGATGCGCTAGAGCGTTTCCCGGGTTATCGCGGATATATCTTCATGCAAGATGATGTCATGATGCATCCCTGGAATTTTGCTAGGTTGGATCGAGACAAGATCTGGTTTGCGATCTCTCTCAAACGCTCTATTAAAGATCTCACCCCTCCTTCATGGGAGCCTACCTTTGATCGTGAGAGAGCCTGCGACGAATTGTTTAACCCCTCACGCAATGCCGATTGGCCCTGGTTTCACCGACCTTATGGACAAGCCCTAGTCAAACGGCTTGTCCGTCGACAACTGACTTCGCAGCAGCGCGCCATACTGCAGCACAGCATAGGCACAAATACATGCGTGGGGATGGTCTGCGATATGTTTTACATTCCTCAGATCTTCCGAGATGAGGCCATTTGCTTAAGTCGTACTTTTAGCAATGTTTTCTGTGAAATCAGCGTACCCATGACATTAGCCTGCTTGGACGATATTAAAAATTGGGAATACCTCAGAGCAGTTTGGGCATGTCAACTTGAGCCAACCGGTATCGATCCAGACTATCCCATCCATGCCGACTGGGTACACCCTTTCAAATTTTCTGCGCCCTATTGTCGAGATTTAGCTCAAGACCTAATGAAAACTTACCATGTACCACTCACCAACATTGCTACATCATCGGAAAATTAAAACACCGAGGACACCGAGGTGCTCCGAGAAAAATCATCTTGCATAACCTGCTCTCTCGATCCTGTGTATCTTGTCTCTTCTATCAAGACAAAAACAGGATATACATGATTGCAAGCAGCAGGATATACAAGATTTCAATTCTAAACTTTGCTCGGAGTCTCTCGGTGTTCTCGGTGTTTAATTTATGCCCCTCTTACCTAACAAGGTCTCTCTTTTATGAAAAAAACGTTTCTTTGGTTGATGGTTGTTTTTTGTTTCTGCGAACACGCGCTCTTTGCTTGGGAAAATTATATCGTGGTCACCACGATCCAGTACCCCACGCCACAGCTGCATAAACTCGCACAAATTCCAGGTTGGCGCCTCGTGGTCGTAGGCGACAAAAAGACTCCCAAAGATTGGCATTTAGACAATTGCGACTACTTAAGCCCAGAAAGGCAGTTAGAGCTAGGCTATGAGCTTGCGACGCTTCTCCCCTGGAACCATTATAGCCGGAAGAACATCGGATATCTCTTCGCCATCGAAAATGGCGCAAAGATGATCTACGAAACCGATGATGACAACGAAAACTTAAGCGCGCTGCAGCCATGCAGTTCGCGCTCTGTAATTGCAACGCTAAACGCAGAGCATAGTTGCATCAACATTTATGACTATTTTGGGCATCCGGAGATATGGCCGAGAGGTTTTCCGCTAGATAAGATCCTGCTTCCCAATCCCCTGCAACTCGGCGCCCTCTCCGCATGCAATATCGGCGTGGAGCAAGGTGTAGTCAATGAAAGCCCCGACGTGGACGCGATTTTTAGGTTAACGCAAGACAGAGCGGTCGAATTTACAGAGATGCCGCCTTGCGCTCTGCGTGAGGGACAATTTTGCCCCTTCAATTCCCAAAACACCTTCTTTCATCCCGTCGCCTTTTTTACTTTATACCTGCCGAGCACAGTCTCGATGAGAGTTTCTGATATCTGGCGCGGCTATCTTTCACAACGGCTGATCTGGAAATTTGGGGCCCACCTCGTCTTCTCTGGACCAAATGCGGTGCAAAAAAGAAATTTCCACTCTCTGTTAAATGACTTTTTGTTGGAGCAGGCTCTCTATCTCCAGGCAGGCTCCTTAGTAGACTTTTTAAAGAGATGGGACAGCAACTCTAACGATCCATCCCAACTCATGACCTCTCTCTACCAAGCCCTGGTGGAAGAGGGCTTTTTCGAAGAGAAGGAGCTCCACCTGCTGAACGCTTGGCTACGCGATCTTCAGCGAGTGAAGAGCAACCTACCTCTTTAATTCATCCCTGGCTGCTCACCATTTGCACCAGCGCGGTACCCATCCTTGTAGCCGGTCTTGTAGCCATCAGCCTGACCGTTCTTGTAGATCTCGTTGGCATTCTGGTAACTGCTCTGGCGTCCCTTTTCATAGCCTTTGGTGTAACCATCTTCGTGGGCTTCATTATAAAGCTGCACGATACAGTCGGCTGGCTCGAGCGCAATGGCAAACAGAACCTGGCCTGTTCTCGAGTTGACGAGTAGGTGCGTGCACTGCTTTAAGCTATCTTGATTTGAAGCGTTGGCTTCAGAAACATCGATATTGTTCACTTTTGGGTAAACCTCGATCTGCGTGCCCAAAAACCAGTCGTTGGGAACGCATTCATACTTTTCTGGAGCTAATTTGACATCGTTCCACCACTCGCTCAAGCTTCTCCATCTTTTGGAAAAACCGATCGCTTTCCAGCAGCTGCGATCAGACAGGACAAAGTAGCCATTGGTATTGCGCAATATAGCTTTTGAGCAAAGCGCTCCTACCTTTTCGGGTTCCTCAGTATGACCGACTGCACAGCTAACAATCGCGATGATGAGCAAAGTCCATTTTTTCATAAAACTCCTCCACGGTTTTTGCGTAAAGTTTTACAAAAATCCCCAATTTGCTCCAGCTAATAATTCATAGGGGAAAATTAAACACCGAGAACACCGAGGTGCTCCGAGAAAAAACTAATCTCTATATTCTCTCGGTGTTTAACCTACCGATTCACACAGCAAAGCTCGAAAGAATTTTCTTCTAATGTTTGTCTTTGATGCGGTCGAGCATGGACTCGACGATAAGCAGAGCATCCACTAGATCTTGATAGCTCTGTTTAGGTTGGTGATGGCGTAGATCTTTAACATATCTTTGAAACTCGGAGGTGACCTTTGCTACGGCCTTTTCCGGCTCATCTTTATGGAAAACTGCACCTGTTTGATGCGACCAGGTAACGCGCCGATTTGCATTGAGAAACTGCTCCATGTGCATGTTCAACTCCTCGATGTTATGTGAGGATTGAAGGGCTTTTTTCAAACCAATCAGCGCATTGCGGAAATGGCGAATGAATGACTCTTCAGGATAACCGGAAAAATTAGGTTTCAATATAGGTTCTGACATGCGAAGTTTCTCCTATTTTTCTTTTTGTTATCACCATTGAACTTAAAAAACTAGTAGAGCTGAAGAAAATGGCAAGAACCTATCCGGAAATTCTAAACGTTTGATTTTTGATGATTTTTTTCACACCTTTTAATCCCGTTTCGCAGGACATACTTGAGAAAGTAGGCCAAGAAACGGGATTAAAAGGTGTGAAAAAAGGCGCGAAAAGCAAATGTTTAAAATTTCCGGATAGGTTCAAAGAAGGCTAGTAGCAAATATGCAGATCGAATTATAGAAATAATTATATATGTATACGTTGCTTTCTGTTCTTTTTCTTTCCGCCGGATCTCTCGGAGTAGAAGAGGATGATAAGCTGTCATCTTTTTTAGAATCACCTACGCATCACGCTACTCAAGACAGCTTCCCTCAATTTTCGCAAAAAGTCGTCTGTTTAGGATTGGGCACAACCTTGGGATTAACCTCGCTTTGGGCCAAACTCGGCTGGGGAATCTGCCAGATGACTCCCTGGTCATCTACCGTAGGCAATGAATGTCTGCTCACCAGCCGTCTATGCTCATGCGTGGCCTATCACGCCTTTTCACAACTGTTCAGCAAGACAAAAGCGCCTGTGGCGATCGACCTCTCTTCGATAAAGAGCATACCAGCTTCTCAATCTTCTTGGTACCGCAACCGCGCGCTGCTCTCCCAGATTCCAGCACTTTCAGATGAAGAGCGGCATCTTCTCCAGTTCTTGGAGTGCCGATGGCTTTCTAAGTCGAGCGGCTTTATCTCCATGATGATCGATCGGATCTGTCCCCTTTTTGGCGTCTCGTTGCAAGTGCACCCTGCCACCACGCATGCCTACGCGAGAGACCTCTGGCATCATCTCTCACACTCCTATAAAATGCGCGTGGAGGAGTGGAAACAGACACTGCCGCATCCGCACAATTTTCCATTGATCTTAACCCGGCCCGCCCAACCTATAGATCTTCGCGCACACCTCCCCTCCTGCCTCACCATATCGAGTAAGCAAAACGCTTTGAGCATCGTGAAAGACGCTTCTGCAAAAGTCGAGACAACGCAATCAAAGGTGATCGTAGATTTAACCGACCTTTTTGCGCATGACGGCAGTGAGCAGGTGCCATGGCTCCAAACTTGGCAAAGCTTGCAGCGCGAACTTTTGAAAGCGTGTGATATATATAAATTAGCTCCCACCCAGATCCTCTGCATGCAAAGGTTGCGTCAAGAAGGGATCGGAGGCATCCGCTTGCTCCCTCTGGCTACGCTTTCGATGCGAGAAGTCGAGGAGCAGCATCGCTCTCTTTTAGAACTAGTCGCGCTCTTTGGCCTGGCCGCAAATCAAGTGGAGTTAGACCGCTACCCTCTGCTGCCTGTTGCAACTAGCCAGAAACAAAGTGAGCCTGTCCCAATCAAATTTGAAGAGTTTATTTCCGACTTGAACAACTTTGAGCAGAACTGGAAATCGCGCCACCCACAAAAGACGTTCCCACAAAAAACACTCATGGTTCAGGCAACTTTGCAAACACTCCGCGGACTCTTTGCCAATTTAGCGGATCTCAAATGGGAGCAGATAAAAAATTGCCCCACGCGCTCTTCCGTTGTTCAGCTCGCCTTATCACAAATATCCGATCAGTTCAAAATCTTGACCGAGCAAGGAGAAGAGGCCCGCTTTTTTGATACCACATCTCATCTGGAACTGATCCATGCTAGTCTCTTATCCCTTTTGGAAATCTGCGCGCCTTTTACTTTCGAGGACTTTCCCGCCATTTATCGCGACCTCTTAACCTCCGTTCCAGCTAGTCTTAAAGCTTTGACATCGTATGGAATTCACTCTTACGCCATGGGCAGTTTTGGAGGGATTTTAAATGCGGTTAAAAAGAGCGTTGGAGCAACCCCGCAAGTCATCTACTGTGAAAACACCTACTACGAGTGCATCAAGACGGCCAAAAAGGTGTCTCGCGCCTCTTCGATTGAAGAGGCCAGTGAAACAGACTTGCGAGAGACCGATCTCCTCCTCGCACAATTCAATCCCGTCTGGCAGATCGACGCCAAAACCAGCCGCTATAAAACCGAAAAAATCGCTGATGTAATAGATCGTTGCTTGAACAATAGACAAGCAAAGCCCTTGACCATCGCGCTGGATTGCACGCTAGATTTTATCAACTCTCCGCGCATCGGAAAACTACTTCAGCAATTTCAAAAAGAGATCCTAGACGGTCGTCTGAATATTATCTGCTATCGCAGTGGCTGTAAATTTGATCTCTTTGGCATGGATAACTATTGCGGCGCGCCCTTCTTCATGATGCATAATCGCGATGCGAAATGGGCAGCTTTCGACCATCTTCCTAACGATCCTATCTTGCAAACAGACCGTTTGAGCCTGAACTGGTTCTGCCTCGCCTATCAGAATGCTGCGCCGCAATTAGAGCTCTACCGAAAACAGATCTTCGACAACACGCGCGCACTCTTAAACAAAGTGCCACCCAGACTCCTTCAAGGTAAACACCCCTATCGGATCACTCCCATGGATACAGATACCGACCCCGCCTTTATCGACATTAAGATCTCCGGCCCCCTTCACGAAATGCGCGGATCAGCCCTCGTCGCCGGCAGCCTCTATGCCGGATGTTTTGAAAATGGACACCCCATCTTCACCCGTTTGAGCCTCGGCTTCTCTCATCCCAACTTCCATGTGACATTTGAAAAAGATGTGACCAGCATCCGTCTGACCCTCGGCCTCGACCCCGCCGAAGTCGACCTCCTGGCCAACTGCTTTGAAACAATCGACGCCCTCAACGGCCCATCCACCCCGATGCGGCAACAAAGCCTCCCCGCCTTCTAATGATGGCCGCTGCGCTGCAGCGCCTCTTGATAAGTTTCTTTTAGCAAAGGTTTTAACAAATCAGTTTCGCGATTTTTAACGAAATATCGAAACTCATTTCCTTCGGCTTCTGCAACACTGATTTTTGGGGCTAAAACTGTGGAACGATCTGGTTTCTGAAAAAAAATGGAAATTTCAACGTTATCCAAAGTAAACGGACGGTTATGTAAGTATTGCTGAATCTCCTCATTGCCGTTGATTGCAGCTAAATATTCTCGAGCAGCTGCAAACAAAAGCTTACGCGCCTCATTTTCATCGACTTCATGAAAATATTGAAAGCTTAGCCCTAGCCTTTCAATGTCCGTCATCATTTGAGCACTATGTCCAATTTGAAGGAGACCTTGTTGCTCATAGAGCTTCTTGGCTGTTGCAAAGTTCAGTTCATCAACAAGTTCTGAATCACGTCTTTCTTGATAGTTATTTCGGCAACCAAATAGAGAGCTAAACATAAGTATTACGATTCCCAATAAAATTTTATGCTTCACTGCTTACCTCTAGGATTTTGAATGTGTAGTTCCATGCGGTTCTGGATGATCTCTCGAAATGTGGGACTCATGATTGAATGATCATGGAAGGGAGCATCTTTGTGAGGCTCAAGCATGAATATTTGATCTCCATATTTGGCCTGTCCAACGAGATCTAGCTTAGTGACAAAATCGCGTCTACTTATAAAATTTTCCGATCTAAAACATATCTCATTGGGAATAATCCTGCCAGGCGAGATAGCTAAAACACGGATTCTTTCCCTGACTTCTTTAGGAGATTTTTCTAGCAAGTTATAGAGCTCGATGCAACCTCCGCTAGTGCATATTTGTAAATATTTTGCATCGGGAGCGGCTTTTTCAAAAAAATCATCCCAGTTTTTGCGCATGAGGTCCATGGCTGGCGTGCTGCCGCCACACTGTCCCCACATACATATTGGCACATCTACCAGACCGCTATGTGAGGCGCTATGTGTGAGGTTGATAGACGTGCCTCTTGCGAGGTCGCTGAGCATTTGCGCATGCATCATCGCATCGGTATAGGTGGTGCGGATGCCGTTGATGTAGCCGATGCCGCAATTTTCTTGCTCGGCGGCTTCGATTTTATAGTTATCGGAGGATTCGGTGAAATAGGAACAAACCCTATGTGCAAAGGATTCGATAGCAGAGCAGAATGTAGAGAAAAAGGAGCGCTCCTCCTTCTCGCGTTCGATGAGATCTTCGAGGCCGTAGAGATCGAAATGCGTCAGCGGGTTATTGCTACAGAAGGCGTAGAGGCTACTCAGGGCGGTGTAGCCCTTGGGGTCGGTAGTTAACCATCTGCCCAGAGAGGGCATATAATATCTTCTACCAAAATAGACGAGGTGTGTTTCAGCATCGACGCGCTTGGAGAGGTAGCGCCAAGGGCTAAGCGGCTGGCTAAGCTGCGCCGTGTTAGATTTTTCTTCACCGAAGGCAGTGAAATCATACGTCTCGACAACCGCGCGCGTCTCAGGCGAGACCAGCGCGACCAGATTGCCCATGATATCGTGTTGTGGAACATAGGTCTTGCCTTCCAGCTCAATCGCGATGGCCGAACCCGCTTCCGCTCGAGGAGTTAGCCCCAAGATGCGCAGCTCGGCGATCTCACCAGACGCGTTTACTGCCCCGATCTCATTTTGATCGTCGTAGAGGAAGTAGCGCCACTCCTCCTCCACCCATCTGTCCGCCTGCCAGATGTAACGGGTTTTGCAGCTGCGGCGATGAAATCCGTCATAGTTGAAGACCAGCCGATAGACATGAGGCTCTTCTACTTCGATGAGGCGGTCGAGCGCATCATAGCGATAATAGACTATCCCCTCGCGTGTCTGCATGGAGGTCGGGCTGCCATTGACATTGTAGGTAAAAATGGCCTCGCGCGTCTTGAGCAGCTCATTTAACCCGTTGAGGAGATGCGCATCGCTATCTTGCTGCCGGCGATTGTTGTGCGAGTCATACACATAGGTATGATCTTTTTCAGCTTCGAGCTGTGAAAGCGAGTCGTAAGCAAAGGCGCGCGCCTCACCTGCTTTTGTCATCTGGAGGATATTGCCTACGGCGTCGAAAGCTTCGATTACATGATGAAAATAGGGCGACTCGAGTAAGACTGTTCGACCTTGAACGTCTAACTTGCGCGTTTGCGGGCCGAGATCGCCAGCCAGCTCCTCTTGGAGCAGATTGCCCGACTCATCGTAAGTATGGTAGCGATGCGCATAGAGAGGCGTGCCATTGGAAGAGATACGCGTCACGCTGCGCAAGAAAAGCGCGTCGTATTTGTAGAGTGCTGCCGAGCCATCGTTAAAATGCAGACTTGTGCGCCGCGCCATGGGATCAAATGATCTCGACACACTCAGCGCGGTTTCGAACGTCTCCGAAAGAAAACAGCCGCGCTGGTCATACTCGCGGGCTGTGACTTTATGTGTGAGTAGGTTTTCAAGCTCAGTCGTACGCCCCAGTGCATCATAGGTGTAGCCGTAATCGATCGAGCCATCAGAAGAGGTCAAACGTGTTTTGCGCCCAAGTGCATCATACGCATGCCTAAGCACTACGCCGTCAGGCTTAATAATCTCCTGCAAAAGTCCGCCCGCGTCATAGGTGTAGCTCGTGGTACGCTGATCGGGCGTCTTGGCCGCCTCAGTCATGCTCAGCAGCCTGCCCAGCACACCATATTTCCAGAGCGTCTCCACGGTTGAAGTTGTTCTGCCTTGAGAAACCAGATGGCCCTCTTGTCTGCACAGTTTACCGCTCGGATCGTAGGTGAATCTCTCTAGCGAGACTAAATCGCCATGCGCGTTCATCTTTTCAGCAGATGCCAGGCGGCCCAAAGGATCAAAAGTCTCGCACGTATTGACTCCTCTCGGATCACGCGTGATCTTTCTCAAGGTAGGATGTTGTTCATCGTATTGAGTCAGCGTGGCATGACCCGAGGCATCCACATGCGAGATGAGGCGATTGAACGCGTCGTAAACCAAATGTTCTTGGCTGACCTGTCCGTCGATCGAACGCGTAATGCACGATCTGTTGCCCGACGCATCGTATGCATACGCGACTCTGGTCAGCAGCTGACCACTTTCATCTTCACAGCGCTCTTCAATTAGGCGCTCCAGAAAATCATACTCTTTGAAGGTACGCAGTGTTGCGCTGCCATCCGAGGTCGAAGTAAGCCGCATGCGGCCGAGAGCATCGTAGGCATATTCGATGCGCTGCATTTCGTCTTCTTGGGCAATTTTCCTACCTGCGCCATCATAAAAATAGCAGACAGAGTGTCCGATAGGGTCGGTGTGTTTGACCAGCAGCTCGCCTTTATACTCGGAAGTTTCGCTCATGAGCAGCGTGCGCTTATCGTCGTAGATGCGCTTTTCAACTTCTCGGCCTAATACATCATAGGTAAAAGCCGTGAGCGTGCTGCGCTGATCTATCTTCTCAGCCAGAGTCCCATTCGGATTGTAGAAAAACTGCTCTTTAGCACCATCCGCATAGAGAATGCGCGTTGGCTTGTGATACGCATTGTAAGTCGTCTTAGTCTCATCGCCTCGCTCATCGATCTTTGAGACCTCTCGACCGGCTCCATCAAAGGTCACATGTGTTTTAGCAGCGCACTGCTCGGCCTCCGGAAAGCGCGTTTCGACCAGGCTGCCAATGGGATTGTGGATAAAACGGGTTGTATGGCCAAACAGATCGATTGCCGCGGTCTTTCGTCCTTTGGAGTCATAGGAAAAATGATTGGTGTGCACCTGCGAATCTGCGCCCATCTCTTTTGACATGCGCAGCCGATTGGCCCTATCATACGTGAGCTCTGTGGCCAGCTGTCCGCTGTAGCTTTCTTGATAAACGGGATTACCGAAACAGTTATATCGGGTCTTTTGGACTTGACCGAGCGGATTGCTCTCTTCACACGGCCGCCCTTTGGCATCATATTGCGTATGCAGCGCATAGCAAAAATGGCCATCGGCATCGAAGATCTCCCGACGGCTGAGCTTGCCATTGGTTTGATAGGTAAAAACGCACCTTTTGAGCAGTCTCTCCTGCGCAGAAGCGAGCTCGAGATACCGCTCTTCGACAACTTGTGGAAAGCCAAGCGCCGGCGCCTCTTGTCTGCGCTCTATCAAGGTGATCTTCCGATAGGTCGCGCCGCTTAGATTCCCCTGATCGGGGCTATCTCCATCATCACAGATCGTGCGTATCAGTAGGTTGTCAGCGTCATATTCATGGAACTGCCTAGTGAGGATCTTCTCTCCATCGCATTGAAATTGAGAAGTGATAAAAGGCCTTCCGGGAAGGTAGGTGTAAAGCGTGACCGCGCCACTGTCCTCCTCTATGCGCACAGGCAGATGATCGTGAGCATAGCGCATGCGTTTGCGATAGCTCTCCCGGCTGCCTTTGCCGCAGAGATCGCCGCAAAATCTCTCTTCGACCACATTACCCGCACCGTCATAAGAAAACTCACGCGTCCAGATCTCTTTTCGATCCGCGCCGAGCACGGTTTTGCGCTGAATCTCCCCCTGTTCATTCCAGGCCATTTGCACCGTCTGATGGTGCTCTCCTTTTTCGTCATATTTCTCGATCGATGTAGGGTAAAAAGAGGAGGAAAAATGAAAGAGTGTTTTGCAACCTTGCGCATCGATGACCTCAGTCAGTCCATCCTTTATGTATTGGTATCTACCATGTTTTTTTTCGCGCGAAATGTGATAGAAAAAGTGCTGCGCGGGGATGAGCTCCCCATCGGGACCGGCTTGTTCATACAAGATGCGCACACTATCGAAGCGCGGATCTTCCTCATTTCTGATTTTAACTTTGCGACCTAAATTCTCATTCGTTCCCTCCTTGTAATATTCGGCATAGATCTCTCTTCCTTCGGGAAAAATGCGCTTCTTCAAAAGACGGCCGCTGTGCGCCTTTTTTTTCGAATATTCGATCGTCTCGTCTGGCCTCTCGGGAGTTTTGATCGATTTCAGATAGGTGACGAATCCCTTGTACTCATTTCCGCTCAAGCCAAAGCGGTATTCGAGTAGTTTTCCATCGCTCGTCTCAATATTGAAATCTAGCGAGCCCTCTTTATCAAAGTAGCGAAAGCGCGCCCAAGCATATGTCTTACTCGTGGACGGATTGGTAGTCTTGATCAGCGTCAGCCGCTCTTTCTCATCATATTCGTAAAAGACTCGGTTCTTGTTGGGCAGAAGCTCGTTGTAAAGTAGATACCTCTTATAGTCAGCCTCCATCTTTTTCTTTCGATAGAGCCTCTCTGCGCCGTCGGCACAATAGAGCACATAGGTGCTGTTTGTGCGTTTTTCCAGACGGCTATTTTTGAAATTATTCCGCGCCGAAATCAGTCCATGAGCTGTGTTGGTGACCCCTTTCCCATGGTCTTTAAGATCTGGATAAAAGATCAGATCGTGACTTTTCTTCTTCTTCTTCTTTAACTTGTAGGTCAAGACCCCGCCGGATGACTGACCGACATAGGCAAGCGGCGTTTTAGCCGTTTCATACTCGACGAACAGCTTCGTCTGTGGAAAAAACTCACAGCTGCTCGACTCGCGGCCGCCACCGCTTACGTAATAACGACGCAAAGGCAGAGGTTCCACTCCAGGCACGACGTAGTCGTCTTGAAAAAGCACGAAGTCGCCCGTGAGCGCATTGACGTGCTGGCTAATGGTGGTCTGTGGATCGCCATCCGTGGCAGCGAGTACAGCCGGATCTCTCAGCTCGGCTGAGCAGAAGACAGAGAGTGTGAGAAAGAAAATCAGAATGCTGCGAAACATCCGCACCAAAAAAATTTTGGCACAGAATAGCGATTAAGACTTTTTTAGAAAAGGGACAATCAACGCACTGTCTGATAACCGCCCAAAACCCCACCCTTAGACAACACGACCTGCCAGAGTTGCATTTGTCTGGCGCGGAAGCTGCCTGCGCACGCGAGAAGATAGAATTTCCACATGCGGTAGAAAGTGGAAGGGTAAGAATTTTGGCTTTTGATCGCATCCCAGTTGGCGTGAAAATTCTGGAACCAGGCCACTAAAGTTTTGTCATAATCAGCGCTGAAATTGTGCCAATCTTCCATCACATACACTCCTTCAATCGATGCGCCGACTTGCGCGATGGAAGGCAGATGGCCTTTGGGGAAGATGTACTTGTCGATCCAAGCGTTGCAAGTCACAGTAGTGACATTGCTGCCGATGGTATGTAGCATGAGCATCCCATCGGGTTTGAGGCAGCGGTTTGTAATTTCCATGAAGGTGCGATAATTCTTCTCGCCTACATGCTCGAACATGCCGATTTCGACGATGCGATCGAACTGTTCGTTCACATCGCGATAATCCTGCACGCGTATCTCGACTGGAAGATTGGCGCACACTTTGCGGGCATATGCGGCTTGGTTCTCGGACAGTGTGACACCAACCACTTCTACGCCATAGTTTTCAGCCACAAACTTGGCAAAACCACCCCAGCCACAACCGATATCTAGGACGCGCATGCCAGATTTAAATCCTAGCTTGCGCGCGATCAGATCATACTTTGCGCGTTGCGCCTCATCCAGCGTGCTTGCATTTTTCCAATAACCGCAGCTGTAGGTCATGAGCTGATCGAGCATCTTTTCGAAAAGATCATTGCCCAGTTGATAGTGCAGTTCGATCACATCCAAGCTATCTTTCTTGGTCTGGAGATTGAACAGCTTGGCCTTAATGACAGCCCAGCGCATCGCCATGGTAGGCTTCAGAGTTTTATCGAGCTCTGCCTTCTCGAGATGAAAGATGCACTGGTCTAGGGCGGGACAATCCCACCAACCCAGCATGTAGGCCTCGCCGAACCCTAACGACTGATCTCTCAACACACGGTCATAAAACGCCTCGTTATGCACGACGATGTCCCAAGGACGTGTGCCATTGATTTGGATATCGGCCTTAGCCAAAATTTCCGTCACGGCCTGTTTAGAATCGAGCGCTTCTAATCGGCCAAAGCAAACTAAACAAAAAATTATCCCAAGACAAAACTTCACAACATTTCCTATTCTTTTGGATGCGCAGCCTTAAAGATCCCCGCTGCACACGCTGCGCCCAGGAAGTTAGCCACAATGAAAATCCAGAGGTTAGACCATGCAGTTAGATTCACAATCGTGATCCCCAAGGCCACGGCTGGGTTAAACGCTCCGCCTGAGATAGCGCCAACAGCGTATGCTCCGACCAGCACGGTGAAACCGATGGCAAAACCGAAGTAGGAGTTGCCCTTGGTTTCTTTGGATGTGGCTGTATTTAAAACCATATAGCAAAGCGCAAATGTAAAGATAAATTCGGCGAGCAGCGCTTTGATCGTATCCATGTGCATTGAAGTCGCTGCTGGAAAGCCTTTGAGATAGATGGTTAAATATCCCGCCACCACAGCCGCTGCCCATTGGACGATCCAATATCTTCCCAGATCCTTCCCGGATAGTTTGCCGCGCAAAAAAACTGAAAAGGAGACCGCAGGATTATAATGTCCGCCGGAGACATGTCCTCCCGCAAACACCATCACTGCCAGCACAGAACCGATCGCCAGTGGAGCCAAAAGACCCGCGCTATTTGGGTCGAGCACAGACATGCCGACAGTGAAGACGAGAAAGAACGTGCCGATAAATTCATAAACATACTTCATACCTTTTCTCCTAATTGAACCTATCTTGAAATTCTAAAAATTTAATCATACATATTACAAAATTTCCGCGGCAAGTGCGGCGAGCTCAGAACGTTCGGTCTTTTCTAGAAAAACGTGACCGTACAATGCATGTTCTTTAAATTTGCCCACCACATAGGTCAAAGCGTTCGAGTCTTTGTCCAGATAGGGATTGTCGATCTGCGTCGCATCTCCCGTCAGCACCACTTTAGTCCCTTGGCCCGCGCGTGAAATAATCGTCTTAACCTCATGCGGAGTCAGGTTCTGCGCCTCGTCGATAATCATATACATTTTGGGTAGAGAGCGACCGCGAATATAGGTCACAGCTTCCATCTCGATTTTTTTGCTCTCCATGATCCACTTTTGCGTCTCTTCACCATTACTATCGCCTCCGGTGGTGCGACAGAGGAATTCGAGGTTGTCATAAATCGGTTGCATCCAATGAAAAAGCTTCTCCTCTTTTGTACCTGGAAGATAACCGATGTCTTTGCCCAGCGGCATCACAGGACGGCTAACTAGGATACGCGTGTAAAGACCTTCATCGAATACCTTGCGCAGTCCCGCTGCGAGCGCCAGCAGCGTCTTGCCCGTTCCAGCTTGGCCGACGAGCGTCACCAGTTTGACATCGTCGCGCAAAAGCAGGTCGAGCGCGCACTTTTGTTCGGTATTCAGCGGATAGATACCCCACACATCTTTAGGCAGTTTGAGCAGAGGTTCGAGTTTTCGTGTCTGAGCGTTGAATTTTGCAATCGCGGAAGATTGCTCTGGCGAAGATATTAAGCAGTATTCATTGGGAAGAAAGTCTTTGATCTCGGTCGTCAGATAGCCATCCTTAAAAAAGGTGTCGACCTCTCTTTTAGGAACCTCTAACTTGCGATAACCTTTATATAGACCCTCGTAAGAAGATTTAAGGTTCTCATAATCCTCCGCTTCCAAACCGATCGCCTCAGCTTTGACGCGCATCACGAAATCTTTGGAGACTAGTACGACCTTCTGGCCTTCTTCTTGGATCTGAAAGGCGACTAGGAGGATGCGGTGATCATTCCGGTCGATCTGCAGAGGAAAGTTCTTCTTATCCATCGCTCTGGTTTCGACATGGATGCGTACCGTGATACCATTTTCGATCTTCACGCCGCTGTGTAAAGCTCCTGCATCTCGAAACTTGAGACTATCGATATATCGGATCACCTGTCTGGCATTTTTACCTAACTCATCCGTCAGACGCTTCATCCCATCCAGCTCCTCTATTACAGCGAGAGGGATCACCACATCATTTTCTTTAAACTTACCTATTGCATCTGGGTCATGTAGTAGAACGTTCGTATCGATTACAAAAGTTTTTCTTGCCACGTGTAGTCGCTCCTGTGTTCGGGCCCAAAATTCGAGAATATCTAAGCTTTGGACTCCGAACAATCTTTTTTTTGCTTATTTATAACACGTTGATTTACAATCATTTAAGAAATAAACTAAGCAGATGAAAGCTGGGATTGCTAAATTTATTGGCCATCAAAAAGATGATCTTCTATAATCATAGTAAAGAACTCATATGAGGTATGATATGAGAATCAACTATAAGATCTTAAGCCTCCCTCCTTACATCTCAACCTCCTGGAAAAACGTCGTATCGCTACATGTTGAGCTTGAGTCAGACGGCCCTCTACTCGTGATCGCCTTAACAGATGGGCAGAAGGTAGTAGTCCCAAATCTAGAACCTCCTATTATCGAAGCGATTTTCCATGCCCATGCCAAATTCCTAGAACAAGAACAAGCGCAGCCTGCCCTTAAAGATGGTAGCTTCCCCCTCGCCCATCCCGAACAGCTCGGCCTAAATTTTCCGCTTAAAATCGCTATCGGCGGTCTGGAAAATCTCGGCAATCTTCTGCAACATAACCCTGCACAAGCAGACACGCCTCCACTACCAGAAGATATTTTAAACAAGATCGTCTCCCTTACGAAGAATGCTGGGATCGACGACCCTAACATGCTTCCTACCGCCGAACCACATTGCAATTGCGTCCACTGCCAGATCGCGCGCGCTATCCATGGCGATCATGCGACTGCAGATGCGCATACCATCGATATAGATGAAGAGGTCTCCGAGGAAGATTTAAAATTCCGCGCGTGGAATATTGTGCAGACCGGCGATAAACTCTTCGCGCTCTCCAACCCGCTTGACGAGGCGGAAAAGTACAATGTCTTTTTAGGCAATCCTGTTGGCTGTACCTGTGGTGAAAAATCTTGTGAACACATCCTCGCCGTGCTCCGAAGCTAAGAGCATGTCCACAAACTCTAATTTTAGTGTGGTGTAAAAAAAACCGAGCTCCTAGAATGGCGTTTTAAGAAGACGCGAATTCAGAGGAGTTTCACTATGTCTAAGATCTTAGCAATACTCAGCGCTACTGTTTGCACCTCATGCCTCATGGCAGATGGAGGGGGCCCAAGTTTATCCGAGCCTCAAGAAATCTCTCTCGCTATTCCAGCGAGTGAAGCACAGGTTATAGAAGCCGCGCCAACCTTTAATGCGGAAGCGACACCTGCGCCGCAAAAAACTGCCGCTAAACCTGTTCCCGTTAAAACTGTAGAAGTGGCCGTAAATCCATTTACCGGCAAAATTAAAGGAAAAAAAGTCAGATTGCGTGCCAAAGCCGACCTCGACGGAGCTGTGGTTTGCGAACTTAAGAAGAATGACCTCCTCACTGTGGTTGGTGAAAAAGGCGAATTTTGGGCCGTACAACCGCTTGCTAATACCAAAGCTTACGTTTTCCGCAGCTTTATTCTCGATAACGTGGTCGAGGGCAATCGCGTAAATGTCCGTCTACACCCAAGCACTGACGCTCCTGTGATCGGCCATCTGAATGCTGGCGAAAAAATCCATGGTGTAGTTTGTGCCGCGAACAGCAAATGGTTTGAAATCGCGCCTCCAGCCAACACCCATTTTTATGTTGCGAAGGAGTATCTTGAAAATGTAGGCGGTCCTGAAATTAAATCTCAGGCTGACAAACGACGCCTCACGGTCGAACAGATGCTCGAAGCCGCTAGCGTACTTGGAAAAGTAGAGCTACAGAAGTCTTTCAATGAGATGGATATCGACCGCGTCGCACACAGCTACAAGGCCATCGTGAGTGAGTACACAGATTTCCCAGAATATGTCGAAAAGGCCAGAGAACAGCTAGTTAGCCTTCAAGAGGCCTATGTTCAAAGACGCCTGGCGCATGCGGAAGGAAAATCAAGCGCTTCAGATGACGATTTTGATGATAACGAAATCAAAAAAGATACTGCTCTACTCTCGAATGTGCAAATTAACGACAAGATGAAGATGTGGGAGCCGATCGAAGAAGCTCTCTATTTGAGCTGGGCACAGATCAATGAAGATAAGAATCTCGAGCAGTTCTACAGCGAACAGAAAATCGCTGCGACGCCTATTTCAGGGATTGTCGAAGCATACACTTCGCCTGTGAAGAACAAGCCAGGCGACTTCATCGTGCGCGATAAAGATCTGCCTGTAGCTTATATTTACAGCACAAAGGTCAATTTGCAGAATCTGGTCGGCAAGAAGGTTACGCTCCTTGGATGCCCAAGGTCGAATAACAACTTTGCTTTCCCAGCTTTTTTCGTAATTGCCGTAGAATAATTTTCACCTTAGCGAAGGGAGACCCTCTCCCTTCGCTTTTTCTTTCTTAAAAATCATGGAACTACGCGACTGGGCCATTCGCATTTTAAGTGCGGATACCATCGAAGAAAAACTTCTCGACCCCCAAACTCTGACAGACCAGAGCCCCGGCTCTCCACTCGTCTGGAATGAACCCAGCCGCCCTATCGGCATGAGCTTCAAGCGCCACACGGCTAAAGAGAGACTCCCTCGCTTTCATGAACACGCTGATGCTGATAAAAGAGCGGTCTGTCTGCACCGCTTTGCTGGCCACGAACTTTTGGCCGTTGAGATCATGGCTTATGCCCTTTTGGCATTTCCCGATGCGCCTAAACACTTTCGCCGCGGAGTTGCAAATACATTAAAAGAGGAACAGGGCCACGTGCGCCTCTACATGCAGCGCATGACCGAGATGGGACTACAGTTTGGAGACCTGCCCCTCTATCGCCATTTCTGGAATTACGTCCCCTTCCTCACCACTCCAGTGCACTATGTCAGCGTGATGAGCCTGACCTTTGAAATGGCTAATCTCGATTTCGCACCGCTGTACGGCGCTTCATTCGCACAAAATGGAGATGCGGCTTCGGCAGCCTTGATGAACACCATCTTAGAAGATGAGATCGCTCATGTCTCCTTCGGCTATCGCTGGCTGCAAAAGCTGAAAGCCGCAGAACAATCAGAATGGCAGACCTGGCGCGAAAGCGTTCCCCCGCTGCTCACGCTTGATCGCGCCTGCGGCTTTAAACTCTTCGAAGAGCATCGTAAGCGCGCCGGCATCCCGCAAGACTGGATTGAGCAGTTTTCTAAGATTTGTATTTCCGAGCAAATCTAAAAAATTTAAAGTTTATAGAAAAATCATTGCTATGACTGCAAATTTACAATCCGTCGCATTCTTCGGTATCGATGCGCAAATAGTCGAGGTTGAAGCCGACACCAAGAAAAGTGAAAAAATCCACTTTGTGATCGTTGGCATGCCCGACACTGCCGTGAAAGAGTCGAAAGATCGCGTGCTGTCTGCGCTCAAAAACTCGGGCTTTGAACTCGCAGCGCAGCACTGCACGATTAATCTCGCTCCCGCCGACCTGAGAAAAGAGGGCGCGCTTTATGATCTGCCGATTGCGCTCACGCTGCTCCTCTCGCATGGACAGCTCTGTTCATCTGTTTGCAAAGATTATCTTTTCGTGGGAGAGCTTTCGCTCGCTGGTCAGATGCGCCCCATGCGCGGAGCACTTTCAGCTGCCCTATTAGCGAGGAAGCTAGGAAAAAAGGGCATTCTGCTGCCTAAACAAAATGCGCAAGAAGCCGCAGCCGTCGCGGATGTGTGCGTCATCGGTATCGAGCATTTAAAGGAGGCTGTGCAGTTTCTGCAAAAGCCAGAGGCCTTTACTCCGGCTATCTATGCCGCGCCTTCGGTGGCATCCAGCGCGCTTTCAAGTTTCGTCGACTTCTCAGAAATCAAGGGGCAGCTACCAGTTAAACGCGCATTGGAAGTGGCCGCAAGCGGTGGACACAACCTGCTCTTATTCGGCCCGCCCGGCACGGGCAAAACACTGATGTCCAAAGCGCTCGGCGGCATCCTGCCTCCGCTTTCTTTAGATGAGACACTCGAAATTACCAAAATCCACTCGCTGGCTGGCCTCCTGCCGCCAGGCGCCTCGCTCGTGCGCGAAAGACCGTTTAGAAATCCCCATCACACGATCAGCGCCATCGGTCTGGTCGGCGGTGGCAAGCAGCCGCGCCCTGGCGAACTATCGCTTGCGCATTTAGGCGTGCTCTTTTTGGACGAGCTGCCAGAATTTTCTAGGCACACACTGGAAGTCTTGCGGCAGCCACTCGAAAATGGCAGCGTGATGATCACACGCGCTAACTCTTCGCTCTCTTTCCCTACCGCCTGCATGTTTGTGGCGGCCATGAACCCCTGCCCCTGTGGCTATGCTGGGCATCCACAAAAGCCGTGCCGCGACACGCCTGCACAGATCCATCGCTACCGCAGCAAGATCTCTGGACCACTGCTCGATCGCATCGATATGCATGTCGAAGTACCACATGTGCCCTTTCTCGATCTCTCCTCACAGAAAAAATTAGAGACGAGCCAAGAGGTACGCGGCAGAGTGATCAAAGCCCGCGCACTTCAGCAAGCGCGCTTCGGACGCATTAAGACCAATGCGCAGATGACACCGCAGGAGCTTTCGCGTTTTTGTGCCTTAGATGGAGCCGGACAAAACCTCGTCAGACAAGCCATGGACAAGATGAGCCTATCGGCACGCGCCTACACGCGCATCCTCAAGCTCGCACGCACCATCGCCGATCTCGACGCCAGCGCGCCCATCGCCTCCGATCACCTCATGGAAGCTCTGAGCTTCCGCTCTCTAGTTTAGAGAAAGTGAGAACCTTCTCCCGCTACAAGTTTTCATCTGTCCTCCGGCAGAGACCCAGGCCTTAAGGCCTGGGTTCACAGCATTTTTTTAAGGTGACAGAGAAAGGAAAGAAGAACATTACCTCCACTTGCAATACAAATTATAGGTTTATCGAACTCTAATGCACCCTTGTAAACCAGAGCAGCGGCAAGAGCCAAAGCCCCTGAGGGCTCTACAATTAAATGTGCTTTTTCTGCATGCATTAGTGTAGCTTCTTTAATCTGCTCTTCGCTTACCTGGACTATATTATCAACATAGTGGGAAATAAGAGGATAGGTGATATCGCCAAGCGTTTGAACTTTAATTGCATCGGCAATGCTATTACTTGGACCTTTTAGACTTTCTCGTTTTCCAGATTTAAATGATTGAAACGTATCATTTTCAAGCTCCGGTTCCACGCCGATAATTTTCACCAAAGGATTAGTTTTTTTAATAGCTACAGCAATCCCAGAAATCAGCCCTCCTCCACCAATGGGCACAAATACAGCAGCAGGAGTTATATCCTGCATTATCTCAATGCCAATAGAGCCTTGTCCTATGATGACATCAACATGATCGTATGGAGGG
Organism: uncultured Chlamydiales bacterium; assembly: GCA_963709365.1. Classification (GTDB taxonomy): domain Bacteria; phylum Chlamydiota; class Chlamydiia; order Chlamydiales; family Rhabdochlamydiaceae. The sequence continues at coordinate 1,379,173 of CAVPVU010000002.1, forward strand.
ACTAAATAGTACCCGTGTGATTTCGCTAATTCTTCTGCCAATTTTCTACGCGCTTGTGAGGAAGGTTCAGACATAACTACAGTAGCGCCAAATTCCCGAGTAGCATCGACTTTAAATTGTGGAGCTTCTGGGGACATTACAATCGTGGCCTTAATATTTAGTAACTTGGCCGCTAAAGCAACAGATTGGGCATGATTGCCCGTTGAATAAGCGATAACACCAGCCGCTTTTTGCGCATCAGATAAAAGTGAAAGACAATATGTAGCGCCACGAATTTTAAAAGAACCGCTAGGCTGCACATTCTCTGCTTTCAATAACATCGAATTGCCTTGAGGAGTTTTCGCGTCAATACCAAGCACAGGAGTTCTTAGCCCTCTTTTTTGAAGCATTACTTGAGCATTTGTGAATTTTGAAAGATCAATATCGATCAAATTATCCTCCCGATTGTAAATGATTTATATTGATAAAGAAGCTGCGGTGCGGTTTGTCATGTGCCCTTTCACCTCATGGAAGCTCTGAGTTTCCGTTCTCTAGTTTAGGGATTGCCTCGGCAAGTTCGGGGATTTGGGGTTCGCGGGGGATTCTTTCCACTAGATCGATCGCATCTAGATCGAACGAGGAGTTGGCTGCGCCGAACTCCTTGAACTTGCGCGCAGACACGAGCACGCGCGATTCTAATGAACCCATGGCTTTATTAAAATGTTCGACGGCGCCTCCAAGCGCGCGTCCCGTTTTTGTAAAATGCGTGCACATATCGACCATGCGCTTGTAAAGCTCGTGGCCGAGCTGTTCCAGCTCTTCAGCATGACGCGAGAGGCTCTCCTGTTTCCAGCCATAGGAAACGGAGCGGAGCAGTGCGATCAAAGTAGTGGGCGTAGCCAGGATCACGCCCTGTTCAACTCCCACTTCGATGAGTGAAGGATCAAATTCCAGTGCCGCGCTAAAGAATGTCTCAGCCGGGAGGAAGAGCACCACAAATTCTGGAGTGGGCTGAAAGCGCTCCCAATAAGCTTTTTTGCTTAGAGCAAGCACATGCTGTCTAACTTGGCGCGCATGATCTTTGAACTTCATTTCACGTACACTGTCGTCTTGCGTTTGGATCGCTTCAAGATAGGCTTCAAGCGGCGCTTTGGCATCGACGATCACTTGACGTCCACCAGGGAGGTGCACGATCAGATCGGGTCTGAGCTTGCCATCCTCATCTTCTTGATGGTTCTGTTCGGTGAAATCGCAGTGGTTCAACATGCCAGCCAGCTCCACCACCCGCTTCAGTTGAATTTCACCCCATCTTCCGCGCGCAATTGGTGAGCGCAACGCTTTGACTAGGCTGGCCGTCTCCTGGCGCAGCTGTTTTTCGGTCTCAACTAGCGAACGCAGCTGCTCATGTAACACCTGCTGCTCGCCTTTGCGCTCCTTCTCGAGCTGCCTGATGCCTAAATCGAGTTTGCTCAGCGACTCTTTCATCGGCGCCACCAGTTCGGTGATTGACTGTTGTCTCTTTTCGAGATCGCCTTTGGCCGTCTCTTGAAATTTTTCTAGGGTGGCATTGGCCAACTTCAAGAAAGAAGTGCTATTCTTTTCAAGCGCCTCGTGCGAAAGCGCTTTGAAGGCTTGAGAGAACTGCTCATTAGCCTGCTTGACGAAGTTAAACTTCTCTTCGAGACTGGACTGCTTAATCTTGAAAGCGATCAGCTGCTCTTCACTCTCTTTGAGGCTAGCCTCTAATTGAGGAATAGCCGCATTTTTTTTCTCAGCGATGGCGAGTAGAAAGAGCGTCTCTTTTCTTCGCATGCGCTCGACCAGATAAAGTAGCGCTGCGATGAGAAAGCCTAGGCATAGAGCGACCAGTACCATCTATTACTCCAGTTCGTCGCGTTCTGGTTCAAAGTCCTCGAGAGTTTTAGATTTCTTGCCCGCGATCAACCTAATAATCGAGAGGATCCACCCTAAGACGATGTAGCCCCAAACGATCAGAGCGAGCACCATCGGGAAGAAATAGAGGATGCCATAAAGCACGAAGATGGCCAAGATCACGGATAGAAAGAGCAGCTGGAATGAAGGCACGCGGAAGTGGAGCATCTTTAAGCTGGGGAATTTCCAACGGCTGACCATGAAATAGCCTAAAACAATCATGAGAGAGCTGAGAATCAGCGCGCGGGCTTCGGTACTGATGGGGAAGATCTTTTCCAGATAGGGCGATGAGAGAAATAGATTTGCAGAAACGGCTGCCAGCGCTGCGGCAGGGATGGGAAGACCCGTGAAATGTTTTTTTTGTGCGGCAGTCAGATCAGCATTTCCCTTCGCTTCGTTAGCCCGCACATTAAAGCGCACGAGTCGCAAGATGCCGCCGATCGAGTAGAGCATGGCGCCTGTTACAGCGAAAAAGGAGAGGCCTGTCCCCTGCTCGAGCGAGAGACTTTTGAGCAGAAGCACCGAGGGTGCCACTCCGAAAGAGACCGCATCTGCTAAAGAGTCGAACATAAAGCCAAATTCGCTCTCGGCCCTGAAGGCGCGTGCAACTGCGCCGTCGACAAAGTCTGCTACGCCTGCTACCAGCAATAGAAGGACCGAGGCAAAGAGCATCTGATAGGTGCCTGACCCTGGCTCGACCATGTTAACTTTAAAAATTACGAATAGACCGCAAGCCAAGCCAAACGCGGTGATGATGTTGGGGATGAGATAAATTCTGCGCAAAGGAGACCTCTTTTTTCTTCACTATATCAGAAGAGAAGAAAAGGACACAAATGAGCTTTGCTACATTCAGAAGAATAAACACCGAGAGCACCGAGATTTACCGAGGGGAATACAAAGATTAGTTTTTTCTCGGTGGATCTCGGTGCTCTCGGTGTTTAATTTTCCCTTTTCGCAACAAGATCTCGAAGCCTTCTTGTTGTCGTTTGGGTCGTTTCGCTTCACACTTTTTTCTTTCTTACTTCTTGAATCTTTGAGAGTTATCATTTTTCTAGACACTTAAAGACGCCACCTACTATATATTGTGTATATAACATTGATTTCCTACTAGATCTTGTACACAAGCCGTAATATTAAGGAGCGTCGCCCATGCCCAATAAGCCCTCTTCGTCCGTAAAATCGACCCTTGCAGACATCGTCTCGACACTGAAAACTTCCATCCCCAAAAAGGATCAATCTCAGACCGCACAAAACTTTACGGTCGTCAAACGCAACGGATCGATCGTACCTTTTAGAAAGGAGAGGATCTTTCGCGCCATCGAGGCAGCCTTCCGCGACACAAAAAAAATAGTTAAAGAGACGGCCCTTTCTAAAGAGGTCGCGGCCATGGTCGAGAAAGTGACCGACAGCGTAGTCGATCAACTCATTATCGAAGCGGCGAAAGGCGCCTCTCTTACGGTTGAGGGCATCCAAGATATAGTTGAAGTCTGTCTCATGAAAACCGGGCATCATGATGTGGCGCGCGACTACATCGTCTATCGCGACCAGCACAAAGCTCTGCGCGAAGACTCTCCAGAAAATCTGCGCATCGAGCGCAAAGACGGGAGTTTCAGTGCGCTTCAACCCAATGAAGATCGCCTCTGCGATCGAGGTGGCCTTCCGCCGCACAAAACATCTCGAAGGGCCCTCTACTCAAGAAATCGTCGATGCGGTCAACCTGCTCACGCAAAAAGTCGTGGCGCGTGCCGCTGCGCTCGCCAAGGCTAATGTCAAACTCACAATCTCGCTCATCCAAGACGAGATCGAACAGCAGCTGATGCGCGAAGGATATTTTAACGTGGCCAAAGAGTTCATCCTCTATCGCGCCTCGATCGGTGAACAGTCCCAGTCCTGAACCAGAGCTGCGCGCGCTGGAAGATGACAAACGCTGCAGACAATTCACCATTAAACGCACAAACGGGACAGAGCACGCCTTAAACGAAAAGGAGCTGCAGCTCGCCTCAAATTCGCCTGCCGCGGCTCTGGAAGATCAGGTCTCCGTCGAAGAGCTCTTGGAAAGTTCCATCTGCAATTTTTATGAAGGCATGAAAGAGAGCGAGGTCGATCAGGCGAATATCTTGGCCGCCCGCGCTAAAATCGAAATGGAGCCCGCCTATTCTAAAGTCGCTTCGCGTCTTCTCCTCGACGTCCTTTATCGTGAAACAATGGGCATCTCCGCTTCAGATCCTTCGCTTGAATCGGCTCATCGCGAATATTTTAAAAAATATCTCAAAAAGGCGATCAGCGTGCATCGCGTCCATCCCGATCTGTTGGAATTTGATCTGGACAAGCTCGCCAGAGCCATGCAGCTGCAACGCGATGACCAGTTCTCCTATTTAGGCCTGCAAACGCTCTACGACCGCTATTTCATCCACGACGATGCAGCGCCGCTTCGAGACCCCGCAGATCTTCTGGATGCGCGTCGCCATGGGCCTTGCGCTATTGCGAAGAAGAGCACAAAAATGAGCGCGCGATCGAATTTTACGATGTGCTCTCCAAGTTCCTATTTGTCTCCAGCACGCCGACGCTCTTCAATTCCGGCACGCTCCATCCTCAGCTCAGCTCATGCTACCTCTCGACCGTGATGGATGATCTTGAGCCACATCTTCAAAGTGATTTCAGACGATGCCCAGCTCTCCAAATGGGCAGGCGGCATCGGCAACGACTGGACAAATGTCCGCGCCACCGGCGCCACCATCAAAGGCACAAACGGCACGAAGCCAAGGCGTCATCCCCTTCCTCAAAGTCGCCAACGACACCGCCGTCGCAGTCAATCAGTGCTTTGCACCGGAAACTCGCCTCTACACTGCGCAAGGAGTCAAACCGATTGCTGAAATGCATGCATAGGAGATCTCGTCTTGGGCATCAGCGGCACCTATCGCGAAGTCACAGAAAAGTTTGCCTACAATCAAAAAGATCCGATGGTCGCAAATCGACTATCAAGCATTCTTTAGAGCCGCTTTCCGTCACGGCAGGCCACCCCTTTTATGCGATCCGCGGAGTTCCTATGGAGCAAGCAAATCGAGCGCACCTTGACATGGCTCGCCAAAGGAAAAGTCCAATGCGAATGGGTCGATGCGGGACAGCTTAAAAAGGGCGATTATGTCGCCCAGGTCATCCCTAAAGAGGTCGTCGTCGTCCCTGGATTTAATGAAGAAGATGCCCGCCTTTATGGCATTCTGTTAGGCGACGGCCATCTCTCCAAAGAGGGAGCACAATGGGGCGTTTCGGGCAATCCGACCAGACGATGAACATCTGGAATTTGTGCGCGACTATTTACAAGCTCGCGGCATCCATTTCTGGGAAACAGGACGTGGGAAACTCATACGTGCCAAATCCATTGGGCTGCAGGACGAGGGCTGTGCGAGATGCGACGACAGGCCGCATTGTCTAAGCGGCGAGCCGACGCTGCCTTTTGATACGACGACATTTACGATCATGCAAAGCAAAACACATCGCTCCTCGTTTTGCCCATCTGCCACGTCCGCAAACTCTCGCTCTTCTTCAAGGACTGCTGGAAACAGATGGCAATGTATCACGTGGCAAAGAGATCACCTTCTACAAACACCTCGCTGCCTCTGATCGAAGGGATGCGTTACCAGATGTTTGCGCTTGGGCGTTCCGACAGCCGGCAAATTGCGTATCGCGCAAAAATGCTCATCAGGCACGCGCTCCGATGGCTCGACGCGATTTCAAGGCGAAACGCAGTGCTACGATCTTCGCATTCCAGCTTTCGCAGAATTGCAAAAGCTCGGTTGCAAGCCTCTTGACAAAACACAATTGGCTGACTATTGCAAACATGTCTTTTACGCGTGTCAAAAGCGTCAAAGTCTTTCCAGCATACCGCTTTTGTCAACGATCTCGAAGTCGAAGGCGATGAGTCATACATGACGACGGCAGGACTTGCCCACAATGGCGGCAAACGCAAAGGGGCGATGTGCGCGTATCTCGAGACGTGGCACCTCGATATCGAAGATTTCCTCGAGCTGCGCAAAAATACAGGCGATGAGCGCCGCCGCACGCATGACATGAACACGGCCAACTGGATTCCCGATCTCTTCATGAAGCGGGTGCATGCGAAGGCGGCATGTGGACGCTGTTTAGCCCTAGCGATGTGCCCGATCTGCACGATCTCTATGGCAGCGCTTTTGAGAAGCGCTACGGCGAATATGAGAAAATGGTGGAAGAGGGCAAGATCAAGCTCTTCAAAAAGATCGAAGCTGCTGCAGCTCTGGCGCAAGATGCTCAGCATGCTCTTTGAAACAGGCCATCCATGGATCACATTCAAAGATCCATCCAATATCCGCTCGCCGCAAGATCACGTGGGCGTCGTCCACAGCTCGAACTTGTGCACGGAGATCCTGCTCAATACCTCGGCTGAAGAGACAGCGGTCTGCAACTTGGGTTCGATCAACTTGGCTGAGCACATGACGCCAAAAATGGACTCGATGAAAAGAAACTCGCGTCAACGATCCGACAGCGGTGCGCATGCTCGACAACGTGATCGACATCAACTATTACCCCACAGCCGAAGCCAAAAACGCCAACCTGCGCCATCGCCCGATCGGCCTTGGCCTGATGGGCTTCCAAGATGCGCTCTACATGCTCAACATCAGCTATGCCAGCCATGAGGCGGTCGAATTTGCCGATAAGAGCATGGAGATGATCTCCTACTATGCGATTCTCGCCTCGAGCGAGCTGGCCAAAGAGCGCGGCACCTATGCGTCCTACAAAGGATCAAAATGGGAGTCGCGGACTCTTGCCGATCGACACGATCGACCTTCTCGAAAAAGAGCGCGGCGGCTACCTCGAAGTCGACCGCAGCCATGCGCTCGATTGGACGCCTGTGCGCGAATCGATTAAAAAACATGGCATGCGCAATAGCAACACCATGGCGATTGCACCGACGGCGACGATTTCCAATATCACGGGCGTCACGCAGTCGATCGAACCGATGTACAAACATCTGTTCGTCAAATCCAACCTCTCCGGCGAGTTCACCATCCTAATACCTATCTTCGTCGATCAACTGAAAAAGCTGGGCATCTGGGACAGCGCAAATGCTCGACGATCTTAAGTATTTCGACGGTTCGATCACTGAGATCGAGCGCATCCCAGCAGAAGTCAAACAGCTCTTCCTGACCGCCTTTGAGATCGAGCCCGAATGGCTGATCGAATGCGCGAGCCGCCGCCAGAAATGGATCGATATGGGCCAGTCGCTCAATCTTTATCTGCTGAGCCAGCGGCAAGAAACTGCATCAGATGTACCTGTTTTGCCTGGACAAGAGGTCTTAAGACGACCTATTATCTCCGCGCACTTGCGGCTACGCAGATCGAAAAATCGACTACCGACATCAATAACCGTGGTCTGCAGCCGCGCTGGATGAAAAATAAGTCAGCTTCGAGCACGGTCCAGCTGCAGCGCGAAGAAGAGAGCGCTCCAGAAGCCAAAACTGTTGAAAAACCTACGCCTAAAGTTGCAGCCTCGAAGAGGGCTGTGAAAGTTGCCAATAAATAACACCAGAAAGAGAGAATAGTATGCTCAGCTTTGAAGAAACTGTTAAAACACTTGAAAACGGAAGAGATGCAAAAACCAGGCGCCAGAAAAACGGGTCAAAGTCAGCTGAAAAGCGGCTGATCAACTGCCATCAGGTCGATGTCAACCAACTCATGCCCCTTAAATACAAGTGGGCTTGGGAGCACTATCTCAATGGCTGCGCCAACCATTGGATGCCCACCGAAGTGCCCATGGGAAAAGACATCGAAATGTGGAAGTCCGATGTTTTAAGTGAGGACGAAAGGCGCGTCATCATGCGCAACTTAGGCTTTTTCAGCACAGCTGAAAGCCTAGTCGGCAATAACATCGTGCTGGCCATCTTCAAACATGTCACTAACCCCGAAGTGCGCCAGTATCTCTTGCGCCAGGCTTTTGAAGAGGCGATCCATACGCATACTTTCCACTACATCGTCGAATCGCTCTCTCTCGATCAAGGCGAAATCTTCAACATGTACAACGAGATCAACACGATCCATGCCAAAGATGACTTCGAGATGAAGCTCACCGAAAATATCGTCGATGGCCAGTTCGATACTTCTACGCCGGAAGGTGCGCAGCAAGTTCCTCAGAAAACTTGATCGGCTATTACATCATTATGGAAGGGATCTTCTTCTATAGCGGCTTTGTCATGATCCTCTCCTTCCATCGACAAAACAAGATGACCGGCATCGGCGAGCAGTTCCAATACATCTTGCGCGATGAGACCGTGCACTTGAATTTCGGCATCGATCTGATCAACGGCATCAAAGAGGAGAACCCCGAGCTCTGGACGCCAGAATTCCAAGCGCACATCATCGATCTGGTCAAAGAAGCTGTAGAATTGGAAGTGCTCTATGCGCAAGATTGCCTGCCTAAAGGCATCTTAGGACTCACCGCACCGATGTTCCGCGAATATGTGCAGTATATCGCCGACCGACGTTTAGAACGCATCGGTCTAAAAGCGATCTATCGCTCAAAAAATCCATTCCCTTGGATGAGCGAGACGATCGACCTCGGCAAAGAGAAGAACTTCTTCGAAACACGCGTCAACGAGTATCAGTCTTCAGCTGCGCTGACCTGGACCTAAGAGACTGCTAGATGAAAGAAGTGACCTTTGAGCGCGTCGGTGATCGGTATGGCGACTTTGTGCTTACAAAGATCGTACCGATCACTGAGCTAAACACCACGCTGCGCGAACTGACGCATGAAGGGTCGGGCGCGCAGGTGATGCACATCGCCGCGGACGACTCAGAAAATCTCTTCTGTCTCTCCTTTAAAACTCTCCCAAATAGTTCAAACGGCGTCGCGCACATTCTCGAACATACGGTTTTGTGCGGCTCGCGCAAATTTCCGATCAAAGATCCCTTCTTTGCTATGAGTCGGCGCAGCTTAAACACCTACATGAATGCGCTGACCGGCTCCGATTTCACGTGTTATCCAGCCTCCTCTCAGGTCGAAAAAGACTATTTCAACCTGCTCGACGTCTACCTCGATGCGGTTTTTCATCCGCAGCTCAAAAAACTCAGCTTCTTGCAAGAGGGTCATCGCCTTGAATTTGCCGAAGCTGATAATCCCGATTCTCCGCTCGAGTACAAGGGCATCGTATTTAACGAGATGAAAGGCAGCCTCTCCTCGGCAGACTCGCGGCTCTGGTATGAGATGATGGCCGGCCTCTTTCCGAATCTCTCATATGGGTACAATTCAGGCGGCGATCCGAAAGATATTCCTAAATTGACCTATGAAGAGCTCATCGCCTTCCACGAGACCTACTACCATCCCAGTCGCTGTCTCTTCTTTTTTTATGGCAACCTCCCCTTAAAAAAGAACCTCGATTTCATCGCGGAAAAAGCTTTGAAAAATGTGGTTAAACAGGCCCCTTTGCCACCCATTCCGGCACAGCCGCGATTTAAAAAACCAAAAACGCTCGCCTGCCCCTTTCCCATCAATGAGGACGAAGAGCTCTCAAATAAGACGATCATCGCTTTTGGTTGGCTGACCTTCCCCCTCTTGAAGCAAGACGAGGTGCTCGCTCTCTGTGTCTTAGATTCTGTGCTCATGGACACCGATGCTTCGCTGCTCAAACTTCCTCTACTCAAATCTGGCTTGTGCATCCACGCCGATGCCTTCACAGACATCGATATGAGCGAAGTGCCCTATATGATCGTCTGTAAGGGATGCGAAAAAGAGAATGTCGATAAGCTCGAGAAGAAAATCTTAGACTCGCTCACTAAGATCGCCGACGAAGGCGTCCCACCACATATGATCGATACTGCCATCCACCAGTTGGAGTTTTCACGCACAGAGATCACAGGCGACGCTAACCCTTTCGGCCTTACGCTGTTTATGCGCTCAGGTCTCGCGCGCCAGCATGGCTGTTCACCGGAAAATGGGCTCACCATCCACGCCCACTTTGAAAAGCTGATCAACCGCACCAGAGACCCAGAGTATCTCTCGACGATCATTCGCAAGCAGCTGATCGAAAATCCGCATCGCGTCCGTCTGGTGATGACCCCAGACCCTAATCTCGCCACCAAAGAACAGGCGGACGAAAAAGAGCTTCTCGAAAAGATTAAAAGCGAGCTTAGTGCAAGCGAAGTGACCGCTATTGTCAAACAAGCTGAAAGCCTGGCGCAGTATCAAAAAGAGACCGAACAGCAGAATATCAATGTCCTGCCCAAGGTAGACCTGGAAGATGTGCCTGTGCATGTGCACGACCTGCCTTTGCATGAGGCTAACCTCGGCAATCTACGCACCTTCCACCACGACTGTTTTACCAACCAGATTCTCTATGCCGATCTGGTGCTCGATCTGCCAGCGCTTAGCGAAGAAGAGCTCCCCTATCTACAACTGCTCGTTGCCCTGCTTACCGAAGTTGGCGCGGGTGGACGCAGCTGGCAGGAAAATTTAGAATATATCCAAAGCCATACTGGCGGCGTAGGAGCCATGACTGCGCTGCATCCACAAATCGACGAGCCCTTGCAGCTCAAGCCTGCGCTGACCATCCGCGGAAAGTCGCTCTATCGAAAGGCCGATAAGTTATTTGCGCTCATGAAAGATCTGGTCACCTCTCCAGATCTGAGCGATCGAGAAAGGATCCGCGAGCTCATCATGCAGCTCAATACCTCGATGCAAAACCGCTTCAATCGCCAGGCGCTGCGCTATGCGCTGCAAACGGCCCTCAGCGGATTTTCGCCTGCCTGCCATCTCACCAATATTCTGTATGGGCTGCCCTATTTTAAAGCCGTGCAGCAGATGGAAAAATTGGTGCAAAAACAGCCCGAAGCGATCGTCGAAAAACTGATTAAATTGAAAGATAAACTCTTCTGCTGCGCGCCTCCGCATCTCGTGCTCAGCTGCGACCATAAGATGTATGCACACTTGCGCGATCAGAACTTTTTCGAGCTATCTAACATTCAACTAAAGAAAGCAGCGCCTTGGAAAAATGACCTAAAGGTTGTGCCAGTTAGCTCGCAGGCGCGCCCGATCTCTTCGCCAGTAGCCTTCACCGTACAGGCCTTCAGCTCGATCCACTACATCCACCCGCATGCACCGGCCATGAGCTGCGCTATGCCGCTTTTTGAGAACAAGGTTCTGCATCGCAAGATCCGCGAAGAGGGCGGCGCTTATGGCACCGGCGCATCGTTTAGCGCCTCCTTTGGAAATTTCTACATGCACGCCTATCGCGACCCACACATCGCCCAAACCTTGAACACCTTTAAATTTGCGATTGAAACCCTGGCGCAGGGACATTTTCAAGAGAGCGACCTCGAGGAGGCCAAACTCGGTGTGATCCAGTCGATGGACAGCCCCATCGCACCTGGCAGTCGAGCCTCTGCCGCCTACCACTGGTGGCGCGACGGCAAGACTAAAGAACGGCGTCAAAACTACCGCGATCGCCTGCTCGCACTCGACAAAAACCAGGTTCAGCAGACGATTCAAAAAGAAATTTTACCTAAAAAAGACTCTGGCGTGATCGTCTCCTTTGCCGGCCGCGAACTCCTTGAAAAAGAGAAAGTCCTGCCTATCCTCCCTCTTTAAAGAAATTATTATTATATAATACATATAAAATTAATTTGTATTTGATAAATTATTAAAATTACTGTAAAATATTAGCCATCAATTAAAACCTTTTTGGAGGATTATTTTTATGGCAGCATTAGGATTACCAGGTCTAGGTCAACTCCCACTTATTGGTGGCATGTTACACGCAGGTGCCGCAGCGATGGAACCCCCACAACAAAGAGAGGCGCGCGAACAACTCGGATTCGTGAGCTCGGCAGGTGCCATAATTGGGATCATCTTGATCATTAGTTGCGTGGCGATAGCTATCCTCGCTTTAGCTGAAGGCGCTGCGGCAGAATTTGTGTTCATGGGCATCGCTGGATTCTTGTCTTTGGATCTCACTCTGTTCTGTAACAAGATGTCCCAAATCTGCCAGAACGCAGCTAATTTTATAGCGCTCAGAAATAATGGGAATGAGTGGAATAACCTCATGCGCGCTGCTGCAGAACCCACTTTACTGTTCAAGCACATCATCGCTCTGTCCTAACAACGGACTAATAGCGTGAACGTTTGCGTTTGCGTTACCGTTTCCCGATCCGTATCTCTTTTTAGAACAGGAACGAATCGGAAAACGGTAACGCAAACGCAAACGTTCACGAAAGGCCCTTTGTCTCTTTAGGACTCAGTCACCTGTCTGTCCACTGCACCCTTGTGCTTTTCTAAGCCCCTCGATATATTCGGCTTTTCACACGTCTTAACTTTATAAGAGGGAAACATGAAACGCTTTGCTCTATCTACACTCCTTATCCTCTCTTGTGCAGCGCTATCTGCTGCACCAAATGCTAAACCTTCAGACGAGTGCTGCTCGGCCGAACAGACCTCGAAAGCCTTTACGATAGTTGCTAAAAAGGCTATTCCAGGTGTCGTCTTCATCAAAGTGCAGAGCAACAACTCTCCAGAAGAGATGGGCATGGATGGCAATGATGCCTATCAGAACCCTTTTGATTATTTTGGCGATGATTTCTTCAACCGCTTTTTCGGCTACTCTCCCAAAGGGCGCAATATGCCTCAGCCACCGCAGATGAGCCAAGGCTCGGGCTTTCTCGTCTCTGCCGATGGATACATCATGACCAATGCTCACGTGGTCAAGGGCGCAGATAAAGTTACCGCCATCTTAAACGATGGACGCGAAATGGATGCCATCATCATCGGCACAGATCCGCATACTGACATCGCCATCGTTAAAATCGACGGCAAAGATCTCCCCTATCTCAATCTTGGAGACTCTGATGCGATGGATATCGGCGAGTGGGTCATTGCGATCGGCAGCCCTTTCCAGCTCGAAGCCTCGCTCACAGTCGGCGTGATCAGCGCCAAAGGCAGACAGAACTTGCGCATCAACGACCTCGAAGACTTTATTCAAACCGACGCAGCGATCAACCCCGGTAACTCAGGCGGACCGCTGCTCAACTTAAAAAGTGAAGTCATCGGCATCAATACAGCGATCGTTTCGCGCTCTGGCGGCTATATGGGCATCGGCTTTGCCATCCCAAGCAACATGGCCAAAAACATCATGACGCAGATCATCAACAATGGAACCGTCACGCGCGGTTTCTTGGGCGTGTCGCTTCAACCTGTCGATAAAGATATCGCCGACGCCTTCAACTTAGAAAAACCCGAAGGTGCATTGATCTCTGAGGTGATTAAAGACTCGCCTGCAGATAAAGCCGGCTTGAAACAGGGCGATATCATCCTCGAATACAACAACACTCCGATAAAATCTTTAGGCGGCTTTAGAAATGAGATCTCGCTCATGGCGCCAGGCACTAAGGTCAACCTTAAGATCAACCGCAAAGGCAAACTGATCACGATCCCCGTCACATTGGGCGCAGCATCCAATGATCAGATCTCCACTGGAGGCATCGTGCAGACACTCGGCCTCGAAGTCGAAACGCTTTCGCCAGAGAAGGCCAAAGATCTCGGCTACAGCCGTGATGAGCAGGGCGTAGTGATCACACGCATCAAGCCAGGTTCGATCAGCGCACGCGCAGGTCTTCGCCCCGGCTTCTTGATCCAAGGCATCGATCATAAGAAGATCTCCAATGTGAACGAGTTCAACGATGCGCTCAACGACCTCAGCAATAAAAAGCGCGTGCTGCTGCTGGTGCGCCAAGGCAACGCGACGCGCTTCTATTCTATCAAGATCGATTAATGAATATCGCAAACATTAAAAAAATCGAGAGGAAAAGTTCCGGAGCTTTTCCTCTTTTTGTCAGTGCTATTTCTGCCGGCTTCGCCTCGCCTATCGAGGACGCTGTCGACCAGTCGCTCGACCTCAATGCGCTGCTGGTAAAACATCCGGCTGCGACATTTTTCGTGCGCGTACAAGGCAATTCGATGGAGGGCGCCGGCATCCAATCTGGTGATATCCTCATCGTCGACCGCGCCACTTCTGCCACAGATGGCAAGATCATCGTCGCCATCCTAGGCGGCGAATTCACGGTCAAACGCCTGCGCAAACGCCGCGGTAAAATCTCGCTCGTCGCTGAGAACCCCGCTTACTCTCCGATCGAGATTAAAGCTGAAAGCGACTTCCAAGTCTGGGGCGTCGTGACTTATGTGATTCACGCCTGTTAACAGCGAGAAAGGACTCAAATATGTCCAAACAGCTCTATTTACTGATCGATTGCAATCAGTTCTTCGTCTCGTGCGAGCAGCTGTTTAATCCGCACCTCATCGGCCAGCCGGTGGTCGTGCTCTCGGGCAACGATGGCTGTGTGGTCTCGCGGTCCAAAGAAGCCAAGGCTCTCGGCATTCCGATGGGTGCGCCGGCCTACCAATTTGCCGAGCTGTTCAAACAGAAAAACGTGCATGTCTTTTCTTCTAACTTCGCACTTTATGCAGATATGTCGCACCGCGTGATGCAGGTGCTGCGCACGCTCAGTCCAGATGTAGAAGAATACTCGATCGACGAGGCCTTTCTCCTAGGCCAAGCTGAAGATGCGCCGAAGATCAAAGAGACGGTTTTACAGTGGACCGGCATTCCCGTCTCGATCGGCATCGGCCCGACCAAAACGCTGGCCAAAGTAGCCAATGACCTAGCCAAGAAGATACCTTCGGGCATTCTTGAGCTCTCTGACGAAGCCGTGATCGATGCGCATTTGCGCAAGATTCCTCCCTCTGACATCTGGGGTGTGGGCAGCCGCATCGACGCCAAGCTGAAAGAAGAGGGTATTCGCACGGCGCTCCAGCTCAAAAACACATCGGATATCTGGCTGCGCAAACGCTTTTCAGTTATACTCGTGCGCACAGTCATGGAGCTGCGCGGCGTGCCAGCTGTCTCAATGGACGAGGTTCCGGAGATCCGCAAATCTCTGACCCACGCGCGCTCGTTTGGCCATCGCCTCACCGAACTCTCCGAGCTAGAGGAAGCGCTCTCCTATTACGTCGCTTCTGCTGCCGAGAAGCTGCGCGACGAAGGCCTAACTACTTCGGCGCTTTCTATTTTCATCACTACCTCTCCGTTCCTCGAGCCGCCAGCCTACTATGCCAACACCCTCACGGTCGTCCTGCCAGAACCCACCGCTTATACGCCGCTACTCATCTCAGCTGCCAAAGAGGCGCTGCGCCAGATTTACCGCCCCGGTTTTCTCTATAAAAAGACCGGTGTCACCTTCTGCGAGATCTCACCGGCTAAGCTCCAACAGCCCGATCTCTTTGCCACTGACATTAAGAAAAATGCGAAAAGAGAGCGCGCCATGCAGCTGCTCGACTGCGTGAACCACTCCTTCGGCAAAGCCAGCCTGCACTTTGCTGCCGAAGGCCTCGAAAAAGAGTGGCGCGGCCTTCAGAATAACGGCTCTTCGCGCTACACCACCAGCTGGGACGAACTCCTCACCATCCACATCTAGAGGGTGTCTATAAACTATGCCTTCGATCTTTGGGATCTTTTCGCGATCTTTTTCCTCCCCCTCCTCAGCCATGTCACCGTCCCGACATTGTCTTCGTCGGGGGAGAAAAAATCTCATCGAAAAGCTCCTCAAATCTCTAAAAGGCTTAGTTTATAAACACCCTCTTAGGAAACAAAATCCTGCAAATAGGTGGTCCAATCTATAATTTTGCCGGAAAAGCCTAGCTCTCTCTCCGCTTGGCGTAGGGCACGCTCTTCGCGCTCAAGTGTGTGAGGATCGTCCATCTCCCAAACCACTTGAATAAGTTCATGCCTCCCTTGCTGATCTTGTGTCACAAAATCTACTTCGTAGCCTTCGGCAGTGTGATAGTAGAAGATCTTCTTTCCTTGACGTCGAAGGTCTAAGTAGACCTGATTTTCAAGCGCTTTTCCCAAATTTTCTGACAAATTAAAGGTGTTCGCACCGATCAATCCATTGTCGATGGCATATATTTTTTTGGGCGTTGTCTGCCGATGTCGTAGCGACTCAGTAAAAATGGGCACTGTAAAAACAAGAAAGGCGTCTTCAAGATAAGTGAGATAAGAGTGCAAAGTATCTTTGCCCACTTTGTGCCCTTGACTTTTGACATCGTTGTAAAACTTATTGATGGAGAAAGGAGAAGCTGCATTTTTGAGTAAGCACTGAATAAAATATTTCAGAAGGGCCACATTTTGGATCTGGTGTCTTTCAATGACATCTCTAAAAATGACCGTCTCAACATAGTTTTGTAGCGAATCGAGCTGTTCATTAGCTGGCATGGCTTGAATGCCTGGAAAGCCACCGATACGAAAATAATCAAGTAGATAGCTCCGTTGATGGTCGAGCATTTTCTTCCCGAAAGGTTTTGTAGGTAATTCGAGTTGGTGCGCAAGCAGATATTCGGGATAACTATAAGGCAAAATTTCGATTGCCAGAGAACGCCCTCTGAGAGAAGTAGCAATCTCCTTGCTCAGTAATTTTGCAGAAGAACCTGTCACATAGATTTGAATGTTCTTTGTATCTAGCATTCTTCTTAATACCAGAGGCCACCCCTCGACGTTTTGCACCTCATCGAGAAAGAGATAACACGTGTGATTGTGATTTTCAGGGTAAAGAGTATACCAAGTATCTACCATCTTTCCCATAGTCTTGTGGTCAATGGGGAGCAGTCGGTCATCTTCAAAGTTGAGATAGAAAACGCGGTTTTGGGGCAAGCCTTCATCTAGCAGATGGCGGATAGTTTGATACAAAAAGTACGTTTTGCCTGAGCGTCTCATCCCAACGGCTACTTTGATGACGTTTTTAGCCTCAGGAAATGTGTAGTCTCTTGGCGTGCTTTTCTCTGTTGAGATAAGGGCCGTTTGAAACTCTCCTTGCAATGTCTGTATGAGTGTTTGCATGCTATCCTTCTGCATAGGGATAGATATATCACTTTCTATCCTTATGCGCAAGGACAGATTTGCAAAGCATTAATAATAAGATATTTATATCAGTTTTTGCCAATGCTGCAGCTTTTGCAGCATGTGGGCGGTGTGGCTGCCTTCCCAGAAGACTTTTTTGCAATGCGGACAGTAGCGAAATGACGTGGTCGATGTGCGCACGTCTGGGGGAGCTTGTTCTAAGATAGTTTGCTCGGTGGGTTGAGTGAATGATGTATTGCATACAAGGCAGCGGGAAAAAGGCTGAAAGAGCCAATTTATTTTGAGTTTGCCATTCAGCTCTTTGACACACTCTTCGATGCTGTTTCCATGCAGAAAGATGACATTTTTTTGTGGATTTTCCATTTCCAAAAATTGTCTGTCGCGAGTCAGAAGCAAACGGCCTTCTGCAACAGCGCGAGCGAAAATCTCTTGATCTTGCATGTTTGCACTAGCAATCAAAGTATCATAACCGGCCGTGCGCAGCCATTTGCCCAAGCCTTCGAGCATCTGATCACAGAAAAATTTCATGCTTGTTTAACGTGGGAAACAAAAGTCTGAAAAGATTGGTCTTGGCGGATGGGATTGAACGCTGGATCGGCAATGATCTCGTCGACATTCTCTAAGCCTTCTTTTAAGGCGGTCTGCAGCCAGCCGAGCGAAGGCGCGGCTTGCGCTAGAGCGGCAAAGGCGTAGGCGTTGCGCAGAGCTGTATCTACGCTGGGCCAGGTTTGGAAGCAGCGGCCGCCGAGGTCGATCACAAGAGTATAGTCTTTGCACTCGTAGGCGACCTTGTGCAAAAGACAGAGTGCATCAGTGGAGAGCTGTTTGCTCAGGGGCAAGAGCAGATCATACGCCGCTTTTGGATCTCCCTCTTCATAGTATAAATAAGCTAGATACTCGCTGGCGAGCAGATGAATCATTCCTGCTTTAGCCCGTTTGAGGATTTCGATTAATTTCTCTTTAGCTTCGTCTTTGCGCCCGTCATGCAGCGCACTTTCGGCCAATTTGAGCTGGTCTCTTAACTTAGTATCTCGATCTTGTTCGGAGAGCAGCTTATTCTTGCGCCAGGTATCAAAGCTCTGAAAAGCGAACAGAAAGAAGATCGCCCCGACTAAAATTTGCTGATAGAGAAAGCAGACGAGGCTGAAGATGATAGCTATCGACATGCTCGCCAGAAGCGCATATCTTAAACCGCGCACTCCCCAGATACCTTCGCAGAAGATGCGCAGAAGTTGACCGCCATCGAGCGGCATCACGGGAAGCAGATTAAGCACCGTCCAAAAGAGGTTCACCCACTGCATGGTTTTAAGCGCAGCTAGAATATTCGGATTGGAGATCGGCACAAAATGCAAAACTGCCGTAGCGATCAGAAAGAGTATAAAACCAAATACTGGGCCATTCAGCGTGATTAAAAATTGCTTTGGATATGAGAGGTTTTCGCCCTCGTGATAGGTCAGACCACCCCAAATCACAAGTTCAATGCGCGGCTGTCTGCCAAAAAGAAGGGAGGTCAGTGCATGGCCATATTCATGGAAGAGCACTGAGACAAAAATGATGATCATCCAGACCAGCGTGCCGATGATCGAAAAACTATTCACATAGCCGATCAGTGCGGCGATGATCCAAAAGGAGGGAAAGATGAAACTGGAATGCGTCCAGGGATGCGGATCATGTCTTTTTCATAGCTTGTTGAACTGCCAGGCCCATTTCTGCTGGAGACTCGGTCACAAAGACGCCAGCTTTTTTCAAGGCCTCCATTTTGCTTTTTGCCGTGCCTTTTCCGCCAGAGACAATTGCGCCAGCGTGGCCCATGCGCCTTCCAGGCGGAGCAGTCACGCCTGCGATGAAGGCCGCGACGGGCTTAGTGCAATGTTTTTTAATCCACTCGGCCGCTTGCTCTTCCGCTTCGCCGCCGATCTCGCCGATCAGCAAGATCGCCTCAGTCTCGGGATCTTTTTGAAAGAGTTCGAGCACATCGATGAAGTTTGTTCCGTTGAGCGGATCGCCGCCAATGCCCACGCAAGTAGACTGGCCGAGGCCGAGCAGCGTGGTCTGCCAGACGGCTTCATAGGTCAGCGTGCCGGAACGGGAAACGATGCCTACTTTGCCGCTTTTGTGGATATAGCCTGGCATGATGCCGATCTTGCACTCGCCTGGTGTGATAATCCCTGGACAATTGGGACCGATCAGCCGGCTTTTTTTGCTGTTTCGCATCACGCGGCTGACTTCGATCATATCGCGCACAGGAATGCCTTCAGTGATGCAGACGATCAGCGGAACGCCTGCATCTTCTGCTTCTAAAATCGCATCGGCTGCAAAAGGAGCAGGCACAAAGATCAAGCGTGGCATCGCAGTTTAGCTTTTCTTTGCTTCGTACACGGTATCAAACACAGGAAGGCCGAGCACCTCTTGTCCGCCTTTGCCAGGCGTCACGCCGCCTACTAGATTGAGCCATACTGCATGCCCTTGCTCAGTGTGAAAACGTCCCGCTTTCCCCGAGATGCCCTGGGTGATGACGCGCGTTTTTTTATTGATCAAAATCGCCATGTCATCTTCCCCCTGTCACAGTCGCAACGGCTTTTTTCGGCTGCTTCTTCCAACGTATCTGCCGTATGATCGGTAGGCCCGATCTTTAAGAAGCTTTTTGCCCTCTTCGACATGTGTGCCTTCCATGCGCACAACGAGTGGCACTTTGAGCGCAAGCTCGGAAGCGGCATGAATGATCCCTTCGGCAAGCGTTGCGCAATTCATGATGCCGCCAAAGATATTGACCAGAATCGCTTTCACCTGTGGATCTGATGAGGAGAATTTTAAATCCTTCAGCGACCTTTTCCTTGAGGCGCCGCCGCCCACATCGAGAAAGTTGGCCGGCTTTCCGCCATAGTAGTGGATGATGTCCATGGTCGCCATGGCAAGTCCCGCGCCGTTGACCATGCATCCGATGTTGCCCTCAAGTGCGATAAAGGCCAGGTCATATTCTTTGGCCAAGACCTCATTTTTCGAATATTGCGTCGGATCGTAGAAAGCTGCGAGCTCGGCTGACGAAAGAGCGCATTGTCATCGATGCTCGAGCTTGGCATCGAGCGCCCAGAGATGTCCCTTCTTGATCTTCGACCAGCGGATTGATCTCTAAAAGAGCGCCATCGCATTCGATAAAAGCCTTGGCAACGCCTTGCTGCGATCTAGCGTTCCCTGCTTTGGCTTGTCGCCGCTCCCAGCCCATGAAGTTGCAGAGGCGCAAGCAGATGGTAGGGTTTCATGCTCCCATCGAGTCCAATCGGCAGTTTCAGAATTTTCTCTGGGTGTTTTTCCGCGACCTCTTCGATCTCCATTCCTCCTTCGGGCGAGGCGATCAGGATCGGCATCGCCCGCGCGCGGTCGATGATGGCGCCGAGATAATATTCTCGTTTGATGTCGAGCGGTTTTGAGATGAGCACCTTGTGTGCGATCACGCCAGCCTTGCCCGTCTGGTTATTGACCATCTTCATCCCGATGAGCTGTGGAGGCCACACTGCGACAATCTCTTCAGGCGTTTTGGCAAACTTGACCCCGCCCGCCTTTCCTCTGTCCTCCGGCATGCACCTGGATCTTGATCACAGCCTCGCTCAGTCCAAGGACCTTTATGACCCTTTCGACCTCTTGAGGATTGCTCGCTACTCCAAAAGGCGGAATGGGTATGTGATAGCGCGCTAAGATCTTCTTTGGCCTGATATTCATGGATGTTCATAACTATCCTCTTGAAATCCCTTATCTGATAGAATGGGATTTCCAGCAACGAAAACATACTATGTTCAATTTCTTAAGACAGGTTTTCAAAAAGTTAAGTCGGCTCTCGCCAAAACGCGCTCGGTACTCGGCGGCAAGATCAAAGCGCTCTTCGGCCAGCCCTGGGACGAGGAGACCTTCGAGAGCTTGAGACAATTCTCTATGAGGCGGATCTCGGATCAGCGTGTGCGCAAGAGTTTGTTAAATTCACCAAACAGTTTTTGCGTAAAAATCCTGAAGCTACCCAAGAGGAGATCTTAAGCGCGCTGCGCGACTTTGCGCTGGAGATTTTGCTGATCCTTCGAAAGTGCAGCCGCGTACGCCTGAAACCGGCGAGCCGCTCGTGATTATGATCGTCGGCGTAAACGGCAGCGGCAAGACCACCTCCATCGCCAAACTGGCGCGCAATTTTCAAAGTGAAAAGAAAAAGGTGCTGCTAGCAGCTGGCGACACCTTCCGCGCAGCAGCTATCGAACAGCTATCGCACATGGGCTGAGAGCTAGGCTGTGAGATCGTGAAATCCAAGCCAGGCAGCGACCCTTCTGCGGTGGCCTTCGATGCGCTGACCGCCGCCAAAGCGCGCGGATGCGATGTCGTGCTCATCGACACTGCCGGAAGACTGCAGAACAAAACAGAACTCATGCGCGAACTGGAAAAGATGCGCAAAGTGTGCGCCAAAGTAGTTCCGACAGCTCCGCATGAGACCTGGCTCGTGCTCGACTCCACCACTGGACAAAATGCGGTCGATCAAGCCACTGTCTTCCACGAGTTTACACCTCTCACGGGCATCATCTTAGCCAAGCTCGACGGCTCAGCCAAAGGAGGCATCGCACTTTCGATCTACAAACAACTCGGCATTCCGATAAGATGGGTAGGAGTGGGCGAAAAGATGGATGATCTCCTCCCCTTCGACCCGAAAGTTACGTAAATGCACTGTTTGATTTAGATGAATAATAATTTAAGACAGCTGGTTAAGGATACACTCGCATTTGTCAAAGAAGAGGCGCGCACCCAAAAATCTCTGCTCGTCTCCAAAGAGCATACGCACTTTTTCAAACAAGCTCCGACGACTCCAAAAGAGTTTGTAAAGGAGGAGCCCGCTCTCAACTTTTCTACGCCTACTCCAGTGATTAAAGAAACACCCAAAGCTCCGAGTGTCGAAGTCAAAGAGGTTAAACCAAAACCACCGGTAAAAAATCCACAGCTTCCAATGGACGAGTGGCGCAAAACGCTTGCGCGCAGCTTCCAAATGTACCTTACGTCGAGAAGCCGCCGCATGATGCACAAGCAAAAGAGATCGCCGAGCGCTGGAAAAAAGCACGTTATCCCTGCCTCTGCACTCATCTTGTCGTTCAACGAAAAAGAGGAAGAGCTGCTTCTGCTCAAAAATTTAGCCAAAGCGATCCACACGCAGCTCAAGCCCGACCAAAATCTTGGATGCCACTTAGCTTTGAAAAAGAGAAGAAGTGGGATCTCATCTTCCAACTCAACACTTTTGAGCTGATTGTTGCCGAAGAGAGCGCCTTTTTTAAAATGACTGAACTGAAACAGTTCTTTCAGCCGGCCACCTCTGTCTCTGGTCCTCTTTTGGCCAGAACACCGCTCATCCTGCTCAATGCCGAAGTTCTAAAAGACAAAGCTGCGCTCTGGAAAAAGATATGTCATCTTCTCAGAACTTAAACTTTGCCGCAGTTCTGTTAGACGATGGCATCGACAAGCCGCTCGACTACCAGGTGCCGGAAAAGCTTCAAGAGCAGTGCCAGGTCGGCATGCGCGTCAGCGTGCCTTTGCGCGGCAGACCCAAGAAAGGCACGATCCTCGCGCTCAAAGAGACGCCCGAGATCGCCTCAGTGCAAAACATCTTAGAATTGCTTTCTGAAAAACCAGCCATCTCGCCTACCCTTTTTGCTCTGGCCGAATGGATGTCGCGCTACTACTGCACGCCGCTGCGCAAAGTGCTCAAAGTCATGATGCCGCCCGGCATGCGCAAAAGCACCAAAAAGCGCACACAGCTATTTGTCAGCTCGCTGCTATCGCGTCCTGAGCTCGTCTCTGTGTGCGAAGAGTTGCGCATGAAACATCCTCAGCAGGCTGCGCTGCTCGACACGCTGCTGATGCATCCCAAAGGGAGTTTTGCTCTCCGAGCTGCTTGAAAAGGCGCAAGTCTCTCAAAGCCCACTGCAAACGCTGATCAAGAAGAAGATCTTCCATGCCGCACCTACCTCTGCATGAGGGTTCGCCCATCGATGCAGCAAGAGGTCTTTGCCACAAAACCCAAGCTTCTACGTGCTGAACAGGCCGAAGCATTACAAGCGATCAACCAGAGCCTTGAAGAAGGTAAATTTGCGCCTCATCTTCTCTTCGGTGTGACGGGTAGTGGAAAAACAGAGATTTATCTGCAGGCGATCGATCGTGCGCTCTCGCAAAATAAAGGCGTAATCTTCCTCGTGCCCGAGATCCTGCTCACCTCGCAGACGTTAGAACGCATCCGCACGCGTTTTTCCGAAAAGGTGGTGCTGTTACACCACCGTTTAAGCGATGGCGAACGCCATGAGAGTTGGCGCAAGATCCGCGATGGCTCGGTGCGCATCGTGATGGGCGCACGTTCGGCCATCTTCAGCCCCATGCCAAATCTCGGTCTGATCATCGTCGATGAGGAGCACGAGAGCGCTTATAAGCAGCAAGAGGAGCAGCCTGCCTATCATGCGCGCGATGTAGCGCTCATGCGCGCCAAATTAGAAAAGGCCACCGTGATTTTGGGCAGCGCTACACCCAGTTTAGAGAGCTATCACAACGCCGTGTCACATAAGTACCAGCTCCTCAAATTAGCAAATCGCAGCGATCAAGCCCTGCTTGCACCCGTCATCCTGGTCGACATGAAACGCGAATTTGCACGCGCTAAAGGATTCACATTATTTTCAGAAAGGCTGATCGAAGCGATCAAAAAAAGGCGCAGCTTGGGTGAACAGACGATTCTGCTGCTCAACCGCCGCGGCTACCACACCTCTTGCCTCTGCGCAAGCTGCGGGCATATCGCGCGCTGTCCGCATTGCGATCTCGCGCTCACGTACCATCTAGGCGAAGAGATCTTAGCTTGCCACCTTTGCGATTACCGCCTGCCACCCTTGCGCGTCTGTCCCCAATGTAAAGCCGAGGAGACGTTGAAATACAAAGGCGCAGGCACCGAGATGGCCGAACGCGCACTGCACGCCGTGCTGCCCGATGTGCGCACCTTGCGTCTGGATGCTGACACCACGCGTCACAAAGGCAGCCACGAACTGATCTTTAGACAATTTCGCTCAGGCAAAGCGGACGTGCTGATCGGCACGCAGATGGTAGCTAAGGGTTTGCACCTGCCCTCGGTCACACTAGTCGGCGTATTGCACGCAGATAGCTCGCTCAACATCCCCGATTTTCGCGCACAAGAAAAGACCTTCCAACTACTCACACAAGTTGCAGGCAGAGCCGGGAGAGCGGAGCTGGCTGGCGAAGTGATCATACAAACACATATGCCTGAACACGCCACCATGCGCCTTGCCGCCGCGCAAAATTATGAAGCATTCTTTCAAGAAGAGCTCGAGATGCGTAAAGCTTTCGGCTTTCCGCCTTTTTGCCACTTGGCAAAGATCGTCTTCTCCGGACCATCCCAAACAGAGACGCTAGCTTGCGCGCAAGAATTCCGCCACGCTCTGATCAGCCAGCTGCCGCCGACCTTTCAGCTTTTGCCCGCCGTGGCCTGCGGCCATCCCAAAATGCAAGACCGTTTCCGCTTTCAGTTTTTAATCAAAGGGCCCAGCTCTTCACAGCTCGCGCAGAAGCTGCAACTCACGCAGCGTACGCTGCCTCTGAAAAGAGACATGCGCATCCTGATCGATATCGATCCTGAAATGACCTTTTTTTAAAGAATTAAGAAGTCTTTTTTTCGGAGAGTTTTTTTAGACGTTCGGCAAAGTTGCGTTGCGCCAGGGCTTGGTGTTCTTTGTAGGAAAGTACGGCGACCTTATAACGGCCAAATTGAAAATGAGTGACAGAGTGGACAGGAATAGACCTTCTAACGACAGCGGCTAGGCCATTAGGGGCAGGAATACGCGTAGCAGCTCTGTGTGCGATAGCAGGTAAACTGGCTCTCAATGCTGCTAAAATTAACATTTTACCACCTTTAATTTGACTGTCTTAACGGGGTGCAATTATACACTGTAAGGCCATATTGATCAAATGCCTCAATATATATAATGAATATTTAAAAATTGATTATTGGGAAAAATATGCTTGAAGCATGCGTATGCACATCTGCCAACCATATTTTTTAACCATACGCATCATATCGTGGCGCGCTTCTGGGTTTTTCATCACGCTCTGCATGATCTCTTTCATATGCTCCCCTATTGGCGGTCGAGCAAAGACAAGCGTCTCACCTTGCGACTGACGATAGACATCGCTCATTTTTACAAGCGGTCTTCCGACTAACTCCTCAAACTTACTAGGACTTAGCGCGCCTGATCTTTGCTCTTCCATCAGTTTAAACATGGAAATGGCATAGGGTGCGATACGCCCTTTAGGAAAATGGTGAGCGATCACTTCAGCAAAGTCGTATGGAATACTGACCGGTCGGAATTTTCCGCCTTTTAATTCGACGAAGAATCTGAACATATCGGCCTGCGTCAGAATTTCCGGTCCCACCGCATCAACTAAATGAACGGCATCTTGTTCAACTCCGTTAAACAAACACTCGATGACATCGCCATCATAAACAGGTTGCTGTGGCTGCTCGGCTCGACCCATCACAGGATGGAAAGGGAGAGTAGCGAGTTGTTCTGGCGAATAGGCGTGTCCCGTATCGATGATCTTACCTTGGCGGAGATCGCTAAAGACAAACCCTGGCCGCACAATCGTAGTCGGCACACCGGAATTCATTAATGCCTGATCGACTCGCTGGCGCCCTTGGCAGTATTCTAAAGCTTGAGGGTGCATTCCCTTAACTCTCTCTGCATCCTGAGGAAGATATGAAACTGCAATGGTCGAGAAATGGCCGATCGCCGCTCGCGCCAGACGTGAACCCTGCTTTAGAAGAGCGTCGGTGGCAACCATCACGGGCTTTTCATTCACATCGGCTAACTTTTTTCCAGGCGATGCAGTAGCTGCGCCAATAGTGTTAAATAGCACCAGTTCACTGCCGTCTTCGACATGTTCGTCCAAGAGAGCATTCCAAGATTGCACATCTGCCTTTGGAGTCTTTACCCAAGTTACCATTGGGTGCGAGGGTGTGTTAGCTTGTACTTTGTCTACATCTCGTGCACAAGCGACCACGCGGTAATCCTTTTCAAGACCTTTCGCCATAAGGGCGGGAGACATATGCGATGTCGCGCCTGTGACTACCATAACCTTATTATTTCTCTTTGGGCTTCGTGGGGAAGAAAGCTCTTCTCCAACTAGCAGGTTGGAATACTGACGTCCTTGAAGGAGACTATTTTTATGTGGCGACCAGGGTTTTGATTTTACAGCATTGGATAGACACTGTCTTATTGCTGTTATAAAACTCATAAATACCTCTTTTTTAATATTTTCGCTTATTATTATAATATTATTTATATTTATATTCAAAATTTATTTTGTTTTATTAATTAAAATTATTATTATATATATTGTAACCTTTACATGACATAACAGGATGGCAGGATAAACAGGATGGAAATAGCATTTCTTTGTCTTCATCTATCCTACTCATCCTGCCATCCTGTTATTTTTCTATCTTATTTTATTGATTATCAGTGACTTGTGCTATGAATCGATTGATTGGGGGTGGATCTATTGCACTATTAGAAGGGGGACGGTATAGTTTGAACCTATCTTGAAATTCTCAACGTTTGATTTTTGATGGACTTTTTGAGTAAATATGACCTTTCCAGAGCCCGAATATCATCGCCACGAAGAGTACAAAAATCGCCTAGCCAAGCTAGGTGAAATCCGACAGCTAGGCCTCGACCCCTACCCTCATAAATATACCCCTTCGGCATCGGTAGCGGAGATCCTGAAAAAGTACACCGATAAAGAGGTCGGTCACAGCGAAGATGCCGCGAATGGCTCAACCGAAAAAGTCGTGATTGCCGGCAGGCTGGTGCTTTTTCGCGCCATGGGAAAAAATGCCTTTGCCCATATCCAAGATGGACCGGCCGCATCCAGATGATGTTCAACCGCGACCTCACGCAAGTCGAAGGCTTCCAGCCAACGGCACGGAAGAGCTCACCCCGATCAAATTCATCGAAAAAAAGATCGACCTGGGCGATATCATCGGCGTAGAAGGGCATCTCTTCCGCACCCAAAAAGGCGAGCTCACCGTCTTTGCCAAAAAGGTCACCCTCCTCTGCAAATCGCTTCTTCCCCTGCCCGACAAACACAGCGGCCTTGCCGACAAAGGCGTGCGCTACCGCAAGCGCTGGCTCGACCTGATCAGCACACCCGAGGTGCTTGAGACGCTTCCAGCTCCGAAGCCAGATCTTGCGCCTGATCGCGCGACTATTTCCGAAAACATGGCTTTATGGAAGTTGAGACACCCGTCTTGCAAAACATCTACGGCGGGGCTGAAGCACGTCCTTTTATCACAGAGCTGAACGCCTCGATCAGAACATGTATCTTGCGCATCTCCCTCGAGATCTCGCTTAAAAAGCTGATCGTCGGCGGCATGGACAAGATCTACGAGATCGGCAAGGTCTTCCGCAATGAGGGCATCGACCGTACGCACAATCCCGAATTTACCATGCTCGAAGCCTATGCAGCCTATTGGGATTACAACGACATGATGGTCTTTATCGAAAAGCTGTTTGAAAAGGTTGCGCTTACGCTGTTCAATTCTACCAAGATTAAAGTCAAAGCGCACACGGGCGACGGCGAAGTCGAGATCGACCTGAAAGCTCCTTGGAAGCGCCTCACCATGAAAGAGAGCATCAAAATCTACGCAAAAATCGATGTCGACGCCTTTTCTGATGATGACATTGAGCACAAGCTGTCAAGGAAAAAACACTCTGCGATCCAAAGAGGTTGCAAAAGCGCCTCGCGGTCTTCTGATCGCCGAGCTGTTTGAAGAGTTGGTCGAACACCATCTGATCCAGCCGCACCACATCATCGACCATCCGATTGAAACCACGCCGCTATGCAAACTCCACCGCGACCCCAAAACTACGCCACGAAATGGTCGTCGAGCGGTTTGAGACTTTCATCATCGGCAACGAGATCTGCAACTCCTACACCGAACTCAACGATCCCGTGCTGCAGCGCAAGCTGCTCCTCGTCCAAGCTGAAAAACGCGCTGGCCGGCGACGAAGAGGCTCATCCTCTCGATGAAGAGTTCATCGAAGCGATCTGCCAAGGGCATGCCTCCAACCGGCGGCATTGGCATCGGCATCGACCGCCTGGTCATGCTCTTCACCGGCTCGCCTACAATTAAAGAAGTGCTTTTCTTCCCTCTGACTCGACCTGAAGATGGCCATATTTAAGTTACGTTTTTGGAGCGCTTGTTTAGGCAACCTTTTTGAACATTACGATGCCGCGCTCTTCGGCTTTCTCTCGCCTTTTTTGGCGCCGCTTTTTTTTCCAAAACACGATCCTCTAACTGCTCTGCTTCTGACCTATGCCATGATCCCACTAGGCATGTTGGCCAGGCCGATCGGTTCACTGGTGTTCGGCTTCATCGGAGATAAATATGGACGTAAGCGCGCGCTCTTCCTGACATTGAGCGGCATGGCGCTTGTGTCCGGATGCATCGCCCTCTGCCCCACCTATGCTCAGATCGGCTTTCTTGCGCCTGTATTGCTGTGCGTGGGAAGAGTTCTACAAAACTTTCTAGATGCAGGCGAGACGATCGGCGGCGCAACCTTTTTACTCGAAGGCGCAGAAGAAAAAAAACACGATCTTTTAAGTAGTCTGTTCGATGCCTCCTCGATCGGGGGCATTTTACTCGCCTCTTTCGGCGCGTCACTTCTCTGCTACTTCAACGCTGTAGAATCGAGTTGGCGGCTGCTCTACGTTTTCGGATGCGTCACTGCCCTGTTTGCATTTTTTATGCGACGTAGCACGACCATTTCCAATCCTGCCCGGCCGAGCCGCACTCTCCTCCAAACACTCGAACTTCTGTGGGAATATCGCAGCCGTCTCTTGCTCATCACAATTGTGTCAGGCCTTGGCTATGCAAATTATGTGATCGCCCTGGTCTTAATGAACGGCTTTGTGCCTCTTATTTCGAATGTGACGAAAGAAGAGATGATCGCGCTCAATACCTATCTCCTCGTGCTCGACTTTGCAGCCCTGCCCTTCTTTGGCTGGCTCGCTTCCAAAATCTCGCGCGAAAAGGTGATGATCGGATCTACTCTTGCGATTGCCCTCGGCGCTGCGCCTCTCTTTCTTCTGCTCGAAGGCGCAACCTTTGCCACTGTGGTGGGTGCGAGGATCTGTTTTGTACTAGTTGGAGCTGCGTTTTTTGCCCCCTTTCAAGCGTGGGTGTTGCAGATCACTCCGCCTGCGCATCGCTACACACTGAACTCTTTTGGTTATGCACTCGGATCGCAGCTCTTTGGCGGTCCAACACTCGTCCTCTCGCTTTGGTCATATAAACAGACCGGCTCAGTTGCCAGCATCGCCTGGTACTGGATCGCCCTAGCCCTGGCCAGCGGCATCGGCATCGCCCTCGCCGCCCGACAAAAACAAACCACAAAGAGTGTCCTTTGATTCTTCTTGGAGTGCGGTGTCTTGATCTTGCGGTTCTACACATCTTTTTGTTGCCTTTCCCTAAAAGAAAGGAAAGAAAGACGGCCTAATGGACGAAGTGGACGGCCGAAGAAATCCGGATTTCTTCGGCCGTCCACTTCGTCCACTCTCTGTCCATTCCTCTCCTTTGTCCACTCCGTCCACTAGGCCGTCTTTCTTTCTGGCTCAAAATTTTGGACAACAAAGAGATGTGTAGAACCGCAAGAGCTTGACGCCGCACTCCAAAAAGAGTCGTTTCTTAGCCGAGAAGCTGTTTTACTAGTGAGATGCCGTGGGGTGTGAGATAGATTGCTGTGTCTTCGCCTTTTTTTATGAAGTTGGCTTGTGCTAAAAGGTTGACGATTGCGTTGACACCCTTATCATTTTGGCCGATGGCTTTGCCCACCTCGTAGCGATCGATTTCGGCAAATTGATCGCCGCGTGCGCTGGCGATCTTATAGAGCATGAGCATGAAGAGCTCGTCTTTCGTTGTACCTGGTTTGTTCATGATGATCTCTTCTTTTTTAGACGGGCGCCGGATGGGGTATCATCGATTAGAAACCCGCGGGCGAGGATCTCATCACGGCACTTATCCGACTGTTTCCAATTTTTGGCTTTGCGTGCCTCTTCGCGTTGCACCAGCAGGGCTTCGACCTCGCCAGGGATCTCCTCTTCCTCCTTTTCGAGTGGGATGATATCCAGGACTTGATTGAACCGCTGGAGCAGGTTGAGCGTCTCCTGCGCATCTTTTTGGCTTACTTTATTTTGATCGCAAAGCGCGTTGATTTGGCGCACCATTTCAAAGAGAGAGGCCAAAGCAACGGAGATATTTAAATCGTCGGCGAGCGCATTCGTAAATTCGCGCAGGGTACTATCCAAAAGCGGCTGAACCAGGCTTTCTTGAGCAGCGCTGGGTTTCTCTGCAATCTGTTTCAAGCGATGCACAAAGTCAGAGAGGCGCTCTAAAGTGTGCACAATGCCATCCATCCCCTCAAACGTAAAGTTGAGCTGTGTGCGATAGTGCGTGTGCATCAGCATGTAGCGCACCTCGGTTCCACTATATCCCTTTTGCAGAAGATCGCGCAGCGTGTAAAAATTGCCCAAACTCTTGGACATCTTTTTATGGTCCACCAGCAGATGTTCGCAGTGGACCCAGTAGCGCACAAACTGTCTGCCAGAGCAAGCCTCGGACTGTGCGATCTCATTTTCGTGGTGAGGGAAGATATTATCCACGCCACCTGCGTGAATATCGATCGTCTCGCCGAGTACTTTCATGGCCATGGCAGAACACTCGATATGCCATCCAGGTCGGCCTTTGCCGATCGATGTCTCCCAAAAAACTTGGCCATCGCGCTTTGCATCATAGTTTTTCCATAAGACAAAGTCAGCCACATGTTCTTTTTCATACTCATCGCTCGATACGCGTTCTGACGCACCGGCTTTCAGGGAGTCGGGATGTAGATGTGAAAGGCGGCCATAACCTGGGAAGTGCGAGATCCCATAATAAATACTGCCATCGGCGCCGCGATAAGCGACTTTAGAATCGAGCAGTTTCTGAATGATCCGTATCATTTCGGGAATGTAATCTGTAGCGCGAGGATAGAATTCAGCTCTTTGAATTTTTAATGTGTCGATGTCTTCAAAAAAAGCTTCGATGTAGGGATGTGTAAACTCATCGAGAGTTTGTCCGGTTTGAAGCACAGCTTTGATAATCTTATCCTCTACATCGGTGATATTCATCGCTTGAATCACCTTCAGGCCAAAGAACTCGAGCGTACGGCGCAAGAGGTCTTCGAAAACATATGTGCGGAAGTTGCCGATATGCGCAAAGTTGTAGACCGTAGGCCCACATGTATACATCTTGACGGTGGGTCCAATGATGCCTTCTTTCGCACGCGTTTCTGTGTTATAAATTCTTAAGATGGGTTCCAACGCTTTTAGTCCTAAGTTAGCATTTCGTCGAGGAGACGATAGTTAGTTTTACCCGTCCCCGTCAAGGGGATCTCATCGAGCTGTCTGACTTCTGCGATCTTGACGATCTTTCCAAAACCGCCCTCTTTCAAAGCATTATTTACCGCTTCTCGATCGATCGTAAAGGTGGCAAAGAGCACGATCAGCGGTTTTTCACTCTCTTTTTCGCGCACAGCCACAGCTAAAGGCGGCCCTTCGCCCTGGCCCATGCCCCATAGTCTGTCTTTGGCCAATCTGATCAGCTCCTCTTCTAAACCGCCTAGACTGACCATTTCCCCGCCTATCTTGACAAAACGTTTTAGACGGCCCGAGAGGTAGAGATGGCCCTCCCTATCGAGACAGCCGCGATCACCTGAGCGATACCACTTTTTATCTTGTATGGTGATGAAAGGCGGAGGGCGATCTTCGAGGTAACCTTTAAAAACATTGGGTCCTGCAATGCAGATCTCGCCTTCTTCTCCAGGAGATAGAGGCTGAAGCGTGTTGGTATCGATCACGCAGAGCTCCACGCCTGGCAGCGGACGGCCGACTCCCTTGCGCGGCTTGTGTAGATCGTTCATGGTCACAATCGGGCCGCATTCTGTAATGCCATAGCCTTCGATCATCTCGTGGCCAGGGCCTAAATTCTCAACCTGCTCGAAAAGATCTTGCGAGGCCTTCTCAGCTCCGGCAACAAAGAGACGCACTGAAGAGAGCTGTTCGGGCTTGGCTGCGCGAAAGAGGGCCTGGATAAAGCTCGGTGCACAAATAAAAATGCTAGGTTGCCAATGTTTGATATCTGAGGCCATACCATGGCTATCGGTCGGATCGGGCGCGTAGGCCACTTTGAATCCGGTCAAAAGTGGCAAAAGCCCGGTGATCGAAAATCCAAACGAGTGAAAAGGCGGAAGGACTCCATAAAGTGCATCGGCGCTATTAATGTCGGCACGCGAAAATGCCGCTCGCTGATTGCTCAGCAGGTTTCCATGAGAGAGCGGCACACCTTTAGGATGCGATTCGGTGCCGCTCGTAAAAAGAACCACGGCCCACTCTTCTTTGTTCAGATGCTCGAGTGTTAAAATCTTAAGCAGAGCTGGCGCCTTACGCATCGAAAGCCAAAGACCTCGAACTTTCTCGCTTAATTTAATGGAAAAACGGATGTCTTCTAAAAGCAGGATCATCGCATCGACGCTGCCTAAGTCTCCCATGTCGCGTCTGCCTAAAAAACGCATCGAACTGATCACAGTTTTGAGCTTAGCAGCCTTGGCGCAATGTTCTAGCGAACGCACTCCGGCCGTCCAATTGAGCATCACGGGGACCTTTTTTGCGAGCAGAATGGCCAAGATGACGATATAGGCTGCACAGCTTGAAGGAAGCAGGACGCCGATGCTCTCTCCGGGCATATGGCGAATTTTTTGGGCGAGCACGAGCGCTGCACGCTTAAGTTTTTGATAACTCAGTACGCCCGAAAGCGCATCAGCACATGCGGTGGATTTTCCCATCCGGTCGCACATGAGCAGGAAGGCCTCTTGCAAAGTTTCGCCCAAAGGCGCGATGGGATCAGGGCGCACGCCTTCCTTCGGCCAGAATACTCTTTCAAGCTCTTCATCTTCTTCGCGCGCACGCCTTGCGCCCGCTGCGACTTGCAGCAGGTCCTCCACCGTCTGTATCTCTCCGGGGTCTAAGTCGCCGATGCCGTAGCGTTCGTCGAGCAAGAGATAGATCTGAGTCACATCGAGCGAATCTAGACCGAGATCGTAAGAGAGATGCATCGACTTTTGAATCTTCTCAGCCGGCTGGCCAGCGAGTTTGGCTACCTCACCGATGATCTCTTTTTCAATTTTGGCCGATACGGGTTTGAGCTGCTCTGACTTTTTCTTCTCTTTTGGCGCAGCCACTGCCGGAAGCTTCTCGGCCCAAAATGCATATGAGACTAAAGAGAGCGGTTCTGGGCCTGGCTCAGGATAGCGATTATACCACTCTTCCAAGTAGCGATTGAACTCTTGGCGCGAAGCCGAAACTGGCAGGTCTGCTGGAGCAGGACAAAACTCGACTTTAACCTCGCGCCTCGGTGTAAAAAACAGACCATTTTGCAGCAGAACTTTAATGCCGTGCAGCAGCGTCCTGCCGAAGCTAGGCACTTTTCCTGTCAGCGCCCGCGAAAAGCTGCTGCCCCACAATCCAGTTGTGCGAACCAACACGATTTTGGCCCCTGGGGCCTTTGGCGTAGTTTTGACGAGATTATATATAAAAGAGCTACCGCCTAAGACCTCCCGACCGCCATGCTTTAATTTTCCACCCGGGTAGATGAGAAAGCTATCGCCTTTTTCTATCTGCCCGCCAATGTATTTCAGCAGTTTTTCAACCTGCTTGGATTTCCATGAGTTGGCTACCGAGTCCATCGTGGGCAGAGGAAGCGCCCGAGCCAGACGAATAAAGCCGTGGAAACCTTGAAGGTAGTAGAAATGCTCCACAATCAGCGGCCGAGCCTGGAAGGCGGGTAAGATAAAGAGCATTAAGATGACTGGATCGAGTTCGGCCGGATGGTTGGGCAAAAAGAGTATGCCGCCCTTGCTCTTTTTTTGTTCGGCAATGATCTCTTTCAAGCCTTCAATGCGGATGCGATAGCGCAAGGCAAAGCAGGCGCGTAAGACCCAGCAAAGCAGTGAGAGGGCTAGATTTCGCATTAACCTTATTTTTAGAAGGAAGCTACTATGTGTAAAGGATTAAAATAAAAATTTAACATTTATCGTCTCGATCAGTAGACTGCAAATTTATGACAGATCAACCCCCCGAGAAGAGCCCTGCCCGCTCGCTTTCTGCGTTTGTTGAAAGTATGGCGCATTTTTTACGCACTGAGGCAAAAGAAGCCTCGCTTAAAGGGCGCGTTGTGCAAGATAAAACTGGTTCGGCACACAAGATTGAAATGATTGCGCTTATGCTGCGCAAACAGGCGAAGAAGAAACGCCGCAAACGACCTAAATGACCCTATCTTAAATTTTTTAATTGTCAAAAACCGACGGGGTTCTTACTGTGAACTTTTACCAGACCACTCAACTTTGGAGGAAAGATGGTAAAGCGTATATCCAACAGAAAAGAACATTCAATTCCAGAAATCCCAAAAGCCTTGAAAAAAGAGGCAACTGCCATCCAACGCATTGAGACCAAAGCCATGAAACCGCTGGTCCATTATGTCGATTCTCAACACAAAGCCAGTCAACACTTAAAAAGACGTAAGATCGAAAATTGGACTCAGAAATCTAAAACTGCTAAGTTAGCCAACCCTCTTTTAAGAGCGCATATCGTTAAGAAACGCGCTGCTTAAAGCGTAAGATTTTCACGCAGAAAACTGTTTTAAGCAGATCCCCGGCAATGAAAGGTAGGATACCTAGCAGAAAGGCTTTGGATGCACCGATAATGTTAGCGAGGTGAGCATAGCCAAAGACGTACATAGCGAGATTTCCAGCCAGCAGTGCGCTAAATGTTTTGGCCGAAGTATGGGACTTAGCTTTTTCCATAAGTGTACCTGTGAGGTAGGCGCCTACGACCGAACCGATGAGATAGCCGCCGGTTGGTCCGATAAAGGCCAGGATACCCACTCTTCCGCTCGAGAGCACTGGAAACCCAATTGCTACTTCACAGAGAAACGCGATAACCATCAGAGCACCTCTTTTACCGCCGAGCAGAGCGCTCAAAAGCAGCATGACGTGGCATTGTGTCGCAATAGGTACTTCCGTGAAGGGCAATCTGATCGCAAGCGGCGCAAAGCAGCAGATGAGCAAGCTGGCTAAAAGAACAGTAACGACATCTTTAACCCATGTCTTTTCCTTGGCATATTGCTCTAGGATCAACGATTGTGTTTGGCTCATGAAATCACCTAATTTTTATATGTTCTAGAGAGTACCAAATTGGGTCCATTTGACACAAGGTGAGGCAAACTCTTGTTCATTGTGGGTCGACCAGCCCGGGATGGAAGAGATCAACTGCGCGCCTCTCTCTGCGAGAGCGCAAAATTTTTCATGGTCTTTTGAGATCTTTACATCGCGAGAAAACGCCCGGTGAACTTCTAAATCGCGGAGTAGAGTTTTATGACGCAAGGCAAAGGTGTTGGTGGTGGATGGCGTCGTTCTCCAATGGCAGCTTTCGGTATGATAGATTTTGGACTGCAGATTCTGGTAACCCTCTAAAAAGTACTTGTCCCGATGATCAAAAAGCGTGACATAGTCGGCCTCAGCAATCGTAAAAGCTTCGAGTAGCACTTTTGGCCATCCGGCTCGATGCATGTAGTCATCCTCTAAAAAATAGATGATCGTATCTGGATCGAGGTTCAAAGCAGCGACATGTTCGATCAGCCGCAAAAAAGAGCCAGCCTCGGTGCCTTCGCGGATTTCGATGACTGGAAAGCGCTTTTGCTCTTTCACGAAATGTGTTTTTTCTGAGGGATGGAATACGTCTAAAAGAAAAGTGACATTGACCGGCTCTCTCTGAATAGTCTGCATGAAATTTTCAAAGCAGAGCTCGCGCGTTAAACCAGGAATGCGCTTTTTATGTCCGGAAAT
Source organism: uncultured Chlamydiales bacterium (assembly GCA_963709365.1). Taxonomy (GTDB): domain Bacteria; phylum Chlamydiota; class Chlamydiia; order Chlamydiales; family Rhabdochlamydiaceae. The sequence goes on from CAVPVU010000002.1 coordinate 1,415,021, forward strand.
GGAAGAGAAGTGACAGTGTCGGACAAAAATTTCGATCTTTTTTTTAGAAAAAGGCCAAATCATTTCATTTCGATATTCAGTAGTTTGATGAGTTCGTGGCAAATGGCGCGCGCTTCTTGAAAGCTGAGTGCACGCAGAGCTTCTTGAAAACTAAACCATCTGCCGTCGCGGATCTCTTCTGGTTGCAAAATCACCTCTCCTTCTACTTCAGCCGCAAAATATTGGACCGTTTTAGAAATCGGACGTCCTCGCCTTTTAAAATGGTAGGTCTCAATAAAAGGTAATTCTTTTACTAAAGAGATGATTTCAAGACCTGTTTCTTCCTTGAGCTCGCGCTTGGCCGATTCTAATGGTGTCTCTCCTGGATTGCCATGCCCTTTTGGAAAGCCCCAATGTTTGCCTGCGACGTGCAGAATGAGGAAGACCTGCCATATTCCCCTTTCTTTAGACACGGGAACGATTCCGAAGGATTCTTCCTTGCTCATCCAGCTCACGAGAGTACCTGCCGTTTTTATGAGTACGCCGCGAAAACCAGAGACGAGTTATGTCCTCCAAACCCAAACGAATTGGACAGAGCAACTTTGACCTTATGCGGTTTTGCCACAGTGGGACGAGATCGATATCCGCAACCTTCTTCTTCTGGCTCATCGAGATTGATCGTCGGATGCAGCATCCCTGTCTGAATAGCTTTTATCGTCGCGATCGCTTCGATGCCGCCGGCTGCGCCTAGGCAGTGGCCTGTCATCGATTTGGTCGCATTCATCTTGATTTCGCTGAGTGTGCGGACCAAACACCTTCCTTGCACTGCTTCGATTTCGCACGAGATCGCCGGCAGGCGTCGATGTAGCATGAGCGTTGATATAATTGATCTCTCTTTAGAAATGCCTGCATCTTAATGGCATTTTCAATGCATGAGCTGACACCCAAAGCCGTCTGCACGCGGATCGGTCATGTGGTGCGCATCGCAATTGATACTGCACCGCCTAAATATTCGGCTAAGATTGGCGCGCCACGCGCTAGTGCGTGCTCGAGACTTTCCAGGAGCAGAACTCCAGCGCCTTCGCCCATCACAAATCCATCGCGATTCTTGTCCCAAGGGCGAGACGCTTCTTGTGGATCGTCATTGCGCTCGGAAAGCGCTTTGCAGGCGACGAACCGGCTAAACGCCAATCGGATGAGATCGGCGATTCAGCGCCACCGCAGAGCATGAGATCAGCTTCGCCATTTCGAATATGCTTGGCAGCGGCATGGATGCAAAAATTAGAGGTCGCGCAAGCTGTTGAAATCGAATAGTTGGGCCCCATAAAGCCGATATCGATGGCGAGCAGTGCGCCACCCATGTTAGTGATGATATAAGGGACGAAAAAAGGCGTGATGCGTCTTAAAGCCCTTTGTCAGTAACGTCTCTGTCCCCTTCATAGAAAACAGTCATCCCACCCATGCCCGATCCGATCGATAACTCCGCAGCGCGTCTTGTCTAGAGCGTTGCAGCTGGTCTGCGCGCAGATCGCCCATTTCCAGCGCTTTTTTACCGGCGACCACCGTATATCGAATAAAAGGGTCGACACGTCGAGCTTGCTTCTTATCGAGATAATTACCGAGATCAAAATTGCGCACAGAACCCGCAAAACGGGTAGGAAAGTCTTGACAAGGAAATTCTTGAATTGGGCCAATACCGCTTTTCCTGCTAACAATGATTGTAAAAAGCATCGATATCATCTCCAAAACAAGAGACGATTCCCATCCCGGTTACAACAATGCGTTTTTTAGCCATAAAACCTCTAAATTTTAGAGATAGGGTAGCTCAAAAGACTCTATGTCTGCAACCTATTAAAAAAAATTTATGAGACAGTTCTATAGTTATTTATCTCAATCGAAAGATCGACAATCTCGCCCTCTCGCCAGAGATCTTCCAAATGATATTTATCGCGAAGACCTGGCATAAAAAGATGGACCATTACATTGCTGTAATCTAAGACCACCCAATCGCCTGTGTTTAGTCCTTGAGTATGTAGGGGTTCTTCGCCTAGCTTGCGCATCGCATCGCGCACAGCTTGCGCAATGGCGATCACATGGCGGTCGACATTTCCCTCGGCAATGACCACAAAATCGGTCAGCGAAGAAATTTTTCGCAAATCCAGCGCTAAAATATTTATGCCATTTTTGTCATAAATCGCTTGAGCGATCGTATTCAATAAAATTATCGAATCTTTATCCATTTAAAAAATTATTAATATATTCTAGAACTTTTGCAGGAACTAAGTGACCGCAGTATTTATGCTCCTTGAGCCGTCGCCGGATCTCAGTACTGCTGACTTCCATGGTCGGGATACGCACGAGGCCAGCCTGGACAGCTTGCGCGATCTTGGGTGAAAGCTGCGCCTTGAGATGCCCCACGCGGCTGCCGATGAGCGGCGGAGCGATCTTCAGCAGCTCGTCGACCTCTTTCCAACGTTCAAGAGTTTGCACGGAATCTTCACCGAGAATCAGATATAGCTGAACGCTGCTATACTCTTTTTGAGTGAGCAGATAACGCACGGTATCGATAGTAAAAGAGGGCGCAGGACGTGAGATCTCCCAATCTAAAAGCAGAAATTCTTTGATCGGTTCGATGGCGAGCGCGACCATAGCTGCACGCGCCTCTGCAGAAAACGAGGGCGGCTCATCCTTTTTTAAGGGCGAGGTGTGCGCAGGACAGAAGATGACCTGATCTAACTTCTGCGTCTCAAGTAGAGTGAGCGCAAGATTGAGATGCCCGAAATGGATCGGATCAAAGGTTCCACCAAAAAGGCCGATCTTTCGTTTCTTCATTAATTATATAATATTGAGTAGCTCGCGATATTTTGGTAGCGGCCAGAGCTTATCATCAACCAGATTTTCTAGCTCGTCTACGATCTTGCGGAAAGTTGCACACAGCGGTCCAATCTCGTCACAAAACTGCTGTCCGCGCTTATCCCAAGGAAGCAGAACGATTTTTTCGCGACGCACTTCGAGATGATCGGCTTTTTTGATCGCTTCGCTAATGATACGCGTCAAGTTTTTGAGCAGCCTCAGCTGTTCATCGATGCCTTTCACACCGCAATCCATCAATTTTTTCATACTTGAAGCCATCAGTTTTTGATAAGCGATGGCCGCTGGCAGAAGCTGCGTGCGGAACATCACCACCATGAGCTTGGCCTCGATATTCATGACCTTGCTGTACTGTTCGGTCATGATCTCGCGCCTAGCCTTAAGCTCGTGTTGCGAGAGCACGCCATCGAAAATTTTGACCGCCTCTTTATCGGTGAAAACTCCAAAGGCGTGATAGGATTTACGGATCATCGGCAAGCCGCGTCTCTTGGCCAGCTTCTCCCACTCGGCCGAGTAGTTATCACCAGTAAATCGAATCGGCTTTGAAGCCTTGAGATACTTTCGAATCACCGGCATAGCTGCATTTCTAAACGTCTTGGGAGAGTCGCTCTTTTTTCTTTCCAACCTTCTTTTCGATCTCATCGATGATGCGATTTAAACTATCGGCCACAATCACATTGATCACGGTGATCGGCAGCGCGCAGTTAGCAGACGAGCCTACCGCGCGAAACTCAAACTTATTTCCTGTGAAGGCAAAAGGCGAAGTGCGGTTGCGATCGGTCTCATCCTTGGGTAGTTCAGGCAGCATAGGAATGCCTAAATCCATCGTGATCGAGTGTGTGCGCTGATGTTCTAAATCTTTTTCAAGATTGTCGAGCAGTTTCTCAAGCGCCTCGCCTAAATAGACCGAAATGATCACAGGAGGTGCCTCATGTCCGCCTAAGCGATGATCATTTGCAGCGGACGCGATTGAAGCGCGGAGTAGCGCGCTGTTCTCATGCACAGCTGTGAGGACAGCAGTCACCATGATCAAGAAGAGCATGTTTGTGTTCGCATCGCCGTTTGGCTCGAGCAGATTGATTCCAGTATCGGTGGAAAGCGACCAGTTATTGTGCTTTCCCGAGCCATTAATCCCGGCAAAAGGCTTTTCGTGAAGCAGACAAGAGAGCTCGTGTCTGACGGCGATCTGTCTCATGAGCTCCATGAGAAGCAGGTTGTGGTCCACGGCAATTGAGGCTTTTTCGAAAATGGGCGCCACCTCATGCTGAGAAGGTGCGACTTCATTATGGCGCGTCTTGATTGGAATGCCGAGCGCGAAGGCGGCCTCTTCAAACTCTTTCATGTAGGCCAGCACGCGCTCTTTTAAGATCCCGAAATAATGGTCTTCAAGCTCTTGTGATTTCGGCGATGGACTACCGAAGACGGTCCTTCCGCCCATTATAAGATCTGGACGCAGGCTAAAGAGCGCGCGATCGACCAGGAAATACTCTTGTTCGCACCCCAGCGTCGAATAGACATGCGTGGCATCGATGCCCAAATGGTCGATAAGGCGCAGCGCAGCCTGATTGATCTTCGCATCCGAGCGCAAGAGCGGAATTTTCATGTCGAGAACTTTTCCGGTCCACGAGAAAAATAGCGCTGGGATACAGAGAATGGTTGCGCCACCGGCCTGCCAGAGGAAGGCTGGCGATGATGGATCCCAAGTCGTATAGCCACGCGCTTCAAAAGTAGAGCGCATTCTTCCAGAAGGAAAAGAGGAGGCGTCAGGCTCGCCGCGCAGCAGATATTTTCCGGTGAATTTTTCGATCAGCGCATCTTCGCTCTTCCAGTCGATGAAAGCGTCCTGCTTTTCGGCCGCATAACCTGTCAGCGGTTGAAACCAATGGCAGAAGTGGGTTGCACCCATGCCAATCGCCCAATCCTTCATCGCCAGCGCAATCGTATCGGCAAATTCTGGATTGATCTTCCCCTTACCCTCGATAGCCTGCAGGAAATTGGTGTAAACCTTGCGCGGAAGGACCTTCTCCATGACCGCTCGATTGAAAGTGAGCCGCCCAAACTCTTCTACCGTGCGTCTCTTTTCCGTAAAACAGATGCGCGGCTTTCTGCTCGCAGCATCCCTCAAAGCAGTTTCCCTGGGATTCATAGAGTTTATCCTCGAAGTTTCTCTTTTTTACTCTATCTTTCCCCAAGTTTTTCTTCAAAGAAGCAAAACAAAAGAGAATATCCTTTGAGAGGATATTTTTTGTTCAGGTCCTCCATAGACATGTCAGGGATTAGCACACGTAGTGGCTTATCCCCGACGTGTCTATTGGGGACTCTAATCGAGAAAATATCTTTTTAAAAATTATCTTTCGTTCTTTAAGAACTTACTTCGTAGTCTTGGAGGATCATTTCGATGGCTGTGTCTTTTGACATGGTGTCAATGTCGAGCCAGCGGAAAAGCGGTTCGCGTTTAAACCAGGTGTACTGCCTTTTGACATAGCGCCGCGTGGCGCGCTTAAAGGCATCGACGAAGTGGTCGAGATCAGCCTTCGTCTGAGGCGTTGAAAGATATTCAAGACATTGACGATAACCGATGGCTTGCGAGGCGGAGCTGTTTTCGCGCAGACCCGCCTTCTCCAACTTTTTTACCTCTTCGATAAAGCCCTTGGCGATCATCTCTTCGCACCTCTGATCTAAGCGTGCATGCAACAGCTCTTTAGGGATGTGCAGAAACCAGCAGCGAAAATCATAACTCTCGTGCGAACCTGTGGCATTCTTTTCAAATTGCGATACTTTCTGATTCGTGAGTGTGATGATTTCGAGCCCGCGGATGATCTTTTGGCGATCGCGATGCGTAATACTCTTGGCATATTCAGGATCTAAATCGCGTAAACGATCGAACAGCACGAGCGTCCCCTTCTCATCCATCTCTTGTTCGAGACGGCCTCTAAGCTCTGGCACCGAAGGCGGACCGGCTGGCGGACCGTAGATCAGCGCATGCACATAAAAGCCCGTCCCTCCAACTACAATAGGCACATGGCCGCGCATGATGATGCCTTTCAACGCAGACATGGCCTCATCGTAAAAATCCTTCACGTTAAAGGATTGTGAAAGGTCGCGGATATCGATCAGGTGGTGCGGAACATGCAATCTCTCCTCGGCATCTACCTTGGCCGTTCCAATATCCATGCCGCGATAGACCTGCATGGAGTCGGCGGAGACGACCTCGCCTCCGGAAACTTTAGCGATGCGTAGAGAAATGTCTGTTTTGCCGACGCCGGTAGGCCCGGCGATGACGATCACCTTCTTCTTGGAAGTAGGAGACTTAATCTTCTGCTTTTGAGGAAGGTCAAAAGGGGAGATTAGGATTTTGGACTCTTCTAGAATCGCACCGGAGCTCACGCTCGCCCCTCCGATTATATACTTATACTGCTTTGAGCGCTTCTTCCTCTGTCGGATAGATCGCCAAAATGCGCTCGAACCCAGCCATCTTAATAATTTCCATGACCTCGTCATTCATAGAAAAAAAGACCAGCTTTCCGCCATGGGCTTTGATCTTTTTAGAGGCAGACAAAAGGAGCCGCATCCCTGCACTACTTAAATAGTCGACCTTAGAAAAGTCGATCAACATATGCTGCTTATTTTGTTCTAGAATCTTCGAGATCTTTGTCTCAAGGGCAGGCGTTGTGGTCGCATCTAACCGACCCTCTAAACGCACCAGCTTGCGGTTTTTCTGCTCCTCTATCGAGACATTCAGACCTAACATAAGAACCACACGAGTTAAATCAAAATTTGATCCTAGCAAAAGCAGCAATATTAATCGAGGACATCGAGACGCACTCTGCGGCCGAAGCGTGCACCGACCGTCATGGCAATCGTCCTTAATGACTTGATCGTACGGCCCTGACGTCCGACTACTTTGGCTACATCCTCGGGAGCGACGCGGATCTCTACCACCGTCCCTTCTTGACCATCGACCACTTTGATATCTACAGCCTCCGGCTTATCCACCAGATTTTTTACCAAGTAAGCAATAAACTCTTTCATCTTCTTCCTTCAATTGCAAAATTAAGATCACGCTAGTGTATCCTCCTCGAAGATAAGAATCAATATATGCAAAAATGCCGCTTCCTTTTATCGTTTATCACTCTCATCATGTGGAGGATCAAATTATGGCAGGGGCAGTAAATAGACAACTAGCGGCGCTGGAACGCACTTTTTTAGAGGCAGCTGTTAAACCTGCCACTTGGACTGTAGCAGACGCAATCCAAGCGCATGCGCATATGTTCGCCGCATTCGAGCATGAAGCACCACCCCCGCCCAGACCTCAAGATGTAATCGCAGCCGTATCAAACCGTGTTTATGCGCTTGAAGTTGTGCTCGCGGCCCATGCGCTTCAAACGGATCAAAAAATTAAGGAATTAGAAGCAGAACTGGTCTCGTTGCAGCAGCTATTAAAAGATCGCTCCTCGTCTCTCGATAAGCTCATCGCAGTAAAGGTGAATCGCACAGTTTCCGAAAGAATACGCGATTTTGAGATGGCTCCATCTCCCTCTGGCTCTGAGGCTTCGACAAGCGATACATCTTCAAATGCCTCATCGACATATAGCACGCCAGACTTTGAGCCTCTAGATCCTGCTAAGAGTGTATTTGAAGGGATGAATCTAGATTCCCCTTTTTCTTTGGAAGAACCTTCATAGTTTTTTAATCTACGTTGAACCTATCTTGAAATTCTAAATGTTCGCTTTTTGCGCCTTTTATCGCACCTTCTAATCCCGCTTCTTGGCCTACTTTCTCAAGTATGTCCCGCGAAGCGGAATTAAAATCTGCGAAAAAATCCATCAAAAATCAAACATTTAGAATTTTAAGATAGGTTCTTAAAGTCGCCCCTGTTGTTCAAATAAAATTTTAATTTAACAAAATAGCTAATACTTATTTATTTAAAGCCACTATTCGTTTCATCTCTAACTGAGTTTTCGTTATAATATTTACATTGTTTAACCAAACCAATTCCTAGGAGGAATTTTTATGGCAGCAGCAGCAGCAGCACTAGCTCCAACAGCAGTAGAATCACAAGTACCAGCAGCAGCACAGGCTCAACCAGAAGCAGCAGTACCAGCAGCAGCCGCGCAAGCAGGCTGGTTTGATGGATGCGGAAGCGGATGCGGTGCGATTTTTAGCCACCTCAGAACCACCGTCGCACACAACGTGCATGAGCAGCCATTATTTATGCTCGTGACAGCAGTTGTCTTTGCGCTCTTTGGTATCTCTCAAGTCCTCCCAACGATCTTGGCAGCTATCGTCATCAGCATTCCTCTGCTCACTTTCGCTTACTTCACCTTCGAAGCGATCTACTCTGAAAGAGAGATGTTTGCTGCACACCTCGCTCGAGAAGTGCGTGGATATGAGGATGCTCTGCAAGCGAAAAGATCTGCTCACGAAGAGAATGTCGCACGAGCACGAGCAGCAGCTCCAACTGATACAGCTCCATTGGCTGAGTAATAAATAGTATTAGTCCAAAACGGCCTTGAGGCCGTTTTGGACTTTTTTGTTATAATTTATGGCCGCAGATTCTTTACAATCACCAATCGCAGCACAACCAGCAGTAGCAGCACAAGCGCCTGGCTGTTTGGATCTGATGGGCGCAGCCGTGAATTACACGCGTGTAACTTTCCAAATCTACTTAGAAAAGCAGCCTCTATTGCTAGTCATTCTGGCTGTAGCCTGCGTCGTTTTCGGACTATCCCCTTTTCTTCCTACCGCAGTTAATCTGGTAATTTTTACCGTACCACTCCTCGTATTCACCTATTTTGTGGTAGAGACCATCATCCAACACCCTCACGAGATCCTGCTCGCCATTGTGCGCGATCTCAACAAAAGTGCTATCGAGGATGCACAGCGTCAAACCAGCTTCCGCGAAACAGCTCAGGGCGAACTACAGACCCTGAAGCGTATTGCCACAGGTACACAACGCTCCGCTCCTCAGCCTGATAGACAAGGTCTTGGCGGTGGATATGTCGCTGACACTGACACAAATCCTGAAGGGTTTGAGGATGCGATAGCAAAAGCAATAGCTCGATCTTTACAAGAACGATAGCCAAACAAGACGGTCGTCTTTACTCTTAAAACTTTTCTATTTTTCTGCCTTTCGCTATCCTCTTCGCTCTCAATCACACAGCCAGAGGATATTATGTCAGCAGCGCGCCCAGCTCCATCACCCAGACATGCACAACCAGCGGCCGACGCCTCTCCACCTTTGGATGCGGTAGAATTTCAGCCTGAAATTGGCAGAAATCTTATGCAACAACCGGCAGAGACAGGCTGCTGGGCAGGCATATGCAGCTGGTGGACGTTTAGCCAGGTCTCGATCGAACATTTTGTGATGGATCAGCCACTGATTGCCATCGTGACCGCGGTGGTCTTTGCGATTTTTGGCATCTCTCAAGTTTTGCCCACGATTGTTGCGGCGCTTTTGATTAGCATTCCACTGCTCGCTTTCTCTTATCTCGTGGCGCAAACGATCTACAACAATCAAGACGAGTTTGCCTACCATCTCGTGCGGCAGTTCAATGAGACAAATCGTATGCGCAGAGAAGAAAGAGATGACTACACATCGCACTCTCAAATGAATTCACCAGAGCGATTTCAGCAGGACGCTCGACTCGTCACTCCTATACGAGGATCCCAAGGCAATAGTCGCGGTCATAGTCGCAACGCAAGCGCAGCTCGCGTTGCTCTTTCTCCGCTATGATGCTTTTAGTTCTTCGATGAAAGCGAGTTTTGGAATGCGCAGATCGATGACTGAAGGAAGCCCCTTGTCTGAGGCATTTAAGAATTTGGGACGCAGCTCGAGATAGTTTCCGAGCTCTTGGACGTAGTTCTTCGGTGTCAGCCGCAGGTAGATCTTCTTTTTCTTCTCCAAAGTATACGGCTCTTCGATCAAGAGCACGATTTCGCGCGTGCCGAAGCTGCCCAGAGTTGCATGGGAGACATCGATGCGCAGAACCGAGAAGAGATCTGCGTAGGGCGCGGTCGAGAGCAGACCAAGCAGCTGAAGCGCGAGTGGAAGATGCACAACGTCGAGCCTTTGATTCCAGGTCAGGCCGACATAATCGGGCAGCCCCAAATAGATCTCTGGAAGAGTTTTGGGTGCAAAAAAGGGCGAGAGTGGGAAGAGGAAGCCCTCTTCATCCAACGCGCCATTCACCACATCGTAAAGCGCGGCTACAGGCTGTCTGACTGTATAAGCTACGTAGACAGTCTGCGGAGCGGCGAGTTTGACGTCCGCGGCTTTGATCACTGGCGAGCTCAGAAGTTTCTCTTTGGCCTGTTTGAGATCGAAACGCGCCGCAGGGATAGGTTGATCTTGCGCGAGGTTTAAAAGTTCAGCCAAATATGAGGTCTTCAAAGCCTCCTTTTGCGGACCGGTCTGTATGATCGTATTCAGACAATGCCGCAGATCGTTCTTGGGATTGAAGAACTTGTTAATGGCTAAATAGCCGCTGCCCGAAATGGCCGTTGTGATCAGGAGAAGGACGATGAGTGCTTTAGAGAGTGAGATTTCCTTATGCATGTGCGAACTTTTGCAAGAGCTCGGGTCCTACCTTGGTGATGTCGCCTGCTCCCATGGTGAGCAGCACATCATCTTTGCGAAGTAGGCTGTGCAAACCTTCTACCAGTTTTGCACGTGAAAAATAGTGCAGCGCTACTGCACTTTTTTGACCGATCTTTTCAAAGAGTGCGTGGCCGGTCACGCCTTCAATCGGCTTTTCGCCGGCTGAATAGATATCGGTGAGGATTAGCGTATCTGCAACATCAAAAACTTCCGCAAAAAGGTCCATGCAATCTTTAGTGCGTGTATAGCGATGGGGCTGGAAGGCGACGACCAGACGTCTTTTGCCTACCGCGCTTTTCATGGCTCTGAGCGTAGCAAAGATCTCGGTGGGATGGTGTGCGTAATCGTCGTAGATTGCAATTTGGCCATACTCACCTTTTTTCTCCGCTCTACGCCCTACGCCTTGAAATGTTTTAAAGGCGCTTCGGATGGCCGATTCGGTGAGTTCGAGCTTGAGAGCGAGGCCAAATACGGCTGAAGCATTTAAAACGTTATGTCCGCCGATGAGCGGCAGCTCGATATCAGCATACTTTTTTCCTTCGAAGGAGATGTCGAATAGGGTGTTCCAACCCTCTTGTCTAAAATTGAGCACACAGAGGTCGGCCGACTCATTAAAGCCATATTTTACGCCGGGCAGCTTCAAACGTTCGATGCGTTCATCGTCGATGCACACGAAGAGATGTTCGGGAGAATTGATCTGTGTGGCAAATTGGCTGAATCCCTCTTCGAGTTTCTCATCCGATTCCCAATAGTCGAGGTGGTCATTATCGATATTCGTGATGATCCCACCGAAACCGCGATACTTTAAAAATGTCCCATCGCTTTCGTCAGCTTCAGCTACAAAATGTGCACCTTTGCCGCTTTGGCCATTGGTCCCCAGACTGCAGACGATACCGCCGATAGCATAAGAGGGATCGAGTCCGCTTTTGACTAGGACGTGGGCGAGCAGCGAAGAGGTCGTAGTCTTTCCATGCGTGCCGGCCACGAGCAGCGGAAGCGACTCCTCCATCAATTTGCGCAAGAGATCTGAGCGGTGCCAGATGAGGTAGCCGCGTTTTTGGGCTTCTTGATATTCGGGATTATCTTTGACTACGGCTGTGCTACAGATGACAACTGCAGGCGCAGTGATGTTGCCCGCGTTATGGCCGATGAAGATCTCAGCGCCACTACTTTTTAAGCTCTCTAATATGGCGGAGGCGTTTTGATCGCTGCCGGAGACGCGGTATCCTCTTTGCAGAAGGATGCGCGCCAGCGCGCTCATGCCAATGCCGCCGATGCCGATGAAATGGTAGGCTTCCTTTTTCATCCTGAACCTATTTTGAAATTCCAAATAAAAGCTCGCCGATCAGCTGAGAAAGCTCGCTTTTGCGTCCCCGCATTTTATAGTGGCTGATCGATTTTTGCATCTCTTTTAAAACCAGCCCGTCATGCGCGATCAGCTCGTTGAGCAGCCCATAAAGCCGCTCAGGAGATAGCTCTGCTTCAAGCAGCAGGCGCGCTCCCTTGACTTCACTCTCCATAACCTCAGCATTTTTACACTGATGATTATCTGCAGCATGCGGGTATGGAATGAGGATGGCCGGGACTTGATACGCGAGAAGCTCAGCCAGTGTCCCCGCGCCTGAGCGACAGATGGCGAGGTTTGCCGATTTCCATGCATAGAGCATGTTCTCTTCAAACTCCTTAATACACACAGGAATATCCAGAAGGCTGTACGCGCGGCGCACCTCATCTATGTCATTGCGATGACCGGTCAAATGGAGCACTTGAAAATGGGGAAAGTTCGTAGAGAGTTGAGCTGCAGCCTGGCAGAAGATTTTGTTGATCGATAGCGCGCCCTGAGAGCCGCCGAAGACCAGGATCGTAAATAAATCTGGTTTCAAACCAAAAAATTCACGCGCTTTTTTCTGATCGAGTTCGAGATTGGGCTTATGTGCACCGAGAGGCATGGCTACTTCGAATGTTGTGCCTGAGAGTTTTTTGCTGGCATGCGCAAAATGCACAGCCGTCATCACCGCCCAACGCGAGAAGAGTCGGTTGACTTTTCCTGGGGCTGCATTGGACTCGAAAAGAATGAAAGGAATGCCCTTCATCTTTGCCGCAGCCAGCAGTGGAAAGCTATGATAGCTGCCAAATCCAATGATGAGATCGGGCTGGAACTTTTCTAAGAGACGCTTGCTGCTTTTAATGCCGCGAAAAAGCGTAAATGGCGCTTTAAAGATATTGCCGCGAAAAGGGGTAGCGCTGGCTACCTCTTCAAAAGCGTAGAGCTCTTTATGAAAATAGCGGTTTGTAGCAAGGCCGGCACCCGCAAAAAGCAGCTCTACATCTTCTCTCGTCTGTTTTAGCTCACTAGCCAGGGCCTGAGCAGGATAAAGATGGCCGCCAGTTCCACCTGCAGCAATTAACAGTTTCGGTTTCGATCGTTCAGGTTTGGATTGCATCTTTTTTCTTTGTTTCGGAGTGATATGCGACATTTAATAACAGAGATAAGGCCAGAAAGTTGGCGAACAGCGACGAGCCGCCATGGCTAAAAAAGGGCAGGTTTGTCCCTTTGCTCGGGAGAAGGCCAGAGACGACGCCTAAATTCAAAAACGCCTGAAAACAAAATAAAAAGGTGAGCACTGCAGCGAGATAAAATCCCTTGACGTCGCTTGCACCCCACGCGATGTAAAAACCCAAGCAGCCGATGATCATATACACAAACATGAGCAGGATCATCCCTACGAAACCAAACTCTTCGGCAAAAATCGCGGCGATATAATCACTCCGCGCTTCGGGCAGGTAATCCAACTTTTGCAGGCTCTCGCCTAAACCGCGTCCAAGTACCCTGCCGGAACCAGCGGCGATCTTAGCCTGATGCGGTTGATGTCCTTTGCCCTTTAAATCTAACTCAGGGTGGAGATAAACGCGGATCCGATCTGGCACGTGGCTCATTTGCGAGGCCGCCACTGCACCTGTTAGGGCTAGCAGAAACAGCGGCAGTGCCCAATAGATGAGTTTAAGCCGTGTGAGTATGAATAGGGCCACCAGCGTCATGATCACGATAAATACCGTACCATTGTCGGGCTCGATCAAAATCAGCCCGGTTGGGATAGCGATCTTGCCCAGCAAAATCAAAAACTCCTTGAAGACAAGCGGCTCTTTCGCGGCCGAAAACACCGAAATCGCATAGAGTGGAATGAGATATTTCACTAGCTCAGACGGTTGGAAAGAGAGCCCGAAGAGATTGATCCAGCGGTTTGCGCCGTTGATCTGCTGTCCAATGCCTGGAATAAAGACGAGCAGAAGCAGAAAACAGCCGATCACAAGTAGAAAGCCACTCCACTTCAGAAGATCGTGATAACCTACCCTCCAAACTAGGATCGCTCCCAGCATCCCGATCAACGAGTAAGCGAGCTGTTTGATCAGCGCATGGCTCGTACTGCGATCCAGGCCGCGGTCGAGCACTTCCGCAGACGTCGTATTAAAGACCATCACGAGTCCCATGGCAAAGAGCAGCAAAACGCAAAAGATTAAACCTAAACAAGCACGATTCATCAAGAACCTATCCGAGTTCAACGGATGCGCAGCTTATCGCCGGGTTTGAGGCGGCGGGCTTTTTCTTCTGTTAAATCATTCAATTTAAGCAGCTCTTCCACCTTCATGTGATTTTTCACGGCTATCGTCCATGGATTGTCACCATTTTTGACCGTGTAGTACTGTGCCGAGGCATCGCCTTTGCTGGCAGCCATGGTCGTAGCAGGCGCAGGAGCTTGCTCGTTTTTAGGAGCTTTAGTGGGAATTTTTAAAGTCTGACCGATCTTCAAACGTGTAGAGACGATCTGATTAAAAGACATGATCTCCTCCACGCTCACGCCATGCTGGCGGGCGAGCTTCTCTAACACATCGCCTTTCTTCACCTTAATTTCAGTAAAGGCGCGATTAGCTTTTGGCACAACCTCAGAAACGGACGGAGAAAATGTCGATGTTTTAGCGCTCTCACTCATAGAAATCGCTTTTAGGTCATCAGCAAAACTAGGTGCAGAAGCTGCAGCTGTGAGTGGGGCTGATGTCGGCATAACAGGCGAAGATGGCACAGCTGACGCCACAGGAGCATCTAAGGCTGCGGTGCTATGCTCTCGTAAGACCTGATCGATCTCATCTGAAGGAGTGGCTTGAGTGGCCACCTTCATATCGGCAAAGCTCGAAGTCGGAGTCGAGTTCGAGGCAAAAGCTTCGTCTGGACCGTTTGATTTAAGCGCACTTACAAAAAAAATTGTCATTAGACCGGCATTGACCAGCACGGCGATGATGATGAGATCTCTACGGCTCATGTTATTTTCCACTCCTCTCTAGATCGTTGACGCAAAGTTTAAATTCTTCGCCCCTATGGGCATAATCGCGAAACATATCAAAACTGGAACAGCCAGGAGAAAGAAGGACACTATCCCCTCTTTCAGCTTGGCTGTGGGCGTGGCAGACGGCATCGCGCATCGTTTCCACAATTTCAACCTCGAAGGCTCTTCCCAGTTCACCCTGAATCTTCTGCGCGGCCTGGCCAAGCGCAATGATCTTTTTAACGCGTTTCTGAAAAGCTGCAATCCACGGTGTATAGGATGCGCCTTTGTCCACGCCTCCGGCAATCAGAATCACAGGCCCCTGCATCGTTCCGACCGCCCGAATGACCGCATCGAGATTAGTCCCCTTGCTATCGTCGTAAAAGGCGACTCCGCTGATCTCGGAGACGAATTCAATCCGGTGCGGCGGCTTGCGAAAGCTCTCCACAGCTTCGGTAAATTGTTTCGCGCTGACCCCGAAAGGACGCACCAGCAGCCAAGCAGCTAAAACGTTCTCGCTCTCGTGACTCCCCAACTCTCTATAACCGAGAGGCAATATGAGTTCAACCTTATCCCCTCTATAAGCCTTGAGCTTATCCGTCCAATAATGCGAGGTGATACTTACTCCATACGTGGAGAAGTTGTCTGTCAAGAGCTCTCCAAACTCCTCGGCAGCCCGTTCATAAACGTAAAACGGCGCGCCTTTCTTCAAGCACGCCTGCAGGCGGCACTTAGCGCGCGCATACTCACGCATGTCGGGATAACGATCGAGATGATCAGGGGTAATATTTAACAGCACGGCCGCATCGAACACCGGCGTTTTCATCGTTTCGAGCTGATAGGAGCTAAGCTCAGCTACCACAATCTCCTCTGGGTCGGGATTTAGGAAATAGGTGGTGAGTGGCTCGCCGACGTTACCCAGCGCCTTAGCTTTGTGTCCTGCCGCATTGAGCACATGCTCGACGAGCAGCGTAACCGTGGTTTTGCCATTTGTGCCTGTGATGGCCACCGCTTTTTGCTGCATGTGCCGGAATGCGAGCTCAGCCTCGCCGATAATTTCCACGCCTCTTTCCAGCGCAGCCCGATAGAGCGAATGGGTCTGAGGCACTCCAGGCGACGGCACGACTAGATCGATCTCTGCAAGTTCAACTTGTGCCGGTTCGGGAAGGGTGATAAGGCCCATTTTTTGCAAACTGTGCACGGCGGGATGCGTCTTCAAAAGTTCGCCGTTTTTTTCTACCCCCACCACCACATAGCCATGTTTGAGCAGAAATTCCGCGGCCGCTCTCCCACTCATTCCAAGACCGATTACAAGCGCTTTTTTCATGCTGGTGAACCGTTATTGGAATTTAAGAGAGATCAAACCGATGATCGCCAAAAGCAGGCTGACGATCCAAAATCTGAGCACGACTTTGGTTTCAGGCCAGCCTTTATACTCAAAATGGTGATGAAGAGGTGAACAGAGAAAGATGCGTTTTTTATTGCGCAACTTATAGCTAGCCACTTGGAGAATCACCGAACCAGCTTCAGCCACAAATATCCCTCCGACTACTGCCAAGAGCAGCTCTCGACGCATCAGCACGGCGGACAGGCCGATAATCCCACCCATGGCAAGCGAACCTGTATCGCCCATGAAGATCTGCGCAGGATAGCCATTGAACCAGAGAAAGCCTAAACAGGCTCCCGCCAGCGCGCAGAGATAGATGGCGATCTCACCGCTATTTTCAATGTAGAGAATATTGAGATAGCGCGACATCTCGAAATTATTGGAGAGAAACGCAAAAATGGCTAGAACAATCGAGGTCATGATTAGACAGCCTGATGCCAGACCATCGAGCCCATCGGTTAAATTGACCGCGTTTGACGTGCCAGTAATGACGACGAGTGTGATGATAGAAGCCAGCACGAGCAGGCCACCTTTTAAGATAAAAATCGGGTCTTTTACAAAGGGGGCATAATAGTAGCCCATATACTGCTGTGAAGAGAGCAGTTCAGTTTTTACTTTATTCGTGCTCCCAGACTGATGCACCGGCTGATGCACTAGCTCTTTATTAACCCGGCATCCAAATGGGTGACAATCTGCTTGCTGCGGCTTTGCCAAATCAATCTTCCTCCTCGGCCGCCCTACGGGCCCGGTTTGTGCCCAAGGGCACTGCACCTGCTTTGCACTGCGAAGGTCCACAGGACCTTCTCGTGTCTTCACAGCCTCTCGGCTATGGTCCTCGTCGTTCAGAACGCTATCGCTTTGATTTAGCCGTGCCTCGCTAGCGCATCTTGTCACCCATTTGGATGCCGGGTTAATAGCCGAAGGCGGCGCAAACCATTTGCCCACATGCAGTGCATTTGAGACCGAAGGACAGAGTAGATATAGACTAATCAGTGCTGCGAGTAGAATCTGGAAGAAAAGCTTCTTCTTCCCTGCCAGACCTTTCGAGTTCTTATGCTTTAGCTTGAGGTAATCATCATATCCGCCGATCAGACCCAGCCAGATAGTCGTGACACAGAGCAAAAGCGTGAAAGAGCAGCGCAGATCCATCCAGAGGAACATGCAGAGAAGCATAGCCGAGAGAATGAGCGTGCCCCCCATCGAGGGAGTATCCTTTTTCTTCTCGTGCAGTTGAGCCAGCATGGGGCAGTCTTCGACGCGAATCGACTGTCCGGTTTTTAATTGATAGAGAAGTTTAATGAAGCGCGGTCCTAAGAAAATGGTAAATAAAAGCGCCGTGATCGCAGCCAGCATCATACGCGTCGACGCATAGGAAAACGCCGCTGGAATCTTCATCCCAAACACCCTGTTGCAAAACTCAATCAGAAAAATCAGCACAATAAACCCGAGAAAAATTTCAACCAAGATAGCAAACTTGACGAAAAAATAGCTACAACTCCAAAATCTGCCATAATTTTGCCGAGTTTGAGCCTTTAATTAGCACAACGTCATCGGGCTTGGCAAGACCCATCACGCGTCTTTGTAAACTCGCGAAATCTAAAAAGTGTTCGGCCGGACGGCCGTGCCGCATAAAGACCTCAAACATCGGCAGACACTCTTTCCCAATGCAGAGGAGATGATCGAAGTGTTTGAGCGCCTCTTCGCCAATTTCTCGGTGGTAGCGTGCAGAATCTGGCCCTAGTTCGACCATGAGACCCAACACGCCGATGCGGCGACCGCTGCGCTGCGGTTTCGGCAGATTGGCAAAAGCGGCGCGCATAGAAGTTGGGTTGGAATTATAAGCATCGTTGATAAAGAGCACTCCCTTCTTATCGATGAGCTCAAAACGCGACTTGTAGCTGGTCAGTTTAGTCGCTTGTTGTATGATTTCAGGCCAGCTAACTCCCAAAGTTCGGGCAGCTGAGGCTGCGGCCATGAAATCTTCGCAGAGGTGCGTCGCCTGAAAGGGAAGCGTGAACGGCGCGGTCGTCACTCCTTTTTCTTCAGCCACAAATGTTGCATCGCAACATCTCAACATGTAATCGGCGCCACCTGAACAAAGCTTTTCAAAACCAAAGGTGCGCTTTTCGCAGCAGCCGGTCTCAGCCAACACCGAAAACTCCGCATTTGCCGCATTGTAAATCCCGAAACGCGTCTCGGGATGCGCAAAAATCTGCGCCTTCTCTCTTGCCACACCGTGAATGCCATCGGCAAACGCTCCCACATGCGCCAATCCCACCCGTGTGATTAGAGCGAGATAGGGAGGCGCGATTTCGACCAACCTGCCGATCTCGTTTAGCTCGTTCATGCCCATTTCCATCACGAAGAGCTCTTCCCCACCATGCGAATTTAAAATACTTAAAGGAATTCCTACTTGAGAATTGGAATTGCCTGGCGTCTTGGCCACGCGAAACTTGGCGCTTAACAACTCAGCAAGAAATTCTTTAGTTGTCGTCTTACCTACCGAGCCGGTGACCGCCACCACGCGGATCTTACGCTCCTCTCTCTCGCTTGGCCAACTTTTGTAAGGCTCTCGTCGGATCTTCTACTCTCAGTAGAGGCAGCCCAAAGCTCTCTCCTTTATAATCTTTCGCCACTACGGCCGCGGCTGCACCAAGGCCTGCCACATCTCTTAAAAAGGTATGCGCATCAAATTTTTTCCCCCTTAATGCAAAAAAAAGTTGTCCCTCTTGCACCTTCCGGCTGTCGATCTCGCAACCCTTGATTATTTTATTTGGGATATCGGTAAGCTCGAGCGTCTCAGCAAACCAAGTAAGAGGTCTTTCTTTCATACTTTATTCCTTTTTAGATCCTTGACCGCATTGTGCGGATCTCGCATAATTTTACTTTTTTCGGTGGCATAGCCAAGTGGTAAGGCAGGAGCCTGCAAAGCTCCCATTCCCCAGTTCAAATCTGGGTGCCACCTTTTACTCATTAGCATCATGTTATATCTCATCGCTACACCTATTGGCAATCTCGCTGACATCACCTTGCGCGCGCTCGATGCGCTGCGCAGCTGTGACTATATTCTTTGCGAAGATACGCGCCACAGTCAAAGACTGCTCGCACATTATCAGATTCAAAAGCCGCTTAAAAGCTACCATAAATTCAATGAGAAAAGACGCTGCGCGGAGGTCATCTCCGATCTAAAAGCCGGTCTTAACATCGCGCTCATCACCGACGCTGGAACCCCCTCGATCTCCGATCCGGGCGAGATCCTGGTTAAATGCTGTTTAGAAAACGAGCTGGCCGTCACTTCTCTACCAGGCGCCTGCGCAGCCGTGGTCGCGCTGACCCTTTCAGGGCTGGATACTGATCAGTTTCAACTGGTCGGCTTCCTGCCAAAACGCAAAAGCATTCTCAAACGCATCTTGACCGAATCTTTGACCTATCGTGGAACGACGATCTGCTATGAAAGTCCTTACCGCATTATCCATACACTTAAAGCCCTTGCAGCCATAGATCCAACTAGAAATGTGGCGGTTATCCGCGAGCTCACTAAGATCCATGAGCAGCGCTTGAGAGGCACGGCCTCAGAGCTGGTGGGGGTTTTTGAGCAGAAACCGGCGCGTGGGGAGATAGTTTTATTGATCCAAGGTAGTAAAAGAAACGACAAAAAGGACAAAAACGACAAAAACGCCGAAGAAAGTTAATTTTTGTCGTTTCTTACAAGTTGAATGATTTTAGTTTTTAAACTATTATGACTTCTCACCTCTAAGGAGAAAAATTATGGCTGATACACCAAAAGAACTCATCTTTGAAGAAGAAGCACGCAATAAACTAAGAGAAGGCGTGGACAAGCTGGCCGACGTCGTTGGCGTCACGCTTGGACCAAAGGGACGTAACGTCGGTCTGCAAGCCTCCTGGGGTGCGCCTTCGATTACTAATGACGGCAATAGCATCGTTAAAGATATCGAACTCAAGGACCAGTACGCCAACATGGGAGTTTCCATGGGCAAAGAGGTCGCGAGCAAGATGAAAGAGAAATGCGGAGATGGCACGACCTCCAGCATCCTGCTGCTCAGAGCGCTCGTCCAAAACGGCGTGAAGAACATCGCCTCTGGTTCAAGCCCGATGCATATCAAACGCGGTATCGAAAAAGCTGTAGATGCAGCGGTAAAAGAGCTCGAAAAATCTGCCATCGCAATTAAGAGCGATAAACAGATCAAAAACATCGCCATAGCCTCTTGCTCAGGCAATGAGAGCATCGGCGATCTGATCACCGAAGCGATCAAAAAAGTCGGCAAAACTGGCGTGATCACCATCGAAGAGGGCAAGGGCACCGACACGACCATCGAAATGGTCGAAGGCATGCAGTTTGACCGCGGCTATGTCAGCGCCTACTTCTGCACAAATGCCGAAAATCTGACCGTTGAGATGCACAATGCGCGCATCCTCATCACCGATAAGAAGATCTCTTCGGTCCAAGAAATCCTACCTATCCTTCAGTCTGTGGCTACCTCTGCGCAAGAGCTGCTGATCATCGCCGACGATATCGAAGCTGATGCGCTTTCTACGCTCGTGGTCAACAAGTTGCGCGGCACACTCAAAGTCTGTGCTGTAAAAGCACCCGGATTTGGCGACCGACGCAAAGCTATGCTCGAAGATCTGGCTATCTTGACTGGCGGCACGCTCGTTTCTGAAGAGACCGGCATGCTGCTCAAAGATGCTACTGCTGATGTTCTTGGCAGCGTCGAAAAGCTGGTTGTGAGCAAAGATAAGACCACGCTGATCAATGGCGCAGGCAAACCTAAAGAGATCCAGGCACGCGTGAAGCAGATCGATGCTGAGATCAAAATCGCATCCAGCTCTTATGATAAAGAGAAGCTGGAAGAGCGCAAAGCCAAACTCGGCGGCGGCGTGGCCGTGATCCGCGTAGGCGCAGGCTCAGAGCCCGAAATGAAACAGAAGAAACAGCTCTTCGAAGATAGCTTGAACTCGACACGTGCAGCGCTCGAAGAGGGCATTGTCATCGGCGGCGGCATCGCGCTTCTGCGCGCCAGCCACGCGATCGACAAGCTCAAGCTCTCTCCCGAAGAGAAGATCGGCGCGCACAGCGTGCAGATCGCCTGCGAAGCGCCATTCAAACAGATCGTTTCGAACACTGGCTTCGATAGCGCAGTCATTTTGGAACAGGTGCTGAGCACAGGTACGAACTTTGGATTCAATGCTTTGACCGAAAAGGTCGAAGACCTGCTGGAAGCCGGCGTAGTCGATCCAGCCAAAGTCGTGAAGAACGCCTTAATCTTCGCAGCCTCTACCGCAGCCATCATCCTGCTCTCTGAAGCATTGATCGGCAACGCGCCTGAAGAGACCGAAGAAAAAGCTTGAAGACAGCCCTAGTTATTCCCGCGCGTGGCATTGGTGATGCGCTGCTCATGATGATCGCTTCCGAAGCGCTGCATCAAGCTGGTTATCGCGTCACCACAGTTCATCCAGCGCTCATCGAGCTACAAGACTGGCTTCCACACCATACTTTTTTTCGAGAAGTTCCACCCTCTCTTGAAGGATGGGATCTGGTCATCGTCGAAAATGACAACTCGCCTAAGCTTGAACAGCTAAAAAAGCTGAGATCTCCAAACTTAAGCATCTTCTATCCGACCTACTCTCCAGCAAAGCACGCTCCTCTCTCCCCTCTTGACCAATGCTTTGATGCTGCTCTGCCCTTTGCCGAAAATATGGCGCTGGCCATGCAGAGACTACTGCAAAAAGAGATCCTGTCGAAAGACAACGGCCTCAAAATTCCTTCAGGACTTGTGCAGCACAGATTCAAAGAGCGCATCCTGCTGCACCCGATGAGCAGCCAAGCGCAAAAGAATTGGCACAGATCAAAATATCTCGCACTTGCGCGCAAGTTGCAAAAACAAGGGCTCTCCCCTGTCTTTATCGTAAGCCCAAAAGAGCATTGCGCGTGGCAAGAAGTTGAACAGGAAGGCTTCCTCGTGCCGACATTCCCAAGCCTGCTAGCACTCGCTGAATTTACCTACGAATCGAAAGCGCTCATCGGCAACGACTCGCTCATGGGCCACCTCGCCTCCAACCTCGGACTGCCCACCCTCATCATCGCCGACGACCCAAGGCGCATGCAGCTCTGGCGCCCCGCCTGGACCCCAGGCCAGCTCATCACCCCGCCAGCCTGGACCCCTAAGCCCCTGCGCAAAAACCATTGGCAGCACTTTATCTCCACTCAACGCGTTCTAAAAACCTTCGCAGCCGCTACAAAACAGAAAAGCGATCTGTCGCTCGGATTAAAGCGTCCATAATTCCCGGCTCGGTGGCGGCGTGGCCAGCGTCAGGAATGATTTCCAACTCGGCTTCCGGCCAGGCTCTGTGGAGATCCCAGGCGCTCTTAATCGGGCATGGGATATCGTAGCGCCCTTGGACGATGACGCAGGGAATGTTTCGAATAGCGCCGACGTTTTCTAGGATCCAGTTATCCGAATCGAAGAAGGTATTGTGGACAAAATAGTGACATTCAATACGTGCGATGGAGTCCGCGGCCTTGTCTGCAGTAAAGTCGGCGAACAGAGCAGGATCGAAGAACAACTTGGACGTGCTGCCCTCCCATCCTGACCAGGCTTGTGCCGCGATTCTGCGCTCATCTTCATTTGTCGAGGTGAGCCGTTTATAATAGGCCTTCACAAAATCTCCTCTTTCCGCGTGCGGGATAGGTGCGACATAGTGTTCCCACTGATCGGGATAAAGTTGATCAGCGCCATGTTGATAGTACCAGTGGATCTCTTGAGGACGGCAAAGAAAAATCCCTCTTAAGATGAGTCCTTTGACCTGTTCAGGATGCTCGATCGCATAAGTAAGCGCTAAAGTACTGCCCCACGATCCGCCGAAGACCACCCACCGCTCCACGCCTAAATATTCTCTCAAACGCTCAATATCATCGACCAGATCCCAAGTGGTGTTATTTTCAAGCTTGGAGAATGGCAAGCTTTTGCCGCATCCCCGCTGATCGAATAGAATAATTCGGTAGAGATCTGGATTAAAAAAGGAGCGATGATAGGGCATGGTGCCTATGCCAGGTCCGCCGTGCAGAAAAAGTACCGGCCTGCCATTTGGATTGCCACACTCTTCCCAGTAAATGGTGTGACCGCCTTCCACGGATAGATATCCAGTTTGATTCGGCTCGATAGGCGGATACAGGTTTCGTTTCGCCTCAGCGCTTGTCAACGAAGAGAAAGAAAAGCAGAGAAAACAGAGTACCAGCCACACAGATCTTTGCATAAGACCTCCTTTTTAAAGGAAAAAATTATAGCAAGGGGCCTTTTTTTGTCTTTCCCTTATTTCTCCACGATCTTACGAGCTCGTTTCAGCGCAGGATCGATATGTGAAAAGATGTTCTCCTCACCAACGAGCTCTTCGAGACCGAAATTTCTGATGCTCTTCGCGGGCTCTTTCTGCACGCCAGAGAGGATAAGCGTAGTGTTTTGATGTTTGCACTTAGCGTAGAACTCCTTGAGAGCGTACATGCCTGAGGCATCGATGACTGGTACTTTGCGCATGCGCAAGATGAATACCTTGGGTGGAAACTCCATTCCTTCCAGTACATCTTTTAAGCTGTCGGCCACACCGAAGAAAAATGGTCCGCTGATCTCGTAAACTTCCACGCCTTTGGGCACCTCTTTTTTTGAGATGGCATCAGGATCGTGCTTCTCAGGAAATTCGTCGATGGACTCTTGAAATAATTGTGCATGCGAAACAGTGCCTGCAAGACGACTCATGCGCATCATGAATAAAAATGCAGCAAAGACCATGCCCACTTCCACTGCCACAGTCAAATCGACGAAAATCGTCAGGAAGAAGGTCACGAGCATCACCACTGTATCGCCCGGTGGGGCCTTAAACAGGTGGCGGAAATGCTCAACCTCGCTCATGTTCCAAGCCACCATGACCAGCACTGCAGCCAGCGCACTGAGTGGAATGGCGCTGACCAGCGGAGCTAAAATCAGGATGATTAGTAAAAGTGTAAGCGCATGCACGATCCCAGCAATGGGAGTTTTAGCGCCAGACTTGACGTTGGTGGCTGTGCGCGCAATCGCTCCAGTGGCAGGAATGCCTCCAAAGATCACCGATCCTAAATTAGCCACGCCCTGGCCGACTAGTTCACAATTCGACTTATGGCGTCCGCCGATCATGCCATCAGCTACTACTGCCGAGAGCAGAGATTCAATTCCAGCCAAAAACGCGATCACCATAACATCGGGAACAAGTTCGCGAAAGTCGGCAAAGTTCAAATGAAATGCCGGAAGAGAAGGAAACGGCAGCGTGCGTGGAAGTTCTCCAAAACGCGTGTGAATCGTCTCGACATTCAATCCAAAGAGCATACAAATGGCGGTTGCCACGAAAATCGACGTGATGCCCCAGGGTACCACTGGCACGAAACGGCGGATAAGGATGATCAGCACAAGCGTGCCCAAACCCACTGAAAGAGTCGTAGGATCAAGCGTGGGCAGCGCCTGAAAATACGCTCCCCATTTTTCGATAAAATCTCCCGGCGGCGTGCTCATGGTCAGCCCAAAAAAGTCTTTGATCTGCGAAGAGAAAATCAGCACAGCGATGCCACTGGTGAATCCAGTGATGAGCGGGTAGGGAATATATTTGATCCAGCTGCCAATGCGACACAGCCCCATCACGATTAATAAAATGCCCGCCAAAAAGGTAGCGATGATTAGCCCGTCATAACCATGTCTTTGGATAATGTCGTACACGATCACCACGAAAGCGCCCGTGGGTCCGCCGATCTGCACACGGCTCCCTCCCAAAAGTGAGATGAGAAAACCCGCGACAATCGCCGTATAAAGACCCTGTGCTGGAGTAACGCCAGACGCGATGCCAAAGGCCATGGCGAGCGGCAGCGCCACCACCCCTACCGTAATGCCGGCGAGTAGGTCTTTCTTGAAAACTGTTAAGTTATATTTTTCTCGCAGGCAGATCCAAAACTTAGGGATGAACTCCTGCCAGCGCCATCTTTCTTGAGAAATCTGTTTATACATTGCAATTAATGCTGTTATAAATTTAACTGCAGCCTAAGAATACAATATAACATTGAGGTTTTATGAACAGAGAAAAGGCCCCCCTCAACAATAGACTTGCCAAGAAAATGGCTAAAGAGATCGATAAAAAGGGAAAGGCCGAAGTCCACTTGGCCCCCACGCCTACACTTCCGATCCCCCACTCTCCAAAACCCACCGCGAGGATGGCCCGCGCTGAGAAAGAGCTGGCTGTTGAAGAGCACAACCCTCGTAAAGTCCCCCGCAAACTCGAACATCCTAAAATACTTCATAAGCGTACTACGCCTGGACAACCCCTCACTAACTCTGCTCCCGCACATGTTCACCCAGAGGGTAAGCGTTGGATTAAAAATTTACAAAAACAAACTGCAGTTAAAAAAGTAATTAACACAAAAAAGTTCACCAAAAGAACCGGCCGCTAGGGTAAAATAAAGACAACTTACCCAGGGTCATTTCTTTGCGTATTGCTCATATTTCAGATCTGCATTTTTCCAAGGCGACCTTCAATCCTCTGCAATTCTTTTCAAAGAGATGGCTGGGAAATCTCAATCTCCTTTTCTGCCGTAAGCGCGAATTTCGGCCCGAGCAGTTGGCGCCTCTAGCCGAACTGTTCAAAAGTTTGCATGTCGATCTAGTTCTGATCTCGGGCGACCTTTCCTGTACTTCGCTGCCGCGTGAATTTCGCTTAGCCGCAGATTTCGTCGATTCCCTGGCTCAGCAGGGCATGCAAGTGGTCACGATACCAGGCAATCACGACCATTACACTAAAACTGCTTACAAAAAACGCCACTTCTACCGATTTTTTGCATCGAAGTTCGCGCAATCTCCTTACGACTTAAGCGCGCATGGCATCGCTGTGAAAGAACTGTCCAATGGCTGGTTCTTGATCGCGCTCGATACTGCGCTTGCGACTAGCCTCATCTCTTCGCGCGGCTACTTCTCGCCTGAGATCGAAGAGCGTCTAGAGATGACCCTTGCCACTCTTCCACGCGAACGGCCGATCATACTCGTCAACCACTTCCCCTTCTTTGATACCGAAGGCCCCTACAAGGCGCTAGTCCGCGGAGATGCTCTGCGCAACTTGATCGCCAAATATCCCGCCATCAAACTCTACTTACATGGTCATTCGCATCGGCAGACGATCGCCAACCTACAAGCCAGTGGCCTGCCTATTATACTCGACAGCGGAAGCGTCTCACACCACATCGACGGTTCGTTTCTGCTGATTGACATCGATAAGAAATCGTGCCAAGTTGAGCCTTATGCGTGGAAAAATTCCCAGTGGCAGGCACAAGAAACGCAGAGATTCCAGCTAATATGACAGAGAAAAAAACAGCGAAGCGACTCCCTTGGTTTAAAGATGGTTTGAAATTCGGATGCACCGAATGTGGAGAGTGCTGTACTGGCTCGCCAGGTTATGTCTGGCTAAATGACGCTGAGATCGCCGCCATGGCCAAAGAACTGAAAATCACAGAAGAAGAATTTGTGAAGAAATATACGCGCAAGATTGCCGGCCGGCTTTCGCTTTTAGAACATCAGAAAACCTACGACTGCGTCTTTTTGAAAGAGCGCCGCTGCCTCGTATATCACGCTCGGCCCACGCAATGCCGTACCTTTCCTTGGTGGCCAGAAAATCTCGCCTCTCCAGAGGCGTGGCAGCGCGCCGCCAAACGCTGCGAAGGCATCAACCATAAAGATGCTTCACTTGTTCCTCTAAAAGTGATAGAAGAGTCTTTAAAAATGGGAGATGAGTGATGGCCAATCCTGCGGCTTTTGATTCTGCGACTAAGAAGCGCATCGAAGAGTGGCTAAACGGTCCTTACGATGCAAAGACCAAAGAGACGATCCGCACTCTCCAGCAAAAAGATCCTAAAGCGTTAGAAGACGCCTTCTATACCAATCTCGGCTTTGGCACGGGTGGTATCCGCGCACTCATGGGCGTGGGCACAAACCGCCTCAATCAGTACACCATCCGCATGGTCACGCAAGGTCTTGCCAACTATATCCTGAATCAAAAGGGGCCGCACCGCGTAGTGATCGGTTACGACTCACGCCATAATTCGCGTCTCTTTGCTGAAGAGACAGCACGCGTGCTAGCCGGCAACGGCATCTCTGTGCTGCTTTTAAAACAGCTGCGCCCAACTCCCTATGTCTCGTTTGCCGTAAGGCAGAAAAAATGCTTGTGCGGCGTGATGATCACCGCCTCGCACAATCCGGCTGAGTATAACGGTTATAAGGTTTTCTGGAAGGATGGCGCACAAGTCGTCTCCCCGCATGACAGGGCGATCATCGACGAGGTGAGCCGTGTGACCAAGCCCGAAGACGTCAAACTCGCCGAGCTAGAATCTCCACAGATTAAGATGGTAGGCGAAGAGTTGGACCTGGACTATCTCAACGCCATTCGTCCTTTGCAATTCTTCCCGGAGCAGAATCGCGCGTCAGGCGCAAAGCTGCACATCTGTTACACCAGCCTGCATGGCACAGGCATTACGCTCATACCCAAAGCTCTGGACGATTGGGGCTTTACCAGCGTCTCTTATGTCGAAGAACAGATTAAGCCCGATGGCGACTTTCCAACTGTTAAATTCCCTAACCCTGAGTTTAAAGAAACCTTAGAGCTCGGCATCGCTCTCTTGCAAAAGAAAAATGGCGATCTGTTAATAGCCAATGATCCTGACGCAGACCGCACAGGCCTCGTGGCGATGCACAAAGGAAAACCGGTCATCCTCACGGGCAATGAGGTCGGCTCGCTCAGCGTGCATTTCATCTGTGAGACGCTTAAAGCGAGACAAAAAATGCCTCCCAAAGGAGCCTTTGTCACGACCATCGTCTCCACCGATCTCATGAAGACTATCGCCACCGCTTATGGCCTTCCCTGTTTTGAAGTGCTCACTGGCTTCAAATACATTGGAGAGAAGATACACGAATGGGAGCTCTCCAAAAAAGGCTACAAATTCCTCTTCGGAGCCGAAGAGTCTTATGGCTTTTTGATCGGCACGGTGGCCAGAGACAAGGACGCGATCAGCGCCAGCTGTTTCATCTCGGAGATGGCCCTCGATGCTAAGCTTAAAGGCGAAACGCTCGTCGATCGTTTAGAATCCATCTATAAAACCTTCGGCATCTTCCGTGAAAAGCAGTACTCGGTCAATTTCGCGTCTGGCAAAGAAGAGATGGAGCAGATCGCTGCCTTGATGAGCAACTTGCGCAAGCATCCTCCCTTAAAAATCGGCGGCCAGCCAGTTGTGATCATCGAAGATTATCTCAAACATGAACGGCTTTTTGTCGACAGCGGCAAAACGGAACTACTCACGCTGCCTAAATCCGACGTGCTCCTCTTCCGCCTTAAAGATGAGAGCAAACTGATCCTCCGACCTTCTGGCACCGAGCCCAAAATCAAACTCTATGCCGGAACACGGCTTAAAACTTTTGATTCGGTCGATCAAGGCATCCAAGCCTGTGAAAAAAGGCTCGATCAACTCATCGACAGCTTCAAACAAGAAGCGAAATTACAATGAGCTCCATAGGCATCGCCTCTAACATCCAAACAAAATCGCTGCACAATGGTTTTAAACTGGCGCTGATCACCGGCGCGAGCTCCGGTCTTGGCAAAGCGCTAGCGTATACTTTGGCTGCCAAGGGCATCCCACTCTTGCTGACGGCGCGCAGCACTGAGCGCTTGCTCGAAGTGCAAGCTCAAGTCAAAGTGCCTGTGACCATCTTCGCAGCCGATCTCACACGCCCAGAAGAGCGCGAAGGACTTCTCTTGCTCATGCGTAAAAGAACGCCCGATCTCATCATCAATTGCGCTGGACTCGGTTTTTATGGCGAAGTCCTAAACCAGAGTGACGAAGAGTCTCAAGCCATGATCGAAGTTAACGTGCAAGCGCTGGTGGAAATCAGCATCGAAGCCGCGCGCATTTTAAAAGTCCAAGGCGAAAAGGGCACGATCGTCAACATCGCCTCGGCCGCGGCTTTTCTCACCTACCCCACCTTCTGCATTTACGCGGCAACCAAGGCATTCGTAAATCAGTTCTCACAAGGCTTTGATGCTGAACTTAGGCCTCAAGGCATCCGCGTGCTGAGCAGCTGCCCAGGTCAGATCGCCACCGACTTTCAAAATCGCGCTTCGAAAGGTTTTTATCAAAAAAAAGCTTTATGGGCCATGTCAGCCGAAGAAGCCGCCGGACATATCTGGCAGCAGATCGAAAAGGGCCACAGCCAGTACACCTTCGACTGGCGCTCCAGGGTTGCGATCTTAGTGCTTCAGCTCTTTCCAGCAAAGTTAAGGCATTTTATCTTGAGAAAGACCCTAGAGCCTAGAATTCAAAAGAAACGTTTATAACGACAAGCAAATGTCGTTCCTTCAGTGTTAACTAAATAATTTGCTTATCTTGCTTTTATCCAACTCTTCATGAGATAATTGAAGGGCTTCAAACTTAAAATGGATAATTATTATGGCTTCCCAAGTAAATGGTAACGCAGCAGTTTCATCAGCAACACCACAGGCTGCAGCGCAGACTCAAACTGCTACCGCCAGACCCGTTAATGCGCCTGCAGCGCCAGATGCGCTTGAAGCGCATCCGGAAGCTCAAGCGCAAACTGGCGGCGTGCTCCAATTCCTTTCAGGCTTGTTTCAACGCGTTCTGGGATGTGTTCTCTGTGCGGTTAACTGTGTGGTCGGCTTGGTCAATATCCTCATTGGCTTGTGCCGTGGCGAAGAGCTCGGCCCGCTGATCCGTACGGCGATTCATGGAGAAGAGAGGCCTCCAACTCCCTTTGAGCAAGTCCGTGAGAGAGCATTCTATCATCTGAAACACCCATTTTTCACCTCAGTCATCGAATATCCTTGTAAGATCACTGCAATCATCAAACTCTCTTCTGCTGAAGCATCAACACAGCCGCTGACTTTTGTGCATAGGCAGCAACATCAAACCGATGCAGATTACGTTCAAAAGATCGACGACTTCGCAAGACGGGTCGAGACAGATTTGCCAGCGAATTTTAATCTCAGACATATAGAGTTTGGCTCCATGTCTGTACATCAGCGCGCCGATGGAAAATATAACCTTGCCAATATTGGAAATAACGGCTCTGGCTGTACCACGGGTTCAACGCTAGAAGGTATTCAAAACTATTGCAGACTTATGAGCGTCTTCGAAGGACAAAATGCTGAAGGTCTCTTGCCTATTGCGATCACGGTAGACGCTCAACCAGCAGCTGAGAGGAGGAGTTAATATGGCTTTTCAAGTAAATGGTAACGCAGCAGTTCCACCTGAAGCACCTTTGGCGACAACGCAAGCAGCAGCGCAGACTCAAACTGCTACCGCCAGACCCGCTAATGCGCCTGCTGTGCGCGATGCGCTTGAAGCGCATCCGGAAGCTCAAGCGCAAACTGGCGGCGTGCTCCAATTCCTTTCAGGCTTGTTTCAACGGGCTCTGGGATGTGTTCTCTGTGCGATTAACTGTGTGGTCGGCTTGGTCAACATCCTCATTGGCTTGTGCCGTGGCGAAGAGCTCGGCCCGCTGATCCGCACGGCGATTCATGGAGAAGAGAGGCCTCCAACTCCTTTTGATCGCGTTCAGAGAGTGATCAACGGATGGAAAGATCCATTTTTTACCTTTGACATTCAATACCCTTGTAAGATCACCGCTATCATCAAACTTTATCCTGCCGGAGCATCAGAACAACTGCCGCCTTTTGTGTATATAAAGCAACATCAAACCAGCGCAAATTACATTCAAGACCTCAACGACTTCGCCAGACAGATCGAGACAGATTTGCCAGCGAATTTTAACCTTAGACGCACAGAGTTTGGCTTCATGGCCGTACACCGACGCGCCGATGGAAAATATAACTTTGTCAGCAATGACAACGACGGTTCTGGCAGTGCCAAGGGTTCAACACTAGAAGGTATTACAGGCTATTGCAGAATTACTAGCGTCTTCGAAGGACAAAACCCTGAGGATCTCTTGCCCATTGCGATCACAGTAGACGCTCCACCTGCGGAGGCGAAGAGTTAATATGACTTCTCAAGTAAATGGTAACGCAGCAGCTCCACCTGTAGCACCTTTGGCAGCACCACAGGCTCAAACTGATGCCGCCAGACCCGCTAACGCGCCTGCTGTGCGGGATGCGCTTGAAGCGCATCCGGAGGCTCAAGCGCAAACTGGCGGCGTGCTCCAATTCCTTTCAGGCTTGTTTCAACGCGTTCTGAGATGTGTTCTCTGTGCGGCTAACTGTGTGGTCGGCTTGGTCAATATCCTCATTGGCTGGTGCTGGCGTGGCGAAGAGCTCGGCCCGCTGATCCGCACCGCAATTCGACTCCCAACTCCCTTCGAGCGAATCCGGGTGGGAGTGCTCAACCGGTGGAGTGATCCGCATTTTACCAATAACATCGAATATCCTTGCAAGATAACCGCTATCATCAAACTCTATCCTGCCAGAGCATTAGAGCAACCGCTTACATTTGAGCATAGGCAGCAACATGAAACCAGATGCAAGATTACGTTCAAAGGATTGACGACTTCGCAAGACGGATCGAGACAGATTTGCCAGCGAATTTTAATCTCAGACATATAGAGTTTGGCTTCATGTCTGTACATTAGCGCGCCGATGGAAAATATAACTTTGCCCATATTGGAAATAACGGCTCTGGCAGTGCCACGGGTTCAACGCTAGAAGGTATTAAGGCTATTGCAGAATTACTAGCGTCTTCGCAGGACAAGACAGTGAAGATCTCTTGCCCATTGCGATCACAGTAGATGCTCCGCCAGCAGCTGAGACAAGGAGTTAATATGGCTCATGAAGTAAAAAGTAATGGAGCAAATCCCCCACCACTCCTCCACGCTGCGATAGATCTTACACAAGGTGGGGGTCCAACCGGCAGCCCCGAGACACACGATACCCTCGAAGTTCAAAGACCAGCTCAAGTGGAACCGATGGGTATATTCGAGAGCTTAGCTGATTGTTTCTCGCAGATTCTCCACTGTATCTTTGGGTTTGGTAAATGTTTGGTCGCCTTGGTCAACATCTTCATCGGCAGATGCTGGCGTGGCGAATCACTCGACGATCTCGTGCGTGCTGAGATAAGAGGCGAAGCGCTGCCTAATAATAGCCGCGAAGAAATTGAAAGAGTGATCAATAGCTGGAAAGAACTGGCTTTTATTCAAAATATTGAAAAACCTTGTAAGTTCCATGGGGTAATCAAAATCTATTCTGCTGCAGAGCCCAATCGAGAGCGTTTTTCTTATACGTTTGGCAGACACTATTATTTGGATCAGCAAGTAATCCCTACAGATTTCCGTGAGCAAGTCGACAGCTACATTAGACGTATCTGGCTCGATTTCACAGAGGAATTTAATCCCCGAGATGAAGTGCTACTCTACCTCATTGCCACACATCGAAAACCTGATGATGAGGGATTTACTCTGATCACTTACGAGTGGAGAAACGGAAGGCCCAGCGAAGGCAACGATCTAGTGCAAGAGGTCGATCGAGCAGCGATCGATCGCCTTTGCAGCACGCATCGTGCGCTCAGAGGTCAGACTTCCGGCGATGTCACACCTTAAAAGAGAGACGCTGTGTCTACACGTTTTGATCCATCACAATCTCAACTAAACGCAGCTGAAGCGGCGAGACTACGCGAGGCACTCGATTCGCTCAATATTCCTCCGCGTCCAGCTCCCCAGCCTGACCGTTTGGAAGCGCAGCCAGCCGCATCTTTCGACTGGGACAACTGTTTAAAAATCGTTTGGGATGGCCTGCTCTGCGTGGGTAAATGTTTGATTGCGCTGATCGCCATAGCCATTGGCTGGTGCTTGGGCAGAGAGGGCTTCTCGCACTCTAATCGCGAAGCGTCTCGCCCGAATCGCCTAGCTAGATTTGAGAGCGAGATACGCGATTGGAAAGGCACCCTGTTTTTTTCCGATATTACCTTTCCCTGTAAAATCAGCGCGGTGGTAAAGGTGTATCCGGTTGAACCGTCACTTCCGCCGATCTCTTCTACGTTTGGAAAGAAGTATGAAAGGTCTGACTTCGAAACCTACTCGCGCGACTTAGACGCCTTTCTGGGAAAGATCGAGCGCGCTTTACCTACGGATTATTGCCTTCAAAATCAGGTGGAGATGCACTTCTTTGCAGCGCATGAAACTGATCACGACAGATACAATTGCGTTGCGGCAGATTATCAAAAGAAATTAAAAGGCAAACCCGATGCGACCGAGATCATCCGCGACGCGGACATGGCTGCACTTGAAGCACACTGCGCCAAGACGCTAGCGCTCGAGGGATTCCGTCCTCTGGATCTGATGATCAAAACCAATAAATTATAGAGTAGCAGCGATCAGAATTCCGCATGCAATAAAAGGCATGAAAGGCACGCACGGAACTAAACAGCATGCTAGCAAGGGAAGAACGATCGCCGTCACTGCCATTGCCAGGCCAAGGGCTAAACCAGAAGAAAAAGTTAGACTTACACCCGTTAGCGCGGTAGTCACACTCGTGGCAACTGCGACGCTGCCGATGATGGCTGCAACCAGACGAATGATGCGAGCTAAAGCACCATTTCCGATGAGAGCTTCTAATCCCCGGTCGATCAGAAGATAACTCATTGTAAACGTCCCACCGAACACAGCGCCAACGGCCGCCGGCGCGATTCCGGCAGTCATAGCGGCTGGAATACGCATCATGCCAGCTAATGCTCCTACTCCGGTACCTATGAGTACATGAGCGAGTTCATTAGGTTCGTTTTGGTTAGCAACTACTGCAACAGCCATACAATTAAATCTCCTTAATCACATTAATAAACCCGCCGGATATCAGACTGCACGAACGTTCGGGATGGAGTTCGACTCTGGCAATCTTTGCAGGCGAAGCGATGAGCAAATTCATCGATGAGCCTGCTCTTGTTTTCGTTAGCTCTTCAATTGCTTCATCTGTACTGCTTGCCCTCTCCAAGAGTTGTCTAAAGAGTAGCGTATTCGGCAACCCCGCACCGCTTCTCTCTGAGCCTGCTTGGCAGCACGCCAAGGCAACACCAGATCTATTCACTCCTGTCAATACTCCGATAAAACCGGGAAAGGAGATGTTTATAAATTCATTTTTATTTCTTGTCGAGCCATTTACAAGAACAGTCGTATATGGCGCAAGCACTTGCCATGGCCAATCTAAATTGCGCGCAAT
The DNA here is from genome assembly GCA_963709365.1 of uncultured Chlamydiales bacterium. Lineage (GTDB taxonomy): Bacteria > Chlamydiota > Chlamydiia > Chlamydiales > Rhabdochlamydiaceae. The sequence goes on from CAVPVU010000002.1 coordinate 1,449,420, forward strand.
GAAAGTATGTCTCGATCCCCCGGAAGAAGGAAGAGGAGGAGGACGTTCGCCTTCAAAGGGACGCATGCGTGTATATGTTTTGCAGGCTGCCTGAGACCAGGCTGCGCTGTAGACGAGCTCGTCCGTCTGCAGATCAAAAACTATCGATTGGATCGTATCATTTCGTACGGTTTGTGAAAGCAGGCCCATGTGCGATTCGACGGTAGGAGCCAGGCGGCCTGTTGTCAGAGTTGCATAACGTTGAGCGGAATCTGCATTGGGTTCTCCTCCAAAAAAATGGTTCGTACACGCTACGCGCCCAAGCGGCGCGCCGTTTTCAGCAAAAGTAGATGCGACAGCGCTACAACCATATGTTCCAGCAAAAATGTCGACGTAAGCATGCGCTTGAAAGATCTGATCAAGGGGCACTTCTGATCCTTCGGAAAGACCTTGCATTTCAGTAAGAATATCATGGTCGAGCGACTGTTGAAACTCTTCTACAGCACGTTCAAAAAAATCTCGTCCGCGTCGAGCAATCTGAGTTTCTGCCATCAGTCTGACCAGCGCATAAATCAGCTGGATCTCTTTTTTAAAGAATTGGCCGTGCGCCATACCTCTATGATAGGGAAGCTCATCGTGCAGATAGAGAATGCGCACGCGATCATTTAAATAGTAATCTGCCAGCGCTACAAGATGTCCCAAAACGGGAATGCATAGAAGCAGACCTAAGACAAAATGGCCGACCCTCTCCAATAGCCCCAAAATCTCGAAAGGCAGCTGGTTGGTGATGGCTAAACCAATATGTCTATATCCATATTCAAAAGGCGCTAAAGAATAACTTGAAATAGAATAATCAATAATCATAATTAGAAATATTTTAAAGCAAAAACGCTTTAAAATCAATTAAAGAAACGATTTTTTAAATTAATTCTTGATGGGATACTTGATGCGCAGGTGGTTTGCTACTACTACTGACTGGATCATCGACTTTTTCACGCGTTCGAGCTCTTCGAACGAGAGCTCGCAGGATTCAAACTGACCGTCTTTAATCTTCTCATCGATGAGGCGCTCGATCATGGCTGCGATGCTCTTCTTCAGTCACCTCTTCGAGGCTGCGTGAAGCGGCTTCAATGGTATCGGCAATCATGATAATGGCAGACTCTTTGGTGCGCGGCTTAGGCCCAGCGTAGCAAAAACGCTGCTGATCGACCATTTCTCCATCTTGAGCATTGAGCTCCTTCTGTTTGGCCCAAAAACAATAGACCAGCTGTGTGCCATGGTGTTCGCGGATGATGTCGATGAAAGGAGGAGGCAGACGGTGTTTACGCGCCAGGCGCTCACCTTCCTGCACGTGTGCGATGATGACTTGCGCCGACTCGAGCGGTGTGAGCAGCTGATGCATGTTAAATCCGCCTAGCTGGTTCTCGGTGAAATAGTGGGGATTGAATAGCTTGCCCACGTCGTGATAGAGCGCCGAGATGCGGCAGAAGAGGCCGTTGGCGCCAATAGCGCGTGCGGCCGATTCGGCCAAGTTGCCCACCACCAGACTATGCTGATATGTGCCTGGGGCCTCGACGCTAAGCCTACGCAGTAAGGGGTGCTGTGGATCCATGTATTCGATGAGCGCCATGTCAGTCACAATCGGAAATAGAGATTCCACCACAGTCAAAAATCCGACGACAAACGCAGCAGTCAAAAAGAGGAAAGCGAACGAAGAGCTGATGTCGATTAAAAGACTTGAGCTGAGCAGCGTGTAGTCCCAAAGATGGAATGCGAGCAGCACAGGCAGTGTACTCATGAAAATCTTACCGCAAATCACAAAGACTTCTCTTCGCTTATGCAGCCGCGTGCAGCTGAGTAGCGCCGCAAATGAGGCGAAAGCGTTGAAGATGAAAACTCTCACCTGATCGCCTGGCGCGCTTAAAGCCAAAGCCGCAGTCAAGGAGAGCGATATGAAAAGAGATATCTCCCAGCCCATGAAAATGGTGATTAAGATTGTGGCAAAAGGCACGACCAGCGGATAGCGGATCAGATCGGCAAACGCCTTACCAGAACCAAAGAGAAACTGTTCGCCTACTTTAAAAAAGATCAGCGAGATGAGCACGATGGCCAGCAAGAGAGAGATCTGCTGCAGACTCTGGTAGACTTTGGCATGGCGGCGGCGCAAAAAGATGCCGGCTGAAAACGTAAAGAAGGCGCCGAAGATCGCGCTTCCCAAAAATGAGAGCGGATACCAGGGCTCTTTGGTCTTGCGGATCGTCTCGTTCATCGCATCGAACATGGCCATGTGTCTAGACGAGACGCGCTCGCCTGGACGGATGAGATGACTGCCAGCTGTCACCCGCGTCAATTTCGGGCCGATGGCGCGCTCTGCGCTCTCGCGGAAATTTCTCTCTGCAAGATCATCTTCTTCGAGTTCCCAGGCTGTGTCGGCAAAGAAAGAGAGCAGATACTTAGATGCTTTATTATCCAGACCAACCTTTGCGCTCAGGCTATCTTGGATTTTGGCCCAAAAATCTTTGGATAACTTGCCCTCTTTAGCTGCGATTGAAAGCAGAAGCGGAGTGTCACCTGGAAAGAGCGTTTGAGCGCGGTGAAGAGTGCGGGCATCGGTCAGGCGAGCCTGCAGAAGCACATGTTCGATATACTCGATACTCTGCGCCATCTTCTCATAAGGAATTTCAGGGAAATTGTCGCGCCAAGCAGCTTCGTCTCGGATTTTCGATCCGACTTCTGCACATCTCTTTTTGACCTCGTGTACACAGGTTGCGTAGATCGATCCGATGTCTTTGGCGGCTTCCTGCTTCAGAAGAGTGGTGGCCTCTTCATCTGGAAAATCAAAATCGATCTGGCTAGTGATAAAATACGAAGAGACCGTGCCGACTTCCAAAGGCTGAACATACTCCTTGCGAAAATGAAAAAAGAATGAGAGCACGACCAGAAAGAAGACGCCAACTAAGAGACGCAAACCCTTTCCACGTGCCTGTTCAGACAACACATTTTCCATATAACTTGATATTAGCAGAGGAAGCAATTTTGAACGTTGTAAAAAATATTTAAACGCTGCATGATTTAAGGGATATCAACTATAGTTATACTATGCAAAATCCGCCCAAATACCAGGTCATTCCACGTCGTTTTCGCCCCCAGACTTTCAAAGCTATGGTCGGGCAAGAGGCGATTGTCACTACTCTAAAAAATGCTTTGCGCTTTGAGCGTCTCGCGCACGCTTACCTCTTTTGTGGATCCAGAGGAACAGGCAAAACAACTTTGGCCCGGCTCTTTGCCAAAGCCTTAAATTGCCACAAGCTCGATGCTGCGCAAGAACCGTGTAATGCATGTCCCTCCTGCCTAGAGATCAGCAGCGGCAGATCCCTCGATGTGATCGAGATCGATGGCGCTTCCAATCGCGGTATCGACGACATTCGCGAGATCAATGAGACCGTCGGCTACTCTCCCGCTTCTGGCAAGTATAAAATTTACATCATCGATGAAGTGCATATGTTGACCAAGGAGGCGTTCAACGCCCTCTTGAAAACTTTGGAAGAGCCTCCTCCTAAGATAAAATTTTTCTTCGCCACCACCGAACCTCACAAGGTACCATCCACAATCGCCAGCCGTTGCCAGCGTTTTGAACTCTCGCGCATCTCTGACGAGGCTTGCATACAGAAACTTTCGGCCATTGCGCAGGAACTTAAAATCGACATCCAAAACGAAGCTCTCTATCTCATCGCCCAGCGCGCAGAAGGCTCGCTGCGCGATGCCGAGTCCCTGCTCGATCAGCTCTCCTGCTATGCAGATGGCGCGATCACTAAAGAGAAGGTGCTAAGACATCTGGGTCTTACGCCTAAAAACGCCTTCTTTCAGCTCGACCAAGCGGCTTTCAATGGAGATACCTCTTTTGCCTTCAGCTTGGCTGAGCAGCTGTTCAATGCCGGTCGAGATTTAAGCTGTTTCGTCGAAGCTCTGATGGATCACTTCCGCGTGCTTCTACTCATCAAGCTGCGCCAACCTCTGCCGCTGATGAGCGAAGATGAGCAGCGTCACTATCTAGCTTCAGCTGAAAAATATTCCGAAGACACCTGTTTATACCTCCTCGATTTCCTCATGCTCGAGTGGCAAAACTTCGCCAAAACTCCCCTCAAGAGAGTAACTCTGGAAATGATCCTTCTGCACATTATTCGCAGCCGCTCGCGCGTCTCTTTAGACACGCTGGTCAGACGCCTATCTGAATTGGAAGGAAGATCCTCTGACTCAGAAAAAGTCATTCCCGAGCAACCAGTAGTTGTATCAGAGCGTATACAGATTGTGGAAGTTCAAGTTCAGCCAGAACCAGAACTATCAAAACCAGAAGCCGTAATAGAGTTTAAAGAGACCCCATCTCCTCTGCCCTTCACGCCGCAAAGAGAGCCTATCACAACTAAACGCTCAGTAAAAATAGATACGCTCCTGCGTTTTGCAGCCGTGGAATTAGAAGGCAAAATTAACAATTAGGAAATAGATTCAGAACCTATCTTAATAAAGGCTCTGAATGAGATTTTGGAATGGTTTGAGGTGGATTTTGAAGCACCGACTGAAGACAATATTGAGAATTAATATGGCTGAAGGAGGTGCTTCGAAAGGCACCCAAACCAGCCAAAAGATCAACAGAGAATTTATTAAGATAGGTTCATATGGGTAGTGGATTTTCGAAGATGAAAAAGCAAGCGCGTTTGATGGAAGAGCAGTATGAAAAAATGCGCGACGAGATGAAAGCTAAAGAGGTTGTTGGGTCGGCTGGAAACGGACTGGTCACAGTCACACTCAACGGCGACAAAGAACTCAAAAGCATTCAAATACGTCCTGAGTGTGTCGATGTGAACGACCTAGAAGGGCTGCAAGATCTTATTAAGGCAGCTGTTCAAGATGGTTATAATAAGATAGAGTCTGAAGGCGGAAACAACTTTTCTTTTCCACTCTAAGAAAACGACTATAAAGACAATAACGACCCTAACGACAAAAAAGTCCTTCTTGTCTTTATGGTCGTTTCTTCTACTCTTCGCAAAGGAGCTTGGAAATTTCAGCTGAAGTTCTCATTCCCTTCGCTTTCTGAGCAAGCTCCTGCGCCTCGCGCATGCTGCAGCTTCTGATCGCTTTTTTCACGAGTGGAATGTAGCGCGGAGCACAAGAGAACTCTTCTACGCCAAGGCCTAACAAAAGCGGGATGAATATCGGATTCGATGCGATCTCACCGCAGATCGCAACGGGCTTTTTATACGTTCTAGCCGACTCACAAGTCATTTGGATCATCCGAATCACACTTGGATGAGCCGGAAAACAGAGATCGCTCATCAGCGGATTGCTGCGGTCCACGCCAAGCGTATACTGCACGAGGTCATTGGTACCGACCGAGAGAAAGTCGCTCTCTTCCGCCAGACCATCGCAGATCAAGACAGCCGATGGCACCTCGATCATGCATCCCACCAGCACATTTGGATTGAAAGCCACACCTTCTTCTGCAAGTTCGCCCATCGCCTCTTTTAGAATAGCTTTGGACTCGCGCAACTCTTCGATATCGGAGATTAAAGGCAGTAGGATGCGGATGTTTCCATATGCTGTGGCTTTTAAGATTGCGCGCAGCTGTGTTTTAAAGATCTGCTTACACCTCAGTAGCAGCCGGATGCCGCGACAGCCCATCACGGGGTTTGCCTCTTTTTGCGCACCGCTGAGCGTGTGGCTCTTGTCTCCGCCGAGATCGATGGCGCGGATGACAACAGGCATACCTCGCGTGCGTTCGACCAGCTCGCGGTAGGTGAGAAACTGCTCCTCTTCAGCTTCGAAGAGAAAGGGATGATGCAAAAAGAGATATTCAGAGCGGAAGAGACCGATGCCAGCTGCTCCATTCTGATGCACGAGATCGATCTCATTCAAACTGGAGATATTCGCCACCACACTTACGTGATAACCATCTTGCGTCTCGGTTTTGAGATGCACATCGCGCTCTAAAAGCTGATAGGCACGCATCAACTGGTTCTGTTTCTGCTCGTAAAATTTAAGCGTGCTCGGAAGAGGATCCAAGATCACACATCCCGAAACGCCGTCGACAATCACAGTTTGAGGGCTCATGCTTTGCACATCGTCAACATCGATGCTCGCTACATAAGGTATGCCTTTAGCTCGCGCGATCAGAGCCGCATGTGAATTTCCCCCTCCCATTTCAGTGACGAAAGCGCCTACGAGATAGGCTTGCAAAGCCGCAGTGTGAGAAGGCACAAGCTCTTTTGCAAAAACAATCGAATTTAAAGGAATATCAGCTAAGAATTTATCCGGTTCGATACGAAGGTGATTTAAGATCCTTTTCGACAGATCTTTCACATCGATAAAACGTTCGCGGAAATAGGAATCTGTGACATCGGAAAACTTCTGTTCGAGCTCTTTAATTACAGAGCGGAAAACTGCTTCTGTATTGCGCTGCATGAGTCGAATGCGCTCTTCTACATGTGTGGTGATCAGTGGATCATCGAGCATCTGAAGATGCGTATCGATGATCGTCACAGCTTCAAAAGAGCCTTGATTCTCTAAATCGCTCTGCAATTGCTGGAGATCTTCACGACTTGAAAAGAGCGCTTGCCGATAGCGCGCGATCTCGTGATCGATCTCGCCCACAGTGATGGGAAATTCAGGAGCCTGTTCATCGTCAGAGAAAGGAAGAAAAAAAGGCGTGCCAATAGCGATACCATCGCTAACCGGAGCGCCTTCTATCTTGATCTCCCTCTGATCTTCCATCCTATTCCCCGAACTTGTTTTCAAAAGCTTCGACTAGCTTCTGCATGGTCTCTTCAGCATCCTCGCCTTCTACTGTGATCGTAATCTGTGAGTTTCGAGAGGCGGCCAGCATGAGAATACTCATAATGCTGCGCGCATTAACCGTTTCTTTACGGTAAGTGAAGGTGACCGACGAGCGATACAATTGAAGCAGCTTAGCTACTATTGTAGCTGGCCGTGCATGCAATCCTAGAGAGTTTTTAATTTTTACTTTTTGCGAAAGTTTCACGTGCACGCCCTCTTAGAGACTGTTTTTCCCTAATCGATTCTAGAAGCTTAACATTAAATTCTTTGGCCGAATCATAACCCATGTTTTTCAAACGTTGATTGAGTACGATAGTTTCGAGCAGCACAACCACATCGCGTCCTGGCTTTACGGGTAGAATATGATAGGGCACTTTGACACCCAAAATATCGCATACCTTTTCTTCCAAACCTACGCGGTCGTAAAAACGTCGATCATCCCATACCTCTAACTTTACAACCACATCGATGGCTTTATCATCGCGTACACACACAGCCCCGTACAAATGCGCTACGTTGATAATTCCAATGCCCCTGATCTCCATCAAATGGCGTGTGAGTTCTGGACCTGCGCCTTCTAAGTAAGGGCCTTCGCGCGTGCGTACGCGCACAACATCGTCTGAGACCAGGCGATGGCCTCTTTCGATAAGACCGAGGGCAGCTTCACTTTTACCTACAGAAGAGTCGCCTTGAATCAGCAGGCCGACTCCAAAAACTTCGACCAGCGTTCCATGCATTGTCAAAGTGGGTGAAAATGCCTCGTTTAATAGAAAAGTGAGCTTGCTCAGCAGATTCATGGTATTCATGTTGGTGCGAAAAAGAGGAATTCCCTCCGTTTCACAAAATGTGCTCAGCTCTTGAGGCGGACGATGACGTCCGGCCGCGATTACGGCCGGGATTTCGGCTTTCAAAATGCCCGCGAGCCGCTCTGCACGCTTCTTCGGACTTTCGAGATCTTTTAAATAGAGGATTTCAACATTGCCAAAAATGAGCAGTCTTTTGCCAACGTAGTTCTTAAGATAGCCCGAGAGCCCAAGACCAGGGCGGTGCACTTCGGCGAGCTTAATCTGCTTTTGCATCCCTCGCATTCCCGCAATAGGAGTGAGGCCTAGCATTTCACCATACTTATCGAACAAATCTTGCACTCGAAACATAAAGCTCAATTGTAGAGACTGCCTAAAGAATTTTGCAATAAAAGAAAATAGCAAAGAGTATTCTCTGAAAGGATGTTTTCTTAACTAGGTCCTCAATAGACCTGTCGGGTGCCTAAAGGCCCCTGCGACCCCCCTTGAGCTGTTCATGCTGCGATCAACGTGCACGAATAAATTCGTGCACTATCGCGTCCTCGCCCCTCCGCCGTGCACAGCACTCCAGGGACTGCGGTGCGATTGCTCTTTGCCTGAAACAGCCGCGGGCTACTCATCGCATTCCCTCCCCTTCGGGGCCCCTTCCATGTCAATTCGCAGGACCAACCTGAGAATTTTAAGAGAGTCTCTTTAATCTTAGGATGGTCCTGCGACGCGACGCGGAAGGGGTCCCAGGCGAAGCGCTGGGGAGGGAGCGCCAGAGCAGCCCGCGGCTTCAAGCCGCTATTGCAAAACCGCACCACAGGAGAGGCGAAGCCGGCGGGGTAGTGCTTTGCACACTCCGCCTCCGAGGACGCGGTTTGGCAAAGCGAATTGAAGCTCAAAGGGCTGTTGAAGACACGGAGAAGGTCCAGTGAACCTTTGAAGTGCGAAACAGGTGAAGTGACCTTGGGCACGAACCGGGTGCGGAGGGATTAGCACACGTAGTGTCTTATCCCCGACATGTCTATTGCGGACTTCAATCAAAATAAAATACCTTCTCAGAGAATATTCTTTGTCGTTATGGTCCTTTTCTTAAAACGAGGATCGAGATATCTTAAAGGGTATGAACTATGCAAAAGTCGTAATTATTGGGGGTGGCTTTGGCGGATTAAATGTCGCTAAGTCCTTGAGAAAAGCAAAATTAGATATTTTGCTGATCGATAAAACCAATCACCATCTGTTCCAGCCGCTCCTCTATCAAGTTGCAACGGCTGCGCTCTCTCCCGGAGATATCGCAACCCCCATCCGTGAAATTCTAAGCCCGCAAGAGAATACCACGGTCATCATGGGAGAGGTCACATCTATCGATAAAAACCTGAAACAACTCACCCTCGCCAATGGCGAGCTCATCGATTATGACTATCTCGTGGTTGCCACAGGCGCACGCCACTCTTACTTTGGAAATGACCAGTGGGAGCAATTTGCGCCGGGGTTAAAAACCATCTCCGACGCGTTGAAGATCCGCGAGCAAGTCCTCGTCTCTTTTGAGAAGGCTGAGCGCCTAGACAGCGAAGCCGAAACGGCTAAATACTTGAACTTTGTGGTGATCGGCGCCGGTCCAACTGGTGTGGAGATGGCCGGTGCAATTGCGGAAATCGCTCACACGGCTCTATTTAAAAATTTCCGGCGTATCAAACCAGAAAAAGCCCATATCTTCCTCATCGAAGCTGCTCCCCACGTGCTCCCAACTTATCCTGAAAAACTCTCTCTGCACGCTAAATGCGATCTCGAAGAGCTCGGTGTTACCGTACTCACCAATACTAAGGTAACCAACGTCAGTGAAGAGGGCGTGCAAACTGAAGATCGTTTCATCGAAGCGCACAATGTGATTTGGGCGGCTGGCAACCAAGCCTCCTCTTTATTAAAAACTCTCAACACTCCGCTCGATCGCCCAGGAAGAGCAATTGTCGAACCCGATCTTTCCATTCCTGGGCATCCTGAGATTTTTGTGATCGGCGATGCAGCGCAAACGAAAGATGGCGAAGGAAAGCCGCTGCCGGGTGTGGCAACCGTCGCCATTCAACAGGCGCGCTACGTCGCGAAGATAATCAAAAACGCCACTCCCAAAACTGAGCGCAAACCATTCAAGTATTTCGATAAAGGCAGCATGGCCACAATCGGCAGATCAAAGGCCGTGGTCATGATCGGCTCACTGCGCTTTGGCGGTTTTTTTGCATGGCTAACTTGGTGCTTTATCCACATCGTCTATCTAATCGGTTTCCGCAATCGACTCGGTGTCATGATGGAATGGTTCTACCATTTTCTGACCGGTGAGCGCGGTGTGCGCCTCATTTATCGTGCTTCGGTCGACCCCGAACTGAAAAAGCCTATTAATCAAAAAGAATAACCGAAGAATTAAACACCGAGAGCACCGAGGATACCGAGGGGAAACACAAAGATTAATTTTTTCTCGGTGTATCTCGGCGCTCTCGGTGTTTAATTCTTAATTTTTTGCACAACAAAACTTGGTGACTGTTAACAGATTTGGTTCATGTCGATCTTTTGGAGACAGTTTCCCGCATTGTTCGTCGGGTGTCATCTGCTGCTGGCAGCAGCCCTCGCTCTCTATCCACATCCCTCGTATGCGCTCGCCTTTGCACTTCTCTGGGTGCCACTCATCCGGCATAAAGAGTGGAAAAAGCTCGGCGCTTCGACTCTTTTAACGCTACTCTTCTTCTTTCATGTATGGCACCACTACGCACTCCCGCCGCAGAGCTTCACAAGAGCAACTGGAACAGCTTATTTTGAGATCGATTCGGTAAAAATCGCACAGTCGCCCTTCAATCGCTCTTATCTCTATCAAGGCACTCTGCGAAGCTTCGAAACTGCAGATGGAATAAAATGGCGCAATATTCCCTGCTGCGTGCACCTTCCGGTAAATGCCGAGAGACCCCTGGCAAATTGCGACTATCTGATCGAAGGCGAGCTTGTGCAAAAGGTGGGCCGCACTTTTGTGCTAAAGCCGCGCAAAAACCTCCCTTGGCAGACAGTTAACCAAACCTTCAGCTTGGCTGAATGGCGTCTTGCGGCTAAAAACAAGGTGCGTCATTTTCTGCAAAAAGAGATTCCGCATCCGCGCGCGGCGGCTTTCTTTGTCGCTTTGTCCATCGGCGATCTAGACGAGAGGCTTCTTTCCCTAGAATTTGCGAAGATCGGCCTGCAGCACATCTTGGGGATTTCAGGCTTTCATTTTGCGCTTCTAGCAGCCTTTCTAGGCTGCTTTTTGCGCCTCTTCTTGCCACCAAAAACCACCTACATTCTTCTACTTATTCTCTTGAGCAGCTACTTCTTTTTTGTGGGTAGTGCTCCGGCAGTAGTGCGCGGCTGGGTGGCCATCGCTATCTTCCTCATCGCCCGCCTTTTCCATCTGAACACCAGCGCGCTGAATGCGTTAGGCGCAGGCCTCTGCGTGGAAATATTCTGCGCGCCTATCTCAATCGCGAACATGGGCTTTCAACTGAGCTTCCTCTGCACATGGGCGATCCTTCTGCTCTACGCTCCACTTAGACAGGCTATGCACTGGCTACTACCGAAGCGCCAGCTACAGATCATCGCCCAGATGCGACCTCTCGATCAGCACGGCTATCTTTTTTCTGCGCTGATCCGCGAAGCCGTCGCGCTCAACCTTGCGGTGCATCTAGCCTCTCTGCCGCTCATCTTGTATCTCTTTCACAAGTTTCCGCTGCAAAGCCTGATCTACAATCTCTTTTTTCCTTTTTGTTTCAGCCTCTCCATGCTGCTGCTCCTGATTTCAATCCTCTTCTCTTGCATTTTTCCACCTCTTGGGACCCTTCTGCATCATTGCAATAGCAGCTTTACCTCCACCCTCCTCGAAGTTACCGCACACCCCCTCCCCCTCTTCGACTTCTCCCTCAGAGTGCATCATTTCTCCTTTCCCCTCCTAATAATCATCTTAACCCTCATGTTCTTTGCAGCCATCCGGCTAAAAAAAACAACAAAATAAGCCTAATTTGGTAAGGAAAGAAAGACGGCCTAATGGACGAAGTGGACGGCCGAAAGAAGTTCGGATTTCTTCGGCCGTCCACTTCGTCCACTCTCTGTCCATTCCTCTCCTTTGTCCACTCCGTCCACTAGGCCGTCTTTCTTTCCGGCTCAAGATTTTGGACAACAAAAAGATGTGTAGAACCGCAAGGTCAAGCCACCGCACTCCAAATCGGTCTCGGGGTCGTTTCTCCTTGACGAAAAGCGCTGGTGTAAACTACAACTGATCACTATCGTGTGGCGGTCGTAGCTCAGTTGGTTAGAGCGTTGGATTGTGATTCCAAATGTCGCGGGTTCGAGTCCCGTCGATCGCCCTTTCTTCGTCTTCTGTTAATTAATTCTTTTATGTTAATAATAAAGTTATATGACAGCATTAGAAGCCTTGATCATGGGAGTCTTGCAAGGACTGACTGAGTTTTTACCCGTCAGCTCATCTGCTCATTTAAAGCTAACCAAGCTCCTATTAGGCATTCAAGAGGGGGAAAATCTGGTCATTTTCGACCTGGTCTGCCACCTCGGCACACTGCTTGCCCTGCTGCTCTATCTACGTCAGGATATCGTCAGGCTCTTCCTCACAGAGCGCAAAAAACTCTGGATGATCATGCTGGCCACGGTGCCGCTCTTTCCATTCTATTTTCTTCTCAAGCCGCTGCGCGACTGGGCCTCGCACTCTTCTTTCCTGGGCTTCTTCCTGATCTTGACCGCGCTGATTCTTTTCGCGGGCTCGCGCCTCAGACTGAGACGCCCCGAAGACATCTCTACCAAACGCAGTGTGCATGACTCGCTCTGGATCGGCACGATGCAGGCCGCCGCACTGATTCCGGGAATTTCGCGCAGCGCTTCGACGATCTCATGCGCACAAGTGCTGGGCTGGAGTGCGCAAGAGGCGGTACGTTTTTCATTTCTGCTTTCGATTCCAACTGTTTTAGGCGGCAATTGTCTCGAACTGCTCAAGCTCTACCTCTCTCCTCCTGCCGAAGCCACTCTGCCAGTTAGCGCTTGCATTATCGGTTTTCTCGGTGCATCCTGTGTAGGTTTTCTGATGGTGCGCTTTGCTGTGCGTATTTTAGAAAAAGGTAGACTTAGGCCATTTGCCTGGTACTGCCTCGCATTAGGTTTGATCACAACCCTCTTTTTAACACTATGACCAGTCGCACACCCGAAAAAAAACGTTCCGCACTGCATGCCGAAGCTAAGGGGCTGATGATTCTCGGATGCTCCTTCGTGCTACTCCTCACGCTATTTAGTTTCGATGCGCAAGATCCTGGGGCCAACTGGCTCGGACTGATCGGGTATGGCATGGCTTGGCTGCAGATCTATCTCTTCGGTCTGATGAGCTATCCTGTGGCACTCTTTCTGGGCTGGACCGGTTGGCGCTTTGTATGCACCAAAAAGCTGGAAAAGCTGCCCATGAAAATCATCTACTTTTCCATCTTTTTGATCTCAGCCTCGCTACTTCTAAACCTAATTGCTGAACACACTACTGAGCCGTTGTTTGGAAACAAAGTCCTGAGTGAATCGATCTTGCTCAAATGGCCCTATCCGCACGGCTACACACGCACCTATTTAGGCGGCGCTCCGCTCTATTTCCTCTATCGCGATCTCTCCCCTTTCAACCTACAAAAACTTTTCAGCGATGTCGGGATCGGGCTGACCTTTTCTACCACCGCTCTCGTCTCATTCTTGCTGCTGCTGGAGATCAAGCTGCTCTCACTTTGGCAGCAGCTAAAACGCACACCTGCTCTCGCGCGTAAACTCAGCGAACAGCTCTCTCTTTCGTTTAAAAAAGAGGAGAAGCTAGAGAAACAGAGCCCTCAAGAGATTGAAAACACGCTCACGAAACGCTTCCCACAGCCTCTCTATCCGCCCTCTTCGGCCGCCCCTCAGCCGCCCGCTCCCGAAGAGCCTCAGCCTCCCAAAGGCGCCGCAAAGAAACCGCGGCCGGTCAAATCCCAGAGTGCAGAAGACGACTTTACGCGTTACGGCCTCCCTCCTCTCTCCCTTTTGACCAACCCGAAAAAGGTGGATCAGCCCTCGATCAAGAAGGATTTGCGCCGCCAAGCCGAGATTTTGGAAGAGACGCTGATGAGCTTTGGCATCGAGGCCAAAGTCGGCGACATCCATTGCGGCCCTACGATCACCTCGTTTGAAGTCCATCCGGCTGTTGGCGTCAAAGTGCAAAAGATCACAGCGCTAGAAAATGATATCGCACTCGAATTTGCAAGCCAAATCGATCCGCATCATCGCTCCCATCCCAGGCAAAGCAGCCGTCGGCGTGGAGATCCCTTCCCTCATCCCGCAAGAAGTGAGCTTCAAAGAGATGCTGATCAACTACCAGCAAAATCCGCGCAAATTTCAAATTCCCATACTCCTCGGCAAAACTGTCACCGGCGATAATGTGATGAGCGATCTGGCTAAAATGCCCCACTGCTTCATTGCTGGGGCCACTGGATCTGGAAAATCGGTCTGCATCAACACGATCATCATGTCGATCTTGATGAATGCGCGACCCGATGAGATCAAGTCTGATCATGATCGATCCGAAAAAGGTCGAGCTCACTCCTTATACGCAGCTGCCTCACCTCATCGCGCCCGTCATCACCGAAGCCGCATGGCGCTTATGCTGCGCTCAACTGGATGGTCAAAGAGATGCAGAATCGCTACGAAATCTTAAAACAACTCGGCGTGCGCAATATCACCGCTTTCAATAACCGCACAGGTCAATAAAGAGCTCGAGTCATCTCTGCCCATCGCTGTTCCAGAAAAGATGCCCTCGATTGTAGCGATCATCGACGAGTTTGCCGACCTGATGATGGCCTCGAGCTCCGATCTCGAGACGCCGATTGCCCGGATCGCTCAAATGGCGCGCGCTGTCGGCATCCATCTCGTCTTAGCTACCCAGCGCCCTTCACGCGAAGTCATCACGGGCCTCATTAAAGCCAACTTTCCCACGCGCATCGCCTTTAAAGTCGCCAGCCGCATCAACTCGCAAATCATTATGGATGAAACAGGCGCCGAAAGCCTCCTCGGCAACGGCGACATGCTCTTCTTGCCTCCCGGCAGCTCTCATCTCATCCGTGCCCAAGGCGCTTATGTCAGCGACGAAGAGATCAGCAGCGTCGTCGCGTTCATCTGCGAACAAGCCCTCCCAACTACCTAATTGAATCTTTTGATAAGATGGGCTATGAAAAACAGATGCTGGCGAAGAGATGAATGAAGGCAAAGACAGCCTCTTTCGGGAGGCGCTAACCATCGTCACTGAGACCAAAAACGCCTCGACAACTTTTTTACAGAGAAAACTCAAAATCGGTTACGCGCGCGCCGCCTCGCCTGATGGATGAACTCGAAGCCAAAGGTGTCATCGGCCCTCAAGAAGGCAGCAAACCCCGGCGCATTTTATTAAACAGTCCTTTAAACCAAGATAAAAAGGGGCAGATCGATGAAGAAGACTTCTTCGGATAAAGTTGAGGTGGAGAAAAAGCTCTTGCCTCGCCTGCGCTTCACGGCCTTGATCCTGATCGCCTTCTCGCTTTTTACATTTACTTATGCCTTAGTTGCCGATCCTTATCTCGAAGCACCCGCTGAAGAAAAAACCCCCATAAAAGAAGAGTCGCTGGTCGGTCTTGAAACCGAACCCGATTTTATGATCACGAAGGGACAGCGCCTCAACCTCTTTTTAGTCGCAGGTGTCTTTGGGACCATTGGTCTCTGTTGTATGATCTTCTTTTGGAAAAAAAAGAGCAGTTGCCCGTGATCGCTGAACCGCCTTCACCCCCAGATGGTAGCAGCGGCGCATGAAAAAACGCATTCTCCTCGCCGATCCATCCAAAGAGCTCATCCGTCAAATTGTACATGCTTCCGAAGGCCAATCTTACGACTTTGAAACTGCTA
Source organism: uncultured Chlamydiales bacterium (assembly GCA_963709365.1). GTDB lineage: Bacteria > Chlamydiota > Chlamydiia > Chlamydiales > Rhabdochlamydiaceae. The sequence goes on from CAVPVU010000002.1 coordinate 1,464,968, forward strand.
CCACGGGCAGCGAATGCCTCAAGAAGCTCGAGTCTTTTAAGCCCGATCTCGTGCTCATCGATCTGCTCATGCCCCAGATCCATGGAATTGAAATTCTAAAACAGCTCAAAAGTGACGCCTCCAAAAAATCTGTCGGGGTCATCATCTCTTCTTCTCAAGCGATGATCCAGAACTACCACGCAGCGCTTCATGCAGGAGCCGACTACTTTTTAGAAAAACCCTTTGAAATTGCACAACTCTTTGAGGCTTTTACCCGTTTCTTCGAAGGCAAGCTCACTCCTCCGCCTTTTTCTGGATACGAATCAGCCGAGAGTTCGGTAGCTAATGCTTATATCCCCTGCCAACACAAACCCCAATCTTATCTCAAGTTTTGGGGCACACGCGGCTCCAATCCCGTCTCCGGAAACGAGTACATCCGTTATGGAGGAAACACAGCTTGTCTGGAGGTACGGCATGGCAACGACCTCTTGATCATCGATGCCGGCACAGGCATCCGCCCTCTCGGCAACCAGCCCTCTTTGCAGAAGACTCAATCGATTCATCTGATCATCGGACACACCCACTGGGATCATATCATCGGCTTCCCCTTTTTTGCGCCTATCTATCGCTCTGATTGCCACGTCACCATCTGGTCGCCTATCGGATTTGAAAAACCGACTAAAGACCTCTTCACCGAGATGCTCGCCTACGCCTACTTTCCTGTGAGACTCGATGACATCCGCGCCAGACTTACCTTCCAAGACATCCAAGAGGGCGTGCCCTTCTCCATTGGAGATATCACGATTAATAGCCACTATGCTTACCATCCAGGCGCCACTCTCTGCTTTAAAATCCAAGCGGGCGGAAAGACTATTGGATATGTCACGGACAATGAGATGCTCATGGGCTACCATGGCAGCCCGATGGAGATCGATGCGCATCATCCGCTGATGGCAGGTCAAGAGAGCCTGATCAAGTTTTGTAAAGGATGCGATCTTTTGATCCACGAAGCGCAATATTTTCCAGAAGAGTATCTGAAGAAAGTGGGCTGGGGGCACTCATCGATCAGCAATGCCGCTGTGCTCATCAAACATGCCGGCATCAAAGACTGGATCGTGACCCACCATGACCCAATCCATAGTGATGAAGATTTACACCGCAAGATGCACTGCCATCACGAAGTCATCGATGCATGTAAATTGTCTTGTAGAGTGCGCTTCGCATTCGACGGCTTAACTGTTCCATTCTGATTTGGAGTGCGGCGGCTTGACCTTGCACTTCTACACATCTTTTTCTTGCCTATAATCTTGAGCCAGAAAGAAAGACGGCCTAGTGGACGGAGTGGTCAAAGGAGAGGAATGGACAGAGAGTGGACGAAGTGGACGGCCGAAGAAATCCGGATTTCTTTCGGCCGTCCACTTCGTCCATTAGGCCGCCTTTCTTTCCTTTCTTTTAGGGAAAGGCAACAAAAAGATGTGTAGAACCGCAAGGGCTTGACGCCGCTTTTTCTCAGGCTTAGAAAAGAATTGCCTTGCTCAGCTTGTCTTGGTAAGCGATGGCTAAGTCAAGAGCTAGGTTTTGCTCTTTGAGCTTGGAGCTCACGACGTGAAGGGCTAGCTCTGCGCTGTTGCATTCGGAGGAGAGATGCGCCAGATGGGCATGCTTTAAACCGGGATGAAAGACCTCGACGAGCAGCTCTGCGCACTCCTCGTTGGAGAGGTGACCTTGGCGGCTCAACACACGCTCCTTATATACGACTGGCCGCGAAGAGGCATACACCATGGAAGGCTGGTGGTTGGCCTCGACATAGAGATAGTGGCAGCCCATGAGTGCGCGCTTGACTAACGTGGAGGCAAAGCCGAGATCAGTGCAGAACCCCATCTTGAGACCCTCTAAACGAATAGTGAAGGCCACTGGATCGAGCGCGTCGTGTTTGATTGAAAAAGGATGAATTTCTAGATCGCCAAATTCGAACGTCTCTCCTGTTGAGAAGATCTTGAACTTGGGACACTCTTTTAAGATGTCGTAAATGCCTCTAGCTGTCTCGCGATTGGCAAAGATGGGAATCTGCATCTTGCAGCCCAGCGCTCCCAAGCCTTGAATGTGATCTGTATGCTCATGCGTGATCAAGATCGCGTCGATCTCGGCTAAATCAACGCCGATCTCGGCCAGGCGCTTCTCGACGACTTTCACACCTATCCCCGCATCGATCAGAATTTTAGTCTGCGGCGTGCCGAGATAGATGCTGTTACCCTTTGAACCAGAAGCAAGCGGACAAAAACCGATCATATTATAGCAATTTAAAAATTGACATAGAATATTACAATGTTTAAATAAAAGAAAAAGAAGAATTTGCATGAACAAAGAAAAAGAAGCGCTTTTAGCAGAGATTGAATTAACGCTCGATCAGCTCATCAGAAATGCTGAAGCTGCCGAAGGTCTCTCTTTGCAGATCTTAGATAAAAGTGAGATTGCAGCTCTTTACAAGACACAAGGAAGCCTCTGCGCACGTCTCATGCATCGCGAAAAGCTTTTGCGCTCACGCATAGAACATACAGCACATCTTCAACAGAAGGTTGAACGCTTTAAGCGCTTAAATGAGCGTCTTATGAAGGAGATGAGCAGAAGGTTTAAGCCCGTGAAGTTACGCAAAAGCCGCTTGAACAATAAAGAACGACCAGTTCTTAGAAGTTAGAGAGTTTGCGAATCTCCGCCTCGATCTGCTCGACCTGTGGCAGCACCGCATTTTCGAGATCTTTGCAATAGGGCACCATGCAGTCTTTGCCTGTCACGCGCACGATTGGCGCATCGAGCAGGTGAAAACCCTCTCTTGCCACCTTCGCGGCAATCTCGGCGCCGAAGCCACCTGTTCCCGCCGCCTCATGTGCAATCAAGAGCTTGCCCGTTTTGCGCAGAGAGTTCATCACGCTTTCAAAGTCGAAAGGCACGATCGTGCGCATGTCGATCAGTTCAACCGAAATGCCCTCTTTAGCCAGTTTTTCTGCTGCCTCAAAGCCCATGACTACCGTCATCCCCCAGGCGACTACAGTCACATCGTCGCCTTTGCGTACGACATGCGCCTTGCCAAAAGGCAGAAGCTCTTCATCACCCGTTTCAGGACGCGCGCAAAAGACGCGCTGGCGATAGAGCGCTTTATGTTCTAAAAAGACGACAGGATTAGGGTCGCGGATAGCAGATTTGAGCAGCTTTTCGCATCGGCGCGTTGCTCGGGATCGACCACTTTAAGGCCTGGGCAATGCGCCAAAAAAGCCTCAATACTCTGAGAATGATAAGGTCCGCCCTGAATATATCCGCCATAAGGCATACGGATGACGACTGGGCAGTTCCACTCGCCATCGGAGCGATAGTGAATACTGGCCAGTTCATTGAAGAGCTGGTTGATCCCGTCCAGACATAATCGGCAAATTGGATTTCGGCCACAGGTTTGAAACCGTAGACAAAGGACATACCGATTGCGATGCCGATAATCGTCGACTCGGCGAGCGGCGTATTAAAACAGCGCTGCCACCCGTATTTGGCTGTCAGATGGCGCGTGACGCCAAAAACTCCGCCCTTCCCATGCGCCACATCCTGACCGAAAACTACCACTTGTGCATCTCTGTTCATCTCTTCATCGAAAGCATGATTCAGCGCATCCACGATCACAATCGACTTCAGCTTCGCCAGAACTGTTCTTCTTCTGCAGGTATGGCGTGCGGGCATGCTCTTTGAAAATACGCTTTCGCGGCGGTCTGCAGCGGCTGGGAAAGGAATCGCTTCGGCCTCTTGCAGCGGCCTCTTCCACCTGTCGGAAACACTTTTTGCGCTCTTCTAACTCTTCATCCTGGCCAGACCCATCTCGATGAGCCACGGTTCAAAACGCGGAAGCGGATCTTTCGCTTTTTCCTGTTCGATGCACTGTGTATCTTTGTATTTTGTCGGGTCATCGCTGCTGCTGTGTGGCCCGAGTACGCGGGACTTTGGCGACGATTAGACTTGGACCTTCGCCTGCGCGCGCTTTTGCAACAGCCGCTGTCATGGCCTCGAAATCTGTTCAAAATCGCATCCATCGACATCAAAGACAGACAGTCCCTCATATCCTCTGCGCGATTTTGGCGATCGTGCCGCCCGCCGTCTGTTCAGCTACGGAACGGATATCGCCCAGCCATTATCCTGAATGACAAAAATCACGCTTAAACTATGCAGACAGGAGAAATTGAGCGCTTCGTGAAAATCACCTTGCGAGGTCGCGCCATCTCCTGCTGAGACGTAGACTACTTCATCGCGCCCAGCGAGATGGACGCCCTTGGCCACGCCCACTGCATGTAAAAATTGAGAGCCGACGCAGCTGGACTGGCAAGGAATGCGTAAATTCTTGTGGGAAAAGTGCTCCGGCATCATCCGCCCGCCGAATGGTGCGGCACTGCTCGTGCCAGAAAGGCGCCGAGGAGATCCTGTGGCTGAACATCCTAGGCCGATCGCAAAAGCGCGATCGCGGTAATAGGGCAAGCCCCAGTCTTTGCCGGCTCAATGAAAGCGCACAGACAACACCCACCATCTCATGCCCGAGCACAGAGAGATGAAAAGATGCCACCCTTATTTTGCCGCACGAGCTTGGACATCTTCTCGTCGCAAAGCGCGCGTCAGATACATCGTCTCCATGGTCTTCAGACACTTTTCCTTGCCACTAAGAGGAAGACGTCGAGAAGAGAGCTCTTCTCGGCTGAATTATTGATCATCATCGCGACCTCACTTTTTCTTGCCTTTTTTGTGCTGAAGCTGGCGTCACAGTTTTGATCCCTTTGCGTTTTGCCTCAGGCGGCGTCTTTTCGCCAGTCTTAAGACGCTCGCTTCTTCTTCGGGCAAAAAGACTTTGACCACATCGAGCAGACGCCGCGTTTCTTCTCACTTTCGCTTCAGCCCTCTGAGGTGACTTCAGCGCAGTCTCTTCCTTTTCCTTCATTTTTACTGACAGCTTTGATCAAGCGCTCTTCCTCTCCGATACCAGAAACAGTGATATCGTCCAGCCCAGTAAGCCGAGAAGAGGGCGCAAGCGATTCCAAACGCTCAGATAGAGCTTGAAACTTGGCGTCGACTTTGACGCGCGAGCTTCCCCGTAAACTAGCGAGCAGTTGCGCTTCTGTATCAAAGCGGGCGGAGAAAGTAACGCTTGTAGAAGTAGTGATCTCCGGCAAGAAGAGGAAATATGCGGCAGACAGGAGGCACTGTCGTATACATATCGACAGTGACTTGCGGTTCTATCTCCACTTTAGCCACTTGTTTGGGCGGCCGGCCGCGTTTGGGCCGTGGGTTCAATGCCTCATTGGAATAATAGGTTTTGGCCTTGCTAAACAGGACCTCGCGTGCCGAAGCGATATCTTTAGATACTTTTGCATCGAAGAGATGTCGTTTCAGTTTTTCCATCATGTTCATATTGAGATCGAGATCTTCTTCGAAGACAAATTGGATATTTTGGCTGCGCAGCCATTCGATAATGCGGATACGGGAGCGTTCATGGTAATATTGCTGCCACTTTTCCAGTTCGGTGAGATGGTCGTAGATAAACTCCAAAAAGTTTTCGCGCGCTTCTTTAGATTGGATGATATCGAGAAGTTTTTCTTTAGTATCGATATCATAGACTTTTTCATTCACAAACCCTTCCATGAACTTTTTGGTCTCATAAAAAGTCATCTTAGGGATCAGGCAAGTAGCGCTTGCCATGCAGCTCAATTCTTCCAGGCCTCCAACTCCTTTTCCCTTGTCCAAATCGACAAAAAAGATGAATCCTTCTATCTTATCGAGATAAAAGTCCCGCTCATCGTCCGATTTAGCAAAAGCATCCATGAGACGATGGTAGCGAAGAAAAAGGGGATTTTGAGCCTTAGGGTAGGAACTTGTTGTTGCCATAAAATAAAAATGAGTCTAACAGCCTCTTATTCCCATTTCAAGGAGAATTGACGTCGACAGGTTTTCTTTTCCAAATCCATAGAAAGAGCGTGAAGGCGAGCAGCATCACGCAGCTTGCCACCGTGATGGGCAGATGTGGATAGAGCGCCACAAACGAGCCTGAAAAGAGCGGTGAGATCCCGATGGCTGCCCATTGGATCGAGTTATGTACACCTAAAATTTCTCCTTGCGCGTCTTTGGACCCTAAATCTGAAACGATCGAAGAGGCGGATGGAAAAATAAAAGATTCGCAAAAGGCCAAAAGGGGCAGTAAAAGAAAAAGATATATTGGCGTTTGCACTAAAAGCATCATCGGCAGAATAAACCCAATACCTAATAAGGCTGTTCTTAATAGCACGTGAGAAGAAAACCGTTTCAAAAATGGCCTAATAAGCAGGCCTTGCCCCAGCGCTATCCAGACTCCCACCCATGCGTAAAAATAGCCGATTTGCGACTGATTGAAATCAAACCGACGAATTAAAAAAATTGATGAGAATTCAGTAAAAAATCCCCAGCCAAATGAAAAGATGAACATGACCAGGAAGATTCCGCGCAGCCTGGGATGATTAAAAGCTTTTTTAAGATCCTCGATGCCTGCCAGCAGGCTGATTTTGCGCCGCTGCCCTTCTTGGAGAGTCTCCTTAACCGCAAACCAGATCCAGATCGTATTAGCTAGGCAGAGTATAGCTGCAAACCAGAAGGGCGCTGTGCCTCCTAATAGTGCACGGCTGGCCAGCTCCCCTCCAAAATAGGGACCTAAGATAAATCCAGCACCCCAGGCCATGCCCAGAAGTCCAAAATTTTTGGCCTTTTCGGTTGCGCTACAATCGACTACGATCGATTGCGCAATCGGGTAATTCCCCGCACCGATACCTGATAAAATGCGCGAGACAAAGAAGAGCGCGATGCTTCCGGTCCAAAGAGCTGCGACCCCTAGCAAATATCCGCCAAAGGCGAGCAACAGCGTGGCGATCAGGATCTTTTTTCTCCCCTTGCGATCGGAAAGCGCACCCAAGATTGGACCGCCAAAGAATTGGCCCAAACAGAAGCATGAGACCAGCAGGCCAAAAATCCAACCGCGCGTGGCCACCGATGTCTCGGGCGAGAGCATGCCTCCATCCGCCTGCATGATCAGAAGACCCAGCATCGGAAAGACTAACCCAAAGCCTAAACTATCAATAAAAACTGTAAAAAGCAGGGGTAGAAAACGCATGAGAAGAGAATAAAGCTTAACACTTTTTAAAGGTAGAGAAACGACCCTAACGACAAGAAAAAACTTATCTAAAGAAATCTTTAAGAATTGTGCACTCAAAACTTTTATGCTCTAATGTTTCCTCTTTAAAACTTTTTCTAACTAAACCGGGAGCGTATATATGGCAGCAGTACCAGCACAAGCACCAGTAGGTAATACAGGTCAAGTCGAACACAACTTCATGCAAGGCCTTGTTACGAACTTTAGAGAGTGGGAAGATGCGGGTCTTTTTTACAAAGTATCCGCCTATGCCGCCGCGTTTTTTGCCGCGCTTCCGCTCATCATCTCCATGGTTGGAAACTACTTTCTCATTAAGTTTGTCGAAGAGTACACCATTCAAAGCTTGTTGAGCTCTGGCGCTCAGCTCGGCGGCGGTGGAGCTAATGCGGCACAACTGCAGGCTGCAAGGCAACGTGTTCAAGCTCTCGAGTTACAACTCGTGCCCCTGAACGGCGCTGACATTGCAACTGTCCTACAGGAAAGACAAGCAGCGCAAGCGCGTGTGACTGCTCTTGAGCTACAACTCGTGCCCTTGAACGGCGCCGACCTTGCAACCGTCATGCTGGAAAGACAAACAGCGCAAGCGCGTGTGGTTACTCTCGAGCAAGCGGCTCAGCAGCATGCTCTGCTGGTTCAAACTATCACGCAAGGCAGAACCGCTGCTCAAGAGCAGGCTCAGCAACTAACAGAGCAAGTGACAGCCCTTCAAGCACAGATCACACAATTAACGGAACAAGCCGCTCAAGGTGATGGGGCCGCACGAGTAAGAATTGAACAATTGACACAAGAAGTTGGGACTACGGGTCAGCGTCTAACAGCAGCGAATGCAGAGGTCACTCGTCTGACGGAAGCAGCTACAGCTACTGCACAATTATTGCATGCAGCTGAAGGGCATAAAGATGATGCACTCCGCCAAGTCGGAGAATTGAAAGCCGAACTCGGCACCGCCAACGCACAAAAAGAGACCCTTACTGCACGTGTAGGAAAATTAAATGAAGAACTCGAAGCTGTTAACAGAAAACATACCGAGGCTACTGCTGAAGTGACCGCAATTACACAGCGCACAACAGAGATTGGCCAAAAATCCACAGAAGTAGTGAACAAAGTGAAAGCTGAGCTTGAAACAGCAAATGCTAAAGTTGCACAGCTAAAGGAGACTCGAGGCTAGCACGCGCAGCCAAAGATGCGGCTGTAAGAGATGCGCTTGCTGGAGCGCAGGGAACAGCTACCGAGAAAGACACCAATTGGTAAGTTGAGTGGCGAGCTTGAAAGAGTAAATGCTGCAGCCCAAACAAAAACCCAAGAGCTTGAGCAAGTACGCAAAGAACAGACTCAGACTGCAACAGCACATGAACGCGCCTTAAAAGCTGCTAAGAAAGGGCAACCGCAGCTGACAAAGCCAAGACTGAAGCTGCCAGAGCGCACGCAAGTCGCTTTAAAAGCCGCTAATGAAAAGGCAACTGCAGCAGACAGAGCTAAGACCGAGCTTACGGAACAAGTCGAACAAAAAGAAAGAGAACGAAAACGTGCAGTTGCAGACTTGGAAGATGCACAAAAAACGAAAGAGCGCGAAGTTAAAGGATTAAACGAATCATTAGAAAGATCAAGAAAAGCTCAAGCTGAACTAAACACGATGATTGCCCAGCAGAAAGTATCTATTGAAAGTCAGACAGCAGTGATATTAGCCACAAAAGCTAGCGAAAAAGCTGCGCAAGAAAGAGTAGCCAAAGCAAACGCTGAAAGAGATGAAGCAGTTGCCGCTAAAACAGAAGCAGAAGCAGAGGTTTCGCGTGCTAGGAAGTTCACCACTTTCGTGGAATACCAAAAATGGGCAACTCATAAAACGACGCTAAAGAAACCACTTTCAGCAAATGGAGCTGGAGCGGGCAAGTCCTAAAATCTTTTAACATCATACAAGGCTCTAAAGCAAAAGGCGCTTGGTTAAACCAAGTGCCTTTTTGTTTTGGAGTGCGAAACAGGTGAGCAAAGCGAACCGGTCCGCCGCACTCCAAATGTCGCTTCTTTGTTCTAGTTTCAATTTGAAAATAATAGCTTTAATTATTTCTTAGTAACTCAAAATCTTTGTAGAAAAGTAATCGTTATATTTTGTATGCTGCCTCAGATTTCAAATTAAAAGGATCTTAAGATATGACAACACACGTAGCAGATGCAGTAAACCCCCAACCCTTCGTCGTTGAGCACAACTTCATGGAAGGGCTGGTCTCAACTTACATTAGCTGGGAGCTGGCTGGCGGCTGCGCAAAGGTTATCGCCTTCGCTATGGCATTCTTCGCGGCGCTGCCCCTCATCATATCCATGGTAGGAAATTATTTTATCATTAAGTTCATTGAAGAGTACACGACACAGCACATCCTGCTGGAGCACAATCGCCAGCAGATGCGCGCGCCACGCGAAGAGGGGCAAGGACAAGGCTCTACACCTATTATCGGCCAGCCCGATGTAGCCGAAACACTGCGCACTCAGCTCCAGACCGTCACAGAGGCAAGAGCAACTGCCGAACAAAGAGCTGGCGCTCTCGATCAGCAGCTCGCACAGCTCAGAGCTACGGGCGAAACTGCGCAAGCACGCATCTTGGCACTAGAAGCTGCTCAGCAGCAAGCTGAAACCGAGAAAAACAATGCCAATCAAGAGCTCACTAGAATCCGCGGGGAGCTCGAGCAAGTCACGGCTGCTGCAGAACAAGCAAACACACAACTAGAAGCGTTACGCGCGCAGCTCCAAACTGCTACTGCAGCGCAGACTGCAGCGGAACAAAGAGCTAATACTCTCCAAACGCTGCTTCAAGAGGCCGCAACTGCAAGTGAAGCTGCGCAAGCTCGCATTGCAGAGCTAACTGCTGCTCATCAAGAAGCCGAAACCGCGCGAGGCACTGCCAATCAAGAGCTCGCCGCCATCCGCGCGCAGCTTGAACAAGCCGTTACCGCGCAAAATGCCGCTACTAAGCAAGCTTCTCAGCTGGATGAACAACTCACACCACTTCGCGCAGAACTGGAAGCCACACAACAGGCTCTAGCAGAACAGACGCAAGCAAAGGAAACGGAAAAAGAAGCCCTTGCGCAACAAATTGCCACATTAAACGAGCAAGCAACACAACTCTCTACTCAAATAAGAACTTTGGAAGGTGAAAAGGCTGCTGCTGCTGGACGAGAAGCTGAGCTGAACGCCCAGATTGCGCGTCTATTAGCTCAGATCCAGCAACTGGGCCAAGAGGGAAGTAGCTCTGCCGCGTCGATCGCGGATTTAGAAAGACAGTTGACTGAAGCGCGAACTACGCTGGCAGAAGTAAGACAAACCAGCGCTCAGCAAACTGAGCAAATCACAAAACTTACCACTGAGCTGCAAACTGCAAACGAGCAAAAGGCTACTCTCGCTATGGCAAATGCCGAGTTGGAAGGGCAAGTCGAAAATCTTGACCGACAACTTCGCGAGAAAGAACAATTAGCCGAGCAGCTCGCTGCCATTGAGCGGACAACAAGAGAAAGAGCAGAAGAGGGACAGAAACGACAACGTGCAGCGTCTAGCACCCTGCGAAAGACTCTAGTGGCTATGATGGCTACGATTCCTGCAGCAAAAGCTGAAAGCAGTGAGACTGCACCGGAGACAGAGGAGAGCGATGCACTTGCTGAGAAGGTGGGTGAAAATGTAAACGCGCTTCTAGCCCACATTGAGGAGTTAAATGCACAAATTCAGCAACTAAATGGCGAACTCCAGGAAGCAAATAAAGCAGCTGCACGAGCACAACAACAGATCTCAAGCCTGCAACGCGAGCTCCAAGAAGCTGCAGCCCACATTTCTAAGCTAGAAGCTGCTGCCAGCCGCTTCGAGCAAACAATAGCTGCAGTAGAAGCTGATCGAAACACTGCTATACGTGAGAAAAATGAGCGCTTCGCAGAATTGGAAAGCCACGAAAAGGAAATTGCTGCTCTCACTGCTGAGAAGGATAAATTAAATGGACGAATTGTCGAAGCAGGCACTGCGTATCGTAAGCTTGAGGCTGAAAAAGCACAAGTTGAGTCTGAAAAGAAAGCTGCAGCCGAACTTAACAAAGAGAATCTGCAAAGTTTAGCAAAAGCTGAAAACGCCTTAAATAAAGCTCGATCTTCATCTCAACAATTGGAACAGGGAAAAGCAGCCCTTGAGACAGAAAAACGTCAACTCGATCAGGCACACGCAAAATTGATCAAAGACTTTGAAAACAGTAAAAAAAGAATAACAGAGCTAAGAAGAGAAGCAGAACTCGAAGCTGAGCGTGTTACGACTCAAATCCACGGGCTTGAAGTAGATGTCAACCACCAAAAAGAAGAGATCAAACGCCTAACCATCGCCGCCAATACTGCACATGAAGGAGAAGAAGCTGCTCAAGCTGCGCTTACTGATGCCGAAGAGCAGCTTCAAAAAACAGCTGCCGAGCTCACACTAGTCCGCGAGCAAGCACGTATTGCGGAAGAAGCTCTTCGCCAGCAGCACGCGGGGCTAGCAGCAGCTCTAGACGCAGAAAAAACTAATGGCGCAGAATTGTTACAAAAAGCCCAAGATTTGCTTGAGCATATTCCCAAGCGAAGCGCAGCTTCTGCAGCGGGAGCAGGCAGCCTAGCCACAGTTGAGTTGCATACTAAGTATGACGCAGCACAAAGAGAACTCATTGAGGTCCGAACTGAACTTGAAAGAGTTCGAAGCGCTGCATCTGACGCAAAAAGAGATCTGCTTCTCGCTCAGGAAAGCGAAGGTCGAAAGCTGCTAGAGCTTCGTGCTACTGAAACGAGAATTGAGACAGAAAAAAGCGCACGTGAGACAGCCGAAAGGGCCCAACAAGCTGCCGAACAGCTAGTCGCTACGCTGCAAAATCAGGTGCGGCAATATAAAACAGTAACAAGCGCGGTCCAAGCTCTGGCAAACGGTGGGGCAGGAGCACCTACTAACGGCTTTGCGCATAGCTAATTAAAAAAACGACAATAAAGAAATTTATTGTCGTTTTTGTCACTTCTTTCTTATTATTGATAATTATCTAATTCTATAGTAAAATAATTCAAAAACTATTGGAGTTATTTAATGTCATTAACTGCTATTCAAAGCCTTGGCGAACCTAACTGCACTGAGAGCATTGTCGCGCTGATACGCGCTGGTGAAGACGCTGGCACTGCGGCAAAGGTCATGACCTATGTGCTGACATTTTTGATCGCCTTAGTATTAAGCCTAACTTTAATTGGAGCTATCCCGCTCGCGTTCGGTGTGCAAGAATATGTGCGTCAAACTGCAGCTCAAGCTCTAATCGACCATCCCCCGACTCTTCCTGCCATTCCCGTGGTAGAAGCAGCACCAGCGCAGGTTGAGGATCCTAACCAGCTCGCTAGTCTGGCAAGACAACTTGACGTAGCAAACGAACGCGCTGAAAAAGCCGGCGACCTTGCCCGAAAGCGCTTAACAGTACTCAAATTCGTTATCAATTTGCGGCCCATGGCCTTTGAGCAGTGGAGAAAGCACGTTAATCCAGCTGAATTATAAAAAATTCTTGTCGTTTTGATCGATTATTATTATTTAAAATTTTAAATTCACATCAAACTTTTCTATAAACATTGTTTGTTTTGTTTTTTTAAATAATAAAAGTTATAATTATTACAAAACAAACCCAACAAGGAGTTTTTATATGGCAGCACCAGCAGCAGACATTCAACCACAACCAGTAGCAGCACAACCTGCACCCGCACCACATGTACAGGTCGGTGAACCTAACTGCATGCACTCGGTAGCAGCTCTGATCCGCGCAGGATTTGAGGGCGGCACTATGATGAAAGTGATCACTTTTGTTTTAATTCTCTTCGCAGCGCTCATCGCTGGCGCGACTATCGTCGGCATCATTCCTACGTTTATGACCGCCCAAGAGTATCTCCGTCAGGATCTCGAACGGGATATAAATGACTCCCATATGCCACGCGCAATTGCTCAAGCTCAACAGGATGAAGCTCGGATTGCAACTCTTGAACAGGAAGGTCGAAATAAAGATATGCAAATCGCTCAGGCCAATGACGAGGTGGCTAGACTTACCGCCAGAATCGATGCAATTAAGACAAAACTTACTAATTCTCTGGAACTCCACAATTGGAAAAGAACCGATTTATTGCCAGGTGAAGTAGCTCAAGTCGTCGTATAAATTCGATTACATACGCCTTCATTCTAAGGCGCTTTGGCCTCCGGGCCAAGGCGCCTTTTTTATTTGCATTCTTGATTGCTTAAGACCTATATTCCCCTTCTCAGGAAATAGGATAAGCAATGTTAGATATTAAACTTTTACGTAAAGATCCGGTCTTTTATGAGACCAAACTCAAAACTAAAGATCCTTCGATCGATCTTGCCCTGCTCCTCACGCTCGATGAGCGTATCCGCGAAATCAAAACTGTGGTTGAAGAGCTAAAGTCAAGACGCAACCTGCTCTCTCAAGAGATTGGCGAGAAGAAGCGCAAAAAAGAGGATGCTTCCAAAGAGATGGAGGAGGTCGGTGGCTTGGGTGAAAAGATCCGGCTGCTCGACCATGAGCTGGCCGAAGTCGAGCCGCGTTTTACCGACATGCTGGCGCGTCTGCCAAACATCCCGATGGACAACATCAAGGTTTCACTCGATCCCAAAGATAACGTCTGCATCAAGACTTTCGGCGAGCGTAAAAGTTTTACCTTCCCATTTAAAAATCATGTCGAGCTAAACGAAAAACTAGGGCTATTCGATTTTAAGCGCAGCACTAAAACATCTGGCAGCGGCTGGACCGTTTACACTGGCATGGGCGCGCGTCTCGAGTGGGCGCTTCTAAACTACATGCTCGATATTCAGATCGAAAACGGCTTTAAGATGGTCATGCCGCCCCATCTGGTCAAGCCAGAGATCATGTTCGGTTCTGGACAGCTGCCCAAGTTTGAGCATCAGCTCTTCAAACTGCAGGACGAACAGCATCAGCTCTATCTCATCCCCACCTCTGAAGTGGTGCTAAACGGCATGCACTACGATGAGATTTTGCACGAGGCAGATCTTCCGCTTAAATATTGCGCCTACACGCCTTGCTTCCGCCGCGAAGCGGGTGCCGCGGGTTCGCAAGAGCGCGGTCTGATCCGCACGCACCAGTTCAACAAGGTGGAGATGTTTGCCTTCACCACGCCTGCGCAAAGCGAGCGCATGTTTGAGGAGATGCTGGCTAGCGCCGAGCAGGTACTGCAAGGGCTCAACCTGCACTATCGCCTCATGCTACTCGTGACGGGCGATATGTCTTTTGCAGCGGCCAAAACCGTGGACGTCGAAGTCTGGCTGCCCGGGCAGAACCGCTACTACGAGGTCTCTTCGATCTCACTCTGCACCGATTATCAAGCTAGGCGCTCGCTGATTCGTTTCCGCAAGAAAGAGGAGAAGCCTGAGTTTGTACACACGCTGAATGGTTCAGGACTGGCCACCTCGCGCTTGATGGTTGCACTTCTGGAGAATAACCAAGAGGCTGATGGCTCGGTCCAACTTCCCATCGTTCTACACAAATATCTCAATGGAATTAAGGAAATAAGGTAATGGCTAATCTACTCGATGATCTGCGCGCTTTTCTCGACCACGCGCCCACAGCTTGGCATGCGGCTGAAGAGATCGGCAACCGGCTAGCGTTACACGACTTTACACCGCTGGATGAAGAAGAGCGCTGGGAGCTCGAGAAGGGCAAAAACTATTTCGTGGTGCGCGGCGGTTCGGTCTGTGCATTCTCTCTGCCAGATAAGGCGCCCACACACGCTGTGATCTTAGCTTCGCACACTGACAGCCCTGCGCTTAAAATCAAACCGCATCCAGAGGTACAAAAAGAGAACATGACTCTTTTTGGCGTGGAGATTTACGGCGGCCCACTCCTCTCCTCTTGGCTCAATCGCGATCTGGCGATTGCGGGAAGAGTGGTAGTGTCCAACAAAAAAGGCGCGATGGAAGAGCGGCTCGTCTTTTTGCAAGACGCGCCAGTGTTTATTCCACAGCTTGCAGTGCATCTCGATCGCGAAGTGAACGAGAAGGGTCTGATTCTGAATAAGCAAGACCATCTTTTTCCGCTGATTACACTGCGCGATGCGGGTGAAAAAGAGCAGAAGACGCTCGAGCTGCTTTTGAGACGGCATATCTCTTTTCACAATCTCCTCGCCTTCGATCTCTTTCTTGTGCCGATTGAAAAGAGCCGCTACATGGGCAGCGAAAGCGAGATGCTCGCCTCTTATCGTTTAGACAATCTCTCCAGCGCGCATGCGTGTTTATCAGCGCTGGCTTTCACCGACAAGCCTCATCCCAAAACGCTCCAGATGGCCATCTTCCACGACCATGAAGAGATCGGCTCGCGCTCACCTGAAGGCGCCGCCTCTCCCTTTTTGGCCGATACGCTAAAGCGCATCGCACACGGCTTTAAAATGGATGATGAAGACTTGAGCTGCATGAAGAGCCGCTCGCTCTGCGTCTCGGTAGATGTAGCGCACGCGCTCAATCCCAACTATCCCGCTAAATATGATGCCAACCATGGCCCGTTGCTGGGGAAAGGCGTGGTGCTCAAGTTTAACGCGGATTTAAAATACGCATCTTCTGCGCTCACATCCGCCAGAGTGGTGCAGCTAGCAGAGAAGCATTCGCTCTCACTACAATCTTATGTCTCGCGCAATGATATCCCATCCGGTTCAACCGTAGGACCGATCATGGCTCAAAGCTTAGGCATCCCCACAGTCGATATCGGCTGTGCGCAACTCTCGATGCACTCTGCGCGCGAGGTGATCGCCTGCCAAGACTATTTAGACCTGTGCACTCTTCTCACCCATCTCTTGCAGGACAAGCCCTCATGAAAGGACGAGACCATTTTCAAGGCAAGAGCGTACCGGAACACTTGAAAGAGGCGCGTCAAAAGGGAGCGATGGCTTCGGCTGAAGTGCACGGCACAGAGATGGCTGGCCACCTCGGCGCCATGGCCGATAGCGCCAAAGAAACGGCGGTCTATCTCGTCGTGCTCTGGGTGATCCTCAGCCAGCTCAAGCTCTCATTCTCTCAGATCTTTTTGATCCTTTGCCTCTTCGCATGCGCGCTACTCCTCTGGAAGGGCGGTAGGTCAGCGCTTTTGGGCTGGGCGCGTTTGGAACGGTTGCATCGCGTAATCGAAGAGGAGCGCTGGGAGATCGAACACCACCGCACGCAGGAAAAAGAGGAGCTGCGCGAACTCTATTACGCCAAAGGGTTCAGAGGCAAGCTACTCGATGAGGTGGTCGACGTGCTGATGGCCGACGATAATCGCTTGCTCAGCGTCATGCTCGAAGAAGAGTTGGGACTGCCTCTGGAATGTTATGAGCACCCCTTGAAACAAGCTGCTGGTGCCTGCATTGGCGTGCTCGCCGCTTCGGGTCTGCTTCTCCTTCTCTATTGGCTATCTCCTCAATTTGGATTGCCCATCGGATCGACCGTTGTGATCGGCATTTTTGCCACGCTTGCCGCCAAACTCGAAAGAAACGAAGCCATGCATGCTGTCGTCTGGAATCTGGCAACGGCTGCTGTCGTGGCCGGCATCGTCTTTTTCCTATGTAGATTATTATGAGCTCGCCCTATCTATTTGATGAGTTTTTCGCATCTGGCCGAGAAGAGAGCATCAGCCCTTTTCTCACGCCGCGCTCGCGCAGATGGGGAAAGAATCTCTCGCTCAAAATTGCCGGCATATCCGCGCTGCTTTTAGCTTTGGCTTTCACCTACTCATTTTTCAATCCGCCATTTGCTTCACTTCTGCTCGTCGGAGTCTATTTTCTGGTTGGCACGCCGGCGCTGATCGGCACACTGGAAGATCTCAAAAATCTCGAGATCAACATCGACGTGCTCATGACACTCGCGGCATTGCTCTCTGTCGTCATCGGCAGTGAGATGGAGGGCGCGCTATTGCTAGTCCTATTTGAGTTCTCTGCCTCCATGGAAGATGCGGTGACACAGAAGACCAAAAGCTCGTTGGTCGATTTGAATCAGATTTCGCCGCAGACCGGTTGGGTGTTGCACGATGATGGCACGCTGTTTGAACAGTCTGTGCGCGAGATTCCAATCGGCACCAAGCTGCTCGTCAAAGCAGGCGAGTTTGTGCCGCTCGACGGCACAGTCATCGCAGGAAAATCCTCGGTCAACCTGGCCCACTTGACAGGCGAGAGTCAACCCGTGTTCAAAGCGTCAGGAGACGAGGTGCCAGCCGGCGCACTCAATATGGAGGGTTCGCTGACGATTGTCGTCACACGCACCTCGGCAGATTCCACCCTGAAACGCATCATTAACTTGATCGCGCATGCACAAGAGGCTAAACCGCGCCTCGCCAAGCTGATGGATCGCTTTGGCAAATGGTACGCCATGGGCGTGATGAGTCTCTTTTTTATCTTCGCGATTACCTTGCCTTGGCTACTTTCTCTGCCTTATCTCGGCACTGAAGGCGGCATCTATCGCGCATTGACCTTCTTGATCGCCGCCTCCCCTTGCGCCTTGATCATCGCCACACCGACCGCCTACCTCAGCGCTATCTCCTCCTGCGCGCGGCGCGGCATCTTACTGAAAGGCGGCGTGATTTTGGATGGGCTGGCCAAATGCCGCAATGTAGCCTTCGATAAGACTGGTACCTTGACTACAGGCAAACTGCAGTGCATCGCTTTCAAACGCTCACACCCCCTCAACATAGCGACGAGATCGCACTATCACTTGCCGCGGCTCTCGAGCGCCACGCCGTGCATCCGATCGCCGAAGCGATCTTGCGTTTGGCCGAAGAGCGTCAGATCTCTCCACACCTGATCGAAAATTTTCAATCGATGCCTGGCGCAGGACTCAAAGCAGAAGCCCAGCTAGCGACGGGTAAGCTGCATATCTACATTGGCCAGGCGAGTTTCATCCGCGCAATGGCGCCATCGATACCAGATGCCGTATGGGAGCAGCCGCTCGAAGGCCAGCTCCAGACCTTTCTTTTGATCGATCACGACCTTTTTTTCTTCGGCTTCGTCGACGCCATCCGACCCGGCGCCAAAGAGATGCTGCACACCTTGAAACAGCAGCATGAGCTCGAGCCGGTCATGCTCACCGGTGATCGCATGGAAAATGCCGCTTACGTGGCTGAAGAGCTGGGCATCGAACATGTCTTTGCCGATCTTCGCCCTGAAGACAAATTAGAAAAAGTGGCCGATTTCTCGCAAAGTGGCGGATTGATCATGGTCGGAGATGGCGTCAATGACGCTCCTGCACTTGCCAGGGCCACGGTCGGCATCTCTTTGGGCCGCGTAGCCAGCGCCACCGCCGTCGACGCCTCCGACGTGGTGCTGCTCAGCGAAGATCTCTCTCTTCTCCCCTGGCTTAAAAATAAGTCCCTAAAAACTCACTCCATCGTCAAACAGAATCTGATTCTGGCTCTGGCAGTGATTCTCTTTGCCACCACCCCGGCCCTGCTCGGGCTCGTGCCCCTCTGGGCAGCCGTGCTGCTGCATGAGGGCGGCACCGTCCTCGTAGGCCTAAACAGCTTAAGACTACTAAGATAGTTGAAAAAAAACTTAGTTCATATCTATTAAAAGGGTATGGCCGCGCCTCCACAAGATCGACCCTTGCTCAAAGAACAGCTCAAACAGGCTCTGCAAAAAGAGGGCAAGAAATTTGAGGAGTTCTACCTTTGGATCTGCGAGCACATGCCGCCCAGCTTTTTTGAAGAGGTCAAGGGCGACAACCTGCTGCTCATCACGCACAATCTGATGGGCTTAGATCTGCAGGAGTTCTCATGCTATCTCTATCTAAAAGGCAGAGCACTCTCGCTCTGCTTGGACAGTCCTGATGCGGATCTAAAAATCTTAAAAAATTATCGCAGTCACGGAATTAAGGATTATCGCGCCTTCGTCTCCAATGCGCCGCCACCGCTGCCTGGCGCTAAAAGTCCACTCCGCATCGCCATTTTAACTTTCACCGGTGTGCAAGGCAAATTAACCTCTCCTGAGGAGATCATTCCGCCGGAGCGGCAAAAAGAGATCCTCGATTTAGTGCGAGAGCGCAATCCTCAGGTGACGGACGTTGAATTTAAAAAGCTGATCGAAGGCATGAACCCGCGCTTTTTGCGCGCACTGGGCAAAGAGCGGCTTATCATGGCCCTCGATATGTTTTTCCGCGCCAAATCGCGCGACAATTGCCAATATGAAGTGCGCTACAATGAAGACTGGAAAGAAAAAAAAGATACACCCTCCATGCAGATCGTCTTCGCCTGGCGAAATGTCCCCAAATATCAACTTCCTCTACCGGCTGGCCAAAGTGATCCATCGCCATGGCCTGCGCATGAAAACGTGTCAGGCGACCTACATCGACCCCTATAGCCAGCAAAATATCCTGCTCATGTCGCTCGGGCTGCACGGCAGCAAAGGCGGGGCTGCTTGGGAAGAGGCGGACGTCGCCGACTTTTTAAAAGAGCTCGTCACGCTCAAATACTTCGAAGGGATGGAGACGATCGAAAGTCGACATTTGTCGACACAGGCCTTGCTCACGCGGCAATCAAGGCAATCTCGTCAAGACGATGGTCTATTTCGTCCATCAGATCCTCGTCGCACGTCGATGTGCAACATGTATTCGCTTGCCAACATCGAAGAGGGCATCTGCCGCCATCCCGAACTCATCGTCGCGCTTGTGCAAGCATTCGAATGGAAATTCCATCCCGCAAAACATCGACCTCGAAAAGTATATGACAGTGCTAGAGATGCGTTCTCTCAAGCTCGTCGAAAATCTCGATACCGGACAATGAGATGAATGACACGCGGCGCAAAAACATCTTGAAGCAAGGCGATGAACTTCGTCGATCACACGCTCAAGACCAATTACTACCGCAATAACAAGACCGCTTTTGCTTTCCGTCTGGACCCGCATATCTCGACTCATGCCCTATCCGACGCAAAGAAAAATTCCCCGAGCTTCCTTACGCGATCTTCTTCATGAAAGGGCTGCATTTCATCGGATTCCACATCCGCTTCAGAGACCTCTCGCGCGGCGGCCTGCGCACAGTCTTCCCCGAACGGATGGAGCAGATGCTCATCGAGCGCAACAACGTCTTTTCCGAATGCTACAATCTCGCCTATACGCAGCAAAAAAAAAATAAAGACATTCCCGAAGGCGGCGCAAAAGGGGTGATCTTCCTCGAGCCTTATGAGAGGCTCAGTCGCCGAAGGAGAGATTTACAAGCAAGAACTGCAAGAAGCTGGACATGGATCCCAGATGAGATCGAGAAGCATACGCAGCCTTTCACAAAGAGCAGAAACTCGAATATCTCTATCAGACCCAGCGCTCCTACATCGAAAGCTTCTTGACCCTCATCAATTGCGAGGCGGATGGGAAAATTGCGCGCCAAAGACATCGTCGATTATTGGAAAAAGCCCGAATACATCTATCTTGGGCCCCGATGAGAACATGCACAACGAGATGATCGAATGGATCGCGCACTACAGCAAAGCAGTGCGGTTACAAACCCGGCGGCGCTTTCATCTCGAGCAAACCCGGCGCCGGCATCAACCACAAAGAATATGGCGTGACTTCGCTCGGCGTGAATGTCTACATGGAAGAGGTGCTGCGCTATCTTAGGGATCGATCCGCAGCAAAGACATCTTCACGATCAAAATGACGGGCGGCCCCGATGGCGATGTCGCGGGCAACGAGATCTACAATCTCTACCGCTTCTATCCCAAAACCGCCAAGCTGCTCGCGACGATCGATGTCTCGGGGACGATTTTCGATCCCGAAGGGCTCGATCTTGCCGATCATGGCCCAGCTCTTCAAAGAATCCAAACCCATCCGCTTTTACCCGCCAGAAAAACTCTCACGAAGGAGGCTTTCTGCTCGACACTACACACCAAACGCGAACAGACCGCCTATGCCCAGCAGACGCTCTGCTGGCGCAAAGTAAGGGACAAGCTCGTCGAAGATTGGCTTTCGGGCAACGAGATGAACAATCTCCTTCGCCACAATGTGCATCAGGTCAAGGCGGATATTTTCATTCCGGGCGGAGGCCGTCCGCGCACGTTAAATGAAAACAATATCAAAGACTTCCTCGATGAGACGGGAAAACCGACCGCCCGGGCGATCGTCGAGGGAGCCAACCTCTATCTGACCCCGTGGGCGCGCCGCGTCGCTGGAAAAACTGGGCGTCATCATCATCAAAGACAGCTCGGCCAATAAAGGCGGCGTGATCTGCTCCTCATTTGAAGTGCTCTGCGAGCCTTGCCCTTTCCGAAGAGGAGTTCCTCAAAGAGAAGCCGACGATCGTCTCTGAAATCTTGGAGATCATCCGCAGAACGCGCGCTCGCGAAGAGGCCAAACTCCTGCTCGCGCACCCATAAAGACAACAGGCGCTTTCTTGACCGACATCTCCGAATGGGTCTCCGAGCGGATCAACCATCTATAAAGATCAGCTCATCGCCCATTTGCAGAACAGTCGACCCTGTCCAACGACCCTAACGATCCCGCTCATCCGCTGCCTCTTAAATTATTGCCCCCCCTCTTGCGGACCCGCTACCAAAAGAGGATTCTTAATGGAGGTCCCCGACGTCCATAAAAAGGCGATCATCGCCTGCCATATCGCCTCTCGGCTCGTCTATTACCGCGGGCTCGACTGGTCGCCTTCTCTAATCGATGTCCTGCCCCTCATCGCCATAGACCCTCGATCATCGGTAGGAGATTAACCAAATGAAACGATCAAACATTATACAAACGACAAGAAACTCTTCGCTGTGTCTTATTGTCTATGGTCTTCTAAAATATATCGATTAAACAAAAATCAGCAGTCATTCTTAAGACTGCTAATTTTTCTTGCTTTTACTGTTATCCCTTGCTACAATCATTTAGCTTTAATAGCAAAGATTATGCATCTATGAAACTCATTAATGCCCAAAAAACCCGCTAAAGACCAGCGAGAAAAGCTGATCCTGTTCGCCCTGGTTGAGCTCTACCTAAAAACGGGCAAGCCGATCGGCTCTAACACCTTAAAGACAAATGGCTTTGATGAACTTAAGCTCCGCGACCATCCGCAATTATTTCTCCAAACTCGAAGAGGAGGGATATCTCAAACAGCAGCACTCCTCCGGCGGACAGGATCCCTACCTCCCTTGGCCTACAAGCTCTATGCGGAATCCATCTAGATCAGCCTATTTTAGGAGAATGGAAAAAAAATGCGGTCAAGAGCATCATTAGTCAAGAGACGCCGCGAAATCGCCACTTATTTGCACGAAGCGGCCGAACTTTGAGCGAGACCACCCGCTGCGCGGTCTTTCTTTCTGCCCCGCGCTTCGACCAGGACTTTCTGCTCGATGTCAAACTCGTCGGCATCGATCACAGCCGCATCTGTGCGTGCTCATCACCGATTTCGGCATCATCCATACCGAGACGCTCCACACCGAAAAAAATTAAGCACTTTTGCTCTCAAGCGAATCGAAGCCTATTTCAACTGGCACATCACAGGACTCGACAAGCCCAAACTCGATCTGAAGAAGAAGAGCAGTTTGCTGAACGCCTCTACAAAGAGGTCATGCTGCGCCACATCGTCAGTTACACCAATTTCACCGCGGAAGATCTCTTTCAAGACAGGATTTTCCAAACTCTCATCTATCCCGACTTCAACGATGCCGCGGCGCTTGCCAGCGGCCTTTCTCTCTTTGAGAACCAAAATCCATGCTGCGCAACTTCTCAACGCCTGCATGCAAAACAGGCGGACCTAGCTTGCTGGATCGGCGAGACCTCAGCACATTCTCCCTGAAGCCTCACATGCTCTGTCATCGTCATCCCCTATCGGATCCATCAGACTACCTTTGCGGCGCTTTTGGCATCTTGGCCCCAACCGCATCCCCTATCGCGAACTCTTTGGCCTTCTTGCAGTCAGCCTCCGATGCATCTCCGATTCGTTGACGCAAGAGCATGTACAAATTTAAAATCACCTTCCGACAGCCCAAATCGGCGCGATCTGGAATTTAAACAAGGTGCCATCGATCCAAGCTCATCATCCTTCTTTTAGAAGATAAAACTCAATCAGGAGTTCTCATGAACGATACAGAAGAACAACCAACTAGCTCGAGCAACGCCCGCGAGCAGATCCGCGCTCTTGAGGAGGAGGTAAAAGAATACAAAGACAAATACTTGCGCCTTCTCGCAGAGATCGAAAATACGCGCAAGAGGATGCAAAAAGAAAAACAAGAGATGACGCGTTTTGCCATGGAAAATGCATCTTGCAGAACTGCTAGCGCCGATCGACAACTATGGAAAACGCGCTCAAGTTTACCGAGAAGATGTCGGAAGAGGTGCGCAATTGGGCGCTGGATTTCAGATGATCCTCGCGACAATTTAAAGAGTCTTGCAGCCAATGATGTGCATCCCTTTCGATTCCGAAGGCACAGATATTCGATCCCCACTGGCACCAAGCTATCGAAACCGAAGAGACAGACAAAAACCCTGAAGGGACCATCCTCCAAGAGTTTGTCAAAGGATATAGAAGCGGCGATCGCACCATCCGGCCCGCCGTGTCAAGGTCGCTAAAAAGCCTGCCCGCAAGCAAGAAGCCTGAAGAAAATGAAACAATAAGGAGAATTAACATATGACAGAACAAAAGAAAAAAAAAAGCAGAATCATCGGGATCGACTTAGGAACCACCAACTCCTGCGTCGCGATCATGGAAGGCGGAACGCCCAAAGTGATCGCCAACGCAGAAGGAGCGCGCACAACTCCTTCTGTCGTCTCATATAAAGGCGATGAACGCCTCGTCGGCATCCCTGCGAAGCGCCAAGCGGTCACCAACCCAGAACGCACGATCTATTCCGCAAAGCGCTTCATCGGCCGCAAATACGCCGAAGTCCAAGATGAGATCAAGACACGTGCCTTACAAAGTGATCAAAAACGCACAATGGCGATGCCGTCTTTGAAGTCGAAGGCAAAATGCTCACTCCTGAAGAGGTCGGCGCGCAAGTCCTGATCAAGATGAAAGAGACAGCCGAAGCCTATCTCGGAGAAAAGGTCACCGAAGCGGTCATCACCGTTCCTGCTTACTTTAACGACTCGCAGCGCCAATCGACAAAAGATGCAGGACGAATTGCAGGCCTCGATGTCAAACGGATCATCCCTGAGCCTACAGCTGCAGCGCTTGCCTACGGCCTCGAAAAGCAGCAACGACAAAAAAATCGCCGTCTTCGACTTAGGCGGCGGAACATTTGACATCTCGATCCTCGAGATCGGCGACGGCGTCTTCGAAGTGCTCTCCACCAACGGAGACACCCACCTCGGCGGCGACGACTTCGACAACGCGATCCTGCAACTGGATGCTCGATGAGTTCAAAAAAGAGCACGGCATCGATCTCAGCAAAGACAAAATGGCGCTGCAGCGTCTGCGCGATGCAGCTGAAAAAGCGAAAATCGAGCTCTCCGGCACGCAATCGACCGAGATCAACCAGCCGTTCATCACGATGGATGCCAGCGGTCCTAAACACCTGGCCCTGACACTGACCCGCGCAAAGCTCGAGAGCTCTGACGCACGACCTGATCGAGCGCACCGTCGAGCCTTGCCTGAAAGCGCTGAAAGATGCGGGCCTTACCAAAGACAAGATCGACGAAGTGATCCTGGTCGGCGGTATGACCCGTATGCCTGCTGTCGAGAAGAAAGTCAAAGAGATCTTCGGCAAGAGAGCCGCATAAAGGCGTCAACCCTGATGAAGTCGTCGCCGTCGGCGCTGCGATCCAAGGCGGCGTTCTTGGCGGCGAAGTGAAAGACGTGCTTCTCCTCGACGTCATCCCGCTCACACTTAGGTATTGAGACATTCGGCGGCGTGATGACCCCGCTCGTAGAGCGAAATACGACGATCCCGACGCAGAAAAAACAGGTCTTCTCAACTGCTGCTGACAACCAGCCTGCCGTGACGATCGTCGTTCTGCAAGGCGAGCGCAAGATGGCCAAAGACAACAAAGAGATCGGCCGGTTCGACCTGACCGATATCCCTCCTGCGCCTCGCGGCATGCCTCAAATCGAGGTCGCCTTCGACATCGATGCCGACGGTATCTTGCACGTCTCTGCTAAAGACATGCAGTCGGGCAAAGAGCAGAAGATCCGCATCGAAGCCAAATCGGGCCTATCCGAAGACGAGATCAAGCGCATGCTCAAAGATGCCGAAGAGCATGCCGAAGAAGACAAGAAGACGCAAAGAAGAAGTCGAAGCTGCGCAACGAAGCCGACTCGCTCGCCTTCCGCGCTCAGAAAGTCCTTGAACGAGTACAAAGACCGCTTGCCGCAAGATGTGGGAGACACTATTCAAAGCAAGATCGACGCCTTGAAAAAGGCGCTCGAAGGCACAGATGTCGAGCCCATCAAAACTGCGACAGCCGAGCTGAACACGCATATGCAGAAGATCGGCGAAGCGATGCAAAAACAAGGCGGCGGCGGCGCGGCCGCAGGTCAGAGCAGCAATGTGCATAACACGACCATGGACGCTCTGAAAAAGAACCGAAAGGCATCTGAGAATAAAAACTCAGACATCGAAGAGGCCGAAGTCGAAATCATCGACGAAGAGAAGAAGTAAGCTTCTCGACTCTACGTGATTCCCCCGAAGGGGCGCGGTTTGGCGCCCCTTTTCTTACTTCACACCGATATCTTTATTCCATTCTTCAGGGTGTTCAGTCTTGTAAAGATATGATTATTTCCGATGCAGTGCGCTGTTCGATGTCGATACCTTTTATATTTGCCCCTCATATGTTGTATTACAGAAATATATTTGGCGGTAGAAGCCCATTTTTTGATTTAGGAAAATTTGTGGATGGAGGGATTTTAATAAACTTCGCGATAGAAACTTTCGATGATCCTAGAAGGGGTGCTAACCGCAGAACTCTAGCTCTTGGTTTTGAGCTACCAAAAGCCAGTCCTAAACTTAGGGAACTAAGTATTATTGGGATAGTTTTTGCCTATTTAAATTTCCAGGAATCTTTGGATGCTACAAAGGCTCATAACATCAGTCGCATGATCTTGCTTCCAACAAAAGACGTCGGCACTATTCCAAGACCTCTAACAGAACAAAAAAAATGGAAGTAGCGGAAGAGGCGCGCAAAAAAGTTGAGGAGACATTTACAAAATTCAAAGCCGAAATTGCTGCTGAACCAAGGAATGCATTTATTAAATTCTTGCTTAAACGATCTTGGGAGTTCAGCGATAGTTCTATATAACTTTAGACATAAATTAAGATCGCCCGCTGCTACAGACCGAAAAACGAGAAATAAGGCACGTTTGACCGTGCCTTAATTGGTTGCAAAATCCTAAAAATTACGGAGTTGGCGTTGCTACCATGACACCTGCAACGACAGGAGCGGCTGTAACTGTGGCTACACCAGCTGCTACTATTACCGCGCCGCCTACAGGTGCTGTTAGGGTTCCGACCACTACCATTGCGCCACCAACAACATTCATGCCAACGTATGTTAAAAAGGCACCAAAGGGTCCTCCTCCTGGCAATCTCTCATTGAATCGAACGGCATAATCTTCGCCGATTTTACTTACCTTCAAATAGCCAAACGCTAGAACCTTCTTCAAGCTTTCAGCAGAAATTCCTCTTAGTTCCTTGGAAAGGTTAACTGGTGAAACTTCAGATCGTACTTTTTCTGAATCAACAACAAAAAATTCACGTCCATTATGGATAACACTAAGCTGTCCTAACTCATTGGGCACAAAAAGGTTTGTGGCTGGAATGGCTGTCTCGCAATTTAAATGTACTGACATGTTTATCCCCTTAAAAATTTGATTTGGCAAAAAAGCCGTGGGCAGTATTTTCGTTTGGTCGCTTTTCATGCAAGATTTTTTTCAACATCTATTAACGATCAAACTTGTCCGTTTGGATTATAAAAGCTATGATTTGCCTGTCGCTGCACCCGATTCGCTCAAGCGATTGAGCAAAGAGGTCGATGCCGACGGTATTTTGCATGTCTCAGCTAAAGACGTGCAGTCGGGCAAGCAGCAAAAGATCCGTATCGAAGCCAAGTCTGGCTTAAGCGAAAACGAGATCAAGCGCATGCTCAAAGATGCTGAAGAGCACGCTGAGGAAGATAAACAGAAGAAAGAGGGCGTCGAAGCGAAAAACGAGGGCGACTCCCTCGCTTTCCGCGCTCAGAAGGCTTTGGATGAGCACAAAGACCGCGTGCCACAAGATGTAAAAGACACTGTGCAGAGCAAGATCGACGCCTTGAAGAAGGCGCTTGAAGGCACAGATGTCGAAGCCATCAAAACTGCGACAGCCGAGCTGAACACACACATGCAGAAGATCGGCGAGTCTATGCAAAAACAAGGCGGCGGCGCGGCCGCAGGTCAGAGCAGCAATGTGCATAACACGACCATGGACGCTCTGAAAAAGAACCGAAAGGCATCTGAGAATAAAAACTCAGACATCGAAGAGGCCGAAGTCGAAATCATCGACGAAGAGAAGAAGTAAGCTTCTCGATCCTTCCTGATTCCCCCGAAGGGGCGCCAAATGGCGCCCCTTTTTCTTTCTATCGAACTTTAATCACGCAAATTTTGCGCACGAGACGTGACAAAACCGACGTAAAATTATTTTGATTTTTCTCCTTTACGTGATATTCTTCTTTTGATTCTTGTGATAGGTGTGTTTCATTGGGAGATTTTGTCACGGAGCATTTTTCATTGTCACTAAGGCGAGAATAAATGAGTCAAGGTGTTTCAGAGAAAACCGATCTGGTCGTTGCGAAAGAGTATGGTGCCTTTCTCAAGGAGATCAAAGACAAAATCTTATCCTCTCAAGTGAAAGCTGCTTTGGCTGTTAACCGAGAGCTAATCACGCTCTATTGGGAAATAGGATCAAAAATTCACTTGAAACAGAAGAGCGAAGGCTGGGGAGCTAAGACGATAGAGAATTTGTCCAAGGACTTGAAAAGCAGTTTTCCTAACATGGGGGGATTCTCCCCTAGGAATCTCAAATACATGGTCCACTTTGCGAAAGAATACCCTGATTTTGCAATTGGGCAACAGCTTGTTGCCCAAATTCCATGGGGCCATAATATCCTTCTTCTTCAGAAGCTTACGTCCTTTGAAGAAAGACTTTGGTATGTCCATAAAACAATCGAACATGGTTGGAGCCGCAATGTTTTGCTTCATTGGATCGACAGCGAACTTCACAAGCGAGAAGGAAGGGCGACTACGAACTTTCAGGCAACGCTCCCCTCTCCGCAGTCCGATTTAGCCCACCAAACGTTAAGAGATCCCTATTGCTTTGATTTCCTGACCCTGAGAGACAAACATGATGAGCAAGAGTTGGAGTCAGGACTATTGGATCATGTCCAAAGATTTTTACTCGAGCTAGGAGCTGGTTTTTCTTTTGTAGGACGTCAGGTTCATCTAGAAGTAGGAGATCAAGATTTTTATATCGATTTGCTCTTTTACCACTACAAGCTTCGATGTTTTATTGTAGTCGAGCTGAAGGCAACTGATTTCAAGCCCGAGTTTGCTGGGAAGATGAACTTCTATCTTTCCGTTGTCGATGACAAGATGAGACATCTGGATGATAAGCCAAGTATTGGACTGCTTCTTTGCAAGGGGAAAAATAAAGTAGTGGCTGAATATGCGCTTCGCGATATCAATAAACCCATTGGTATATCACAGTATGAAGCCAAGATCATAGAATCTCTTCCTGACGAGTTAAAAGAGTCTTTGCCAAGTATCGAGCAAATCGAGCAAGAGCTTGAGGATAGAGAGTTATAAACGTGTAACTGCCTTTTGAAGAACTCCTCCCTGAAAGGGAGGAGATTCTCCGACGGTGCGGCAAGCGATCCGTTCAAACAGCTAGGAAATTATCCTGGTAAAACGCTACCACTACCTGCAATGCGCGAATCAACAGAAGGAGATCCGAGATAAGTGCAGTGTCCGGAACCGGATATGCGCGCCTCTAACCTATCAGTTGCACGTACCGTTGCGCTGCCACTTCCATTGATTGTCACGACTGAAAGAGCTGTCTGAAAATCTCGGGCGACATAATCGCCGCTTCCCGAAATGGTTACCGTTTGTCGTTGCGCTGTACCTCTGCCAACATGCACACTGCCACTTCCGGATATTGTACATGTAAAAACTGCGTTTGTGAGAGGAATGTTTAGTTCATAAGAAATAGGGTTGCGCGTTTGAAAAGCAGCACCATTGACACATTCAAGGAATAGTGAATTTCCTTCTATGCGCGCTTGCAGTAAATCCAGGATGTTATCATCTGCTCTAGTTTGCAGTGATGAGACAGCTTCATCACTGTGTGTAATGCGAAGATTTCCTATGTTAGACAGTTCAACGTGAGTGATATGCTGTCTGCTGAGATCTAATCGACGTTCTTGGATTCTTCCCGATCCGACAACCGCTGGCCTTCCATGGTGGATTTGGCTTGAACAATCACCCCACAGGCAAGAGAACACCGTCAAGACCAATTTAGCAAGAATTAGGGGAACGACTAGAAGGATACGCGTGAGAAGATCTACCAGCCCGTGGCGATTTGCTTCCAAGGGGGCGGTTAAATTTGCCCATTGCTCGTCAATCCAAGATACGCTGATGCAACAAGGAAAATTAATCTGTACTCCCGTATTTACATTCCCACCAGGGCTATTTATGTTTATAGCGCTCATATTTTCTATCCTAAAAATTTTAAATACAAATTGTTGCAATAAGAATAGCACTTCTTAGTTTGTTTTGCAACCCTAAGCAAGGACAGCAATCAACATCAATTGCAAGTCTTTAAAAATTAAGAGTTTTCGATTCTATTAAGAACTGACTAAAAAAGAGGGCATCGACAAGTCGATGTCTATGAAAGCGGCGACAAGTCGCGCGCACTCCAAAAAAGACAGTTTTGAAAGAGTGTTTTGTCAATAGGAGAGGCCGGAGCCGCGCTGGAAAGCGTGCGGTGACGGGGAGCTTGCCTTGCGGAATGAGATCGCCGAAGACAGCGTCGCGGGCGGCCTCGAGGGCGTCTGCATCCTCTTCATAGGCGACGATCAGAGCGCTAAATTCGGGCAGGATGCGCAGAGCGTAAGGCGTGCCAAAGAGAATGAGCGTGGTGGGAACTTGTGCAGTCGAAAGAGCTTGAAGGGCATTCAAGTCGCTATCTGAGAGGCCAAAGTTGGGCAAAAGAATGTTCAGATGTGAGAGCGACACGATTAAGTGCTGATATCCATCTATTTCATCCGCAGCCACACTAATCACTCCCCTCTGGCTAAAAAGCTCGGTGAGGACGGGATTTATTCCGCCGATTTGGATCAGCGCGGCCTTTGTAGATGGCGCAAGCGGCAAAAGACTATCTGTATTTTTAAGCAGGGTGATCGCTTCGCGGAAGAGTTCGCGTTTCAGTCCGTGCGCCGATGGGCTCTCTAAAGGCTCTTCAGGCTTTTCAGGTGCATCGTGGATATTCAAGCTCTGCTTGAACTTTAAAATTTTGAGCACACGACTATCGAGTTCATCTGCTGTAATAATGCCTGTTAGGCAGGCCGACTTTAATGCTTCGATGGCTTGTGGGATCTGGTAGTGCAGAATCTCATCGACGTTTGGCGCAATGTGATCGCCATAGAGGAGCAGATCATGGCCGGCTAAAAAAGCTTTGAGAGCGATATGTCCGTAAGACTTGTTCTGTGTGACCGCCTGCATATTCAGAGCATCGCTGATCACGATGCCCTTAAAACCCATTTTAGTCTTCAAAAGGCCTTGCACGATGGTCGGTGAAAACGAGACCGGAAATTTCGGATCCATCTGCGGCACGAAGAGATGCCCGGTCATGACTGTCTGTACGCCCGCTTTGATCAGCTCGCGAAAAGGCAGAAGATCATACTGCTCGATGTGCTCAACCGAAAATGGAATGACGGGCTAGTGTCTTATGTGAATCAAAATGCGTCTCGCCATGCCCGATAAAGTGCTTAGCGCATGCAGCCACGCCGCTATCTTGCAGGCCTTTGGAATAGGATGGCGCGCCTGGCTACCTCTTCTGGATCCTCGCCAAAAGAGCGCATGTGAATAATCGGGTTTTCTGGATCGATATTCACATCGACTACCGGGGCCAGATTGATATGCAGCCCGACCTTTTGACATTCGAGGCCGATCTCTTTGCCGAGTTGGTAGAGCAGCTGGGTGTCTCGAATCGCACCCAGCGTCAGATTTTTGGGAAAGGAGAGGCCATTGGTCAGTCGCATGCCAAGACCCCACTCGCAATCACCCACACACAAGAGCGGACAGCAAGCATAGCTCTGCAAGCGGTTGATCAGGCGCAGCTGGCCTTCTGCATCCCCTTGTTTGAGGATCGCCCCGCAGATATGGTATGTTTCAACGATCTTCTTCAGATCTTCGAGATGGTCTTCACCGCGCAAAGGACAAGCAGGAATGAGAAAGAGCTGTCCGATCTTCTGTTCGAGGCTCATCCTCTTCACTCGATCCTCTGCCCAATCGCTACGCAATTGCGCAGTCAGCAAGAAAAGAGAGCAGAAAAAGAGCAAAAATTTCATTTAAAGAACCTGCCAAAAATACGGATGAGGTCGTGATAGGTCAAAAAGACAAAGAGCGCGACGAGCAGCACGATAAATGGGATAATCAGCCTTTCCATCGTCTTTGCTTTGATCGGCTTCTTTGTGACCATTTCAACTAGTGAGAAACAGATGTGCCCTCCGTCTAGCACTGGAATGGGCAGAAGATTGAGGATACCCAGATTCAAACTGATCAGGCCCATCCAAAAGAGCGCCTCTTTTACACCGATCATCCAGCTATGATGGATTACTTCTACAATGCCTACTGGACCGGCCATCCACTTCGGATTGAGCGTGCCGCTGAAAAGCGCGGTGAGCGTTCTCACGGTGTCTTGAAGTACTGATCCGAAAATCGCAAAAGGTGATGGATTATAGGCGACTGGTAGATCTTGCAGAGAAAGCCCCAGTTTCACGCGCTTTTGATCGATCTCAAGTAGACGTTGTGCTTCGGCTTTCTTTTCAGAGTTTTCGATGGCATCGACCTGCTTTTTCTGTTCAGCTTGTTTTTGCTCGAGCCAGTTTCTCTGCGTAGCCGTTAAAGGCAGCTCTGAAAGAGGCCGTGGCGTGATCGGTTTGAGCAGATGGAAATCGCCCTCTTGTGTTGGAGCTTTTTCCACGCCGAGCGCACTGGTGATCTTTAAAACATCACTCCATTTGGTCTCTTGCAGGAAATATTTATCCGCATCTTTCCATGAAAGAGAGGGAAGCTTAGGCATGCGCTGCACGACGACGCGCACCTGTCTACTTTGCACCTGCTTGAGCAGCTCGATAGGTGATGAGACCGGCGTGCCATCAACTGCTAAGATGCGATCGCCTGGAATAAGTGGGATGGCGATGGACGATCGATATGCAGTAGAGTAGCGGCACTCTTTAGAATTCTCATCGAGAAAGACGATCTCTCTTTCGACCACATTATTATGGCTAAGATTGTACGGGATGAAATAGAGCTGTTCAACTTTGCTTTTGAGCGCTCCAGCATGTTGCCAATCGTCCAATTCAGCTCTTTCAGCTGAAGAAAATTTAATGTCGCTGACACGTACTCTGGGAACGCGCGTCAGAAAAGTTTTGTTATCGCGCTGTACAGTGAGGAGCGTTTTGGGCTCGTTAATCAGCGCACTGAGTTGACTCTGCGAAAAGATGAATTCACCATCTACCCAGACAATGCGATCCCTGGGTTGAATTCCGCTGTCTTGCATAGGCGAGCCGGATTGAGCACCATCTTGAGGCTGAGTATAGATAAGGAAACTAGCAGGATTAAGCACGCCGATGGTGGTTAAAGTTGGATCTTGCGCCAAGGGATTTTGATATGAATTCAGCACGTAGTCAAAAGGCTCTTTGTGCATGTCAGCATAATCGATCTTATAACCTTTGATCTCTGAGTTTTTCTCATGAATCACAGCGGCATACACCAGATCTTTAAAGCCTTGGAAGGGTCGGTAGTTGTACTGTTCGATCTCATCGCCTGGTCTCACGCCTTTTTCAAAGAGCTGCGAGCAGGGATCGACCCAGCCAATCAGGTGAGTAAACTCTGCAAAAGGCTTCTGCCTTCCACCGACTGTCCAGATGGCGCAGAAGGCTAAAAACGCAAAAACGATGTTGAAGAGCGGTCCCATGATGGCTACTTTGATGCGATCGATTGGCCGTTTCCCATAAAATCCATCGGGGATCTGATACGGTTCGATCGAGCCCTTCTTCTCCATACCTTTGATGCGAACATAGCCGCCAAAAGGCAGCCAGCCCACTTGCCACTTCACACCTTTATGCTCCCAGCTCACGACCGCTTTGCCAAAACCAATGCTGAACGCCTCGATGGTCATGCCGACACGGCGCGCCATGATGTAGTGGCCGAACTCGTGGATAAAAACAAGCACACCTAAGCCGAAGGCCGCAAGAATAATATAGAAAATACTCTGAACCATTTTTATACCCTTATCGAATACAGAATCAAAACACCGAGAGCACCGAGATACACCGAGAAATTATAGATTATATTTCCGGAAAGGAAAATGCGAGGAATAATCTTCCTCGGTGTTTCTCGGTGTTTATTTTTCCCCTTATGCAAACAAAGTTCGGATCTTATTTTAGGAAGAGAGTTGAGTCTCTACCTGCTTCTTCCATCTGCTTTTTGCTGCCCACTGCACGACCAGGCCGCGCTGAGGCGCAAATAACACAGCGAGCAGGTAGAATACGCCGATGGCGACCACTACCAGGCCGGCTGTGGAAAGTGCGAGATGATAGCAGGAAAGCAGATGTCGCGCTAGCGCAATTGCGATTAGCGATGCAAGACTGCCGATTAGGCTCGCAATACACATTAGCGGGCCTAAACGATTGGTAAAGAGACGCGCTGTAAGCACGGGCCCTACCAGAAAGGCTAAAAAGAGCAGCACGCCCACGGCTCGGAAGGCGCCGATCGAGGTCGCAGAAACCAAGACCATTAAAAAATAGGTATAAAAGAGCGGAGAGAAACCGAGCGTGCGCGCATGCGCAGAATCAAATGCGACCAGGGCAAACTGCCTAAAAAAGATGAATACGCATGAGAATATGATCAGTCCCATCGAACAGACCATCTTCAGATCATCTACATGCAAGGCATCGATATTGCCCATGATCGCCTCTGTCCCGAGATGGACGTTGCGCGTAAATAGCGTGACCAGCACCACACCTAGCGCAAATAGCGTATTGAAAACCAGCCCGATACTCGCGTCCTCCTGAAGACGCATTGAATGCGTGAGCAGCTGTGTTAAAACCGTCGTGACCAGACCCGTGATGAGTGAGGCGCCAATCAGAATCGGCAAGCTGAACCCTTGGGCTTGAATCGTCTCAGTGCAGAAGAGAAAGACACAGACAATGCCTAATAGAACAGTATGTGAGAGCGAGTTGGCTAACATGGTCATGCGCCGCAGCACGAGAAATGTGCCTACCAAGGCAGAACTGATCGCGATGACAATCAGCACGCAGAGCTGCACCTCGTCTGACGCCAATCCTCCTCCCGTCTCCCCTAGGAACAATTTCCCAAGACGGCTCAGCATCACGCCAAAAAACTCAAAGAAGCTCTTATTCCAGTAAGGATTAAGCATGCGTACTTCCTGGGATAGGTTGTTGATGCGGGTCGTGCGTCGGATCTTGCAAGAACTCGGTGAGTTCGCGTTCGAGTTCGGGCGTGAGGATGTGTTCCATCTCTTCGGCACTGTGGTGCACCTTTTCTATGCCTTGACCCAAAGAGACGAGATAGAGCTCCCACAGGCGGTGGAGACGCACGATCTGCGCCGCGCGCTGCGCGCCCTCTTCGGATAGGCGGAAGAGTCCTTTTCCGCCTTTTTCTATCCATCCCCTCAGTCGTAAGCGCGAAAGTTGCATCTTGGAGATGCTACTCGGTATTTTATGCCATCCCTGACCCGCTCGCCAGAAAGCTTTCAAAGCGTTTTCCAAGCGGCACTTATCTTTAAAGCGCGCGATCCTCACGAGCCTGCTAAACAGACCGGTCTTTGGTGAAAAAAGCAGCGCCAGAAAACAGATCGTCGAAGCACATAATAGAATCATTGGTCCGGTTGGCAGCGAGCTCTTCCCCTCGGGTGAAAAGAGCTTGGGCAGTTCAATTGAAAGATAGTTGCCGAGTAGGCCGCTGATTGCTCCGAAAACACCAGCTAGCACGAAGATGAGCCACAGGACGGTGCGTCAGCTG
This sequence comes from uncultured Chlamydiales bacterium, assembly GCA_963709365.1. Classification (GTDB taxonomy): domain Bacteria; phylum Chlamydiota; class Chlamydiia; order Chlamydiales; family Rhabdochlamydiaceae. The sequence goes on from CAVPVU010000002.1 coordinate 1,500,355, forward strand.
CCGCGCAGCTACGGCTGGAGCCACGAGCATGCCCGACATTAAGACCACGCCCACGCTGCGGATGCCAATCACGATGGCCAGCACGAGCAGGAAAAAAAGTAGTGTATCGACCAGCGCGATCCGCACACCGACGGTTTTTGAGAAGCCTCGATCGAAATTGAGCAGCAGAAGCGGTCGATAGAGGAAAAAGAGAAAAAGTCCTGTGATAGTCAGCAGTGAACTATAGACGCCGACGTGAAACCCGGTCATGGTCGCGACTTGACCATATAAAAAGAGATGGATCTGATTATACCAGAGAGGATGAGAGATCTGCAGGCGACTGGCGATTAGGATTCCGACTCCAAAAAGCACCGAGAGGGCAAAGCAGAGCGCCGCATCGCTTTTGACGCCGAGACGCTGTTCCATCACTTCGACCAGCCAAAGACCGCCGAGAGAAGAGAGAAAGGCGCATCCCAAAATAACCAGGCTCGCCAGCTCACCAGCTGAGGCAAAAAAGGTGGCCATGAGCAGTGCGCCGATGACAATCCCTGGATAGGCAGAGTGCGAGAGCGCTTCTGCCAAAAGGCAGCGCTTGCGCAAGAAAGCCACCACGCCAATTAGCGAAGAGGCGACGCACATCAGAATACTCCCCACCGTTGGAGCCCACAGCACCGGATCTGTGAAATATTGCAGCATCAGTTTAGTCCGGCGGTTTTGCTTTGGGAGATTTTGGCTGCTTCGTCTAGGAGCAGGCTGCCTTTTCCGTAGGTGCGGAGCAGATGGTCGCGGTGAAATACTTCATCTACGGGTCCGCTGGCCACCAGGCACGTGTTGAGCATCAGCAGCCATGAGAAGTAGCGATCGACGGTGCTCAGGTCGTGGTGCACAATCAGCAAGGTCTTGCCCTGTTTTGCCAACTCTTCAAAAAGTGCGATCAGCTCCTTTTCTGTCGCATTATCTACACCCGCAAACGGTTCATCCATCAAGTAGATATCTGCATCTTGAGCAAGCGCGCGGGCGATAAAGACGCGCTGCTGCTGTCCTCCGGAGAGTTGACCGATCTGTCGGTCTGCAAAAGGTAGCATGCCGACTTTCTCCAACGCCGCCTGCGCCATCTTTCGATCGTGCGCGCGAGGCCATTTCAGCCAGCTCAAATGGCCATATCTGCCCATGAGCACGACCTCACCGGCAGTTAGCGGAAAATCCCAGTCCACAGAATTGCGCTGAGGCACATAAGCCACTCTTTTCCTTACCTTTGAAAGAGGCTGCCCAAAAAATTCAACCGACCCAGACAGAGGTTCGATCATGCCTAAAAGGGTTTTTAGCAATGTGCTCTTGCCAGCGCCATTGGGTCCGATCACTCCAACTAATGCGCCAGGCATAATATTGAAATTAATATCCCAAAGCACCGGCGTCTTATCATAATTGGCCGTCAGCTGCTCGACTTTTAAAACAGGTTGATTATCGTGGGACATCTGCGCTCCATTCTTGCACTATGGTTTCACAGTTATGTTTTAACATATTTAGGTAGCCGCAAGCTTGAGACTCGCGCCCACCCATCGCATCGCCATAAAGTGCTTGTGTTGAGATTTTTACTGGATTATCCGTCTCTTTGCAGGCGTCGATGATTTTTTTCAAAGAGTCTCTATTTACATTGGATTCAGGGAAGACCACACCGATATGATAATGGAATAGATACTCGACGATCTTTTTGATGTCCGCGCTACTCAGCTGCCCATCTGGCGATAGCCCTTCGGGGGCGGCAAAGCGCTTCTTCCATGCACCGGTGAGCTTCTCGTCTTCATCGGCTAAGTATGCGCGGGCAAAATAGTTAAACGCATCGTGGCTGGTTACTAAATAACGTCGATCTGCTGGTACAGTCTTAAAACGTTGAGTGATCTCTAGATGCATCTTCAACATCTTCTGGCGAAGCTCTTCGCCATTTTGGCGATATTCATCTGCATGAGCAGCATCAGCTTCGGAAAGCGCCTCAACCACAGGATCGATAGCCTTGGCCCACAACGAGATATCCATCCAAACATGCGGATCGATCTGACTATCGATGCGTAAAATGGCCTCCGGTGCGCGCTTTTGAATCTCGCTACCTAAAGCAACCTTATGCGGGTGTTTCTCCAATTGATAGTGTAGGCTTGCGCCATGTTCCAAACCTAGCCCGTTACAAAAGACGATCTGGGCAAACGAGAGCTTCTCGTCGTCCCCCTTTACTAACTCGTAGCTATGCGGGTCGATCTCTCCCTGGATCAGCGAAATATGGTCTACTCTATCTCTGCCGATCTCGCCGACCAGATCGTCGATCATGCCGGTGGTCGACAAGACCTTGATCTTGCCATTATTTGATGTCCAATTTGTCCAAGAGTCTTCTTTTTTTTGTTTGTCTGTGCAGGCAACAAAAATAAGGAGAATTAGCAGGAGCAAAGGATATTTAAATTTCATAGGCTTCACCAATTTAAGGACACAAACGGCGGAGAAATGTCCTTCCTTAATAAAGCAGTAATTATGCTCTCAAACCAAGCAAATCTCAATCAAATTGATTAGAACGTCTATACAAATCACATTATCTTGCAGAAAAAGAACCTAATTTCTTAAAATCCGATAATTGCAAAGAAAAACAGATATTGTCGAGACAAGAAGAACCAAACGTTAAGAGATCTATTTAAACAGAAGGAAGAATGCGTATGTCAAATAAAGTAGAAAGCCACGAGCCGAAAGCTAAGAGCCTTCGCGAGATTGAAGATGTTATCTCCAAGGCAATTAAAAAAGTCGGTGGCAAAAAAGAGAACGATCTTTGCAAATATATTCCAATGAGCAGTGGCGGTTATATGCACCATTTTACTTTGCGTAAAATGCGCATGAAACAACCAAGCGAACTAGGCTCATTAATTGAAAAGTTTATTATTAATTCAGATAGACCTCATAGCGTCGCTCCAAAACAACGTGCGGCGAGAGGCTCACGCAAGCGTCGCGACCAGATCACCTTTACTAGAGGACAACTGGAGCGCATGCTCTCTATTGCTAGACTAGCTGGCGATAAAGAAATGGTTACTATCCTTAGCCCAAAAAAATCTCTTGCTACATGCAAACGCGAACTCATCGCATCTATCCGCCATGGCAAAGTCGAGCCTGAGCTCTGGAATGCTTATGCTGAGTGCGTCACTATGCAACAAACTATTTTACCTGAAGCGCTCTTTCAAGGAATGGCAAGGTAAGATTTTTATTTAAAAGACCCAAAGAAAACTTTTGTGCTTTGGGTCTTTTTTATCCTTGATTTCAAACAAAAATCAATTATAATGATCTCTTCGTTTATTATTTTAGATTGGCTAAACATTAGAAACTTATCTGAGGAAAATCGATGTCCACTGAAGCAAAAAAGGCAGAACCAGAATTTACCGGCTGGCGAAAACTACTCTGGCCTATTCATTCTCACGAAGTAAAAAAGTTTTTGCCGATGGGGATCATGATGTTCTGCATCCTATTCATCTACACGGTTTTGCGGGACACCAAAGATGCTATCTTGGTAAATGCTCCAGGCGCTGGGGCTGAAAGCCTTGCCTTTGCAAAAGGGATTGGCGTGACCGCGGCAGCCATCTTTTTCATGGTTCTCTATACAAAAGCAGCCAACATCTTTAAACGGGAAGGATTATTCTATGTAACTGCATTGCCCTTCCTCATTTTCTTCGGGCTGTTCCCCTACGCCATCTACCCATTCGTCGACTCGTTCCACATGAACCTCGACACCATTCAAAAGTATCAAGAGGCCTATCCCAATATTAAGTGGATTATTCCATTGGTAGGGAATTGGACCTATACTCTTTTCTATATCCTGTCTGAACTCTGGGGAAGCGCTATTCTCTCTCTCTTGTTCTGGCAGTTTGCTAACGCTATTACCCCAGTGAAGGAAGCTCGCCGCTTCTACGGGATGTTCGGATTCTTAGGGAATTTCGGCCTCCTCTTTTCCGGTCCAATGATCATTTATATCACAAACACTATCCACGGCTTGGGACTCGATCGTAACCTGGCCACCGGCTTGATGTTAAAATATTTGATGGCTTTCGTCATCGGGGCAGGGGTTATCCTGATCTATACCTTCTACTGGATGAACCGAAAAGTTCTCACAGACAAGCGCTACTACGACCCAGAAGCCATGGGAGAGACCAAGAAGAAAAAAGAAAAGCTTTCTCTCGCAGAGAGCTTTAAATATATCCTTCAGTCGCCCTACCTCGGCCTCATTGCCATGCTCGTACTTGCCTATGGTATTTCGATCAACCTGTTCGAAGGTGTATGGAAAGGTCAAATCAAAATTGCCTACCCCACAGAGGTGGAATACAACCGCGTAATGGGTGGATTGTCCACTGTTACAGGCGGTATTGCAGTTCTTCTCATGCTAGTCGGAAGCAATATGCTCCGCCGCTTTAGCTGGAGAACCTGCGCTTTGATCACACCTGTTGTATTGCTCACCGGGGTTTTCATCTTCTTCGGCGTGATCTACTACAATAATACGCTGATTCCAGAAGGAATGAAAATCGTCGATGCAATCAAGGGTGGCATTGTCAACCGCGAGCTGATCGTATTTGTTGTAGTTCTTGGCCTTTTGGTCAATGCCTTCGGTAAGGCTGTGAAGTATTCGCTCTTCGATCCTACCAAAGAGATGGCCTACATTCCTCTCGATCCAGAGTTGAAAGTAAAGGGTAAAGCTGCTGTAGACGTCATTGGTGGACGAGGTGGAAAATCCCTAGGTTCCTATACTCAAATGGGACTCCTCACTGTCTTTACAGGAAGCGCTCTGTACCAACTCGTTCCGATCATTGCACCGGTCGTGTTGGGCGTTGTTGTGCTCTGGCTCTTATCTGTATTTGGTTTGAGCAAGAAGTTCACGGCTCTTACGACGCAGCAAGCTGAAGAGAAGAAAGCAGCCGAAACGGCGAAGGCTTCTAAAGAACCAGTCGCAGCGAAAGCTACAACCGGACAACTTGTTAATCTCGAAGATTAATTAGCTAAAACAAAAAAAGGCCCTCCTTCTTTCGAAGGAGGGCTTTTTTATTAACGCAAAAATCAGAATGCAAAAGTGAGAGAGTTACTTTTGCAATTTCATTTATAAGCGTGCGTAGTGCAAGTTGTAAGCTTGTTTGAGGGCTGCTTCCCACTCGCGCTGGTAAAGCGGAGTCACATGAGAGTCATCGATCTCCCAGTAGATCGTCTCGCCATTTGGCATTATAACCTTTTCATAAGCGACATAGTGTCCAGAACTGATCGTTCTACCAAAATGCACTAAGAAGCGCGTCACTCCATACCGTGCCGGGCGTCCATCACCAGCCTGCACATACTGATCGGGCAGCGTGAACTCTTCTGGCATAGGAATTCGATCGTTGATCTTCTCGCCTCTTCCATCAAAGCGATTGAGCTGGATAAACAGCTCAGCCGGTGGCGCAGCAAATCTTCTTTCCACACGATTCTGAAGGTTCTGATCGTTAAAGTAGGGGTCAGCGATGTAATCTAAGAAGGCACGTTCTGCCGTAAGATTCTGGGGAAGAACTCCGCGACCGGCTGGAGCAAGGTAGTATCCCAAGTGAAGCAGGAGCCGAGGCTGATCGAGGTTGTGCACGGTTGGCAGAGGCGGTACGGGCTCCTCCGGTGTTGTAAAGCGCGTCAGCGTTTCAACGATCTGGTGTGTAAACGGTAGGCGCTGCCCTCCAGCGGTTGTGGCAACTGTCTGAAGAGCATCTAAAAGATACTGCAGCACTGAACCTGCGTCTTCCTGTCTTCCTGAATTGCGCGAAATCGGCAGGTCTCGTTCGCGCGCTGGGCGAGGATTCGGTAGGGCATAATCAGCCACAAACTCACGCGCGATTTGGCTATTTGCGCGAGTCGCAATGACTGCTTGCTCTGCCTGTGCGCCGCGATAGCTCTCCAGAAGCCTGCGTAAGGCGTGGTCTTGAGCCAGCCCTTCAATAGCTTGACGCACACTGCGCGAGGCAAGGGCCAATTGCAGAGCGGAGTTGATGCAGCAATTGTTCCCTTGGCGGATCAAGCCCACCGGTTGATGGGGTATAAAGGCATTTCGAGTAAAAGCTCGGATATAGATAGAACCGTCTGGCCAGAGACGAGCGTTGGCGAGTTCGGCCCCGAGCGTCCAGAGCATCAGCGGCACCATGAGCGCCACTAATGAAAGTATCGAGACATACCAGGTGGCGATCCCGATGGGCACGACAGTAGCCACACCCATAAACTGAATGAGCTTGCCGAGTACCACTAGAGCATAGATCCGCCAATCGGTGTCAGCATTAGCATCCCAACGCGGAGCGGGAACCGGCACAGGAGGAGGTGCAACGGCTACATCTCTTACTTCTGTTGTCATAATTATCTTTAATTGTTTTAGACCCTATAATTTTAACATACATTTTAGAACTTCAACAGTTTAAAATAATTTTTGTCCTTTTTGTCCTTTGTGTCCTTATGGTCGTTTCTTTCCCGTTGAATTTTAAGACCTTTGATAGCAATCTAAGCCCTTATGTCATCATCTTTTAACTACAATATAAAAAATATTAGAAACTTCTCGATCATCGCCCATATCGATCATGGAAAGTCGACCTTGGCCGATCGCCTCTTAGAAATCACCAAGACCATCCCTCAAAGAGAGATGCAGGAGCAGGTCCTCGACGCCATGGACCTGGAACGCGAACGTGGGATCACGATCAAAGCCCACCCAGTCACGATGATCTATACAGCAGAGGATGGCACGATCTACAAGATCAACTTCATCGATACGCCTGGGCACGTCGATTTCTCTTATGAGGTCTCGCGCTCCTTATCGGCGTGTGAAGGGGCGCTTCTGGTCATCGATGCCGCTCAGGGAGTGCAGGCACAAACTCTGGCCAACGTACACTTAGCCATTGATCGCAACTTGACGATCGTACCAGTGATCAACAAGATCGATCTTCCTGCAGCTGATGTAGAAGGAGTCAAACAACAGATCGAAGATGTGATCGGTATCGATACTTCAAATACGGTGCTCTGTTCGGCCAAAGCAGGCATCGGCATCAAAGAGGTCTTAGAGCGCATTTTGATCGATGTTCCCGCTCCGGTTGCACCATCCGACGATGTTTTGCGCGCGCTAGTTTTCGATTCCCACTACGATCCTTATCAGGGTGTGATGGTCTATGTGCGCGTGATCAGCGGTGAAATCTCTCGAAAAACACAGATTAAATTGATGGCCACGGATAAGACTTTTGAAGTCTTAGAGGTCGGGATCTTCTCGCCTACAGCTAAACCCGTCGACGTCTTAAGACCTGGAGAGGTCGGCTACATCGCCGCCAATATCAAAAAAACTACCGATGTGAAGGTGGGAGATACGCTCACCTCGGTCAAGGCGCCAGCGACTGAACCGCTTCCGGGCTTTCGCTTGATTGCACCTGTAGTTTATGCCGGAATTTATCCTGTCGACACGTCAGATTTTGAGAACGTCAGAGATGCGCTCGTCAAACTTCAACTCAACGACTCGGCCTTGCACGTGGAACAAGAGAGCAGCTTAGCGCTCGGCTTAGGATTCCGCTGCGGTTTTTTGGGCCTGTTGCACTTAGAGATCGTTTTCGAACGTCTGCAGCGTGAGTTTGATTTGGATATTATCACCACTGCGCCCAGCGTAATCTACCAGTTCACCTTAAACGATGGTCAGACCCTCAAAATCGACAACGTGGCTCACTATCCCGACCCTTCAACGATCGAATTTGTCGAAGAGCCCTGGGTCAAATGCCATGTGATGGTACCGGCTGACTTCTTAGGCGCCGTGATGAGTTTAGGCATGGAAAAGCGCGGTGAGCTCACAAAAACAGAAACTCTGGACAGCAAGCGTCTGCTTTTGACCTACTCCTTTCCGTTAAACGAGATCATTACCGACTTCAATGACAAGCTCAAATCAGTCACGCGCGGCTACGGCTCATTCGATTATGAGTTTGATAAATATGAGATCAGCGACATCGTCAAACTCGAAATCCGCGTGAATGAAGAGCCTGTCGATGCCTTCTCCTGTCTGGTGCACCGCACCAAAGCTGAAGGGCGCGGCCGTGCCATCTGCAAAAAGCTAGTCGATGTAATTCCGATGCAGCAGTTCAAAGTGCCCGTGCAAGCTGCCATCGGCGGCAAGATCGTGGCGCGCGAAACGATCCGCGCCATTACCAAGAACGTCACGGCCAAATGTTACGGCGGCGACATCACGCGTAAGCGAAAACTGTGGGAAAAGCAGAGGAAAGGCAAGCTGCGCATGAAAGAGATCGGCAAGGTGAATATCCCGCAATCTGCTTTCATGGAAGTGTTAAAGGCGGGGGAATAACTTCAGTCTTTTTTAGTTGCCCATCAGATGTTTGAAAATCCGATCTGCTACGGGCCTTCCTCGATCGTCGAACAGATTCTCTTCTCTAGCCATATGATGCCTTGTCGAAGTAACCTTGAGCACGCGCTCCGCTGGAACGCTGCGATTAGCGCCGGCTTGTTTGATCATTTCATCTTCGTCATCGGTCAGGACGAGAAGGTCGGTGCCGATTGCTTGTTGCTGAGCAGGCACATCAAATTCCCAACCCGTGATCGTTAAGAGCCATTGCGCAATATCTCTCAAGAGTCTTGGACTTCCGATGTAGGTTATAAGATCGATCAGGAACTGAGGTAGACCTCTATCTTTTAAAACCGCTAGACAAAACTCTATTAGATCCTCTGCGTAATCGGTATGTTCAATCATATCGTGAAACGAGTTAAACGAGAGACCATTCACACACGGAGCATGGCTTGGATGAAGAGCTCTCAGTCCAACCGCAACGGCCCCACCGAGAGATCTGCCATAAAAACGGAAGTTATCAGAAGAGATATGAAACTCTTCCTGTACATACTGATAGACCGCATCGCCATCCAAGAGTAGCTGTCTGCTACCGTTGGGGCTGCCTCCGCTCTCACCTGTACCGCGATAGTCCCATACTACCAGATTAAATGCTTCGTCACCCCGGCTGCCACGCTCCAAAAGCCACTGTTCTACGCCATTGCCTGCTTTATACAGCACGGCATTCGGTTGTGCGACCATCACGGTTGGGATATCTTGCGCGTGCGCTTTACGCGAACGATAGAAGGTGCCTGAGATCATCACATGATCAGGTGTCACCACTTGGATTGGAATCGCCTCATATGCCGCACGCATGGCTAAAATATCTCGATCACGCGTAGGCTCTACCCACTGGGCATTCCACTTTCTTTGTGCGTCTGAGACTTCTCCATTCAGCCCGAAATTACGCGAAGCTACGACCAATCTCCCCACTAATGGACTTAATAGGCCGCCTAAAATCAGGTTAGGAAAGTAGAAAGGATCGGTAAATAGAGACTTGAGAATCTCGCTCAGCGAATAGTCCCAAGGCATCCTCTCTCTGAGATGGATATTTTGCGGCGTCCAGCGCGCTTCAAAATACGCCGGCTCTGGTGTACGAGAGGTAAGTGAAAACCCGTCTAGCGACATCGGAGAACTAAAACTTGTCATATTTTTATAAATATTATACACGACTGTTTGTAAAAACAAAACAAACAAAACACGTTAAATAAAATTTAAAATTACAACGTGAGAGTACTGACTTCGATGAGAAGAAGATATGAACCTGCCGATGGAGCCAATTCAACCTCTAAAGAATTTGTTATACTCATCCCATCGCCTGCTTTGAGATGAATTCCTCCGACTTTGGCTTTGCCCCCGATCACAAAGATAAACAGACCGTGGTGTTGGGCCGACAGCGTGTGTTTGAGTTGAGCGTCCTGAGTCCAGCCGCCTAAGAAAAGAGAGGCGTCTTGATTGATGAAAAGAGTGTCTGGGGTTTGCTTTCCCATCACGATGGGGCACAAGCGGTTGGTCAGCTGCTCTGGCTTAAAATTTTTCTGCTCGTAACTCGGCGGAAGATTCTCTTGCGCGGGGAAGATCCATATTTGCAAAAAATGGACTCTTTCGCTCTGCGAAGGGTTCATTTCAGAGTGACGAATGCCCGATCCAGCCGTGATGCGTTGCACATCGCCTGGCTTGAGCACACCATGGTTTCCAAGTGTGTCGCGATGCTCGAGCTGGCCTGACAATACGATGCTGACGATCTCCATGTTCTCATGCGGGTGCAAAGCAAAGCCGCGGCCGGGCTCTACCCTATCCTCGTTCAAGACGCGCAGCGTGCCAAAGCTGAGCCGTTTTGGATGGTAGTAGTTCCCAAAGCTAAATGTATTTCGGCTGACGAGCCAAGGCGTTTCGGAAGAGCCGCGCTCTTGTGCTGGATAGAGCTCTACTTGCATGGACTCAACCTATACATTATATGTAGAAGAACTTACCGAGCCGCCGGTGCCTGTCCAATTGGTATGGAAGAACTTCCCGCGAGGCTGATCGATTCTCTCGTAGGTGTGTGCGCCAAAGAAGTCGCGTTGCGCTTGCAGCAGGTTAGCTGGCAATTGAGCTGTGCGCAGCCCATCGAAGAAGGAGAGCGCCGTACTAAAGCAGGGCACCGCAATTCCAAATTGTGTGGCTTGAACTACGACTCTGCGCCAAGCGGGCTCGGCCGTTTCGATCTCCTTTTTGAAAAAGTCGTCATACATCAAATTTTCCAAGCTTGGATTTTTGTCATAGGCCATCTTTGATATCGTTCAAAAAGCGGCTGCGAATGATGCATCCGCCGCGCCACATCAGCGCGATCGAGCCGTAATTAGCTTCCACTTGTATTCTTCGGCGGCCTGTAGCATGAGCATAAAGCCCTGCGCATAGCTAATGATCTTAGAGGCGTAGAGCGCCTGTCGGATGTCTTCGATGAACGCTTTTTTATCGCCGAAAAATTGGCTGTGGGTCCTTGCTAAAGAGCTTGGTGGCCTTGCAGCCGTTCTTCTTTTAAGCGCAGATAGGCAGCGTGCAAACACAGCTTCGCCAATCAGCGTCACAGGAATGCCCAAATCGAGAGCATTGATGCCGGTCCATTTCCCTGTGCCCTTTTGTCCGGCGACATCGAGGATCTTGTCGACGAGAGGAGAGCCATCAGTATCTTTAATGCCAAAAATTTGGCTGGTGATTTCGATGAGATAGCTATTCAGTTCCCTTTGTCCCATTCAGCGAAAATGCTCTGCAGCTCGATGGCGCTTTAAGACCGAGCACCTCTTTGAGTAGTTGATAGGCTTCGCAGATCAGCTGCATATCGCCATATTCGATGCCGTTGTGCACCATCTTGACATAGTGGCCAGCGCCACCTTCGCCCACCCAGTCACAACAGGGCACGCCATCTTCTTGGCTTTGGCCGCAATGGCTTGAAAGATGGGCTTGACATGCGGCCAAGCCTCGGGATTTCCGCCAGGCATGATCGAAGGGCCATGGCGCGCTCCCTCTTCTCCGCCGGAGATGCCCGTGCCAATAAATAGAATGCCTTTTTCTCTTCAGACTCTTCGTCACGTCGTTTCTGTATCGGTGAAAATGGCTATTGCCGCCATCGATGACGATATCGCCCTTTTCGAGGAAGGGCAGGCATCGTCGATGAGTTCATCGACAGGCTGCGCCGGCCTTGACCATCAGCATCACTTTGCGAGGCTTCTTGAGCAGCCTTAAAAAATTCTTCAAAGAGTGTGCGATCCGATGACGCTTGCTATCTTTGGCAGGCCTTCTAGAAAATCATCGACTTTGGAGACCGTGCGGTTGAAGACAGCGACCGTGAAGCCATGGTCGTTCATATTCATGACCAAGTTTTGCCCCATCACGGCCAGACCGATCAATCCGATATCTGCTTGTTGTGCTGCCATCATTGTTCATTCTCCTTGCGCTCAAAGAGCCGATAATTTCTAAATCTCTATGTCGATTTGTCCTCGTAGCTCAGGTGGATAGAGCGGTTGCCTCCTAAGCAACAGGTCGCGCGTTCAACTCGCGCCGAGGACGTTTTTATACCAATTAAACTTCGCTTCATAAAGGAAAAATTAAACACCGAGAGCACCGAGGTACACCGAGAGAAATACAAGGATTATTTTTTTCTCGGTGTACCTCGGTGCTCTCGGTGTTTGTTCTGTTGCTTGATGCAATGATGTTCCACCCAGGGAAAAATCCCTGTATTTCCATTCTTTCTCTACGATTTAAAATATTTATCCAGCCCGGTAGCAATACCCTCAGCGATTTTCGAGAGGTACTCTTTATTTCTAAGCAGGCTTCTCTCCTCGAAGTTGGTGACAAATCCCCCCTCCACGAGTACGGCGGGCATCTCCGTTTCGCGGATCACATGGAAGTTTCCACCTTTGACCCCACGCGAAATGGCTTCAGTCTGATCGATTACCTGATACAGGATGCAATCCGCAAGACGGCGTGAAGCGCGCGCGCGCCACTTTTCCTTGGTATCGCAGAAGTAGATCTCGATACCTTTTGCAGCATGGCTTCTCGAAGCATTAAAGTGAATGCTGACAAAGGCTGCGCACTTGGTTCGATTAGCAATTGAAACGCGCCTTGCCAGCGAAACATAATTATCGCGTGCCCGGGTTAAGATCACCTTATACCCACGCTCTTCTAAAAGTTTTTTGGTAAGTAGAGTTGTAGTGAGGGTGATCCTCTTTTCCATAAAAGACTTAACCCGCGCGCCCTCGTCTGTGCCACCATGTCCAGCATCGAGAATAATGAGCGGATTTGCTGGATAGACAGGAGGTGCAGAGGCACCCTCTTCGCCGCCTTTATAACTACGCGTGTGTTCATACGAATATTGCACAGCATCGCTTTTACTCGCCGAAGAACATGAGGTGCTAAAAAATACGAGAGCACAAAGAAAGAGCACAATACGGTGCATGAAACTATCTCATTTAGCTGAGTTACGTTTGCGAAGAATACCGATTTGATCGACTTAGTTCAAGAGCTGAAAATATTCCCGAGCTCTTCCTTAGCAACCAGACGGTCATCGAAATGCACGGTATGATGTGCAAAAATTTGTGTTGTCTCGTGACCTTTCCCTGCGATTAAGACGATGTCATCGGGTGTGGCTAGTTGCAGCGCCTTATGAATTGCCTCCCGCCGATCAGCCAGCACCAGAGGGCTTTCAGGATTGCGAAAGCCTTTAAGGATAGCTTTAATAATCTCATGCGGATCTTCGTGGCGTGGATTGTCGCTTGTGACAATGGATAGATCGGAAAGCCGATCGACTACTCTGCCCATCTTTGGGCGTTTGTCCGCATCGCGACTGCCGCCACAGCCAAACACGATGATCAGGCGGCCCTTTTTGAACTCGTTTAATGTGTTTAAAACATTTTCCAACGCGTCGTCGGTATGGGCATAGTCCACGAAGATGTTCATCTTGTGACTATTTTCTACGCGCTCTAACCTGCCGCGCACAGATTTAAATCCGGCAACCAGCGGCGCCATCTCTTCCAAAGAAAAGCCATACGTCAGTCCGACGCCTAATGCCGCCAAGCAGTTGTATAAGTTAAAACGCCCGATCAGCGTAGTGCGGAAAGGAACCTGTTTATCCTTGTAGGTCACACCAAACTTGATGCCTTCTGGAGAGAGCACGATGTCGGTTGCCATCAGATCGGCTTTTGTGTCGATGCCATAAGTGATGCGCTCTGCCTGACACTCTTGAAGCAAAAAGGGTGCCCAGCTGTTATCGACATTGACGATCGCCATCTTATCTTTGCCGAGAGAACGGAATAACTTAGCTTTTGCTGCCGCGTAGTTTTCCATCGTCTTGTGATAATCGAGATGATCCTGTGTCAAATTTGTAAAGACCGCCACATCGAATTCGATCTCTTTGACCCTCTCCTGATCCAGAGCATGCGAAGCCACTTCCATCACGCAAGCTTTACACTCGTTTTGCACCATCTCATGGAAGAGCTTGTAGTTGATCAAAAGATCGGGCGTCGTATAAAGCGAGGGATGATGATTTTCGCCGACGATCCACTCGACTGTGCCGATCAGACCACAGCGCACTTTGCGCTTCTCAAATAGATGCCTAACAAGATAAGAAGAAGTAGTCTTCCCGTTTGTGCCGGTAATGCCGACTAAGAATAACTTCTCGACAGGATCGTGATAGTAACTTGCGGCCAGCTTAGCTTCGATCAAAGCCACATCTGGGTGAATGATCTGCACGACGTCTGGCACAAACGGATCATACATATCGGTGAGGACCGCCACAGCGCCGGCTGCGACTGCATCGGGAATAAAACGCGCGCCATCGTGCGTAAGCCCCTTTTTGGCGACGAAGAGATTACCGGGGGCCACCGTTTTGGAATTGGCGGTAATGCCAGTGATCTCGACCTCTTTAGATCCTCTGACTTGGATATCGGGCAGATCTTTTAACAGTCTTCTTATTTTCATTGTCTCAGTGAGGATTCCATTGTAAATAGAGCTCTCTTAACTCTTTAATCTCTTTTGTCCAGTCGGCTTTTTCGCGGTTAGACCTGGGGTCATTCACCGGATAACCGTAAGGGTCATCAGGCTCGACACCGAGATATTGCAGCGTGCGCGACGCAATCTCGCGGAAAGCGGGAGCACAGCAGATTCCGCCCATCTGGTTTCTTCCGACGCCTGGAATATATTTAAATTCAGGATCATCGACAGCGACCAGGAGCACGAACTCAGCATTTTTCACCGGCGTGAAACCTACAAAAGTAGAAATATGGTCCTTTTTAGAGTAGGTTCCTGACATGACCTTCTCGGTTGTGGCGGTCTTACCTATTTCCGTATAACCGGGCACATCGCCTTTTGAGGCAGTCCCACCAGGCTTGGTCACAAATTTCATCGAGTGGATCACCCGATCGACGATCTCTGGTTCCAAAATACGCTGCATCTTTTCCAAGCGATGCGAAGAGGTGTGATCGAAAATAGTTTCTTCCCTCCCATCCGCATGCGTTTTGACGATCTTACGCACCAGCGTAGGCTTTACATCATAGCCGCCATTGGCCAGAATCGCATAACTTCTCACCATTTGTATGCTGCTGACGCAAATATTGTGGCCAAAAGCGATGGAAAATGGGGTAGCCGTCGACCATTCTAGGGCGCCGTTGGGATGCTTCTTGCCAAATGCCGGCAGCAGCCCAATACTTTCGCCTGGAAGCTCGATGCCGGTCTTTTTGCCAAAGCCGAAGAACTCGTGTAAGCAGTTTCTGTACCACTCTTCTCCCAACGCTCCGATCACGCGTTGGATCATGCGCGACATGTAAATGTTAGAGGATTTTTGCAGAGCCAGGTCCATATTTAAAAAGTGATGCAAGTGCGTATCGGAGATCGGTTTGGAGCGGCCCGGAAAGCGTCCATCTGCAGTAGCGATCTTCTCTTCAGGGAAAAAGATCAGCGGTTTGCCCTGCTTTTTCAGCTCAGCATTGGCCTTCATGCAAATGGCCAGCGTGAGCGGCTTCATGGTCGAACCCGGTTCATAGGGATCGGTAAGCGCTTTGACTTTGGTCTCTTCTGGCTGCGTCTCAAAGTATTGTCCGTAGTTGGATGGATCGAAAAATGGGTATTGGGCCAGGGCGTAGATCTCGCCTGTGCGCGGATGCATCATGATCGCCCAGCCGCTCTTGGCCCCAGCATTTTTCACTGCCTGTTCGATCTCCTCCTCGCAAATGGCCTGAATGTAATGATTAATCGTCAGATAAATATCCGCGCCATTTTCAGGCATTGCCAGCATCTTCCCCATATCCAAAGGATGGCGCGGTGAACGCAGCAGCAATCTTTTGCCCGGTTTTCCCTTGAGCACCCGATCAAAAAGCAGCTCCATTCCTCCCGTTGGAATGCACTCTTTGGTCTTGACATCGCTCTCTTCGCGCACCGTATGCAGCACCTGACCTAAAAGATGTCCAAAGGGATAGGAGCGTTTGTAATCTTGGACAAAGTAGATGGCGTTGCGCGGAAGCTTGTGTTTTTTGTAGCAGCCTTCCCACCACTGGTTTACTTTGTTACGCTCTTCTTGTGAGAGCCAAGACCTGAGCTTGCGGTTTCTACTTTTCTTGCTAAATTGTTCAGACAGCTTCTCACCATCTTCCTTGGTGAGATTCAAAATGCGCGCAATCGATAACGACACCCCCGCGCGAAGGTTGGGCGGAATAGAGGATGGATCGACAAACAGATGGAACTTGGGCACATCGACCACGAGAGGCTGCAGCGTTTCCGGATGGCCTTTCTTAATCGCCGTATTAGAATAGAAGAGGCCGCGTTTAAACGGCTCGGTGATGATGAGTTGATGCTGCTTGCGCGCCTCTTTTGTCCACTTATCGCCTTCAATGATCTGGATGCGAAAAAATTGGACGATCAGGAGACTGAAAAGCAGCAAAATAAAGAAAGCGACATACAAGAGACGCTTTCGATTTACAAAATTAGAGTTCGTTGGTACCGATGGCAAGGCTTATCAGGGGCTTGACTGCTGTCTTCTCTTCTTTCACTGCAGGAGGAGCGAGCGCCACATCCTCTTTAACAGTGAGAATTTCTTTTAAAAGAGGATGCTTAAGATGGCTAAACTCTGGGCGTCTGGCGAGCTGCATGAGATGCTGAGGGTTTTCAAACTGTTCGATCTCATAGCGCAATCTATCGTTTTCCTCTTCAACGGCCTTGATCTCTTTGGCAAGCTGAGGCAGCCTGATTCTAAATTCGGTAACCTCGTTCTGCATATCTATAAAAGAATAGAGACAGAGACCTGCGAACAGCATACACAAGCACATCCTAAGAATAAAGCCTCTATTCATCGTCCCCTCCAATTTTTTCGGCAAAGCGCAACTTGGCGCTTCGCGCACGGGGATTCTGACGCGTTTCCGCAGGAGTTGGTACGGCTGGCTTCTTCGTGAGCAGACGCAAAGTAGGCACGACTTCAGGTTTGCCTCTCTGCGCACGTCTTTTTTGTGCCGCGTTTCTAAAACTATTTTTCACAATGCGATCTTCGAGACTATGGAAGCTGATCACGCCGATTCTTCCACCTGGCGCGAGAAAATCGACAGCCTGACCCAAAGCCCTTTCTAGTGACCCTAGTTCGTCGTTGACCGAGATGCGCAATGCTTGAAAAACTAGCGTAGCTGGATGCAGCCCCTTCTTTCTAGAGTAGCCGAGTGCAGAAACGAGCAGATCAGAAAGCTGTTTCGTGGTTATGATTGGACGCATCTTGCGCTCCCTACAAATTGCCTCTGCCGCTCTTCTCCATCTAGGCTCTTCTCCCAGCTCACGAAATAATTTAGCGAGCTCTTGCTCTGGCCATTCGTTGACGATCTCCTTGGCCGTAAGAGAACTAGAGGGATTCATACGCATATCGAGCGGACCCTCTTTGGAAAAGCTAAAACCTTTGTGTGCTTGATCTAGTTGCATCGACGAGACCCCCAGATCAAAAAAAAACCATCCACCTGACTGGCGCCAGCTTTTTTCAAGTGCTGGCTGAGATCGGCAAAGTCGCCATGCACCAAGCGCAGTTTATTCTGCCACGGACTTAGTTTTGCGCTAGCAATCTTTAGGGCATCTGGATCGCGATCGCAGGCGATATAAGTTTGGATTTCAGGGTGTGCCTCGAGAATGGCGCGCGCATGTCCACCTGCACCCAGTGTGCCTTCGAAAAAAACTTTAAGCGGCTTATCTTTAAAGAAGTGCAAGACCTCATTAATCATGACTGGTAGATGCAAGCTTTTTTCACTCGTGCTCATCAGCACACTCCCCTTCGCACTCCAGCAAGGCAAAGGCCTCTTCGCACATCTTTGAAAGGTCAAATTCAGGATCTTTACCGCTGAGCACATCACTCAATTGAGTATCATAGCGCTCTTTCGGCCAAATTTCGATCTTATTTAATACGCCAGCCACCACAATCTCGCTTTTGATGTTCACCGCCTTCTTCAATAGATGCGGGACCATTACCCTTCCAATCTTATCGCAACTAGTCTGATGAAGGGTAGAAAAGAAAAGCGTAAAGAACTTCTGATAGCGGCCAATATGCTGTTTGGCTTGGAATTTTTGTACGATCTTTTCGATGTCGCTCTTGCGATAGATAGCCAGACATCCGCCCAAGCCGAGGGCTAGGCTGAATTCCAAGGCGCCATTCTCCACC
Source organism: uncultured Chlamydiales bacterium (assembly GCA_963709365.1). Classification (GTDB taxonomy): domain Bacteria; phylum Chlamydiota; class Chlamydiia; order Chlamydiales; family Rhabdochlamydiaceae. The sequence continues at coordinate 1,518,372 of CAVPVU010000002.1, forward strand.
AGACCAAAGCGCATCGATTGAGGCAGGACAAATCGACCTTTCTCATCGAGTTTAGCGCTGACAGATCCACTGAAGAAGAAGCGTGACATGACTAGTGACCACAGTTTCCCACAATTTAACACCGACCCCCTAACTTCGCAACTTTTTTGAACATAAGTCGCCTATTTTGACCAAAAGATGAACATTTCACCACCTTTTCATCAAACTGATTATCAATGAGTTAACTTAAAAACAGACGCTGCGTGGGAAATTGTGGGAATTATGTTCACAACCCCATCTGATTTTATAAATTAATTAGTTGATATTAAGCCCAAGCACAGGCTAAGGATAGGTATATACTAAGGAGAAAGCTCTCTATGGCAGAACCGCGAACTGTCGATAACTTGGGCCCAGAGGTCTCCGCGCGTTATGCGGAAGATCAGAGTCTGCTAGACAAGAAAATCCTCACGGAGGCGAGCGCAGTTCGCCGGCAAGCCGAGATCGATGTCACTACGCGCTTCTTTAGAAGTGAGTTCGATATTGAGCTGGGTACTGACCAGCGCAACCAGTTTTGGGGCCAATTCTCCGCTCCGCCAGGATATGCTGAGCAGAAAAAACGCATATTCGTTGAGCAGATCATCCCCTCTCTAGGCTCGCCAGATAAGAAAGAGATGCAACTCCTGCGCATCGTCGAGATGGCGGAGATGGCTAAGAAGCGAAAGGAGATCGCCGAGGCAGACGCAAAAGCTGGCAAGCGCGCGCTTGCATGGGAAGAGGTCAGAGAATTCGAAGCTGTGGATAGAGAGAAGGGCATCTTGGACCATTTTTTTAAGCGCGTTGAGGATTTGGAAAGAGTCCTGATTGACATCAACTCGCGCCGTGGACAATATCAGAAGGGTTAACATACTCTAAGAATTTTAGATCAACTTTATGAGTCACGTTAATTGGTTAGAAGTTTTAGGCTGGCAGCAAGATGAACTCGACGACCTGCGCTTTGTCGGCTACTCCTATATTAAGCAAGGCAGCTACGATCTGGCGCTGACTTTTTTTGAAGCGCTGTCGATCTTGGCGCCACAAAATGCTTACGACCTACAAACGCTTGGCGCGCTGTATTTGCAGAAAAACAATAATCTGATGGCGCTCAACACGATCGAAAAAGCGCTCAAACTCGCGCCGCAACATCTTCCAACGCAACTCAATCGCGTTAAAGCGCTCTTCAGCCTCGGCTACAAAAAGCAAGGACTCGCTTCTGCCAAAGCGCTGCTGACTTGCTCTGATACGCAGATCGCAGATCAAGCGACGGCTTTGATCCTAGCTTATACTTCTTAAGCTCTCCTTTTGATCGTTTTCTTTTTTTCTGACAATTTTGTTGCGACCATTGAATTGCGGTGTTAGATTGGCGACATAAAAATACTCTCATTTACATTGTGGAAAGACTGTTCATAACTTATGCTCACTAGCAATCCTCACGATACGTGGACACAATTTCTCGACTTCATCGAAGAGCGCTGTTCTGCAACTGAATATGAAAACTGGATTGCTCCGATCAAACTTCGCGATGCTTCAGCCGAAGGCATCGTGCTCGAAGTGCCGAACATCTTCGTCCAAGAATATCTGATCGCCAACTACAAAAAAGATCTGTGCGCTTTTGTACCGCTTAAAGAAAATGGCGAACCTGCGTTGACTTTTGTGATTGCCGAGCACAAAAAACCTGTGCACACGCCAACAGTTTCACATGCTGCAACAGATTTAACGCCAGGCCGCGAGCTAAAACTCAACCCGTTTTATCGATTTGAAGACTTCATCGAGGGTCCAGCTAACCAGTTTGTAAAATCTGCAGCTTTGGGTGTAGCTGGTAGACCCGGCAAATCCTACAATCCGCTTTTCATCCATGGCGGTGTGGGTCTCGGCAAGACGCATCTCTTGCATGCCATCGGCCACCACATTAAAGATACTCACAAAAAAATACGCATCCAGTGCATCACCACCGAAGGGTTCATCAACGACATCGTCGACAACCTACGACACAAGTCGATGGACAAGATGAAGAAATACTACCGCTCTTTAGATGTGCTGCTCGTGGACGATATCCAATTTCTGCAGAGCCGCCTCAATTTTGAAGAAGAGCTATGCAACACTTTCGAGAGTCTGATCAACCAGAATAAACAGATCGTCATCACCTCCGATAAACCACCCGGACAACTCAAACTCTCAGAGCGCATGATTGCGCGCATGGAGTGGGGACTGGTGGCAAACGTCGGCATCCCCGATTTAGAAACACGCGTGGCCATCATTCAACATAAAGCGGCGCAAAAAGGCCTAAGCATTCCACACAAAGCCGCCTTTTTTATCGCCGAACACATCTTTAATAACGTACGCCAGCTCGAAGGCGCCATCAATCGACTTTGCGCTTACTGCCGCCTGATGGGACTCGATGTAACCGAAGAGGTCATCGAAAAAACCCTAAGCGAACTCTTCCAACCTTCTCCGCAACGGCGCGTCACCGTCGAAAACATTTTGAAAAGCGTCGCAGCCATCTTCGAAGTGCGCGTGAGCGATCTACGCGGCGACATGCGCACGAAAGAGATCGCCTTCCCTCGCCAGGTAGCCATGTACCTTGCCAAAGAGTTAATTCATGAATCCCTGATTAAACTCGCTTCAAGTTTTGGCGGCAAAACACACTCCACTCTTCTCCATGCTTGGAAAAAAGTCGCCTCACAGTTAGAAGAAGATGAGACGCTGAGACGCCAAGTGCAGATGGTTCGGCGCAATCTAGAAAACTGAGCGAGGAGGATATATGTTTAAGAAACTTCCAAAGAATCTCTCCGATAAAGAACTCTCCGCTGCCCTCGGCGAACACGACTATTCGCCCCTCGCACTCCCTACCCCCTTCACGCCAGGGCTAAAAACAGCGACCCCCGCTGCTGCCCCAACGCAAGTCGCAGAGACAGATCTCATTCAAGAGAATGAAGAGCCAGAGACGACTATCAGCGAAAATGTCTCCATGCGCGGTAGCCTGACCTTTCAAAATGTACTACGCATCGATGGCTCTTTCGAAGGCGAACTCCTCTCGCAAGGCAAACTCATCGTCGGCCCCAAAGGCCATGTCAAAGCCCATATCGATCTAGATGAGGCGTTCATCTCCGGAAAAGTCGAAGGCAATATTCACGTACGCAGACGTCTCGTACTCCGCGGCCGCGCCGAAATCAAAGGCGACATCACCGCCGCCTCGCTCAGCGTTGACGAAGGCGTGCACATCACCGGCCACGTCCGTGTCAGCCAGCCCGATGCCAACCTTCTCGCTTCCGACTTCGATAATCCTTTGCACATCTGATCTAATTCGGAATTAAGCAGTGTATTCCCCGACGATTTTGCCAGGGCCGGATCTGGAGAGCTGTGATTCTCGAGCAGTTCGAGCTGCGCTCGTCTGCGGGTTGCATGGTAATCTTTGAGGAAGCGCATCCGAATTGGCACATGGTAGCGGGGATTTTCGAAGACCTCTCTTGCAGCCTTTGCCGAACGACAAACGAGCGAGGTGAGAGCGACTTGGATTCCGCTCGCTCCAAACCCTACTAGTGGTAAAAGTATCTTCATATTTTCATCAGAGAGCACCTCTGGTGTGAGAGCTTCTTGCAGCTCGACAGGAAATGAGAGCTGAAGTCTAACCATTACGACTTGTTTCTATCAGTTTGGCTATCGATAGAACATCTGGATTGAGAACAGCGATTGGGTCTCGCCCAATCACGACAGGAGAGATGATCGAGAGGATTTCTGCCGCAAGGCTACCAATGATCGCTGATTCATCTAAAGGTTGACCATGGCATACAGCAATTGCGGCGATAGCACCTCCACCTAAATGTCCGACCGTTTCACGTACACCGTGCGTATCGATTCCCTTCCACGTCGTAATAATAAGCTAGCGCACCCAGAGCAGCTGTGGAGACGCCGATAGATAGTATGGTTATTAAGGAACCTGAGGCGATAAAAGGAGTTAATGCGACACAGGTTAATCCAAGAGAACCCAGTTCAAGCTCCCGCACAGGGCCGCGGACTCCACCTGCATGATAGAGACTGACTAGTGATCCTGTGATGATTCCCAGAGCGAGAGTTTGGCAGGTTCCAGTTGGGTCTTCGACAACAAAACCCGAACCCGCAATGACTCCGAAAGTGATATTCACGCCTTTTATAGCACTTTGAACCGCTATAGTCTCATCGCCGCCCCAAAATGCACCGTTCCAACGCACTGCTGCCTGACTCTTTCCTGCTTCATCTATCTTTTTTCGCGCGATAGGAATCGCGGACACTGAGGCTTTTAAGCACTGCACCGCTCGGCCGATGCCATAAGGCAGCGTCATGACGCACGCCTCTGCCTTTCTATAAGCTGCGCAGCCGTAGTTATAAGCGTGAGTACCGTAATTTCTAATTCTTTGACAAAACGACATAATTATCTCCTTTTAAAATTAATTAAAAGAAATTATATCATTAATTATGATTAATTTCAATAAATTTTTTAAAATTTAACATCTTAATTATCAGCTAGTTAAGTTTCTACCTTGAAAAATCTAAATCCGATTTAGAAAATACAAGGCGTTTTCTCAACACATTGATTATCAATATGATATAGCGCTCTAGTTTTTTCTGATGGTGAGGACGGCGGCGCCGAGGAACTTGCCTTCGCGCAGGTCTTTGAGGGCGTCGTTGGCTTTTTCTAAGGGATAGGCGTTCACTTTGACCTTGAGAGGGATTTCGGTGGCGATTTTCAGGAGCTCTTTGCCGTCTTGTAGGGTTAGGTTGGCGACCGAGCGCATGGAGCGCTCTTCCCAGAGAAGTTTGTAGGGAAAAGAGGGAATATCGCTCATGTGGATCCCGGCTGAGATGACTGTGCCGCCTTTATTGAGCGCTTTTAAGGCTTGTGGGTAGAGCGCGCCGACGGGAGCAAAGATGATCGCAGCATCTAAAAGTTCGGGTGGCAAGGTTTCGCTGGTTCCCACCCAGGTGGCGCCGAGCTCTTTGGCAAATTTGCTGGGCGCGTCGTCGGGTTTACGTGTGAAGACGTAGACTTCACGCCCTTGCGCAAGGGCGATCTGCATAATGATATGCGCCGAGGCGCCAAAGCCGTAGATGCCGAGGCGTTTGCCTTTTGTAAAACGAAAGGCGCGATAGCCGATCATCCCCGCACATAAAAGCGGCGCAGCTTCTTGATCTTTGTAATTTTTTGGCAGTGGGAAGCAGTAGTGTTCATCGGCGACGCAATATTCGGCATAGCCTCCATTTTTATGGTATCCCGTGAATACAGCGTTATCGCAAAGATTTTCTTCACCTGAACGACAGAAACCGCAGGCTTGGCACGAGCCTCCGAGCCAGGGCACGCCAACTCTTTCACCGATCTGGCGCTCTTTAACACCCGGCCCAACTTCGACCACTGTGCCGACGATCTGGTGGCCCAAAATCAAGGGAAGGTGTGGTTGGGGAAGATCGCCGTCAAAGATATGTAGATCGGTGCGACAGACTCCGCACACCGAGACTTCGAGTAAAATCTCGCCCTTGCCAGGTTTTGGCTTCTCAACCTCTTTGAGCTTGAGCGGAGAGCCAATCTTTTCTAACACCATTGCGCGCATAGTTCTACTCGGTTATGCAAGATGTGAGCGCATAAAGCGCGGCAGGAAAACCCTCTTCCAGTGTGCGCCCCGAGAGGCGCAGCGTCGATCCGGTGGTCATCACATCATCTACCAGTAATACGACTTTATCTGAGATAGAGCAATGTCTTTTCCAGCTGATCGCATCAGGCGCCAAACTCTCGCGCTGAGCACGCGTCATACCGGTTTGCGGAAAATCGCCGCTGCGTTTTTTAAGTAAGTCATGCACAGGTCTATCGAGAATAGCGCCGAGCTCCTTGGCGAGAAGCAAGCTCTGACTATACCCGCGCATCAACGTACGCACGAGTGGCTGGGGCACAGGCACGATGAGATCAGGCAGCGGCACTTCGAGGCGTAAAAATTGAATAGCCATCCAGGCGGCCAGATCTTTGGCAAGCTCTCGTCTTCGGCCAAACTTCAACTGTTGCACGAGTGTCGCCGCCGGTCCGGCGTATTCAAAGGCCGCGGCCATGCATTTGAAGGGAGAGCCTCTCTTCCGACACGCCTGGCAGACTCCTTCATCCTTTTGCGCAAAACAGCGCCGGCAGCGCCCCTCCATCGGCAGCATGCTCATCTGCTCGAGGCAAGTGGAACAGAGCTTTGCTTTCAGCGAAGAGGTCAGAGCTTGGCAATGCAGACAAAGCGGCGGGAAAAACAGCTGAAGAAATAATTGTATCACAAACAACTCATGACTCGAGGAAGAAAATTAAAACACCGAGAGGAGAAGAAAGAGAAATCAAAAACTAATCCTTTCTCGGCGCTCCTCGGTGCTCTCGGTGTTTAATCTTATTGATTATCTTATAAACCAAACTTGGGCTTCTCGAGCGTGCCGCGCACCTTCAGCGTGAAAGGCTCGACTAGCTTGAGGGCTACGTTCTGCTTCATTTTGATATCGACGTGCACATTGCCTTTAAAGTCGACGAACGAGGGCCACTCTTCAGAGAGATAAAACTCGGCGCGTCTAGCTTCGCTATATGCGTTTTTTAAGCTCGTGATGTAGAAGCGTGCGCCTTTGAGTTCGAGATCGATCTCGCCATAAACGGGCACCAGCATATCCAGATCGAGGCCGAGATCTTTGATAAACTGGATTGGCACGTCGAAGAGAGAACTCTCTTTCTTGAAGGAGTTGCTGAAATTGAGATGACCTTGAGCTCTGAAGCTCGAAGGCATGCCCAGCTCGCCGCGCAGATCGGTCAGACTAAAATGTTTGATCAAAAGAGGTCTGGCTTCGCGCGGAGTCTCTTTGCCACGGCGCAAGAGAGAGGGGCGCAGCTGCTGTACTTGAATCAGCGGCGCTTCGATATGCCAGTCGCCTGTCGATGGCCGTTTTTCAAGCCTGAACTGTTTCATCTGCATCTCGCCAGCTGGGTCGACAATTGAAAGCTGTTCGAGAATCACGCGTTCAAAGCTGATTTCAGCTTGAGCATTCATGGCTCCAAACACAAAACCCATGCACTCAAAATTGCGGCCATTAAATGTACCTTGGAAACTCGGGTTACCCTCTTTTGGAATGGCAAAATCGCCTGTCAGCTCATAGCCTTTGCCGAGCTTGAGCTGCGTGATCAGCTCTTTCGCCTCTTTAGGTAGATAGGGTGAAAGCTCACGCACATCGATTTTCACCCAGCCAGTTAGATGCTGCGCATCTGTTTTAGAAGATGCGAGATCGACTTCCAGTCCCGCGAACTTGCCGCGCGCACCTTGCCATTGCCAACCCTTTTTGCCTGAGGATCTGCCATAGAGCTTCATGCCCTCAGCTTTAGGAGACTCTTTGAGTTGAATGCAGGTGGGCTTTTCGCATGTCGAATCCATCGAAAGCAGCAGAATTAAGGGTTTTTCTTGGAAGAGGGTTGAACATCCGAGTTGCCAGATTCCATTATCTTTAGCGTAGATCAGATCGCGCATCTCCCATGTACTCGCGCTGAGCACTGGTTTAGCCGAAAAGAAGGAGGCGCTCTTGGCCGAACCATTTGCGAGCTCTGGATTGAGATGGATCTTTTCGATGCTCAAACGCACCTCTTGACCAGGCGAGGCGAGGTCGATCTTCTTTACATCCAAACCGCTACTTGGCGAATAAGAGAAGAGCACGTTCTTGTCGCTTTTAGCATTAAACGCATAAGGTTCGAGCAGCTCCGTCTCCACGGCGGCCTCTCCTTCCATCTGCCATGATGGAAGATCAACAAAGAGCTTGCCTCGACCTTGAACAGCACCGGTTGTTGTGGCATTGGCCGAGAACTTAGCTAAATCGACCGTATATTTGTGCACAGTGCAAGTAAAACGCTGCTTCGTTTCATCATAGCTTCCCTCGCCTTGGATGCGCGCGTAATCTGTGCTGAGCTCAAACGTCGGGACGACGATGCGCTTGGGTTGGAAAGCAAAGCTGGTCTTTAGCATGAGCCCATCCACGGCCAACTTTTTGATATTCCATTCTGCGCCGCGCTTCTCGCCTTTAATGCTAAAGCGTTGGTAAGGCTTGCCGCGGAAGACAACCCCTTGTCCTTCGGCTTCAAACGCCAGAAAGTCGCTGAGGCGCACGCGCAGATCGATCTCCCCTTCGCACGATACAAGCGAGTGATCAAAGGCAGGCAGTCCGCACTTTTGCAAAAAGGCATACTGGAGTGGAAGCTCTTTACCTGGCACGGAGAGATGACAGTCTAAATTCAATAATTTTCCCTGGTCGGTCAAAGCCACCTGGGCGCCATGTAGTTTGGTCTGGAAAAAGTGGCAGTGGGCTGGATCGAACGAGAGGGTGAGATCTCCATGCTCATCCGTAAACAGATTGCCTCCGAGCCAGACGATCTCTTTTGCACCTTGACGCAGGCGCAGTCCAAACTCACCCGTGAGTCCATTGTCTCGCTTAAACACGGCATGGGGAAAGTCGACCTGATAAGACGAGCCGTCGGCCACGGTCAAAAAACCGTGTCCATTGATGAAGGAGAAGCTTTGCGCATGTGAATCAGCTTCGAGCCCGCAGGAGAGTTCTTTGAGATGCAAGGTGGGCGAAACGGCGATGGTGCCATGCGAAAACTCACCTTTAAAACGCCAAGCGATTGGATCTTTGACCTGCTCACCCATGTGGGCATAGAGCGTCAGACCACCGGCCGGACTTGTGATCTGTCCAGTGAGTGGCAGAGCTGCCACAGGGAAGGCGCTGAAGCGCTGCAAGAGCTTGCAAAAATCCGCCGCTTCGGCCGAGAGCGACGTAGATTCGATGATCAAATCCCAATTGTTTTGATTCGACAATCCGAGATGCACATTGCCTTGAAAACAGACCTTGTCACACTCGGCTTTTACCCCCTCGAGGCTAAGCTGATCTTTTACAACTTTGCAAATTCCGGCGATCTTCTCGATTTCGAGACCGCTCTTTTTCTCGCGCAATTTTCCGTCTACAATTGGAATAAATCCTTCAAAATAACCCTTCTCATATTCATAGGTGAAAATGGCCTTAAGGTCGGAATTTAAGCCGCCGAGCTGCGGCACATGAAAGTCAAAAAGCGGATGCTGCAAAGCGAGTTCGGAAGATTGCAGTGAAAACTCAAGCTTCTTCTCGTCGAAAGCGGCGCGAACATTGATGGAGCCGTCTACGCGCATCTGCGGGTCAAAACTTTTGACCAGAGCAAGATAGACATTAGGCGTAAGCGCAGATGAGCGCAGCCAACCTTGCAGTGGACGGAAGAGTGCGAGCAGCTCACCATGCGATGAGAAAGGGCTGCGCAAGAGATGGCAGCCAAACTCGATCGTGCTCGTCTCTTGAAGTGTCGCCGTGCCGACGAGAGCATAGATCAGAGCTGATGGGTCTGCGCCTCGATGCACTTCAATATTTGCAGCCACTCCCTCGAAGAAACCTTTGAAGGCTGCACGCGTGATGACTTGTTGATCGAAATTTAGTTCAAACCCTTCGCTTTTTAGACTCCTCTTCCCAAATTGAAGCTTGCCCCGCGAGCCTTGGATCGAGAGCTGATTGAAGCCCCATCCCTCCTCAACACTGACCAGTTCACCCGCCATTTCAATTTGGTCGATCTTCGCCTTCACCTCTTTACTAGGCATGTCAAAAGCGAAATCGCGCAGTTTGACCTCTTGGAAATTGAGACGCTCGAGATGATTATTTTTGATTTCAGCTACGATCTTGCCATCGATGAGTGCGTCTTTTGGACAAAATGCCACCCAGGGACTGATCAGAGGAAAAAGCTCAGCGCCCATCTCATGAACATCCATCTGAAGGACGTAGTTTCGTGCTTGCGATGAGGCTAGAGAAAGGGCAGCCCGCATGGGTGCACGACCTCCGGCTAGCTTGAGATCAAGCGTGGTCCAGAAACTGCCGTTCGGCTGTATTTTGCCAGCGCCTTCAACTTGCAGAGCCAGTTTTTTTTCACCGCTATACAAGATGGAGTCGACATGAAAAGTGGGCTCCTTTTCCGGCTCTAAGACTAAGCGAGCGTGTGTACGTCCGAGCACTTTTACTTTCTCTTCAAGAGAGAGTTTATAAAAGCACTCGACATCCTCCAATGCAAAAGAGACGGCTAGCTCTTTCCAGAGATCTTCTCTGCTTTCAGATAGGAGCGGCAGGAAAAATTTCCCCTGCATATGCTCGCCTTGGATCTCTACACCGAGCTCTGGATGATAAAAATCAAAAGCGTGGCCAGAGATCTGGGCATCGAATGCGCAGAGGGAGAAATTTGGCGCAAGTTGCGCTTTGGCCTCGAGTTCTACCAAGCCTTGGCTGCTCTTCCAGCCCTTTAACAGTGGAGGATAAAAAGCGCCAGCCAACTGAAACAGGTGCGGTGTTGAAATCTCTTCTGTCTTGAGATGCGCCGCTAAGTTTCCATCTTCCATCTTCAAATCGAGTTGCAAAAGCGGGAGATGGAAGAGCGAAGGATCCGAAGAGAGCGCAAACTTGCCGATCTCCTCTTTGGTGACACCTGGCTCAAAAGTGAAATAGAATCTCTGTGACGCAGCTAAGTTGAGTACGCCACTCGTAACATGCAGTTTCATGCCCGCAAAACGCGTGGGGACAAAAAGATAGAGAGGAAAGTCTGTATTGGGAGTCTCGTCGCTTCCCAGCAGAATTTCAGGATGAGAGAGCTCGAGCTGCATCTCTAAATAGAGCGGACGAAAGGCTGGGCGGAAAGAGAGTTCGGCCCGATCGACATGGAGCTGCATGCCCTCTTCTTTGAGACAGACACCCTTGGCCACGACTTTGCCGCCCTGCCACTCCAATATCTCATAGCTGACTGAAGAGGGCAGAACAAAAGAGAGTCCAAAACGAAGCAACGGCGAGCGAAATAAAAATAATGAAAATAGAAAAACCCCAAAAAAGAGAAAAAAAAGACCTTTTTTCTTTTTGCGGTGCGGGTTCTTCATGTTTCGATCAAAGCTAAGTATTGTTCGCGATCGAGGAGCTGCTGCAGCTCTGCGGGATGCGAAACTTTTATCTTAAAGAGCCAACCTTCGGATTCTGATCTGGTATTGATCTTATCGATTAAATCCGAAACTCCCTGATTGATGGCTACGATTTCTCCGGAAACAGGCGCATAAATGTCCGCCGCGGCCTTTGTCGACTCGAGCACAGCTACTTCTTCGCCAGCTTTGACAAACTTCCCGAGCGTTGGAAGCTCGACATGCACGATCTCACCGAGCTCTTCTTGCGCTTGTTTCGTGATGCCGATCGTTCCGATATCCGCATCTACACTGATCCACTCATGTGATTCTGTAAATTTCATCTTATTTTTTTAGTCTTGCACTACTCCAGAGGGCGGCCTCTTGTTCGATCGCATAATACTTTGAGGAGACCGAAAAGTGTTGCGGGGCTCCTTTAAAACGGTGGATGCGATAGGCCAAACCTAACCGATCAAATGAACTCGGATCATAACCATGCAGGCAATTGGAGGGAATGGTTATTTCCAGCTTGTACTTTCTGCTCCCAAACTCAGCCTTTATCTTAATCTCATCAGGATCACAGTGCGGGTGCGTATCTTCGGTGCGAAAACGCGTCAGCTCTTGCGCCTGGATCTCCCCTACCTTTTGCGGTAAAATCATAAAGTGGTGGCAAAAACGGGTGAGAAAACCGGCCGACTTCAAATCACGCGTATCGAAAAAGAGCTCGACCGCATCGCCCTGATTGAACTGGGGGAAAAAACACTCCTCGAAAGGCTTGTTTACACTGATTTCGACAAGCAGGCCATCTTCATTCCATCCCATGGCTACATCGGCAAATGCCTCTTCGCCTAAAAATGGCGTCATATCAGGCAGAGTTGAAAGGCGTCGAAAAGCCTTAGCATATTCAAGCGAAAGCGCAAGCGCGAAAAAGTCGAGCGGACAGAGCGGCTCTATTTTATCTAAAACCTCACCGCTCATCGAGTCCCATTCCAATTTTGAAACCGATGGCCTGCTTTTCGACCATCTGGTCGAGTAGTTTGCGCATCAGAATTTGACGAGCTTCTTGTGCCAGCGCCTCTTTTACTTGCGCCTGCTCTACATTTGAAGCTCTCTTCTCGTGATTGTGTTTTACGATCTGACAGAAGCTGACTTCGCCTCGTTCGCCCACTCCAACTGAAGACCAGCCCCCCTCGTGCAAGGTAAAGAGCTCATCCTTAGCAAAAGGCACTTTCTGCGACCTTTTAACTGAGCGTGCGCTCTTCTTTAGTTTCCATTGCGCTTCGAAGCCATTGCCAGAGTCGATCCCAGAGTTGATCAAAGTAATATCATCTGGCGTAACCAGCATCTTGGCGCGCATTTCGCACATCCAGGGATAAAGACGTCGGCCGGTGTAAAAATCTAAGGGTTGAGCTCCCTCTTTTTGTGAAAGCGTGTGCCTGGCTTGCTTCCAATCATCCTCAATAGCCTTTAATAGCGGCGCATAGAGAAGCGCGCCGACCTCGTCTCGCACCTCGAGAAGCGGCTTCCACTCCCCTTTAGCCTGTTGAAATACCGTCGGATTCTTTTTGCGCACCTCAGGATAGGCCTCTTCAAGGCGGGCATCCAGAAGCTTATCAAGCGTTCCATCAGACGATAGCTGAGCGAAAGTCAAAATCTCATTTTGTGGCGCGATCTCGAGCACTTTCACGCGATAGAAAATCTCTTCATCTCTTGAGGTGAGTGCGATTGTCGGAGTCTCTGACAAGCGCTCAATGAGTGTTGGCATAGAGAGTATCGAAGCAAAAGGCAACTGGCTGCCTTTTAGACGCAGGCCACTCTCTTCTCTCTTCGCTGCGGTACGTCCAAAAGCCTCCTCGATCCATTCTGGATGAGTCTTGAGAATTTCAAACCGCGCAAAGCGATCAATTTTATAACGCTCTTCTGTTTTCAAATTATCGAGCAAATTCAAGCGATCCGCCGGAGTTTTAGCCATCCCTCTCGCTAGGAAAGGAAATTGGAGCTGCAAAAGCTGCCAATTATTGTCCTCTCCTTCCCATTGCCATGTCTCTTTTAATGTGATGCGCTGAGCAACCTCATCTTTTTTGACCTCTCTCCATTCAAGACGGCACTTTCTCTGGATGAATTCGGGTGCACGCCTCTCGACCTCTTGGGCTGAAGGAGGATTTTTGGGCATCTGCAAACTCGAACGCGAAATTCCGGCTACACCTTCTAAATAAATTTGAAACTTGAGTAGCGTGCGAAAATCTCTCAAACGCAAAGCATCGCTTGGCGCATATTGCACGACATCGGCGCTCTCATCGGCATAAGCATTAAAGGTCTCAAAAGGCAGTGCATCGACTAAACCGAAGCTGCCTGCATCGTTAAAAAGCCGGCGAAAGAGCATGACCTTCTTCCAGACCTTTATCGCCTGTCCCTCGGCTAATCCGAGCTGGCGCAACTCATGGCCAAAAAAAGCTTGAGCATCAGCAACAGATGGATTCTCTTTCACATGCAGAGCCGCCAATCCTTGCTGTATATTTTTGCAAAGATCTGCTCTGACCTCTTCATTTGTAATCGAGTAGCCGCGCTGCTCAGCCATTTTGGCCGCATTGATAATGTACTGAGAGATCAGCTGCAAGTAACCTTTGCCAAGCCAGTCCTCCATGGTCTCAAAGCCGAATGGGTGAAGGTTGGTAAACTGGAGGTTCTCATCGGGCCTTATTCCAGGATGTTGATTCTGCTGATAGGACAGAATGCGCCGCACCATCTCGCTCGGGAAGTTGAGCTGCTCCACAGAAAGTTTGGCCAAAAGAGCAAAGAAGGCGGCATCTGGAGCTTCGCACTTATTTTTTAAAAAGACGATGTGTTGAAAGGCGCTGGGCTGAAATTGCTGCCAAAGAGCTGACACGTTGATGGACGGCGCATGCGGATGTGTGTAGGGCACGCTGTTTTTAACTTTGAGAAAGCGTTCCTGGACTTCGGGTTGTAAAAGATCGAAAAAGCGCTCAGCCAAAAATTCGCCCATTCCATTCGCGAGAAAGTCTTGGCGTACCACATCGTCGTTAAGCAGATTTGGCGCTTTGCCCTGTCCGAACACCGCAGCATCGTGCGCACTGCTTGAAATAAAACGCGCAAGCTCTTCAACTTCGCGCCTGGTGATGTTCGAGCCATCCACGGCCTTCCCGATTACCTCATCCTTCACCTCTTCCGTATTAATTAAGGCGCTGGCGCCCCCGAAAAAAGTAAACGAAATAACGATGATGGTCGTTACGAAAATAAAAAAAATGCGCTGATGTTTACGAAAAAAGCCAAGCATAAGACAGTGATTATACTAAATTTAAGGAAAAAGAAAAGACCCAAAACGCCAGAGGATATTCTCTTTTGTCTGATTACTTGATTTTGAGGAGAGCGAGGAGATTTTTAGACTTAACTCTTTTCCAGAGGCGCGAGAAGGATTGGGAAGAAGGCCGCTGCTGGTCAGCTAATAGATGAGCTAGAAGGTATACGAGCATTTTTTTGTCCTCCTTACCTCATAATAAGTGCAACCCTTTTTTTTGACTATCATAAGTTAATATGACTTAGCAAAAATGACCCTTTTTGTGCTCTTTTGTCCAGAGAACGGGCATATACCCTCCTCTTTTTGTCCATCCAAAGGGATGCAGCGGATGGTTACGCCAAGTTTTTCTTGAACCTCATCTTCGACAGCCCGATCGCCATTCCAATGGGTCAGGGCAAAGCCGCCGTGGATTTCTGGCTTTTCAGCATTTTTTGGAGTAAAGAAATCGAAAAACTCCTTTTTACTATCGATCTTCTTGATATGCGTATCGCGCGCCTGTCGGGCACGCGTGAAAAGGCCCTGCTGGATATCTTCAAGGATCGACGTCACAGTTTCAACGAGTTCACCACGCGAGATCTGCTCAGATTCCCGCGCAGGACGGTCGCGTCGGAAAAGGCTGAGCTTGCCGCTGGCGATATCGCGCGGCCCGATCTCGAGGCGCAGAGGAATTCCTTTTTTCACCCATGACCAGAGCTTGTCTCCTCCCCCCATCTCGCGTTCATCGACGAGCACAGTCAGCGGCCTGCCGTCATAACAGACATGGCGCAGCTCGCCAGCCAAGCTGTGGCAGTAGCTGAGAACCTCTTTTTTTGCTTCTTCTTTATGGATGACAGGCAAAATCACAATATGCGCGGCGGCAATTTTAGGCGGCACAACCAGCCCATCATCATCGCTGTGCGTCATGATCAGGGCACCGATCATGCGCGTAGTGGAACCCCAAGAAGTAGTCCAGGCAAACTGCTCGCCTCCCGCAGCGTCGCGGAACTTGATGCCAGAAGCTTTTGAAAAGTTCTGTCCGAGGAAGTGCGATGTGCCGCCTTGCAAGGCCTTGCGATCCTGCATCATCATCTCGATCGTATAGGTCGCAGCGGCGCCAGGGAAGCGCTCCTTCTCGGTCTTTTCGCCTTTGATCACAGGAACGGCCAAATACTTCTGCACAAACTCTGCATAAACATGCAGCATGCGCATGGTCTCTTCGACGCGCCTCTTCGGGCGTAGCATGCGCCGTATGCCCCTCCTGCCAGAGGAATTCTGTCGTGCGCAAAAAGAGGCGCGTGCGCATCTCCCAACGGACCACATTGCACCACTGGTTGATGAGCAAGGGCAGATCGCGATAAGAGGTCACCCATTTAGCGAACATCTCTCCGATGATCGTCTCAGAAGTCGGACGTACGATCAGCGGCTCTTCTAGAGGACCTGCTGGAACGAGCTTTCCGTCTTTGCCTTTTTCTAGGCGATGGTGCGTGACCACCGCACATTCTTTGGCAAAGCCCTCGACGTGCTGGGCTTCTTTCTCCAAAAAGCTCAAGCGGGATGAAAAGGGGAAATAGGCGTTCTGGTGACCGGTAGCTTTAAACATGCCGTCCAGAATGCGCTGCATGTTCTCCCAGATGGCCGTAGCCCCAGGGTTTGATCACCATGCATCCGCGTACAGGAGAGTGCTCAGCCAGGTCCGCCGCGCGGATCACCTGCTGGTACCACTCTGGGTAGTCCTCTTCACGCGTAGGTTCGATTGCAGTTTTAGTTTTCTTATTCATGGCAAGGAGCTTAACACATCTGAAGAGATTTTTGCAAAAGCCTACGTAGATCCTGCTTGGCCTGCTCGATCTGGATGCGCGTGACTTGACTACCTAACAAGGGATAGGTATGCGCCAGGATCGCCTCTCCGACCTTGCCGCCTGGAGAGAGCAGGCCACTTAAGCGCCCTTTCGGTGGCATGAGCAGCGCGATCGTCCCCTGATGTAAAAAGCCCTGCTTGCGCTTGCGCTGCGCGGCTCCAGCCACCTTGCGCCCGTCCAGGACTAGATCATATTTGGTCGGCTTAGCCATGCAGAAGTTATTACAGCTCAGGTCCCACGCTGCTGCATCGTGCTTGATGAGTTCTAAACCACTTTGTCCTAAGAATTCGCGTACAGCTTGCAGCACAGCTCGATTGATGAAGTCATAATTATCCAATGTATTCAGCGAAAAATGCGGCGAAGTTGCAGGGATAAGCACAGAAAACGCGAAGTCCCAGAGATGGAAAACAACCCCTCCCCCTGTCGGACGTCTGACCAGGTCTATGCCACCTTCTTGCACCTGCTTCAAATCGAGAAACTTCTCAGGCTCAATAAAATAACCATAGCTGATGCTCTCCCTCTCCCACTCGTAAAAATGTAGAATCGGCTCGTCGCTAAGCGTTTCGAGTAGCTCAGCGTCGAGCTGCATATTCTTTTCAGCCGATGCTCGGCCAGTATCAATAACTTTCAAATGCATCTAGTAAAACGCGGCACCTGCTTGCCGTTGTATTCGACGGTTTCGAAAAACATCTTCAATGGGCGCACCCAAATCGGCTTATCGCCAAAGCTTTCGCACAGATATTGGCCTTGATAGATTACATAAGGCTCCAAATCCTCGGAGTGGTGCCCCACAGCTACAATCTTATACTTCTTGCCCTTATAATGTTGAAAAAGCTCTCCTACAGAAAGTTCTTCCGTGATTGTATTCAAAAATTCCATATCAATAGCTCCTCTTTTTTTAAGGTTTAGACTTGATCATCAGGAAATTGAACGGATCGCTTGCCTAGACCCACTCCTTCAGGAGTGGGTCTAGGCAAGCTATCTTTCAGGCCAAAATTCTTACCGTCGGAGAATCTCCTCCTTTTCAGGGAGGAGTTCTTCAATCTGGGGCAGAAGACTTAAAAAAAACTCCGTTGACCATCCATCGACTTCTCTGGGGTTTCGGACGAATCTGCGGATATCTTCTTTGGCTGCATGCAAGTTTAGTCCAAGAATTTTTTCCTTTAGCAAGTTGATGAAAGCTTTTTTTGTTAGAGGTTTTTCAGATGAATAATGGCCGGATTGTCTCATACGGGTTTCTAAATGAGCTAAATGCAACCGAAATCTTTTGGTTACATACCAAATGAGATCATACCAATCCCTTCCCTTAACACGTACCTTATAGGGCCTACATAAAACCGCATGCATTTTTCCAGCGAATAAATCCTCAGGTGCACAGGTGCGAACGGAAAATGGAACAGGTTTTGTGAGATATCGAACTTCGGTAGCAAAACCAGCCGGTGGATCAATGTCGATTTCTAGTTTTATTTTAATGACCTCGTTCGATTGAGTATGTTTTTTCAATGGCTCATCCAAACCTATACGAATGAAAGTTTCTAAAGTTCCTGTTTTCAAAAATGCTGAACAGATCGATGCTTCAGGATGCTTAATTTTATGCTCCACGATCACATTCAGCCCTGAAATTTCTAGCTCTTCTTCAATGGCTTTTAGAAAAGGGAGTAGATTAAATGTGGGATCCGGTTTGAGAAGAGAAAAATCAAGATCTTCGCTGAATCGATTGAGGCCGTATAAAATCCGAAGAGACGTTCCGCCATAGAATGCGGCATGTTCAAAAAACTTAGCTCTCCACAAACCCATTAACGAGATTTCCTGCATAATTTCTTGAATCGCATTTTCATACTCATTCTTCGATTTGGGGTTGTAATTTTCTAACAAACTTTCAACAGTAGTTGTCATAATTTATTCATCATACTGACGCTGTTTTTTTTGTAAGCATTTGAAATTTCATGTAATTTATGAAAATCAAGAGCGCGGAACATCGTCTCATCCACTCTCATCTCCTCAAAGAGGTAGTAACGAAGTTGTTCGAGAGTTCGAATGTTAGGCGTGCGATAGACAAGGTCTGCTAAGGCTTTTTCTTTAGATGCAATAAAATACCCGCCTTCCTTTCCCAAATCTCTATATTCTATGCCTACCTTGAATTTTTCTCGATCTATCGCTCGATATTCAAATACTCCAATAGGAGTGTGAAAGGTTTTTGTGTCACCGATTGCTAAAGAAGTGATGACCGCAGATCGTTCAGAAATCAAGCCATAGTGTGTAAGGGCATATTCAAAAGAGATACACGAGGGGCCGTAGATTAGATTCGCAATCATTTCTAAACTGAAGGGGGCGCGTCGCCAATCCTCGCCGAAAATGTATAGGCCCTTCTTTATCCTAACTATCTTGCCTTCAGCGATTAAGGCGGAGACCTTGTCTCGCGGTTTTTTAAGATCTTTCATGTAATTTGCAAGCAGCTGATAGTCAAATACTTCCACCTGCACCTGTCGTCTAAATAGCTCGAAGTTCATAAACATAATCATACATATTTTCCTCAGAATGTCCATAAAAATTAGACATACCGAGGAAAATATGCGAGACTGCGGAGCAGCTTACCAGAAAGAGCTGAAAAGAGCCTATTTCGTATACGTTCAAGAGTGAGATGTATACGAAATCTGCAAATATTTAGTTTGCTATTTGATTCAAGAGTGGACGTTAAGTCTTGAGGATTTCGACGATTGTATCGCCGGCGTCATAGAGAAGGCCAAAGTGGCCGGTGCGGAGCATGAATGCGTGTTCAGGATCGTGCAGTGCTTTTCTAGCTGCAGATTGAATCGCGTGTGGATGTATTAGATGTTCTCTTGTTCCATTGATCAAGAAAACCTTTTCTTCTCCTGGAACCGAAGAGGTATCATGTCCCAGTAATATCAC
This sequence comes from uncultured Chlamydiales bacterium, assembly GCA_963709365.1. Lineage (GTDB taxonomy): Bacteria > Chlamydiota > Chlamydiia > Chlamydiales > Rhabdochlamydiaceae. The sequence goes on from CAVPVU010000002.1 coordinate 1,537,424, forward strand.
TCTGTCGATATCTTCCGGTCTTCGAGAGCACATCTGATCTGCAAGATATGCGCCGCGGGAATGTCCTATTACATCGATTTTGATATTTATTCTTCCATTGCGCGCATAGAGTGCTTTAATCTGATCGATTTTGGCGTTGATCAGTTCGTAATCCTCATGTGTGATCCGCCCGCAATTCACCTGTACGGTAAAAACTGCAGGATTATAGTCGGGATTACTACCCAATGTCTCTGCGATACTCGTAAAAGAGGTCTGGGCAAGGAAGTTACCGTGAATACAGAGCACAGGGTTTAGCTCTAATTGCTCAGCCGTTAGTTCCTCGGGATTGACATTGGAAAAGCGAACCTGTGTGCAGCATCCATAGAGAAGATAATTGACGGCTGTTCTCAGACAGCTGATAGGTTCCAAAAGAAGTGCTCCAAGCACACCCGACAAGGGAAAACAGCCACAGTCTTTCAACCAATCGAGAAAACTCCCGATGATCCGATCATAAACGTCCTGGATCTTCTGAATGCAAGAAAGCTCCTCAGCCTGTCCATCCTGCGGATTGTCTGAGAGAAGGGGCGGATTTCTATCTATTAATTCTACACTCATAAATTTTTTGTTAAATAATTAATTATACAATATAATAATGCTATAGTATAGTTTATTATAAATAATAGATTAAAGCAATTTAAAATATTTAATTTACAAACAAAGTAATTCGGCTGCTGGTTTGCATAAAAAAGGAAGCGCCGCCTAGAATAAAGCTAACGGTGGGGTGTTCATATGTTTGATAAATTCACAAATCGCGCTAAACAAGTCATCAAGCTCGCCAAGAAGGAAGCACAACGGCTCAACCACAACTATCTAGGCACTGAACACGTCCTCTTGGGGCTGCTAAAGCTGGGCCAAGGGATTGCGGTCAACGTGCTGCGGAATTTCAATCTCGACTATGACACTGTCCGCGCTGAGGTAGAACGTCTGGTCGGCTTTGGTCCTGAGATCCAAGTCTATGGCGATCCTGCGCTCACCGGCAAAGTTAAAAAGGTCTTCGAGTTTGCCAATGAAGAGGCGGCGGCTCTCAACCATAATTATGTAGGCACCGAACATCTACTTCTGGCACTCCTGCGTCAGACTGATGGTGTGGCTGCTCAAGTGCTTAGAAAATCTCAATGTCAGCTTGAGAGATGTGCGCAAAGAGGTGCTCAAAGAGCTCGAAACATTCAATCTCCAACTCCCTCCGATGGGTATGACCGGTGCAGGTGCGGGCGCTGGAGCTACGCCTCCGGGTAGACCGCCAGAGAAGGGCGCAGCTCAGATCGCCGAAAAATGCCAGCGCTGAAAGCTTACGGTCACGATCTGACTGAGCTCTGCCGCGAAGGCAAACTCGATCCCGTGATTGGACGCAAGGAAGAGGTCGAACGGCTGATTTTGATCCTCTGCCGCCGCCGCAAAAACAACCCTGTGTTAATTGGCGAAGCGGGCGTTGGAAAAACCGCGATCGTCGAAGGGCTTGGCGCAAGCGATCGTCAAAGGTGAAGTGCCTGATAACTTGGCTAAAAAACGTCTGATCTCTCTCGATCTTACGCTCATGATCGCCGGCACAAAATACCGCGGTCAGTTTGAAGAGCGTATCAAAGCCGTAATGGATGAGATCAAGAAAAATGGCAACATCCTGTTGTTCATCGATGAGCTACACACGATCGTGGGAGCTGGCGCTGCAGAAGGTGCGATCGACGCTTCGAATATCTTGAAACCTGCGCTGTCACGTGGCGAGATCCAGTGTATCGGCGCAACTACGCTCGACGAATACCGCAAACACATCGAAAAAGATGCCGCGCTTGAAAGACGCTTCCAGAAGATCTTGGTAGCTCCGCCTTCAGTCGATGACACCATCTCGATTCTCACAGGACTAAAAGCCAAGTATGAAGAGCATCACAAGTGCGTTTACACTGATGCGGCGATTAAAGCGGCTGCGTTTCTTTCTGATCGCTATCTCACGGGACGATTTTTACCGGATAAGGCGATCGACCTGCTCGATGAAGCGGGTGCAAAAGCGCGCATCGCCATGATGCATCAGCCTCAAGATATCACCAAATACGAAGCTGAGATCGAAGAGGTCAGGCTAGCTAAGGAAGAGGCGATCAATAAGCAAGAGTATGAAAAGGCGGCGAAGCTCCGCGACAAGGAAAAAACCTTCGAGAGACCGCCTGCAGCTCATCCGCACCGAGTGGGAGAACAAAAAAGAAGAGCATCAGGTCATCGTCGACGAAGAGGAAGTTGCCAATATCGTAGCGAAACAAACTGGTATCCCGCTCACGCGCTTGACCGAAGGCGAGACCGAAAAAGTCTTGAAAATGGAAGAGCTGCTCAAGGCTTCGATCATCGGCCAAGACGAAGCTGTCGGCACTGTCTGCAGAGCGATTCGCCGCAGCCGTGCCGATATCAAAGACCCCAATCGCCCAATTGGCGCGTTCCTATTCTTAGGACCAACTGGTGTGGGTAAAACATTGCTGGCCAAACAGCTCGCCATCAACATGTTTGGCGGCGAAGATGCGCTGATCCAAGTGGACATGTCTGAATACATGGAGAAGTTTGCGGTCAGCACGCATGACCGGCTCGCCTCCTGGATATGTCGGCCACGAAGAGGGCGGTCAGCTCACCGAACAGGTGCGCCAGCGTCCCTATTCTGTCGTGCTCTTTGACGAAATGGAAAAGGCCCATCCGGATGTGATGAACCTTCTGCTCCAAATCTTAGAAGAGGGACGTCTCACGGATGCATTCGGACGTAAAGTCGACTTCCGCAACACGATCATCATCATGACCTCTAACTTAGGCGCCGATCTAATTCGCCGCTCAAGTGAAATGGGTTTCGGAGCAGCCGAAGGCCTGCCCGACTTTAAGTCGATGCAAGAGAAGATCGAAGGTGCTGTCAGAAAAGGCTTTAAACCCGAGTTCATCAACCGCCTCGATGGCGTGGTGATCTTCAGACCGCTCGATCGCAACCATCTCATGCAAGTGATCGATCTCGAGATCAAAAAACTGCAAAAACGCCTGGCGCGCAAAAACGTGCTCATCGCGTTGGACGAAAAGGCCAAAAACTTACTGGTGGTCAAAGGCTTTCAACCGGAAATGGGAGCAAGACCTCTGCGCCGCGTGATCGAGCAGCAGCTCGAAGATTCACTAGCAGAAAAACTGCTCATGAATCCAGGCAAAGGCGGCAGCTGGCTCGTCTCGGTAGAGGGAGATAAGTTTGTCTTCTTAGATCAAGGCCTAGTTGCACACGACGCAAAAAACCACGTCGCGGCAGCTGCGCCTCAGACTGAGAAATAAGAGAAAAAGAATAAACACCGAGAGCACCGAGAAACGCCGAGAAGTCTTGTATTTCCTCTCGGTGTTTCTCGGTGCTCTCGGTGTTTAATTTTCCTTTTACGCCACTTAAGTGGCCAAAAACTATTTAAAGCTCTGCTCTTTGATCGCTTTGGCCATCTCGACTAAATGCTGTGCCCAAGGCGCATCATCGAATCCTCCTTTCCACTCTTCGATGAAGCCAAGCGCAGAGTGGCCGGTTTTCTCCCAAATGAAGCATGTCTTGTTAAAATCGACATCCGCCTCGAGGAAAGCGTAAAAGATGTGGCGATAGAACTCGCTATTGGGATTGTAAAAACCGTAACCAGAAATGACGTCGAACACGATCGAGCGCGAGGTACCTCCTGGATAGTGACCAGGTGGCTGAAGGAGCGTTGGATCAGCGCCCCAATCGAGCAGAAGTGTCACCATAGGAAGACTCTTTTCGCTGCGCACCGCGATCTCTAAAGGAGTTCCGCCAGATACCCATATCCAGCCGTCATAATCGATATCGGAACCGCTTTTCCATTTTTCTGGGCTGCGCGCATTCACTTCATATCCATTTTCCAAGAGGGTCCAGGCTGCCATGTAGTCATCCTGCTGAACTACATAGTTCACTAAGGGCCAGCCCTTAGGCGGATTCGGGTATTTTTCCAAGACTTGTTCTAAGGTGGGCTTTGGTTCGATTGCTCCAAGACCTGTAGCGATCGACACCTGAGATTTCTGATTGCGCATCTCCTGCATCTTCGATTTGAGTTCCAGCATGTCGAGCTGAGTCTTCAACTGATTAGTTCTAATCAAGGCCATGAGGAGATGGCCGCTGCCTTCCAAGTAGTGGCCTTTCTTAAATTCTGCCACAGAGTGATAAAGACCAATCAAGACTTGTGCTGCCAAAGAAGCGACAGCGAGCTCAAGGCCTCCATGGCCAAGTAGGGCCAAATAGAGCGCATTGTTTACGATGCCCATACAAAGTTCGAGGGCTTGTGCATATTCAGCCGCTTGCAAGCTCTGCACCAGCTGTGCGAGTTGGATGAGCAGATCTTGTGCGGTAGTGATGAGCATGCCGAGCGGATGCGCGAAAATCGTGCTTGCAAGCGCAATCACCGCAATTGCGGTCTGGACGACCTCGTAGGGGATCTTTTCATTCTTCGCAGTCGCGATGCTAGCCACCAGTTCTGATAGGCAGTTCACCGCACGAATGCTTCCCATGGTAAGCGAGAGAGGGAAACTGAGCGGTTTGAAAAAACTGACAAAAGGTAGCGCGACCACCCCAGTGCGGTGGCAGAGACTCAGCCACGACTCTTCCTCAGCATTTCTTGGGATATCGTGCGCATATTCGCGATGGTAATAAACTGGCTCAGAAATCTTTAAAGACATGTTATAACTCTCAATTTAATGAGAGAAATTATAACATAAAAAGAATCAATTAATAAGATTTAAAACTCGCGCTCTTTATGCTTGATATTCATCATACAACTACAATTCACAAGTAATTAATAATAAGTTACTTATGATAATTTATTAAATTGACATTTATAATAATAAATTATATAATATTTTATAAAACTAATTAAAATTTATGGCATCAATAAGCAGTCCATCTCTTCTGCCAGTCAAACAGGCGCTTTTTCCACTTGTTGGGATCCGTCCCTCAACAATTGTGCTTGAATTTTTGGGAGAAAAGGCCGAACGAACTTTACATTCAGCGCGCAGGTTATTGCAAACGCTGATAAATGTTAATATCACTTGCGAGGAGCCCATTCACCTCGTTAAGCGTCTTCCATGCTTTAAAAACCTGTATAAGCCATCCGACTTTCCGATCCGTCTCAATGGCTACAAAATTCAAAAAGTAGACTCTCACAAAGTTAGCGACGTACAGACGGATGCAAAAATTGCAGTATTTAAAGCCAATGCAGTTTTCAGTTTTAGCTATTTCAAAAACACTCAAACTTGCCTTATCAATAGCAGATTCCGTGCTAAGTTGCCTGTATGGATGAAATGGGGCAATCCAGAGTGTTGGGTCTCCAGAGATGAAGGAATCCCAACCGCAAAGGTCATGTCTAAGCTGATTCTGGATAAGCTGGGTTTAACCAAAGACAATGTGCAAACCATTCTCTCCCATTCCATGAATCCGCAGACAATCGTGGATGTTGCGCATGCTCTACTTGTCCAGGGAAAAACCATGGAGCAGGCCTTTGCGCTGGCGCACACCTCTCATCTCAATGCTGAGATTGCCCAAATGCTGGGTGCGCATGGTGTCCGACTGGTTTCTGTGAAAAGAGATCATCGAGTCTCCTTCTCGAAATTGGAATATCTTCTGGACACCAGCGATCTTACAAAGAAACAGAAAATAGCCTTTAAAAATCAGCCAAAACTACGTGAGATCGAAGAATTCACCGGCATCAAATTCTTCGATGATAATCCCCATTCTGAATCCAGACAGCATGTCTGTGTGCCGGACATGATCACTCTTGCCTATCGGGTCACAGCCTACCCTCCTAGACGAGTAAGAGCTCCTGTTCCAGCCTCTTTTAGCAGCGCTCTTTGATCGCTTTGGCCATCTCGACTATATGTCGTTATGGTCCTTTTCGGTGATTTTTAAAAAAGAAAACTTTAGCAATCTCCACGCTGGCGATATAAGCCAGCGTGATCGCAGCGAGAGCAACATAGAAAATGGGCGGAAGAGAGGTAAAGCTGAAAAGTTTGCGACCAAGCGGCAGAAAAGGCAGAGAGCAGGTTAATCCTACGATGGCGAGCACGGCGGACAGTAGGTACATACTGGGCCGAGAGCGGTAGAAGCGGCGGAAGGTGCGGATGATCAGCACAATCGTGGAAGCCGACACGACAGATTCTACAAACCAGCCCGTCCTAAATTCTTCAGGCGAAGCTTTCAGCACGTATAGCAGCACGCCAAAGGTCAGATAGTCATATATTGAACTGATCAGACCGAAGACGATCATGAATTTGCGGATGAATTGAAGGTCCCAGTGCACGGGTTTCAAGGTTATCTCTTCATCGACACTATCGGTCGCAATCGTCATCTCCGGAAAATCTGTAAGCAGGTTGGTGAGCAGAACCTGTTTGGGCAGAAGCGGAAGGAAAGACAAAAAGAGCGATGACCCGGCCATACTGAACATGTTGCCAAAGTTGGCGCTGGTGGCCATGAAGATATATTTCATGGTATTCGAAAATGTCTTTCTCCCCTCCTTCACGCCCGTCAAAAGCACCGAGAGGTCTTTGGACAGAAGCACGATGTCTGCCACCTCTTTGGCCACATCCACCGCACTTTCAACCGAAATGCCCACATCGGCGGTATGGAGTGCCGTTGCGTCATTGATGCCATCGCCCAAAAATCCCACCGTGGCGCCACTCTTGCGCAGAGCCAAAATAATGCGCTCCTTTTGATTCGGTTCAACTTCAGCAAAAATCTCAATTTCATTAGCTCTGTGTGCTAGAGCCACATCGCTCATTTGCGTGAGCTCTGCACCTGTTAGAATCCGTTTAGAAGAGAGGCCGACTTCATCGGCCACATGCGCCGCCACCAGCCGGTTGTCTCCTGTGATCACCTTTAAGGAAACGCCGCACTCTTTGAGCTTGGCAATGGCAGTCTTCACGCCTTCCTTGGGGGGATCAAAAAACAAGAGAAAACCCAAGAAGATCATCTCCTTTTCATCTTCATGCGAGATGGCCGTTTGTGCAGAAAAGGAGCGATAAGCTATCCCTAAGGCGCGCATGCCCTTCTTTCCATAATCTTCAAATTGCTTCTCGAGCTCGCTTTTGACTGTACCGATGGACACAATTTTTCCATCAGGCAGCTCTGCTTTTGTACAGACCTCGCACACCTTGCCAAATGCGCCTTTGGTGATCATCACCGACTCGCCATTTTTGGAGGCTAAAATGCTGAGTCGTTTGCGGATGAAATCAAATGGGTATTCATCCAACTTTTTCCACTTTGAAATATTCTGATGCGCGGCGCGGATAATGGCTGTGTCGAGTGGATTGAGATAGCCCGATTGCATCGAAGCATTAAGGAAAGCAAATAGCAGTGCTTTTTCGCTGACCATGCCCGTCACATCCGATGCGAGCTGAAGATCTACCCTGCCCTGTGTGAGCGTACCCGTTTTGTCCACGCAAAGCACGGTCATGCTGCCGAAGTTTTCGATCGAAGAGAGCTTTTTGACAATCACTCTTCGTCTGGCCATCTGACTTGCGCCGTGCGCTAAATTGACGCTGATGATCGCAGGTAGAAGCTGGGGCGTGAGACCGACGGCCAGGGCCAATGAAAATAAGAAAGAGACGATCACCGGTTTGTGCATGATGATATTGATTACAAAGATCCCGACCACCAGAACGAGCGTGACCTGCATCAAAAAATAGCCAAAGTGGCGGATCCCACTCTCGAAAGCTGTCTCCGGAGGTGTAAGCGCTAAGCGCGCTGAGATTTTACCGAATTCTGTTTCTCGACCAGTCAGTACTACCACTGCCTTAGCAGAGCCAGAAATCGCATGGCTGCCCATAAAAAGAGTGTTTTTACGCTTGGCAAGCGGCGCCGCTTCAGCGATCAAACCAAGTTTTTTTTCAACAGGTAACGACTCTCCCGTCAGCGCTGACTCGTCGACGAAAAAAATCTTTGGCCTCGAGAAGCCGGCAATCTGCTGGGATAATATCGCCTGCGCTTAAATAGAGCACATCCCCCGGCACGAGTTTTTCAACGCCGATGTTTTTTCTTTTTCCATCTCGCTGGACGCTGCTGCGAACTTTGACGATCGAAAGCAGCTTTTCGGTGGCCTTTACCGCTTTCCTCTCCTGGAAAAAGCCCAAAAGGCCGCTCGCTACCACGATGGCGAAAATAATGATGGAATCGACTGGATCGTGCAGGAAAAAGGAGAGCACTGAAGCTCCGAGCAGGAGCAGAATCAAAGGACTTTTAAATTGCCCAAGAAAGAGCGAAAGATCGGTAACCTCTTTTTTGGGTTTAAGGAGGTTTTTTCCATAATCTTTGAGACGCTTTTGAGCTTCATGCGACGAGAGCCCATCGGCCGTGGTATGCAGCTGATTGATGACCTCTTGCTCGCTATAATGCCAAAATGTCGAAACTCTCATACTCCAAATGTTCGATTTTCGATGATTTTTTTCACAGTTTTTAATCCCGCGTAGCCAAAGAAGCAAGAAGAAAACTGATTAAAACACCGAGAGCATCGAGAAACACCGAGAAAGAAAAGAGGAGAGGAGGATTTTTATCTCTCTTGCTATTCTTCTCTCGGTGTTTCTCGGTGCTCTCGGTGTTTTATTTTCCGATTAACGCAACGAGAATGGTAATTTTTGATCCTGTTCGCTAACAGAGCTAGAAATGTGCAGAGAACCAAGCGCGCGCAAGACGCGCGACCTCTTCGAGCGTCCCGGGCTCTTCAAAAAGGTGAGTGGCCTTGGGAACGATGACCAATTTTTTTTCACACATCAATTTGCGCAGAGCCTCTTCATTCATGCCGATGACAGGTTCATCATTTCCACCTACAATGAGCAGGGTCGGCGCTTGCACTTTGTGCAGAATTGGACCGGCGAGATCAGGCCGTCCACCGCGTGAGACTACAGCTTTTACGACATCGGATTTTTCTGTAGCTGCTACCAAAGCAGCTGCCGCGCCGGTGCTCGCACCGAAATAACCAATTTTATATGCCTTGGTGACAGGATTTTTTACCATCCAATCTGTGACGGCCACGAGACGTTTGGCTAGAAATGGGATGTCGAAGCGCAAATGTCCGGTCAGCGCATCTTCTCTCTCTTCGTCTAGCGAGAGAAGATCGATAAGCAGCGTGCCGATACCGCCCTCCTGCAAAAACTGTGCGACGAATTTGTTGCGCGGACTATGCCGGCTGCTGCCGCTCCCATGCGCAAACAGCACGATGCCCTTGGCTTGCGAAGGAATTTTTAAACTCCCTTCTAAAGAAAATTTTCCCACATTTATGTGCACTAAATCTTGTTCCATACCAATCCTTTGGTCTCTAATTTTTTATATTGAAGTAATCACCTCATTTTATCCATATTAATTCGATATAATTAGTTCGAGTTAAAATGGATTCGAAAAAAACTGTTGTAATTGGCATGTCGGGAGGAGTCGACTCCTCAGTGGCTGCTTTTCTGCTCAAAGAACAGGGCTACACAGTCATCGGCCTCTACATGAAAAACTGGGAAAAGGAGGATGGCAGCGGCGCCTGTCATGGCCTGCAAGATTACGAAGATGTAGTCAGGGTGTGCGACCAGCTCGCCATCCCCTACTACTCGGTCAATTTTGCCCAAGAGTATTGGGATCACGTCTTCACGCACTTCATCACTGAGCTCAAGCAAGGCTACACGCCTAATCCCGATATCTTGTGCAACCGTGAGATCAAGTTTAAACTTCTGCATGAAAAAGCGCGCGCGTTAGGCGCAGACTTTCTGGCCACCGGCCACTACTGCCGTCTCGATGCGCAAAAAATGCAGCTGCTCAAAGGTCTCGATCCGCAAAAAGATCAGAGTTATTTTCTCTATACTTTGAAACGAGATCTACTCCCCTCGCTGCTATTTCCGGTGGGAGATCTGGAAAAAAAAGAGGTGCGCGCACTGGCTAAAAAAGCCAAGCTAGCCACAGCAGAAAAAAAAGATAGCACCGGCATCTGTTTCATCGGTAAGCGCGACTTTAAATCTTTTGTCAGCCGCTACATCGCTTATCACAAAGGTCCCTTCCAAACCTTGGATGGAAAAGTGGTTGGCGAACATGACGGCGTGGCCTACTACACCCTGGGTCAGAGAAAAGGTTTGGGAATCGGCGGACCGGGCGACGCCTGGTTTGTAGTAGCCAAAGACCTTGCACGCAATATCGTCTTCGTCGAACAGGGTAAAGACCATCCTGCGCTCTACTCGCCGAGTTTAATCGCTACTGAACTCTCATGGGTTGGGCCTGCACCAAGTGCGCTGCCCTTTCGCTGCAAAGCCAAGGTACGCTACCGACAACAAGATCAAGCGTGTGTGATCACCAAAATCGAGGAAGACAGAGTGTATGTGAGTTTTCCCGAACCACAGCGCGCCGTAACTCCAAGACAATCGATCGTCTTTTACCAAGATGAAGTTTGTTTAGGTGGCGCGATGATCTCACCTGCTTGATTGTCTATCAATATTTGTTACGTTAATTGTTAGAAATAAACACCGAGAGCACCGAGATTCACCGAGAAATGATACTTTTCTAAATTCCTCGGTGAACCTCGGTGCTCTCGGTGTTTTAATTTTCTTTTTCTCTCTTTATAAAATAATTTCTTTACACTATGAAGAGATTATGTCTTTAAAGAGCGTTTGTGCATTTTTGGTTTTGGTCTGTTTGCACAGCTGCATCTCCGTCTCTAAACAAGAAGTCGAAAGTAGCACGCAGGAGACGCCAGCGTTCACCCATGCCCTGGCACGAGCCGCCAGCAGCTCGACCTTCACGGCTGGCGACTGGCCATCGGAAAATTGGTGGGAGATCTTCAACGATCCGCAGCTTGCCGTCTACATAAAGACCGCGCTGCAGGATAGCCCCACGCTTCAACAGGCCGATGCAAAAGTCGATGTTGCGAAACAATATGCCAAGCAGAAGCGCTCTACGCTCTTTCCAGAAATTGACTTCAACTCTTACAGCAACTGGCAGCACCTGAGTAGGAATGGTTTCTTCCGTGCATTCGCTCCCACGATTCCAGGCAACGTCGATGACACCTGGTTCACGTTAAATCTCACTTATGACCTCGATATTTTTGGAAGAAATCGGCTGCGTTACTACTCGGCTTTAAGTCTCTATCACGCCCAAGCCGCGGAGCGCGCTGATGTGCGCCTCTCCTTGAGCGCCGCAGTGTCCAAGAGCTACTTCGAACTCCAGGCCGACCTCGAAAGACGCGCTCTTCTGAAGAAGACCGCGCAGCGCCGCCGTTCGCTTTTGAATCTACACGAAGCGCGCAAGGCGCATGGTTTGGATACAGAGATCGAGCTGCTCCAAGCTGATCAAAATCTACTAGAAATCGAAAAGACACTATCGATAAATCAAGAGAGCATTGAACTGGATGACCATCTACTCCGTGTGCTCATGGGTCATTCACCCGACAGCGCAAACATCTTGGACGTGCTACATATTCCCTTCGATGGAAAGATCGCTTTGCCATCTGACCTGTCGGTCAATCTTTTGTCGCGCAGACCCGATCTGATGGCGCGGATCTGGCAAGTTGAATCGGCTGCAAAAGAGGTTGGCGCGGCGCGCGCAGATTTTTATCCCGATATCAACCTTACAGCTCTGCTCGGATTTGAGAGCGTATTCTTCCACCGATTGTTCAACTGGCCGAGCAGCCGTGCTGGATCGCTCAATCCAGCCATCACGCTGCCTATTTTTACGGGAGATCGTTTGCAGTCTAACTTGCGCGGCAAGTGGGCAGAATTTCATCAAGCAACCTCTGCTTATCACGATACTCTGCTCACTGCCGCCAGAGAAGTTGTCGACCAGCTCACCACACTACAAAGATTAGACGACCAGCTGCGCATCCAGCAGCTAACCGTAGATAATCTGCGCAGCCAAAGCGACCTGAGCTTCCTTCGATATGTTGAGGGTGTGGCTGCATATCTGGAAGCGCTTGAAAGAGAAGAGCTCTTGTACAATGTTGAACTTGAGCTCGTCGACTTGAAGCTCATGCAGCGCGAAGCCTTTGTAAACCTGATTAAAGGTCTCGGCGGCGGCTATCACAGCACACCGCCTTTAACACCTGCCAAGAGAGAGGCAAGCGATGGCTGAGCCTACTCCTTCCACATCAACACCTCAAGGTTCACCTCATCGCAAAGCGTGGATCTTCGGCTATATCCTGATCGCGCTCCTGATTGGGATCGCAATTTTTATCTACTGGTGGGGCTGGCTGCGCTTCCGTGCGTATACCGATGACGCCTACGTAGCTGGGAACATGGTTACGCTTACGCCTCAGATTCCCGGCATCGTGGTGTCGATCAACGCCGACGAGACCGATATCGTGGAAAAAAACCAGCTGATCGTCGAGCTCGATCCTACCGACTTTGCAATTGCCTACGAACAGAAGAAGGCTGAGCTCGCAGAAGCGCTGCGCAATGCTATCTCTTGGTTTGAAAGAGTGGGCGAATTAAAAGCTGAGTTAGAAGTGCAAAAGGCGGTGCTCTGGAAGAGTGCGTTAGATTATGAACATCGTAAAAATCTTGTGCAACAAGGCGGCGTCTCTAAGGAAGATTTCGAACACTCCGAAGCCGATTTACGCGCAGCATTCGCCTCTCTGATCGACATCGAACATAGCTTAATCGCCGCTATCGCTCAGGTGGAAAGAACGACGGTTGTCACACACCCATCGGTTGAGGTTGCACAAGAGCAACTCAAAGAAGCGTATGTGCAATTGAACCGCTGTAAGATCTATGCGCCAGTGACAGGGATGATCGCACAGAGAAATGTTCAGGTCGGCGAGCGCGTCGAAGCAGCGGGCAATCTTCTGGCTATCGTTCCCCTGGACCAGATCTGGGTATACGCCAACTACAAAGAGACGCAGCTGACCAAAATGAAGATCGGCCAGCCCGTGAAGATGACCGCCGATATTTACGGAAGTTCGGTGGTCTATCAAGGCAAAGTCATCGGCATTGCCGCGGGCACCGGCAGCGTCTTTTCGATTATCCCGCCACAAAATGCCACAGGCAACTGGATCAAGATTGTCCAGCGCCTCCCCGTGAGGATCACTTTAGATCCAGAACAGATTATCGAGCATCCGCTGCGTCTTGGCCTCTCCATGGAAGTGACGGTCGATCTGCACAACACACAAGGCAGTTCTCTACCCCATTTGAAATCTCCTGCGCCAGTTTACGCCACCGATATCTGGGATGAGCAACTTAAAGGCGCAGACGTGGTGATCGATGAGATCATCCAAGCCAATGTGGCACCGCTCTTTTTAAAGGAAGAATATTACATGCACCTTCTCGACTAATGGCCACAACTAAGTACCTACCACCGTTGACGCTGGCCTTCCTCAATATCTTCTTGGCGCTGTCTACCTTCATGATCGTGCTCGACTATTCGATTGCCAACGTCTCTATCCCTTACATCGCTGGCGACCTCGGCGTCAGCAACGATCAAGGTACCTATGTGATCACGGCGTTTGCCGTTGGCAACGGCATTGTTTTGGCCATCTCCGGCTGGTTGACCAAGCGTGTCGGCGGCGTACGTCTTTTGATTCTCTCTCTTCTGCTCTTTGTGGCGCTTTCATGGGTGTGCGGCGCAGCCAGAAACTTCAGCCTACTCGTCGCGGCGCGATTTTTACAAGGCGCAGTCGCCGGGCCGCTCATCCCGATCAGCCAGACATTGATCCTAAAGCATAATCCACCAGAAAAACGCAACTTAGCGCTCTCCTTCTGGAGCATGGTGGTGATCGTCGGTCCCGTAGTCGGTCCGATTCTGGGAGGCTGGCTCACCTACGATTATAAATGGCCCTGGATCTTCTTTATCAACGTCCCCATAGGCTTGATCGCGGCTTTCTTCATTTGGCGCATCGTCGGAAGAGAGAAAGACCCAACCGAAAAAGTTCCGTTCGAAGTCATCGGGTTTATCTTGCTGACCATTGGCATGTCATGCCTGCAAATTTTTCTCGATAAGGGCCAGCAATGGGACTGGCTTCGTTCGCCACTGGTGCGCACGCTCATGACCACTACATTTATCAGTTTGACCTTCTTGATCCTCTGGGAGCTCACGCATCCGCGGCCACTACTCGATTTAAAGCTTATGCGCATCCGCAGTTATTGGATCTCTGTGGTCTGCATCGCAGTTGCCTATGCCATGTATTTCGGCTCGGTTGTACTCATTCCTCTCTGGCTGCAAAGTTACATGGGTTACACATCTCCCTGGGCCGGAATCGCCGTAGCACCGATTGGAATTGCCCCGGTGATATTTACACCATTTGTTCCCGCAGTGCTTAAACGTTTTGGGAAGATCTTGCCGCTCGCCGCTTCCTTTCTCTGCTTCGCGATCTCCTCCTTTTACACGGCCTACTTTACGACGGATGTGGATATCTACCACGTGGCATTTTCTAGACTTTTGCTCGGCTTTGGCTTCATCTTTTTTATCACCCCGTTAATCAGTTTGAGTGTGCAAGATATACCCGAAGCACGGCTGGCCAACGCAGCGAGCATTTTTCACTTTGTGCGCGCGGTCAGCGGAGGAATCGGCACTTCGATTTTTACCACCATGTGGCTGAGACGAACCTACTATCACCATGAGAGGTTGGGCGAAGCTTTGACTAGTTTCACGCCGAATGGCGCAGAATTTTATCAAGCCGTGGGACAAGCGGGTGTGACCGGAGAGGCTGCAGTCGAGCTGCTCAATCAGACCGTAGACGTGCAGGCCGCGCTTTTGGCCATCAATGATTGCTTCTTTGTGATGGGATGGGGTTTTGTGGCGCTCTGCTTGGTGCTTCTCTTAGCTAGGGGTTCAACCAGCGGCGCTGGGAAAGAAGTTACGATGGCCGCAGCTGAATAATTAATAAAATAATCAAAACACCGAGAAAAATTAACTCTTCTCTTTGTCTTTCTTCTCTCAGTGCTCTCAGTGTGCTCAGTGGTTAATTTTTTCTTACTTTTTCTTGTTTCTGACTTTGCTGTGCTTTTGGCCATATTGGAAGTAGACAATGCAGCCTAAAACGATCCAGCCGACAAGCTGCAGCCAGGTGACTCCTGGAAGACCGAGCATCAGCCCTATGCAAGCCAGTGTACCGACGAGTGGAACCCATGGCACAAAAGGCGTCTTGAATGGACGATGGAGCAGTGGCTGCTTGTATCTTAAAACCAGCACGCCAAAGCAGACGATCGCAAAAATGAGCAGCGTTCCGATGCAGACCAGCTGTCCAAGGATACCAACTGGAAAGAGCGCCGTAATCGCCATTGCAATCAGCGTGATCAGCACCGTGCTGAAGAAAGGCGTATGGAATTTCGGATGGATCTTGCCGAAAGGAGAGGGCAGAAGACCATCGTGCGCCATCGTGTAGAAGATACGCGTTTGGCCAAGTAGCATCACCAGCACTACTGAGGTGAGACCAGCCAAAATAGCGATCTTAGACACCAAGCGCAGCCATAAAAAGTTAGGTCCTAAAGCGTTTACAGCCACTGCAATCGGATCGGGTACGTTAAGCGCGGTATAGCTGACTAAGCCCGTCATCACAAGCGCGACGGCGATATAGGCAATAGTAGAAATCCCCAGAGAGCCCAACATGCCGATCGGCATATCTTTTTGCGGATTTTTGGCTTCTTGAGCAAGCGTTGAGACCGCATCGAAACCGATGAAGGCAAAGAAGACCACTCCCGCTCCCCTTAAAATCCCGCTCCAGCCAAATTGACCAAATGTGCCTGTATTTTGAGGGATGAAATTACTCCAATTTTCGGTAGAGATAAAAGCAACACCGCAAGCCAGAAAAAGTACGATTACGCTCATCTTTACGATTACCAGAATCGTGTTGACCTCAGATGCGAGCTTGATTCCCAAAGCGATGAGGGTGCCGATAAGAGCCGTAATGCAGAGGGATGGAAGATTAAGAATGGCGCCGGTAGTTTGCCAGCCGAGAACTGGATCATAAGCAAGTGGAGACTGAGAGAGCATGGATGGGACCGTTATTCCCCAATCGCTCAACAAACTTACAAAATAACCTGACCAGCCGACCGCTACGGCCGCGGATGAGAAGAGATATTCCAAGGCCACACACCAGCCGATGATCCACGCGACAAATTCTCCCATGGTTGCATAGGCATATGAGTAGGCGCTTCCTGCAATGGGGATAAGCGAGGCGAATTCAGCGTAGCAGAGTGCGACGAGTACGCAAACCAGCGCGGCCAGAATAAACGAGAAGACAACCCCAGGACCGGCATACTGTGCAGCCGCCTGCCCTGTCATCACAAAAATCCCTGCCCCAATGATAGCGCCGATGCCCATCATGGTGAGCTGCAGGGGGCCTAAGCTACGGGCCATTCCCTTCTTTTCGGATGCTTCATCTATGAGAGATTTGATGCTCTTCTTTGCAAATAAGCCACGTGACATGTCTCTTACCTGTTTGGAATTTTAAAAAAGGAGTGAGTATACGAACCGAGGATAATTCCCGCTACTAAGATCGGGCACGGGCACGATCTGTTCCCTATAAAATCCCTTCTGTAAAAATAATGCAAGATGGTCTATTTCTAAGAATGACAAGGAATTTTTTTAATGATCTTCGCGGTCTTATTGCTTGCGCTAACGCTATGTTTCCCGCTGGCCCTGCAGGCAGCGCCCATCCTGCTATTGGAGGACCGACCGCTACTGACGTTCAAAGAAGTCATCCTGCATACGCTTGAATTTCAATGGTCTGTGCAGAGCTCTGAGCTTACAGTCAAGACCCAAGAGGGCCTGTTCGAGCAAGCCACGGGCGCCTTTAACCCTCAGCTAACAGCATCGGCCTCGCGACTTTTTCAGCGAGACATCCAAAATCCCTTGGGAACAAAAACAGATTTCAATGGGAGGACGACAAACACAGCTCTCTCTCTACAAACATTGACGCGTTTTGGAACTACATATTCGATCAATTTTACAAACGAGAACGTCAGAAACCCCACAGACATCCCTAATCCGACAGATGCGACCACTGTAGGCTTTTCGATTAACCAGCCGCTATTGCGCAACTTGCTGTTCAGCCCCCAAACAACTCTCGAAGAGACTCAGCGGATGCAGCTCAAAGCTTTCCGTCTGCAGAACGTGCAAAACATCGCCAGCGCCCTCTTCAACTCGACTGTGGCCTATTGGGGATTCGTCTCTGCCAAAAAAGTGCTCGAAATTCAGATCGACCTGGAGCAGCGTTTTTGTGAAATTGCGCGCTATGCTGACAACCTGATCCTCGAAGATCAAGCCGGCTTCACCACGGCATATCAGCCACATGCCGATCTCCATCAAGCGACAGCTAATCGGATTCAAGCTGAACAGAACCTTAGGGCCGCCTATAACACGCTCTTGTTCAATATGGGCTTCATCCCTGACGATAATCAGGCGATCCCCGATTTTAAGTTCGAAGATTTTCCCGATTTCTGCAGCTATGCTGGACTCGATCAAAAATGGTACGACGATCTGCTCACAGCGATCCCTTTGAATCGATCTGACCTCATCGCGGCGGAGATTGTGGTGAAGATCGCCGATTACAACCTAAGATCAGCTAAAAACTCGCTTTTGCCAACTGTCGATCTGATCGGCAGCGCAAACTTCCTTAACACTGAGGCTTTAAAAAAAGCGGAAGATGTCTTCGACTCGACTAAAGCGCGCAACCCAGAAAAAGATTATACCGTCGGAATCAACTTCTCCTTCCCGATTTTCAACGATACCGCTAGAGGCCTCGTTAAACAGCAGCGCGCGCAGAGATCACAGGCGCAGGTAAACTTAGACCTTTTAGGCGGCCAGCTCGTCTCCAACTTTAAGACCGCTTACACGCTCTCCAACGCCCTTTTGGAGGAAGTGAAAAAGAACGCGCTTGCCGCCGATGAGTATCGCAAGACAGTCGAAGCAGAGAAGATAAAATTAGAAAACGGCCTCAGCACCTACTTCGTCGTGCTTACTCTGGAGAATAACTGGCTCACTGCACTGCTCAACTGGGTCGCCTCTGAAACGCAGTTCGTGCAGAACCTTTTGCAACTCAGACTCCTCTCCGGAACACTTGTACGTTGGGATCGTCAAGGCGAGATCGTGACCGATGTAGAAGATGTGTTTAGCTATCCTGTGATTGGCGAAGCGCCCTCTCAGCCTGTGGAAAATTTCTTCGAAGAGTATTGCATACTGCCAAACGAGGGAGAGATTCATGGACACTGAAAATCTGACCTCCGAAGCTCCAGAGAGCTCCAAGCTAAAAAGAGTCTCGTCTCCCGAGGAGTTAGAAGAGCTCATGCAAATTGCGGGGACCAAGAGCATAGTGGCTCTGTTCTCTGCATTTGCCATCATCTTCATTGCGCTGGTCTGGAGTTTCATGGGTGCGATTCCGATTAAAGTCATAGGTAATGGAATCGTGCTTTCTGAAGAGGCTCTCTACCTTGTGACCTCTTCGATCCAAGGCACAGTCGTCAAAGTCTACGTAACACCTGGGCAGCGGGTGGGTGAAGGAACCCTCCTCGCGCGCCTGCGCAATACTACACTGGCGCTCGACATAGTGATAAAAAAGCAGTCGATCGCCACTAGCGAAAGCGATCTTAACCTGTTTAAAATACGAGTTGAAAGCGAAGATGCCGCGCGCAAAAATTCGCTGCAAAAACAGATCGATGCCGCTCAGCTCGCGGTAAAATCTGCCGAGAGCAAACTCCCCTTCCTCGAAAAAGACTTAGCCTCCAAGATTCGCTTGCAGCAGATCGGCATCTTGGCTCCTAAGGATGTAGAGGAGGCACGAAACGCGCTGCAGCAGGCGCATTTGGACATCGAATCTAACACTGCTCAAATCGCGACATTGCAAGCTCAATACGCTCAAGCCTATCGACAAGATGAGATCCTGGCCAAAGAAGATGATATCGCCACACTGTACGATGAGCTAAAGCGCCTCGAATTACAAGACACCTTTCTCGACATCAAAGCCGGCAGCGCAGGCAAAATCATCGAAATCCTGGTTACATCCGGGGATCGCGTCGAAACCGGCGCTGAGATCGCTTCGATCGAGCCTCCTTTAAAAAAAGGCCAACTCCTCCAATGCATCGCCTGCTTCGGAGCTCAATATGGAGAAAGTTTGGACGTCAACCTTAGGACAGAGATCGAAGTGGCAGGCATCGACCCCAAAGAATACGGATATCTGATTGGAACGACGAAATTCGTTTCACCCTATCCCGTTACGAACCAGGAAATTATCGCCGAAGTGAAAAATGCTGCTGTAGCCGACTATCTCAAAGATGATAATAAACTCGTCTATATTGCGAACATTAGCCTCGACCAAGACCCCACTACAGTTAGCGGTTACCGCTGGTCTACTGAAAAGGGTCCTCCATGGCTGCTCGATGCTGGAACCACCGGACGTGTGCTCACGATCACACAGGAAAAACCGCCCATCCTCTATCTATTGCCTGAAAAAATCGCGCCCTTTTTCTTCAGACATCTGGAGAAAAAAAATCCATGATCGAGAAAATCAAATCTCTTTTCTGGAACGCATTTCAGGGTAAGAGAGTCAGGACACCCACAGTCATTCAAATGGAGGCGGTGGAGTGCGGAGCGGCATCGCTATGCATTGTCCTCTCTTATTACGGATGCTACGTGCCTCTCGAAACTTTGAGAATCGAATGCGGCGTCTCCCGCGATGGCGCCAATGCGCTCAATATGAAAAGAGTGGCCGAGAGGTATGGCTTAAAGGTCAAAGTCTATCAAAAAGGTGCTGAAGAGCTCTCAGAACTCAATCCTCCCATGATCGTGTTTTGGGAGTTCATGCATTTTCTAGTCGTCGAAGGATTTTCGAAAGATTACATTTTTCTGAACGACCCAGCTTCAGGCCCCAGAAAAGTCACATTAAAAGAGTTTGCCAAAAGTTATTCAGGCATCGTTTTCACATTCGAAAAAACGGAACAATTTCAGCCCTTCGGCCAGCCGCCCTCAATCTGGCCTGGCATCATAGAAAGAATCAGAAGTTCAAAAGCCGCCCTCACGATCATTTTGACCAGCGGATTTGGCATCATGCTCATTGGAGCAATTTATCCCGGCTTTAACAAGATATTTTTCGATACGATTATCGAGAAACATGTCTTCTCCTGGTCGAACTGGTTCATCTTTGGCATGAGCGCACTTACCCTTCTGATGGGCTTCATGCTCTGGTTCGAGCAATACCTTCTGACACGTCTTAACACCAAACTCTCTATCACGTTTTCAGAGCAGTATTTAATGCACATCCTCAAACTGCCGATTACATTTTTTCAACAGCGCTTCGGCGGCGAGATCGCCTACCGTCTCTCATTGAATGATATCGTGATCAATGAGCTCACAGGACGCCTTGCTCCAGCATTCATCAGCCTTCTATTTGCGGTTTTTTACGCTCTGATGATGTTTTTTTTCAGCGTCAAGATCGCCTTGATTGTCATTTTGCTCACTTCGCTCAACTTTCTCGCTGTACTGGTGCTGCAAAGAAGGCGCAACGACGCGTATGCCCGCTTGCAGCAAGACTATGGCAAATTTATGGGTTTTGCAATTGGAGGACTGGCCTTTATCGAGTCGATCAAAGCCATGGGCGATGAGACAGCCTTCTTTTCCAAGCTGATCGGGTACTTTAAGAAGTCTCTTAATACCGAGCAAAGGTTGGGCAAAGTCAATGCCATCAGCATCACTCTCCCCATTTTCATCCAAACGCTCATTCAAACCACCCTATTTGGCATCGGCGGCTGGATGCTCATGACTGAAAATTTCACCATGGGTCTCTACACCTCTTTGTCGCTTTTCATCACTAACTTCACCGCACCCGTGACAGAACTGGTCAACCTCGGTCAATCTGTCCAGACTTTAAAAATCGACATGGCGCGCATCGACGACGTGATGAAAAACTCGATCGATCCGCTCTTTACCAATCAAAGCAGTAAAGTCACAGGACCGATCAAGCGCCTCGAAGGCTATTTAGAGATGCGTAATGTCAGTTATGGATACTCTACCCTCGAGCCTCCTTTCATCCAGGATTTCAGCTTGCACCTCGAACCTGGACAGCGGGTGGCGCTTGTGGGTCCTTCAGGCTGTGGGAAAACAACCATTGGCAGGCTAATCTCGGGACTCGTGCAGCCTTGGTCGGGAGAGATCCTTTACGACGGGAAAAAACGCATCGAGCACTCGAGGCAAGACCTGCTGGCATCGCTCACCACGATCGATCAAGAGATCTTTCTCTTTAGCGGAACCATTCAAGACAATATCACTCTTCACGATCCGACCATCAATGATGAAGATGTCATTCAGGCCGCAAAAGATGCTAGCATCCATGAGGAAATTGTGCAGAAGCAAGGCGGCTACTCTTACCTGCTGACCGAAGGCGGCATGAATATCGGCGGCGGCCAGAGGCAGCGCATCGAAATCGCGCGCGGCCTTCTGCAGAACCCCAAAATTCTCATACTCGATGAGGCGACCAGCTCCCTGGACAGCAAAACTGAAGAGGTCATCATCCAAAATATCCGCCAGCGCGGCTGCACCTGCGTCATGGTGGCCCACCGCCTCAGCTCGATCCGCGACTGCGACGAGATCATCGTCCTAGATAAGGGCAGGATCATCCAACGTGGCAACCATGAAACACTTAAAAACACTCCCGGGACCTATCAAGACCTAGTTAATACAGGTAATTTATAAAGAATCTCTTTAGAAAAAGAGTCAAAAGAGCTAACTAAGAAAAAAGGAGCACTCTATGGAAAAAGATAAGAATACAGACCTTCGAAGTAAGGTCATCGCTAAAGCCTGGAAAGATCCAGCCTTTCGTAAAAAGCTCAAGAACAACCCTAAAGCAGCTCTAAAAGAGATGGGCATCTCCATTCCGGATAATGTTCAAGTACACGTGCAGGAAGATGACGCCCGACATTTCACTTTCGTGCTGCCTTCAGCTCCCACAAACGCCCAAGAACTCGATGACGCCGAGCTGAAACGCATTGCTGCTGCTGCAGTCAATATGGGCACCTATGCCGCACAACGTTACTAAACTAAAACATAAGGAACACTACATATGGCAAAAAAAGCAATCGAAGATCTTAGAGATAAAATCATCGTTAAAGCCTGGAAAGATCCAGCTTTTCGCAAAAGACTCTTAGCTAAACCCAAAGAGACTCTCAAAGAGATGGGTCTCTCAGTTCCAGACAATGTTCAAGTACGCATACAAGAGGATGACGCTCAGCATTTCACTTTCGTGCTACCTCCTCCTCCTATGAATATGAGTAATCTTGATGAAGCTGAGTTGAAGAGAATTGTGGCCGCAGCAGCTGGCTGTGGATTCTCTTATGTGGATCTCTTTCGCAAATAATTGCAAACATTTTTGGTGAAAAAACTCCTTATGACAAAAAAAATAAACGAAGATCTTAGAGCTAAAGTCATCGCCAAAGCTTGGAAAGATCCGGCTTTTCGCAAAAAACTGTTAGCTAAACCCAATGAGACTCTCAAAGAGATGGGAGCTCCTATTCCTGACGATCTTAAAATACGTGTTCAGGAAGATGACGCTCAGCATTACACTTTCGTGCTGCCACCAGCTCCCACAAACCTTATTGATTTCGACGAAGCGGAATTGAAGAAAATCGCTGCCGCGGCAGGTATCTGCCCTCGCGGTTCTTTTCCTTTTATGCAAAGAGGAGAGTAGAGCTTTAAACCGACATCTAGTTACTGGGAAAAGTTAAAACACCGAGATCACCGAGGTACACCGAGAAAAGATTAACTCTTGCATTTCTCTCGGTGCTCCTCGGTGGTCTCGGTGTTTATACCAGCCGCTTGACTAAGAATGCTTACTTTTCTCTAAAAGGAGCGCATGCAAAAGAAGATTCGCATCAGTTATTACGCTCTACTCAGACAAGAAAGGGGCCTTGCCGAAGAGACTATAACTTCTGAGGCGACAACAGTGCGTGAGCTCTATCAAGAGCTGAAGGCGCGCCATGCCTTTAAGCTTTCCGAGGCACAGATCAAAGCTTCGGTCAATTCCAAAATTGCCTCTTGGGACACGCCCATTACCGAAGGGGACAATGTCCTGCTCATCCCTCCCGTAGCTGGAGGATAAATGGATTCGAGCGTTTTCTATTCACGACAGATGCGTCTTCCAGAAGTGGGAAGCGAAGGACAAGCTCGCCTTAAAAAAGCTAAGTGCCTGGTGGTCGGCGCCGGAGGGCTGGGAGCGCCCGCGCTCTTATATCTCGCTGCGGCTGGCGTTGGCACTTTAGGCATCTGCGATGGTGACGTTCTCGAGGTGAGCAATCTGCATCGACAGCCGATCTATTCTGCCAAAGATGTTGGAAAATCAAAGGCTGATTTAGCCGCCTTGCGCATGAGAGAGCTCAATCCCTTATCGAGAGTGATCTCCTACCCTTATCGCCTGTCGCCAGAAAATGCCCTCTCTCTCTTTTCTCTCTATGACATGGTGCTCGATTGCACTGACAACTTCCGCACGAAATTTCTAATCAATGATGCGGCTTTTTTCGCTAAAAAGCCGGTCGTGCGTGCGAGCATCTACCAGTTCGAGGGACAGATTCAAACCTACCTGCCTGAGAGACAAGACGCCTGTCTGCGCTGCCTCTGGGAAGAGACGCCTCAAGAAGGCTGTGTCGGAACCTGCCAACAGGTGGGCGTTTTGGGACCTGTACCTGGCCTCTTCGGAATCTTGCAGGCCATGGAAGCGCTGAAATTTTTCTTAAAGCTCCCCACTTTAGGGGCACATGAGATCCTCTTCACCGATCTTCTCCACTACGCCCAGCGTGCCATCTCATTCGAGAAGAGAAAGAGCTGCCCCCTCTGTGGAGACTCGCCTTCGATCCATAAGATCTCCGAAAAAGAGCCCTGGGAGCTTTATAAACATGATCTCGAGCCGAGTTTCTTTCAGCTAATCGACATCCGAGAGATAGAAGAGACAACTCTGAGCCCCTATCTTGCGGGCGCGTGCCTAAAAATGCCCATGAGCTCCTTCGATGCAACCAAACTGAGCTCCCAGACTAACTACGCGCTTTTCTGTCAAAAAGGCATGCGCAGCGCTAGACTTACCCGCGCCTTACGCAGCGAAGGCCGAGAAAATGTCTTTTCACTGATCGGCGGTATCGAAGCTCTGTTGTAAGAGCTCTTCCAAACCAGACTCTTTGGCCCAATTATCTAGATGCTCACGCGCGAGCTTGATGCGATGTATTTCCGTGACGAGCTGCAAGAGATCATCGAAGCCCGCCTCCTCAGCCCATTGCTTCAGCGTAGTGTCGGGGTTCCAGCCCGTCGCCTGCATATGCGCTTCGATGAGTTTCCTATCATAGGCTTCTGTGCGATCGGTTTCATTGAAGTAGCGTGCTACCTGGTTTAAAACTCCCTCTTGAGTAGCGACCTTTTCAAGACACTCCTCGTATCGGTCGGTCCATTTGAGTTCGCGCAAAAGAAACTTGGCCTGTCTCCAGGGAAACTGTCCGCTGAGATAGCAGCGCTGTAACCTGCGCGCTCTAGCTTTCTCTTCGGCGATTTCATAAAACTCCTCCTCATTCAGATGATTGCGTGAGAGCCAGGAGGTCCACATCTCATCGTCCACGAGCAGATGGCGCCGGCGGAAACGCGTAATCTCTTGCTGGATCTCGTCTGTGGATAATTCTATATTGCAAATGTTCGCAAGCGAGCTGACTAGAGCCTGATTCATCGCATTGAATTGCATCTCCATATAACGCGGATCATGCAGGGCAAAATAGTGCGCGATCTGCTTCTGCGTAAGCTCTACGGAATCGTAAAAAGTGCGTCGATCGGCCTGGTAGAGCGCATCAAAAAGGGTGGTCCGGTCAAATTTTCCCATGCGCACAGGTTCTGAAGAAGGTAATTTTTTGATCTCTTGCAAGAGCTCGCACGCATCTTCTTTCTTCTGATCCACATAATTGTCCTGCAAATATTCGATGACGTGACGGATCAGTTTTTCCGAAAGACCCCTCTCTCGAGCTCTCTTTTCGAGATTTTCAAAACTTCTCTCGGGATAGTAGAGCTCCTGCGCAATGGCAAAAAAGGATTCCGCATCTATTTTGGAGATCTTTTTCTCTCTTTGAGCTTTTTCAAAGGTAAAGCGCAGATTGATAAGCGGCAGCGAAAGCGGAAGATACCCCTCTTCTTGCGGGCCGTGGATCAGCACCACCTCATCGTCGTCATTTACTGTGCCATTTCGATAGGCTTCGAAGATTTTGCCCACTCCGATCACGCCGAAATCTGCCGTTTCAGCTGCGCGCAGCGCCCCCATGCTGCTGGCGCCTAAAACGGTGACGCCTCGATCAAGGGCGTACAAGATCTCTTTATGCCAGACGGACAAGGTCTGCATGAAGGTCCCATCGATCAAGCCGATCACTTTGGGCTGAAATTGTACTACCGCGCTTAAAACATCACCCTGCTTGGCTGGGTGGAAGATAAGTGGCATCTAATATCGATCGCGCTTCATCAAGTGCAAGCGACGGTCCGAGAAAAATCAGAATCTCTTCAGGTAAAAAGGTCATAAAACGGCTCCTGCAGGGAGATGTGTCCCTGCTCTTCGACTGTCCGAAGCTTTTTCATTTATAGGGCCACTTTCCATGACAAACCTCTGCGCTCTTTCTCCGGGAATATAGTTACGCGCAAGGTAACCTTCTAGGCCTGGGATAATCACACGCACCACCGAAACCCCGAGCTCTTTTATGCTCAAGTCATTCACGATAACCCTAGAAAGCCCAGCTTTTTGCAGTTTTTCCAGCAGAAGCTGGACATCCCCTTCCAAAGTCTCACCCGCATATGAGGTGTAATGTGACGCATCGACTGTGGCGGACTGATTTTCGATGAGTTTAATTATCTCTGGGTCATCATTCTTCCTCATCGAATTATGCTGCGCTACGAAAAGGTCATCGCGCGAGCCGGCGATCACCACCGTTCTCGACTGAACGGCTTCAGTGATAGCGCGAATCATGGCCACTTGTGGGTCGAGATGCGCACCATAGCCTAAACAGATGCCGTTCATGTGACGAATGAGCTTATCGTAAATTACAGCCTTAAATACGGGCACTTCCGTATCCACTGTGCAGTCATATAAGATAGGCTGTATTTCCGCCCGCTCGATCTTTTCTAAAGCCTCAACGACTCTCGGGTAAGGAATAGTATCCAACTTTATCTTCCGTAAAGGGCGATCACGCTGCTGTTCAAGCAGCATGTGACAGGTCACAGCATCGCGCTCAATCGCCTCGTAGATGCCTGAGGATACTGCTTCGAGGAAGTGACATCCCGATGCCAACGCGTTGGTATCCATGCGAAAAGCAGAGAGCTCGAAATTATCTTTTTTGTCGATCCGATAGTTTTGGATCACACTGGCTAAAGGAACTGCGACCTCTTCCTGACCGATGAGGTCCCATCCCAAAACCCATTTTTCAGGCAGGTCTAGATGAAATAGTCCATGCGGACGATAGAAAAAATGCTCCGGCTTTGGCGCCTGATATCTTTTTATCAGTTCGTTATACGAAAGCGTGATAATCGGAAGGTCAGCCACCTCTGCACAATAGGTCTCTAAAGACTCCATCAGCCCTGAGACCAGCGCCGTCGCCAGCGAAAGCCCCTTGCCCGACGCTACCGCCAGCGTCAAAGACTTAGGCCGAATCGCGGCCGTCACTGGAATGCCTACTCGATCCAAGCCCGTGATGTTCGCCACACGCGTCACCCCGATCTTGCGCATCAGCGGCTTGATCTGCTCCCAGGTCTCTTCTGGACTCTGGATGCGATGCGTCCCATCAAAATAGCGCTTGCGCACCGCGTGCGGCGTGCCGCGAAAAAATATCGGTTCCATAACCGCGCATCTTGCACAAACAATATTTAAAACCTAAAGGACTATTTTGCTTGCCATTGAGACTTCAAGATCAAAAACACACTGCCCCCAAGTTCTCCTTCTTCAGTAAGTCCCCTTGAGGGAAAAATCCTTCTCACGTTGACTGTTTAAAATTCTAATTTTAGAGTGATTTAGAAATTGAGTAAGGGCCTCCCATGGGATCTTTTTGGAAAGAAGCACTCATCTCCGCTATAGAGGAAAAAAGCCTGCATGTCAGTCCAAATTACAAAGAACTACGCTATCGTTTTCCTTCTTGTTATTACGATCTTGACACTCTTCAAGATCTTGCAACAAGAAAAGAAGCTTCTTTTCAATTGAATCAAATCGGAGAAAACATCAGTGAATTAACATTACAATGCTGCGAAAAGAACGTCTTGGATATATGTCGATCAATTTTTTCAGAACTTAACAACCTACCTATTTTTTCAATATCCTCGGAGGGAAAGCCGTTCAGAAATTCTAATAAACCTCTTGTATCTTGCATTATTCTTTTAACGGCCAATGATTTTTTCGTGCGCACTCTCGCCATCCCAAGCTTGATCATCAATAGCCGAAACTATGAAATCGAAATTATCATTGCCTATAACGGCACCAAAAGTTCTCTAGAAGAACTTTCCGAATTCCCCGTTGTTTTTTCAGAATTTGGCTGGGTTGCCAAAGGGTATAATGCTGGAGCCAGAATGGCTAAAGGTGACTATATCGCAATTTTTCATGATGATTGCCTGATCAATGATCCAAATTGGATACAAAAGTGTATTGACGCCTTAGACCATGAAACATGGGCCGTGTCCCCTGAAATACGCCATTCCAGCTCTTCTTTTCCATTAACCGTTGCAAAAAACATCCCTTTATTTATGCGTAAAGATGTTTTCGATAGTCTTGATGGCTACGATGAAAATTACTACTTTGGCTGCGAAGATGTAGATTTCACTTATTCAATCATGTCAAAAGCAAAAAAAATAGAACAAGTTGATTTAAACATATTTCATGGCTCTGGAATGAGTACAATTATATTCATCTCAAACAGAGCCAAGATGTATCGGTTGTTATTCGGTTTAAACGCCTTCTCTCCATCTTTACTAGAAATGCTCCAGAATTTTTACAGATGTATGTTTAGCGCAGCTCATGAAGAATTCCAAGTAGTAATGGCCAAGCAACGATTGTATTTTCTAGAAAAGCACAGAAGCTTTTTAATTAAAAATGTAGATCAAACCTTGTTAGACAATGACTACCAAGAAGTAAAACGCTTTCTCGATACTAACGCTCATTTTGCCTTTATTCACGACCCAACACAACTCATGAAGATCTGGCAATCTTGGACAAAGGAAATGACTCTTTAACAGCTGTGTTAAGAATCATAACCAACACGAGATCGCAAAACAACCTCCTGCCACTTTTTTTAATTCTCCCTCGCTTAACGATATCAAATCCTTAGGAGCAGGATGCAGCACAAAGGTCACCGTATGGCTATCTTCTTCTACCACACGCGCTTTTACATTCCTTAAATCTATCCCCATTTCTTTTAAGGCCGCATTGGGATCTTTTAAGAGCTTTTGTTTAAACTTAGGATCTTTCCAAGCTTTAGCATTAATCATAGCTTCTAGTTCGGTTCTGTTTTTTGGAATCTGAGACATCTAAATTTCCTCCGTTGGATTCATTTTTCTCATAAATACTACTTTATTTAATTAGAAGCAAAATGACTTGCCCCTTTCTTTATTTTTAATCGCGGAAGCGTTTTTCGGTAAATGGGCTCTCTTCCCCTAATATGGACGATACATAGAGGAAGAGATGGATGAAATAGCCCATACGGCCGATAGAAAAAATATCGGTTCCATAACTTACGCTTCTTGCACAAACAATATTTAAAACCTAAAGGACTATTTTGCTTGACATAAGAAAACTGATGCGTCAGAAGGACTAATATCAATCAGAGAGGATTTAATATGGACCTCGATCATTCACAAATATGGAATAAAATTGTGGCGAAAGCTTGGAAGGATCCAGAATTCAAAGCTCGCCTCTTGAAGAATCCTAAGGAAACAGTTCTAGCTTTTTGGCAAAAGGAGAATCCTGGCCGTAAGCCAAATTTGCCTCCAAACTTCAAAGTACGCGTTGTGGAAGAAGAACCAGATACGTACACAGCCATCCTGCCTCAAGCACCTTCTGATGCAGAGGATTTATCAGATGAGAAGTTGCGTTCGCTCTTTGCGGCTGGTGGTCCCCCTTGTTGCATTTGCCTCTCCTCAAATTGAATATTAATCCTTCTACTTGGGATGCAATTATCGAAGATCTCATCGCTTCGATGGAATCCTCGCAAAAAGATCCCGTTCCTCTCGCCATCGCAAACATCTCTTTTGGAGATGTTTTCTGGTCTTGGGTGCCGCTAGCCCGCGGTTATCTTGGGAAGTCTCTGGGTGAAGAATTTATCACTCTTTTGCCCACAGAAGTCCTCTTTTCTCTGGAAAAATCATTAGTCGAGAAATGGAGTCATTGCTGCGCACGTACAATGGCCTTAGAGATGGGAATCGCTCGTCTTAGCCGGGAGCTTCAAGGAGAGACCTCGAAAGCGCGCTATCACGACTTTATTCAAAAAAAACTCTCTTCTCCTCAAGCATTGCGTATTTTTTTCACTGAGTATCGCGAGCTAGGTCGTTTGGTTGGGACCTTCCTCCTACATTGGGTAGAACAAACTACAGAGTTTTTCCACAGGCTAGAGAAAGATCTTCCTCTAATGGAAAAAACCTTTAATGCGGGAAAGCCGCTTGGAATACCTCAAAAACTATCCACAGACCTCGGCGATCACCATTTCGGTGGCAGATCTGTCTACTCTGTCACATTTAAAAACGGGCTTTCGCTTTTTTATAAGCCAAAAAATCTAAACAGCGCCAAGGCCTATAATACCCTCGTCTCAGAGCTAAATAGCCTAGGACTATCGCCTACTCTCAAAAGCTACCATGTTCTTGCTCAAGGCGACTATGGATGGGAGGAAAAAGTAGAATATGCTCCTTGCAAGACTGAGGAGGAGGCCGCTCTTTTTTTCCAGCGCACTGGGATGCTGCTTTGTTTAGCCTATCTGTTGCAAGGTAATGATGCCCACTACCAAAACTTTATCGCCTCTGGAGAGCATCCTGTTCTGATCGATTTAGAGACGTTATTTCATACCGATTTGCGAAAATCTAATCCCTCAGAGGAAGCCGTAAAAAGATTTGAGCACTCAGTACTTACAACAGGCATGCTTCCAATGCATATCCCAGGAGAGCGTGGAATGGCAGGCATTGACCTCAGCGCCTTAGGCTGCTCTGAGGGTCAAATATACCCTTTCAAGACCACGCGTTGGGAGGAGATCAACACCGACAGAATGCATTTGGTCACACACTTTAAAAGTGTCGACCTGGAAAGTAGCATGCATCGCGTGAAACTCGGAGAGAAGACCATGCCAGCCTCTGCGCAAGTTGAGAACATGGTCAAAGGCTTCGAAACACTACACCTGTTTATCCGCCAAAATCGGCATCTCCTTCTGCACAATGAAAGTGCGCTTTGGCTATTGATTCAAGCCCCGGTGCGCATTGTGCTGCGCCTGACCTTTTTCTATTCTCGTCTTTTGAATCATTTATTTGATCCTAAAGTGCTTTTGCACCCTTCTAAGACGCAAGAGGTACTACATGCTTTGGAGGATTCCTTAGAGATTGATCCCGAACTGCATGCACAGATTGTGGCAGAAGAGACGAAAGCCCTTTTACAAGGCGATATCCCTTGCTTTCACACCTTGCCTTCCCAGCAAGACCTCTATTGCCAACATAGAGTTGTTTCCCCCAATGCTTTTACGGAGCCAGCCTCAAGTGCTGTGATAGAGCGCCTTCGTAAGTTAGATGAAAAAGATTGCCAGTTCCAAGTAACGCTCATCCGCCAAGCCTTCTTTGCACGAAAAATGAAACCCCATGATGAGGTCCCCTTACTCCGCAAAGAATCCGTTCTTTCTCAAAGTGCCGTTTCAGATGTTGAACTCCTGAGCCACGCAGAAAGCATCGCGAGCGACATTTTGAAGCATGCATTCAGAAATGAGGATGGCTCCTTAGGGTGGATAGCTTTAGAACCCGATCCGGGCATGATACTTTTTCAACTAAAGGTATTATCAGACTCTTTGTATACCGGAAATGGAGGAATTGCACTTTTTTTTGCTGCGCTCTACAAAGCAACCCAAAAGCAGCAGTGGAAAATAGAGGCCTTAAATGCGCTTAAGCGCCTGCGTAAAATAGTGCATAGCGACTCCAAAAAGTGGATCCTCCCCACGTATGGAATTGGAGGGATGTCAGGTATCGGAGGCATCCTCTATGTCCTTCACTATGTCGGCAAGCTTTTAGATGAGCCTGCATTAGCGTATGACATCCGCCTTCTTCTCGACTGCGTTGAGAAAAGGCATATTCAGAACGATAAGTCGTATGACATATTGACAGGCTCGGCAGGTTTTTTACTTACTCTCCTATCTATCTATTCACATACACGAGATACACAAGCGCTCTCGCTGGCCAAAATCTGCGGAGACCATCTCTGCCAATCGATCAGAAAAATGGATGGCGGAGCTATTGCCTGGGGAAGCGATATCCAACCTACCTTGGGCTTCTCACATGGAACTTCGGGAATTGCTTTTGCGCTCCTAAAGCTCTCCGAGCATCTAAAAGATGCTAATCTGCTCAGCGTGGTAAAAGGCGCGCATATCTATGAGAGAAAGTTTTTCTCATCAGAACATGGAACATGGGCAGATTTACGCGAAAATCCTCCTCATTACTCGGCAATTTGGTGCCATGGGGCCTCAGGGATAGGACTTGCACGCCTGGCTTCTATTCCGCTGCTTAAAGATCAACAAGTTCAACGCGACGTAGAGCTGGCGATTAAAACTACCCAGAAAGATCTATCCACCCAAAATTGCCATCTCTGCTGTGGCGTTTTTGGCAGGCTAGAATTTCTAATTGAAGCCTCCAGAAAATTAACACAGCCGAACCTAGAGCAACAAGTTAGACAAACTATGCGTGAATTCTTCCCAGAAAAAGAGATCGATAACACCGAAATCGCTCTAAACACCCTCTTCGACAAATTTTATTGTCCAGGATTCATGACCGGCATGGCTGGAATCGGCTACACGCTGCTTAGACTGCAAGATCAAAAGCACGCACTGCCCCAAGTCCTCCTTCTCCAATAGAACTGCATAACTCACGCATTTTGATCTATTATATGGCATTTTAAACTCCGCGTCTAAGTCTTCTCGAGCTGTCATGCTCAATCGACAGGAACTCTAGGCGGATCGCTGTAAATTTTTTTAGCGAAAAAAACATCTGAGCATTAAGATCCCAAACTTATGGAACTAGCTTTTGACTACCCAGATCTCTCAGCATTATGCGAGAAAGCACTCTCCTTTGTGGGAGAAGAGTTAATCTCAGAGAAATACAAAGAAAAACTCATGCATTTTGCAAGCATGATGCCTCAGAAATTAAGTTTTCAATATTTTGGATTTGAATGTCCTCTATATAGCGAGGAAAGTTGGGGAGACATTCTATTTCACATCAATTTATTAAATGAAACCTCTGTCCATGACCTTTCAACTTTGCCTACCCCTTGGCAAGAGAGTCTGGGATGGAATAGATTGTCCAAATTTGCTAAGGCATGCTACGAGCAGAACCTTTTCTCGAAGGATTTAAAGGAAATCGATCATTGGATCTGCACTGAATTCGATGTGGGAAGTTCTTCCAATTCCCCTTATACGCCGAGCATTTTCCTTCATACTTCAAAGCTAAGAGGAGAAGCATTATCCAGAACTATCCAAAAATGCGCGCCTTTTCTTGAAGTATCCGACTCAACTTTATCTCTAATACAAAGATGTTCAGATTCGCTTACAGGGGGTCCTAACATTACGGAAATGGGTTTCATGCTCTCTCGCCCTATCGATAATGCAGTAAGATTACACATTAGAGGTAACTCGCACATTAAAGAAGTCGAGCTTAACTCAAGCTCCATTCCAGAATATCTTTCTCGTATTGGTATTTCTGATTTTCCTGCATCTATGCTCACGGTACTAAAAAAAATAACACCGTTGGTTGATGGAATTGCACTCGACTTAGATATCGTTGACGGCAGGTTAAGTTCAAAAATTGGGATTGAATTCTCCATTGCCTCCAATCGCCAAGAAAGAGATCTTTTATGGCAACGGTGTTTCGATATTTTGGATGCAGAATGTGGAATCGATAAAAAAAAACAGATGGCAAGCCTAGAATGGTATGGCCAAAATTTAGAATTCATAGGGAATTCATTACATCAGCCATATTTTTTTCTCAGTTTTCTTAGAAGCATCAACCATGTGAAATTAGTTTATATGCCAGGAAAAAAAACTCGAGCCAAAATTTACTTTAAAATAAAGCTCTCTGTAATTAGAAAAGAGAATAGAGCCCTACAAAAAGCTTAACTAACCCTAAGGAGGGATTAATATGGCCATTGATTACTCAAAACTACAGCAAAAACTGATTATGAAAGCGTGGAAAGATTCAAAATTCCGAGAACGTTTGTTGAAAAATCCCAAAGCAACAATCGAAGCTTTTGTAAAAGAAGAAGCCAAAGGCGAAAAAATAACAATACCTTCAAACATTAAATTTCGAGTAATAGAAGAAGAGGCTAATACGATATCCATTATACTACCCCGTTCTCCTGCTGAAGCTGAAGATTTATCTGAGACCGAATTAGAGGCTATCAGTGGAGGAGCTGGGACTTGGTGCATCACATCAGGTTCTGGAAAACCGTCTTGCGGTTAGAACTTCACTTATCGACAGATAAATTATCTGGAGAAAAGGAAGCCTGGCATTCAGTTATTGAAGATCTAATAACTTCGATGGGTTCTTTGCAAAAAGAGCCTGTGCCTTCTGATGTTGCTTGCATTCCATTTGGAGACGCTTTCTGGCCATGGATACAGTTAGCTCGTAAATATCTCACAGATTACCTAGGAGAAAATCCTTTAAACTTTTTGCAGGCCGATGCTTTTTTTTCTATAGAAAAGGCCTTAGTAGAAAGGTGGAGTCAGTGTTGTGCTCGCGCTATGGCTTTAGAAATGGGAATTGCCCGACTTAAAGGAGAGCTTCTTGGAAAAACGTCTAAAGAGCGTTACCATGACTTTATTCGGCAGAAACTTCACACCTCACAAGCGTTGCGCACCTTTTTCAATGAGTATCGTGAATTAAGCCGTTTTGTCGGAACTTTTCTTCTTCTCTGGGTAGAACGAACTGTAGAATTTTTCCATAGATTGAAAGCAGACCTTTCCCTTTTGAAAAACCACTTTAATCATGGAAACCCGCTTGGCCCTATTTCTCAACTTGATGTGGGTTTAAGTGATCCACATCTTGGAGGACGGTCGGTATTCTGTCTCCGTTTCGAGAATGGCATTTCATTGTTTTATAAACCCAAAAATCTTGATATCGTGGCGGCATATAATGCCTTTATTAAGAAGCTGAACCAGTTGGGCCTTACTCCTGCGCTCAAAAGCTATGAGATTCTTGCAAGAGGTGACTATGGCTGGGAAGAAAAAATAGAAGGAGCTCCTTGTAAAAATGAGGAAGAGGTCTCACTTTTTTACCAGAGGGCCGGAATGCTACTGTGCGTCCTGCATTTGCTACGAGGCAATGACGCTCACCGCGAGAACCTCATCGCCTCTGGAGAACACCCCGTTCTTATAGATTTAGAGACATTATTTCACACTAGTCTACAAAGATCTAATTCATTGGAGGAAGCAACGAAAAAAATGGAACATTCTGTTCTTTTGACCGGAATGTTGCCAATGTGTTTCCTTGGAGAACGCGGCTTTCAAGGAGTTGATCTCAGTGCTTTAGGGACAAATAATGAGGAACAAAAATGGCCTATCAAGAGCTTTGGTTGGAATAATACTAATACCGACACAATGCATCTAGTCCAAGAGTGGGGAACTATCCAGCTAGATAGTTGCAAACACCAAGTGAAACTTGGGGATAAGATCGTTGCAGCTTCCGAACATGTAGAAGCACTGGTTAAGGGTTTTGAGACCCTCCATATTTTCTTGTGCGGCCACCGAGATCTGTTCTTAGAAAAGGAAAGCCCCCTTTGGCAGATGATCAAAGCTCCGGTACGCATCTTGCTTCGGCTGACCATGTTCTATTCTCATCTCTTGGATCGTCTATTTGATCCCCGTGTTCTTTTGGATTCTTTGCATACGGAAGAGCTTCTGGAAATGTTGAAAAACACTTTGCGAGACACTCTTCCCGAACATCGCGACTCAATTATCGAAGAAGAAAAACAGGCGCTTATGCAGGGTGATATCCCCTGTTTTCATGCCTTACCTACTCATACAGATCTTTATAGCCGAAAAAAACTGATTGCTTCTGACGCTTTAAGTGAACAAGCCGCGAAGAGTGTAATCGACCATCTCAAAAAGATGGATGCTAAAGATTGCCATTTGCAAACCACTTTTATCCGCCAAGCATTTCAAGCACGTAAAATGAAGGCTCACGATGGTGGAGATTTTTTTTCAAAAAAGTCAGAAGGCGATGTAAATGCTTCCAGAGAGCCAGTTCCGAACAGTGAACTCCTCACTTATGCTGAGGAAATAGCTGAAGACATCTTAAATCGTTCTCTTAGAGATAAAGATGGGGCCTTAGGCTGGATCGGTTTAGATCCTGATGCCACTGCTACCCAATTTCTTTTAAGACCATTAAGTAACACCCTATATGCAGGGAATGCTGGGATAGCCATTTTTTTTGCTGCACTCTATGCGGTCACAAAGAAAAGTTCTTGGAAAGAAGAATCATTGAATGTCCTAAAGCAATTTCGTAAACAACTCCATGGCGATTCCAAAAAATGGCTGATCGCAGCGAATGGAATTGGCGGAATGTCAGGCGCAGGAGGAATACTCTATTCATTGACACTGGTCGCAAGGCTTACAGAAGAACCAGAATTGATTAATGAAGCCTTTGTGCTCCTTGGTTGTTTGGAAGATAGACATATTTATGAAGATCAACAATATGATGTGCTCTCAGGGTCGGCAGGATTACTATTAACCCTTCTTTCTCTCCATTCATATACGCATGACACTAAATCTCTTGCCCTCGCCAAGATCTGCGGTGAACACCTCTGCCGAGCAGCGATAGATATGGGAAATGGAGCAGTCGCATGGGGAAAAGAAGGCACGCAACCCTTACTTGGATTCTCACATGGGACAGCTGGTATAGCTTACGCCCTCAGTAAGCTGGCAAATTATGTAGAGAATAACGATCTACTAGCCGTTGCAAAGCGAGCTTTGACATATGAAAGACAGTTTTTGTCTTCTGAACTGAAAAACTGGCCTGATTTCAGACATAATCCACCAAACTACCCTATACAATGGTGTCACGGATGTGCAGGAATTGGTCTTTCGCGTTTAGCTTCACTTTCTTTTAGCCAAGATCGAGAGATCATGATTGAAGTTGAATTGGCGATTAGAAGTACTCAAGAAAATTTAATCTCTCCACTTTCTCACTTATGCTGTGGCACTTTTGGACGAATAGAGTTTTTGCTTCAAGCCGCGAGAACCTTATCTCGACCCATTCTCGAACAACAGATTCGTCAGTGCATCGATCATTTTTTTGTTAAAGACAACGAGAATAAAATACACTTCGAACTACGCACTCTTATTGAAGGCTTTTATAGTCCTGGTTTTATGGTGGGTACAGCAGGGATAGGCTACACATTGCTACGGCTTCAGGATCAAAAGCATGAGCTGCCTCAGGTATTACTTCTGCAGTGATTACTCTCTACCATTTCTCTGCATACATCACTCCATATTCAATCAAATCAAACAAGAAACAATAATATAGATAGAAAGTTGACTGTTGATTTTTGAGTTGAAAATTGAATTTGGGATTAGTAGTTTGTTTGAAATCTAGAAAGGCTGGATAACTCATCCCATAAGCTAAATGAAAAAGACGCTCGGATGAAGGCATAACACTTTGTGTGACATTGCGATATGTAACCGAGGAAAATCCAGAAACTTTTAACTTTTTCTCAAATAGGCTTGAAGTAATGTAAGATGCATCCGCCCAACTATTTTCTAAACCCCTTATCATTTTTTTATCGTCACTACATTTTTTCTTTTCGCTAGAAAAAATATCAGCAACTATCAGCCTTCCCCCTTTTTTTAAAAGCCGAAAAGCCTCTTTAATAAAATCTAACTTTTCTTCTTCGTGACAGACACTTTCGATTGCCAAGATAACGTCGAACTTCTCTGATTCAAAATCTGTTCGGGTATAGTCCATCTTCTTGAAAATGGGTCTGGGATTCACATCTTTTTCTAAAGCGTATTTCGAAGCTTGATGAACTTGACCTTCGCTCACAGTAATCCCAACGACATGGCATCCGTATTTTTTTGCTAAGTAAATAGAACTTCCTCCCACGCCACATCCAGCATCGAGAACATAATCTGTGGATTTAACCTTCGCTATCTCTGCTAAAACTTGATTCTGTTTGTCTAAAGCCTCTACAATAGAAGATGTTTCTTCATCCCAAAACCCCAGATGCATTGCTTGACATTGATCTAAGTGCCAATTACTTCTATAGTCGTCTTCACAGAATTTATAATAATCAAGAATCTTACCAAGTCGCTGTTCTCTTTGCATATCGACCTTTTACTTAATTCCTCTACTTGATTTCTAGAGAAAGTTTGGCTGAAATGGTTCTATTCCTCTAATGTGACAAACAAATAGAGGAAGAGATGACCGATAGAACTTTAGTGCTTCCGCCGCATCTCGGTGAAGAGGTCTCGCTTGAGGCGAGTGTCCGCTATGATTTGACCGACCGGTTTACGGTGTGGGTAGTGGAAAAGGAAGCGGGAGACCTATTTCTCTACAATCCTCAAGATCCTCACTACCTGCCGATCTTTGTCTCGCATCTGAAAGAAGATATGCTCTTGTTGAGCAGTGGGCCAACGCCAGACCCACAACATGGCTTGTTCTTCCTTTCGCCGCGCAGCACCATTCTGCGCAAGATTCCTTGGGACACACTGCTCAAAGAGCTTGGAAAAGATCCGCATCTACAGGAGATCTTTATCAAGCTGCTGGAGCGCCATCTCTATCAGATGTTCTCCTACTTCCCCGTAAAGGAAGAGGCGCCGCAAAAGATCCTCGACTTTGGGAAAGAGGTAGACGTTCCGCCTGGAGAGGTGGCAGGTCCGCGTAAGTCCTATGTGCCTGAAGAGAAGGAGAGGCTGTTTTGGGTCGAGGTATTACAAGGCAGCGGCGATCTTCTCGACGATTCCTCTTCTCTGTTTTTCAAGCAGCTCGGCGTCCTCTATCCTATGATTCAATCTCAATGGCTGCGCAGCAAGGGTGAATCGGCTCTCAAGGCTGTTACAACCAGAGAGGCTCTTGAAAAAAAGTCGTTTTGGGGTGGGATCGATACCCTGCATCACGAACTCTTTAGAGTATTAGTCAAAGGCAAAGCCGAAGAGCTAGAAAATGCCCTCGTCAGGCTGCAAAAAAAGCAAGAGCTCGAAGAAGATCTGATCGAGCATACACTGCTGACGCTCGGTTCTGTTCTAAATGAAGAGATCACCGCCTCGCATCTGCATGAGGGCAATGCGCTTTTCCATGCTTGTGATCTGGTCGGACACAGTATGGGCCTCACATTTAAAAATGGACCAGTAAAAGCTAATCTTCTCGACGACCAGGTAAGTGAGCTCTGCTGGAGAAGCAATATCGAATTTCGCCGCATCGTTTTGAAAGAAAAATGGTGGAAAGAGAGCGTGCAGTCGATCTTAGGCTTTATGGGGAAGGAAGAGAGGCCTGTCGCCATCATCTACGTTAAAGAGGGCTATTATGAGGTCATCGATCCCCAGCAAAAAGAAAAGCAGAAGCTCACGCCTGCCCTCGCCAGTGAGCTCAGCGAGATCGGGTATGTCTTCTACAAGGGCTTCCCTCCTGGAAAACTCTCTCTCTTCCAAGTAGCCAAGAATGCCTATCAATCTAATCTACGAAACTTTCTAAGTATCTTATTTCTAGCGCTTGCTATAGGCTCTTTGAATCTCTTTCTGCCTTTTGCGACAAGAGAGCTGTTTGACACGATTCTTTTCGGTACAGATGTCACACTATTTAAGCAGTTTGTTCTCGGGCTAATCCTCGTCTCTTTAAGCACGACGATCTTCATCTTTTGCAAAAATCTCACTGTGCTACGCGTTGATGGGCTTTCAAAGGCCCAAATGCAAACTTCATTATGGCTGCGCATCATCCAGCTGCCGCTCTCGTTCTTCCGGAGGCATACAGCCGGTGATCTAGCCATGCGCATCATGTCGTTCGATAAGGTCCGCATGGAAGCCACCACGAGCCTCATCAATCTCGGCGTGACTAGTATCTACTGTATTTACTACTTCATTTTGCTCTTCTTTTACGACGCAAAGTTTGCCGCTGTCGGGCTGCTTGGCCTTTTCGCAGCCGCAATTGCTTTTGTGGTTTGCATCACTATGGAAATCCGACTGACCAAAAAGAGTTTTGCGCTGGGAACAACTCTCCAAGGCATCGTCGTGCAGATCATCTCCGGGATTTCGAAGATTCGCGTGGCAGGGGCCGAGGGCCGTTTTTTCAATTTATGGGGCACGATCTTTGGCCAAAAGAAGAAGATCGATTTGAAGCTTTTGATTGTGATTGCCGTCGAGCGGATGATCTACCGGATTTTCCCCATCTTGATGACCACGCTCCTTTTCTGGGTAGCGATCGTCTCTTTTAGAAATGATCCAAGTATCGCACTCTCACTAAATCCTTCGCAGTCGCTTGGAACGTTCCTGGGCTTTTACACAGCTTATGCGCTGCTCATCACCTCTGCCTTAGAGGTGTTTCAGCTGGCTTTTTCGATCTGGTCGGTCCTTCCCTATTGGGATCGATCTAAGTTGCTGGTTCAAGAAGAGACTGAGACAAGGCCGGAGCATCCAACTGTGGCGCTAAAAGGATCGACGCACTCCATACAGAGTTTTGATAATGAGCTTAAGGGAGAGATCTCTCTCGAACACGTGTATTTTCGCTACGACCCAGAGGGATTGTGGGCGCTGGAAGATGTCTCTCTCGTGGTTCATCCAGGCGAGATGATCGCGATTGTTGGACCATCCGGTTGCGGCAAGTCGACTATTGTACGTCTCCTACTCGGATTTGAAAAAGCAGAGCAGGGCAACGTGACTTATGACGATCAAGACATCTTTAGTTACGACCTGCGCGCACTGAGAAGACAGCTCGGCACAGTGCTCCAAGTTCAAAACATGTTGGGCGGTAGTATCCGCTACATCATCTCAGGCGCTAAAATCTTGCCCGATGAAGAGATCGAACGGGCAATTCGATTAGCCGGCCTCGAAGAGGATATGCAAGACTTCCCCATGGGTTTAAATACGGTCATGTCGATGGGAGGCAATACGGTGTCTGGCGGACAACGGCAGCGCCTGTTTATCGCACGAGCCATCGCAGCCTCACCAAAGATCCTTATTCTGGACGAAGCAACCAGTGCACTCGATAATCGCGCCCAGGAGATCGTCAGCGAAAACTTACAAAAGCTCAATATTACACGCATCATGATCGCGCACAGGCTAACTACCACGCGCCATGCAGATCGGATCTATGTGATGGATGCTGGCAAGATCGTCGAGGCAGGTACTTATCAAGAGTTGATCCAGGCGAATGGCTTATTTGCAGCCATGCTAAAGCGCCAAGAACTCTAAGAAACGACCAAAATGATGCCAAAGAAAAAGATTAAACCACCGAGCACACCGAGAGCACAGAGAGAAGAAAGACGAAGATAATTTTTTCTTTTCTCGGTGCTCTCGGTGTGCTCGGTGGTTTAATTCTCTTGTTGTCGTTTTCTTCTTATTAAGCTTCGGCGGGCTGGCGGACTTGGGTTTCCCAGTGGCGCACAAAATTTAAAAGAGCCGCTTCGGCAGGCCGCGAGCGGAGAAGCTCGTGAGCCTTTGCGTCGCTGCTCAAGTGCGCGAGTTTGGCCAGAAGATGCAGGTGGCGCTTATCATTGCTAGAGAAGAGGAAGAAGAGCGTGTGCACGGGCAAGCCGTCCAAGGCTCCATATTCAAGCGGCTTCCTTGGGAAGACAACTACGACCATATCTCTTGGATCTTGAAGCAAGAAATCGCGCGCATGGGGCACGCCGATCCCATTTCCAAAGGCAGTTGGCATCAATCTTTCGCGATCGAGGAGCAGTTCTGATAAAACTTCTGGGTCGAGGCTGAGTCGTGGAGCTACGGTTTTCATCGCAGCGCGGATCACTTCTTCTTTGGTTTCGCCTAGCACATCAGTCAGGATACCCCCGTTATGAATCGCGCGGTAGAGGCTGAACTGCTGAGGCCCACTCTCTTTCTTTTCTGGTGCAGCCAGATAAACGGATTTATCGTCGAATGGCGAAAAGCTCTGCCTATTTGGAGCGCCCTGTTTGGATCCCATCATCCAATTTTCGATCTCGCTGCGGCTAAAGCGGTACTGCTGATTGAGCCGATAAGCTGGAATTTTGCCTGCGGTAAGCCAGCGGCGAATAGTCTTTTCTGAAACGTTGAGAAGCTCGGCTACATCTTTGACTTTAAGATCCATATTATATCCTCTATTCGGGTAGGTTCACCACCCCTCAAATAGGGCGATGACCTCATCAGCTGTTTTAGCTCTGAAAAGCTTTTTGCGTCTATCTTCGTCTTTAATTGCCATCGTTAACTTCGAGAGAATATGCAAATATTCGGTTTGCCTATTATCAGGACCGCCGATCATAAAGATGACTCGAACAGGCGCTCCATCTAATGCATTCCACTCAAGTCCACGCTTCCCTTGGATGCCGACGGCGATAAAAAACTCCTTATAGCCTTCTAGTTTGGCGTGAGGG
The DNA here is from genome assembly GCA_963709365.1 of uncultured Chlamydiales bacterium. Lineage (GTDB taxonomy): Bacteria > Chlamydiota > Chlamydiia > Chlamydiales > Rhabdochlamydiaceae. Next base: position 1,579,159 of record CAVPVU010000002.1, read on the forward strand.
ATGGCCACCCCCATGCCGATGCCTGTCGATACGATTTTTTCTCTCTCTAAAATGGCGTTGTAAAATGCATCCTTATCGCGGAGCTTATGCGCGCGATCTAACGTCTCGACCAGCGCCTTGAGTGCCTCATCTCGCGACGAGAGATCTAAGAATGAGACCAAGTGCGTATCTAAATACTTGCTGACGGTCGTCACTTTGTCCATCCGTTTAAAACGCCTTTTAAAGTTTCCTATCCTCGAGAGTTGGTTAATTCGTGCCAGTATGACCAAATCCCCCCGCTCCACGTACAGTTAATTCCAAGCTCTCTACTTTTACAAACTTTGCCTGGACAACCGCGGCTACTACGATCTGTGCAATGCGCATGCCTGGAGTCACTACGAATGGCTGCTTGCTATGATTGATCAAAATGACTCCCAGCTCGCCGCGATAATCGGCATCGATTGTCCCAGGAGAATTGAGTACCGTAATACCATGTTTTAAAGCAAGCCCGCTTCGAGGCCTCACTTGAATCTCATAACCTGCTGGAATCGCAAACTTTAGACCGGTTGGAATGAGCCGCGAAGCGCCCGGTTCAATGACAATCTCCTCTGTGATATTGGCGCGCACATCAGCGCCCGCCGCTTGCGCAGAGGAGTAGACTGGAAGCTGATCTTCCTGTGCAGCGATGGTGGAGATCTCAACTTGATCAGTCAAAGTATTCATGAAGACGGCCGTTGGTTATTTCTGAGACGAGTTAGCTTCTGCAGACAGGGCAAGTAGCTCTTTAAGCTTTTGTGGAAGCTTTTGCATTGCCTGTTCCGATAGCGCCTTGTCAAAGTGATAAGAGCGCTCGTTGCCTGTGAAGAACTCGATCAGAGTGTACAGCTTATCTTTTAATGCATGTCGATTAACAATGCAATCGATCATCCCTTTTTCTAAGAGAAATTCTGATTTTTGGGCTCCGGGCGGCAATTTTTGCCGGATCGTCTGCTCTACGACGCGCGGTCCAGCAAAGCCGATCAGCGCCTCTGGCTCGGCTACGATGATATCGCCCAAAGCTGCAAAAGAGGCCGTGACGCCTCCTGTGGTTGGATTGGTAAGTACAGAGATATAAGGCAGACCAGCCCCATGCAGGCGCGCTAACGCACCCGAAGTCTTGGCCATTTGCATCAGTGAGAAGATCGACTCTTGCATGCGCGCTCCGCCTGACGCAGAGACGATCACCAGCGGCAACGCATTAGCCATCGCGTATTCAATCAAGCAGGTCAAACGCTCACCGACCACAGAGCCCATCGACCCACCCATGAAACTAAAATCTAAAACTCCGAGCGCGATCTTGCGCCCGTTCAACTCGCATGTCCCCACCATGGCGGCCTCGTCGCGACCTGATTTCTCCTGCGCATTTTTAATACGATCTGCATAGGGTTCAGTGTCGACGAAAGTCAGCGGATCGAGAGGTTTTAAGCCAGTGAAAAGCTCGACAAAAGTTCCACTATCCGCTAATAGTTCAACGCGTTGCGCAGCAGATAAGCGATAATGATGGTCGCACTTTGGGCAGCAGTGACGGTTCTGCTGAAGCTCCTTCGCGTGGATCATCTCATGGCAATGCGTACACTTGACCCAGCCGCTATAACCATCTTTCTTAGTCGTAGCAACTTTAATCTTGGGTTTGTTTCTAGAAAATAATCCCATAATAAAATTAACAGTATAATTGTTTAAAAGACAAAATTAGCAAAATTTTCGAATCAAAACAAGTTAATTAAGTCTTTGCACGCATAAAACGTTCTTCAATATTTTTCCAATTTACAATCTTCCAAATATTTTTGACGTAGTCTGCTCGAACGTTCTTATATTGAAGATAGTAGGCATGCTCCCATACATCGATCCCCAGGAGAGGAACAGGTCCTTGGGTGCTCAGGGGATCCTGATTGGCACAGGCCGCAATGCAAAGTCTTTTTTCAGTTTTGCAGAAGCCCAACCAGCCCCAGCCAGATCCTTGAATAGCAACCGCTTTATTACTCATTTTTTCAACAAAAGCGTCGAAACTTCCAAAATCTTTTTGGATCGCTTCTAATAGAGCGCCTTTAGGCGCCTGGCCTCCGCCTTTAGAGGCAGGTGCGAGATTGGTCCAGAAAATGCTGTGGTTGACATGCCCCCCACCATTGAATTTGATCGCTTGCTGCAGCGCGATCATCTCGGCAATATCGCCTTTGGCTTCAGCATCGTGATATTTTTCTAAGGAAACATTGAGATTATTGACATATCCCTGATGGTGTTTTGTATAGTGAAGCTGCATGATTTCAGCCGAGATCACTGGCTCCAACTCGCTAAAGTCATAGGGAAGTTCAGGAAGTTTATATGGTGAGGGATTGGCCATTGAGTTCTCCTAAAAAGATTTAATGAACTTCTTTAGAGAATAGACTGGCCGTGCAATTTTCTTTAAGAAAGAAAACGACGAAAGTCTTTTGCTTAACTAATTAAGCACTCTTCTTGTCGTTAGGGTCCTTTGTGTCGTTTGGGTCGTTTCGCCTTAGCGCTTCTTCCGTAATTGGCCCAATTGCAACCAGCCTTTTATTTTTTGGCAGCGGCCCGAAGATCTGTTTAAAGGCATCCACAGTTGATGGACTGGTGAAAATGATCTCATCGATTTTAGAGAGATCTGGCACAGGTTCTAAACGTTGCACGAGCGTGTCATAGAGGTCGCAGGCCAAAAAGCGCGTGCCTTGTTCTTGAAAAAAATGGATGAGCTGCGGCCGTGCCCTCGATGAGCGCGGCATAAACACATAGGCCTCAGTTAAGTCGTAGGGCTTAAACGCCTCTATGATCCCCTCTTGTGTCTCTTCAGCAGCGACCAGATCGATTCTCACATTTTGGTAAGCTAAATGCGCGGCTGTAACTTTGCCAATTGCCGCGATAAACTTGTGCTTCAGAATCTCACAATTCAATCCGCGGTCGGTCAAATGCTGAAAAAAGAAGCGTACGGTATTCTTGCTCGTGAAAATGAGATGTGTGTACGCTGCCAGATCATCGAAAGCCGCCTGCACCTCAGGATGATCTCCGCTGCGCGGCACGGTTTCAATCACCGGATAGTGAATCAGATGACCATCAAATGAGAAATTTGCCGGGCTGGTGCCTAGATAGAGTATTCTCTTCATAAGCAAACCTATATCAAAAGGCCTAGTTTGTGGACACACTCTTATAAAGGTTCTCCCTCCCATAAAGCAGAAAGAGGAAGAGCTAAACGGTTCTTTCCTAATGCCACAACTTCTTTTCCCAAATAGAAGATAATGCTGCGTATCAGTTTGTCTTCCATCTCGCTTTCTAGAACAGAGAGTCCTTTCCAATCATCAGGAGAAATGGTCTCGGATGCTTTCACTTCAATTCCAACAATCTGTCCAGCACGATTTTCCAAGACAATATCAACTTCGTGGCCTGTATCTGTGCGAAAATGGTAAAGATCAATTTTCTCCGCAGACCAAGAAGTGAGTTTTTTGAGTTCCATAAGAACAAAGTTTTCCAAAATCGATCCTAAAAGTCGCCCATCATCAACGATAGCCCCCTTGTCCACTCGCAGCTGATTGATAAGAAGTCCTGTATCACCAAAGTAGAGTTTAGGCATTTTAACCAGGCGTTTGGTTCGGTTACGATGCCACGGTGGCTGCCGGATAATCAAAAATAAAGACTCTAAAATCGCCATATACTGATTTAAAGTGCTGTAAGGAATCGCTGCGCTGCGACTGACTTCTGAAAGATTGAGTAGACTTGCACTTCGTGTTGCTAAAATTGCAAGGAGTTTGGCGAGATCGCGCGGGCGCTGCAAATGAGCGATGTCATTTACATCGCGCTCCAAAATAGTCATTAGCAAGTTGTCATACCACTCGTCTCGTACTAAAACATCTAGAGCTAGAACATCAGGATAGCCTCCCTTCAAAATCATCTCGACCAGCTCTTTTCGATTGTAGGAGGACTTCTCTGAAAAACGCATTTCGAGATTAAAGGCTGTCTCTAAAAAATGCGGTTTTTTGCGCATAATTTCACTCATCGAAAGGGGCCACATATGCAAGATAAACATGCGACCAGCTAATGAGTCGTTAAGTTTGGGTGCGACCAAGGGATTTGCTGAGCCTGTCAGACCAAAAGAGCCTGGAACTCGATGTTCATCAACCCGCAGTTTGATGGGTAAGGCGATCTCTGGAACCCTTTGTACTTCATCGAGAATGATCGGAGTCTCAAGCCCTGTCACGAACCCTTCTGGGTCTTCCTGTGCTGCCGCCAGTTGCTTAAGCGTATCAAAAGTCAAATAGCGCATTCCCAGCTCATTTACTATGTCCTTCATGAGGGTTGTCTTCCCACTTTGGCGTGGCCCAATAAGCAGAACGACAGGACTAACTTTAAAAGCTTGTAACAGCCTGTATTTCAAGTATCTAGGATAGTTCATGTAAATTCCTTATGCTTTCTGCTAAATATTAACAGAAATTCGGTTAATTTTACAAAAATTTCATAAACCATTAATTACGTGTATAATAAGATTGATTTGGAGCAGTGTTTTGACCCAGAATATCCAAAATGATTGGATATTCTGGTAATTTTAGAATGTGTGGACACACTCTAAGACTTTAGGCCGATGCAGATTTTGACTTCGGGATTTTTTTGCGGATCGAAGCTGGCGCGATAGATCTCGAGGTCGCTTTTGTAGGCGCGTTTGAGATTTGAATTCCAGATCTTATGCCAAGTTTCGATAAGCGAAGTGGAAAAAGGTCCGGGCACAGTGAAAACGGCATAATTTGCACGCGGAATTTGCTTCACTACCAAGCCTTCGGGGACCTCATCGATTTCCGAGACTCTTACATATTTGTTCATAGGTGCGCAGCAAACTCCTGTGTGTGCCGCTGTGCCCGCCTTCATTCGCGACGATGATCGTATTGGTGCCTTTCTGGTTATGTTTTTTAAGGCGTTCGATGAAGAGCTCATCGTCGCGGTTCGAAATCACCTCATCGGGATTCTGAAAGTAGGCAATGACCTGCAGCCCGAGATTTTCCAAATGACGCAAAGAGTCGATCGGGCGTAAATCATTTTCTCGGTAGCGCTTTTCTACGACTTCTAAATCCTCAGAGACTCCTCTAAAGGAGATAATCTCGTCGACAGATTTCAAGGGTGCGTCGAGGATTACGATACCTTTCTTAAGAGCGCTTAGGATTTTTTTCTTATCTTCCAGCGTAATGCCATGCGCTTTCAGCTCCTTATCATACGTAGAAGTATTCAGAACTGCGAGAACATTCACGACTGCTCCACCACCTGCCGAAAAACCATAGAGATCGATCTCATCTAAACCCTTCTCCACCACACATTTTTTGAGCACATACACCGCCGGCAGAAGTTCTTGAATGCTGCCGAAAGTGGTTTTTTCAGCCGCGCTCTTACCCTCGCGTAAGTTGTAATCGGGAAAGTTAAAGCTCACTAAATTTTCTTTCACTCCCAACCTTTTTAACTGCTTGGCGATGCGGTAATCACCCTTATAGCCGTGCAGACAGACGATCGTTCTCTTCCCTTTGCCGGGAAGCGAAGTGAGATGCAGATCGTGCGCAAAGCGCGGCTTTTCTAAAGCTTTAGATGAGGCTAAAAAAGGCGCAGCGTGCAAGCTGCTCGAGAGAACAAGTACTAACCAGATTAAGCGTTTCACAGAAAACCATCCTATCTTTTTTTAAGACGCGTGTCCAAACAGGTGAAAAGGGCGCGCATCTCCTCGTCCTTCTCACGGGCAATAACAGAAAGCTTACCTTGCAAGGGGGCGGTTTGGCCAGGCAATTTTATACGATTGAGATGGGTTAGGCCCAGGCGGATCAGCGCGGCCTCGGCCACCACCAGGCCTTCCACCTCTTGCTCTGCCAGCAGCTGGAGGCGCTTCTCAATCGTGCCGCGGATATCGATACAGCGCAAGTTTGGGCTTAGGCCCAGGACCGTCTCTTCGCGCCTCTGCGAAGAGGTGCCGATGCGCGCACCCATAGGTAGATCCGACAATTTTATCCCTGGCGATAGCACGAGAGAGTCGCTGGGATCAACGCCGGCCGTGAGTGCCACCATGCTTAAACCCGCAGGCAACGGCTCTGGCAGGTCTTTGGCCGAGTGAATGGCTACCTGACAATCTCCCGCAAGCAATAGCTGATCGATCTCACGCGTGAAAAAATCGGTCTTGTCCAAAGAGCGCAATGAAGTGGAAAGATCGCGATCTCCAACCGTCTCTACCCACTTGGGCAGGAAGGAGACCCGAGGATGAAACTTACGTAGTGCATCTAGAACTTCGACGACCTGCGCGCGCGACAGATTGGAAGCGCGTGCACCGACAGTCACATGGAGAGTGCTATTTTCCGACGAGTACATCTGTAGCCTCTTCTACAAAATCAATAGCCATTACAGAAATCTTCTTTAAAAACTCGGGCGAGATCTCTTTGAGGTTGCGTTTGGGCAGCACGCAATGTTTAAAACCCATGTGGACGGCCTCCTTGAGACGCGCCTCGATACGCGGAACGCCGCGCACTTCGCCACCCAGGCCAACTTCGCCAATCACGAGAGTCTCTTGATCGATAGGTCGGTTGCAAAAAGAGGAAGAGATGGCCATGAGTACGCCCAAATCCGCTGCCGGCTCCACAATGCGCATGCCGCCGGCTACCGACACAAAAATATCGGAGTGGTGCAGGTTATACCCAAGACGTTTTTCCAATACGGCCAAAAGCAGAGCTAGACGATTCTGATCTAGGCCGCTCGATCGGCGGGTCGACGTCGCGAAGGCTGAGGCCGCTACGAGCGACTGCACTTCGATGAGCAGCGCGCGCGTGCCTTCAACTGTGGGTACGATCGCCGAACCAGGCACCTCGCGCGTCCGCTCTTGAAGAAAAAGCGCAGACGGATTCGAGACCTCTTTTAAACCGTGTCCAACCATCTGGAAGATAGCGATCTCTTCGCTTGCCCCAAAACGATTTTTCACGCTGCGCAAAAGACGGCAGCCCTGATGGCGCTCTCCTTCGAAATAGAGTACGGTATCAACTAGGTGTTCCAAAACTTTTGGACCGGCGATCTCTCCAGATTTAGTGATGTGGCCGATTAAGAAGGTCGAAATTCCCAGCCCCTTCGAGAGATGTAAAAGTTCAGTCGTGATCTCGCGGATCTGCGTCACACTGCCAGGGGCAGACGGCAGCTCACTTTTATATAGAATTTGGATCGAATCCACGATGAGAATATCTGGCTTCAACTTCTCGATATGTAATTTGATGTGCGAAAAGAGCGTCTCATTCAATAAGAAGAGGTTGTCACTGCCCACATGCAGCCGCTCAGCGCGAAGAGATGTCTGTTCGACCGACTCTTCTCCGCAGATGTAGAGAACTGTCAGGCCTTGATTTGCCAGCGCATGCGCGATCTGGAGCATCAGAGTCGATTTACCAATGCCAGGATCTCCACCTAAGAGAGAAAGCGAACCCGATACAATCCCCCCACCCATGAGCCGATCAAACTCGCTCATACCCGTTTGAATGCGGCGAAAATTGACCTTTTGAATCTCTTTTAAGCGCACAGGCTGCGCAGCCGGCTTATCAGCCGTTTCAAACCTGCGCTTGGCGTCCACTACTTCCACTTCTTCGACAAAAGTGTTCCATTTCTGGCATACAGAGCAGCTGCCGCTCCACTTAGCTTGGGTATGCCCACACTCTTGACAGCTCCAGGAAATTTTCTGCTTACCCATTTAATCTCTTTAAAGCGTTTTCGGCGGCGGCTTGTTCAGCCTCTTTTTTCGATGAGCCCGTTCCCTCTCCTACCAGCTGATCTCCGATGTAGGCCGCCACTTCGAAAATTTTGCTGTGATCTGGTCCAGACTCGCGGAGCACTTTGTAGATCGGCGGTCTTTGATACTTCTTTTGTGAATAGTCTTGTAACTCAGCTTTCCAGTTGTGCAAGGGAGTCTTTAAAGCCTCTTGTAGATCGCGCTCAAAATGGCCGAAGAAAAAGTGCCTGGCGCTTTCGATTCCACCATCTAGATAGATCGCACCGATGATCGCTTCAAAAAGATCGGCATAGATCGTCTCGCGCCCTCGTCCCTCGTTCATCCTTTCGCCTTTGCCTAAAAGCACGAACCTGCCTAGATCGAGTTTCTGCAAAAAGTTTGCACAAGCGCCAGCTTCGACCACTTGCGCGCGCAAGTGCGACAGCTCTCCTTCCGGCGTGTTCGGAAGATGATGGTAGAGATAATCTGAAACGATCAGGCCAAGAACAGAATCGCCCAAGAATTCGAATCGTTCGTTATGCTGTTTGACTAAATCGCGATGCTCATTGAAAAAAGAACGGTGCACAAAGGCGGTAAAAAGCAGCGTCTTATCGTTAAAAACGTAACCTAATTTTGCTTCGATCTCTCCGCTCTTTGTCTTCAAAGTATCGATCATATCGCACCGGTAAAGATCTTCACAAAGTTGTCGACAGAGAAGCGTTTGGCTTCCTCACTGCCGAGCCATTTGGTAATGCGTTTCAAATACCCTTCATACTCATTTTTCGTCATCTGTTTTAAAAACGCATAGAGCTCTTCGTTGTTTTTAAACTTGCGGCGGTCGATGAACAAATCAGCCGGCACGTACTCTTCAATGTTGCTGGCACCCCAGTAAATTGGCACACAGCCTCCCGCAAAGGCGTCAAAGATCTTCTCTGTGACATACCCTCTTTTGCCTTGGATATTCTCATAGCAGACGCAGAAACGGTAGTTTTTGAGCACCGCGAGTTTATCTGGAACAGCGCCGCGGTAGCTCCGGTAACCTGTCTTCTCCCATCCCCAACCATAAAATTCAAAACCCTTCTCATCTTTCTTCTCAAAAAATTGGATCATCTCTTCGCGCGCCGTGTAAAGCTGCTGAGGGTGACGGCTATGTTTATACGAAAAGATCATCGTGCAGAGCTTTTTGTCTTCAAATGCAGGCACGTCTGAAACGATGGGCCGCAATACCGGATAGTAAAACTTGAAAAAGCGTACATTGTCGACCAGATCATCGTCCCAAGTATAAATCTTAGCGAAGTGCTTTTGTATCTGCTTTTTATAAAGCTTTTTTTGGACTGTGGGCGGCTCCCACATGAACAGAACTAATTTTTGCTGGGGCAGTCGCTCAATCTTTATCTTCTTGAATTTTTGCGGCAAATTCCAAAAGACAACTTTTTTGATCTCGGGATTTAGTTTAAATTTTTCTTTGCAATCTTTATGCAAAAATTGTCGATAGATCGAAAAATCGGTAACGACCAGCGTATCCCCTCTGGCACTTAAAGCTTGGCTGATCGACCCACCTAGCCCCTCTTTTTCCGAAACAGGCCAATCAGCGATCAGCTCGATCTTCTTCGCAAAAAGAAGCAGCGGAACACATGTAAAAAATATTAGAAAAAAACGGCTTGCATTGGTCATTGAATAGAAGTGTAAGTAAGAAGACAATAAAAGTTAAGGTCGTTAAAGTATATCTGTATGGCAAAAATCAACACCCACTTTTCTTCGATCAAACGCGAATATATCTTTCCTGTGATCGAACGAAAACTAGCCGAACTCAAAGAGAGAGCGCCTAATGCTCAAATCATCAATTTGGGAATTGGCGATGTCGCCCTGCCGCTTGCTGCTTCAATCACAAGTGCCATCTGTGACGCCGTACAAGAGATGGCTAGGCCCGAATCGATCCGAGGCTATGGACCTTCTGAGGGCTACCCGTTTTTACGCCAGGCCATCGTGAAGCATGAGTATGCGCATTTAGGAATCGCGCCTGATGAGATCTTTATCTCGGATGGAATCAATAGCGACGCAGTCAACATTCTCGATATTTTTAAAGTGCAAAGACGCGTCGGCATCACCGATCCCACCTATCCGGCTTATCTCGATTCGAGTGTGATGGAGGGACTGGGAAAAAAAGTGCTCTTCCTTCCCTGCAAAGCTGAATACGATTTCGCACCGCAGCCGCCGCAAGAGAGCTGCGATCTGATCTATCTCTGTTCGCCGAATAATCCTACCGGCATGGCGTTGAACAAAAAACAGCTCAAAGCTTGGGTCGACTACGCGCATCGAGAAAAAGCTATTTTGCTCTACGACAACGCGTACGCCGCTTTTATCACTTCGCAAGATGTGCCTAAGAGTATTTTTGAAATCGAAGGCGCCAAAGAGGTAGCCATTGAATTTCGCAGCTTTTCTAAAACCGCTGGCTTCACTGGCCTGCGCTGCGCATACACCGTCCTCCCCAAATCGGTCTGCGCGGAAGGCAGTAGAAAAAAGGTTCCTCTGCACACTTTATGGAAACAGCGACAGAACACCAAATTCAACGGCGTCGCCTACCCTATTCAGAAGGGAGCAGAAGCTGTTTATGCGCCAAAGGGAAGGCAAGAGACAGCGGCGCAAGTCGCCTCCTACTTAGCCCAGGCAAAACTTTTGCGCGAAGGTTTAAAAAAATTGGGCTACCAGTGTTACGGGGGCGTCGATTCGCCTTTCATTTGGTGGAAAACTCCTGCAGGACTCGGCTCTTGGGACTTTTTCAATCGGCTCTTGGAAAAGTGCCATCTGATTAGCATCCCCGGAAAAGGTTTTGGCCCGTGTGGTGAAGGCTATATCCGCCTTTCAGCTTTTACTACGCACGATAAAGCCGCCGAGGCTCTTAAGAGAATCGCCTTGCTCTAAAATATTATGCAGATCTTTTTATCTCCTCAGCAGCGCTCCTTCTTTGGCAAAAACAAGTACATCGAATTCGATGGGATCTTGTCTGCTGATGAGATCTCTCTTCTGAAACAGACTGCCGAGAATCTACTCGCCCTGCGTTTAAAGACCACACCCGAGAAGCTCTTTAGCAAGTCCACCATCGAGCTCTTCAAGGCCGGCAGAGATCTCTGGCTCGATAATCAGAAAGCCAAAAAACAGCTCATTCCTATGAGCCTCGTGCAAATGGCCGCCTCGCTCTTTCAAGCAGCGTCTCTCCGCATCGGCTTTACCCACTATATTAAAGTGGGCCGCCAGCCAGCTTCGCCTTACCCAGTCGCACGAGCTCCACTTCGTGAAATCTGCTCTTTCAATGATCCCGTTGGTGCCGTTTTGATTAAACTCGATGCGAAAAAACCCGCGGTCTCAGAAGAGTTCCCCCTCCCACAAACCGAAGGCAGTGTGCTCTTTTTACACCCAGACTTCTCTTTTGCCCTCGATCTACTCTTCAACGACCCCGAGCAGAGCTACTACCTCATCCTCTTCGCCCCACGCAACGCCATCTACATCCTGCAGAAGAACGACCCCTTGACCCATTTGCTGAAAAAAAGCGGCTACGCCTTCGGCGACGCCCTCAAGGACACCACCCACCCTCTCGTCTTCAGAAACTCGCCTTAAAAAAGCGAAAAAACTTTTGGACTCAGAAAGCTGATTCCCCGGTTTCCGCATAGAATAAAAAGATAGTATTTCACTTAGATGTGAAAAAATTTTTTAAATATTCTGCTACCTGTTATGCAAAATTTCGACCAAATTTTGCAACGTTGGTTGCAAAATTCACAACATCCTGATAACGAAATACTTACAAAAACAAAAGCACCCAAAACGAGATATTCATGTCGTTCTTGAAGGTTTTTCGAGTTCGCTTTTTGCAAATTAAAATCCAGCGGATTGCTATAATAATTATCTATAGTTTGCTCAATAACTTAAATAAGGCACATCATGGCTTTACCTTTGACCCATTATTTAAATATCCTGCGTATAAACCCAGTAAGAGCAGAGGAGGGAAACGCTGCTCTGAAGCTGCGGCAGTTAGTTGAAAACGCAAACACACGCACACATGTAACATTCTGGGGAACAAGAATGGTGACGATTGGTGAAGAAACCATACCATTAGATATTATTGCTGCGATTGTATTTCGCGCACTTGACAACCCCAATGTTAGTGGTCATACTGCTTGCGTTGGCTGGGCAATTACATTTCTCTACGAAGTTACAGATATTCAGATCCGTTCTTCAAATTTCATTACGCAATTTTTTGTGTGGCTACGAGAAGATTTTTGTATCACAATACTGATATGCGGAAACCAGATGCGATCGCATGAGAGGTCACAAAGGGGCGTTCTCTGGTAAGAACGGAATGTGGAATAAATCTTATCCTTTACGCCTTCGGCGACGCCCTCAAGGACACCATCCACCCTCTCGTCTTCAGAAACATCCCTTAAAAGATAAAGCTACCTGCTTAGCGAAAGCTATAGCATCATTCACTGAGGCTCCTGCGAGATAGTTGCCCACTAGGTGCAAACGGGGAAATAGGATCTTTAGTTTTGCTTGTAGGTCTTCCATGCGCGCGGCATGGCCGACCTCAAATTGTGGGAGGGCTCGTTTTGCTTCGGAAATCAGAATGGTATCTGGGATAGCCGAGATCTTGAGATGATTGCTCAGAGCACGCTCTGCTCTTTCGCGATAGTTGCCGCCATCTGCGCGCATCATGACGCTAAGACGCGTTTCTTCGACAAAACTGTTCTGTTGAGGAAAGAGATTAGAGTCGAACACGGTGCCTAAAATTTCTTGCTTCGCATGTGTGGGTACGAGATAGCCAAACCCAGAAAGCGGGAGCACGCGTTTTTTAAAGCCCATGTGCACCGTTGTGATATCTTGAAAAGGGATCTCGGTGAGACGAGAGACAATCGTCGAATCTGCAAAATATTTAGCCAACTCATAAGGCGGAAGCGCGCTAAAGAGATAGTCGCACTCCCAACTCTTTTCCTCGGTTTTAAGTCTGATTTTTTCATTCGAAAAAACAAGCTCAGAGACCTTTTGTCCAAAATGAATCGAATCAGCTAATTTTTCAGTCAGCGTCTTGACGAGCATTTCGATACCTCCGCTCAATGAAAAGAGCGCGGATGTGGGAATTCCAAACGTATTAGAAGGAGTTTTTCGGGCAGCAAAAAAACCGCGTGTGAGCGAACCGTGTTCTTCTTCCCACGTCTTCAGCAGCGGAAAACAGCTTTTGATCGACAACTTTTTCATGTCGCCAGCGTAAATGCCCACGACGAGTGGATCGAACAGCTGCTCAGCAGTTTTTACGTTGAACCTGCGCACCACAAAATCCCAGACGCTCTCATCACTATTCTCACTCGGTTTTCGCCACTCGATGAAGAGCGCTGGCAAAAGTGGACGCGTGAGCGGCGAGGTGAGAAAGCCGGCTAAGTTGGTTGGGAAAAGATCGAGTTTTCCATCACGCCAAACATAGCGGTGTTTAACCGTGGGATCAGATACGACTCTTTTACTGGAAAGACCGAGTTCATCGATCAGTTCTAAGAGAGCCTCAGAGCGCGAAGCTCTGAAAATCTTCGGTCCCTTTTCAAAGAGAAACCCATCTGCTGAGATCGTCTGCAAAAAGCCGCCCACGCGCTTTTCGCGTTCCAGCAGCTGCACTTCGCAGTTTTTGAGTTTGGAGAGATGCCAGGCTAGAGTCAGCCCAGAGATGCCTCCGCCTAAAACAATCAGACGTGTCTTTTTTTCATTTTGCATTTATCATCCCGTGATATGAACAGAGCCGAAATCATCGCCTATCTAAAGACTTTGCGCGAAGAGATCATCTCGACCTTCCAGTCTCTTGAAACGCACGGCACTTTTCAACGAAAAAAGTGGGATTACCATAACGGCGAAGGTGGTGGAGAGATCGGCGAGCTGCGCGGTAAAGAGTTTGAAAGAGCAGCTGTGAACTGGTCGAGCATCACTGGCAAGAATTTTCCCATGGTTGACGGCTCAGGGCCATTCTTTGCTACCGGTGTCAGCCTCATCACCCACATGCACAATCCGCACGCGCCTACCGTGCACATGAATCTCCGCTTCATCGAAACGCAAGAGAAGTTCTGGTTCGGCGGCGGCTACGACCTCACTCCCATGGGCTTTCCATATGCCGAGGACACCGCCCATTTTCATGGGGTAACACGCACCAGTTTGGGCGAGGAGCTCTACGCTCAATTTTCAAAAAATGCCGCTGAGTATTTTTTCATCCCCCATCGAAAGAAGGAGAGGGGTGTTGGCGGAATCTTCTTCGATCATTTCAATCGCGGCAACTTTGACACCGATTTTCTTCTCTGGAAGAGCATCGGCAATACATTTCTCGAAGCAATTGTTCCGATCTACCAGAGACGAATTGAACAGCCGTTTGCACAAGAAGAAAAAGAGCTGCAGCTCAAAATGCGCGGCCACTACGTAGAGTTTAACCTTCTCTACGACCGCGGCACACAATTCGGCTTTCGTTCAGGAGGTAATGCGGATGCGATCCTCTGCTCAATGCCACCTTTAGTCTCATGGTAAAGGAACAAAAGGACGTTGAGACTTTATGCAGGTTCCTGCCGCTCGATATGAAAGGTGATCCCGTTGGATTCAAATCTCCGGGATGCTGGTAGCTCTTCGTTAGGGAAAGTTGATCTAAACTGATCTGGTGTAAATGCGAGCAGCTGGTAAACACTAGAATTATCACTCATGATAAACCAGCGCGCCGTATAAAGTGGCACACATATGTCACAGCAATATCGATTGATGCATGAGATGATCTTGTTAAAAACAGCGATGATCAGTGTGATAATACTGGTCTGCCACTCTAAGGCATCCGTTTGTTCGTAATACCGATGCAGTCTTGCATGGATTTGCAATCCTCCCGTTCGGTCCTGTAAAGACAGCGCATCTCCCCCTGCCAATTCGAGATATTTACTCGAAATATCACCTAGATAAGCAGAACCTTCGTATCCATTCGCGATAACGAGTTTTGATCCCCAAAAACTCAAACTGGCTTGGGAATTCTCTAGGATAGTCGCAAGTGCGGCCATCGTTAATGCTCGAGATTGAATTGCATCACTTAATAACATAAAAGCAATTATACAATTAATTTTGTTTAAAATAAAATAAAAAATATTTTATATAAATCCACCTATCTCACTTCATGCTCTTTATAAATGAGTTAGCGGCTCTGGTGAGAGCCGCGGAGATAGCGGACTGGTCCATATTGTGACCTCCGCCGTCGATCATCCAGAGCTGGCTATTTTTCCAATTTTGATGGAGCAGCTCAGCTTGTTCGGGAAGGCAGTTGATATCCGCATTTCCTTGGACAATGATCGCGGGCAGATGTGAAACTTTTTGCACTTCAGCAAGCGCTTGGTTTGGATAGAGAAATAGCTGGTGGCTAGCATAGTGCAATACAGTTCGAGTCAGGCCAAGTGTAAACTGGTTGTCGTTCAACAGACTGTCAATCCAAGCAGAGTTTAACGAGGAAGTCGTACTGATTAAGTGGTATCTAAGCACTGCTCGCGCCATTTTCATGTGCACTTCGGGATCGGGGTCCATAACTCGCTTGTAACATGCGGCAATCAGCTCCGCTCTTTCATCTTCTGGAATATTGAGAATGAACTGCTGGTAGTGCTCTTTAGCCTTTTCGGTGTACTGGAGCAGTCGAATATCTTGCTCTCTTCCAAGAAATACACCAGTAAGAATAAATCCTAAACACGATTCAGGGTGTGCTTCCCCATATAAAACCCCCAGCAGAGAACCCCACGAGCCGCCAAATACGAGCCACTTGTGAATACCGAGATGCATTCTCAGAGTTTCGATATCCGCTATCGAATGTTGTGTCGTGTTCTCCTCCATGCAAGCAAAAGGCTTTGAACGCGAGGCGCCTCTTTGATCAAACATCACTACATTAAAGCGACTAAGATCGAAAAAGGGCAAAGGCTTCTCATATCCTCCGCCTCCCGGTCCTCCATGCAGGACAACCACGGGAATACCCTCTGGGTTGCCATATCTGGCAAAGAAGAGTTCGTGCTTTTCTGATACGCGCAAATACCCCTGTTCTCGGGGCAATTCTGAGTAGGCACATGCGCAACAAAACAGCAAAATACTTAGGAAAATCTTCATTCTGAACCGTATTCTTTAACTGTATCGACGAAGCATTTGGCGTTTTCGAAAGGTGTGTCGGGCAGGATGCCGTGGCCTAGGTTGACGATGAAGCCTGGATCTTTGCGCATGGCGTGCAAGAGACGTTGCACTTCGGAGCGGATGACGAAGGGCGAAGCTTTCAGCAGGTGTGGGTCCAAATTTCCCTGCACGGCGATATGCGGGGGCACATGCCGTCTGAGCACGCTCAGCTCTTTGTGCCAGTCAAACCCGATGGCGGTGGGTTCGATCGAAGCGAGCTCTTGTGGAAAGAAGGTCGAGCCGCGGCAGAAAAGGATGATTGGAACGCCGGTCGGCTTGAGTGCATGCACGATCTCTTTGAGATAGTGCAGACAGAAAGCCAGAAAAAAGGGTGTGCTGAGCACATGCGCCCAAGAATCGAAAATCTGCAATACTTGCGCGCCGGCTTTAACTTGTAACTTGAGATATTCGATTGAAACTGCGGTCAGCTTCTTTAACAGAAGATGAAAACTCTCAGGATGTGAAAAGAGCCACGCCTTGGTCTTAGCCAGCTCTTTGCTGCCGGCTCCACCTTCGACTAAGTAACTGGCTACGGTAAAAGGTCCTCCGCAAAATCCAATCAATGGAACCGATATGCGCTGTTTGGCCAATTTGATCGCCTCGTAAACAAAAGCCAGCGCATCCGCCGCATCTTTGGCCGAAAGGCGTTCGACCTGTTCTGGACTGGTGAGTGCGGGTGTGATGAGCGGCCCTTTATTTTCAACAAATTCGACATTGAAGCCAAAGGCTTCGGCTACGACTAAAATATCTGTGAAAATAATCGCGGCGTCGACGCCTAGCTGCTCGACAGGCATAGCCGTGATCTCTGCGGCAAGCTCAGGATGGTGGAAGAGCTTCTCTAGCGAATGCTGCTCTCGCAGCTTGCGATAAGCCGGAAGGCAGCGCCCTGCTTGACGCATCATCCAAACTGGCGGGCGTCCACTATTTTTGCATTTTAAAGCTTGTAAAAATTTGCTCATGAAAGCAACCGATCCATGATTGCATCGACGTTAAATCCAAACTCAGCTGCCAAGTCGCTGATCGGAGCAGATTCACCAAAAGTTTCCATGCTGATGGCGATGCCGTCCATGCCAATCCATTGATGCCAGCCTAAACTTACGCCTGCTTCGATGCTGACGCGCTTACCGAGGTTGCCGCCAACAATACTCTTTTTATACTCATCGCTCTGTTTTTCGAAAATCTCCCAGCAGGGCATCGAAACCACGCGTACCGATTTGCCTCGTTTTTCTAATGCGGCAGCCACATCTAGCGCCAGCGATAACTCAGAACCGGTTGCAAAGAGTGAAAAATCACAAGCTTTGGTCTCGCGTTTGACGATATACGCGCCTTTGCCCATGCCTTGATCGTATGGCACGTTTGTGCCCGAGAGTTCAGGCAGCGCTTGCCTAGACAATGAAAATGCTGTCGGCCCGCGATAACGCAGCGCCGCAATCCAAGCCATCTTCACCTCCCAAGCATCGGCAGGTCGAATAAATTGCAAATTAGGAATAGCTCTTAAGGCTGCGTAATGTTCTATCGGTTGGTGTGTCGGACCATCTTCGCCCAAAAAGATCGAATCGTGCGTAAAATGATAGATCACCTGCACCTTCGAAAGAGCGGCCAGGCGGATCGCATTGCGCATGTAGTCCGAAAAAGTTAAAAACGTACCGACAAATGGCAGAATCATATCTGTTTGCGCCATGCCACTTGCCGCGGTTGCCATGCCAAATTCACGAATCCCGAATTTGAGGTTACGGCCTTTGAAATTGTTGGTGGAAATGATGGGAAACTTCTTCATCATAGTCATGTCGGAACCAGAAAGGTCGGCTGAGCCGCCGTAAAGAAAGGGCAGCATCTCGCCGAGCACGTTCAATACTGCATTTGATGCGCTGCGTCCGGCTATCGGCGACTTAATTTCAATTTTTCTGAGCTCTTCTTCTAAGTTGTCCGGCAGTTTTTTTTCGACCATCTGCATGAACAGCTTATACTGATCTGGGCGTGTCTCCGACCAGGTGCGGAACATATCTTTCCACTTCTGTTCGAGCGCCATGTCTTTGGAAAGCTTCTTTTCAAAAAAGGCTGTAACCGCCTGTGGCACGAAGAAGGCTTCTTCTGGAAGGCCGAGCGCTTTCTTGGTGGCCTCTACCTCTTCTTGTCCAAGTGGAGAGCCGTGTACTTTATGCGTGCCTGCTTTGTTTGGAGAGCCCTTGCCAATCACGGTATGCATCATGATGAGCGTGGGTTTTTTCTGAGAGGTTTGAAGATTCATAAAGATCTCATCCATCTTGTCCAGATCGTAGCCATCCAGATCGAACACATCCCATCCGTAGGCCTGGTAGCGCATGGCCGTATCTTCAGAGCCCGATTCGTTCAAAAATCCATCGAGTGTAACTTTATTTGCGTCGTAGATGAGCACGAGGTTGTCTAAGTTGAGGTGTCCAGCCAGTGCCGAGGCCTCGGAAGAGACGCCCTCTTGCATGCAACCGTCGCCAGCTAAGCAGTAAACTTTGTTTGAAAAGAGCGGAAATCCTTCACTATTGAACTTGGCGGCCAAGAGTTTCAATCCTAGGGCTTGTCCCACGGCATTTCCGACACCTTGCCCTAAAGGACCGGTGGTCGCCTCCACACCTTCGGTGATGTGAAATTCAGGATGGCCCGGAGTTTTAGAATGGATCTGCCGGAAGCGCTTGATCTCATCCATCGAAAGATTATAGCCGGCTAGATGTAGACAGGAGTAGAGCAGCATTGAGCCGTGACCTGCTGATAAGACGAAGCGGTCGCGGTTGAGCCACTTGGGATTTTTCGGATTGTAGCGCAGTAGCACGCCATAAAGATAGGCTCCAAACTCGGCGCATCCCATCGGCAGTCCTGGGTGTCCCGAGTTGGCTCGCTCCACCGCCTCCATAGAGAGTTCTCGAATCGTGTTGGCGATTTTGCCAAGCTGTTTTTTTAATTCAGCATCCATGAAAATTTTTCTCCTACAACATTTTTAATACTCACACTATAATCGGGCAGGAAAAAACCCAGAAGAAAATTCGAACCTAGGTTCATATGCTGTCACAAGAAATACGCCGCGGATTTATCAACTACTTCAAGCAGAAAGGCCATGCGCATGTGCCCTCTTCACCGGTCGTGCCGCACGATGATCCCACGCTGCTCTTCGTCAATGCAGGCATGAACCAGTTCAAAGATGTCTTTCTGGGAAAGAGTCAACGCGACTATCGATCTGCCACCACTGCCCAAAAATGTATCCGCGTCGGCGGCAAGCACAACGATCTCGATAACGTCGGCCACACCTCGCGCCATTTGACCCTCTTCGAAATGCTCGGCAATTTCTCTTTTGGCGAATACTTCAAAGAAAAAGCGATTCTCTATGCTTGGGAAGTCACTACGCAAGTCTTCGGTTTTTCTCCGGACAGACTCTGGATCACCATTTACCAAGATGACGACGAGGCTTTCCTCATCTGGAAAAAATTCATGCCGGAAAACCGCATCGTGCGGCTCGGAGAAAAAGACAACTTTTGGGCTATGGGCGATACGGGACCATGCGGACCCTGTTCTGAGCTTCTGCTCGACAGAGGCTCTAAATATGGCAATGCTCGCTCTCCTAAAGAAGATCTCTCTGGCGAGCGCTACTTGGAATTCTGGAACTTGGTTTTCATGCAATTCAACCGCGACGCCTCTGGCAAGATGTCGCCGCTTCCCTGCCCATGTATCGATACCGGATCGGGCTTAGAGCGCGTAGTTTCACTTAAAATGGGTGTCGACACCGTATTCGCAACGGATATTTTGCGCAGCATCATTGAGCAGGTCGAGGTCGTCTCGGGCAAAAAATACGATGAAAATGATGCGCGCCACGCGCCAGCTTTCCATGTGATCGCCGATCACATTCGCGGCCTCTCATTTGCGATCATCGATGGCGCACAGCCCAGCAACGTAGAGCGCGGTTATGTGCTGCGCAAGCTGCTGAGACGTGCGGTGCGTTATGGTAAAAACATCGGATTGAATGAGCCTTTTCTGGCCAAAGTTCTGCCAAGGCTGGTCGAAACGATGGGCGAAGATTATCCCGAACTCGTAGCTTCGCAGGCACGCATCGCTGAAATTCTAACCTTAGAAGAAGAGGCCTTCCTGCGCACGCTGAAAAAAGGCGGCAACATCTTAAATACGATCATTGAAAAAGCTCAGAAAAGCCCACTTAAGCAGATTACCGGCGAAGAGGCCTTTAAACTGAAAGATACCTATGGATTTCCGCTTGAAGAGGTCCTACTCATTGCCAAAGACACGAGTCTAACCGTCAATCTGGAGACCTATCAGCTATTAGAAGAGCAGGCTAAAGAGAAGTCGAGGGTCGCGCACACGGTGCATACCCAGCATGCTGAAGAGAGCCTTTTTAAAGAGTATGTCGCCAAACATGGCCAGTGCGAATTCACCGGCTTTACTGAAACCAGTGGAACAGGCGCAATTACCGCTCTCGTGGTGAATGGCAAGTTCGTCGAATCGATGACCCAAGGACAAGAGGGCATGGTCATTTTGAACAAGACCCCCTTCTACGCTGAAAAAGGCGGACAGAGCGCAGATATCGGTACGCTTTCACACAAAAAGGCGCATTTTGCTGTTCAAAGCTGCCAGAATCCCTATCCCGGCGTGATTGTGCACATCGGCAAACTCGAAAGCGGGACTTTGATCCCCGGCGAGCCGATAACTGCCATGATCGACGTCAAACGCCGAAACGAGATTGCGCGGCACCACACAGCCACGCACCTCTTGCACTTTGCACTCTTCCAAGTCTTAGGTGCGCATATCAAACAAGCCGGCTCACTGGTCGAGCCCGACCGGCTGCGCTTTGACTTCAATCACCATAAACCGCTCACTCCTGATGAGCTGCGTCAAATCGAGCGCATCGTCAACGATAAGATCCGCGAAGACACTCCAGTTAAAGCTTACGAGCTCTCATACGAAGAGGCGCAAAAACATCCAGAGATTAAACAGTTCTTTGGAGACAAATACGGCAATAAAGTGCGCGTGATCGATATCGACTACTCAAAAGAACTCTGCGGCGGCACACACACCTCTAGCGTAGGCACGCTAGGCTACTTCCGCGTTGCCAAAGAGAGCAGTATTGCAGCTGGCGTGCGCAGGATTGAAGCTGTGTGCGGAAAGGCAGCTGAAGATTTTGTCTACCAGAATGAGGATCTCGCTCAACAGGCTAGTGCGCTGCTGAAAACGACACTGCCTGCCCTGCCGAGCAGAGTCACCACTCTGCTGGATGAGCAGAAAGAGCTCTCGCAGCAGTTAAAAACTTTCAAACGCGGATCGCTGAAAGAGCTTGCCGAGACGCTTTCAAAGCGTACAGCGCGTATCGGCTCCGCTCACTTTTTAGCCGAGATCGTCGACCTCGATCAGGAGAGTATGATGTTACTCGCTGATGATCTGATGGGCAGACAGCCCTCGACCATTCTGGTGCTAGCATTGAAACTAAAGGATCGCTGTCAACTGCTCGTGCGCGTCAGCGCTGACCTCGTTAGCAAAAAGATCAGCGCGCAGGAGTTGGTCAAAGAGATCGCTCCCCTCGTGAGTGGCACTGGTGGTGGAAAACCCGATTCCGCCCAAGCCGGAGGGAAAGATCCTTCGGGCATAAACAAGGCATTTGAAGCCGCTAAACGTCACATAGAAAAGCTGTGCACCAATTCCTAGAAATTGCTGAGCGCAGCCCGGCGCTAGAGGCCTTTCAACAGGCTCTCTCAAAAGAACCATCTCTGCTGGTCGAAGATCTTTGGGATGCGCCCAAAGCTTGCCTTTTGCATCTTGCGCAAAAGGCCACAGGCAAAAATCTACTCGTGATCTCAGGGGAGCCCCGCGAAAGTCGCCTCTTAGATGATCTGCCCTATTTTGGCTTTGATGAAGCGCTGAACTTTCCCGCTTGGGAAACACTTCCTGGTGAAGAGATTGCACCGAGCAGCGACATTGTAGGCAAGCGTTTCGAGATTTTGCACAAAATTATTTCTGCAGACAAACCGCAGCTCATCTTGTGCCCTCTGCAAGCCTGCTTGCAGAAACTGCCTTCAACTGCACGTCTCGAATCGCTGTTTAAACGTTTAAAAGCTGGAGAGGAGCTCTCGTTCGATGAGCTGCCCGCGTTTTTAATCTCTCTGGGCTACAAGCGCGCCGCGGTGGTGTCAGACAAGGGTGAATTTGCCGTTCGCGGCGGTCTCATCGACCTCTTTCCGGTTACCTCTGTTCAACCCTACCGTCTCGATTTTTTTGGCAACACACTCGAGTCGATTCGCCTCTTCGATGCCGGCTCTCAAAAATCGGTCTCAAAAGTGGACACGCTATTTTTAAGCCCCGCTTCTGAATTAAGCGTGCTACAAGCTGAACCATCGCCTGTGACCCTCTTAGATTTTCTAGGGCAAAACACCATAGTTGTGTTCGACGACCTCTTAGCCATCGAAGATCGCTATGTCGCATTCAAAAGTATGCCTGGCGCCGCCTCACGCTTCTTCTTAACTTTTGAAGAGCTCATCGATAAGGCTGCATCGCTCCAAAAAATCTTCTGGTCCAAAGAGCGCATCGAAGAGCTATCCGACGTACAAGTACAAAAGCGCACTGGCCGCGATTACTACACTGGGAAGGATCCCTTTCAACTCTTACACTTTTCTGTCTTTGGAAAAGAGATCGAAACCAAACGCTGGCAGCACCCGTTCCAAGAGATCTCTACCTTCTTCTCGGGGCAGAAAACCGCGCTGCGCTCACTCCAGAAGAACTTTTTCAAATCGTAAATCGCGCCTACAAATCTGCCTTTAAGCTCTATTTCCTCTGCGCCACGGCTTCCGAAGAGCGCGCGTTCAAAGAGCGTCTCGCCAAAGAGGGCATCGCTCTGCCTGAACAAGCCATTTTCGAACAGAACTACCTCTCCAGCGGCTTTGTGCTGCCAGACAGTCACGCAGCACTGGTACCGATGACAGAATTTACGCATCGCATGCGCGTGCGTCGCGAAAAATGGCGTTCGGTCGCACATATTCCGCCTTCTGAATTTCACAGCTTAGCTCCAGGTGATGTGGTCGTGCATTTTCATCACGGCATCGGAAAATTTTTGGGCACAGAGAAGCGCCCTAACCATGTCGGCCAGGAGACAGAGTTTCTCACACTCCAGTATGCCGAGGGCAGCAAACTCTACGTGCCAATCGCGCAATCACATCTAGTTAGTCGTTATATCGGCGCCAAAGAGGAGCTCCCCACCTTCTCAACCTTGGGGACAAATCGCTGGCAAAAAACGCGTCTAAACGCGCAAAAAGCCATCATTGGATATGCGCAAGATCTCCTTCGGATTAATGCCGAACGCGCGATTGCGGGAGGCTTTCCTTTTCCGGCAGATGGCGACGAGATGCTCTCTTTCGAAGGCGATTTCCCCTTTACCGAAACCGAAGATCAGCTACTGGCTATCACTGCAGTGAAAAATGACATGTGCGCTGCCAAAGCGATGGATCGTCTGATCTGTGGAGATGTCGGCTACGGCAAGACTGAAGTGGCCATGCGCGCCGCTTTTAAAGCTGTCGCAGATGGCAAAAAGCAGGTTGCCGTGCTGGTGCCTACGACCGTGCTGGCCATGCAACATTATGAAACCTTTGCCGAGCGCATGGCCAATTACCCAATAAATGTCGCGCATATCTCGCGTTTCTCGCCTTCAAAAGAGGTCAAAGAGACGCTTGAAAAGGTGCAAAACGGACAGATCGACATCATCGTCGGCACACATCGCCTGCTCAGCAAGGACATCCGCTTTAAAGATCTAGGCTTAATCATCATAGACGAGGAGCAGCGCTTCGGCGTGCGTGCCAAAGAGCAGCTGAAGATGCTCAAAGTCGGTGTCGATTGTCTTACGCTGACTGCTACGCCCATTCCGCGCACGCTCTACCTCACACTCATCGGCGCAAGAGAGATCTCGACCATCAATACGCCGCCTCAAGACCGCCTGCCCGTTAAGACCATCATCGCTGAGCGCGACAATGGTATCATTCAAAACGCGCTTTTACGCGAGCTTTCGCGCGATGGTCAGGCATTTTTCGTGCACAATCGCGTGGAGAGCATCTTTCTCATCTCTGACGAGATCCAGAAATTACTGCCCCAGGCACGGATTGTGACCGGACATGGCAGCATGGAAGCCGAAGAGCTCGATTCTGTCTTTCACGCTTTTAAAAAGGGATCGGCTGACATTTTAGTCGCCACCACAATCATCGAAAATGGCGTGGACATTCCAAATGCCAACACCATCATCATCGACCGCGCAGATACTTTCGGACTCGCCGATCTGTATCAGATCCGCGGTAGAGTCGGAAGATGGAACCGCCCTGCTTACGCCTATTTTCTGGTGCCCAAGCAGCGCGAACTGTCCGAACTGGCAAGAAAACGCCTCTCTGCGCTCATGGAGGCCTCCGGCTTTGGCGGCGGCATGAAGATAGCCATGCGCGATTTGGAGATACGCGGCGCAGGCGATATCTTAGGCACAGAGCAGTCAGGACAGGTCTCCGCCATCGGTTTCCACCTCTACTGCAAGCTGCTCAAGCGCACTATCGATGCGATGAGCAAAAAAAGCACGCCCACATTCTACGAAACTAAAATGGAATTCCCATTCAGAGCGCTCTTTCCCGACAATTACATCGCCGAGCCTTCGCTGCGCATGGAGCTCTACCACCGCCTCGGCGAAACCTCCTCGCCTGGCGAAGTCGACACTATCTTGGACGAGATCAAAGATCGCTTTGGCGAGCCGCCACCCGAAGTCCTCTGGCTCTACCACCTCACGCGCCTGCGCCTCTTCGCCTCCGCGCACCACTTCGTTCTACTCAAATTTGACTCGCGTACCCTGCATACCGAAAGACAAGTCGGCCAAGAGACCGAAAAGCGCCGCCTCTTCTATCAGGCAACAAATGATCCCGCCGCCCTCGAAAAAGAGGTCACGACTTCCCTCCAACGCGAATTTCAATTACCCACTTAAGGAGTGGGAAGTGCAGTTAAAAATGCACCGACAAAGGCAGAAGCAGACTCAACTGCCGCAATAACTCCAGCGACATTTCCGGTCCCAATTGCTGCAACTGTGACCTCAGTGGCAAGTGCTGTCGCTCCAGCATGAGTAGCAATAGCACCTGCAACAAAGCTAGTTCCAGTAGCCAGCTCCGCTGTTGCCAATCCGCCACCAGCGAGTGCTGCACCCACAGGTCCTGCTACCGCCCCACCTGTGGCCACAATAGCCGTGCCTGCTGCTGCCGCAGCTGTTCCATAACAGACAGATTTTACCACCCAATATCCAATTGAGCCTAAAAGAGGTCCTCCGCCAGGCAATCGTCCGTTGAGTTTAAGCGAATATTCATCCCCAAACTTATTCAAGGTCAGATAGGCAGCACCTAGACACCTCTGCAGCTGATCATTGGTAATATCGCGCAACTCTTTCGAGAGATTAAATCTTTCAACCGCACAGCTTTCATTTCGTTCATCAATGATCGAAAACTCGCGCCCATTGAAAACAACACTTAAGTTTCCTAACTCATTCGGGATAAAAACATCTTTAGCTGAAATCTTGGTAACCGCAGCCATACACTCCTCCGTGATTTGTAAAGAAAACGTAAAGCTTGCTCGCCAAAGCTTTTTTTTACAAGAACTACATATCCATTTTCTAAATCATTCTGCTCTTCCCATGAGTATATCGAGCCATTGGCCCCAATTGCGATCCTCTACTAAACCTTCCAAGCGAGGAAAATGCTGAGGCTCTACACTTACAGCTTTATAAAATCCAGGAAGGTAAGAGTCTAATTTTCCTGAATTAGCTACTTCATTAAACGCCTTGGATATCCTCTCTAAATAGCCTAGAGGAGCTCCCCACACCTGATTTTTTCTCACTTGTTTAAATAGTTCTTTAAGCTCTCGGTCGGTCAAAATAAATTCGATGTTTTTGAGTGGATTCAATCCCCAGGTCACATCTCCTTTTTTGTCCAAATCCCCTTTCTTAAACACCAAAAATGCATAAGATGTTTCTGCTAAAATTTTAAGTGTGCCTCGAATAGCCTCTTTTTGCTTTCCTGTTGGAGCAGCTAATGTTGAATAGGGATCTACTGGTGGAGGGGACGGAGCACTAGGCGTTGCTGCTTGAAGAGCGCTCAAAGAGGAGTGAAGATTAAGTAAGAGAGAGAGATTTGATACCGCAGCTGGTGAAGGATTTCCGCCGACTGCCAGCATGAGCTCTCTCTCAGGAGCGGTACCTGAAGAGAAGGGATTTACTACAGCGCCGCCAAGAACGTTCTTCGTAGCTTGATCAGCAACAACCGCAGCTCGACACCCCTCCCTTGCTATCTCTTCTAAACTCTTTTGGTATTTTCGAAATGCTGCGCAAAGATAAAGAGCTGCGACTGCAGCCGAGCCACTTTTTGACTTACTTGCAACGAGAACAAAAAGAGCTACACAGGCTGCACGTTTCCATAAAGCTGTCTCATCAAGTCCCTTGTCCTTAGCTAAAGGATGTAATAGATGATCAAAGTTCGTGGCAATCTTCAAAACTTGTAAAACAGCAGACATAATCTCCTCCTCCTTAATTTTGGTAAGCCATTCTGCCGATTTCGTTCTTTTTCATCCCAAACTCTTCTTGCATAATTATGTAAGTAACTAATAATTAATAACTTAATTTTTTAGCGCCTTGCATTTTCAAGATATTATCTTGAAAATGCACGGAGAAGGATGTTAGGATTAGGGTATATGTATCTCCATCGAAAATTAGAGCAGCCTCTAAAAGAGGCCCTCAAACAATTCCCCGTCGTCTTAGTGACTGGCCCGCGCCAAGCAGGAAAGTCCACGCTGCTCCAACACGCCTTGAAAGGCTATAACTATGTCACTTTTGATGACATCTTGATCAGGAATCTGGCTGAAACTGATCCGGCTCTCTTTTTGAAGACCTATGAACCTCCTCTAATCATCGATGAGATCCAATACGTTCCTTCACTTTTGCCTCATCTCAAACTACACGTCGACTCCCACAGAAGAACTTATGGGCAGTATGTCCTTACCGGTTCGCAAATTTTTCCTTTGATGAAAGGCGTCTCAGAGTCTTTAGCTGGAAGAATCGCGATTTTCCAGCTCTATCCTCTCAGCTGGGAAGAAATTCCCCACGCGCCGATTTTCGATGAGATTAAAACCGCCGAACAGATGCTGAAGGGCTTCTACCCAGAGTTTCAAGTACAGCCACAATTAAATCCGAAGTTTTGGCATAGCGCCTATCTCTCGACGTATATCGAGCGCGATCTTCGCGCCATGCGCAACATTCACGATTTAGGACAGTTTCAACGTTATCTCGTTCTACTTGCAGCGCGCGCGGGACAACTGCTCAACTTAAATGAAATCGGCAAAGAGTGCGGCATTTCTCAAACTACCGCCAAAGATTGGCTTACACTGCTTGAAGCGAGCTCGATTATTTATCTTCTCGAACCCTATGCGAAAAATCTCACAAAGCGCCTTGTCAAATCGCCAAAACTCTTTTTTGTCGATACAGGACTATTATGTTATCTTCTACGTATTGAAAACGCACAACAGCTGATTCATTCGCCTTTCGCAGGGCATCTCTTCGAAAATATGGTCGTCATGGAAAGAGTGAAACGCTTTGCCCAGCAAGGCGAAAGAGCCCCATGCTACTTTTATCGCACAAGCGCGGGTCTAGAAATTGATCTCTTAATAGATTTTGGAGAGCATTTCGAAGCATACGAGATTAAATTCTCCGCTTCTCCCAGCGTTGACATGAC
The DNA here is from genome assembly GCA_963709365.1 of uncultured Chlamydiales bacterium. Taxonomy (GTDB): domain Bacteria; phylum Chlamydiota; class Chlamydiia; order Chlamydiales; family Rhabdochlamydiaceae. Next base: position 1,606,840 of record CAVPVU010000002.1, read on the forward strand.
GCGAAATTTGTCGCAGTTTAAGAGCGAACACCCTGTTAAAAAAGCTGTTCTCCTCAATCTGCGCAAAGAACGTCTTCCCTTCTCCAACGGCACAGTCGCTGAACACTGGAGCAGCTAGCAGACTCTCTTGTCGTTTATTTTTTTAGGATCTTGCGCAGCACGTAGGGCATGATGCCGCCATGCAGGTAGTACTCGATCTCGATGGGCGTATCGAGGCGCACGATCACTTTGGCTTGGTCGACCTTGCCTTGGCGTGTGATCTCGAGTGTGGCTTCTTGGCCGGTGGAGAGCTTGCCATCGATGCCGAGGATGGAGAAGGTCTCATCGCCTTTAATGCCTAAACTTTCAAAGCTCTCGTCATTTTTGAATTCCAGCGGGAGAACGCCCATGCCGATCAGGTTGCTGCGGTGGATCCGCTCAAAACTCTGCGCGACGACGGCTCTGACGCCGAGGAGCGCGGTCCCTTTGGCCGCCCAGTCGCGCGAGCTTCCCATGCCATAATCTTTTCCGGCGAAGATGATCAGAGGGACATTCTTTCTTGGCATAGATTTCGCAGGCATCAAAGATCGGCATGATCGTGCCCTCGGGCATAATTTGGTAAAGCCGCCTTCTTTGCCTTCGGCCATTTTATTGCGGATGCGCACGTTGGCAAAGGTGCCGCGCATCATCACATGGTGATTGCCGCGGCGGCTTCCATAGCTATTAAAATCTTCTTCTCTGTACCCCGAGCGAAAGGAGATATTTTCCGGCAGGCGTATCTGTGCTGAAAAGCCCCGGCTGGAGAGATATGGTCGGTGGTCACCGAATCGCCAAAGAGCGCAAGAGCGCGCATGTCCTTTGAGTTCGTGCGTTTCGGGAAGCTCTGAGTGCAAATCTTCAAAATAGGGCGGGCTTTTGGATATAGGTGCTCTTGGGATCCCATGCATATTGCGCTCTTTTTTCCATCTGCGATCTTCTTCCAGACGGGATTGTCTTGGAGAATATGCGCATAGCGCTTTTTGAACATCTCGGGCTTAAGACGCTTTTTCATCATCGCTTCTTGGATCTCTTGGAAGATGGGCCAGATGTCTTTCAAGAAAACAGGCTTGCCATCTTTGTCCATGTCCAAGCGGCTCTTTTTCCAGATCGATATCGACTCGTCCGGCGATCGCAAAAGCGACGACAAGCGGCGGCGACATCAAAAAGTTGGCTTTGACAGAGCCATGGATGCGCGCTTCAAAATTGCGATTGCCGCTGAAGCACGCTGGCTGCGATCAGATCATGTTCTTTGATCGCATTTTCGATCTTCTCATCTAGAGGCCCGCTATTGCCAATGCAGGTCGTGCATCCATAGGCGACCAGCTGAAATCCGAGCTGATCGAGATATTTTTGCAGTCCGGTCTTTTCAAGATAATCGGTCACGACGCGCGATCCGGGAGCCAGGCTCGTTTTGACAAGTGGATTGACTTTCAGCCCTTTTTCCACGGCTTTTTTGGCGAGAAGGCCAGCTGCGATCATGACGCTCGGGATTGCTCGTATTGGTGCAGCTGGTGATCGCTGCGATGACGACAGAGCCATGGTTCAAGATCGATATCGCAAGTCGATGCATCTCTGAATAGCCGGGGTTGATCGACCGCTTCTGTAAAGGGGCGATTCGTGACCATCTCCTCTTCACTCCAATCCGGTCTTTGCGCTGTGTTCGAGAGATTGCTTTCCGCCTGTGTCATGATGCAGCTCTGAGATGAAAATGTTCCATCGGAATGCACACAGACTTGTCTTGCATGCTCGTCCTCAGCTTTTTCCATAGCCGCCGTCTGTGAACAGGCGCTGTCAACAGCTTTGAAATTTTTCTTTCAAGTCCGGCAGATCGATCCGGTCTTGCGGCCGCTTTGGGCCCGGCAACACAAGGCTTAATCGATCTGAAGTCGAGTTCGAAGACTTTAGTGTAGTCGATCTTCCCCTTTGCGCGGGATGCCGAACAGCTTTTGCGCTTCCAGATATTCTTTGATCGCGCGATCTGCTTTTTCATCTCTGCCCGTCATCCGCAGATAGTCGAGCGTCTTTTCATCGACAGGGAAAAAGCCCATCGTCGCGCCATATTCCGGCGCCATGTTGCCGATCGTCGCGCGGTCGGCCACGGTCAGACTTGCCGCGCCTTCGCCGAAAAATTCGACAAATTTGCCCACGACTTTTTCTTTGCGCAGCATCTCTGTGATCCGCAATGTCAGATCGGTGGCTGTCACGCCTTCTTGCAAATTCCCGATAAATGAACGCCGATCACTTCGGGCGTTTGGAATAAGACAGGTTGTCCGAGCATCGCCGCTTCCGCCTCGATGCCACCGACGCCCCATCCGACAACGCCAAGGCCATTGATCATCGTCGTATGCGAATCGGTTCCGACGAGCGTATCGAAATAGAGAGGACTCTTCTCGCTTTCTTCTCAATCACGACAGTGGCGATATGTTCCAGATTGACCTGATGCACAATGCCGATGCCAGGCGGCACGACTTTAAAGGTCTTAAAAGCCTCTTGTCCCCAATTCAAAAACTCATAGCGCTCTCTGATTGCGCTCGAATTCGATTTCTAGATTGAACAGAAAGGCATCGGATCGTCCCTGCGCGGTCGACCTGCACGGAATGGTCGACGACGAGATCGACCGGCACTTGCGGTTCGATCGATCTCGGCATTGAACCCTTTGCTGCCACAGCATCGCGCATGGCCGCCAGATCGACGAGCAGCGGCACGCCAGTAAAATCCTGCAGAATCACGCGCGAGACGACAAAAGGGACATCGCCCTTCGTCCCGCTTTTCGGCTGCCACTTCGCCAGACGCATCACATCCTCTTCCGTCACGTTTGCCATCGCAATTGCGCAAGAGCGATCAGCATGATCCGGATCGAGATGGGCAAGCGGCTGATCTTTCCAATCTCTGCTCTTCAAGCGCAGACAAGGCGAAGTAGTAGACCCGCGCATCGCTTTTCAAAGTTCTCAGCGCCTTAAATGCATTCTTTGCGACGTCCATAATTATTTATTCCTGCGATAAGCGCCTTTGACATTCGCGCTTGCATCTGACGCGCGAGTTTCAAAATGTCTACACCCCTTTCCACATGATCGGCCATATGATTTTCATACACAAATTCAGAACTCTCTTTCGTTTTGATCCCTTCCGGATCCAAAGGCAAATCGGAGATCAACAGCAGAGCGCCAAGCGTGAACTTGCGTTTGTAGCTGGCGGCAAATAAGGTCGCACACTCCATTTCAATTGCCTGTGCCTTAGAGAGCTTCAGCCGATTTTTGAAATCCTCATTGAATTCCCAGAAAGCGCATGTTGGTAGAGAAAAGTAATGCCGATGTGATAGCCGATCTTCTGATCATCCAAAACATTGGTCACCGCTTTTTGCATGAGGAAGTTGGCCAGAGCTGGCACTTCCGGCGGAAAGTAGAAATCTGAAGTACCTTCGCCCCGGATGCTCGCCACTGGCACAAGATAGTCGCCGATCTGATAGCGCCGGCGCAGCCCGCCGCACATGCCGAGCAGCACGCTCGCTTTGATGTTCAAGAATGAGCAGAGATCGACGACCAGCGCTGCAGCCGGAGAGCCGATTTTGAAATCGAGAATGCTCACATCCTCTTCGGGAGAGTGCGCTACTTTGAACATCGTGCCTTCGATCACTTTCGTTTTGCGCTTATTTGCAAAATAGTCGACATAGCGCGGAAAGTTTGTCAGCAGAAGATTGCTGCGAAACTCTTCTGCACTGCAACCTGCATAGCGCTCTAATGTGTCTTTAGCGAATTGTGCTTCGCGTGGATTTGGTGGTTCCATATTCCTTGAATTAGCAATAGCCCCATACAAGCTTATTTCATCAATCGCAAAACAAACACCGAGACCACCGAGATGCACAGAGAAAAAGATTATCCTTCTTACTTCCTCTTCTTAAATTTTCTCGGTGTACCTCGGTGCTCTCGGTGTTTAATATTCTCTTTTTGCATCCTAAAACATGAGAAAGCAAAAGAAAAGGACGAAAACGACAACAGGCGCAGTGGACAAAATTTTTTGTGGACGAAGTGGACGAGGTGGACTTTGTGGACAGCGCCAAGAAAGAATCTTCGGCGCGGTCCTCTTAGTCTACCTCGTCCACGGTGCCCATAAATCTTCTGTCCACTGCGCCTGTCTTTTTCCCTTCAAATTAAGATTGCGTTAAAAGATTGTTAATAATATAAAATTTGGGTTAAAGGCAGGAGGTGTCTTATGACTGGTGAAATCAATAACACATATGTACAACCTGACTGGTGTATTAGTTGCTCATGGGAAGGCGCGCAGTCGTTCATATCAAGCTGCTTCTGCGATTGCGGAAATCTCATCGGACGCATCACGCAATTCTGGCAAGTGATCCCAATGTTAGCGATGACCGTCTGGTGTGTGGTCCAAGCTGTAGAAGCGATCTTGTCCGGAATGCTCATGAGCTCTGTCGGCTTCGCGGTTTGCGCCACCGTGCTGATCTTCTCTGCAAGCTATGTTTATGAACACTATCTGATCGCCGAACTCCGTCAAGCTAATGCCGAACTCCGCGACCAGGTTACACGCATCGACGGCGCAGCCACCAGGCTCACCTCTCAACTCGGAATACAAGACACGCAACTCGGCCGCCTCGCAAACACAGAAGGCAGAATAACCGAAGCCGCTAGCCGTTTGGAAACTGCCATGAGTGAGCAGGGCTTAGGGAAATTTATGCAAGTGGTCAATGAACTTAAAGCAAATGAAGCTGTCGCAAAAGCAAACCTTGAAACAACCTCTCGAGAGCTGGCTGTGAGAAGAGCAGAGCTAGCGAGTGTAGTTCAACAGATACAAGGCGCTGCTGAGACTAATGCACAATCAGCTCAAGCTCTGGCTCAGATGCTTTCTTCGCCCCGAGGCCAAAGTATGAGCCAACAACCAGAGCCGAAAACTCCAGCTATTCACAGAGCAAACAGCCAGCAACTAGAACAGGTGTAATTATGGCAGTAGCTACGGTTGCCGCTGCAGCGGCTGAGGAAGTGCATTTAGACATACCTGGCGCGACATCAACCCCAGTTCCAGCTTCGCTTGCCGAGCCCCCTGGCACATGTCAATGGTACGATGGGCTTTTCTTCGTCTGCGAAGTTGGAGCAGCTATAGGTTTTGGCGCCGCATTTTGGGTCTCCGGAACCGCAGCAGCAGTCGGAAAAGCAACCTTTGCCGTTTTTGAAGCGGGTTTCTGCCTTGGCCATTATTATTCCCGGCGCCAACATCGCGAGGCGCAAAAGATCGTCGCCCAGATAAACCAAGAAAAAGAAGATCTCAAAAAACTCGCCGCCCAGACCCATCAGAGCGCTGTTCAGCTAGGTACAGCGGGAGACAAGTGGAAACAGGGCACAGCTGCGCTAGAAGGAGAGAAGCAAGCACTTTTGAACGTAGCTGTTGAGGTCGACAAAGCCGAAAGCGCAGTTGCAGCGGAAAATATCCGGCTGAGACAAGAGAAAGAAGCCCTTGAAAAGAGCGACTGCGAGAAAGCTGAAAAACTCGAGCAGCTCGGCACAGAGATGAGCCAACTTAAGACAGTGCTCTCACAAACCAGTGCTGCGCTGTTGCAGTTTCAATCTGCTGAGAAAAAAGAACGTCAAGAGATTAATAAAGTTAACGCAGGTGCGGCTGACGATATTTCCGTGGCCGCCGCGAAGCTCGATCCTGCTCTTGAAGCTGCTGCAAAACTCTCCGCAAGCTTAAAGCAACAAACTGAGCAAAACAGACAAATCCTTGCCGCACTGGAAAAAGCATGAGTGAACCTTTAATTTCCATCTATTCGCCTGAAATCGTCGCTCAGCAGAACTGTTATTCCTGCCTGCCTTGCCTCCTCCCATGCCTTTCGGAAGATCTTCGTGGCAGGATCTACGAATGGATCAACTCTTGTCTGATGTACACAGCTACAATTTTAGCTGTGATCGGCGTTGTGTTGGCTCTGTTCGCAGGCGCGCCTGAACTCGTCGCTTGCTGCAGCTTAATTGGCCTGATTACGGGCTATTTCGTCCTTTCGAATTGTCAATCTTCCGGTGATCGGATGATCGAAAGAGGTGCGATTGAGCTTGGACATGTAGAACAGGGTCTTCAGCGTGAAAGAGAAGGCCTGCAAGTCGTGCAAGGCGCCGTCGGACAGGATCTAGCTCAGGCAGAAGCACGCATCGCAGAATTAAATAAAGTTATCGCCGACCTTCGAGCTTCTCTACAAAAGCTACAAGAGCAGTTGACCAAAGAAAACTCATCGGAAGAGACGGTACGTGCTGAGATGCGAAGAGTCGAAACAGAGACTCAGGCAAAAACAGCTCAACTCTCAGAGATCAACACAAAACTGCCCGCTTTACAGGGTGCCTTGGCCGAAGCTCAACGAGCTACCGAAGAACAGCACAAAGCCTTACAAGAGCTAAACACTCGCCGTATTCAAGCCGAGGAACAGTTGCAGAAGACCGAAGCACAACTCTCGACCAAAAAGGAAGAACTCGTTGGGGCTGCGGCCATTCTCGCAGCTAAAATTCAGGAGTTCGAAGCCTCTCAAAAACAATTAGCCGAAGCCGCTGACAGGAAAATTCAAGAAAAGTTGAAGCGATTGGCTGAGCTTGAGGCTAAGATTAAAGCACAAACAGCTCACGCTTGAAGTTTATCGCTCCTCTAGATAAAGTCTCATCTTCCTCTTAAAATAGCGAGATCTCCCATGGCAAGACAAGTTGCGACTAATGAATTTAAAACGGGCTTGAAGGTCGAAGTCGACGGTGAGCCATACACCATCGTCGCCAACGAATTCGTCAAACCTGGCAAGGGCCAACCCTTTAACCGCGTTAAACTCAAACATTTAAAGACTGGGCGCGTGGTAGAGCGCACCTTCAAGTCTGGCGAGAAGATCGATCTGGCTGATGTACAAGAGTCCAAGATGCGCATGCTCTATAAAGAGAGCGAGGGCGTCGTGTTCATGGATGATCAGACCTTTGATCAGATTACCATCTCCCTCAAACTCATTGGCGAAAAAGAGCCTTGGCTCATGGAAGAGACCCTTTATGACGTGGTCTTCTATAAAGGCGAGCCGATCGATATTACCCCCCCTACCTTCATGGAGATGACGATCACTGAGACAGCGCCGGGCGTACGTGGCGACACCTCTGGCCGTGTGCTGAAACCTGCCGTGACCGAAACGGGCGCGAAAATCCAGGTGCCGATCTTCGTCAACGAGGGCGACAAAATTAAAATCGACACACGCAACGGTGAATACGTCTCAAGAGTCTAAACTAGACATATTGCGTGATCGAGCGGCCATGCTGGCTCGCTCGCGCGCTTTCTTTGCAGATCGATCTGTACTCGAAGTCGACTGTCCCGCTTTGAGTCTCGGGGCAAATGTCGACACACACATCGATGTGATGGAAGTGAAGGTCAAAGAGGGCCTAAGCGGCTACCTGCACACCTCTCCTGAATATGGCATGAAACAGCTGCTCTCCTTCGGCATCGGCGACATCTATCAGCTGAGCCATGTCTTCCGCAAAGGCGAGATCGGCGCGCTCCACGAGCCAGAGTTCACCATGACCGAGTGGTACCGCTGCGGCTTTAGCTTTGATCAGATGATCGACGAGACCTTGAGCTACATCCAGCTCTTCCTCGGACACCAGTCTTCGGTCAGCTTCACCTACCGCCAAGCCATCCAGACCTTTGCAGGCGTCGACTATGTGCATGCCTCGCTCGAGCAGTTGATCGAGTGTTTAAAAGCTCACGCAGTCGCATTATCTTTTGAAAAAGAAGAGTGGGATCGCGATATTTTGCTGAACTGTTTGATGAGTTTTGTAGTAGAGCCAAAGCTTCCTAAAAAGATGCTCTGCATCGTGCGCGACTACCCTGCTTCACAAGCTGCGTTAGCCCAGACCCACTTACGTGGCGATGAGACCGTAGCCGAGCGCTTCGAAGTCTACTTCGACGGCGTTGAATTGGCCAATGGCTACCACGAGCTGACCGATGCCGCCGAGCAGCGCAAGCGTTTTAGTTTTTCTAATACCGAAAGGCAGAGACTCGGAAAAGAGACCCTGCCCGTAGATGAACATTTCCTGTCGGCCTTAACGCGCGGCCTTCCTCAGTGTTGCGGTGTAGCCGTGGGGTTCGATCGCCTCATGCTGCTTCGACATCAGAAGCGCGAGATCGGCGCTGTGATCCCCACTACCCTTCACGCGGCACGATTTTAGAAAAAATCTGCCACCAGACTCATAATAGATGCGTTAAGTTCTTCGCGTAGCTCTTCATCTGTTTTTTTCGCTGAAGGCGCAAATGGATCAACTGCTGCCACCTTGGCAACTACCAGCAACGGATCTGTTTGCACGAGTGGTTGCGCATCAGGCTCATCAGCATAAAGAGGAACTGCTTGAGGGGCAACTGTCGTCGCAGCTCTTGGGCTACTTAAATCTAAAGGACACCAGTAACGTCTGCCTGGAACGTGATCGCGCACATATGAAGTGAAAATAGCCACTAATGAGCGGGCTTTTTCCAGATTCGTTTTCGAAAATGAAAAGAGCACTTTATTCATTGTATTTTCCAACTGAGTTTGTGTGAGATCATCTAAATCTGTGAGATATGGATTAATGGTATTGTCAAACAATCTAGATACTTCGGCTGAATCGCCATTCTTCAAAGCTCCCACTAGATCATCCAATTGTGTTCCGATGTGATCGGTTAACCCACGAAGATTAAAAACTATACCTGCCATATTATTTTCTCCTGTTTTTATAAGAATTATATAATTTTATTAATTAATAGTCTATTACTAAAATATTTATTATATAATATAAAAGACGAAGTTCTTCGTTTTGAACTACATCCATCCTTGCACGATGGGATAACGACGCCCCACGCGAAACGCCTTTTTGGTCACGCGGATGCCTGGAGCGGCTTGCCGCCGTTTATACTCAGCCAGATGGATGCGATGGATGAGATCGCGCACTAATTCTAGGGAAAGCTTCTGCTTTTTGACAATCTCTTCAGGAGAGAGGAACTCTTCGACATAGGCCTGCAGCACCGCGTCGACGATGGCGTAGTCGGGCAGGGTATCGGAATCTTTTTGATTAGGCCTGAGCTCGGCCGAAGGCGGCTTGTCGATGATCGACTTAGGGATGCGCTCTTTTTGACGGTTGAGCCAGCGGCAGAGCTGATAGACCTGCGTTTTGGTCACATCAGAGATCACCGCCAGCCCTCCGCACATATCGCCATATAGCGTAGAATAGCCCATGGCCATCTCGCTCTTATTGGCTGTGCTCATCACGATGTAGCCCAGCTTATTTGAGAAGGCCATCAGGATGATGCCCCTCACGCGCGCCTGCAGATTCTCCTCGGTGACATCAAATGCCTTGCCTTCAAAGTGGGGTTCTAAAAGCTGCAAAAAGGTCTCGAAAGGCGCCTCGATGGAGATCTCGGTGAGGTCGATGCCTAGCCTGCGCGTGAGCTCATGCGCATCGGCCAAGCTACTGGGAGAACTGAAGCGCGAGGGCATAGCCAGCGCTAGCACATTTTCCTTGCCCAAGGCATCGACCGCGATGCACGCCACCAGCGCTGAATCGATCCCTCCGGATAAACCAAGACAACATTTGGTAAAGCCAAGCTTATGGAAATAGTCGCGCGCGCCAAGCACCAGGGCGCGATAGAGATCTCCGACGTCATCATACGTAAATTTAAAAGGAGGAGGCAGCTCAGCGAAATCGATGAGCAGGTTATCCTCTTCAAATCCTTTGGCCATTTTTCTAAGCTCGCCCTGCGCATCGACCAGCAGGCTGTAGCCATCGAAGACCAGCTGATCATTGCCTCCGACTTGGCAGCAGAGGATCACGGGGCAGTTTAACGTTTTGGCGCTCTTGGCACACACTTTGATGCGCACATCGGGTTTCTGATATTGATAGGGCGAAGCTGAGATGTTGATCAGAAGATCGGGCTTGGCTGGAGCGAGATCGACTACCGGATCATGCATGTAGTTGGAGTACTCGACAAAGCCTGAGTGCTGCCAGATATCTTCGCAGATCATGACCGCGATCTTTTGGCCTTTTAGCTCCCAGACTTGGGCAGCTGCGCCTGGCTCAAAGTAGCGCCGCTCATCAAAGACATCGTAGGTGGGCAGTAAACATTTATCTTCATAGCCGAGCAGCTTGCCATTCTGAATGATCGCTGCGGTGTTAAAAAGCGGCTTTTCGGTGCGCGAGGGGTTTTTTCTGACCAGGCCGACCACGACCATCAGCCCTTGAGAGGCTTTGATAATCTTGTCGAGCTGGGGCTGGATCGCCTCGACAAAAGCGGCGTGCAGCAAAAGATCTTCTGGAGGGTAGCCGCAAATGGCCATCTCGGGGAAGACGACCAGGTCGACCTTTTGCTTGCGGGCGTGCTCGAGCGTTTGAAGGATTTTTTTGGTATTTCCCTCAAGATCACCCACAATTGGATTTAATTGAGCTGCAAGGACTCTCAAGCTTGACATCAAAACTGTTCGCTCCGCATCATTTTTTTATAAATAACACAACTAAGAGATTAAAAATATGCCCCTCGGAAAACTAAAGATCCACACCGAAAATCTGCTGCCTATCATCAAGAAATGGCTATACTCCGACAAGGATATCTTTGTGCGCGAACTCGTCTCGAACGCGTGCGACGCTCTGCACAAGCTACGCATCCTGCGCGAGCGCAAAGAGGCTGAAGTCCTTGATGAAGAGCTGCGCATCGACCTGGTGATCGACAAAGAGGGCCGCACCCTAAAATTCATCGACACCGGCATCGGCATGACTCACGAAGAGGTGGAAAAGTACATCGCCCAGATGGCCTTTTCTGGTGCAGAGGAGTTTGTCGGTAAATACAAGAGCCAAAACGAAAAGGATCAGATCATCGGCCATTTCGGTCTCGGCTTCTACTCGGCTTACATGGTCTCCACCAAAGTCGAAATCGATACGCTTATCCTATCGGAAAGATGCGGAAGCGGTCTTCTGGTCATGCGATGGCTCTGCCGACTACATCATCGACCAGGGCAACACGCCAAACGCGCGGCACCGAGATCACCCTCTTCATCGACCAAGAGAGCGAAGAGTTTTTAGAAGAGAGTCGTCTCAAACACGATCCTCCAGCAGTATTGCGCCTTTCTGCCCTTCCCCATTTACCTCAATGGCAAGAAGATCAACCATCAAGGAGCCGCTCTGGCTGAAAAGCCCCTCCGAGTGCACCGACAAGGAGTATCTCGACTTCTACCGCGCATCTCTATCCCGATGGAGGCCGAGCCGATCTTCTGGATCCACTTGAATGTCGACTATCCCTTCAATCTGAAAGGGATCCTCTTCTTCCCCAAAATCCACAAGCGCTTCGACTGGAACCGCGCGAACATCAAACTCTTCTGCAACCGCGTCTTCGTCTCTGACAACTGCAAAGATCTCATCCCGGAATATCTGGTGGTACTGCAGGGCGCGATCGACAGCCCCGATATTCCTCTTAACGTCTCGCGCAGCACGCTGCAAATGGATCGCACGGTAAGACAGCTAGCTGCACACATCTCCAAAAAAGTCTCCGATCGCCTGGTCAACCTCTATCAGACCGACCGCGCCAAATATGAAGCCGCGTGGCCCGATATCGAGCTCATCGTCAAACTCGGCGCTATCCAAGATGAGAAATTCTACGAGCGTGTGCAAAATGCGCTGATCTGGAAGAACACCAAAGACGAGTGGACGACAGTAGAAGAGTATTTGGCACGCAATCGCGACAAGACGAGCGAGAAGATCTTTTACACCAGCGAAGAGAGAACTCCGTCGCATCTGCTCGAACTATACAAAGATCACGAGGTGCTTTACGCCACCTCGCCAGTCGATACCGCGCTGATGAACACGTTGGAAGGGAAACTCGAATCGGCTAAATTCCAGCGCTTAGACGGCGCCATCGAAAATGCGACTTTAGATAGCGCGCGTGAAAAAACCCTGCTCGATGCAGATGGCAAGACACAGGCTGGCAAGATTGCAGACTTTATCCGCGCATCTTTGGATGTAGACAAGGTTGAAGTCGAAGCCAAGAGCCTAACCAGCGATACCCTGCCTGGTTTCATCGTGCTCGATGAGGAGTTAAGACGTATGCGCGACTACATGGCGCTCACCGGTCAGAACCTGCCGCCCAGCTTGACCAGCAAACGCACCTTTGTCGTGAACACAAATAGCAAGTTGATCTCTGGACTCTACACGCTAAAAAGCAAAGAGCCGGCGCTCGCCAAAGAGATGGTGCGCCATCTTTACGACCTCTCGCTCTTGTCCCAAAAAGAGCTCGCGCCGGCGGCATTGTCAGAGTATGTGACGCGCTCAAACCAGATCCTCGAAAAGCTCATCGAACGACAATCAATTTGAAGCGCAGCGGCTTAAGCTTTTTTTTCTTCGGCTTTTGCGATCTTGGTGAGATCGATGATCTCTTTTGAGACTAATGTGACTTCAGCATATGCATCTCTTTTAACTTTAGAAACGTTTGCTTCAGCAATATAGCCTATGGCCATCTGCAAGGTTGGAGGATCCAAGAAATCGTATCTCACATACACGTACGATGCGCCGTGCGCGGTGCACGCGTCTTTCCATTTTTGTGTCCTCAAAGCGATCTCTTCTGTCAATCCTGCCCCAGAAAATTTATAAATCAACCGGATGGCTGTGTTGGCTGTTTCTTCCCACCTATTTTCAATTTTGATGTCTCGTTGGTAAAAGTAGTCATCACCCTTCTTTTCAAGCTTAGAATCACCAGGTATAAATGTATCACGACTCGGAACGCATATTGCTCCTGCCATATAATCTCCTTTTGTAAATAAAATTTTAGCGCAGAAGCAATTATAACACGGATTGAGCTATTAAAAAATTATAAACTAAATTTTAATTCTTAACTTCGTCGAAGATAAGACCATTGTTATCGATGGCTTGCACGACTTGTGTAGCGCCTTGAAGGGAAACGAGATAGACAAAGTTACACTTAGCGGTTTTGGCGAGATACCAGGCCGAGTCGGCCGCGCGCGGCTGACGTAGATTGATCGCCCAGGCTCCATCTCCCAAATAGAGTACTCCATCGGGATCGATCTTGCCCTCTTTGATGCGGTGTGTGCGTTTGAAAGCGTGCTCGTGGTGTTCGAAAGCTGTTTTAACGCCGTACTGTTCGAAGAGCGGCACCCAATTGCTGCGGATCTGCTTGCGCTGGCCTTTATTATAGTCATAAACAGATGGATAGGCCGCAACGTGGTAGACCGCTATCTTGTGTGGCATGTCTCCCCGAGCGGCAAGCGCACCTTGCAGCCACTCGGTCTGTGCGCCTTTGATCGGATAGGTGTGCCCGGTATCCAAAAAAATCAGGCTTAGATAATTGCCATAGTCAAGTGCGCGGTAGGCGACAAAAGGATCGGGCAGCGCAAACATCTCATAAAAGAGCACAGGTTTGACGCGCGGATCGGGATGCGTGCTTTCGAGATCGTGATTGCCAATCGTCACCACCAGCGGAATGAGCCGTCCATCAGAGGTGATCAGCTGATCTGTCCAAGCTTTGAAAAAAGTCTGCCAGCGTTTGATCTCATAATAGCGCCCGATTTGAAACGCCTTTGCTAGCGTGCCCAAAATGGTGGTATGGCCGCGCGTATAGGCGATATCTCCGCCGAGCACGACAAAATCTGGATCGAGCTTGGCTACCTGGCCGTTCATCTGTTTGAAGCGCGCAACATCATCTTGATAGACATCCCCACCCACTACAAAGTGCACAGGTCGCGCAGTGTCTTGTGGCATAGTGCGAAAACGGTAGAGCTTCTGATCGTCACCGATGCGCAAGAGATAGATACTATCCGGTGAAAGGCCGGTCAGTTCAGCGGTGTGCACGAAGAGCGCGCCCAAGAGCAGCGTGCCTTGTTTAAGTTTATGCGCACTACCTGCTTGTGTATGCCAGTTCGTTTCGCCCTCTTTTTGATAAAAGACCTGCGCCTGCTCAGTATCTTCATTGTGCCACTGTATGGTCATGGTCGTAGTTGGATCATGCATCCAGGTGAGATACAAGGCCGAGGGCGCGTGAGAGTTTCCTTGCGCCTTAAAAAATAGGAGCGCAGCGCAAAGAACAAGCAGCGGAGCAAAAAACTTCAGACGTTTCATGTTGTAATTGTTGTTATATCAATCACCAGTTAAAACACCGAGAGGGGAAAGAGGGAGAGGATTTTTCTCTTTTTCTTTTCTCGGTGTATCTCGGTGTTTAATCTTCTAATTGTGTTAGAGAGTTAAGCATAACGTGTGGGAGCTCTTCGATCAACTTCCCTTCGCGATTCAGCGATTTTACGGCATACCCCTCCTGGCTTAAAGTCACCAGCCAAAAGCAGTTCAGCTGGGCAGACTTAGCCATATACCATTGATTTTTAATGTTTTTCGGTTTGCGCGGCGAGACGCCCCAAGCGCCATCTCCAAGGTAGACCACCCCTTCTGGGTCGACTTTTCCGGCTTTGATGGGATGGGTGCGTTTATATGCGTGATTGTGATTTTCAAACGCCAGCTTCACTCCATGCTTTTCGAAGAGCGGGGTCCAGAGCTCACGGATCATCTTCGGGACACGGCTCTCATATGGATAGACCGAAGGATACGCCCCTACGTGATAGACGGGGATTTTAAAGGGCACCTCGGCGCGCCGAGAGAGAGCCTCTTCCAACCAGAGCGCCTGCTCACCGCCGATTGGATGCGTATGGTTTGTATCGAGTAAAAAGAGGCTGAAATATGGGCCGAAATCGAGTGCGCGGTAGGCCTTGTTTTTCTCTGGAAAGGCGAAGAGAGAATAAAACGCCCCACCCAACTCGTGCGGTTTCACATCGTGGTTGCCCACCACCACCAGCATGGGGATCAGCCGCCCATCGGGCGCCACCATCTGCTTGTGCCACTCGCGAAAGAAAGTCCCCCAGCGTTTGGCCTCCCAATCTCTGCCCTTAAACAGCGTCTTGTGCCCATGCGTGTAGGCCAGATCGCCGCCCACTATCACAAAGTCGGGATCAGAGCTGGCGATCTCCTGATTCATCTTCCGCAAAAGATAGAGATAGAAATAGACATCCCCTGCGATAGCGAATTTTAGGGGCCGCTTCAGATCCTTAGGACAGGTCCTGAACTTGTAGATAGAGCCCGTTTCACCGAGGCGGAATTGATACATCGTATCTGCCTGAAGATCAACCAGTTCCACCGAATGCACCAGAAGCGCACTCTTCGGTAGACCATTTGATGTCCCAATGGCTTCGCGCCACTCATTCGAGCCTTCTTGACGATAAGAGAGGGCCGAAAGGGGCTGTTTTTGAGAGGTATGCCATTGCACCACCATGGTCGAGGTAGGATCGCCTTTCCAGCTCAAATAGGGGGCAAGCGGTAGCTCAGCTCCGAAAACCGAGCTAAACAGACATAAAAGGGCTAAGATCAATCTCATAGGGCCGCTATTTTTAGCTATTGACCTCTTCTCGTCTATCCTCAAATTAAACACCTTAAAATCAATAACTTACATATTAATATCAAATTAAATATATTTTGACTATATATTAAAGATTTGATAAAATAATTAATAACAATAATAAAAAGGTGTAATTATGTCTAAAGTAGCATCAGCCAGCGCAACTAGCGTACATAGCGTGACAGTTAATTCTCCCAGTTCACGTGCCCCTTCGCCGGTCGGTGACAACGCTGATTTTCGTAAAAAACTTCAGCCGCTTGTAAATACGCTGCTCATCCAATGCGACATTCCAACGGACACTCGCGTCCGCCTAGGCATCGAAGAAGGCGGCCAGCTCACTGTGATCAAGCATAGCAATAATCAGCCCATTAAATTCGATGAAACTGACGGCAGTAAGCGGACATGTCGAAAAATCGTGAATCTTGCAAAGAGCTATTTGCAATTAGACGCTTTTGCCTCAGCTTCAGAACTCGGGTTAGAGCCTCCACAAGTGCCATCGCCTTCCGCCCGCGAAGAACAGCAACCTTCAAGAGCATTGAGCGAAGAAAACGCTCTTCTTAAACGACAGCTCACAGATCTTACTGAACGAGTACGCCAGCTTACCGAGCAGAATCAAAGTCTAACTTCCGAGCTTCAGTCTAGTCAACAAGGTGCAGCTGCCTTTGTAGAAGCGATTAAAGAAAGAGACGCAACAATTAGTGATTTACAATCGCAGCTTGAGCAGGCGGGCGATGCGAGCGATGCTGCTGCTTTAAGAAAAGCTCAAAGAGCATTGCACCAAGCAGAAGAAGAAAATGTCCGTTTGGCAGCATATGTAAAGGAGCTGCAAGCTAAACTTCGCGCCAAAGATTCAGAAAAAGATTTGGCTGTTCAACAAAAAACTCAAGCTCTGAAAACAAGAGTCGAAGAACTTTCCAGCCAGCTCCAAACATCGCAAGCTTCTGACCTCGCTGCAAGAGCTGCACTAAGTCAAACCTCAAGAGAACTTGAGTCCACAAAAAGACAACTAGCTGCCAGAGGCGAAGTTGAGCAAGATCCAATGCGAGGCTATGACGCGCAAGCTGAGGCAGACCGCAGAGCTTATGAAAGAGACCTCGGATCACTCAAACAAAAGATGGAAGCCTTAGAAGCTGAAAAAAATGAGGCCGAAAGGTACAGGGATCAATTCAAAGCAGAAGCCAATAGTCTAAGAAAGCGATTGCGAGCGGAGGAATCTGATTCTGAAAGCGATAGGGCGAGCTCGTCCGAAGCCCTTGAAGAAGCTCAGGGTAGCGCAAGGCTTGCGACCGGAGCCCTTAATACACATCAGGGACTTATGGATAGCTTGATCGATCGAGACGCAGGCTCTCGTGGAAGCGCCGAGAAAGCAGAAGAATCGCTTAAATCAGCAAACGCACAAATTCAGGCCCTTCAAGAGGCGTTAAGAGAACTCGAAAGCAGAGCTGCGGCCGATGATCTGACCATCAGAAAACAAAATGCGGCTCTTGAGAAAGCTGAAGCAGAGAAACAAGCGCTCAAAACTGAACATCGACAAAAGATTGGGCTGGTTGATACAGCTATCCAAAGCGGGCAAGTGGGTGAAGCGACTGCTGACGCCCTGCGCGATGCGTTAGGACTACAAACTAAATCTTCATAAATAAAAAAGCTCATATTCGTGAGAATATGAGCTCTTCTTACTTTCTTCAAAAAATGTGTCTTATTTAGGTTCGGTCGGAAGTTCGACGAACTTAGAATCTTCTTCAGTTCCGGCTTGCACGTCTGTAATTGCAGCTTTCAGAATTTCAATTTTAGCACCGTCGACCATCTTTAAGATCACAGTAGTGTCTTGAACTTTCGCAACGGTTCCGATGATTCCCATGGCTGTGACGCGGTCGCCTTTTTTGAGCGCGCTGCGCTGTTTTTCCATGGCTTTGCGGCGTTTCTGCTCTGGGCGCCAGAGGATGAAGTAGAAGAAGACTAGCGCGATACCGATCATAATCAGCGTCTGCCAAAAGCTGTTTTCACGGCCAGCCGCAGGAGCGTCAGCAGCAAATACAGGTAGAGAGGTAAAGATCAGCGCAGAGAGGCTGAGGAAAAACGTTGTTAACTTGTTCATGATAATTCCCTTGTTAAAAAAATGCTTCAATTGCTCCAGCATGCCCTAAACTTACTCTAAAATCAAGAAAAATGGACGAGTCTGGCGATCGTCTCAAGATGGGGCGTATGCGGGAATTGATCTACGGGCTGCAGTTCGAGCAGCTTATATCCATTTTCGAGAAAACTCTTCACATTTTGCGCTTGTGTCTCTGGGTTGCATGAGATGTATAGAATTTCCTTTGGCGCAAGCTGCAAAATCTCGGTCATGGATGTGGCGTCCAGACCAGCGCGTGGAGGATCGACGATCACCAGATCGGGTTTGAGATTATCCCGTTTCCAACTTTGCAGGATTTTGCCTACATCTCCCTGATGCACTTCGACATTCTCGATTCCATTTGCGCGCAAGTTGCTCTCGGCGTCGAGCACAGCCTCTGGACAGAGCTCGATGCCCGAGACACGTCCGGCTTGGCTGGCAAAGATCATGCCCAATGTGGCTGTGCCGCAATAGAGGTCGAGCACATGCATGTTGCGGTTCAAGGCGCACATCTCTAACGCTCGAGCATAGAGCAGCTCCGCTTGCAAGGGATTGGGCTGGAAAAATGAGGTCGGGCTGATTTTAAAGGTAAAGCTGCGCTGCTCTTCTCCCACCCTGATCTCCAATCTCTCTGAAATATGGTCAGGACCGGAGAGCAGCATCTCATAAAACTGCGTTGGCGTACCTTTTTTGATCTGCTGGATACGCAAAAAAATGCTCGGATTCTCCCCTTCGGGCAGGGCGCTTTTGATAGCTTGCACATAGCCGCTCAGCTGCGCGCGATTCAGCGCAAACTCGGGCTGGCCCGAGACGGTCAAGATGGCCATCTTATCGCCTGTGCGGCGGCCTTCGCGCAGCGTAAGCGTGCGCAGAGAGCCGGTGTTGGAGTAGGGATGGTAAGCTTTTAGACCGCTGTTTTTCCACCAGGTGCGCACACTGCCGAGAACCTGTGCAAACCAGGGAGCAGTCAGGTAGCACTCTTCGAGGTTGAAAACATGCCCGCGGCTTTTGGCAATCATCAGGCCGAGAAAATGCTCGCCGGCTTTGTTTTGCGAAAAGGAGTACTCCATCTTATTGCGATAGCGCCAGGGGTCCGGGCAGGGCAGAATCTCGTGCAAGATGGCGGGGTTAAACAGTTTCTTCACGCTTTCTTGCTTTCTTTGCAGCTGTTCAGCGTAGTCGATCTGTTGTGTTTTGCAGCCGCCGCAGTGCGGAACGTGCTTGCAGAGAGACAAAGCACACGAAGCAGCATTGTTCATTATTGTCATTTGGGTCGTTTTGGGCGCTTAATTATTCCCTAGAAGGCTATTTCTTAACCATACCAAGATCGGCTGAAAAGTAAAGAATTTGGCAAGGAGGCGCCCTGAATTTGAGCCAGGCAGAGCCGACGCCGAAGCAACCCAACTTGAATAAGTTGGGTGATGCAGGCGGGTCTCAAATTCAGTGGCTGTCCGACGACGCAAAAACTTTACTTTTCAACCGATCTTGGTATAGCTTCTAAAAGGCCCAAACAGCTCTGTGGAAAAATATTTTTCCATACGATCGGGAAACACTGTGACGATTTGCGCGTCTTTGCCGAGTCTTTCGGACGCCAGCCGCGCAGCTGCGAAGTTGAGCCCAGAACTCGGCCCAACCGGAAAGCCCATGTAGATGAGCTCGTGGGTGGTTTGAAGTGCCAGTGCATCGTTGATTTGCAGTTCGATGGCATCGGGCATCTGTTTCTTATCATAAAGCTTAGAGAGCGAATCAACCACGCCTGGGATGCGGCTGCTGAAACTGCTACATTCGGTGCCACCGATTATACTGAACGAGGTAGGAACTGCAATGACCGGCACGCTGGCGCAGCCGGCTTCTTTAAATGCGCGTGTGAGACCCACGATGGTGCCCCCGGTGCCGACGCCGCTGACCACCGCATCGACGACGCCTCCAGGAATCTGGGTGATGATCTCCTGTCCTGTCCAGAGATGATGCGCTTCAGCATTATCGGGATTTTCAAATTGGCGCGTCAAAAATGCACCGCGTTTTTTAGCCTCTTCTTCCGCTCTCGCCATCGCGCCGCGCATGCCCTCTTTTTTTGGGGAGAAGAGCACTTCGCCTCCAAAAGCGCGGATCATTAACACCCGCTCCTCGCCCACGCCCTCTGGCACTACCGCGATAAAGCTGAGGCCCATCTGAGCTGACGCGAGTGCCAGCGCGATACTCGTTGAACCGGAAGAGGCCTCGATCACCAAGCTGCCTTTTTCAATCACACCTTGCCGCCACGCTTTTTCGAGGATAAAACGCGCAATGCGGTCTTTAATCGATCCGCTCGGGTTGAGAAATTCTAACTTGCACCAGATGAGAGGATCGCTATCCTTAAATGCGACGCCCACCAGCGGCGTCCTCGGCAGACGATCGATGTAGCGGTGGTGATCGGGCAGCGAGTGAGGATGGTCCATATTTTTACTTCTTTGGCAAAGAGAGCGCGCTTTTCACCTCGGCATTTCCTTCGCGATCGCGCCGTAATATGTCGTGCATCTGCTGATCGACAAAGGCGAGATCCTTAACTTGCTTGTCCAGGCTTTCTTTGTTCTTAGCAAATAGGCAAACCACATATTTCGGCGTATCGCTGCCAAAGATCACTTTCCAGACGCCCCAAGTGGCTGAAGATTTTTTCTGTTTATATGTTAAAACCATCTGTTCGAGACGCTGTTCGAAAGAGGCCTCAGATCCAGGCGCGACACCATAAATGTGATAGTGCAAATAGGGCTTTGCAAAGAAAGTGCTCAAACCTTTTTCAACGCCATACGAGCAGCTCGGCAGATACTGATGGAACGTCAGCACGCGAAAATTGAGCGTGCTATCCATGGCGAGCGACTCCTTAAATTCGCGCTTTCGCTGAAAATAGTCATCCATATCGCCGTAGCTGTCCATCGGGGTCAGATAGAGATACTGTGAAGAGTCGCGATCAAAAACCGCGCAGATAGGAGGTGCGTTTTTTTTAAATTCCTTCAGCCAGGACTGCTTCTCCTGCTCATAAAGTTCTTTCTTGCCAAACTTCACAAACTCTTGTTCAGCCAGCATGAACTCTTGAGCGGCCTCGATTCTGCCCAGTCCTAGGCATAGGAGCAGTACATACGCCAATATACGCATTTTTCCCTCTTCTAAACTTAAATAATTTTTATATGTATTTATAGGATTTCTGGACAGTCAAAAGCCTCTTGTGGTAGAATAAAAAACGTTGTTGATCCCGTGTTTTTTGAATACGCTTCATGGCCAATTTAGTTAAAGAATATAGATCTAAGATTAAGTCGGAAATCAAGCGGTTCTCTCCAGCGAGCAGTTCAAGTCTTTTGTTCCCGCCGATTGGAAATCCCGAGTCAACTCCTAAAAGTATGAGCCTATGCCAATAACGATTGGGTAGAGTGCTTATATATGTATTTATGATCTTAAGGAGATTTTTTTTAGTATGAATCAAGCAGCAAATAAGAAACTTTATGTCGGAAGCCTACCTTACAGCGTCACAGAAGAGGAACTACACAACCTCTTTGCCGCTTATGGCAAAATTGAGTCGGTACGTATCATCACCGATAAATTTACCGGTCAGTCTAAAGGCTTCGGTTTCGTAGAAATGGCCGATGGCGCAGAAGCACAAAAAGCCATCGAAGCTATCAACGGCATGAAGTTGAATGGCCGTACACTCATCGTTAACGAAGCGCGCCCTGAGCAAAAAAGAGAGCGCTCTTTCGGCGGCGGTGGTGGCGAGCGCAGAGAGCGCCGCGGCAGCTGGTCTGGCGAAGGAAGAAGAGACAGCTTCTCTAGAGAGTAATTCCGCTTTCACAGTGTGAATGAAATGAGGCCGCAGGGGGCAACTCCTGCGGCCTTTTTATTTATGATTGGATCTATTAGAATGCTAACTCCTAATTGCAAGGAGTAAAAAATATGGCAGCAGCACCTTTGGCAGCAAACTCTCCCAGATCTAGCTCATTCCCAGTCCCCGCAAGGTTTGAACCCGGCACGATTGTAATCACTCGGCCAGTTCACGAACTCTGGGAACACATAACCGCGTGCGAGCTCCCTTCATGTGCGCTCATCGTGCGTGTCATCTCTACACTGTTTATGGCCATTTTTAGATGGCACCTATGCGATGGTATCATGCTCTTGCGCTCTGAAGGGTTTTACCATACCTCTGCTGGGCGTGTCGTAATGATCCCTTCAAACGGCAAGGAATTAGCGGCCCTGGCTAACCAGATACGTCTCTACTTTACACCGAACGATTGGCAAGCAATCAATACGCAGTATCCGCATGCCCTAAGCGCAGCCCTCCTTCTTAGATGCAGAGATACAACTCCTGAGATTCAGAACGCTGGGACACATCCTTGGAAACATATCACTCTACACCTAGTCAATAAGATGCAAGCCGCATCTATTCCTGACTTTGACAACTTAGAAGAGCTCTCGCCACAAACAATAAGATCCTATTTTGCCCGCGCTTACCGCAAAGAGATCACAGACCAGGAAGAGGGCAATACCCTATGGACTATCCTCCACTCCGATAGACTAGAAGTGGCTACAGAGGGGACGATCGAAACGCTCTATAGGCGACACATGGGTACACCACCCGAAGCGCCTTCAACGACCTAAACGACAAATTAAAATTTTAATTATAATATTTTATTATTTTGTTAAAAACTCAAATTAATGTATAATATTTACATTGTTCAATAACATTTAACAAGAGTTTCACTATGTCAGCAATTACGTGTGGAAAAGTTTGCGATATGGCTTTTGAGAGCGCTATCGTCGCAGTTCCGAGCGCCGCCATTAGCGCGGGTCTTACCGCAGCCTGCACAACGTTTCCTGTGGCCACTGCAGCGCTTTTCGGCGCTCTTTCCGGCGTTTGTTCATATGTTATCTGGGTAGCTGATGACTCTCTAAAGATAACCAGCTTTCTCGGAAAAACTACTCTTGCTGAGATCACGCGTGCAGCTCTCTATTGCATTCTAGCTGCAGCCGTAACAGCAGGTGGAGCGACTTTGGCTGGATTTACAGTGACGATTGGCGGCGCAGCTATCCTCGCGATCGCTCCAGCTGTAGTCTTTCTACTTCTTATAGTTGTGGGAGAATGTAGTAAATGATCCTTAATCTGACAATATTTAATAATTATTAAATTGGAGTTAAAATATGGCAGCATTAAGACCAGCATTAGCAGTAGATGGATCTTCTGGCGGAAGAGATGACTTACATTCACTACCCCCTCAGCCACAAACTCAACCTGCTTTGCAGTTTGGAGCAGGCACAATTATCCTCAGCCGACCATTGCACGAGCTCTGGGCACATGTGACGCATTGCGAGCTACCTTCGACTCTGCTCGCCCGGCATTGCGAGCTACCTTCGACTCTGCTCGACCGCGCTTTGATAAATACAGTTAAAAAACAAATGGCAACATTAGCATTAGATAGATCCTTTGACGGAAGAGATGGCTTACATTCACTACCCCCTCAACTACAAACTCAACCTGCTTTGAGGTTTGATGAAGGCAAGATTATCCTCAGCCGACCATTGCATGAGCTTTGGGCACATGTGACGCATTGCCAGCTGCCTTCATGGACACTGCTCATGCGTGCCATTTGCACCCTATTCATGGCCATATTTAGATGGCATTTCTGCGACGGGATCCTACTCCTGCGCGGCGAAGGACTCTATCACAGCTTTAACGGCCAAATTGAAATGATCGCAGCCAGAGGTGTAAGGATCGATCGAGTTTCGGATTTTCCTATCCCCTTCTTTAATCCAGAAGATCTGACAGCGTTCGAGGCATGCTACCCTCACCTTCTCGAATCTGGGCGCTGGCTGAAAAAACAACGCGGCCACATATTGGGTAACACTGACGAACCACGCAATCCTCAGTGGCAATACATCACTCTTAGTGCAGATAAAGTCGTCGCTGTGCCTGACTTTACAAGAGCAGGATACACAGAACTCACCGCTCAAACGGTTAGAAAGTATTTTTATGACTTCTACAATGTCAATATAACCGAGCAGACCGAAGGCAACACCCTTGCCACGCTCGTCTATTCCGATAAGCTGAGGCTGACGCGAGTCCACATTCCGCGATAATTAAGCATCGAGCTCGGCTTGCAAAGTCTCGAAAAGCGCGCTGCCTGATGCGTGTGCAGCAAGGATGACTTTCTGCACCCACTCCTCAGAAAAATGGGCGTCGGCCAGCAGCTGTTTGGAGGTGAGCAAAAGTGCAAATTGACCCTGCGTAAAGTCTCCCAGGGCAGCTAGTTCGTCCGGCAGCTCTAGTCTTTGCGCACCTCTTTCGACAACAAGGTTCTCACCTTTTTCACCTGCGAGCATGAGATCGAGATAAGTTCTGTAATGTGTAAAAATCTCATCGAAGGCACTAGCAAAACTCCCACCCTGCGCAGAGGAATAGTTTAAAACCATGCCGATCGGATCGAACACGGCAAAGGCTTTGGCCAAAATGCCCGAGACTTTTCCATAAGACCCGGATCCCTTTTTTACTGCGGCTGGTAATCCTTCCCAGAGATAGTGCGCCCATTCCAGAGGCATGAAGTGCACTTGAGAGACACCCCGCAAAGCTCGCAAGACCTCTTTTTTCTTTAGGTCATTGGGACCAAGCTCCGGATATTTTTTGCTAACCCGCGACTCCATTCTGCTTGGCATAGTGGTTAGCAGTGCGCCAGTGCGACCAAAAACAAAACGAGTTAGATCGAGGAGTCCTTTTCTCACACCATTATCGATGGCACGCCGCGATTCGAAAGCATTCTTATCCAAGCGTGTGCGAGCTAGAAATGAAAAAGCCCTTAGATTGCGCACGAGATCGCCATTTGCAGAGAGATTGTAGCCCGTCCCGGGCTCCGGAGGATAGACTGAGCCACCAATGACCGCATTCGTCGCAACCCTCACAGGCATATCGCACTTCACAGCCAAGCGTGGAATGGCTGGGGCGTTTTCGTCTAGCTGATAGCCCAAGGTGATCACGCTCGGAGTGAAACCGTGTTCTGTTTGCGTGTCTGCGATGAGTTGTTCGCAGTGAGAAAAGTAACCCTTTCCAGATGTGCGCAGGCTTAGACAATCGCCATCCATCGTAAAATAAAATACTGTGGGTTTCTGCGGTATATTTGCCATCCGACGAGCGAACGCCTCTGTAAACCGGTGCGCTTTGATCGTCTCGCGTAGAGCTTGGAAAGGAATTTGCGCGCGCAAACCATTAGGCAAACTCGCTCCCACACCGCCTTCTAGTTGCTTGCGAATCTGCTCGCCTCTAGCAAAACTCAAACGACTCGACAGCCAATAGGGAGCTACATTTTTTATGATAAAAAATGCTTGCTGGCGGGAGTAGAGTCTTTTGGCCAAAATCGGTTTTTTTGCCAGAGCTTCTTTCACACCTTCGAGATTTTTCCAGGCGCTGTTTTCTTGCCATTGCGGCTTCCAAAAAAATCCGAACACGCGGTGTGGAAGACCTTCGGTGCAAGGCATGTCACGGACGTGTTGCCGAAAAGCCCGATTGGCTTCGGCGTCGAGAGAATAGGGTTGATTTACGCCGATCACCAGCGCGATCTTTTTTCTAGCTTGTGGCCTCGACTCGCTCGCGGTCGCTGCAAAGCTCTCATCTCTCAAGCGTTTTACAAGAGCAGTCACACTAGTGTAACCATGCTCCATCGGTCTATGTGCCAGGGGAATATTGATCAAAAAGGCGTTCTTAATGCGTACGCCTTCGGGATTTTGCGCAAAAGCTGCTTTGGGCACGATGCGTTCGGCCATGACCTCTGTCGAGCAGGCGCTCTGTGGAGCATAAGGGAAAAATTGCGCCGCTTTCCCATGATTTCTGGGATCTTGCACCTGCTCTAGCCAAAAGCGATTGATATACTTTTGCTGCATATGCGTTTCGAGCATACGCCCTGGCCTGCTCTCCAAAAATCCCTTTACTGACATCAACGACTCCTATGATAAAAAGAAGAAAGGACCTTCTTAAGCTTTTTTTGTCGGCATGATGCAAGCCGGGTGTGTATCTACACTTGCTTCAGCTGCAGAAACAAAAGGCGCGTTAATGCACGCCGGATGCATGACTTGTACGCTTCTTGAAAAGAACACGTCATCTAAGTCGATAGGGCGTGCAATGTCTACGCAATACGGATCGTTAAGATCGCCTGGTTTTGCACAGCGATGGATCATTGTTGCACAGATTTTGCGCTTATCATCCACGCTTAACTGAATCATGACTACGTTTGTCCAGTCGATAATGAACGTCTTTTTAAAGTTTGCAGCGGGCTTTTGAAATGAAAAAAAGACGCAATTGTGAAGAGACAGTTGCACACTCTTCTGCGCAGAGGAACATATCTGGACAGGTGTGCTAAGAGACACAATGAAAGCGGGCTTTGCTGCAGAAGAACCAGCCAAAGTGATGGGCGATCCTGCTCCTTTGATGGTCAAGCTATTGACGCCGCCTACAAAGCTATCTTCCACTTTAACAGGTGCGCTCGTTGTTGATTCCACAAGTGTATTGGGAGCATGTAAACAACTGCCATCCGGGTGCTCCATTTGAAAAAGAACACGCATATGATTAAATACAGAACTAGGAGAGCATGAACTACTCATAACAACCTCAAGTTAATTTAAGAAAGATATTGTGCGATAAACTTCCAATTAAAAACAATAAAACTTGGGCTAAAATTCCTGTTTTTTGGAGTGCGGCGTCAAGCCCTTGCGGTTCTACACATCTTTTTGTTGCCTTTCCCTAAAAGAAAGGAAAGAAAGACGGCCTAATGGACGAAGTGGACGGGATAAGAAAATGGACACGGAGTGGACGAAGTGGACGGCCGAAAGAAATCCGGATTTCTTCGGCCGTCCACTTCGTCCACTCTCTGTCCATTCCTCTCCTTTGTCCACTCCGTCCACTAGGCCGTCTTTCTTTCTGGCTCAAGATTATAGGCAAGAAAAAGATGTGTAGAAGTGCAAGGTCAAGCCGCCGCACTCCAATAAAAAAGCCCTAGTAACTTCTCAGCTACTAGGGCGTGAATAAAATCTTGGCGGCGTCCTACTCTTCCATACTCTTGTGTCTCGGAACTCCATCAGCACCGCCTTGATTGCCGCTTTGTTGATCTTTTTCCTCCCGTCAGCGTCTCAGCTCCTAGCCGATGCGTGAGGCATCGCCTGCGTCGCTGTTCCTTGAAGGAAGAAAAAATCTCAGCAAATCGCCTAATCAATTCGATGCCGACGAAGTTCTGGGTACCATCGGGAAAAATCCGGAAATAAAAAAGCCCTAGTAACTTCTCAGCTACTAGGGCGTAAGTAAAATCTTGGCGGCGTCCTACTCTTCCACACTCTTGTGTGCAGTACCATCGGCGATGAAGGTCTTGACTTCTGAGTTCGGGATGGGATCAGGTATTTCCCCTTCTCTATGGCCACCAAGAAGAATCTATAAAGTTGTTCCTATTAAAAACAGCGGTTAATTAATTGCTAAAAAAGGCGCTTGAAAGAGATCTTCTCCACCTCATTATGAGGGTGTTAAAGGTCTGACGCGTTTATCGCAGGCGATTCTCCTAAAATTAGGAGAAAAGCCAGCGACATAAAGAAAAAAAATCAAGCCAATGGACTCATTAGTATTGGTTAGCTTAATGCATTGCTGCACTTACACATCCAACCTATCAAACCGGTAGTCTTCCGGTAGTCTCATAGGGATACATTATCTTGAAGGAGGCTTGGCGTTTAGATGCTTTCAACGCTTATCCTTTCCGAACATAGCTACCCGGCGGTGCACTTGGCAGTACAACCGGAACACCATTGGTTCGTCCACTTCGGTCCTCTCGTACTAGAAGTAGCTCTTCTCAAGTATCCTGCGCCCACAACAGATAGGGACCAAACTGTCTCACGACGTTTTGAACCCAACTCGCGTACCGCTTTAATTGGCGAACAGCCAAACCCTTGGGACCTTCTCCAGCCCCAGGATGCGATGAGTCGACATCGAGGTGCCAAACCGCCACGTCGATATGGACTCTTGGTGGCGATAAGCCTGTTATCCCCGGAGTACCTTTTATCCGTTAAGCGACGGCGATTCCACTTTCCACCGCCGGCTCACTAAGCCCTACTTTCGTACCTGATTGACTTGTCGGTCTCTCAGTTAACCTGCCTTATACCTTTACGCTCTACTCGCGATTGCCAACCGCGATGAGGCAAGCTTGGGACTCCTCCGTTACTCTTTAGGAGGATACCGCCCCAGTCAAACTGCCCGTCTGACATTGTCCAAATCCCAGCTTCATGGGATTTTGTTAGACTTCCGACTCCCTAAGACCGGTATTTCAAGGACGACTCCAAGAGCCCTAACGAGCCCTCTTCGCAGTCTTCCGGTTATCCTACACATAGAAAGTCAGAAGCCAGTATCAGAGTACAGTAAAGGTTCACGGGGTCTTTCCGTCTTGTTGCGGGTAAACGGCATCTTCACCGCTACTACAATTTCACCGAGTCTCTCGTTGAGACAGCGCCCAGATCGTTAGGCCATTCGTGCAGGTCGGAACTTACCCGACAAGGAATTTCGCTCAGTTAATCTCATCCGTTTCCGGAAAAGCTGGACTATATCTTAATTTGCCATGATTCATCTGCTCCTTGATGGATCGAATCTCTTCGATGCCTTGGGGAGTTAGATGTTCATTAGATTGGATCTTTAGCATTATGTGACGAAATTTGAGAAAGTCGATCTGCTTTTTTGTTTTAAGCGGATGCTTTTCAAAAAATGGAACTATTCGTTCCATCAGATGTTCAAGTGATCTGACGCGGTAAGCCATTCGATCTCCGTGATTCTTCCGAACCACGCCACAACCGAAATAGGCTTTGATCGCATGCAGCAATTGAATATCTCTTATATGTTGGACAATCGTAAACTCAGGTAGAACCTGATATCCAGCCTTCATTTCATCCTGTCGATTGATCGACACGTGAAAACAGCCTTCGCCATCTACGAATCCAACAATCCATTCTGCTTCCAATTTCATTTTGCAAACTCCAAACGTGTAGTCTCTGAGGATTCTAGTTCGTCTTAACTAGTCTTTCCTGCGGATTGTCCCCTTGTCTCTTAGATTTTTACTGCTACATGTGTAACGAGTACTAAGTAGTTTTTGAGGAGTTTCCCGCATATAGTTTGGTTTTACTAAGGCTAGCTATTAACCTTAGGACCGTTATAGTTACGGCCGCCATTCACCAGGGCTTAAATTCAGTGCTTCGCCCTTACGAGCTGACACCTCCTTTTGACCTTTTGGCATTGGGCAGGCTTCACACCATATACATCGTCTTAGACGACTTCGCATAGTGCTGTGTTTTTGTTAAACAGTCGCCTGGGCCATTTCTCTTCGGCCTGGCTTCGCTCCCACAGTAAAGTGGTCACGAAATCAGGCTCCCCTTCTCCCGAAGTTACGGGGATATTTTGCAGAGTTCCTTAACGAGAGTTATCTCGCGCGCCTGAGAATATTCTTCACACCCACCTGTGTCGGTTTTGGTACGGTCACCATCGACGACTAGAGATTATTTCTTGGAAGCTTCGCGCTACGTCATCGGTTCCCCCGAAGGTTCCCCTTGGCCACTACCAAGTATTCCGCTAGCGGACTTACCTACTAGCCAACCCCATAGTGTCACGGACATCCAATAGTCCGCACGCTTAACGTCCTTCGTCATCCCATTGTCATAGTCTTAGGTGGCGCAGGAATATTTAACCTGCTTCCCATCGCGTACGCGTTTCCGCCTCAGCTTAGGAACCGGCTAACCCAGGGAAGACGAGCTTTACCCTGGAAACCTTAGGTTTTCGGCGAGAGGGATTTTCACCCTCTTTATCGTTTACTCATGCCATGCATCCTCGCTAGTATGCGCTCCAATACTCCTTACGGTATATCTTCATCGCACATACTACGCTCTCCTACCGCGCACATCTTGCGATGTGCACCCGTGATTTCGGCTCTATGCTTTAGTCCCGGATATTTTCGGCGCAAAGTCTCTCGATTGGTGAGCTGTTACGCACTCTTTAAATGATGGCTGCCTCTAAGCCAACATCCCAACTGTCTTTGAAACTTCACTTCCTTACTCACTTAGCATAGAATTTGGGGCCTTAATCGACGATCTGGGCTGTTCCCCTTTTGACTATGAAGCTTATCCCCCACAGTCTATCTCCCAGCTGCTCTTTCAGTATTCGGAGTTTGGTTCCCTTCGGTAAGGCAGTAAGCCTCCCTATTGGATCCAGTGCTCTACCCCTGAAAGAGTCCACACTGAGGTTAACCCTAAAGTTATTTCGGAGAGAACAAGATATCTCCAAGTTTGATTGGCCTTTCACCCCTATCCACAACTCATCCAAGGCTTTTTCAACAGACACTAGTTCGGACCTCCACAGGGTGTTACCCCTGTTTCATCCTGGTCATGGATAGATCACTTGGTTTCGTGTCTAAACTAAACGACTAAACGCGCTATTCACACTCGCTTTCGCTCCGGCTCCGGAACGTATGTCCCTTAACCTTGCCGTTTAGCTTAACTCGCTGGCTCATCATGCAAAAGGCACGCCGTCAGCCATTGCCCTAAAAGGGCCATAGGCCTTCGACCGTTTGTAAGCTGCTGATTTCAGGTTCTATTTCACTCCCCTAACAGGGGTTCTTTTCACCTTTCCCTCGCGGTACTGGTTCACTATCGGTTATCGACGAGTATTTAGCCTTAGAGGGTGGTCCCCCCAGATTCAGACCGAATTTCCCGTGGCCGGTCTTACTCAGGTACCAATCTCGCCTAGCATGTTTTTTCGCTTACGGGGCTATCACCCTCTGTGGCACACCTTCCCAGGTGCTTATGCTAAAACATGTTTAAGGCTTTATTGACTGGCCCTACAACCCCAAGAATAAATTCTTGGTTTGGGCTCTTCCCACTTCGCTCGCCGCTACTATGGGAATCTCTACTAGATTTCTCTTCCTCTGCTTACTGAGATGTGTCCCTTCAGCAGGTATTGCTTTTTCATCCTATGTATTCAGATAAAAATGATGGGCGATTACTCCCACCGGGTTCCCCCATTCGGACATCTCCGGATCAAAGCTTCTATCCAGCTCCCCGAAGCTTTTCGCAGGTTAGCACGTCCTTCATCGCCTGTCGATACCAAGGCATCCGTCAGCAGCTCTTAGTAGCTTGAATTAACTTTATACGCTACTTAATTGAGCTCACTGATAATCGCTTATCAGTTTACTTATTTGCTTACGCCATTCCTAACACCTATTTCTCACAAATGTGTGAAGTACTTCTCCTCAAGCGCCGTTTATAGCAATTGATGCTCATTTTGCGCTTGTTCTCGGGCCTATTCATATCAAATAGGTCCGCGGGTGTTGCTCTTCTTGCGAAGAAACAAAACCCTTAATAGGATTCTCTTCTCTGATTCTCATTATCAATCTATCGAGATAATTTTCATGTTTTGACAGCAGAAGGGAAGTGACGTGGCAGAGTGAGAGAAGCTTGTCTCAACCTTAGAAATACAGGTAAACCTGTGATCTCTTAAAGGAGGTGATCCAGCCCCACCTTCCGGTAGGGCTACCTTGTTACGACTTCATCCCAGTCATCGGCCTTACCTTAGACGCCTCTCCCCTTGCGGTTGAGTCAGCGGCTTCGGGTAAAACCAACTCCCATGATGTGACGGGCGGTGTGTACAAGGCCCGGGAACGTATTCACGACGCTGTTGCTGACACGTCATTACTAGCAATTCCAACTTCATGTAGTCGAGTTGCAGACTACAATCCGAACTGAGATCGGTTTTACGGATTTGCTCCATCTTGCGATCTTGCTTCCTTCTGTACCGACCATTGTAGCACGTGTGTAGCCCCAGACATAAAGGCCATGCGGACTTGACATCATCCTCACCTTCCTCCTAGTTAACCTAGGCAGTCTCATTAGAGTCCCCACCTTAAATGTTGGCAACTAATGATAAGGGTTGCGCTCGTTGCGGGACTTAACCCAACACCTCACGGCACGAGCTGACGACAGCCATGCAGCACCTATGTAGAAGTCCTTGCGGAAGATGTCATCTCTGACATCGCCCTCTACATTTCGAGCCTGGGTAAGGTTCTTCGCGTTGCATCGAATTAAACCACATGCTCCACTGCTTGTGCGGGCCCCCGTCAATTCTTTTGAGTTTCACCCTTGCGAGCGTACTCCTCAGGCGGTATACTTATCGCGTTCGCTTCGACACAGTCAGGGTTGAGCCCAACTACATCAAGTATACATCGTTTACGGCAAGAACTACCAGGGTATCTAATCCTGTTTGCTCCTCTTGCTCTCGCGCCTCAGCGTCAGGTATAAGCTAGAAAACCGCTTTCGCCACAGGTGTTCCTCCACATATCTACGCATTTCACCGCTACACGTGGAATTCCGTTTTCTCCGCCATCCCTCTAGATTGGGAGTTTTGTATGCAGCTCCGAGGTTGAGCCTCGGAATTTCACATCCAACTTTCCAATCCGCCTACGCGCCCTTTACGCCCAATAAATCCGATTAATGCTTGCACCCTCCGTATTACCGCAGCTGCTGGCACGGAGTTAGCCGGTGCTTCTTTACCTGGTACCCTCAAATCGAGCTACTATTAGTAACTCTTTCTTGTTCCCAAGCGAAAGAGCTTTACAACCCGAAGGCCTTCATCGCTCACACGGCGTCGCTTCGTCAGGCTTTCGCCCATTGCGAAAGATCCTCGACTGCAGCCTCCCGTAGGAGTCTGGGCAGTATCTCAGTCCCAATGTTGGCGGTCAATCTCTCAATCCGCCTAGACGTCTTAGCCTTGGTGCGCCATTACCACACCAACTAGCTGATATCCCATGAACCTCTCTCTAACCGCGAGGCCGTTTTCACGGTCCCCTACTTTGATGACAACGATCTTCCCATTGTCACCTCATTCGGTATTAGCGGCCGTTTCCAGCCGTTATCCCCAGGTTAGAGGCAAGTTATTCATGTATTACTAACCCTTCCGCCACTAGATCGCAAGTTGCCCTACGATCTCGTTCGACTTGCATGCCTCATCCACGCCGTCAGCATTCAATCTGAACCAAGATCAAATTCTCAAAAAAATTTAATCTATCAATATAAAAAAATTAACAGGCATTGAGGTAATTATTATTACCTCATTTGCACAAGCTTCTTACACTTGCACGTCACTTCTACTCCACTGTCAAAACATCTTATGCGGTTCAAACAGACCGCACTATTCCCTAAAACGCCTAATACATTTAAGGAAGCCAACACCATACAAAATGCTCTTCTTTTTGTGCAATGATTTTTGAGGAGGGTGAAAAAAAATCGTCTCTTTGCATTGAGAAAA
Source organism: uncultured Chlamydiales bacterium (assembly GCA_963709365.1). Classification (GTDB taxonomy): domain Bacteria; phylum Chlamydiota; class Chlamydiia; order Chlamydiales; family Rhabdochlamydiaceae. The sequence continues at coordinate 1,639,713 of CAVPVU010000002.1, forward strand.
ACGATTTTTCAACTTAGCAAAAGATAGCAGCCCATGCCAGCGAGATAGCCGATCAGAACAGGCAAAGTCGCCTTTTTAAGATAGGTAAAAAAGTCGATCTTTTCCATTCCCATCAGTGCGATTCCCGATGAAGAACCGATAATTAAGAGGCTGCCCCCGGTACCAGCGGCATAGGCGATCATATGCCACAAGGGGGAATCCATATGAAATTCTTCGATCGGGTACATCCCCATCGTAGCTGCGACTAGGGGCACGTTATCGATAATGGCCGATGCGATACCGATTAGAGTGGCAAGGATCGCTTGACTATGGATGACGCTGTTCATGCTCTGGGCGATCGTGCTGAGCACTCCGGCCGTCTCAAGAGAGTTCATGGCGAGCAGGATGCCTAAAAAAAAGAGTACACTGGCAATGTCGACCTTGCTGATAATATGGGGTACGCGCAGGTGCGCGCGCTCGGCGTGTTTAAAGTGCATAAGATCTGTGACCAACCAGAGGATCGACAACGAGATCAGCATGCCCATAAAAGGCGGCAAGCCGGTCCAGGCCTTAAAAATTGGCACAAAGATCATCGCCGCCACACCCAAATAAAAGACAATTCTTGCGCCTGGTTCTTCTTTCGCGCTATCGCGTTCGCTAACTTTGGTAAATCTTCCCTTTTCACTGAAAGAAAATATGGCCAGCGGCACTAGCAAGGAGATCACGCTAGGCGCAAAGAGCGCTTTCATGATCGCCAGTGTAGAAATCTGCCCTTCAATCCAGAGCATCGTAGTAGTGACGTCTCCGATGGGCGTCCACGCTCCACCTGCGTTGGCCGCCACAACCACCAAGCACGCGGGTAAAATGCGCTCTTCCAAGCGCGAAATCATTTTACGCAAAAGGGAGATCATCAAAATTGTGGTGGTTAAGTTATCGAGGATGGACGAGAGGAAGAATGCGAAGAAGGCAACCGTCCAGAGCATCTTTCGCTTAGAAGAACTGTAAATAAAGTCGGTCACAATCTTGAAGCCTCGATGTGAATCGATCACCTCGACCAACATCATGGCGCCGAGCAGGAAAAAGATGATCTGCGATGCTTTGGAGATGTGAATAGTCAGCTCTTCCAAAATCTTAACAGGTGAAGCTGCAGCAGAAGCAGAATAGATTACCCAAGCGAGCACAGCCAAAAGAAGCGCGATCGCCGTCTTATTGACCTTGACATAGTGCTCAAGAATGATCAGCAAATAGCCAATCGAAAAAACGCCTAGTAGAACGAGTAGCGGCAGCCCTGAAAGTTCCATAACTTCTAAAGTTTACTTGATTAGCAAAAATTGCGGGATCAAAAAAGTGCAAATCAGAAAAAAAATAATGAGCAGTGGCGCGCGAACTTTTATCTGAACCTTCTGACGTGTCTTGATATTCAAGGTGGAAAAAAACACGGCAAGAAGAACCACAGTCGCTGCGGCCATTGTGACCTCTCCGCGCGGGAGTGCCAGATGCAAAGCTTCTTGCACAACAGGCAGCATAGCGATGAGCACAAAGGTTGGAGAGAGAAGATGTGCGAGCAGATAGATCGCAACCATCAAAAAAGCTACGATGAAAAATGGATTTTCTCCCATGGCCCAAAATAAGAGCTTGCCTAATTGGTCGGGTAGCAGAGTCTGTTTAAATGCGGCAGCAAAGAGAAATCCGCCGACCGCCGCCATCCATAAACCCTCGGGAAGCAGAGCCACAAAATCTTTAGGCGTCTTCAAAGGAATGCTTCGATCGATAAGCGGCTCTTTGAGCACATACAAAATGATAAAGAGAGAGAGCAAGAGCAGATTGGAGACGCTAGTCATGGTAAACATGAACTCTTTGGCGGGTGTGATGCCAATCACCAGAGTCAGTGCGCCACCGATAAAAAAGATGAGCTCTTGCGGCCATTTTCTCACATAAAAGGCCAGAGAGAGAGCGCTAGTTAATATCAATACAAGTGCGGTTGTCTTCCAGTCCATAATTTCAGAGGTTGAGCTTGATGGCGTAAAGGGATAAATTAAACACCGAGGCACAGTCCACCGAGAAACCACCAGCTTGGACGATATCATGCATACGTACGACCCCGACGACTTTTTCTTTATCGAGAACGGGTACGACCATCACCCATCTCTTCGGGTCTTTCTGCATGATCTTCATCGCCTCCCAAGCAAGTATGTTTTGGGGAACCGCGATGGCCGATGCCGTCATCAGGTTCTCCATTTTCTTTTCTAACACACTTGCCCCCTGACTTTGCAAGGCCCGTCTTAAGTCACCATCTGTAAATATGCCCAGCAGCTTCTGCTTTTCATCGGCCACGATCAAGCAGCCGCACTTTTTATTTGAGAGCTCGACCAGCACATCGACCAGGCGATCTTGAGGGCGACAAAAGGGGACACGCTCATTGGCCATCATGACATCGGATACCGAAAGCGTAGCCTTCTTGCCGATACTGCCGGAAGGATGGTTGAGCGCATATTCACTCAGAGAAAATCCTTTTGCTCTCATCAATGCGATGGCCAAGGCGTCGCCAAAAATCAGTTGCACCTCGGTAGAAGTCGTCGGCGCAAGGTCAAATGGACAGAGCTCTTTCTCTACAGGTAGCGAGATGCTTAGATCAGCCTCTTTAGCTAGGCGGCTATGCATATTCGAGACGATGGCGAGCACGCGCACTTTGCGTTTTCTCGCAAAGGGCAGAAGCGTGAGCAGCTCTTCGGTTTCGCCGCTCTTGCTGATCAGCACGAGTAGATCTTCGGAGGTCATCACGCCGAGATCGCCGTGCAAGAAATTGGTCGGTGAAAGGTTGAGCGCTTTGGTGCCAGTTGAAACCATGGTCGTGGCGATCTTCTCGGCGATAATGCCGCTCTTTCCCACGCCGCTAAAGACGATCAAGCCTTTGCAATCTAGGCAGGCCCGCAAAAACGCGTCGGCCTTTTCGATGTCGACTTGATCGAAGAAGGTGTTCAAATAACTGCGCTGTTCGTTAAAAAGATTTTTAAGCAACATAGGCCATCACTATAGTTCTTTCCTAAATTTGCTTGAAGTCTTCAAAAAAATGACATAGAAAAAGGATATGGCAGAAATAAAAGTACCGATCGCATATGCCCGAGGAGACGGAATCGGGCCCGAGATCATGGCAGCCACCCTGCTCATCCTGCAGGAAGCCGGCGCTCCCATCGAGCTACACGAGGTAGAAATTGGCGAAAAGGTCTATCTCCGCGGCAGCCCCACCGGCATCGAACCCAAGACATGGGAGACCCTGCGCAATACTAAGGCTTTTTTGAAAGCTCCCATCACCACACCCCAGGGAGGCGGGTTTAAGAGCCTCAACGTCACCATTCGCACCAGCCTCGGCCTTTTTGCCAATGTGCGCCCCTGCGTCGCCTATGCGCCTTTTGTGAAGACCAAACACCCGGGTATGGACCTGGTAATCGTGCGCGAGAACGAAGAAGATCTCTACGCGGGCATCGAATATCGCCAGACGCCCGATGTCTGCTGTTCTATCAAGCTCATCTCACGGCCCGGCTGTGAAAAGATCGTGCGCTACGCCTTCGAGTATGCCAGACACTACAACCGTAAAAAAGTGACCTGTTTTTCAAAAGACAACATCATGAAGTTCTCCGACGGCCTTTTCCATAAGGTCTTCGACGAGATCGCCCATGAGTATCCCGACATCGAAAATGAGCACTGGATCGTCGATATTGGCGCGGCCAAGATGGCCGATACTCCCGAGCTCTTCGACGTGATCGTCATGCCTAATCTCTATGGAGACATCCTCTCAGACGTGGCCGCCCAAATTTCGGGTTCAGTTGGCCTGGCCGGCTCAGCCAACATCGGCGACTTTGGCGCGATGTTCGAGGCGATCCATGGCTCTGCGCCGCGTAGAGCTGGACAAAACATGGCCAATCCCTCTGGGCTGCTTTTGGCTTCCGTGCTCATGCTGCAGCATATCGGTCAGCCTGCCGTGGCGGCGCGCATCCACAACGCCTGGCTCAAAACCATCGAAGAGGGCATCCACACCTATGATATTTTCAACGAGGGTGTGAGCCAGAAAAAAGTCGGCACCAAAGAGTTTGCAGAGGCCGTAGCGCGCAACCTGGGCAAAAAACCCGGCACGCTAAAGCCGGTCAAGTACGAGCTGAGTAGCAAAGTCACTACGCTGCACCAAGAAAGTGAGAAGAAAGTCAAAAGAGAGCTCGTGGGAATCGATGTCTTCATCTATTCGAAAGATAAGGCCGAGGCCTTCCAGAAAAAGCTCACGCCTGTCGACGTCCCGCCATTTAAATTGAATATGATCAGCAATCGCGGCACGCGCATCTGGCCCGAAGGCGTGCCTGAGACCTTCTGCATCGAGCAGTACCGCTGCCGCTTTGTGCGTAAAGCGAACACGCATAAGGTGGGATCGGACGAGATTCTGGCGCTGCTCAAGCAGCTGCACTTCCTCGGCCACGATATCATCAAAACCGAATATCTCTACACTTTCGACGACCAGCCAGGTTTTTCATCGGCTCAAGGCTAAAAGGCCCTTTCGGGCCTTCTTTAATCGCTTTAACACGGCAAAGAATACTGTGAAGCAGCACCAGCGGCTATTTTCTTCCTTTTTGCTCTCCTTTCGTCGTTTTAGTTGTTTGGGTCGTTTACTTCAATCACTACATGCGTTAAATCCAAGGAAACCAAGGAAAAAAATGCCCAGCTCATTTATCGAAAAGATCCTCAATGATAGGGGAAAAATCCCTCCCTTGCCGGAATCATTGACGACGATCCCCTTTATCGATGCGCTTTGGCCCTGGATGCGAGTTGCCAGAAAACATCTCAGTCAGATCACAGGTTCACAGCTTGCACTCTTGGGAGAAGATGCGCTTTTTGCAGTAGAGGCGTGTTTGGTCAAGCGCTTCTCTGATGCGGTCACGCCTTCGCTCTATCTAGAGCTGGAAATTCAGAAATTGCACGGGCAGCTCTCGGGAGAAACGAGCTCTGAACGCTACCAGGATTTTATTGGCGCATTTGTTGAGGGCGAAGCTTTACGCGCCTTTTTTCAAGAGTATGCCTGGCTGACTGAACACATTGAGATGCTCCATTCTCTATGCGCGCAGGCGACGAAAGAATTTCTCGAGCACTTAAGCCAAGACCTGCAATTTTTGCAGGTCACCTTTAATGCAGGAAAACCTCTTGGCAAGGTGATCCAGATGCAGGTCGATGCGGGCGATATGCACCACGGAGGAAAGTGCGTGCGTATTCTCACGTTTGAGTCGGGAAAAAAACTCGTCTACAAACCGAAAAATCTCGAGATCATAAAAACTTTCAACGCTTTTCTCGAAGAGTTGAATAGTTTAGGCCTCGAGCCAGAATTAAAAAGTTATAGCGCACTTCCCAGAGGCGAGTATGGATGGGAAGAGTTCGTAGAACACAAAAACTGCGAGAGCATGGATGAGGTGGAGCGTTATTTCGAGAGAGCGGGCATGCTGCTCTGTCTTCTCTATCTTTTCGAAGGCAAGGACGTACACTTTGAAAACATCATCGCCTCCGGCGAGCACCCTCTGTTGATCGACCTGGAGAGTGTAATGCATGCGCCAACTCCACAATTTAAAGCCTATGGAGTGGAAGAGGTCTTTTCACGCTCGGTGTTAAGCACCGGGCTCTTGCCGCTTTTTTCTTATGCGAAAGAGGGAAAAAAGGGTCGCGACATGAGTGGTCTTGGAGTGGAAGAAGAAGAGTTTAACGCAACCCTCTATGCATGGAAAGAGCTGCATACAGATGAGATGCGGTTAGATGAGATGAAGCTGATCATCCCTCCTTCGCCTGCCAGAGTCAAATTCCGTGAGCGCGTGATCCCAGTGCATGAACATGTGAGTGAACTTGTTTTAGGATTCAGGAAGATGTATGAATTCATTCAAGCGAATCGAAATGCGCTTTTTGATCAAAACGGCTGGCTGGACAAGTTGAGTGCTTGCTCTGTGCGCTTTATTTTTCGCGCGACGAGAGTCTATTTTCTACTTCTGCAACGCCTATATTTACCTCAGGTGATTATTAGTGATGAGCAGAGGGAAGAGGAGCTGGCAATTTTAAAGCGTCAGTGGACCGAGCTTGGAGAAGAGCCTAACCAGCACCTATTAGAAGCGGAAAAGCGCGCACTTTTACAGGGTGACATTCCTGCCTTTCAAACCTATCCTCATTCGAAAGATCTTTGGCAAGGCACACAGCTAGTGGCTAAGGATTTTTTCACGAAGAGCGCAAATGAAATTATAAAAGAGCGCCTCGACTCCATGCAGGATGGAGATCGCAAGAAGCAAGAGCTGTTTATAAAACAGTCTTTACTAGCAAAACACAAGAGTCTGCATCTAGAGACCTCGAAATCCACTCACAAACTTTCGATAAGCAGCGAGCCTGCAGATGATGCGAAGATTTTGCAGTTTGTTTTAAATATCGCCACATCCCTGAGACAAGCTGCTATTGCCGAAGAAGATGGAGCGCTCGGATGGCTTGGCTTACATCCCAACCCACTGACGGAACAATACTGCTTCGAGCCCATCGATGAGAGTCTTTATGCCGGAAAATCGGGTATTGCACTCTTCTTTGCCGCGCTGGCACATCACACTAAAGATGCGAGCTGGAAACGCTCTGCTCTCGACAGCTTGAAAAAGTTAAGAAGGGATCTGAAAAACAAGAAAATCACGCTCTCATTCCGGATGGGACTTGGAGGAATGAGCGGTGCCGGCAGCGTGATCTACACTTTTTTTCACATTGGCAGGCTGCTTAACTCTCCCGAACTTTGCGATGAAGCACTCAGTCTGATCGACGAGGTTTCACTCGAAGAGATAAAAAAAGACGCTGTTTTCGATATCATAGGCGGCAGCGCAGGACTGATCCTCGTCTTGCTTTCTATCTATAAAGAACGTCAAAACGAAAAAGTTTTAAATTTGGCCCAAATATGTGGAGAGCATCTTTGCGAGCATGCGCAAGAAGGCGCTTTCTGGAAATATCCCTCAACGAAAAAACCCTATCTGGGCTTTGGACACGGCACAGCTGGGATCGGTTATGCACTGGCTAAACTTCACGAAGTCGTTCCTGAGAAAAGATTTTTAAAGATAGCGAAAGCGGCCCAGAACTTTGAGAGAAACCATTTTTGCAACGAAGAAAACAACTGGCCGACCTTCCCTTCAGAAAAACAGTGCTGGTCCGCCTGGTGCCACGGTGCGGTAGGGATCGGCTTATCGCGCCTAGAACTTTACCACGCTACTCAAGACACAACATTGCACCAGGAGCTACAAGCTGCGCTTAAAACCACTCGGGAGTCCTTAGACAGTGCAAATGGCTCGTTTTCTCTCTGTTGTGGCACTTTGGGTAGATTTGAGCTTCTTCGTGAAGCCGCGAAAATCATGCCCGAATTTGAAAGAGATGTGCAAAAGGGTGTAAATCTGCTTCTCAATCTGACAGATGCTCTTAAAAACTCCTGTGACGATCCCGGCCTTATGAAAGGCGCTTCGGGACTTGGCTACACCTTGCTTCGATACTTGGACAAAGAGAATGTGCTTCCCCAGATTCTTCTCCTGAAATAAAAAACGACCCAAAAGACATAAAAAGAATCGGGCACGGGCTCGGGCACGTTTACGTTCACGAGAATCCGGAATAGTCAATTACGGGCTTAGCTCAGCTCTTTTTGGCTTTTCGTGAACGTAAACGTGCCCGAGCCCGTACCCGATTCTCTTTAACTCGTTTTTATATACCCAAGTCTGTTTCTAGATTTTTCTGTAAGGTGCTTAGGAAGCCGCAGCCGTAAATTCCATCGAGCACGCGATGGTCGAAGGTCATAGAGATATGCATGGTTGAACGAATAGCCAGCACATCATCCTCCATGGGCACGACATGTCTGTGCGCTGCGCCGATGCCGATGATGGCCACCTCTGGATAGCGGATAATCGGAATGCCGATCTGCACGCCGGTCATGCCAAAGTTCGTTAGCGTAATCGTGCCTTCCACCACATCATCTGGAGTGAGTTTTCCGGCACGCGCTTTGCCTGAAAGATCGGCAACTGCTTGAGCGATCTCTGGCAAGCTCTTCTTCTGACACTGTTTGATCACCGGGACCATTAACCCTTGATCAACACTGACTGCAATACCTATGTTGACATAGCGCTTCATGACGATGGTATCTTGTTCGAGCGAGGAGTTGATGAGCGGATACTCTTGCAAGGCCTTTGTGATGGCGCGCGCAACGAAGCTGGTCAGAGTGAGCTTAACACCATGGCGTGCGAAGAACGCATCTTTCTCTTTTTGGATCAGTTTTTGCACTTCTGTGACATCGGCTTGTGTGATGAGTGTCGCATGTGGCGCTTCGTAAAAGGAGCGCACCATGTTGTCGGCGATGGCTTTGCGCATACCGCTCATCTTCAGGCGTTCGACCTCTCCCGAGGAAGAGGATTTGATAGCCGCACTACACGTCTGTTTTGCAGAACCCTGGCTACAACGCTTTTCTAAATAGCTTTCGAGATCGCGTTTGTTAACTCTTCCACCCTCGCCTGTGCCAGAAATGCGCTGAAGCTCATCAAGGCCTACGCCTTTTTCTTGCGCGGTGCGCAAGAGCGCGGGCGAGAAAAATCCTTGCATCTCATTCGATGTAGAAGCTTCTTCAACCGGCTTCTGAACGACTGTTTCTGCGCTTTTCGCCACGCCAGCGCCACTTCTGGTGAGAATTGCCAAGGGCTCACCCACCGAAAGCTCTTGATCTGGCTGAGCGAGAATCTCTGTGAGCACGCCTGCAAAGGGCGACGGGATCTCGCTATTGACCTTATCCGTGGACACTTCGAGCAGCGGTTCATCTAGTTGAACTGTCTCGCCGACTTTTTTGAACCATTGCACCACAGTTGCACTGACAATACTCTCGCCCAGCTTTGGCAAGGTGATTTTGAATTCATCGGTCATTTGTCTATCATTCCTTTTATGTATTTTATGCAGGCATTCCACTTATCTTCTCCTGCGGTCCATTCAATTTCAACGCCTAAACTTTTAATCGGCAGCACGAAATCTGAAAAAGAGGCGAGCTTGATACCATCTTTTTCCGTGCATACAAGCAGCTCGGCGCCTTTGGCTTTGCAGCGCTGGGCGAAAGCTTGCAGCTGTCTTTCTCCGAAAGGAAGATGGTCCACTGACAGAAGATCTTCCACGATATTGCAGCCAGCTCTGCGCAACGCATCCAAAAAGCGTTCCGGGCGGCCGAGCGCGCAAAAGACGCCCACGCTTTTGCCTTTTAAATAGTCTGCGTCTTTGAAGCGGTAGCGCATGGCCGCAATTGATGCATCAGTATAGGATGCGAGTTCTTTTATACACGTTTGATAGTGCGCCTGATCATACACGTGATTGATCACGATCAGATCGGCATCTTTCAGCCGCTTCGGATGATCGCGCAATAGTCCGCGGGGCAGAAAAGCTTTTTTGGCAAAGAGGTCTTGTCCATCGAGGATGACGATCTCGACATCTCTAGCTAATGCGCGATATTGCATGCCATCATCGAGCAGCAAGATTTGCGCCTTGGCCTGGGCGGCGAGTTCGGCCGACTTGATGCGGTTTTTGCCTACCCAAACGGCTGTTCGAGGAAGTTTTTGGCAGAGCCACGAAGGCTCATCACCAAAAGTTTTAACATCGAGTTCACACGCTTCGGCAATGTTTAAAGGATCTCCTTTAATTTTCCCCCGATACCCACGCGTCAATATGGCCACTTGGTCTCCTGCGAGCTGGCTGGCAAGCAGATGGATTAGAGGAGTCTTTCCCGTCCCACCAGCAGCGATGTTGCCGATGCTTACAACCGGAAGAGAGGCGCGCATGCTCTTGATAATGCCCCTCTCATACCCCCAGTTGCGCAGCGCAACTGCACCCTGGAAAAAATAACTGAACAGAGAGAGCGCTCCTTTGATTAAAGGCGCGGGTTTACGCTCTTCGATCACGTCTAAAATATATCCTTCAAGTTGGCTTTTCATAGAGAGTCTATGATCGCCGATTTACGCTTTTTTGAATAGGCCTCGTTAGAGGCCGCTCTCACATCTCTTCGAGCCAATTACGCCGTTCTTTTTTCGCCGCGGGGGTTGGTGGTGCAGGTGCAGGAGGAGATTCAAATGTTGCCACTGCGATTTCAGTAAAATCATCCGCAGCCCCTCTAGGAGTATGAGAAAGAGGTGCTGCATGAACCGAAGCAAGTTCAATGTCAACTTGAGGCCGGGGAGCTGGTTCTGGAGTGTTGCTTGGACTTTTCGTCTCTTTTTCACCTCCACCCAGATTCTGCGCTTGCACTACTTCTGGTGTTCTGGGTCTTGGAGGAGGTGTGGCTGCTGAATCCTCTCTTTCGCCCGAAACTATTTTGGTAGAAGCTGAGTCTAATTGCTCTGGAGGGCTTGCTACTACTGTCTGAGCAGCACTGTCATCGCGAATCTCAAGTCTCACATCTGGCGCTGGCGTTGGAGCAGATGGTGCATGCTGCGGCGAGGGCGTTGGCGTAGGTGGCTTCAGCGATGGCAGCGGAGCCAAAGCAAGGACGTCAAGCGATGGAGGTCTTGTATGATGCCCTCCTCTGCCTGAAGAATGCGCGCTGACAGACCCTCTTCCGACACTCGCTGGCATAGTCAGGTTTCGATTTGCGAAATTGTTAAGACGCTCTAAGGAAAAGTTTCCACGATAAGCTTCTGGGATAGCCTGTAAGACGTAACCCAATATCTTTTTTCTCTCAAACCCAGTAAGAAGTAACGTTTTTGGAAGTTTTTCGAAAGTTAGCTTAAGGCTTGCAGCATTCTTACGCTCCTTCTCAGCGTCTATGCATACGAGGTCGAGCACTTTTGCAGTATACGTATGTCTGAAAATCGCCTCTTTTAGACGCTCTTTCGCCACGGCAGAAAATTTTTCACCGATAAATAATGATAGACCGATGATCTGCCAAATAAGACCATCTTTTCCAGCTTGATATTGATAAATTCCCACACCGACGCTGGTGGTCGCTGCACAAAAGGCAACCGGTCCAAGCGCTTTATAAACACCCTTTTCGATTTTGAATACATCGCAAGAACAACAACAAAGAACTTTGCGCGCAGTTTCTATGCTCCCTTTTAGCTGTTCAGCTATTTTTTGAATTTCTGCGAGCTCTTCTATTCTTTGTGCTAGATAATCAATATTCACCTTTAAATCGACACTAACAGGACTCTCTTCACACTGTTTACCGACCTGAGCTGTATTTGCATCGATCTCTTCTGAAGCTTTCTGGCGCCTTCTAACCAAATCCTGGGCTTCATGCATGAGCCAGCGTTCATCTGCATCTTCTGGAGCTGTGCGTGGACAAAAAAACGATGAAATTGTGCGGCAGACCATTTTGCCCTCCAAGTCGATAGTTCGATGAGAGCATATTAAACAAAAACTTTATTACTTATCAAGATTTGATTAGGAAATAGATTCTGCTAGAACGGGCGCGGGGAAGAGAGAGCGCTCGATCATTTCGATGATGATATGAATGGCTGTCATGTGCGCCTCTTGAATGCGATCGCTATAGGTGAAACCTTCGACATGCCACTCTAAATCGCACTGATCTTTAAGTTTACCGCCAGTTTTGCCCAGAAAGGCGATCGTCTTCAAGCCGTGCTGCTTGGCTGTCGATGCTGCATTGAGCAGATTGGGAGAATTGCCGCTGGTGGTGAGGGCTACAAAGATATCGCCTTCTTTGCCAAGTGCCTCTACAGCTCGCGAAAAGACATCGGTGTAGCCGAGATCGTTGGCTACACAGCTGAGATGGCCTGGATCGGAGAGCGCAATCGCCGCCAGCGCAGGGCGATGGTGTCTGAATACACCTGTCAGTTCCTCGGCAAAGTGCATCGCGTCGCATAAACTGCCGCCATTGCCCGCGATCAGCAGCTTGCCGCCATTTTGGAAACAGTGGCAGATCATCTGCGCAGCCTGCTCGATGAACTGGATGCTCTCAGGCTGCTTGAGAAACTCAATGGCACGAATGCCATCTTTTACGGCTTGAACGATATGCTCTTTCATCTTGCATTCTCTTGGATTGCTCCCTATGATTACCGATAAGAAGCTTTTTTGGCCAGATGCATGTCACGTTACCATGTTGCGATCGTCGGCGCCACTGGCGCAGTCGGTCGAGAGATGTTGCAAGTCCTCGAGAGACGAAACTTTCCCGTGCGCTCATTGCGCTGCTTCGCTTCGCCGCGCTCGCTGGGGATAAGCGTCTCTTTTCGCCAAAAGATGGTGCCAATCGAACTGCTCAAACCGGGCTGTTTTAACGGCAGCGATATCGTCCTCTTTAGTGCGGGGAAAAAAATCTCGCTAGAATACGCACCAGAGGCGCAGAAAGCTGGCGCGCTGGTGATCGACAACAGCTCTGCTTTTCGCGAAGACCCGACCGTACCGCTAATCATTCCCGAGATCAATCCAAAAGCTTTTCACGCGCATCGAGGCATCGTCTCCTGCCCCAACTGCACCACCGCGATCATGCTCATGGCACTTGCCCCCTTGCATCGTCAAGCTCCAATCAAGCGCATCGTCGCATCCACCTATCAAGCAGCGAGTGGCGCAGGCGCCAAGGCCATGGAGGAGCTCGAAGATGAAACCCGGGCCATGCTCGAAGGAAAGGTTTTCAAGCGCACGGCATTGCCTTTCCCCTATGCGTTTAACCTGTTTACGCACAATTCTCCCATGAATGAAAGCGGTTATGTGGATGAAGAGCTCAAGATGGTGCGCGAGACGAAAAAAATTTTAGAAGACAGTTCAGTGCAAGTGACTGCTACCTGCGTGCGTGTGCCTGTGCTGCGCGCGCATTCGATGGCGCTCAATGTGGAGTTCACGAGTCCGATGACAAGAGATGAAGCCTACGCCATTTTGCACAAGGCTCCTGGCGTGCGTATCCTCGAAGAGCGTCACAACAATCGCTTCCCCATGCCCATCGATGCATCGGGTCAAGATCTGGTATTTTGTGGCAGGATCCGCGAAGACCAGTCGCAGCCCAACACGCTTGAGCTGTGGGCCGTCGGTGACCAGCTGCTCAAAGGTGCGGCTCTCAACAGCGTGCAGATCGCCGAATTATTAAATTCGGCGGCACCTTGAAGCTGAGCTGCGCTTTTGTAACTGGGTGAAGGAAATCGAGCTGCACATGTTGCAGCGCAATCATCTGATCTGGGAAGTTTTTCTTGCTGCCATATTTGCTATCGCCGACGATGGGACAGCCGATGGCTGCAAATTGCGCGCGGATCTGATGATAGCGCCCCGTCTCGAGCTCTACTTCTATCATCTGTGGCCAGAGCGTACGATATGAGAGAAAGGCTCTTTTAGCTTCAGGCTCTTTCGCATCCGCCACGCGCGCCATAAACTTATCGTGTACGAGATAGTGTTCGAGCGTGCCCTCATCAATAGGCAGCTTGCCTTCGATCTCCGCGTGGTATCGCTTTGAAATTTTCCGCTCGCGCATCATCTCATTTAATCTCGAAAGCGCTTTGCTCGAGCGCGCAAAGAGCACGAGACCGCTGACCGGCTTATCGAGCCGATGGATCGGTACCAGAAAGACATTTCCATCTTTTTTGATCTCGGCTTTAAGCCATTTTTTGGCCCAATCTTCCAAGTTAGCCTCATTTCCAACGGATGGCTGCGTAGCAAGACCGGCCGGTTTAAAGACGACCAAAATATGATTATCGAAGAAGAGGACTGAGGGTTGCATGTTTTCGTTGCCTATGTACTTCGTAAAGGAGAAGAGTAGCAGCGGTCGCCACGTTGAGAGAGTCAGCCACGCCGAGCATCGGGATGCGCACTTGTAGATCGCACGCCTTTAGCCAAGCGTCGGAGAGTCCTACTTGTTCTGTACCCACGGCAAGCGCTACCGGACCGGTTAGATCAGCATCGGTGAACTCTTGCTTCGCATGCGGTGTGGCAGCGACAACTTTGATCTTTTTTTCGCGCAGCCAGAGCAGCGTTTCGCTGCTGCTGGCCTCAACCACGGGTTGTGTAAAGAGCGTACCTACGCTGGCGCGTACGACGTTAGGATTGTAAATATCTGTGCAGCGATCGCACACAACTACGCCATCCACTGCCACAGCATCGGAGGAGCGCAGAATGCTGCCTAAGTTGCCCGGCTTCTCGATGCCTTCGGCGATGAGCAGAAACGGCGCGGATGCTTTGCGTGGAAGCGCCTCTTTTGCTGCCATCTTGGCGATCAGATCGCGCAGAGTATGCTTCATCTGGTGAGCCACCGCGACGAGTCCATCTGGGCGATCGCGATAAGAAAGCTTGCGGAAGACCTGTTCACTGCAAAGGTAGGTATGGCAGCCCCCCTTTTCGGCCTGCTCGATCAGCTCAGGTTCATTCGTGCCCAAAAAAAGATCGCGACAGATAAAAAGAGCATGTATGTGAATGCCACCGTCAACCGCGCGTTTGAGCTCGCGATATCCTTCGATTAGAAAAAAACCAGTCTCATCGCGCGCGCCACGATCTTGCAGCTTACATGCATCTTTGAGCGTAGGATTTTGCAGACTGGTGATCTCAGTTCGTCTCATGTTTCGCTCCAACGCGCATAACTTCCAGAGGGCACAGTTTTGGCGCCTTTTGATGGCAAGACCATCTCTCCACTGTCGATTACGCCCCCCTTTTTCACCATCATATCGCTCATCAGCTGTTTCATCACAATCGGCGTCATCCCCGGAGTGTGGCTGGTGAAGATCACAAAAAGCGGCTTATCGCTTAATACAGCTTGGCATTTGGCGAGAATTTCTAAAAGATCGCGCTCGATTTTGAATACTTCGCCTTGCTTACCTCTACCGAAACTCGGCGGATCTAAGATGATCCCATCATAACGTGAACCGCGTTTTTCTTCGCGCAGCAAGAACTTGAGCACATCGTCGACAATCCAACGAATAGGCGCATCACTCAGCTGGTTGAGCGTTGCATTTTCGCGCGCCCAACTCACCATGCCTTTAGAAGCATCGAGATGGCAGACTGACGCGCCGGCACGCGCAGCAGCCAGCGTGGCGCCTCCCGAATAGGCGAAAAGATTGAGTACGCGCACGCCTTTGCCACGCGAGGCAATCCGCTCGTGCATCCAGTGCCAGAAGAGGCTGTGTTCAGGGAAGATACCCAGATGGCCAAAGTCGGTCGGGGCGATTTTGAATTTTAAGCCCGCGAGCTCCACCTGCCAGTCAGCGGGAAGAGTTTTTTTCTTGCCCGTCCAAGAGTTGCCGCCTTCGCGCGTAAAGATCGCATCGGCCTCCGCCCACGCTTTTGCGGGAAGTCCTGGCAGCCAGAGCGCTTGCGCGCAGGGGCGCACGAGCAAATACGCGCCAAAACGCTCGAGCTTTTTCTGATCTCCACTATCAACTAATAAATATTCCATTTGAGAAGGTATCATAGCAAAGAATAGGTATTTGTTCAGTGTGTCTTGTGAGAAATTCGTAAACAAGCATGAAAATTTTTACTTGCTTAGACACCCTCTTATAGACTGTGAGTCAAAAAGCGCCAGATAGGAATGGTAGGCGTAAATTTTGCCATACGTACGATCAGGATAACGTGGGATGAGAATATTCAACTGAGTGAGTCTGTCAATGACCTTTTGCGCGCCTGCACGGGTAAATTTTGTCCACTCTTGCACTTTTGCGAGATCGACAATAGGCTGTTCATAAAGATGGCGCAGCACTTCTTCAGCACTTGCGGCAGCAGTTTTCCCTAATTCTTTACGTATTTTTTTTAAGTCCTCTTCGCGTATCTGATCAATTTGCTGCGCTACACAACTTGCAGAGCGCGCTGTTTCAATGACGCCGTCCAGAAAAAATTCAACCCAGGCTTCAAATTCAGAAGGATCCCTGTGATACCCTTGCAAAAGTTCATAATATAGCTGTTGATGTTTCTTAAAGAAGTCTGACAGATAAAGCAGTGGAGCTTCCAAGAGTTTCGCATGACATAAAAATAGCGTAATCAATAAACGACCGGTGCGCCCATTGCCATCCGTAAATGGGTGAATCGTTTCAAATTGCGCATGGATCAGTGCAGCTTTTATCAGCGGTGGGTAATCTTCTGTGGAATGGATGAATTTTTCCAAGTCTGCGATCGCGCGCGGAATTTCATGGGGAGGTGGTGGCACAAAAACAGCATTGCTTGGAGAGGTGCCCCGAATCCAGTTTTGCGTATGACGGAACTCGCCTGGATAGGGATGTTGTGTGTGGCGTGCGCCACTCATAAGCTCATAATGCACTTCACGAATGAGCCGCACCGAAAGTGGAATGAATGTCAATTTGTTCAATCCGTGATTCAAAGCGCGCACATACAGCACAATGTCTTCAACATCTGCAGGAAGATCCATGTGTGTGGCAATAGCAGCTTCAACTGCATCTGTCATAGTTGCCCTTGTGCCCTCTATCTGGCTAGAGGAGGCCCCCTCTTTTTTCATAAACATTTGCAGGAAAAAACTTTTGTTTGGTAAGCGCTCGGTAAGCCCTTCGAGCCGACCTAATAGTTTTAGAGCTTCAGCATGCTTATGAGTGATGCTTACCGTGAAAGCAAATGAAGGATCCGGCGGGAATGAGTGCGGTACAAATGCCATATAACCAGAAGGTTGCATTTGGTTTAAGCCGACTTGCACCGTCTGACATATGCCCGATCTATAAGTCATAACAAGAAATTTTTTGTAAATTTTGTATACATCTTCCTTTCCAATATATACAAAATCGCATTTTTGTATACATCCATGCAAGCTACACGCTTTGCACTTGCCAATTTCTTCTAAAAAAAACCGCACAGCTTTAAACTATTTAATTTTATGGCTGCATCACTCAAAAGATCGGCTTCTGTCCTGCGTGCAATCCAAGATCGCGCAGAAGATCCTTCTGCCAAACGGCTATGCACAGTTCAGAGAGCTGTCTCTAAAGAAGTTGTGCTTCTTTCCAAAGGATTTGGTCTGCCGGTTGCTCTTGAAGCTCTTATTACAACTTTTTTGAACATCAATGAGATAACCAGGGTTGCGCGCGCCTCAAAACCTCTAAATGCCATGGTCGAAGCGCAAACTCCGCTGTCCTTTATTCGAGCTCTATTTAAAAAAGCTGAAGGAGAGGGCTTTGATAGGGCAGGATTTCTCCGAGACTGGAAGGCCGCGATAAATGCTAGCCAAGGACTGCGCATCGACCGCACCTTTGCTTCGCCTCAAAACTTCCCTCAATTTGGCGAAGCCTTCAAAATGCTGAATATTCCTTCAAATGTGCATGTCTTATGCAACCACCAACGAAAATGGATTAGGTATTCAGATCAAGATCTCGAAAAGTTACCTCTGATTGCGAAGCGTTGGAATGCTTTTCTCACCTCATGCAAATTTTTTTCGCGTTCGGAACAGAAACTCATGCAGAGCTATGCTCCACATATGCTCGGATTTGAACAGGCTTTTGGCTGTGAACCTTTTGTAGTCAATTGGGGCAAGCTTTTAAATGTCTTCATCGATCTTTTGCAAAGAGGCCGAATCGCGCCCGAAAAACAGAAAAATGCCCTGCTCGCACTAGCAAGCGGCGCAAAAGATGCCCTTCCGAAAGTGATCCTGCATAATCTCATTCAACACTTCAATGCACTGGTCGATGACAGCACGGAGCGGTTGACTTTTCGCCTTTTTAAGGGGTAGTCTGGATGTTGATGGATATGGGATTCCTCACACTCACGAAAGACTAATAAAAGATTTATCGTAGTGGCTAATCGGCGTAATTTAAACACCGAGATACACCGAGAAAAGATTAGTTTTTTGACTTCTTTTTCTTATTTCCTCCTCGGTGCTTCTCGGTGCTCTCGGTGTTTAATCTTCCCTTCAGGCCAACAAATCTCTAAGCGAGAAACTTTTGCCAGAAGGTGCCAAGGAGACGCCCAGTGGCAAAGAGAATGATGGTCTCACGCCCGCCACCAGCTTGTAGATGCAAGATATGCGGCGGTTTGCCTCTCATGCCTAATGCCGCCCAGATCGTGCCAACTGGCTTGTCAGGCGTGCCTCCCGTGGGTCCGGCGATCCCCGACACCGCGATCCCATAATCTGCATCAGTGACTTTAAATAATCCTTCCAGCATCGCAGAGACAGCCTCAGGGCTGACCGCGCCCTTGTCTTTGAGCAGCTTTTCTGGCACATGCAGCAGCGTGTGCTTGAGCTCGTTCGAATAGGTAACAAGCGAGCCCAGAAAATACTCAGAAGCGCCGGGTACGCTGGTGAGATGCGCCGAGACCGTGCCGCCCGTGCATGATTCAGCTAAGGCCAACGTTTTTTTCCTCGAAATCATCCGCGCTTGGATCGATTTCTCAAGCGTGGGCTCTGAAAGAAGATACTCCTTGAACTGCTCCTTCAACTTCTCACAAAATATGCGGCAGATGTTTTTTTCTCTGCCAGCGCAAGAGACAGTCAGTTTTCCAAACGAAGGGTAGAGGCCGACATCGATCTCTGGACTTTGTAACTTGAGTTCACGCACTACGCGATCGACTCGCCCTTCTTCTAACAGACAAAAATGCAACAATTCGACATGCGGCTTTACTTGTGTCGGAAGTTTTTTCGCAAGATAAGGTAGAAGCTCTTCATCGCACAACACTCGCGCCTCATGCGGTACACCTGGGAGCAAAATGAGGAATCCCCGCTCAGTTTTAAACACCAGGCCAGGCGCCGCACCTGCACTGTTTGGAAGAAGCTCGGCCTTGATCGGCACACGCGCCATCTCTGTCAGGGTTGGAATCTCTTTCCCATAACGCAGACGTAGCTTATCTAAGAGCTTCTCATCCACGAGCAGCTGGTCTTCAAAAATTGCCGCAGCGACTTGTTTGGTGTGATCATCATGCGTTGCGCCCAAACCGCCAGTGGCGATCACCAGGTCCGATCTTTTGATGGCCTCTTCTAATCCATGCCGCAAAATTTTCGGATCATCGGGCAGAGTGGTATGTTTAGAAACTTTCCAGCCCGCTTGCGCAAGTCTCATACTTAAGAAAGATGCGTTCTGGTCGGCATACAAGCCACTCAATAGCTCGCTTCCTATGGTGATAATTTCACAAATCATAACTTGGCCACTTGTACATTATGCTTCAGAAGACCTGGATGTTTTTCAATCCATTCAAGGCATTTTCTACCCAAGCGAATCGGCTCATTGCTCCTCTTTCCATTGAAGACAAAAGGCGTCGGCAGCGTGTTTGCACGCTGCCACTTCACTAGGCGGTGAAAAAGCTCGGTATTCGGAAATTCTGGACTATTGTCTACGCGCGCATAGGCGTAGGTAGTCGGACTTTGAAAAAGTTGCGGATAAGAAAATTGAATGCCCCAAGTGATGCTGTCTTGGCCCAGAACCATCGGATGAAACTTTCCATCGATGGTAGAGACAAAAAAGTGGTGTAGCTGCAGCTGCACGACTGGCTTAAGCGTTTTGATCAGATAGCGCTCGCTACCTACTTCCATCGCATACAGCGCATCGCGCGATTCTGTGAAAATGGCCGAAAAATAGCGGCGCAAGTTTCGTTCATCGGGGAGATGGCCGCTCTTTAGCGCTTGCACGTACGCGGCATATGTCTGCAGAAAATCCTCTTTTTCGATCATCAACGTTTTACTTGTGACTGGCTCGCTCACGACGAAAATTTCAAAAGGCGCGAGAGCCTCAAAAAGGCTCCGCATCTCGATCTCATCGAGAAGCAGTTGATATTTAAGCCATTTAGAAGCGCGCATCACTCCCTGTTTATCAGGCGAGCTTAGCTTCAATGGGAAGATCATATTATTCATTAACTGCGAGAGGTTCTTCGGACTTGGGCTTAAAGAACGATTGCAGCATGAGCCAAGCGATGCCGCAGAAAATAGCGCTATCGGCGAGATTGAAAACGGGAAAAGAGTAATCCCAAAGCCGGAAATAGAACATGTCGATCACATGTCCATACACGAGGTGATCGACGACATTTCCAGATGCACCGGTAATGATCATGAGCAGCGGCAACTTCTGATACGAGAGAGAGAAAAAGAAAAGATAGAAGAGCATACAGATGATAATCAAAATGCGCCCATAAAAGAGGTACTCGTGAAAGTTCGAGAGCATCCCCCACGCGGCTCCTTTATTGAGCACATGATTGATCGAGAAATCGATCCCGCACCAATTTTCAAAGACTGCGATACCGCCATATGGATAGATCGAAGATGCCCAACCCAGCACAGGAAGAAAATGGTGCACGTAGGCCTTCAATAAGAAATCCGCTATAAAAAGAGTCGCAGCAAAGAGAAAAAGCAGAAAAAAACGCTTCATCTATAAAAGACCTTTTTCAAATTTCTCCTGCGCCTTGACAGTCATCGTAGCATAAGGGACAGCTTCCAGACGTTTGATCGGGATCTCCTCGCCGGTGATGTCGCACACGCCATATGTGCCCTCATCGATCTTTTCTAAAGCCCGCTCGATTTGGCGCAAAATGTTAAACTCCTTATTAGTCACCTCTAAACTAACGGTACGCACAAAGTCATCTGTACCCTCGTCAGCCTGGTGTTGAGAATATCCTTTTGATTTCTCGTCAGATTTCACCTCTTCCGTAGCTCCGCGCACGAGCTGCATCATCTGATTGCGCAACTCTTCCAAGCGCTGCTTAAACTTGGCAATCTCACTCTTTTTCAGCGGCATGTCCTACCTCTACTTGTTTACGTGGCAATTCGTCGTCCTTCGGCGTAACATCTTGGATAGCGTCCACCAACTGGTTGACATCCTTGAAGCGGCGATATACGCATGCAAAACGGATATAAGCGATCGTGTCGAGCTCTTGAAGGTGCTTCATCACAATTTCGCCTAGCTCCGGGGTGCTGATCTCCTTGATCTGTCTTTCCATAAGATCTGCCGTGATCTTATAGGCAATGGCACGAACCTGTTCGTGACTGATACGCGTATGTCGACAAGCAGCATCAAGCCCTTTGATAAGCTTATCTTGCTGAAAATCTTCGTATCTACCATCTCGCTTATGCACTTGAATCGTCAAATCGATCGTTTCAAAAGTCGTAAAGCGGCGTAGACACTTTAAACACTCACGCCTTCTGCGCACCGCATTCGTCTCCGTTGCGTTGCGAGAATCTGTCACTTTGGATTCATCATTGCTACAAAAAGGACAGCGCATATTTTGATGGTTTAATGGTCACGCACATTTTTGTGAAGCAGGAATATAATATTCAAATCTTACTTTCACATTCTAACACTTAGCAGTCTTGTTGCGTAAAGGGAAAAATCAAACACCGAGAGCACCGAGGCACACCGAGAAAAAATAATCTTCTATTTCCATTTCTCAGTGTTTAGTCAACCGATTAATGCAGCAATATCAAAGCTTTTTTATACACTAAACGGAGGAGGTGGGATTCCCCTCCGGGCCGGTTCGGTCGCAGGCTTCCTCACTTCGAATCCACCGCGTAAGCCAAACTATTGGCTTACTTCTTCCGGTTTTTTTCAAAAAAAAACGGAGGAGGTGGGATTCCCCTCCGGGCCGGTTCGGTCGCAGGCTTCCTCACTTCGAATCCACCGCGTAAGCCAAACTATTGGCTTACTTCTTCCGGTTTTTTTCAAAAAAAACGGAGGAGGTGGGATTCCCCTCCGGGCCGGTTCGGTCGCAGGCTTCCTCACTTCGAATCCACCGCGTAAGCCAAACTATTGGCTTACTTCTTCCGGTTTTTTTCAAAAAAAAACGGAGGAGGTGGGATTCGAACCCACGATACGTTTTCGCGTATACACGCTTTCCAAGCGTGCTCCATCGGCCACTCGGACACTCCTCCCTGTGAATTGCGAAGGAATTTAACCTGGATTTTGTTTGTTGACAAGCTTGAAGAAACGACCAAAACGACAACAACGACAAAAAATTTTATGTCGTTTTGATCCTTTGAGGCGTTTTGGTCGTTTCTTCACGCTTTTCAACAACTAAGAATTACTGTAAACTGAGCTGCATGAGATCATTCTTGCTAATAATTTTTTTATGTTCGCTTTTCTCTTGCCAACCAACGCCAGATCGACCCACTAAGCCGACTGTGCTTGTCAGCATCGTTCCCTACGCCTCTTTCGTGCAAGAGATCGCTGGCGATAGCGTTCAGATAGAGCTTCTAGTTCCAAAAGGCGCAGACCCGCATACCTACGAACCAAGCCCTAAACAAGTTCAGGCAGCACATCACGCGAAGATTTGGCTGCGCATCGGCGACCCCTTCGAAGAAAAAATTTTAAAGGTGCTTCAGTCAGAGCGCACAGCTCCGCGAACAGTGCAAATGTGGGAAGGATTGCCTCTTTTGCCTCTTGAAGAACATGCGCACTGCTCACACTGCCACGATCATGCGCACGACGATGCGCTCGACAAGCATGTCTGGCTAAGTGCAAGGCTGGCCAAAATTCAGGCTCAGCACATCAAAGAGGTGCTGTGTGAGCTGATGCCAGAAAATCGCACGCGCTTTGAAAACAATTTCGCGCTCTTCTCGGCTAAGCTCGATCAATTAGATAAAGAGATCAGCAGACAATTGTTACCCTTTAAAGGCAGAACGGTTCTATTTTCTCATCCTGCATTCGGCTACTTCTGCCACGACTATGGTCTGGTCCAGCTATCGATTGAAGACGAAGGCAAAGAGACCCTTCCGCACAAAATTGCCGCTACCCTGAGAGAAGCTGAAAAGCAGCGCATCCGCTGTGTGATCACCCAAGGACAATACTCCCCTAAAGCCGCTGAACTCGTGGCCGAAAAACTGCAATTGCCTATTTTCCCTATCGATCCCTATGCTGGCGACTATTTTGAAAATTTACGCCAGCTGGCAAACGCCATCGCCCAATAACTATATCAGAGACCATGTCAGATAAAGCTGTCATAGAAGTAAAAGATCTGCACTTTGACTATGAGAACACGCCCATTTTGACAGGGATCGATCTGTGCGTTACAAAGGGTGAGTTTCTGGCCATTTTCGGACCAAATGGTGGAGGCAAGACCACTTTTTTAAAGCTGCTTTTGGGATTTCTTAAGCCTAGTGCGGGCGAGATCACTATCTTGGGCACTTCTCCAAACAAGGCGCGAAAACAGATCGGCTACGTGCCTCAAGTGGCGCAATTTGACAAACAATTTCCTCTTTCAGTCTTAGACCTGGTGCTGATGGGCTGTCTGTCAGAGAGCACTCCTTGGGGAACACTGCCCAAAAATTGCAAGCAGAAAGCCTTGGATGCTCTCGAGCTAGTCGGCCTGGTAGACAAGCAGTCGCAAGCCTTCGGGACTCTTTCGGGAGGACAGGCGCAAAGAGCGCTCATCGCGCGTGCGCTCGTCTCAGATCCCGCGCTGCTCTTTTTGGATGAACCGACAGCTAGCGTCGACCCAGAAGCGGAGTCTCAGATTCACCATCTGTTGCTCCGCTTAAAAGGTACGATGACCATTTTAATGGTCACACATGATTTACAAGGAATTATTGAGAAGGCAGACCGCATGCTCTGCATTAACCGCACACTCGCATCATATACGCCAAAGCAGGTGTGCGAGCATTTTGCGGTTGGCCTCTATCACGCCCCTAAACTTCATACCATTCGCCGCTCATGAGTTTCATGACCTTCTTTCAGGCCAATCCCTTCTTGCTCATGTCCCTCATGGCCGGCCTCGCCGCATCTATTACCAGCGGTATCATCGGATCGTATGTGGTCAGCAAGCGCATCGTTTTTATCAGCGGTAGCATCGCCCACTCTGTCCTAGGAGGAATGGGGCTCTGCCTCTGGCTCAAACGCGTCTACAATATCGCATGGCTTACGCCGCTGCACGGAGCCCTGTTTGCAGCCCTGCTTTCAGCTCTGCTGATCGGCTGGATCCATTTAAAGTATCGCCAGAGAGAAGATACTGTGATCGCCACCCTCTGGTCGACAGGTATGGCCATTGGTGTGATCTTTGTGGCTCTGACGCCGGGATATAATGTGGAACTGATGAACTTCTTGTTCGGCAATATTCTCTGGGTAAGCCCCGCCGACTTACAGCTTTTATTCGCGCTCGATCTCATCATCATTGCCACTGCAGCACTCTTTCACCGCCGCTTCGTGGCCGTCTGTTTCGATGAAGAGCAGGCCCTTTTGCAGGGCGTGCACACGCGCGCAATCTATCTTCTACTGTTGGCCCTGGTGGCCATTTCGGTAGTCATTCTGATTCAAGTCGTCGGGGCAATCCTGGTGATAGCCATGCTGGCCATCCCAGCTGCCATGGCAAGCGGGATGACCCATCGCATGGGCGTCATGATGCTGATCGCGATTGGCTTCGGGGGGCTCTTCAGTTTAGTGGGAATTACTGCTTCCTACCTCTTGAATTGGCCGCCGGGAGCCACCATCTCACTTACTGCAGCATGCTTCTACAGCCTGTCTCTCGTCTGGAGACCGCTTGGAAGAGCTAATTAGCGAGTGAGCCTGTTCCAGAAATTTCTCCACATGCCGCGTTTCTTAGGAGCTTTTGCTCTTCGAGAGTGTCTAGCGCTTCTTCTTCTAGCTTTCATGGTGCACCTGTCATTTTCTGGTTATGATTAAACGTAATACCTATGAGAGAAGAGGCTTAATCCGCTCTGTCCCCCTTTCTTCATCGCGTCTTTGCTTTTATGCTTCCGGTGGGTCTTGAACGTCACCTTGGACTGCTTTTTCTTATAATAGGGTCTCATAATGTCTCCCTCGATAGTAATAAAGGATTATCTACCCTTAGTTTTATAATATTAGATAGTTTAATTATTAATCAAATTAATTTGAGTTAATTTTAAGTTTTCAAAATTAACTGGTTTTTATGCTCGAAATGGACAAAAGTGGACGGAGTGGACAATGCTGTTCCCTATTGACTAGGAATGTGTCTCTCTTTTATTATCCTTTTCTTTCATTGTGAGGAGGCAGACATGTACGCAATCATCGAAACAGGCGGCAAGCAATATCGTGTTGAAAAAGATGATGTTATTGATGTGGAACTACTCGACGCCTCTTCTAACGGCAAGGTGGAATTCAAGGTTCTCCTCGTGAACAATGGCTCTGCAGTTAAACTGGGTTCTCCCTATGTCGCTAAATCACGCGTCTTGGGTGAACTGGTTCGAAGAAGTTAAAGGACCTAAAGTCTTCGCCGTCAAATACAAAAAGCGCAAAGGCGAAAGACGCAAGGTGGGACACCGTCAGCGTTATTCGCGCGTCAAGATCACAGGTATCGAAGGATAAAAAGAGGCTTCTATGGCACATAAGAAAGGTCAGGGTTCAACCCGTAACGGACGCGATTCACAAGCTCAACGCCTAGGCGTGAAGGCCTCTGGCGGTCAATTTGTGACAGCGGGAAGCATCATCATCCGTCAGAAAGGCACAAAGTGGCATCCTTGCAAAAACGTCGGTGTCGGTAGAGACTACACTCTCTATGCACTGATCGACGGGATCGTTACCTATCGCAAGAGCACACGCACTTTTGTCTCTGTCGTTCCTGCAGAAGCGCAAGCAACCTAAGAGATCTAAACTCTTCTAGCTATGTTTATCGATTCAGTCACTCTTACCCTTTCCGCTGGCAAGGGAGGCAATGGTGTCGTTGCATGGCGACGCGAGAAATTCATCCCTAAAGGCGGCCCTTACGGCGGCGACGGCGGCAAAGGCGGCTCGATTATCATTCGCGCTGACTCTCAAGAGACCTCTCTCGAAGCTTTTAGAAATCGACGCATCATCAAAGGTCAAAATGGCGGCGCGGGCTCCAGCGCGCACAAGAAAGGCAAGAACGGCAAAGATATCATCCTCTCCATTCCGTGCGGCACTCTGGTCAAAGATGCTCACACCAAAGAAGTGCTCTTCGACTTTACTAAGCCCGATCAAGAGTGGCTCATCTGCAAAGGCGGCAAAGGCGGACGCGGTAATGCATCTTTCCGCTCACCGACGCATCAAGCTCCAAACGTATGCACAGAAGGCACCCCCGGTGAGATGTGTGAGGTCGAGCTCGAACTCAAGCTCATCGCCGATGTCGGACTCGTCGGCTTTCCAAACGCGGGCAAGTCGACTCTCATGTCCAAAGTCACTCACCTACCTGTGAAGATCGGCGCCTATCCTTTTACGACCCTCACCCCAAACTTAAGTTATATCACCTATAAAAACTCCGAGCGCATCCTCGTGGCGGATATCCCCGGTATCATCGAGAATGCTCACGAGAACCGCGGCCTCGGCCTCGCCTTCTTGAGACATATCGAACGCACATCGGTGCTACTTTACGTCGTCGATATTTCTGGCTTCGAAGAGCGCGACCCGATCCGTGATTATGAGATCCTTCGCGCAGAATTGAAAGCCTACGACGAAAAACTTCTCGATAAACCCTTTCTCGTCGCACTGAATAAGGTCGATATGGAAGGCGCCGAAGAGAACATCAAACGCTTCCGCAAGAAGTTCAAAAGCGACTCCGCGCGCATCTTTGAGATCTCCGCCCTTGAAGGCAAAGACTTAAAACCTCTGCTCGACGCAATTAAAGCCACTAAAAGCTAATCGTCGTCGGTATCGTGATCGGCTGGCTCTTTTCTAAGTAGCATAAAAAAATTGAAATTATTTCTACGACGACTTAGGACTAAAGAAAACAAGAAAGGTTACCATGCGTACATCCATCGTCACAAAAAGCACATTAGTCGCCACATTTGCTCTTCTCTCACTCATTGCGACTAATCCAGTGTCTGCGGAATTTTACTTAGGTATCTTCGGCGGAAGAGGGAACACCAAGAAGACGCATGTCGAATAACGCGGCTTCGCCTTCAATAACCCCGATGTGACACAAGCCCTACACGTGGATGCAAACGGCCATTCAGGCCACCTTGGCTCTTGGCTAGCTGGAGACACCTCGGTATTGTTCTAGATTTTTCTTCAGAAATATTTTTGAATGACCAAGCCAATAATTCTTTAATTCGCCTATCCGTTCATAGCCCTTTTTCAAATAAAATGCTTCCGCTTGAAAGTCCCAAGTATCCACGGCAGAAAAAGTGCATCCATTTTTAATGGCTTCTCGTTCTGCTGCATCTAACAATTTTGTGCCGTAGCCTTGTTTTTGGAGATCTTTTTCAACCCACAATACGTCGATGTAGATTGATTCCGTACCTAAAAATGCTTGTATCCCGCCGAAAACTTTTCCCGAATCATTTTTCAAAAAAATGGAAAATGTTTTATCTCGCTCACCTACTATATTCTCATTGAATGCAGTGATGCCTTCTCTGACAGCGGCATTATCAGCCTCGGTAGGCGCATAATCGACAACTACTTTGTACATATTTCCTCTGCTTTGATTTATTAAAGAGAGAGCATACTAAAGTTTGAGAGAAGATTCCAGCTTGATGCAGCATTTGCCAGATTTGTCAATTATTTATTAATGCTCAGAGACGAATAAATCTTGATGTGTTAATGAGTCGGAAAAATGACATTAATAATCAGAAGGAGTCTCACGATGAAATACTGTTTAACCATCGCATTAGCCACCCTCTGTCTTCTTAACTGGAGTACATCGCTTACTGCTGACTATGAACGTAGACATGACGACGACCACGATGAATGGAATGAAGATAACCATCGGCACGACCATGATGAAGATCGCCATCACGACGGTGAAAATCGTAGACGCGATGAAGAGCATCACCGCGAAAAGGAACGTGAAGAAAAAAATCGCAACAACAAAAACCGTGGTTGGTTCAGTGAAAACCGCTAAAAAATAATATTAGACATGCCATAATTGCGCATGAACAAGGGGTTGCTCCAAAAACGGAGTAGTATAAACTCTCCAATGTAAAACCGCTCATAAAATGAGCCAAAAACAGGAGCAACCCATGAAACATTATATTGGATTAGATGTGTCAATGAAAAGAACTTTTATCTGCGTTCTAAACGAGCAAGGGAAAATTGTTCATGAAGGTTCAGAGAATACAGAGCCCCATCTCATAGCTGATTATTTATCAAAACTTGATCTTAAAGAAATGATTGTCGGTTTTGAGAGTGGTTCGTTAACGCCTTATTTACTCACTGGATTTAAAGAAAAGGGCTATTGATGCCATATGCATGGATGCCAGAAAGCTGAGCCCTATTCTTGCATTGAAGGTAAATAAGACCGATAAAAATGATGCTCGAGGAATCGCAGAAGCCCTTCGTGCTGGAATGTATACACAAGTCCATTGCAAGCCAGAAGAATCGATAAATAGAGCCATTTTATTAACCTCAAGAAGAGCCTTAGTAGAGCAGCAAACCCATCTCAAAAATACTGTTAGAGGGGTGCTAAAAGGATATGGAATACGGTTGGGGTCAATATCAGCCAAGAAATTTGCAGTAGCTGTGATGAAAGCAGATTGAGAACTGCGAGGCGATCGTAATCCTGAGCATAAAATGTTTGTTAGATGCTTTTGATAAACTTGTAGAAGAGACAGGAAAAATCGACAAAAAGATGCTAGAAATAGCCCACCACGATAAAGAGGTTCGACGTTTGATGACAGTGCCTGGAGTTGGCCCAGTAACCGCATTGACCTATAAAACAGAAATTTTTGACCCAACTCGTTTTAAAGAGTCCCGATCAGTAGGGGCATATTTAGGAATGACCCCTACACAATATGCTTCTGGAGAAACCCAAAGGCAGGGAAAAACTTCCAAATGTGGATCGAAAGAACTTAGATTTCTTTTAGTTGAAGCCGGCATAGTCATTCTGACTCGAAGCAAAAAATGGAGTAAGCTGAAAGCCTGGGGACTCAAAATTATGAGAAAAAAAGGACTGAAGAAGGCTGCTGTAGCGGTAGGTCGGAAACTAGCAGTCATCATGCACCGGATGATGCTAGAAGAAAAAGACTTTATTTATGGAGAGCCAAAGGCGGCATAAAATTAAAAAAGGCGTCGGATTTTTAGGGAAAAGTAACATCTAAATTTTTGTGAGAAACAAACCGAAGGAATAGGTAAAGACGACAAGAGGTTGGCTCTTAGAAGCCGTAATAGACATTGTCTTGCCTATTTTCATCGGAAGGCATAATGGGGCGGAGAACCCAAACGTAGTCCTCCATAAAAGACCCCGAAGAGAACCATGGAATTGTTCTCATATTAAGACTGGATACTGATGAACTGAAAAACTGCGCCTTTTATTTCTTCGCTGCACAAACGGCGTAGAAGCTTGTGAGAAAAAAAGAAGAGAGTGGAAATAACCCTTGTGCGCAATTAGAGAACCTCTTGCGTATTAACCCGACATCCAAACGGGTGACAAGATGCAATAGCGAGGCACGCCAACTACGGCAAAATTTACGCTTCTTTAGTTTGGTTGGCGTAGAGTTGAATTAAAAAAACGCACAGCCTCTTCAACCACTTCAATTTGAATCCACGATCGGTCTACTGAAGTCGCATTTTGAAAAAGGAAGCTTAATTCATTCTTGGGATCTGCTTTCTTTTGTTCTTCTGAATTCAAAGCTGAAATGAAAATATAGTGGTCACCTTCTCCCGGAATTGCTTGATAAAAAGATCCAGGAATATTTTTGGCAAAGTATCCGGCATTATTCTTAGTTACAAGCACTTTATCTGCTGAAGCTGCGATCAAATAGGTCGGAACAGAAATACGACGCAAACTCTCTTCATCAAAAAGCCAAGCCCAAGCAGGAGCCATCACAAAAGCAGCTTTCACTCGGGGATCTCGCCAATCTTTGCTCATCATCGCCTTATTCAAACTCGGAAGAGCTTCATCTGCGCGAGTAAAATCCTCGCCGGAAGCAAATTCAGGTCCTGGAATTAGTGAATCCAATTTTGAAGCGCGCCCCCCGATAACCCAAATCGCAGTCGTTCCTCCTAAGGAAAAACCTGCAATTCCGATCTTATCTAGATCTGCAAAGTTCTTCATGGAGCTTTTGGAAAATTGATCGATGACCGTTTTGACATCCTGAGGCCTTTGCCAATGATTGACATGGGCTTTTCCGTTGTTCAAATCTCGATGTTGTATGGCTAAAACGATGAAGCCACCATGGACCAACCCTCTAATGATCCAGGACAACTGGTGAGGATTGCCCGTGTACCCGTGAGAGACAATCACGATCGGCATCTTCTTTTTTAATGGGACGGCATCTTTGGCTATAGCAAATACATCCCAGGGATCTTCAGAAGGTTTTCCTTCTAAAGCGGGATCCACAGGATACCAAACTAGAATCTGCCTTTGTACTCGATGAAATTGATCATAATATGAGATCTCTCGGTAGCCGCATACGGGATGAGGAGTTACCGGTTCAGGTTCAAATGCAATTAACATGTAAGGAAAAGAAATGAGTGCCAGCGCCAATCGATACATACTATTTTGCCCTTTGAAATGTTCCTAAGGTTTCTGTCTGCATTTCTAGGACGTTCCCCTTCGGACCAAAGGTGAATGTAACAAATTCATGTCCTGCGTTTATGGAAGGCCACTGCAGGAGAAATGTTTCATTGCTCCAATGAGAAAGCCGACCGACCCATGAACCCGCATGCACAATCAGCCGCTGATCCTTTTGTTCGATTGAAAAGGTTCCATAAAGTTCATTTGCAAAACTCCCCGCATACTGATTTAACTCGTGTCCCATGGGCAAAGGATTTTTGGGTTTTTGAGGAGGCTTTAGCAAGCTCGCGATTTTCTCTTCCTGCTCTTCGATCTCTTTTTCAAAATTTGCTTCTTCCCCTCCTAGGTACATCTGTAAAAATTGGGCTCGGAGAAGTTCGGGCAGAAGAGTGAGATTTCGATTGCATAAGATTGCGATCCCCAGCTTACGCTCAGGGATCAGCGTCACGAGAGAGCGCACTCCGTCTAAACCGCCCCCTTTTTCCACGATGAAGTTTCCCTTATACTGATAATTATTCCAGCCAAGCCCATAAGAAAAGCTGGATGTTTCACGGATAGGGAAGGTCTCTGTAAAGGAAACTTCTGCCACCATAGAAGGAAGGTGCATCTCTTTCACTGTTTCGGGTTTGAGAATTTGCTTTCCTTCAAAAGACCCTTGGTTCAGTTGAAAAACCATCCAATTTGCCATGTCTCTTGCCGTCGAGGTGACTCCCCCTGCAACCGGAAAAGCTTGGGACTTATCCCAAGAAATCACTTGCAGCTTTCCTTCAATTTCCGCATGAGGATAAGCTACATTTTTTTGTTCGAGATTCGAAGAAAATCCCGAACGCACCATCTTCAAAGGCTTGAGCAAGGTGCGCGTAATTGCCTCCTCACAAGAACTATTTGCGAGTTTGGCAAGAAGCTCTCCCGCCACAAAAAAGCCGACGTTGGAGTAGAAAGCTTTCTCTCGAAAGCTCGATCCCGGGTTAATGAATCTCACCCGATAGAGAATTTCTTCGGACGACAGCCCCATTTTACCCAAAAGATCTCCTCGAAAGGCAGGCAGGCCCGTACGGTGGGCGAGCAGATCGCGGCTGGTTGCATAACGTGTGGGATAGGGTTCTTGAAGCGCAAACTGAGGCAAAAGCCGAATGAGCTCATCATCCCATTTTAGCTTTTGAAGATCTACGTGGATGGCGAGCCCCGCCGAAGCAAAGGTTTTCGACACTGAGGCTAGTTGAAAAATCGTGTTCTCATCGATCTTTTCAGAACCATCCAGTCGGCACAATCCATAACTTTTTACGAATATCACGCGGGTTCCTTCGACGATGACCACAGCCACGCCGGGAACCTTTTTTTTCACACGCGCCTCTTCTATAAACTGGCTAAAATCTTCCAGCGATGGCGCAGAAAATAACGGCAAGCCGATTATACACATTAAAAGAAAAAGCGTCTTTAACACGAATGGAACTCTAGATTGATTACCGCAATCCATAAGGATAAAGAGGCTTTTCGTCAAGTACGTCCAAACAACCTGTGAAAAATCGGGAAATTGGCAAGAGAAATAGTGGCCAGAACTGTAAATCCGGATAAACCCGCCGGTTTGCAGCGCAAGGCTGCTTTACTATGCGTACATCCATCGTCAAAAAAAGCACGCTAGTCACTACGTTTGCTCTTCTCTCACTCTTTGCGACTAATCCAGTGTCTGCGGAATTTTACTTAGGTATCTTCGGCGGAAGAGGGAACACCAAGAAGACGCATGTCGAATAACGCGGCTTCGCCTTCAATAACCCCGATGTGACACAAGCCCTACACGTGGATGCAAACGGCCATTCTGGCCACCTTGGCTCTTGGCTAGCTGGAGATACCTCGGTATTGTTCTAGATTTTTCTTCAGAAATATTTTTGAATGACCAAGCCAATAATTCTTTAATTCGCCTATCCGTTCATAGCCCTTTTTCAAATAAAATGCTTCCGCTTGAAAGTCCCAAGTATCCACGGCAGAAAAAGTGCATCCATTTTTAATGGCTTCTCGTTCTGCTGCATCTAACAATTTTGTGCCGTAGCCTTGTTTTTGGAGATCTTCTTTCAACCCACAATACGTCGATGTAGATTGATTCCGTACCTAAAAATGCTTGTATCCCGCCGAAAACTTTTCCCGAATCATTTTTCAAAAAAATGGAAAATGTTTTATCTCGCTCACCTACTATATTCTCATTGAATGCAATGATGCCTTCTCTGACAACGGCATTATCAGCCTCGGTAGGCGCATAATCGACAACTACTTTGTACATATTTCAATCTCATTTCGATTCCGAATAGGCGAGCCATTCCATCATGAGCTTCTTGATCTGCGTTTGGTAAGGAATGCAGGCGGTTTTTGCTTTGTGTTTGAATGCTGCAAGAAGCGAGGGATCGATTTTAAGGCTGATGAGCTGACTTTTTTTCGGCGGCTTTGAAAAGAGCAGGCGGTAATTTTCGAGAAATTCTAGAATCTGGTCTGGGGTCATTCCCTTGCAGCGTTCGAGATATTCTTTTGTGAAAAATTGAATCGTTTTTTTCATGAACCTATCTCCCGATTCTTAACATTTGATTTTTGATGCATTTTTTGTCAGATTTTGAGACCGTTTCGCAGGACATACTTGAACGGAACGCTTGTCGCAATCCCGGTCCTTCAGGACCGGGTGAGACAAGCTATCAGTTAGGTTCTTCTGTCCTTGCCGTCGGAGAATCTCCTGCCGTTCAGGCAGGAGTTCTTCAATAAGTAGGCCAAGAAACGGTCTCAAAATATGGCGAAAAAGGCGCAAAAAGCGAGTGTTAAGAATCGGGAGATAGGTTCATAGAGTGCCCGTAACGCTTCTTAATGCCTTTATATCCTCCAAATCCTGAGGTCGGCCTGACGCCTTTTTCATTTTTATTAGCTCGCTCAGCGATAAAATGCGGATAGGACCTGAAGCCGTTTCGACCTTCTTCGTATCGCGAAGGCTTTTCAAGTCATAGTTGATGATGATATCGACTTGCTGCAGAGGATTTGAGGGGTGATAAAAGTTCCAAGCAATTAAGTTGCGATTCTGAATGTATTCGTCTCTAAAATGAAAGATATTTTCTGCAGTAACCGGAATGCGTGAAAAAAGACCCATTTGTTTGAATACATTTTCTGCGCTTTGAAGATTTTTAAGAGACCACTGGATAACAACGTCCACATCGACAGTTCCTCTGGTTGCTCCATGTAGTGCCACCGCATATCCTCCTACGACCGCATAGGGAACGTTGACCTTATCCAGCGCTGAACAGACATCGCGAATAAACATATATTCTCTCTTATCGGTATATACCAGGTATATACTTTATCTGATTTATTTGTCTATAAGGAGTACCTATAGGAGGGGTAATTTCAGCTTTTCCAATTCCTGCGCTAACAGTGGCCGCTACGATCGCTTTGGAACATTTGGGCGAATTCGTACGGGGAACTTGGTTTTTAGCTCGCAAATGCAGCAATGTTATTGATTCATACCTTAGCTCCCTTCCTGCTTCTTCAGAAAAAGAGGCTCTTATCATTACCCTTTTGCGAAACACTGTATCAGACCTTTGCTGTTGTTTAGACGCATTAGAGCGTGGCACTGAGAGACCTTTGAGTAACAATTTACGAATGGCATTTGAAGATTATTGCCTTGGTCTGCAAATTCAATTTGATCCTAAAGCCTATGGTCTATTTCTATTCGATTCTCAGACGCAAGCCAAACTTTTGGCTTGCTTTCTGGCCAAATTTTTTTGGGACAAAAATACTGGAACTGGAATCCTTTCAGGCGATGCGCACTTCGTGCGTCGTCGTCCTGAAAGCCGGTTCGCGGCCTGCATGCCGCTTCACTTCGATTCTCAGACGCAAGCCAAACTTTTGGCTTGCTTTCTGGCCAAATTTTTTTGGGACAAAAATACTGGAACTGGAATCCTTTCAGGCGATGCGCACTTCGTGCGTCGTCGTCCTGAAAGCCGGTTCGCGGCCTGCATGCCGCTTCACTTCGATTCTCAGACGCAAGCCAAACTTTTGGCTTGCTTTCTGGCCAAAATTTTTTGGGACAAAAATACTGGAACTGGAATCCTTTCAGGCGATGCGCACTTCGTGCGTCGTCGTCCTGAAAGCCGGTTCGCGGCCTGCATGCCGCTTCACTTCGATTCTCAGACGCAAGCCAAACTTTTGGCTTGCTTTCTGGCCAAATTTTTTTGGCAAAAAAATATGGCCAGAACTGGAATCGAACCAGCGACACAAGGATTTTCAGTCCTCTGCTCTACCGACTGAGCTATCTGGCCTTATAAGATAAGAGATGTTGAATACGATAGAAAGGCAAGAGATTTTTCGCAATCATTTTTCCTGAGAAACGGATGCACTCTGTATAATCATATCTTTGAGGATATTGACAGCTTCGTGCATCTGCAGGTCTTCGACACCCCAGTTTTCGCCTTTTTTCAAGGTCGTCTCGGGGTTGAGGCTCTTTAAGAAGAGCTGAAAATCTTTATTGTGATCTAAGCGGTAGCTGCTGTTGGCTTTTAGCGTCGGGCAGAGCTGCGTCCAGAGGGACTGCTTCTTCTGCATGTGAGGCAGGGCGCGCCTTTGCCACCAGTGCTCTTTTTTCTTGTCCGCCTCCGACAATGGTTCGACGTAGGCTGATGGCAGGCGGTCGTTCTTCAAGGGATACTCGAGGAATCGTTCACCAATATTATAGACTGAGTATTCGGTTGGAACAATGATGTCTGCCTTTACCCCTTCGATTTGAGTCGTCCGGCCAGAGACGGTGTAGTATTTTCCCACTGTCACCTTAAAAAAGGCGGTCTGGCTTCTTTCAGTGACGTTCTGATACTGGATGCTGCCTTTGCCATAGGTCCGCTCATCGCCTACGACTAGAGCAGCGCCATAGTCTTGCAGGGCCTGAGCTACGATCTCAGCTGCTGAAGCGGAAGCTTTAGAAGTCAGCACGATCAGAGGGCCGGTGAAGTAGACGCGCCCATCGATATCGCGCAGATACTGGAGCTCTCCATGCGCATACTTGGAGATCACGATCACACCGCTACTGATAAACAGCCCCGCCACCTTCACGGCTTGATTGAGAAATCCACCCAAATTCTCGCGCATGTCCAAAACTACACCGCGGATCTTTCCACTGGTTTTGAGGTTTCTCAGCGCCTCGCGCATATCTTTTTCGCAGCTAGAGCCTTCATCGCTCTCATAAAAGGAGGGTAGGGTCAATTTGGCAATCAGACCGTCGCCAAATGGCTCTGCCACAGCGTTGAGACGCTCGCTTTGCATCACGATCTTTTCGCGTTTCAAGGTAACGCGCAGCAGCCGCTCGCTGCTTGGCCCCTCGCAGCGCCGCACTCCGAGTACGACCTCTTTGCGTCCGCTGCCCTTCATCTTCTCGAGGATCATCTCATAGGCGTCATCTGTGACCGATTTACCGTCGATTTCGACCAGCATATCGCCCGGCAAGATCATCCCGCTTTTGTCGGCAGGCCCACCTTTGATCAGGCCGATGATTACGACGCCTTCAACCTCTTCCTTGAGTATAACGCCTACACCTTCAAACTGTTTTTCTAAACTCGTGCGCATTTCGAAGGCTTCTTCTGGGCTGAAAAAGGAGGTATGGGCATCTAAACTCTTGGCCATCGCTTTGAGCACGTGCATGGAAAAGTAGTGCTCGTCCCTATTTCCTGGCAGGTAGGCTTCTTCAAACCGGCGCACGCGCTTTTCCAAGAAAGCGAAGATCTTGGCGCGCCGTTCGGCGGTCCAGGGCTTGCCTCGGCCCTCTTTCTTTTCTGAATAGAGAAAACGTACGAGTTTCTTGCGTATGCGCTCTTTGAGCCCATCTATGCTCGCAGCATGCTGCATATAGGACTCGCCGCTTGCGGCCTTTGGCTCCTCGGAGTTCAAGATCAGCTCCCGTTCGATCTCTTGACGGATCTCGCGGCTTCTCCCGACAGCCTTGGCAATCAGATTATTTACATCGCTGTAATAAGCAAAATCATTGTTGTAATAGCCCTCGACCACATTGTCAGCCACGCGTTCAGAGAGATCTAAAAATTTATTTGTCTCTCCTGTCAGCAGATAGCCCTTTTCGCTATCGAATTGTTCGAGAAAGAGCTTAAAGGAACGTTTAGCAATTAAAGGCGAAAATTCCTTAAACTCCACATGGTAACTGAGCATCTCCTGCATCATGGGTCGGATGTCCCCTTTGGAAAGAGGCTTTTCCGCCCCAAAGCTCTGCGCTATGAAGCTAAGCAGAAAAAGTGCAGATACGAGAAAATAACGGTGCATATTTTCTATTTACAGGATTTAAAATTATTTTTTACACCTTATTTTCATGCACGAACCTTGCCAGCTAGATTCGATTGGTTTTGCAAATAAATCAGTATCAAGATATATTCCCCGCTTATCTCATGATTTTACGAGGAGAGAGGCTACAAAATGCCCACCATTAATCAGCTGATTCGCGATGGCCGCACGACAAGAAAACGGCGCAAAAAATCCCCTGCACTGCAGAAATGCCCTCAAAAACGCGGGGTCTGCCTGCAAGTCAAAACCAAGACGCCAAAAAAGCCTAACTCAGCTCTGCGAAAAGTAGCTTGGGTACGCCTTTCTAACGGCCAAGAGGTGATCGCCTATATCGGTGGTGAAGGCCACAACCTCCAAGAACACAGCATCGTGCTCGTCAGAGGCGGCCGGGTAAAAGATCTCCCTGGCGTTCGCTACCATATCGTCCGCGGCAGCTTAGACTGCGCTGCAGTTAAAGACCGCAAGAAGAGCCGCTCGAAGTATGGAGCAAAACGTCCCAAGTAAATCAAATTAAACCAAATTCTAATTTGCAATGTGAGGAGTGTAGATGTCACGTAGACGTCGTGCAATAAAAAGAGAAATCGATCCAGATCCAGTTTACGGAAGTTTGATGGTCTCAAAATTCATCAATAAAGTGATGAAGGATGGCAAAAAAACTACCGCCCGCCGCATTTTTTACGGCGCGATCGAAAAGTTCGCCAAACGCATTAAAGCTGAAGATCCTTTAGCTGCCTTTGAGCAAGCTCTCGAAAATGCAAAACCCGCTCTCGAGGTGAAGTCGCGCAGAATCGGTGGCGCCACCTATCAAGTGCCTGTGGAGATCTCGCCTGAAAGACGCACATCCATGGCGTCTAACTGGATTATCGCCAACGCGCAAGCTAAAGCTGGTCGCTCCATGGAAGAAGGCCTCGCTTCGGAACTCGCTGACTGCTACCAGAATCAAGGCGCGACGATCAAAAAGAAAGACGACACTCATCGAATGGCAGAAGCAAACAGAGCTTTTGCCCACTACAAGTGGTAAGGAGCTAAGCAGAGAACATGGCCAAACGAGCGGAAATCGACAAGCTGAAAAATGTACGCAACATTGGGATCATGGCGCATATCGACGCCGGAAAGACCACATGTACAGAGCGTATTCTATTTTATTCTGGTCGGGTTCATCGACTCGGAGAGGTGCATGAAGGCGCTGCTACCATGGACTTCATGGAGCAAGAGCGCGAGCGCGGCATTACGATCACCTCGGCTTCTACGACTGTTTATTGGAAAGATTCTAAGATCAACATCATCGATACCCCTGGCCACGTAGACTTCACTATCGAAGTAGAGCGCTCACTGCGCGTTCTCGACGGCGCAGTTGCGGTCTTTGATGCCGTAGCCGGCGTGCAGCCACAGTCTGAAACCGTGTGGAGACAAGCTGAGCGCTATAAAGTTCCACGTATCGCCTTCATCAACAAGATGGACCGCGTAGGCGCTGACTACTTCATGGCCGTCGCTTCAATGCGTGAAAAACTCGGCGCAAATGCGATTCCAGTTCAGTGCCCTATCGGAGCCGAAGGCGAGTTCAAAGGCATGGTCAACTTAGTAACCATGGAAGCCTACCTGTTCCTAGATGAAACACTCGGCGCCAAGTATGAAACTGCGACCAATCCCGGCCGATCTCGTCGAGCAGTGCAAAAAAATGCGCGCCACGCTCCTCGAAGAGCTCGCTACGGTCGATGAATCAAACGAAGCCTTCATGATGAAGGTGCTTGAAAACCCAGACTCTCTCACCACAGATGAGATCAATGCAGCAATTAGAAAGGGTGTGGTTACCAACAAGATCAATCCCGTTCTCTGCGGTACAGCCTTTAAAAATAAAGGAATTCAGCCCCTGCTCGATGCGGTGGTCAACTGGATGCCCTCTCCGCTCGATCGCGGCATGATCAAAGGCATCAACATCGATACCGGCGAGCCGATGGAACTTTCTCCAGATGACACTGCTCCGCTCGCAGCTCTGGCGTTTAAAATCATGTCCGATCCTTATGTTGGCAGGCTGACATTCGTACGCGTTTATGCAGGTACGCTGACCAAAGGTACCAGCCTGATCAATACGACCAAGGACAAAAGAGAACGCGTCTCTCGTCTGCTCGAGATGCACGCCAACCAGCGTAAAGATCGCGATGAGTTTTTCACTGGCGACATCGCTGCCTGCATCGGCCTAAAATACACCAGCACTGGCGATACGCTCTGCTCTGAAGATAGCCCGCTCCTCTTGGAGAAAATGGAGTTCCCAGAGCCGGTTATTTCGATGGCTATCGAACCTAAATCAAAAGGCGATCGCGAGAAGCTCTCCTTAGCTCTGAGCTCTCTCTCTGAAGAAGATCCTACTTTCCGCGTTCAGACCAACGAAGAGACAGGCCAGACCATTATTGCAGGTATGGGCGAGCTTCACCTTGAGATTTTGCGCGACCGTATGTTCCGCGAGTTCAGCGTGGAAGCAAACGTCGGCAAGCCTGAAGTAGCTTACAAAGAGACCATCTCGATCCCTGGCTCGACTGAAACGAAGTACATCAAACAGTCTGGTGGACGCGGCCAATACGCGCACGTCTGCTTAGAGATTGAGCCTAACGAAGTGGGTAAAGGCAACGAAGTCGTCAGCAAGATCGTCGGCGGTGTCATTCCAAAAGAGTACATCAACCTTGTATCAAAGGTATTGAGGAGGGACTCACCACAGGCGTACTGGCCGGTTATCCGCTGGTCGACGTCAAAGTGGCCATCACCTACGGATCTTACCACGAAGTCGACTCTAGTGAGATGGCGTTTAAGATTTGCGCCTCGATGGCTGTAAAAGAAGCCGCACGCAAGTGCAAGCCTGTTCTGCTCGAGCCGATCATGAAAGTGGTCGTCGGCACACCAGAGCAGTTCATGGGAGATGTGATCGGCGATTTGAACCGCCGCCGCGGCAAAATCCTCAACCAGCAGACGCTCAAAAACCTGGTGGAAATCGAATCAGAAGTTCCGCTTAGCGAAATGTTCGGCTATTCGACACAGCTGCGCTCGATCAGCTCCGGCCGTGCGACATATACGATGGAGCCAAGCCACTTCGAGCGCGTTCCAACTAAGATCCAAGAAGAGATTGTGAAAAAATAAAGGACCCATCCTAGAATTATGGCAAAGCAGAGTAAGAAAAAGATCAGAATACGTCTCAAGGGCTACGATCAACGCGTCCTTGACCGTTCCACCGCAGATATCGTCGAGACCGCCAAGCGCACAGGTGCGCGTATTGCCGGTCCGATCCCCCTCCCAACCAAGCGCGAAGTCTTCACCGTGCTGCGCTCACCTCACGTCGACAAAAAGTCGCGCGAGCAGTTTGAGATGCGCACACACATCCGCATGCTCGACATCCTCAACCCAACGCCCGACACCATCGACAAGCTGAAAGTCCTGCCTGTGGCAGCTGGGGTCGACATCAAAATCAAAGCTCAATAATCAAAAAGCTAAAAGGAATCTCTTCCTTTTAGCTTTTGCTTTCAAATCTAAGAGGGATAGCCTCCAGTATGGCAGTTTCATTTACGGCTGAATACTTATTTCAAGGTGCGCAGTTTCTACGCAGAGATCCGAATGGCATCTGTCCAGAGGCTTTGCTTGTTGTCGGTCGCGGTCTTTATTCGGCCGGCTTGTTGGCTGTCTCTCCTGTAGGCGTACTCTGGCACGCCTGCGCAGCTGCCTATCGTGCACTCGCACAACGCTGTGCAGCGGATGGCGCGGAAGTACAAGCTCTCAATACGCGTATGTGGCAGGACCTCTATGCTGCTCGCAACGATCTGTTAGGGGCGGGGCTGATTCTATTAAATTCTTTCATGCTCGCGTGTGTGGTAGCTGCATACGTGTTCCTAGAGCCAGTGTTTCTTTGCGTACCTGTTTATGCACTCTGCCATGCTTACCTAGAAGACCAAACCGACTTGATCATCCCTTATTACTTTGGCGTGCATCCAATAACAGCATTTAGCCAGTTCCTCTCGGGTGAGCGTGCAGATGGCGCTCAGTTCAGTCAAAGAGATGAATACCTCGCATATTACATGTACAATCCAATGGTTAGAGAAGGTCTTGCTACTGGCCAACCTCTTACACCTGCAGAAATCATAGAACTTAGAGAAAACCTGAATAATTTAATTCGAAATCGTGATGTTATTGGCAACATTCTTCTTGGCCCCACCTTTTTGAAAAAGCAGGGCAGAATTGCACCAGATGCAGCAGCACGTGTTGATGCTCTTCTGGCTAAAGACTCAGAGCTTAGAGAAGCTCTGCATGCAGCTATTGTCGCATCGCGAAATCAACCTGCAGAATCTCGAGATCGTTTTATCGCAGAGCATTTCGCTGAGCGCATGTCTGCAATAGTCAACACTCTCCCTCCTCTCGGCGCACAAGCTCAACCCGCCCCTGCGGTCTAATTCAAGAGCTGATACTTTTCTTCTTATATGGAGTGCGGCAGACCGGTTCGCTTTGCTCACCTGTTTCGCACTGCGAAGGTCCACTGGACCTTCTCGTGTCTTCAACAGCCGCTTTTCTCGCCGCACTCGCGCAGTTCTTCTTACGGACGCTGAATCAAGCTTCAGCGGAGAAATAGCGGCGACAAGTCGCACGCACTCCAAAAAAGAGAGGTCCTTTTCCTGGTAAGTTTGGTTCTTCCCAATTTAACAACTAAATACCAGTTTTACAAAAACCAACATCAACGACTAAGTCATTTACTTTAAACATCTTGTGGTATCAAATACCAATTCGTTAGATTTTGGTATCAAATTGGTAGATGGCTATGGCCTAAAAATGACGCTCTACTCAATTTCTCAATGAAAAAGTTTTAAATGCGTCTCGCCACCTCCATTTTGGAAGAGGCCCCTACGGACACACGGACCTGCAACAGACAGAAAACGGACGTCAATGGACGTAAACGGACGGGGGCCAAAGGACAATAGCTCTTGCCACTCTTTGGGGCCCTGTCCGTTTACGTCCATTGACGTCCGTGCAAGTCCGTTCTCTAGTCCGTGTGTCCGTGGGGGCCAGTCCGTTGTTTTCTCATGCGATAGAGTCGTTCAGTAAAGCCCCCTTCTTTCTGGAATGCCTCTGCTTGCGTTGCTAGTTGTCGGTCGAGAAAACGGCAAGTCATAGAGAGAAGCGCGAGCATCCCGTTGGCTGCAGCTTCTGCGATCTCTTCTTGTTTAGGTACGGCGTTCTTTGCCCATAAGGCAAATTGGTCTGCGCTATCGATGCGCTGCGTGATGATTTGTTTTCGTCGCGGATCAAAATCATCCCATCGGCAAAGTCCTCGCTGCCTTAGAAAATCTTCATAGTCCAGCCGCAACTCTTCTAAACTTGCACGCGCAACATTCGTCAATTTGAGTTCAGTCTTTTTCGAAGTTCCAGAAGCTTGACTCCCCTCAGCAATGTTTTGCACTCCTGAGCGAGCTGCTTGCACCATCTGCTCATGAGTGCGGCCTTTGACATACCGATCGCAGAACCGCACCGTAATGTCATAGATGAGCCGTGCAAGCTGAAAGGTTTTCAGCCCGCGAAAGCCGCCATGTTTAGGAATCAACTTTTCCATGGCGATCTATCGTTTATTAAGGAGTTCTGGGAGCGCTTTGGAGGTAAGGGTAGTTGGGATCTTCTTGATAGATTAGATCGTAGGCGGGAAGTTTTTCGCGGGTCATACGCTTGGCGACAACCACGCCTTGATTGACTTTCAAGAAGAAGTGGTTCTCATAAACCAGCGTGCTACTTTCTGAGCCTACGCGTTCTACATACTCATACTCCTCAATGCCGCCACCTTTGGAATGGATTGCATAAGGCGCGCCAGATTGAGAAGTCACGTCTTGGATAGGTGTACCAATCGTGATATTGCCAAAACTCTCTTGAGTCATCATGGCGGAACGAGAAAGACAGGAAGCGAGAAAGAGCAGAACGATTAGCGCAAAGAAGGCTCTCATAAATTTTCTTCGGTATCCTGTTCTTGTTCGGGGTCTTGGTTCAACCCTTGATCGATGGTTTTATCTTTTTCGTCAGCCGTTTTTTGCCACACTCGACCGCGGATGATGGTGCGGAATTGATCTGAGGTCGCATACTCTGCGCGCATCAGATAGCTGCCATCGGGTTGCAGCTCATAAAATTCAAAGCCTTCAAATCCGAGATCCTCGACGCGGAACTCCCAGCCTATCACCTTGTCGCTGATAATGCCAATGCCATTTACTCTGCCAAGCGCAGGATTCTCCAGATCGATAGAAAAGTTGGTAGGAGTGATATCAGAGAGCGAAAACTGGTTGTGCATCACATCCGAGAGGCCCTTCACCTGGATCTCTTGAATGCATTCGATCTTGCCGCCTGCATCGCGATCCGAAACAGACCAGCGTGTCACAAAGCCCAGCTCCTCTTCCACCATGTTGAGCTGAATTTTGCCTTCGCCCAGCCAAGAACTCGGCGAGAGAATGAATGCGTGCTGCTTAGACATTAAAACATAAACCTTCTGCTATAAATGCTCTGCAAGATCCCCAATGCGGTCATCGTCGATAAAATGGAGGAGCCGCCATAAGTCACTAAAACCAGCGGCACGCCAGTGATGGGTAAAAACCCGCACATCATCCCCATGCTGACGATCATATGCATCGCCAGATAGACGGTAATCCCTGAGGAGAGAAGGCGCCCAAAACTGTCCTTAGCTACTGCTGTTACCTGAAAACTAAAATAGATTAAACCGAAAAAGAAGACTAGCAGCAAAAAGACGCCCACCAGACCAAACTCCTCGGCAAAGGCGGCAAAGACCGAGTCGGTATGCGCTGCAGGCAGCCACTGCCGGCCGGTGAACTCGCTCTTATGCCATCCGCTGCCCGTGAGCCCCCCTAAGGCGATCGCCGTCTGCGAAGCCTTTTGATGGTAGGTATTCGGGTTGAGCCTCTCGTATTGATATTCTTTAATGACTTTGGTCACATAGGGACGCATCTCCTCGTGCGAAAGGATGCCTAAAAACATCAGACTGACAAACACGAGACCTGCGATGCCTAAGCAGGACATGATGGCGATGACTCTTTTTTTGATTCCGCCAAAATAGAACATGACCAGGGCGATGGGATAGAGCACCAGCGCCGTGCCGAGGTCGGGCTGTTTCAAAATCAAGACAAAGGGCACAAACACGATCAAAATAGCGCGCCAGGTCGCTCGATTTTGGCGGATCTCTTGCACATGTCCTTCAAGGAACCGACTTAGGGCGATCACGATGATTAATTTGGCATATTCCGATGGCTGCACAGCGATACCTAAGCCGGGCAGGCGGTACCAGCGGTGCACATTTTGAATGGCCGGCGAGAAGAAAAGGCCCACCAGCAGCAGTAGCACAACCGCATACAGAATCCAGGCCCACTCGCGGAACTTGCGATAATCGAAGGCCGCAAAGAAGAGAAAGACAGCCCAGCCCAG
Organism: uncultured Chlamydiales bacterium; assembly: GCA_963709365.1. Taxonomy (GTDB): domain Bacteria; phylum Chlamydiota; class Chlamydiia; order Chlamydiales; family Rhabdochlamydiaceae. The sequence goes on from CAVPVU010000002.1 coordinate 1,683,708, forward strand.
TACAAACCATTGGAGCTGGCTCTTGGTGGTCGGCGTTAAAAAACCCTCTTCGCCCGTGGTCGCAGAGATCACCAGCAAGCTGATGAGCATAAGCCCAAACAGAATGGGTAGAACGCGGAAATCGATACGGCTTAAGAACCTATGGTCCCACATGCTCATATGGTCGTTTTTTATGTTAATCTGGAGTATACTCAGGTCTTAATTTGAGACTTATGACAAAAAGTAAAAAAATCCATTACCTGCATTTCGACACGCTTGATTCGACCAATACCTGGGCGAAGAAAAATGCTGGGACGCTCGATCCAGATCTCTTGACCTGTATCACGGCGCTTGAGCAGACGGCCGGACGTGGGCGATTCAACCGCAAGTGGATCTCCGGACGCGGCCAGAACATCATCGCTACTCTTTTTTTCACACTTCCCCAAGAGACGCGCATTCTCGCCAACCTCGGACAGGTTCTCTCACTCTCTTGCGCAGCGGTTTTAGAAAAAAAAGGGTTTTCGCCAAAGCTCAAATGGCCCAACGACCTGTTACTCTCCGGCAAAAAGGTCGCCGGCATCCTCTGTGAGACTGCCTCGCTTAAAGAGCGTCTAGCGATTATTTTAGGGATTGGGATCAATGTGAATCTGCCCGAAAAGCTTTTAGCTACCATCGATCAGCCTGCCACCTCACTGGCGCAGCAAAGTGGCAAGACTTGGGATCTAAACCAGATCCTCGAGCCGCTCGTAACACAATTTGCTTCTGATCTGGAACTTTTGGAAAAAGAGGGCTTTGCACCTTTTCAGGCGGCTTATCAAGCGCGCCTGGCTTTGCATGGCGAGACGATCACCTGTTCGAATGGATCACAGAAAATCCGCGGCATCTGCCAGTCGATCGATCATGAGGGCAGGCTCGCCTTGCTCCTGCCAGATGGTCAAGTCGCGGCTCTCACTGCGGGTGAGCTTGTTAAGTAAGCAACCTGATCTCGTCGCGAAGTAGCGAGGATGACATCGCCTTCTGTTACTTGTGCAAGCCGATCGGGATCGTGTGCCAACACGCGTGTAAGTTTATTCTGCAACTCTTGCATAGTAACAGTCCATTTTATCCCTCGGTCACCACGTGAAAGCAGAGCCTTGTCTCGAAAGACCCCAGCCACATCAAGCGTGACGAGCTCGAAATTAGATGGAGCGGAGTGTTGCCAGGTAACAGACTGACTCGGAGTAAATCTATGTGGTATCTCTTCGCCTTGCGATACAACTCTCAGGGGCACGATATCGATTTTGAGCTCTCCATCGTTTCTGCTCACATAGACGTGATGTGCTGCCATTTTGCATTTTGGTCTGAAATTTTGAGGCTGCGTTGTATATATCTCCCCAGAATCTTTTACTACTTCGGCCTGAACAACATTTCCATCACCATGTGATTCCAAAGAGAAAATGTCTATTTTTTGAGAAGGCAGGGTTTGAGCGCTCATTGCTTGCGCGCCAACAGCTTCCGCATTTTGAAACCGCAGTTTTATTCGCGCATCAGGCAGATTATTTACCACGGTCACGAAACTGATAAAGCGATAGGGATGGTAGGTATACCCATTTCTTTGATGGGTAGTGTTTTCGTCGCGATCTGTGAGGACAAGATCATTGATCATACCATGCGTTAGCATATGCAACAGCGCCTGCGCTGAGATACGTTGCGCCTGCTGCATCCTCGCCGCGCAATTATAAAGCTCATTCAGGGCAAGTGTATAGCGCGCTAAAAAATCTCCCATGCGCTTGACATCGTTTTCGGCTTGCAGATATTCATCCACACGCTCGGTGATCGATTCGAATTTTTGCTCGAGCCGCAAAAGCTTGTACGTAAAAAGACGCGCTAAAAACTCCCAGATGATCGACAAACAATCCAGCGGACGCGCGCGCAGCACGAGACGACCTTGGTCGCTTAATTCAAACCAGAGGTTATCAGCAATCTCCTTGTTTTCGATGGCCTGAAGCTCTGTATCGAGCTGTTGCCTGAGAACTAATGGATCTAACTCTGCTTGTGTTCTGCTGCCTACTGCTGCTGCCATATTATTACCGTGTTATAAGTTATGATAAGCTCCCAATCCCGTCACCTCATCTTCTCGAAGCGTCATAGAGATGGCCTGTTGCCTCAGGCTTTCTAATCTGCCTGGTTGATCAGCGAGATAGTGCGCAAGGTGCCGGATTAATGAATCGTGGGAAGGTAGGTTAAATTTATACGATGAGTCGAGCAAATGGTGTTGTGTAAAGATTCCGGGGACTTCCATGACATATAACTTTAACTCTCCATGCTTCTCGCCACCAAATCTTTCTTGCTGTCCAGCCACGATCATCTGAGCTCGCGCCTCTCCTCTACGACTTACCCAGTACGGTCTGACTGTTTGCATTAGAAGCGAGTCAGTACCGGTGTAAGGGATCACCTCAAAAGAATAATGCGCGAGCTTACAAGGTTTAAATGCTTGTCTTGCTGTGCTGAAAATAGTTTGCACTTTGAGAGCGCTACTTCTAAGCTCTTCCGGCACAGAAAAATCCTGGCTTTCCGAGGGGCCAACAGTCAACCGGTGCACTTCTCTCTCTTCAGTGGAAATGACGATTTGCATGCTCTGACTGCTATGGCTTGTAAAGCGCAAGAGACCCCTTTCCTCTTGGCTACTCCTACGAAAGCGCCCAGCATCTAGGCGATCGCCGTAATCGCGAAATGTCACTTCAGCACAGTTGTGGTGAATAGCTTTTAACGCAATTTCTTGTGTAATTTCAGCCCAGATCTCCTGAGGCTCTCCATGCGATTCAAAAGCGATCTGGCCATTGTGTTTGTGCGGGTATACCTTTGCGCATATTTGTCTTTCTGGGCCAGCTTCGTTTGCCAATTTAAATCTGACCTTTTGTTGTCCTGGTAAGTCCGTTCGTAAAGTTACGCCACACATAAAGCGGTAGGGGTGATATGCTCGCCCGCCAACTCGAATAGTCTGTGTTGAATCTTGTTCAGTGATGATCAAACGTTCAGTTTTCGGATGAGCGCGCATGTGCGTAAGCGCATTCTCAGAAATCCGCCGAGCCTGCTGCATCCTGGCCGCACAGCGATAGAGTTCATTGATAGCAAGCGTGTAGCGAAGTAAAAACTGTGAAAGGTCGTTTGGGTTATTCTCGGCATCTAGATAATCTTCGACAAGCTGTGTGATCGATTCAAATTTGCGTTCAATTGTGGAAAGTTCGCTGGTAAAGAGGCGCCTCAAAAATTTGCAAAAAAGCGCCCACCAATCTCGGGGACGTTCGTGCAACACCAGCCGATCTCCTTCCACCTCGTACCAGCGCTCATCGCCCATGCGCTTGTTCTCGATACCGTGAAGTTCAGTTTCAAGCCTTTGACGCAACGGTTGTGGATCTGGCCTAATACTCATTGCCATAAACCTGACTCCCTCTTCTAAGAGGGCACTATTTTAATACGCAACTCGATAGTTATCAAAGCAAGAAATCGACAAATTAAAATTAAAAGTGAGGGGTCACTACCAGATCGGGAAAGACCTTAGCGCGTAAAATTTCTTGTATGGAGTTCAGCGTGGCACCCGTCGCTGAATAGCAAGAGGTGCAGGCTCCCTGATAAGAGATGACGACCTCGCGTTCGCCGATAAAATCGATGACTTTGACACCGCCCGCATCGAGTTCGATATAGGGACGGATGTCTTGCGCAATCACCTCTTCGAGCACCGCCATTTTTTGCACAGAGGAGAGTTCTCTCCAGCCAGGATATTCGCGTTTCTCGCTAAAATCCATCTCTTGAGGCGAGATCGGCGGCGCGAGGTAAGCGTCTGCAATCGGAATATCCATGCACTGTTCAGCGGCGTTTTCGATCGCTTCTAGCACGAGATTCAACGCCCAGGCAGACTCCTCCGGAAAGGCGTGCTCGCCATCTTTGTCGCGCAGCTGCTTATCGATTAAGTCAGCCGAGAAGCGGCGTGCTTGCTCGTAGTTCTTGCGCAAAGCCAGTTCGCAGGCGCTCTCCGCTGCACCGATCAGTGCAGGCGGTCCAAAAACTTGATATTTGGCATCGGCGATCACACCATCGGACAGATCGACCAGAAAGTAGAAATGCACGCACTTAGCCTTAGTCAGGTCTCCCGCTTTTCCAACCGCTAGACGCGTCATACGTTCACGCGCATCTTCCTGGGTGAAATAGCCCATGTTGGCCGCGCTCTCGACGCGGGCGAGTAGCTTTTTACTGAAATGCGTGTATCATACAAGGCACCTACTGCCCTGGCGCAGTTTATGCACCGCAGCAATGATCTTTTCGATGACGTAATCGATCTCCGCATCGCTAGTCTCGTATGAGAGAGCAAAACTCAGCGTGGTGTGCGCGAGCGTGCTATCCATGCCGCAGGCGGTGAGCAGCGGCACAAGAGCCTCGCCACCTACACGAGCATAGATTCCTTGCCTGTTTAACAGAAAATGCAGCGCTTCAGCATGCACGCCAGGAAATGCCAGCGCGCTGATATGTGGCACTCTTTCACTATCTGCAAAAAGTGGCATCACATCTGGCAGATGCGCCTTTAGCTCCTCTTCTAGTTTATTTCTAAGACGCGCTGTCTCAAGACAGACATGGTCGAGCGACTGTTGCAGCTCATCGATGGCGAGCGCCAGGGCTTGGAGCATGGCAGCAGGGGCCGTAGGACTCAGAGCGCTCTCTTTAAGCGTATTGAGTAGGCTGCCTGCTTTGACGATTAGACCAGCTGCACCTGTAGGCGCATGCAAAGCTCTGCCATCAAAAGTTAGAAAGTCGATGTTGAAATTCTGAAAGCGAAAGAAGAGTTTGCCCAGCACAGCGCTGGCATCGACATGCAGCTTAACGCCTTTTTCTTTGCACACTTCACCAAGATCGCTAATTGGCTGGATCACGCCGGTGAGAGGATGCGCCCAGGAGAGAGAGACGAGCGCTGTGCGCGCGCGAATGTGCTCTTCCAAAACCGCACGCGTAACCTGCCCTTGGGCATTGAGTGGCAGAGTTTTGACTGTGCAGCCCAATTTCTCCATTCGTTTACCAGCCGAATCAATCGCGCTGATCTCACCAGGCAGGGTGAGAAAATGCGTACGCCCAGTCTCGCGAACCAGATCGAGATAGGTGGCGAGAAAGAGTTTATCGATAGCTTCTTCTCCACTATGCGCAAAGAGAAAGGCGTCCTGCTCTGCCATGCCTAGCTGTGCCGAGATACTGCGCTCAGCTTTGTTTACCGTAGATAAAATAAACTGCTCACGCACTTCAGGCATCGCCGAGAGCTCCCACTGCTCGCGCTGGAGCGAGAGCATCTGCTCTAATATGCGTGAAAGTGGCCGCGCCTCAGTTTGATTATCGAGATAAACGCTCTTCATTAGACATGCCATAATTGCGCGTTAACAAGGGGTTGCTCCTTAAACGGAGTAGTATAAACTCTCCAATGTAAAACCTGCTCATAAAGAGCAAAAAATTGGAGCAACCCATGAAGCATTATATTGGACTAGATGTATCAATGAAAAGAACTTTTATCTGCGTGATAAATGAGCAAGGCAAAATTATCCATGAGGGTTCGGAGAATACGGATCCCCATCTCATAGCCGATTATTTATCAAAACTGGTCTTGAAGAAATGAGTGTTGGTTTTGAGAGTGGTTCACTAACACCTTATCTACTCACTGGATTCAAAGAAAGGGCTATTGATGCCATATGCATGGATGCCAGAAAGCTAAGTCCTATTCTTGCATTGAAGGTAAACAAGACCGACAAAAACGATGCCCGAGGAATTGCTGAAGCCCTTCGTTCCGGAATGTATACGCGAGTGCATTGCAAGCCAGAAGAATCGATAAATAGAACCATTTTGTTGGCTTCGAGAAGAGCTCTAGTTGAGCAACAAACCCACCTCAAAAATACGGTTAGAGGGCTGCTTAAAGGATATGGAATACGGTTTGGGTCTGTATCAGCCAAGAGATTTTCAGTGGCTGTTATGAAACAGATTGAAAGCTGCCAGGAGATCGTCATTTTGAGTATAAAATGCTTGTTAGATGCCTTTGATAAGCTCGTGGAAGAAACAGGAAAGATCGATAAAAAGATGCTAGAAATAGCCTACAATGACAAAGAAGTTCGACGTTTTATGACGGTGCCTGGAGTCGGACCTGTAATAGCCCTGACCTACAAAGCAGAAATTTTTGATGCGACCCGTTTTAAAGAATCCCGTTCAGTAGGTGCATATTTAGGAATGACTCCAACGCAATATGCTTCAGGGGAAACCCAAAGGCAGGGGAAAACCTCCAAATGTGGATCAAAAGAACTCAGATTTCTGTTAGTCGAAGCAGGCATAGTGATCCTGACTCGGAGCAAAAAGTGGAGCAAGCTGAAAGCTTGGGGGCTAAAAATTATGAGGAAAAAGGGGCTTAAGAAAGCAGCTGTAGCAGTAGGGCGAAAATTGGCAGTGATCATGCATCGGATGATGCTTGAAGAAAAAGAGTTTATTTATGGCGAGCCAAAGGCGGCATAAAACAAAAACGGTCGCGATTTTTTAAGAAAAAGTAGGATCTAAATTTTTGTGAGAAACAAACCGAAGGAATAGGCAAAGACGACAAGAGGTTGGCTCTTAGAAGCCGTAATAGACATTGTCTTGCCTATTTTCATCGGAAGGCATAATGGGGCGGAGAACCCAAACGTAGTTCTCCATAAAAGACCCCGAAGAGAACCATGGAATTGTTCTCATATAAGAGCCTAGAAACTGATATGCTGAAAATCGTTACGCCCTTTTTATTCCCTTCGCTGCACAAACGGCGAGAGAGGCTCAGGAGAAAAAGAAAAAAGAGAGTGGATAACCCTTGTGCGCAATTAGAGAACCTCTTGTGTAATTTCCATTTGCCCGCTAAAACCGCCCTTTTTCCTCTGATTTTTATCGCATCTCCTCACCGACCCAATTTGGGTCGCCTCGTCAATGCGACACGAGCCAGCAAGCTGGCTCTAAAAACCAGAAAAAAAATCTTCGGTTTTTTCGGGCAAAGCGAATTACGCAAGAGGTCTATTCTCCAACTTCTTTTTCCCAATGATGATTGTGAAAGTTATAGACAATCGGCACACCGGTAGGAATCTCAAGGCTAACGACCTGCTCTTTGCTCAATCCATCGAGTTCCATCATGATGGCGCGCAAAGAATTTCCATGGGCAGAGATGAACACATTTTTTCCTTCATCCAAGTAGGGAATGATCTTTTGCTTGAAGTAGGGGATCGCGCGTTGAGCTGTCATGGCTAAACTCTCGCCATCGGGGGGCGCTGTGTCAAAACTGCGGCGCCAAACCTTGATCTGCTCCTCGCCAAATTTATCCATCATCTCTTTTTTGTTCATGCCTTGCAAACGGCCATACATGCGTTCATTCAGTTCCCAGGCCGTAATTACCGGGATGCACTGCTTTTTTGCCTCTTCACTGTAAACCTTTGCCCAGTCTTCGAGTTTGCCTTGATGCGGATGCTGGATACAGGGAATTTTCTTGGAACTATGCACGCTCATGGCCAACATAGCGGTCATCAACGCTCGAACCAGAGACGAGACAAAGATCACATCGAATGGGATGTGCGCGATGCGTTTCCCCGCTTCGATCGATTCTTGAATGCCTTCGGGACTGAGCGGAATATCTACCCAGCCCGTAAAAAGATTGCTCTTATTCCACTCTGACTGTCCGTGTCTGAGCATCACCAATTTTGCCATGATCTCACCTCATGCGGCTTAAAAAATTGATGATATCATCTTAGGAATTATTGCGTTCGACCTTCTCGAGCACAGGCTGGCCGTCGATAATGATAAAAAGATATCCGGCATTCATTGGAGATTGCTGACCTGAAATCAGCACATTACCTGTGGGTGGATGGATCACCGTGATGTGATAGCCGCCCTTGTATAAAAGAAAATCTTCTCTAATAAAGACCTCTTCATCGGTATGGTTGGCAATCATGATGCCGCCGTGAAGCACGATCTTTTCGCCTGGGCGAAGCGGCCCTTCCATCGGACGCGTATCGTAAGGGATAGCGAAAATTTGCTGCTGCTGTTGCTGAGCTTGTTGTTCGATATGTTGAGCTGGTAAATCCATAGGCATAAAATCTCTTCCTTCTTATTACATTAATGGCAGAATTAAACACCGAGAGCACCGAGGTACACCGAGAGAAATACAAGAATTAATTTTTTTCTCGGTGTACCTCGGTGCTCTCAGTGTTTAATTTCCCTTTTACTCAATTAAGCTGGTCATCTTTTTGTTGCTGCAACCAGCATAACAAGTAATAACAATTAGAAATATTAAAATAGTTTATAGTTATTAATGATTTTTTATTTGCCGTTTTTGCATTACTGCTCTATCATAACGCCCTATGGAAACTAAAAAACGTCTTAGCAAAGCTCTCGCAGCCGCAGGGGTCGCCTCCAGGCGCGCCTGTGAAGAGCTCATTTTCAACGGGAAGGTAAAGGTCAACGGTAAGGTCGTCGTCGTCCCACAAACTCTCGTCTCTTGGGAAGATGACACCATTCATGTGCACGGCAGGTTGCTGGCAAATGAAGAGCCCAAGGTCTACTACGTGCTAAATAAACCGACTGGGTACATCTGCTCCAACAAAAGGGTTGGCACGAAAAAGATCGTCACCGATCTATTCGAGCCTTTGGCCACTAGGCTCTTTACCATCGGAAGACTCGACAGGGATACCACCGGTCTAATTCTCGTCACGAATGATGGCCATTTTGCGCAAAAAGTCATCCATCCCTCCTCTAACATCCAAAAAGAGTATCTCGTCAAAGTAAAAAACGAGATCTCGCACGATGAGCTGGTCACCATCTCGCGCGGTACTGAAGTAGAAGGCTGCTGGGTCAAGCCCGTACGCGTGGTCAAAGCCAGACGCGGCACCTTAAAGGTCGTGGTGATGGAAGGCAAAAAGCGCGAGGTGCGCCTGCTCGTCGAACGCGCCGGCCTTGAAATTCTCTCCCTCGAGCGCATCCGCATCGGCGGCCTCACCCTGGGCAAACTCCCCATCGGCAACTGGCGCTCCTTAACTGAAAAGGATAGGGAAAAACTCTTCCTAGGATAATCTTTCAGTCTCAAGATCATACGAACCCTTAGTTAAAACACCGAGAGCACCGAGGTACACCGAGAAAAGAAGAACATTTTTCTCCCTCTATCCTTCTCGGTGTACCTCGGTGCTCTCGGTGTTTGAAGAACTCTTCCCTAAAGGGAAGAGATTCTCCTACGGTAAGGATTTTGGCCTGAAAGATAGCTTGCCTAGACCCACCCCTGAAGGGGTGGGATTGCGGCAAGCGATCCGTTCAATTTTCTCTTTTCGTCCTTTTGGTCCTTTCTTATTGCATTAAGTTTAAGCTTAATGCTATATAAACCTATCACTTTTACCGAGTTAACCAATGCTGACCATCGCAAAGCTTTTTGGTAAGTCTCCGTTCGCTCCACTGCAGAGCCACATGAACAAGGTGGCGAGCTGTATGGAGAAACTCTCGGCAGCTTTCTCATCGCTTCGCGATGCCAAGCGCGAGCAGATCGAAAAACTGGTGACCGAACTTTGCACACTAGAGCACGAAGCCGATCTGACTAAGAACGACATCCGCAATCACCTCCCACGCAGTCTGTTTCTACCCATCGACCGCGCGCAATTTCTCGAGATCTTGGCCATTCAAGACAGCATTGCCGACAGGGCTGAAGATGTGGGCATCCTGCTCACTCTGCGCCCCCTTGTGCCTTTTAAGAATTTTAAGGAAGAGGTGCCGGCGCTTTTCCAAAAGAGCTCGCTCGTCTTCTGGGACGCAAAACACATCATCGAAGAGATCGACGAGCTATTAGAGGCCTCTTTCGGTGGGATCGAAGCCGAGAAAGTGAAGGAGATGGTCGAACAGACCGCCTATAAAGAGCACGAGGTCGACCTCATGCAAAGAGGATTGATGAAACAGCTCTTTTCCAGCGGAGAAACTCTTGCTGCGCCCGATTTTTATCTCTGGCATAACTTAATCGAAGAAATAGCTAATCTCTCCAAACTTTCGGAGAAGCTCGCAAACCGCATCCGCATGGTACTTGAACTAAAATAAAGTTAGGGAATGGAAGCCGAATCGATTTTAAGATTCCTTGTCCTTGCCATAGGGTTTTACATGGCATGGAACATTGGAGCAAATGATGTCTCCAATGCGATGGGGACCTCAGTTGGGTCCGGCGCCCTCACTCTTCGGCGTGCGGTGATCTTAGCCGGTATTCTAGAATTCTGCGGCGCTTTCTTTGTCGGCGCCCCGGTTACGGAAACGATGCAAAAGGGATTGATCGATACCAATCTCTTCATCTCGCAGCCGCTCATTTTGATCCTCGGCATGTGTGGCGCTCTTCTCGGCACTGGCATATGGCTGCAGATCGCTTCGATGTGCGGTTGGCCTGTTTCCACTACACATGCGATTGTAGGTGCCATCCTCGGCTTCGGCGTCCTCATTGGCGGTGTCGATGCCATTAGAGGTGCGGAAGTCGGAGCCATTGTGCTTGGCTGGGTGATCTCGCCGCTTTTGAGCGGCCTCTTCTCCTACCTCCTCTTTTATATTCTGCAGAGAAAAATTCTCTACATGATGAACCCCACGCAAGCCACGCTCAAACTCTTTCCGAGTGTGATCTTCGTCGTCTTCAGCATCTTCACTTTAAGCCTGCTCTACAACGGCCTTGAAAACCTCGATCTGACCATCTCGCTCCCTCAAGCCATCGGCATCGCGCTACTGGTCGGTTTGGCCGCCGGTACGATCGTCTATTTCATCTTGAAGCGCGTGGCTTTTCCTCTCACGGCTGAAGCGAGCAGCTCAAGACATCTCCCGCAACATGTGATCAGCTTAGAGAAAGCCGTGAAACACTTGCAGCGCGTGCACGTCTCCTCCTCGCATGAAACTCACGACAAGGTCGGCGTGCTGCTCGAAGAGGTTAGAACGCTTTCGCAGCAGCTGCGCAAAGACACCAGCTTTACCGAAAAATCCTCAGAATACCATGTGGTGGAAAAACTCTTCGGCTATCTACAGATCTTAAGCGCCTGTTTTGTAGCCTTTGCCCACGGCGCCAACGACGTAGCCAATGCTATTGGACCGGTGGCGGCTGTACTCAATATCATCAAAAACGGCGTGATTCCCGACGTCTCGCCTGTACCCACCTGGCTGCTCGCCTTCGGCGGCGTCGGCATCGTGATCGGCCTCGCCACTTACGGCTGGCGCGTGATGGAGACCATCGGCCGAAAGATCACCGAGCTTACTCCCACACGCGGCTTTTGTGCCGAATTCGGCTCCGCCACCACCATCTTAATCGCCTCGAAATTAGGCCTGCCCATTTCAACCACTCACTGCCTCGTCGGCGCAGTTCTCGGCGTAGGTATGGCGCGCGGCTTCCGCGCCCTCAACCTGAGCATGGTAGGCGAGATCATCCTCTCTTGGATCGTGACCATCCCTGCCAGCGCCATCATGAGCGTACTCTGTTACTTCGTGCTCAAAGCAATATTTATCTAGCTCTTCGATGTTGTTGCATTAATCGGCAAACTAAACACCGAGAGCACCGAGACACACCGAGGGGGGAATATAAGGGATAATTTTGTTCTCGGTGTCAACTCGGTGTTCTCGGTGTTTTAATTTTTTTTCTTTACATACAAAGCTTGGTTTCACCAGAAATTATCAAATATTATTAAAATAATATTTAAACTGTTTTTTTATTAAAAAACCCTGTAAAATAGTCGTATTAAATATATCAGGTTGTTTTAATGGCAGGCTCTACAAACTTTCCCACACTAACCTCTGCTCCTGTTTTTGTTGCTTCTTCTCTTGATACGCAAGACGATGCTACTTTTACGCGTTCTGTAAGGCGAAGAACAGCAGCCCCATCTCACACTTCGACTGCTGAGCAGGCGGTCGTTAAATCCAAAAAAAATATTTACGACCTCCCTGTTGACCTTATTGAGCACGCGCTTTTTTTTGGCGATGCCGCAGATCTTGCGTGCATGAGTGGAGTCGCGAAAGTATTTAGAAATATCGTTACTCAATACCTTCCACAGTATTTCGCAGAGCGCAGGACACTCGATACCCGCACGCCGGCTGCTCTCAGAGAACTCGATCAGTATCGCATGCTTTTAAAAGCCGACCTATTCAGAGTCCCCTACGGCATGATGAAGAATGTACGCGTCATCCATCTATCCAACGCGCCTTTAACTATAAGAGGTGCAGATGGTGTAGAAAGAAATTTAATCAGCGAGTTTGAACATGTCACATTTCCACATTGCACAGTCTTAGATATTAGCGAAGAAGGCGAAAGAGTTGTCGAGTTAACAAACGCGCTCTTTCTCAACACGCTGAAAGCATGTCCGAATTTGCAGGAACTAACTTATGAGCAAACAGATACGCAGGACCACGCATTCACGGGGATGGAAGCGCACTGTCGCAATCTTACCTCACTACGATGCGGAAAAGCCCGTATCTCAAGTGATTCGCTCAAAGCACTTTTAATGGTAAATCCTCATTTGACCTGTCTAGAATTATCGAATGTCCATACAGTCGGATATCCGGATGCTCTTCTATCTTGTCCTGATACTTTACGAAACTTAAGAGAACTTGCAATTCTACCGGAGCCGGATGAAGTGACAAAAGTCATAGATATCTGCTCACAGACCCCACTGCTTAAAATTCTTGGACTTTCCAATCCTGGTGGCCATGCACGCATTACCGACACTATTTTAGAAGCCCTTGTAAGTAGATTGCCCCATCTAGAAGAACTCGATGTTAGCGACACAGAAGTTACTGGCGCAGGGCTTGTCGCTCTGGCTCCGCGGCTTAATAATTTGAGAAAGCTTGGCATAGGCCACCTAAAACTTACAGATGATCAGCTGATAGCCATCCTCTCTCACCTCCTTCAGCTTACAGAACTCAATATAAAGTTTAATCGGGAGCTAACTGATGCCTGCCTCAAGGCAATTATAAATCTCAAATCCCTGGTAAAACTTGAAATTATTGGCTGTGAGATCACGACGCGTGGAGTGATTCAGCTTTTATTGAAGCTCCAGCATCTTAAAGAAGTTTCTATGCCATTTTTGCCTGCAGAAGAATTGTCTGGGCTTATGCGCTATTGTGGCTCTCTCAGAACGTTAACTCTATCTATTGATTGTCCAGGTGATGCCCCTGTTACACCGGCAGCAGATGATGCCCTGCAAGCTCTGGCTGACCGTTGTTCTGATCTTTGCACATTGACCCTTCGTGATAGCCATATCTCCATGAAAATGTTGTGCTATTTCTTAGGCAAGACGCAAAGACGTATAAAGCTCATTTTCGACGAAACCCTAATAGATGACATGGGCGCGAATGCTCATGCACGGTTCTTAGAAAAATTAAGACCCAATATTCCAATCATTTACGTATGACAGGCTCTACAAACTTTCCCACACTAACCTCTGCTCCTGTTTTTGTTGCTTCTTCTCTTGATACGCAAGACGATGCTACTTTTACGCGTTCTGTAAGGCGAAGAACAGCAGCCCCATCTCACACTTCGACTGCTGAGCAGGCGGTCGTTAAATCCAAAAAAAATATTTATGATCTCCCTGTTGACCTTATTGAGCACGCGCTTTTTTTTGGCGATGCCGCAGATCTTGCGTGCATGAGTGGAGTCGCGAAAGTATTTAGAAATATCGTTACTCAATACCTTCCACAGTATTTCGCAGAGCGCAGGACACTCGATACCCGCACGCCGGCTGCTCTCAGAGAACTCGATCAGTATCGCATGCTTTTAAAAGCCGACCTATTCAGAGTCCCCTACGGCATGATGAAGAATGTACGCGTCATCCATCTATCCAACGCGCCTTTAACTATAAGAGGTGCAGATGGTGTAGAAAGAAATTTAATCAGCGAGTTTGAACATGTCACATTTCCACATTGCACAGTCTTAGATATTAGCGAAGAAGGCGAAAGAGTTGTCGAGTTAACAAACGCGCTCTTTCTCAACACGCTGAAAGCATGTCCGAATTTGCAGGAACTAACTTATGAGCAAACAGATACGCAGAACCACGCATTCACGGGGATGGAAGCGCACTGCCGCACCCTTACCTCGCTCCGATGCAGATGGGCTGGTATCCCGAATGATTCGCTCTTAGCACTTTTAAAGACAAATCCTCAATTGACCAGTCTAGATATATCGCGTACTGATGAAGGTGACTGCTCGGGTGCGCTACTTGCTTGTCCCGCTACTTTAAGGAATTTACGAGAGCTTAAATTTAACCACAATGATACGCATATCCTAGATATTGTGTCGCAGACCCCTCTGCTTAGAAGCCTCGGGCTTAGTGAAAATAGTGAAATTACCGACTCTATTTTAGAGGCCGTTTTAGAAAGACTGCCTCGTCTGGAAGAGCTCGATATTGTCAACACCGGGTTCACAGGCAAGGTCACTGGCGCAGGTCTTCTCTCTGCAGCCCCGCTGCTTAAAAACTTGAGGAATCTCGATCTGTCCCACTTAGATTTTACAAACGACCAGCTGATAGGTATTCTCTCGCATACCCCTCGGCTTACCGCGCTCGCTATAAGCTGGAATGAACAGTTAACTGACGCCTGTCTCGAGGCGATTATAAATCTCAAACTCCTCTCCAAACTTGCAATGGGCGGTTGTAGGATCTCGCATCCAGGAACAGTTCGGCTTTTGTTGAACCTCCCACATCTTAAAGAACTCGTCTTACCATGGTTGTCTGATAAAGAGTCGCTCAATCTTACGCGTTATTTTGGCGCCCTTGACAAGCTATCTATTGATCCTTCAGATTCTCTCTTAAAAGCCCTTGCAGATCGTTGTGACCTTTCCGAACTTAAACTTGAGGAAGGCGAGATCACCATGGCAGGATTGAGCTATCTCTTAGCCAAAATGCGCGGACTAAAAAAGCTAACCGTCCACGACACAACCGGATTCAATGAGATGAGCCTGAATGCTGCTGATAAGCAGCACATACAACAACTAAGACCCGACATTCAGTGCATCCTTTTTACTTGATAGACGTGCGGATAAGCATCTGGTTAGTGCAGAGGTTGGGCTCCTTGAGGATCTCGGCTATGGCTCCGATCCAATCCGGACGGCGATTCAGCGCTGGGCAGCGGTATGCGCTGAGGCCCTGCTCGCGAATGATGGGCAGATAGAGCTCTTCCATCTCAAAGAGCGTTTCGATGTGATCTGAGGTAAAAGACAAGGGCACGAACACGACCTGCTTTTTGCCGGCATGCCAAGAGAGGATCGCTTCGCACGTCTCATCTGTGTATGGACGCAGCCACTCGCCTTTTCCAAACTTCGACTGATAAGCCAGAATAGAAAGCGCTTTGGGAAACGCTTGCGCGATGGCATGGAAAGATTGCCGGCATTCGCTCTCATAAATATCGCCTGCGTCGACATACTCTTGCGGCAGACCGTGAGCGGAAAAAAGCAGGATCGTCTCTTCTTCCAAGAGGCTCTGTTGCTCAAGAAAATTCCGGATGCATCTCTGCATAGATTGCACATAAGCTGGATGTGCCGCATAGGATTTGATCCAGCGCATCTTTTTGACGATCTCCGGTTTTACAAAGCGTTGAAAGAAGCGCGCGATGCTTCCGGTAGTGGCATAACTAAACTGCGGAAAGAGTGGAAAGATGGTGATCTCATCTCCGGCAAAGCCGTCTAAATTGCTTAAAAATGTGGCGTGCGTCTCAGGAAGGTAGCGATGAAATGTGAGCATGGGGCGCTGCGTCAGCAGACTCGCTTCTCTCGCTACAGCTTCAGTATCGTCGAAGATCGGCGACTTTCCGCCAATTTTGCGATAGTCTTCTCTGATTCTCATGCTTCTTTTTCTTGCCAGGCGTGTAAAAAGTCTGCGCTGAATAAACCCGGGCAATTTGGTGCGGATCACATCTTCATCGGTGAGTAGTGTAATCAAAAACGGTTCGACCTCATCGAGCGTTCGCGGACCGCCGAAGTTCACAAATAAGTGCATGATGACTATTTCCTGCTTCTTCTGTTAGGATACGAGTATGACAAGACGTCATTTTTCACTCCTGCTTTTTCTTTTCACATGCTTACTTCTGTATGCTTGCGGCGGCGGGCCACGCGGAAAAGAGTGGACCGTAGCTATCGATCCCAGCTGGTATCCGATGAATTTCATGGGAAGAGATAAGCAGATTCTAGGCTTCACTACGGAGCTTTTGCAGGAAGTGGCGCACCTTCAAAAGATTAAAGTGGCCAAAGTGCAAGAGAATTGGGACAACCTGCTCTCCAATTTGCAAAAAGAGAAATATGACGCGATTCTCTCTTCGATGCAACCCTATATCTTTTATGAAAAACAGTATGACTTCTCACACCCCTTCCTGCTCACGGGGCCTGTGCTCGTGCTACCAGAAGACTCAAAGGTTACCTCATTTGAGCAGCTTTCAGGCAAAGAAGTTGCGGTCATCTCAGGTACGGCCGACGCTCTTCTGATCGAAAAATTCCCCGGGATCATCATCCGCACCTTCGATTCGATCCCCGATGCGTTTAACGCGATGGTCATGGGCCATATCGACGGCGCAGTAGTCGATGGCTTGCAGGCTTCGGCTTACTGCGACGATCTCTATCACGGCCAACTTAAAGTCGTTGGCGCTCCGCTCACCGACCAGGGCCTGCGCATGATCGCCTTGCACGACAAAGCCCTGCCTCTAATCGAAGCGTTCAACGCCACCATCGACAAGCTTAAAAAAAGCGGAAAATTTGCAGAACTCTCCAGCAAATGGGGCCTTCCCATCGTGCATGATGAGTACATCATGCACTAAAATCTTGGACAAACATCAGCTTATGAATTTCGTGGACATTTCGTCCGCGAAGATATTTCTCTCTTCTTTCTTCACTCTGTGTTCTCTGTGACTCTGTGGTTAATTCTTGGATCTTTGTGCAATAAGGCCTCTTAACTGGACCGCTCTAGTGGGTATTTTCTTGGGGATGTCCACCTTTTGTCCGTTATGTCGGCTTTGTTGAATAAATCGGCGTTACATATCTCCTGGATTCTTTCTTGAGCGAGCGTAAGCGAGCTTTTTGGAGTGCGTGTGGCTTGACACCGCTTTCTCTCCGATGCGGCTTGACGCATCGCAGCTTCTATTGTTTAAGACTGGCGCCCCGGTTCGCTTTGCTCACCTGTTTCGCACTGCGAAGGTCCACAGGACCTTCTCGTGTCTTCAACAGCCTCGGCGGAAAAAAGCTGCGTCAAGCCGCAGCACTCCAAAAAACTCGCTTAGGGAAATCCGGATTATTCAACAAAGCCCGTTATGTCCATATCGTCTACGAATCTTATGCCCATGAGCCTTCTCAGGCATAGGCATATCAAGAGAGAAAGTTATGCAATTTGCCAACGCAAATGGCGTTTTGCATGTAAAAATGCTATTAGCGATAGCATTTTTACATAACGACATATAGAATACTTATATTGAATAACTTGTGAGGTACATTTAGCTGGCGGCGGGCATGGGGTTAAAGATGCGGCACTTGTCGTGCTCGCTGTAGTCTGCGCGGACTTTGGCGAGTTCTTGTGCATCGATTGGGCATTTTTCAAGGTTCCAAACTAGTTTGGCGTAGTTGGTCACCGTCTCATCGGAAGAGAACTTTCCCATCGCAGCGATGTTGTGAATAGCGTATTCAGCCCAGGCGTTAGGTGTGGCAAATAGCGCTTCGACCTTTTTCTGCATATCGTAATAGGATTGCAGATCTCCCAAGACAAAGTAGCGATCTGGCACATTAGAATTTTCATGGTCGAGAATCGAATGATATAGCGAGGAGAGCGCTTCATGTTCAGCCTCGTTCACCGCGAGCGAATGGTCGCGTAGAGCATCCATCGCACCCTTAATCGCCGGGTTATGCATATAAACATCCCATGCATTGTAGCTTTTTTTATCGAGCATCTCGGCAATTTGCGCTGCGCTGTAGCCAAACGAAAATGGCCACCATTTATCCGTAACTTCCTGGTGCATCTCGATGTTTGCGCCATCTTCAGTGCCGATGGTCAGCGCGCCGTTCATGGCGAGCTTCATGTTGCCCGTGCCTGAGGCTTCCATGCCCGCAGTTGAGATCTGTTGCGAGAGGTCAGCAGCTGGAATAATGGTTTCGGCACGCGAGACATTGTAGTTTTCCACAAATGCTAGTTTGAGCATCTGGTTAGTCACAGGATCCGCATTGATCTTGCGTGCAGCGCAATAGATCAAGCGGATCACGTTTTTTGCTACCTCATACCCGGGCGCAGCTTTGCCTGCGATAATGACCATTCTTTTCACTTTCCGCGCGGAAGGATTAGCTTTCAGCTCATGGTAGATCATCAGCACGTGCAGCACATTCATCAGCTGGCGCTTATATTCATGAAAACGCTTGACCTGCACATCAAAAAGCGCATCCTCTCCAAGTACAGAAAAGAAACCGATCGGCCTTCCGTGAAAATCACGAATAGGATTTTTTTCCAGCAGGTATTTGATCAGCGCTTTTTTATTCCATTGCTTGATCTCCCAGAACTCTTTTTGGCTTTCTGGATCGCCGGCAAATTTCGCCAAATCGCGAATTTGAGGAAAGTCTGCGATCCAGCCCTCGCCGATGCGTTTGGAAATGAACTCTTCAAGGCTGGGATTGGCGTAGACCACCCAGCGACGATGCGTTACGCCATTTGTGACATTGACAAACTTATCCGGGAACATCTCATAGAAATCCTTGAAAATGCGCGTTTTTAAGATCTCTGTGTGCAAAGCCGCCACGCCATTGATGCGATGTGAACCGAAGATGGCTAGATTGGCCATGCGTATCTGTCCTCCTTCGATGAAGGACATACGCTGCACGCGATCTTCACCGCCAGGATATTTTTTGCGAATTTCATTGCAAAACTCTAAATTGAGCTGTTCGATGATCTGGTACTGACGCGGCAGAAGATATTGCAAACGATGCTGATTCCACTCCTCTAGCGATTCGCGCAGAACCGTATGATTCGTATAGCTGCAGCACGCCTTGACCACCTCCCACGCTTCACCCCAGCCAAAATCGTGCTCCTTCGTGAGCAAACGCATAAGTTCAGCGATCACTAGCGCAGGATGCGTGTCATTGATCTGAATACGCACCTTGTCACCAAACTGGGACATGTCGGGAAAGTACTTGAGGTGGTGTCTAATGATATCGTGTATAGAGGCTGACGCGAGCAGAAACTCTTGCTTCAATCGGATACGCTTGCCGACTTCATTATTATCATTGGGATAAAGCACGTCGGTCAGCATCGAGTTTTCAGATGCTTGATCTAGCTGTCCGGCATTGAAGCGCTGCAGAAGGAAGTTGCGCGGCGATTCCTTAGTGGTCCAAAGGCGCAGAGTGATTACCTTGAAATCGGACGTCTCCTTATGGCCAATGATCGGCGTATCATACGAGAGAGCCCGCACCTCTTCGTAATCGACCAGATCAAAGACCTCCACACCCTTTTTATTGGTAGCAGGCACTATGCGCCCAGCATAGTTGACCGCCACAGAGTGGTCATCGCGTCTAAATTCCCAGGGATTCTCGTGCAGCAGCCAAATATCAGGGCGCTCCACCTGCACGCCATCCCAAATCTCCTGATCGAAAATCCCATATTGATAACGCAGGCCATAACCCATGGCTGGATATTGTAAACTGGCCAATGAATCGAGCAGGCATGCCGCGAGGCGCCCAAGGCCGCCGTTGCCTAAACCCGCATCCGGCTCCATGCGTAGCTCATCGTCCAGATTGCGATTCACTTTTTTCATCATCAGCTGGACGAGGTCGGTGGCGTGGATATTGGTAATATTATTGCCCATGAGCCGCCCCGGCATATATTCCATGCAGAGGTAGAAGAGCATGCGCACCTGCTTTTTTCTAATCGTATGTACGGATGCCGTCCAATTCATCATGATCTCTTCGCGCAATGTGAGCGCAAAGGCTCGATAGAACTCCTCTGCGTTCGCCTCATCGATCGTAACCCCCATGGTGGTGATGAGGTAATGCTTGATCTTGCTGACGAGCATCTCGGCCTGATAATCGAGCTGTACTTGCTGTGCGTCCACACTCTCTCCCATAGATAGTGATGCTTTGCCTTATTGTGAACATTCAGAGTTTTTCCACTAGAAAAAAATGACTATTTCTTAATAATAAATCTTTCAATATTAATGAGGTGATGAACAAATACGAACTAATTGTGATCGGCACAGGTCCCGCAGGTGAAAAGGCTGCGGTGAAAGCGGCCTACTTTGGCCACAAGGTCGCCATCATTGAAAAAGAGAAGCTCTTCGGCGGAGCAATGGTTGTGACCGGAACTCTGCCTTCGAAAACGCTAAAAGAGACGGCGCTTTATTTTTCGGGAAAATACGAAAAGGGGCTCTACGGGATCGACCGCGATCTAAAACATGAGGCTTCGATTGAAGACTTCTTGTACCGCAAAAATCTGGTCACCCAATCTGCCAATCAAGAGACTTATGAGAACCTCTTGCGCCACGGCGTGCACATCTACCATGGAACAGCTTCCTTTGACGATGCTCACACTATCCGCGTCTCAGGGCCGACGGAGGAACGCATTTGGGGAGATAATATCATCATCGCCACCGGCTCTTACCCCTTTCACCCCTCGAGCATCCCTTTCGATGGCGTGCGCATCCATGACTCTGATACTATTTTGCAGCTCAAACGCTTTCCCCGCTCGCTGTGCGTACTTGGCGCAGGCGTGATCGGGTGCGAGTATGCGACGATCTTCTCGACCATGGGCACCCACGTCTACCTGGTCAATGACAAGGAGAAGATCCTGCCATTCATTGATCAAGAAGTGGCCAGAGATCTGGTGAACCAGATGCAAGAAAACGAAGTGGAAATTCTCTTCAATACCTCGATCGAATCGATCAAAGCTCCAACTTCTGATGAGGAGCTAATCGAGATCAGACTCAAGACAGGCGAACTGCTCCGCGTCGACATGTTCCTTTTTGCCGCCGGCCGAAGCGGCAACACAAAAGCCTTGAACTGTGAAAAGATCGGCTTGAAGCTTGGAAAACGCGAGGCTCTAGTGGTCGACGAGGCCTATCGCACAAACATTCCGCACATCTATGCCGTAGGAGATGTGATCGGCTTTCCCGCGCTCGCCAGCACCAGCATGGACCAGGGACGCGTGGCGGTTGCCCACATTTTCCAAACCGAAGATCTAAAGCATCTACCCTCCTTCTTCCCCTATGGCATCTATACTGTTCCGGAAGTCTCCATGGTCGGCCTGACTCAAGAAGAGGCCGAGGAGCAAAAGCTCTCCTACTGCATAGGCAAGGCGCGCTATGCTGATATGGCCCGCGGTAAGATCATGGGCGCCAAGGCTGGCTTCCTCAAGCTCATTTTCACTCGCGATGACCTGGTTGTTCGGGGGGTGCATATTATCGGTCACATCGCAACCGAGATCATCCATTATGGCATTAGCCTGGTTGAGACAAAGAGCACCCTCTACGACATCATCGGGCATGTCTTCAACTTTCCCACGCTCCACGACCTGTATAAGTATGCAGCGTACGATGGGCTATCTAACCTCTCCGGCCACAAAGTTAAGCCTTAGCATCTTAAGAAAACGACGAAAGATCCTATTTGACTAAATTTTGGATGTAATTTACTATAAAAGTAATATATTATAGCAGAAAACATCCGAAATTATGGGTCGCAAAAAGAATCCAGAAATTGAAAGAAAAGCGCTTGAAACATTCCGTGCTCATGGGGGCATTCTCCGCTACGCAGATGCAATCAAGCTCGGCATTCATCCACGAACCCTTATTACATTGAAAAACTCGGGACTTCTCGAGCAAGTACAAAAAGGTCTTTATTGTCTTCCAGGCCTTCCAGGTCACTCTCAGCCTGATTTAGTTACAGTAGCAAGAAAAGTTCCGTCAGGAGTTATTTGTCTTATTTCAGCCCTATATTTTCATAAGTTAACTACCCAAATCCCCCACTTTATCTACGTGGCCGTAAGGCAAGGCTATAAGCCACCTAAAATTGAGTATCCCACATCATGCTTTTTCTGGTTTTCTGATTCGACTTTTCGTGGAGGTATTGAAACTCATAATTTGGGCGGTGTGACTGTACACTGTTATTCAAAAGAAAAAACTATTGTCGACTGCTTTCGGTTTCGGAATAAAATTGGCATCGACGTTGCCATCGAAGCACTTAAAAAATATTGGCAGCAAGGCAAACCCAAGCTAGACTTGATCATGAAATTCGCTAAAGCTGGCCGTGTTGAAAAAATCATCAAACCCTACATTGAGACAGTGATTAATGAGTCGTCGTGACATTGTCAACGTTCCAGCATCTATTCGTAACAAACTCTTAAATAAAGCCAGAACCACCAAACGTCCCTTTCTCGAACTACTGCAATATTTTGCGATAGAGCGCTTTCTCTATCGGCTTTCTGTTTCAAAACATGCACATAAGTTTTTTCTCAAAGGGGCTCTGATGTTCAAAGTTTGGAAAGCGATTGATCATCGCCCAACGATGGATATCGATCTCCTTGGTAAAACAACAAATTCTCCAGAAAATCTAACGAACATTTTTCAAGAAATCTGCCAACAGCGGACTGATCCAAACGATGGGATTATTTTTCTTCCAGATTCAATTCTCAGTAAAGCTATTCAGATCGAGGCAGAATACGAAGGCATCCGCATCGAATTCATTGGAGATCTCAACAAAGCTATCGTGAATATGCAAATCGATATTGGCTTTGGCGATGTCATCACACCCGGTCCAATCTCGCTCAATTACCCGACTATTTTAGATCTGCCTGCCCCAAGGCTCCAAGGGTACACTATCGAGAGCGTCATATCTGAAAAATTCGAAGCTATGGTAAAAAGAGGTATGAATAACAGCAGAATGAAAGACTTCTTTGATATCTGGACACTTTCGAAGCAATATTCCATCGACAAGAAAATCCTCATTGATGCTATTGAGACAACTTTTACGCAGAGAGGCACCACCCTTGATTCCGACCCTGTCTGTTTTTCTAAAACATTCGTCAATGACTCTATAAAAAACGCCCAATGGAAAGCTTTTACTCGCAAAAATCAATTAACTTTTGTTTCAGAAAACTTTGCTGAAATTGTCATGCAAATCCAACAAACCCTGGCCCCAGTTTTACAAAGAATTTAGACAACACTCTCTTAGGGTCCCTTTTAGCCTTGTAATTTAGAGAGAATTTCGCTATTCTCCCAAGGAATGATAGCGTCGCGTCTTGTTCTTCAAGATGGAGAGGTGTTCGAGGGGCTGGCCCCTGCATGGCAAGACAAACCTTTTTTTGGAGAGGTTGTCTTCACCACCGGCATGATGGGCTATGTCGAATCGCTCACTGATCCATCCTATGCTGGTCAAATTCTCACGTTTACATTTCCGCTAATTGGCAATTACGGCGTCCCTGATCCTTCGAAGTGGGAGTCTAGTAAAATCCATGCGCATGGCGTGATCATCAGTCAGCCATCTGCCTCTTTCCATCATTATGCCGCCAAATGGTCGCTGCTCGATTGGCTCCGCGATCAGAAAGTTCCCATTCTCACCGACGTGGATACGCGCGCGCTGACCAAACTTCTGCGCGAGTATGGCGTCACACTGGGAGCAATTACTTCTGAGAAGAAACTGCCGCGCAAGTTCGAAGATCCAAATATTACCCACCTCGTGCAGCGTGTCAGCATCAAAGCACCGCGCATTTATGGCAGCGGCAAAAAGAAGATCATCGCGGTCGATTGCGGCATGAAGGAGAATATCGTCCGCTGTCTCGGCAATTTTCCCTGGACGATCAAACGCGTGCCTTTTGACTACGACTACACCGGTGAAGAGTGGGATGGGGTCTTTGTCTCCAATGGGCCAGGAGATCCGATGATCTGCAAGGAGACGATCGCTATTCTGAAAAAAGCGCTGTTGAAAAAGAAACCGATGTTTGGCATCTGCCTTGGCGCCCAGCTGATGGCGCTGGCTATCGGTGCGCGCACCTTCAAGCTCCCCTATGGCCATCGCGGGCAAAATCAGCCCTGTATCCATCTACCAGATCAGCGCTGCTACCTTACTTCGCAGAACCATGGCTATGCCATTCATGAGAAGAGCTTGCCCAAAAATTGGAAGGTCTCTTTCCGCAACTTGAATGATCAAACGATCGAAGGCATCGAACACTCGAGCCTGCCTTTTTTTGCAGTGCAATTCCATCCCGAGGCATCGCCTGGTCCGGTCGACACGCTCTGGCTGTTTGAAAAGTTTTACAAAATGGTCCGATGAAGAAGAAGCTTAAAAAAGTCTTGCTGCTGGGTTCAGGAGGTCTTCGCATCGGCCAGGCCGGTGAGTTCGACTATTCTGGCTCACAAGCGATCAAAGCGCTGAAAGAGGAAGGGATAGCCTGTGTCCTGGTCAATCCAAATATCGCCACAGTGCAGACTGACGCTTCGATGGCCGATGAGGTCTACCTGCAGCCGCTCTCGGTGCCAGTGGTCACGCGTATCTTGGAAAAGGAGCGGCCTGACGGTGTGCTGCTCGGATTCGGAGGACAGACAGCGCTGAACCTCGGTCTTAAACTCGAAGAGCAGGGAATTTTCAAGAAATATGGCGTGGAGGTGCTGGGCACTTCGGTCAAATCGATTAGACTCACGGAAGATCGCGAGCTCTTTAAACAGAGCTTAGAAAAAATCGGCATCAAATCTCCGCAAAGCCAGGCAGTTTCGACGGTAGATGATGCGCTTCGCGCAGCAAAAAAGATCGGCTATCCGGTGATGATGCGCTCAGGCTTTTCTCTCGGCGGCCTAGGCTCAGGCAAGATCGCTGACGAGGAGGAGTTAAAGCGCCGCGCCAAAGAGGCGCTTTCGGGCGTATCGCAGATCTTGATTGAAGAGTATCTCACCGGCTGGAAAGAGTTCGAGTATGAGATCGTACGCGATGCGTATGACAATGCAGTGACCATCTGCAATATGGAGAACATGGATCCGATGGGCATCCACACGGGTGAGAGCATCGTGGTCGCGCCCTCACAGACGCTGAACAACCAAGAGTATCATTTTTTACGCGACGTCGCCATCCGCGCCGCGCGCAATTTTGAAATCGTCGGCGAGTGCAACATTCAGTACGCATTCAATCCGGCAAATGGCGATTACCGTGTGATCGAGATGAATGCGCGCCTGTCGCGTTCATCCGCTTTGGCCTCTAAAGCCACCGGCTATCCGTTAGCGTTTGTCGCGGCGAAACTCGCGCTTGGCTCGCGCCTCTCAGACATCCAAAACAGCATCACCAAAAAGACCTGTGCCTTTTTTGAACCAGCGCTAGATTATCTGGTGGTCAAAGTACCGCGCTGGGACACCCAAAAACTCCGCGCAGCCGAAAGAACCATCGGCACCGAGATGAAAAGCGTTGGCGAGGTGATGGCTATCGGTCGTTCTTTCCCAGAAGCGATTCAAAAAGCTGTGCGCATGCTCAATATCGGCGCTGCTTCGATCGCCGACTATCCGCATCCGATCGAAGATGTAAAAAAGGAGATCGCACACGCCACTGACCGCCGTCTGTTTGCGCTCTACAAGTTTTTTAGCGAAGGCGGAAGTGTGGATGAGGCTGCGAAGCTCTCGCATATCGACCGCTGGTTCTTAGACCAGATCTATGCGCTGAGTCTGCTCGAAAAAAAGATCAAAAAAGAGCCTTTGACAAAAGAGCTCCTGTGCGAAGCGAAAAAGTCGGGTTTTTCCGATAAGGCGATCGCGAAGCGCAAAGATATGCCCGAAGCCAAAGTGCGCGCACAGCGTCTGAAGATGGGCGTCATACCTTTCGTCAAACAGATCGACACCTTGGCGGGCGAGTTCAAAGCCGAAACCAACTATCTCTACCTCACCTATCATGGAAAGCAGCACGACCTCGCTCCTTCGACAAAGCGTGCGGTGATCGTCTTAGGTTCTGGGCCCTACTCTATTGGATCTTCGGTGGAGTTTGACTGGTGCGCGGTAAATACAGCTCGCACGCTCAGAAAGTTAAAAGAAGAGACGATCATCATCAACTCCAATCCCGAAACGGTTTCGACCGATTACGATGAGTCGGACCGCCTCTACTTTGAAGAGCTCACACTCGAGCGAGTACAGGACATCGCCGACTTTGAAAACCCCAAAGGCATCATCGTCTCTGTCGGTGGACAGATCGCCAACAACCTCGTGATCCCGCTGCACGAAGCAAAGTATCCTCTGCTCGGCACCCCAGCTGCATCGATCGATATCGCGGAAAATCGCCAAAAATTCTCCGCTCTACTGCAAAAACTGGGTATTGATCAGCCGCTTTGGGAAAAGGTTACCAGTCTTGAAAAAGCTAAAAAGTTTGCCGAGCAAGTGGGCTATCCGCTTTTAATCCGCCCATCATACGTACTCTCAGGCTCGGCTATGAATGTGGTCTCATCTGAGCAAGGCTTAGTGCACTACTTAAAAGAGGCCTTGCGCATCTCTCCCGATCACCCTGTGGTGATCTCGCAATTTATCACGGATGCCAAGGAGCTGGAAGTCGATGGCGTGGCTCAAAATGGCGAGATCATCATCGAAGCGATCACCGAGCATATCGAAAACGCTGGCGTGCACTCTGGCGACGCCACGGTAGTCTTGCCGCCACAGCGCCTCTATCTCGAGACGATCCGACGCACCAAAACCATCACTAAAGAGATCGTGGCGCAGCTTAAGATCACCGGACCGTTCAACATGCAATTTATCGCCAAGAATAATGCGATTCAGGTCATCGAGTGCAACGTGCGCGCCTCGCGCTCGTTTCCCTTTGTCTCGAAAGTCACCAATCACAACTTTATCGAGATCGCGACTCAGGTGATCATGAAAAAACACAAGCCCAAGCCCTACAAGACGCTCGAGCTGGCTTACGTGGGCGTCAAGGCGCCGCAATTCTCTTATCAACGCCTCAAGGGCGCCGATCCTGTGGCGCATGTCGAAATGGCTTCCACCGGTGAAGTGGCTTGTCTGGGCGGCGATCTACTCGAAGCTTTTTTCAACTCCTGGATGGCCACCGATCAGGCGATACCCAAAAAGCGCCTTTTGGTCAGCATCGGCGGCGATAAAAAGCTGAAATTGCTCGATCAGCTCAAGCATCTGGAAGAGCGCGGCTGGGAGCTCTACGCAACTGAAGGCACGCATGATTTTCTCTCAAAACATGGGATCGCATCCGTCTGCCTCTACAAAGCCAGTGAACGTATCGAACCCAATGTCATGACCGTCATCGCCAACCGAGAGGTCGATCTGATTATCAACATTCCGCGCACAAATACGGCGAGCACGCATACCGATGGATACAAGATCCGCCGCATGACGATCGATCACCATTTGCCACTGATCACGAATTTGCAAATTGCTCAGATCTTCTTGCAGTGTTTAGGTGAGCTGGATATAGGAAGAATTCCTGTGAGATCCTGGAGGGAATTCCTTGTCAAAAAATAGGATTCTTAAGATTTTGGTGCGCTGGTTCAAAAGTAAAAAGCGGGCGTCTTCTACGCAGCGCAGATTTTTAATTGTCAGCACGACCGGTCTCGGTGATACCCTCTGGGGCACACCGAGCATCCGCGCGCTTAGGCACTCATTTCCGCATGCCTACATCGCCGTACTCACTAGTCCTATTGGCAAAGAGCTGCTCAAACACAATCGCAATATCGACGAGCTCTTTGTATTCAAAAAACCGCATCTCTTTGCGTTTTTTTCACTGCTATCAAAATTGCGCCGGCGCAACATCGGCGAAATTCTTCTCTTCCATGCTTCGCAGAGGCTGATCTTTCCATTTTGCGCTCTCTTAAGTCCTGAGAAATTCATCGGCACGCGCGGTCTCAACAAGGGTCTCGATTTTCTCTTTACTAAAACGTTAGAACCAGCGCCCGTCCACGAGATCGAACGCCGTCTCAAGATCGTTAAAGAGGTTGGAGCAGAGATTCTCGACTACTCGCTTGAGTTTCCGCTCTCTCAAGAAGACGAGCAGCGCGCTGTTAAATTTTTAGCTGAGGCCAAGATCTCTTCTATCCTTCCTTTAGTCGGCATTCATCCCGGTTCAAAGGATGGTTTTAAACGCTGGCCAGAAGAACATTTTATCGAGGTGGGAAATCGTCTTGTGCGACATTTGGGATGTCAGATCGTCGTGACAGGCAATGCCGAAGAGAGGCAGCTGGTCGAACGCGTGGCAACGAAGATTCAAGGCGCGCTCGCCGTGGCGGGCAAGCTTAGCCTTGGACCATTGGCCGCTTTCATGCAGCGTTTATCTCTGATCATTACCAATGATACGGGTCCAATGCATATGGCCTTTGCCATGAAGACGCCGACGGTCGCGCTTTTTGCGCCGACAAATCCCAAATTATGCGGACCATATCACGCCACAAACAGCATCGTTTTATCTCGAAAACGGACCTGTGTCCCTTGCCTGGGTAAAAAATGCGCTGATCCTTTTTGCCTCTTGCAAATCTCGCCACAAGAAGTTTACGATGCAGCATTAAAACTCTTCTATCCCTCAAAAGAATATGTCTAAAAAAAACCTAAATGGACGTAGTGTGATTTCGATCGCGGATCTCTCGAAAGATGAGATCGAGCATGTGCTGAAACGCGCAGCGGAGTTTAAGAAAAAAACGCCGAAAGATCTGCTGCGTGGACAGATCCTCGCCAGCTGTTTTTTCGAGCCCTCTACTCGTACGCGCCTCTCCTTCGAGTCGGCCATGCTTAGACTGGGTGGACAGGTGATCGGGTTTTCCGACGCCGCCTCTACTTCGATAAAAAAGGGTGAATCTCTTTACGATTCGATGAAGGTCACCGGTTCGCTGGCTGATCTAATTGTGATTCGTCACCCCATGGAAGGTGCAGCGCGCCTGGCAAGTCTGGCCACCACAAAACCGGTGATCAACGCCGGCGATGGCGCGAACCAGCACCCCACGCAAACTCTGCTCGATCTCTTTACCATCAAAGAGTGCCAAGGAAAGCTCGAGGGATTGAAAGTAGCCATTGTCGGCGATCTCAAATATGGACGTACGGTCCACTCCCTAGCTTCTGCAGCCGCCCTCTTCGATATGCGTCTCTATTTCATCTCGCCTGAAGAGCTTACGCTGCCCGAGACGATTTTAAAACAGCTGCGCAAACTGCGCGGCAAGTTCTCCTTCCATCACAACGTCGAAGAGGTGATCGATAAGATCGACATCCTCTACATGACACGCATCCAAAAAGAGCGCTTCGATGATGCCACATATGAGAAGGTAAAAGAGAGCTATATCTTGAAAGAAGCGCAGCTTAAAAAGGCTAAATCTCACCTCCGCGTGTTGCATCCACTGCCGCGCGTAAATGAGATCGAGGTTGCGATCGACAGCACACCGCACGCTTACTACTTTGAGCAGGCTGAAAATGGACTGTTTGTGCGCGAAGCCCTACTCGCTCTCATTCTTGGAAAAATTAATTGAGGAGTGACGCAATGGAAAAAACTCTCTCTGTCTCGGCGATTAAAGATGGCACGGTAATCGATCATATTACACAAGGTTCGGCGCTAATCATCGTCGAGCTTTTAAAACTCTCTAATCTGCAAAACCGCGTCACTTTGGGACTAAACCTCTCCAGTCGATCGATGGGATATAAGGACATGATCAAAGTCCAAAACCGCTTTTTAACCGAGAAAGAGTCGCATGATATCGCGGTATTTGCTCCGCAGGCCACGATCAGCATCATCCGCAACTACAAGGTGCAGAAGAAGATGAAGGCGCGCCTTCCTGAGGTGGTTGAGAATATTCTCGTCTGCCCTAACTTCTGCTGCATCTCGCGCACTGAACAGGTAAGCAGCGTCTTCTCCGTCGAAGAATTTAAACAGAAGATCTTTTTGCGCTGCGGCTTTTGTGAAAAGCTGTTCGAGCGCAGCGAAGTGAAGGATTATAAGACGTGATTGAGATAAAGAATGTACAAACTCTAGAGGGAAAAATCATCGACAAACAGCTTCCCTCGTCTGAGAAGCGCGTCATCGATGCTACAGGGTTAACACTACTCCCCGGACTTATAGATCCACACGTGCACTTCCGCACCCCTGGTTTAGAACATAAAGAGAATTGGATGAGCGGCGCGAGAGCGGCCATCCGCGGCGGCATTACCACTGTGTTCGATATGCCCAACACTCAGCCGCCTTCTACGACGAAGCAGCGCATTTTAGAAAAAAAGCAGCTGATCGATAAGCAACTCAAAGAGGTCGATATCCCTCTGCGCTACCAGCTCTATCTAGGTGCGGATAAGAACCATTTCGATGAGGTGTATAAGTCGAAAGTTGACATCGTGGGCATCAAAGTTTTTATGGGAGCCTCTACCGGCGAACTCTTAATGGATGACGAGAGCAGCTTGCACGCGATCTTCAGCTTGGCGAAAAGTCACAACCTCGTACTGGCTGTACATGCTGAAGATGAAGAGATGATCCGGCAGCGCAAGGAGCTCTTCAGCGGCCAGACCGATCCTAGCGTGCATTCTAAACTGCGCAGCCGCGAGGTCGCTATCGAAGCGACGCGTAAAGCTATCCATCTCGCACAGCTCTACCAGACACGCCTCTATATCCTGCATGTGAGCACAAAAGAAGAAGTGGCCTTGATTGGCCAAGCTAAAAAAGAGAAGGTCGAAGTCTTCGGCGAGGTTACACCGCACCATCTCTTTTTATCTGAAGAGAGTTATAAAAAGTTCGGCACAAAAGTACAGATGAATCCGCCGCTGCGCACGCAAGAAGACGCTGAAGGACTCTGGCGCGGCATTCAACACGGCATCATCGATACGATCGGCTCCGACCATGCCCCTCATACGCTCGAAGAAAAAAATAAACCCTATGGATTAGCGCCTTCAGGGATCCCAGGCGTAGAGACGACCTTGTCTCTTTTGTTAAACGCGCATCATCAAGGGCGCCTGACGCTTGCACAGATTGTGCGCCTCATGCGCGAGCGTATTTTGGAAATTTTTCGTCTGCCTCCCAATGATGATTATGTGCTGGTCGACTTGAACAAAGTTAAAAAAGTCGAAGATCGAGAACTTAAAACACGGGCGGGCTGGTCTCCTTATGCTGGTTGGGAGCTCAAGGGTTGGCCTGTTTATACCATTGTTAAAGGAAGGGTTTATGGGCAAGAATGAGCTTCCAAACTGGTATCCTGAGCAGCCTGCCATTTACGACATCCACAAAACATACTTGGACAACGCTCTGCACGGACCATTTTTTAAAGAGCCGATTCCAAAACGCGTTTTCCCTCCTCAAGAAAAATGGGTAGATTTTTTGGGTGTGAAAGTGGCTTCGCGTATCGGTATTCCGGCTGGACCACTGCTCACTTCGAGTTGGATTAAATTGGCCGCTGAGCTGGGCTTCGATGTAGTCACTTACAAGACTATTCGCAGCAAGCAGCACGCGGCACATCCACTGCCTAACATGGTCTATGTCGACACGCACGGCCCAGTTGCCTCTGACAATGCCGAAAAACGCGCTGATCTGACCGACAAACTTCCATCCTATATCGAAGAACTGGCCGTGACCAACTCTTTTGGCATGCCCTCAATGGCTCCGGACTTTCTGATGCAGGATATCGCGCGTGCAAATAGCTACCTACAGCCTGGACAGGTCATGATCGTCTCCGTCGTTGCCACAAATCGGCCAGGCGAAAATTTTGATGACGACTTTGTCAAAGCCTCTCTTCTAGCAAAAGATGCTGGAGCAAACATCATCGAAGCCAATTTTTCCTGCCCCAATGTGGATAAAAAAGATGGCATGCTCTACCTCGCCCCGGATACGGTGGCACAAGTTAGCAAAGCCATTGTAAAGGCCATCCATCCTCTGCCGCTGATTTTGAAGATGGGCGTCTTCCCCAGTAAAGCCCAGATGCAGGCGGTACTGGTCGCTGCGGCGCGCTCGGGCGTGAGAGCCGTAGAAGGCATTAACAGCGTCAGCATGCGCGTAGTCACCAAGCAGGGCGGTCCAGCGCTGGATGCCAATCGCCTCACTTCTGGCGTGTGCGGCGGACCAATTCGCGATGCGGCGCTCCACTTTATCTCTCAAGCCGCAGAGATCAACCAGCAGCAAAAACTCGGTCTTACCATCTTGGGTTGCGGCGGAATCACCGCCAAAGAGCATTTCGATCTCTTTTTAAACGCAGGCGCAGACATCGCCATGACTGCCACCGGCATGATGTGGGATCCTTACCTCGCTTTAAGATATCACCAGAAGAAAAAAACATGAATAATCAAGAGCTTGCGCTAGAACTTTTTGAGATCCAAGCCATCAAATTTGGCTCTTTTACGCTGAAAAGCGGCGTTACATCTCCTATTTATCTCGACTTGCGTCTGATCATCTCCTATCCAGGCCTGTTGAATAGAATTTCTGAAATGCTCTGGGAAAGGGCGGCTACGTGCGCCTTTGACCTGGTTTGCGGTGTGCCGTACACGGCGCTGCCACTGGCCACTTGTCTTTCTGTGATGCATGATGTGCCGATGATCCTGCGGCGCAAAGAAGTCAAAGATTATGGAACGAAAAAGCGCATTGAAGGCGTCTTTCAACCTGGACAAACCTGTCTGATCATTGAAGATGTGATCACCAGCGGCGGCAGCATTCTCGAAACGTGCCAATCTCTAAAAGAAGAGGGACTGGTGGTGAATGACGCGATCGTGATCGTCGATCGCGAACAGGGCGCCAAAGCCAATCTCGCGGCTCAGGGCATACGTGCACA
The DNA here is from genome assembly GCA_963709365.1 of uncultured Chlamydiales bacterium. GTDB lineage: Bacteria > Chlamydiota > Chlamydiia > Chlamydiales > Rhabdochlamydiaceae. The sequence goes on from CAVPVU010000002.1 coordinate 1,716,389, forward strand.
AGCGCTGATCAAACTCTCTGAGATAGTCACAATGCTCTATGATGCAGAGAAAATTGACCGGACACTCTTTACAACCAGCATGAGCGTGATTAAAACTTAAAGAAATTAAACACCGAGATACACCGAGAAAAATTAATTCTTATCTTTCCCCTCGGTGTATCTCGGTGCTCTCGGTGTTTAGTATTACGGTCCAGTCCACTAACATAGGTACCAAAATAAGGTTTGAATGGTTAAATTCTCGTATGGCGAAAGGGCCAACCTCTGCCAAAATCCGACTGCGAAAAAGCTATTTCAGTTGATGGAAGAGAAGCGCTCAAACCTCTGTGTTTCGGCAGACTTTACCCATGCCGAAGAGCTCTTAGCCTGTGCGGAGAAGCTCGCGCCAGAAATCTGTCTACTCAAAACACATATCGATATCCTCGAAGATTTCTCTCCAAGTGTCACAGAGCAGCTTGTACACCTAGCTGAGAAACACAAGTTTCTGCTCTTTGAAGACCGCAAGTTTGCGGATATCGGCCATACCGTACAAAATCAGTACCGCGGCGGGATCTATCGCATCGCCGAATGGGCTGATATCACCAACGCGCACATCGTACCCGGACCGGGCATTATCGAAGGGTTGAAAGAGGTTGGGCTGCCAAAAAAACGCGGCCTGCTGCTCTTGGCCCAAATGAGCTCGGAAGGCAACCTCGCTCAAGGAGGCTACACGGCTAAAGCGGTCGAACTGGCCAAGCGGCACGATGATTTCGTGATCGGATTCATCTGCCAGCAAAAATTAAGCGATGATCCGCGCTTTATTCACATGACGCCTGGCGTGCAGCGCGGCTCTGCAAAAGACTCTTTGGGTCAGCGCTACCACACTCCCGAAAGCGTGATCGGCGCGGGCAGCGACCTGATCATCGTCGGACGCGGCATAATCGCTGCAAGAGATCCGCTGCACGAAGCCATGCAATATAAAAATGAAGCTTGGAAAGCCTATGGCGCCCGCAGATAAGGAATTCCCCTCCATCTTCATCATTATCCTCAACTGGAATGGCCATAAGGACACGTTAGAGTGTTTGGCCTCGGTCGAAAAAATCGATTATCCAAACTTCCAGACCATCGTAGTCGACAACGGATCTACAGATGATTCTGTAAAGATTATTCGCGCGCATTTCTCTAAGCTCACACTTCTTGAGACGAATGCAAATTTGGGCTTTGCCGGCGGCAACAATGTCGGCATTCAACACGCACTTTCGCATGGCGCAGAGGCTGTTTTGCTGCTCAATAACGACACCATCGTCGATCCCAATCTGCTCAAGGCCTATGCCAGAGAGCTGACGCGACATCCAGAAGCTGGCATTTTTGGCGCCGCGATCTACCTTTATGGTGAGCGCGACCGCCTCGACCATCTGGGTGGCGTGTGGAATAAAAAAAAGGCCAAATTTGACTTTATTGGCCATCGCGAAGTTACAAAAGTTGCGAGCATGCCGCTTGACTATGTGTGTGGAGCCGCGCTGCTGGTAAGGCGCGAGGTGGTAGATAAGATCGGCCTTCTCGAACCGCGCTTTTTCTTGATATGGGAAGAGGCCGACTTCTGCCAGAGAGCCAAGCGCGCCGGATTTTTAAGCAGGACCTGTCCTGATGCGCTGATCTGGCATAAGGTCTCAGCCTCCTTCACGGGCGGCAAGACGCACACGACCTATTTTTGGTGGAGAAATCGCCTGCTTTGGATCGAACGCAACAGGCCTCTCGGTGAAAAAATTCGCCTTTATATGCTGGTGCTGCTTCCGGAAATCTCCCATATTTTAAAACTATATCTATTAAAAACCGCGCAGTTCTATCTTTTAAAAAATAAACCAGCTGAGAAAAGGCAGAAACTCTTGCAATACCGCGCTGCCTTGCATGGGGTAAAAGACTATTTCTTAAGGCGTTTTGGCAATGGACCTGCTTGGATATTTAAGCGACAGATTGAAACCTAAATAGATGAGTGTTATAAAAGGGCAGGAACCGAAGAGAGAGAAAAATAACAGGATGGCAGGATAAACAGGATGAAATTCAAGATTCGAAGCTGGCTGCTATGTGCTGTTTTAGTTCTGCTTGCCGCATGTAAAACTAACATGGTCATCGTCAACGACGTCGAAGAGCGCGAAGCCAATGAGATCGTGGTCTTTTTAGCGAGTAAAAACATCACTGCTGAAAAAATGTCTTCCACAGCCGCGGGACCAGCTGGCGGAGCCACCGTCTCTCTCTGGAACATTGCTGTTCCATCCGACCAAACCACTGAAGCGATGGCCCTACTAAATCAAAATGGCTTACCCCGCCGCAGAGGCGTCAGTTTGCTCGATCTCTTTGGCAAAGCGTCAATGATATCAACCGAAAGAGAAGAGACGATCCGCTACCAGGCCGGCCTGGCTGAACAGATCGCCAATACCATCCGCAAAATCGATGGTGTGATCGATGCCGACGTACAACTCTCTTTCCCGCCTCCTGAAACGGGTATTCCAGGCACCTCTACTGCACCAAAAAAAGTCACCGCCTCGGTTTATGTAAAACACCAGGGCATATTGGATGATCCGAATAGCCACCTCGTCACTAAAATCAAACGTCTAGTATCCGGCAGCGTTACCGGGCTCGATGTCAACGATGTGACGGTCATCTCTGATCGCTCGCGCCTCACGGATATTACTTTGATGCCGCAAATGGAAGAGCTCACCCCGAAGCCAAAGGAGTATGTCAGCATCTGGTCGATTGTGATGAGCAAAAGCTCAGCCAGCCGTTTCCGTACGCTCTTTTTTGTCCTCTGCGTATTGACACTCGTCCTCGGAGCAGCCATCGGATGGCTAATCTGGAAGTTCTATCCGTTATTAAAAAAGGGTGGCGGCTTCAAAGAGCTATTAAACCCGATTCCAGTGGAAACAAAGCGCGCGCCTAAGAAAGAGAGAGCGCCGCCAGAAGAAAACCCTTAAGGTTTCATGAATGCAGCTGCTGCGATCGTTTGCAAGTCTTTTTTGCAAAAGTGCCCTCAAGAAAAGAGAGCGCGTCTCTTTCACTTTTTGTCCGAGGATAAGCAGGAGTTTCTGCACGAACTCCCCTCTGCTTTTTTTCACAATCCCGCCGATGGATTTTCTTCCATTGAGACCGAATTGAGCCGGATTCACTTTTCCTGGTTCGATCCAATTTTCAGAACCTTTTCGGAAAATGAGGTGCGGCTTTTTCTTTCCGCCCTTGATGCCCAACAGGCCAAAGGGCTGAAAAAACTCCTCCTTTTTTCGAATCACGCCATTGAGCTTAAGCCCTTAGCGCGTCCTTTTTTCGAACAGGCTCTGTGGGGAAAAATCGCCAATCAAGAGCTCCTTCCCATTGAATGCTTGGGCGAGTCACCGCTCAATGCACTTTTGGAGCTCGAGCCTCCGGCTCTCATGAACTTAATCGACTATCTGGGCATCCACGACCTAGCCATCGAAGTAAAACAGATCATTGAAACCGCCAGATTGAAACAGATTTATGCCGCTCTCTCTGCAGACGAACTCGCTTTCCTCAAAACTCTGCAGCAGCGCAAAGAGCCGCTCGCCTTTAAACGCATGGAACTGCAGACCTGGGATGGTAAAAAATCAACTCTACGTACTCTCCTGCGTCAACGCGGCGCAAACCGCCTGGCTAAGGCGCTCCATCAGAAAGAGAAGACTCTTCTCTGGCGTGTCAGCCACAAACTAGAGATGGAAGAGGGAGAGCAGATCATGCGCCTGGCTACGCCTCTTGAGCATGCCCGCGCTCAAGAGATCCTCATTAATCAGGTGACCGAACTTTTAGCAACCCTGAGAACATCAGCATGAAATTCTTCTCGTTAATCTATCAAGGTGAGATTCACCCCGCTTCAGAAGAGAAGGTCATTCCGGCTGATCAATTTAGCATTCTGCTCGAAGCCAAGGAGATCGTCGAAAAAGCCAAAGCGGATGCCAAAAAATTCCATAAAGCCACTCAAGAAGAGTGCGCCGAGCTGCGCAAAAAGGCCGAAGACGAAGGTTTTGCAGATGGACTTTCTCAATTCAATGAACAGCTGCTCTTTTTTGACAGCGAACTTAAAAAGATACGCCACGAGGCCATGCAAGCCGTGCTGCCTCTCGCGCTTAAAGCTGCTAAAAAAATCGTCGGGAAAGAACTCGAAGTTCATCCAGATGCGATCGTCGACATCATCCTTCAGGCGCTAGCTCCGATCACGCAGAACCATCGCATTAAGATCTACGTCAGCAAAGAAGAGCGCGAAACCGTCGAAGCGCATAAACCCAAAATACGCGCTATCCTAGAGCAGGTGGAGAGCCTCTCCATCCTCGATCGCCCCGATATCACGCCCGGCGGCTGCATCATCGAAACTGAAGCTGGCATCATCAACGCCACCATTGAAAATCAGTGGAGAGCGCTTGAGGCTGCTTTCGAAAAATACATGAAGAGATAAGAAAACGACCAAAACGACACAAAGGACACTAACGACAAAAAATGTCCTTGTTGTCGTTAGGGTCCTTAATGTCCTTTTGGTCGTTTCCTTACCGTTGTGCCATATTCGCATCAATGCTATTGTAGCCTTCATGCACTCAAAACTCAGACTTATCTTACTCTTTCTACTCTTCGCGGCGCCTCTTCTCGCACAAGATGAAGCTTTGCGCTCATCTGCCATCCCTGCTCTCGCCAATGTCGAGCATCCAGAAGAGGGCGCGCCGCCGCCGCTCATCGTCGAACTCGCCGTCTTAGCCGGCCTCTCTATTTTGCCGTTCGCCGTCATGCTCCTCACCTCGTTCGTCAAGATCGTCGTGGTGCTTTCGCTCCTGCGCAGCGCGCTCGGCGTGCAGCAATCTCCGCCCAACCAGGTGCTAAACGGTATTGCACTGCTCATGACCGTGTATGTCATGTTCCCTACAGGAGTTGCCATGTACAATGCAGCTGGCGACTACATCAAATCCGCAGCGCCCAAAGAGCTCTTTTCAGCTCCTACAGCTGCCTACGTAGTCAATGTCGTCGATAAAGCAAAAGAGCCTTTGCGAACTTTCTTGCAAAAAAACACGATTGGCAAGCATATGACGAGCTTCTATCAGCTGGCCTATAAAACTTTCCCTGAAGAATTTCGCACGTCGCTCAAACCTAACGATTTTATCATCCTCATCCCAGCATTTATCACATCGCAACTTAAAGCTGCTTTTGAGATCGGCGTGCTGATTTATTTGCCATTCTTCGTCATAGATCTTGTGACTTCGAATATCCTGCTCGCCATGGGTATGATGATGCTCTCGCCGTTGACCATCGCCTTGCCGTTAAAACTACTTTTGCTTGTAATGGTGGATGGCTGGACGCTGCTCATCCAAGGACTCGTCCTCTCATTTAGGTAAATTAGGAGACAGTCATGCAATTTAATGCGGAAATTTACCAACTAGCTTACCAGTCTCTTCTGCTCATCCTCATCTTATCGGGGCCGCCTATTCTCATCAGTACGCTGCTTGGCCTATTTGTGGCTATTTTTCAAGCTGCCACCCAGATTCAAGAACAGACGCTCTCATTCATGGTCAAACTTTTCGCGGTGATGATCGTACTACTTTTGATGGGCGGCTGGCTAGGAAGTCAAATTATGCAGTTTACTTCGACCATCTTTCTCAATTTTTATAAGTGGGCATCTTAACTTGTCTCCCACATCGGACTATCTCACGTTCATCACGAGCATTCCGGGCGTCCCGCCTGTCACGGTTCTGCTCTTTTTTTTGCTCGGGCTGATGCGTATCGCGCCGATCGTGGCTTTAGCGCCATTCTTAGGCTCGAAGCTTCCTCAAGGAGTTAAGATCGCTCTAGCCATCTCTCTCACCGCTGTCATGCTTCCACAAATCATCTTCACCAGTGGGCAGTTGCCTGCTTTTGACTATGCGTTCATCTGGTTCTTGCTAAAAGAGATTTTCATCGGCTTGCTGCTGGGTTTCATGGTTTCGATCCCCTTCTATTTTGCACAAGCTGCTGGCGTGCTGATCGATTTCATGCGCGGCTCATCCTCATTAGGCGTAACCGACCCGACTACTCAGACTCAAATTACACCGATCGGTCTGCTCTATAACTACGTTTTAATCGTGCTCTTTTTTCAAATCGATGGGCCCTTTATTTTCTTCGACGGCGTCATGCAATCTTACAAAGCGCTTCCCGCGACAGGCATCATTCAATCGGCCTTTTTTAATTTAAATCTGCCGTTTTGGCAGGCGTTGACGCATCTTTTGACTAAGTTCACGCTGCTCTCTATACAACTGGCGGCGCCTGCAGTTGTCGCAATCTTGATGGCCGAGATGTTCCTCGGAATTGCTAATCGTCTTGCACCGCAAGTGCAAATCGCCTTCTTGGGCATGTCGCTAAAATCGCTGCTCGGCATCGCGCTTCTGTGGGCAGGCTGGTTTTTCATTCTGCAACAACTCGCTAAACAAACACTTCTCTGGCTCAGCGAAATTTCTCAGGTTGTAGAAAGCATAAAAATTTAAGCAAGTGTTGTGTTAGCTCACCAACATAGCTACATTATCGGGAGATTAAACACCGAGAGCACCGAGGACACCGAGAAAAGAAAAAAACCTTCTTCGTCTCTCTTCTCGGTGTCCTCTCGGTGCTCTCGGTGTTTTTTCCTTTCTTGTATCCTTTGAGTCGTACTTTTTTTCGCTTTCAAAATTTTTCGCGTGGCAAAAAATAAAATTTCGATTACAAGTGTGTGCATTAAATGGCGAGCACATACAGAACAGTCGTTCTCAACATGTGTCGCGTTTGTTTGATTCGACCAAACCCTAGGGGGAATTTATGGAGTGGATTTTCAAAAAGATGGGCCCAGCAGCGGCTCTATCGCTGGTTGCTTTCACAAGCATCCTGAATGCTGCCGATGATGCGCAGATGCGCAATCTCGACAACCGCGTCACAGCTCTTGAACAAAAAAAGTCTAGCGGCGGGGGCATGATCAACCCTCCAGCTCGTCCGATTGTAAAAGATGGCGTGGACATCTTCGTCTCTGGTGAAGTTCTCGTGTGGAGAGCTAGAGAAGACAACCTAGACTACGCAGTGAGAATGGACCAGACTCCGCATATTAACGGACAAGAATCCGGAAACGGCGTGCACTTCAGAGGAAAATGGAGAGCCGGCTCGCGTGTAGGCATCGGCTACAACATGCCTCACGATGGTTGGGACCTCAACGCTATCTGGACACACTTCCAGAGCAAAGATAAGAAGCATGAAGCAGACTGCGAATGCTGCTCAAGCTGCGAAATCTTCCAGCCTATCTATTTTCCAAAAGATTATAACCTCGCTACAGCAGGTGGTGGCACCACTGGCCCTTGGGTGGCTGAAGCACAAGGCAAGTACTGGAGAGCTACGCTCAACATGGTCGACCTAGAGCTCGGTAGAGAGTTCTTCGTCAGCAAGTGGATGACTCTGCGTCCACACATTGGCGGCCGTGCACTCTGGCTGCGTCAGAAATTGAAGTTCGAATACGAACCAGATGGTGGCAACTTCTTATTACCATATAGTAGTGGCACAAGTGCTGTATTCCCTGGAGCTAATTCTGACTTTGTCAGATTGAAAAACAACTTCTGGGGCGTAGGCTTACGCGCTGGTTTGGATGCAACATGGGGACTCGGAGCTGGTGTTAGCCTTTACAGTAAGCTCGCACTCGCCGCTCTGTGGGGAAAATTCAACCTCGGACACACTCAGACTTTAGTCAACGATTCTGAAGAAAATGAAGCTTCGTTTGTCGTATCTAACTTCGAAGACAAATTCCAAGTCTGCAGACCAGTGTTAGACTTGGCATTCGGAATCCGCTATGACACCACTTTCAATGATGATAGCTGGGGTCTTGGATTCTTCGCGGGTTGGGAACACCACTACTTCTGGGGACAAAACAAGTTCATCAGATTTGATGGCGATCAATTCTCTGCTATGAACCTAAACTACGGAGATTTTTCTGTAGCGGGCTTCAACGTTGGGATGAGCTTCGACTTCTAAAAGGTCTGAAGATCAGCTGATCGTTAGTCAAAAGCCTGGGCGAAAGCCCAGGCTTTTTCTTTTTTGTCCCTTGTGTCTTTTTGGTCATTTCTTCTTCCTTCAAGATTTTCTGTTGAAATAAATAACCGCTCGACTTTAGGGTGGGATTTATTCAGCGGCCTTGCATATAGGCGAACGTCTAAATGTAAGCCACGATGTTTTTGATTCGAAGATAACCTAGGGAGAAATTATGGATTGGATTTTCAAAAAGATGGGGCCAGCAGCGGCTTTATCGCTAGTTGCTTTCACAAGCATCCTGAATGCTGCCGATGATGCGCAAATGCGCAATCTCGATAACCGCGTCACAGCTCTTGAGCAAAGAAAAACGGGCACAGGGGGCATGATCAACCCACCAGCCCGTCCAGTTGTTCAAGGTGTGGACCTCTTTGTCACTGGTGAAGTTCTCGTGTGGAGAGCTAGAGAAGACAACCTAGACTACGCCGTAAGCATGGACCAAACTCCGACGATTAATGGACAAGAATCCGGAAATGGCGTGCACTTCAGAGGAAAGTGGAGAGCCGGCTCACGCGTAGGCATTGGCTACAACTTGCCTCACGATGGTTGGGACCTCAACGCTATCTGGACACACTTCCAGAGCAAAGATAAGAAGCATGAAGAAGATTGCGACTGCTGCACAAGCTGCGAAATCTTCCAGCCTATCTACTTCCCAAAAGACTACAATCTTGCCGCAGGTGGAGATACTGTTCACGGTCCTTGGGTGTCTGAAGCACAAGGCAAGTACTGGAGAGCTACGCTCAACATGGTTGACTTAGAGCTCGGTAGAGAGTTCTTCGTCAGCAAGTGGATGACTCTGCGTCCGCACATTGGCGGTCGTGCGCTCTGGCTGCGTCAGAAATTGAAGTTCGAATACGAACCAAATGGTGGCAACTTCTTATTACCATATAGTAGTGGCACAAGTGCTGTATTCCCTGGAGCTAATTCTGACTTTGTCAGATTGAAAAACAACTTCTGGGGCGTGGGTTTACGCGCTGGTTTGGATGCAACATGGGGACTCGGAGCTGGTGTTAGCCTTTACAGTAAGCTCGCACTCTCTGCTCTGTGGGGAAAATTCTCACTCGAACAGACTCATACTTTAGTTAACGATTCTGAAGAAAATGAAGCTTCGTTTGTCTTATCTGATTTCGAAGACAGATTCCAAGTCTGCAGACCAGTGTTAGACTTGGCACTCGGAATCCGTTACGACACCACTTTCAACAATGATAGCTGGGGTCTAGGAGTTTTCGCGGGTTGGGAACACCACTACTTCTGGGGACAAAACAAGTTCATCAGATTTGATGGCGATCAATTCTCAGCTATGAACGAAAACTACGGAGATTTTTCTGTAGCGGGCTTCAACGTCGGTATGAGCTTCGACTTCTAAAAAGTCTGAAGATCAGCTGATTAAGAGTCAAAGGCCTGGGCGAAAGCCCAGGCCTTTTTCTTTTTGGTCGTTTCTTTTTTTGTGATTTGATTTAAAATAAAAATTTTAATATATAGAAGATAATTACAAAAAGAGGACCTTTATGCATCGGATGATTACTCCTGCAGCACTATCGCTAATCGCCTTCACTGGCATGTTAAATGCAAACACCAAAGCGCACATGCGCAACCTTGATGATCGCATTTCAGCATTGGAACAAAAAGCTGAATTGAGCGGCGATGAGATCAATCCATCTGCCCGCCCTGTTGTAGAGAACGTGGACATCTTTGTTCTCGGTGAAGTTCTCGTGTGGAAAGCGAGAGAAGATAACCTGACCTATGCCGTTAACATGGATCAAGTTCCAACGATTAATGGAGTCGAGTCTGGTGATGGCGTGCACTTCAGAGGAAAATGGGAGCCGGGTTTTCGCGTAGGTATTGGTTATAACTCACGTCATGACGGTTGGGACCTTACTTTGCTGTGGACTCACTTCCAGAGCAAAGATAAGAAGCATCATGAAGATGATTGCGACTGCTGTACAAACACGAGTTGCGAGATCTTTCAGCCAGTTTATTATCCAAAAGATTACAACCTCACTGATGGCTCCTTCCCCAGTGATACGACACAAGGCCCTTCGGTATCAGAAGCGCAAAGTAAATACTGGAGAGCTAGGCTTAACTTGGTCGACCTCGAACTCGGGAGAGAGTTCTACGCCGGCAGATGGATGACTCTGCGTCCGTTTATCGGCGCAAGAGGCATGTGGCTGCGTCAGAAGCTCAAATTCGAATACGAAACTAAAGATGGCGGTACCTTTCTAGATCCGTTCGAAACTACATCAGGAGGAGATCCCAACTCAGATTTTGTCTTCTTGAAAAACAACTTTTGGGGCGTTGGTCTGCGCGCTGGTTTGGATGCAACATGGGGACTTGGATGTGGCGTTAGCCTCTACAGTCAAGCGGCTCTATCGGCCCTCTGGGGAAGATTCAAACTTGCGCAGACTCATACTCTAATGGGCAGCGCCGGCCAGGAAATGGTCCTGTCAGATTTTTCCGATGGATTCCAAGTCTGCAGACCAGTTTTAGACCTGGCATTCGGAATTAGCTATGATACTACCTTCAGCGACAACGAGTGGGGCTGGGGAATTTGGGCGGGTTGGGAGCACCACTACTTCTGGGGACAGAACAAGTTCATCAGATTTGATGGCCACCAATTCTCAGCATTCAACGAAAACTACGGAGACTTCTCTGTAGCTGGCGTTAACGTCGGCATGAGCTTCGACTTCTAAGAAGTGATGATTAATCAATGACCTGGGCGAAAACCCAGGTCTTTTTCTTTAGTCTAGTTAATCTAAAAAACATAATATTAAAATTTTTTATTGACACTAAATAAAAATTATCACTAGAGTGAGGTTATTAAATGGTACGCCATGGAGACGTGTGGTCTTCATCGTATCACACAATTTTTTGCTGATCCAAAACCTAGGGGGATCTTTATGGATTGGATTTTTAAGAAGATGGGGCCTGCAGCGGCTTTATCGCTGGTTGCTTTCACGAGCATCCTGAATGCTGCCGACGATGCGCAAATGCGCAATCTCGAAAACCGCGTTACAGCTCTTGAGCAAAGAAAGACAGGAAATGGTGGCATGATCAACCCACCAGCCCGTCCAATTGTTCAGAACGGCGTGGATATCTTTGTGTTTGGTGAAGTTCTCGTATGGAGAGCTAGAGAAGACAACCTGACTTATGCTGTCAGCATGGATCAAACTCCTGTAATTAACCACCAAGAGTCCGGACATGGCGTGCACTTCAGAGGAAAGTGGGAACCAGGCTTCCGTATCGGCATCGGCTACAACATGCCACATGACGGTTGGGATCTCACTGCGACATGGACAAGCTTCAAGAGCAAAGACAAGAAGCATTCTGATGATTGCGAGTGCTGCACAAGTTGCGAAATCTTCCAGCCTGTCTACTTCCCAAAAGATTATAACCTTAACACAGCGTCACCAGGCTCTGGTCCTTGGGTATCAGAAGCTCAAGGCAAGTACTGGAGAGCTCATCTCAACCTAGTTGACCTAGATCTCGGCAGAGAGTTCTTCGTCAGCAAGTGGATGACTCTGCGTCCGTTTATCGGCGCAAGAGGTATGTGGCTGCGTCAGAAGCTGAAGTTCGAATACGAAACTAAAGATGGCGGTACCTTCTTACTGCCATACTCTGGTGTGAACGGTGTGTTCCCTGGAGCTGATTCTGACTTCGTCAAATTGAAAAACAACTTCTGGGGCGTTGGTTTACGCGCTGGTTTGGATGCAACATGGGGACTCGGATGCGGTGTTAGCCTTTACAGCAAGCTCGCACTCTCTGCTCTATGGGGCAAGTTCACACTCCGCCAAACTCATACCCTGGTGGATGATTCTGAAGAAAACGAAGATACATTTGTCTTATCTAACTTCGGTGACAGATTCCAAGTTTGCCGCCCTGTGGCTGACTTGGCACTCGGAATCCGCTACGACACTACCTCTAGCGACAATAGCTGGGGCTGGGGATTCTGGGCAGGTTGGGAACACCACTACTTCTGGGGACAAAACAAGTTCATCAGATTTGATGGCGACCAATTCTCTGCATTCAACGAAAACTACGGAGATTTCTCTGTAGCTGGCGTTAACGTCGGTATGAGCCTCGACTTCTAAAAGTCGGAGCGCAGTCTGATGTGCAAAAGGCCTGGGTGAAAACCCAGGCCTTTTTCTTTTTATGAAACTACGATATTGCAAGGGAAATTAAACACCGAGAGCACCGAGATACACCGAGAAAGAATTAGTCCTCGCATTTTCCCCTCGGTGCTTCTCGGTGCTCTCGATGTTTAATCTTTATTTCTTTAGAGCTAGGACGGTCTCCTTCAAAAGTTCTACAAACCTATCGATCTCTTCCAGAGTATTATAAATCGCAAAAGAAACCCGCACCACCGCGGCCACATTAAAGCGCTGCATGGTGGGCTGGGCGCACTGATGTCCGGTTCGCACGCAAACGCCCTTAAGATCGAGCAGCGTGCCGACATCAAGGGGATGGATACCTTCGATCACAAAACTGATAATTGGGCCCTTTTCCGCGGCTGTGCCGATGATCTGGAGGCCGGGAATTTCAAGCAGCTGCTCAGTGGCATGCTTTAAAAGCTGGTCTTCCCAGGCAGCTATCTGCGGACGCCCGATCCGTTCGATAAAACTCAGCGCCTCGCCTAGGCCGATCACTTCGGCGATCATGGGGGTGCCAGCCTCAAACTTCAGCGGAGGTTTCTGATAGGTAGTAGAGGCAAAGGTCACGCGTTCGATCATATCGCCACCGCACTGATAGGGCGGCAGGGCCTCGAGAACTCCCTTCTGGCCATAGAGAATGCCTACGCCGGTAGGACCATAAGCCTTATGCCCCGAAAAGACGAAAAAATCTGCCTTGAGCTTCTGCACATCGATTGGAAGACGGGCTGCGCTCTGCGCCCCGTCGATGAGCACTTTAGCCTGTTCACCATGAGCCATCTCGATGATCCTCTCGATGGGGTGCAAGGTCCCTGTAGCATTGGCGATGTGCGCTACGGCGACGATTTTAGTGCGAGGAGAGAGCAGATTTGCATACGCCTTCAAATCGAGCTCTCCTCGGTCGTTTACCGGAATGACCTTGAGTTGAGCGCCGCGTTCTAAACAAGTCTTCTGCCAAGGGACGATATTGGCATGGTGTTCGGTTTCACAGACCAGGATCTCATCGCCGTGTTTAAGAAACGCTTTGCCGAAGCAATCAGCCACTAGATTAATCGCTTCTGTGGTGCCCTTGGTAAAGATGATCTCATCAGCCGATTCCGCATTGAGAAATGCGCGCACTTGTTCACGCACGGCGCCGTAGCGGGCTGTCGCCTCGCTAGCTAAGCCATAGACGGCACGGTGCACGGTGCCATACTCAGTGCTATAAAAGCGCGAAATGGCGTCGATGACGCTTTTGGGTTTCTGGGCGGTAGCTGCCGAATCGAGATAGAGCAGAGGATGACCCAGACGCTTGGTCTGTAAGATGGGAAATTCTTGCCGGATGAGCTGTACGTCTTTAGGAGATAGATTCATATTGATTCAACTGTTCTGCAAATTGACTTTGAAGGGAGGGCAGCGGCAATTTTGCCCCTATTTCTTGGCAGAATGCCCGCACGAGGAGACGTGTAGCTAAAGCTTCGGGGATACCACGTGTCTTCAAGTAAAAGAGGGCGCTGGCATCGAGTTGGCCTATCGTAGCTCCATGCGAGGCCTTCACATCGTCGGCGAAGATCTGCAGATTGGGTTTGCTATAAGCCTGCGCGCGCTCCCCTAAAATGAGGTTGTTGTTCAGCTGGTAGGCTTCCGTCTTTTGCGCAATGGGATGGACAAAGATTTTGCCTTCAAAACTCGACTGGCTGATCTCATCTACTACTCCCTTGAAAAGTTGTCTTGAGCGGGTATGCGGCGCTGCGTGGTCGATCTGCACGTGTGTATGGCTGCTAAAATCGCGATCGAGCAGCCAGGTGCCGTTCAAGTCTGCTTCCGCATTCGCACCCATGAGGGTTACCTTAAAGCTTTGGCGATGGCTCTTGCCGCCGCGGCTCGCACTCACGGCATGTAAATAGCTATCTTGCTTCAAAGTAGCACGCGTGGCGTCAAATAGCCAGGAAGGGCTCGCTTCTAAAAGCGTGTTCGCCTGTTCGACGCGCGCACCCTCTTCGAGCGTAAGATCGAGCACATGATTGATCCAGCCATCTTGAAGCGGGTGGAAAGTCGAGACGATCTTCAGCTCTGACTCCCTTCCTACAAATACATGGAGCCTGGGGGAGGCCATTGCACCTTTTTGTGTGATCAAATGCAAAAATTGTACGGGTGTAGTCAATCGATTCTTCGGAGGCAAATAGACAAAAGCTCCCTGCGAAGCAAAGGTGAGATTAAGTAGAGCAAAAGGATCGCTTTCTTCACTCACTGCTGCGCTGAGGCGCTGCTGCAAAAGAGTTTGATACGTATGTAGAGCTTTAGACAGCGGCGTTACGATGAGCCCTGCCGGTAAGACCGAGAGTTCTGGAGCATAGTTGCCATCGACAAAGACGATATGCGCCTCTTCACACTCGGGCAGAATAAAAGAGCTGATCTCTTCCTTAGCTGGAAGAGGCGCGAGCTTGGGCAGTGCATAGGCCCCAGCATAGAGCTCTCTTAGATGCACATACTGAAAGGCTTCTTGTTTTTTCTCCGGCAGGCCGAGCTGTGCGAGGCGTGCACATGCCTCTTGCTGATATTTTGTGGCTTCCAGCGAAGAGAACTGTCCGAGAAGCGTCTCTAACAGGGCCATGGTTATTTATATCCCTTTGCTTCTAGTTCCAGAGCCAGCTCAGCTGGGCCCGAACGGACAATGTTGCCATCGATCATGACGTGCACGAAATCTGGCTCGATATAATCGAGCAGACGCTGGTAGTGCGTGATGAGCAGAAGCGCGCGCTCGGGGTTCATTAGGGCATTTACGCCTTTGGCGACCGTACGCATCGCATCGATATCTAGCCCAGAATCGGTCTCATCCAAAATTGCCAAATAAGGACGCAGCATCGCCATCTGCAAAATCTCGTTGCGTTTCTTCTCCCCGCCGGAAAAGCCCTCGTTCAAGGCGCGCGCTTTAAATTCGGGCCGTATCTCGAGCAGCTGCATGTTCTTTTCGAGCTTCTGATCGAACTCTTCTTTAGAAAGAGGCGCTTCGCCACGCGCATTGCGGATAGAGTTTTCGGCCGCATGCAGGAATTCAGCATTGCTGATGCCTGGGATCTCTATCGGATATTGAAAGCTCATGAAAAGCCCAAGATGCGCCCGTTCTTCCGGGTCGAGCTCGACAATGTTCTGGCCGCGGAACCGGATCTCTCCGGTTAAGACTTCATAAGCTGGATCGCCTGCCAATACTTTGGCCAGGGTCGATTTGCCTGCGCCGTTGGGGCCCATGATCGCATGGATCTCGCCCGGGTTGATCTTTAGGCTAAAACCCTTCAGAACAACTTTTCCTTCGACGGTAGCGGTTAAATTCTCAATTTCTAACATTCTAACCTACGGAATTTTCAAGTTTTAAGGTGAGCAGTTTTTGCGCTTCAGCTGCAAACTCCAGAGGGAGCTCTTGGATCACGCGTTTACAAAAACCATTCACAATCATGCTGATGGCGTCTTCGCGCGAAATCCCACGCGACTGCAAATAAAAGAGCTGGCTCTCATTCATCTTCGATGTAGAGGCCTCATGTTCTACTTGAGTCTTATCATTAGCGCATTCGATGTATGGAAAAGTATTGGCGGAACACTCGGCTCCGACGAGCATCGAATCGCACTGCGTATAGTTGCGCGCGCCTTCGGCCCGCGGCGCAATTTTGACCAGCCCGCGATAGGTGTTGTGCGATTGATCGGCTGAGATGCCCTTGGAGACAATCGTCGAGCGCGTGCCTTTACCCAAGTGGATCATCTTTGTGCCGGTATCGGCCTGCATCTTGCCGTTGGTGAGCGCTACGGAGTAGAACTCCCCGACCGACTCATCGCCTTGCAGGATACAGCTAGGATATTTCCAGGTAATGGCTGCGCCTGCTTCAACCTGCGTCCAAGAGATTTTGGAACGAAAACCTGCACAGCGCCCGCGTTTGGTCACAAAGTTAAAAATTCCGCCGGCTCCCGTTTGCGGATTACCTGAATACCAGTTCTGCACGGTGGAGTATTTGATCTCGGCCCGATCGAGCGCGACTAGTTCAACTACAGCTGCGTGGAGCTGATTGTTGTCGTAAGCGGGTGCAGTACATCCTTCTAGATAGCTGACATAGGAATCTTCTTCTGCGATGATTAGGGTGCGCTCGAATTGGCCGGTAGTTTTGTCGTTGATGCGGAAATAGGTTGAGAGTTCAAGTGGCGAGCGGACTCCTTTGGGGATATAGACAAAAGAGCCGTCGGTGAAGACGGCCGAGTTCAAAGCGGCAAAGAAGTTATCGCCAACTGGCACCACCGAGCCCAAATAACGCTCCAGTAGTTCTGGATAGAGGTGCACTGCTTCCGAGATCGAGCAGAGCACGACACCAGCCTCTTTTAACTGTTTTTGAAAGGTCGTACCGATCGAGACAGAATCAAAGACGACATCGACCGCCACATTGGTCAGCCGCTTCTGCTCATCGATGGGAACACCGAGACGTTCAAAAGTACGTAGCAGCTCAGGATCGACCTGATCTAGGCTGCTGAGCTTCTGTTTGGTCTTAGGCGCAGAGTAGTAGCAGATATCTTGATAGTCGATGGGTGGATAGGAGACATTCGGCCATCTCGGCTCCTCCATCTCTTTCCATTTGCGGAAGGCTTTAAGACGAAACTCAAGCAGAAATGGCGGCTCTTCTTTGATGGTTGATATGGCGCGCACAGTATCTTCGTTCAAGCCCTTAGGCAGGCTTTCCGTCTCGATATCCGTGACGAAACCATACTTATATTCTGTGCGTTCCTTGAGGAGCTCTTCAGCACTCATAAAAAAACTTCTATATTGCGGTTAATACCAAGAGAATAACCCAATCAAGAGATAAATCAAACTCAACTTTCGATCTCTCCGGGTGCCTGAGCATTAAAACAAATTTTTGAATCCTCTATAGAGAAGACGGACTAGTGGCGTGGACGTTTGCGGAATGCCCTTTAAATAAAACTTTTACTACGCTAGACCGCGTCCTTGTGCAAAACTCTCTGCCCGAGCGAGATGCTCGGGAAGATCGATGCCAAACGGCTCTTCTTGAGTCTCATGCACTCGCACACGCAGCTTGTGATACAAGAAGCGCAGCTGTTCGAGCTGTTCGGTCTCTTCGAGAGGACAGGGTTTAAGATGAGCTAATTTTTGCAATGCTCGATCAGAAAAGGCATAGAGTCCGATATGTTTAAAAAATTCTTGAGGAGAAGATTTCTGATCGCGGACAAAAGGAATAGGACTTCGTGAGAAGTAGAGAGCCATCCCCTCGCTATCCGTGACGACTTTCGCGATATGCGGCGTGGCGATCTCCTCTGGCCGTACAATTTTCTTCTTGAGAGTCCACACGTCTGCGCCATCTTCTTTGCACGATTGC
This sequence comes from uncultured Chlamydiales bacterium, assembly GCA_963709365.1. Classification (GTDB taxonomy): domain Bacteria; phylum Chlamydiota; class Chlamydiia; order Chlamydiales; family Rhabdochlamydiaceae. The sequence goes on from CAVPVU010000002.1 coordinate 1,733,919, forward strand.
AGAAGGTCGAGAATCGTGCGGGTATTGATGAAGGGCTCATCTCCCTGCCAATTGACCCACACATCGGCCTTCACGCAACCTCTTTCGCGTAGTTCAATGAGCCGATCCGTGCCCGTAGCGCACTGCTCAGAAGTCATGTAATATTTTCCGCCAAAACCTTCAATTGCCTCAGCTAGCTCTTCGGAATCTGTGGCAATCGCCAGCTCGTCGAATAGCTTCGTGCGCACGGCTGCCTCCCATGCCCATTGAATAAGTGGTTTGCCCAATAAGGGCGCGAGCATTTTTTTAGGGAAGCGCGTCGACTTGAGCCTGGCTGGAATAATGCACGCGGTTAACATACGACCATCTCCTTTTGGGCAATATACCAGCGCACAGTTTCAACGAGACCTTGGTCGATTGCATTACGAGGCGCCCAGCCAATCGCACTTTGGATCTTTGTCGTATCCAAAGCATAGCGGAAATCGTGTCCTGGACGATCGGCTACAAACATGGTGAGCGCTTGCAGCTCTGCCAAGTCCGCGCCTGTCTGCTTGGCGACTTCTGCGATGATCCGCTGCAAGAGCTCAAGATTAGAGAGTTCACAGCTTCCGCCGATATTGTAAGTTTCGCCTCTTTTGCCTCTCTGCAAAATCTTCCATACAGCTTCAGCGTGGTCTTCGACAAAGAGCCAGTCGCGGACCTGTGCGCCTGTGCCGTATATGGGCAGCCGCTTTTTTTCTAAGCAGTGCGTGATCATGCGCGGAATAAATTTCTCTGCGTGCTGGAAAGGACCGTAGTTATTACTGCTATGCGATAGCGTGACTGATAGCCCAAAAGTGTGGGCATAACTGCGCACAAAATGGTCCGCCGCAGCTTTAGAGGCAGAATAGGGAGAGTTCGGTCGATAAGGCGAGAGCTCCGTGAAAAGCCCGGTTTCTGGCAGCGCGCCGAAGACCTCATCGGTAGAGATCTGGTGCAAATGGATATGCGGAAGTTTGCGCACCACTTCGAGAAGGAGCGCGGTTCCGCGGACGTTGGTCTCTAGAAAAGTCTTAGGCACAGATATGCTGCGGTCCACATGCGTCTCGGCTGCAAAATGCACGATCGTATCGATCTTCCCCTCGCGGCAGAGCTGTTCGATGAGCTTCTCATCGCAGATATCTCCTTGCACAAACAGATAACGCGGATCTTGTTCGACCTCTTTTACATTTTTGCAGTTGCCTGCGTAGGTCAAAAGATCCAGATTGATCAACGCCTGGCATGAAGCGATCTCTTTGAGTCCAAAGCGGATAAAAGCCGATCCCATAAATCCTGCCCCGCCAGTGACCAGAATGCGCTCGGCGCTAGTTAATTTCATCTAAGTACTCACTTATAATATTTTTCCAATCACGAACGGGCATCAACTTTTCAACTTTTTGCGTACAGAGTACGCCATAAACGGGCCTTTTGGCTGGCATGGGAAATTCCTGTGCGCTGACCGGATTCAACTCTTCGCAAGCCAGGAGAATCCCTCTCTTTTCTGCTTCCGCCTTGATCTCACATGCGATTTGGAAGCGCGACGCTGCACCCTGGTTAGCAAAATGAAAAATCCCACTGTGTGAAAGCAGCTGCAAGATCGCCTGCGCTAAATCTGTGCTATAAGTCGGCCTTCCATACTGATCTGCCGTCGCATGCACTATTTTCTGTTTCTTTAAAGTTTCCAAAATTGAGGAGATAAAATTCTTTCCGCTGCCTTTTCCAAAGAGCCACGATGTGCGCACAATACACGCTTCTGGGCAGTGTGCCAATAGCCTGAGTTCTCCTTCCAACTTGCTCGCGCCATACACATTCAAAGGATCTGCTGCAGCGTTTTCTGCATAAGGCGCTTTTTGCGTACCGTTGAAGATAAAATTCGTCGAGACATGCAGCAAGGGCAACTGATATTTATGGGCTGCTTTGCCTAAGTTTTCAGGGCCAAGCGCATTGATCGCAAAGGCGCTTTCGCGCTCCGTCTCAGCGAGGTCGACCGCGGTATAAGCCGCGCAGTTCACAATGTGCGTGGGGCGCACCGCTTCTACAAAACGCATCACAGCCAAACTGTCGGTGACATCTACTTCTGCGCGTCCTGTGGCTATATAGACAATGCCTCGCTCGTCGCACACGCGTTTCAGCGCCGCACCTAGAAGACCAGCCGCGCCGGTAATCCACAGCTTCATGCTAATACCTCTAGGAGAGAGGGAGCAGATCGATCTTTTTCGGAAAGCAAATGCGCGCCTTCGGGCCAGGTGATTCCGACAAAGGGGTCATTGTAACGGAAGCAGCGCTCCTCTTTGGCATCATAGATCGCGCTTACCTTGTATAACACATGCGCTTCGGGGCTAACCACACAAAAACCATGCGCAAACCCGATGGGCACAAAGAGCTGCTCACGCGCCTGGTCGTCTAAATAGACGCCCTCCCATCTGCCAAACGTCGGTGAATCTTTGCGAATATCTACCAGCACATCGAATATTCTCCCCACGATAACCGTCACCAGCTTGGCCTGACCGGGAGAGCGTTGAAAGTGCATGCCTCGAATAGTTCCGCACTTGGAAAAGGAGTGGTTGACTTGCACAAAATCGTTCTCGATCCCGTGTGCACGATAGAGCGGTTCGCGATAATACTCGGTGAAGAAACCGCGCTCATCATGGAAGACTTTGGGACGGATCCGCTTTGGACCATCTAAAGAAAGTGGTATTACATCTAACATATCTTCAAGGATACGTTCTTGCCTTTTTTTCCAATAACCTTTAATTTCGGTCGATATTTTTTACTGAAAGGAAAAGTTTATGCAAATCCTTCGACCGATGGGACATGTTTTAGGTGGAGCGCTGCTGATCGCTGGAACAACGATCGGAGTAGGCATGCTCGCTCTTCCAGTCGCAACCGGGCCCGCAGGCTTTCTCCCCTCTGTTTCCATCTACATCCTCACTTGGCTCTTCATGCTTTGCACAGGGCTTCTTCTGCTCGAAGTCTGCACTTGGATGCCCAAAGATGCCAACCTCATCACCATGGCTACCCGCCTGCTGGGCAAGACCGGTAGATCTGTCTGCTGGGTGGTCTATCTTTTTCTCTTCGTGACGGTCATGATCGCCCACGTCGCCGGTGGCGGCAGTGTGCTCAATGAATTACTTGGCGGCACCCTTTCCCCCTGGGCAGCGATGATCATCTACGTGGCCGTATTTTCACCCGTGGTCTATCTCGGCGCGCACTCAGTGGATCGTTTAAACCTTGGGCTGATGGTCGGAGTGATCGGCTCCTATCTACTCTTTGTTTTTGTGTCGTACAACCACGTTAATCTTTCGCTCCTCACCTTTACTGACTGGGGCAAAGCTTGGCTGGCCCTACCCGTTTTATTTACAGCCTTTACCTACCAGGTGATCATTCCCACGCTCATGAACTATATGAACCGGGATGTCAAAAAAGTGCGGCTTGCCATCATCTTCGGTACTACTATCCCGCTGGTCGTCTATCTGATTTGGGAACTCATCATTTTGGGCATTGTGCCCGTTGAAGGCCCAGGTGGCCTGATCGAAGCTGCCAGCTTAGGACAAAATGCCGTGATGCCGCTTAAGCAGTATGTGGGTAGCTCTTCCCTCTTTTCAATTGGGAAGTACTTTGCCTTCTTCACCATGACTACTTCCTATATCGCCCTGGCGCTGGCCTTTTTGGACTTCTTGTCCGATGGCCTCAAGATTGCAAAGACAGGATTCAAGAAGGTCCTACTCTGCCTCATGATCTTTGTGCCACCCACGGTCATTGCGCTGACCTATCCGAACATCTTCCTCAAGTCGCTCAGCTATGCGGGCGGCATCAGCTGCGCTATTCTTTTCGGTCTATTTCCGCCACTCATGGCATGGATAGGCCGCTACAAAAAGGGACTAGCTGAGAAAGGCTCGGAACTGGTCCCAGGCGGTCGAGCCTTCCTACTCCTGCTGTTCTTGTTTGTAGCCTTTGAATTGGCCATCGAGATCAGCCAAGAGATTCTCAAATTCTAGCAGGTAGCTGTAAGTATAGCTAAAAAATGACCAAAAGGACATAAAGCCTATATGTCTGGAAAGATTCTACTGCCCCTTCGATTTTCTCACATTATTTTTGGCTGCGCGCTAGCGTGGGCAAATCTGGCCCATTGCGGAAAAGGTGAAGTTACCGCGTTTCCTCCTGGACAAGAGAAAAAAGTTGGGCCTTGGTTCACAGGCACATTGCTCTCGACATCAGGGCATGTTGCGCCGGTTGGCTATTACAACATCGAGCCCTATCTCTTCGTGATCGACCATGATGGAAGGTATAACAACGAGTGGAAGACAGAAAAAGAACCCACAGAAATCAGGGTACGGCCGCTGCTCAAGCTGAAATTCGGGGTCACCAAATGGATGGATGTGCAAGTCTCTCCTAACTTCTCCTATGCAAAACGCGAAGGCGAGTCGTCGACCAGACTCGGCGACACGCTAGCTGGCTTGAATATCCAACTCTTGAAAGATGCACCTGGAAAATGGTGGCCGGCGATAAAATTGATGATCCGTGAGTTCTTTCCTACGGGCAAATATCAGCATCTCAACCCACACAAACATAGAACTGATGTGAATGGCGAAGGCGCATTTTCAACTGGTCTCGGCGTGGCCTTATCGAGATTCTTCCATGTCCAAGGCACGCACTACCTGCATGCGCGCATCAACTATCAATACTTCATCCCCTCAAGAGTGCATCTAGAAGGATTCAATACTTACGGCGGAGGTTTTGGCACGCGCGGGACAATGCGCCCAGGCAATTTCTCTATTTCAAATATAGGCCTAGAGTTCAACATGACCAAGAATTGGGCCCTGGCGTTAGATCTGCAAAACATCTACACGAACAAAGACTCCTTTTCAGGCAAACACGGCATCAATCTAGAAGGCCACCGCGCCCGAGTGGGTCGCCACTCGCGCGATCAGTTTAGCCTAGCTCCTGCGCTCGAATACAACTTCAATGCAAACATCGGTATCATCGCTGGCGTCTGGCTCACCGCAGCCGGCCGCAACACCGGTAAGTTCGCCAGCGGCGTCATCGCCTTGAACGTATATGATGCTTTCTAAAAAAAGTTTTCCTCGTTAGAGTGTGTTCTTTTGATGAGGTCTAATTGTGCGATACAACCGCTATTTTCTTTCTCTCTTCGCGCTGACGGCACTCTGCTGGTCTCAATTTGGTCATTGCAGAAAAGGCGAAGTGTCAGAAGTCTCACCTGAAGTGGAAGAGACCAAGGGCCCTTGGTTCACCGGTCCGCTTTTGACAGGCTCGAGCCATGTGGTTCCACTTGGATATTTCAACTTGGAACCTTATCTATTTGTCTTCGATTTCAACGGTAGCTACGACAAAGAGTGGGAGGCGCACTCCTCGCCCACGTTCATCGAAGTCAATCCGGTTTTCTTGTTTCAAGTTGGCTTAACGAAGGATCTAGATTTTACAATGGCGCCGCAGTTTTTTTATCAGCGCACTCAAGGACAGGCGGCCACGCGTTTTGGCGATCTAGGCCTTGGATTGGATTATCAGCTGCTTTGGGATAAGCCAGGCAAATGGTGGCCGGCGATCAAGCTCGTTGCACGCGAGGTGTTCCCTACTGGAAAATATCAGCATTTAAGCCCCAGGAAAAAAGGCACTGACGAAGGAGGCTTAGGCTCCTTTGAAACCGATCTGGGTCTTGTATTTGGCAGGCTTTTCCACCTATGGGGTAATCACTACCTTAGCACGCGGCTCAGCACGACCTACGGCATTCCTGCAAACGTGCATGTCGAGGGATTTAACAGCTTTGGCGGAGGCTTTGGCACCCGCGGCACCGTAAGAGTAGGTAACACCATCTCGACGCTTTTTGCCTTTGAATTCAATATGTCCCTTAATTGGGCGCTTGCGCTAGATGTCAACTATGTCTACGGCAATAAAACCTCCTTTTCAGGGAAGCGCGGCTTCAATCCCGATGGAACTAAAGCATCAGTCGGCGGGCCTTCTTTTAATCAGGTAAGCCTCGCTCCTGCCATCGAATATAACTTTAATGAGTCTTGGGGCATCATCGCGGGTTCATGGTTCACAGTAGCTGGGCGCAATAGTAACCGGTTCGTGAGCGGCGTAATCGCGGTCAACTGGTTCGCGCCTTTCTCAAGCCAGAAGAAATAGTAAGTTTTAAAAATGAAACTCCCTCTTTTTCTAATCGCAGTTGCGCCGGCACTCTTATGGCTGAATACGAGCTACAGCGATGTCGAGACAGTTTCAGGTATCACACCCCAAGCTGAAGAGAAGATCGGACCCTGGTTTACCGGCACGCTGCTAGCGCCTGCCTCTTCAGTCATTCCGCAAGGATATTACGATATCGAGCCCTCCTTTTTTGTCTCTGATACCTTCGGAAAGTATGATCGTGAATGGAAAGCTCACAGCGTCCCAACATTTATCGAGTCAAATAACTTCCTCTTTGTGCAGCTCGGCCTGACCAATGAGTTTAATCTCGTGTTCGCGCCGGGAGTGCTTTACAACCACACCGAAGGACAATCTTCGACCCATTTTGATGATCTTCCGATTGGTTTTATCACGCGTTTATTCGCTGAAAAAGAGGGAAGATGGTGGCCGACCATCCTCTTTTCGATCGTGGAGACCTTTCCTACCGGAAGATTTCAAAAGTTGGACCCCAAGAAAAAGCTCACACAAGTTTCCGGCCTCGGCTCCTACAGCACGCAGTTTGGCCTTGTACTCTCCCATCTCTATCATATCGCAAAACACAACTATCTGGTCTTGTATTTGACTATCCAAGATACCGTCTATGCACCTGTGCATGTTAAGGGCTTCAGCTTCTATGGCGGAGGTTTTGGCACGCGCGGGAAAGTGAGACCGGGAAACCTCATCACGACGATTCTCAGCGTGGAATACTCTCTGACCAAGAATTGGGCGCTCGCGTTAGACATCCAGAACTTCTATACCAACAAGACAAAGTTTTCTGGCAAGCGCGGTGTTGATGAAACGGGCGCTGTAGCTTCGGTGGGTTTTCCCTCTGAAGATCAGCTGAATTTAACCCCTGCTATCGAATATAACTTCAGTGACGCCTGCGGTATCATCGCTGGCGCCTGGTTTTCGGCAACAGGGCGCAACGAGCCGCAGTTTGCCGGCGTTGGCATCGGAATAAACTTTTACGGACCGATGTTTTCCACTAAAACGAAAAAGTAGAAGAGAAGACCAGACCCTGAACAGCTAACTCACCCTGCGCACTTGCAAAAGGCTCTTCTCCACTACTGCTAAAGTGAAAGAGCTGATTCTGCGCAAAGAAGATATGCTGCTCCCATCCAGCCTGAAAAAGCAGATGATAGCGATGGTGGAAGAGCCCTGTCTCCCATTGAAAGCCGAGAGCAAAATCAAAGATGGCTTTATCCATCTTAAAGCGGCTATAGATGTTGGCGCGTTTGAATTTTTCAAAAGAGACACGCTCCGATTCATGCACGTATACTCGTCCACTCTGCACAGAGAAACCCAGATCGGAATAGAGGCTCCAGCCGCCTTTGATCATCCACTCAGTGTCAAGGCCGACCAGTAGACCCGGAGCCATGAACTTATTCTTCATGCTGATGTAATCCTCTCCCCCTGGAAAAAGCGTACCTCCTTCGTAGTGCAGAATGTACTTCTGGCGGATAATCGCATAGCGGAGACCCAAGAAAGGGCGCAAGGTGAGCGCCTCTCTGATGAGAAAGCGGCGGCCCAGTTCGAGGTCGACCAGACCAAGATGTAGTCTCCAATGTCCGTTTACGCTCTGGACAAAACCCTCATCGCTTGATTCTGAAAGAGTCCACAGCGGCGTGAGCTCTTCGCCAGTTCGATGGATTCTGCTGCGATTATGCAGCTCCGTTACGCGAAGCGTAAGATCCCAGCCATCGTGAGGCAGATAGCCACCTACACCCACTTTAAAGCCGACGCCCGGCTCCACTTGTGGATCAAAAGCGCGGCCTTTTGAGCCATTATCAGTCGCATAAGCCAGCCCATCCGCCGCCGCCCACCAGCAGAGCACGGCCGCCTCAGCAAATGTATTCCAGCCCCCCTCAACCAACGGATGCGCCGGCAGATTAATCTCCTCCTGCGCAACCAGCGCGCTTGGAATAAAGCAAAGTGCCAGCAAAAGCGGAGAAAACCGTAGCATGCTCCTATCCAATCATAGAGCCCGATCGCAAGCAACAGAATTTGTTTTTACAAAACTCATTTGGACTGCGTGCGACTTGTCGATGCCTCTTTTTCATCAGGCAGCTTTGACGCTGCATGGAGGTGATAACCTCCATTCCTGAGAATTGGATCTGAAACTTCTCTTTGCATATTTTCAATTTTTCTTGTATGCAAAAATATTACTGACGCGTTACGATACTTCCATCATCCCGCATGGTTTTAAACACCATGCGAAAGCCACGAGCTCCGGCTCGTGGCACGTTTTTTATAGGATCTATGGATTGTCAACGTGTTGTCTGTCTTATAGACGGCCTCAACCTCTACCATGCTATTTCTGCTCTTGCCCGCCCCGAACTGAAGTGGGTGGATCTAAGAAATCTCTCCAGAGTGTTTATAAAATCCCACTCGGAAAAACTCTTCGAGGTATACTATTTTTCCGCATACGCAGAGCATGTTTCCGAATCCTCACAAAAATGTCAAAAAGCCCACATCCGGGCTCTAGAGTTAACCAAGGTTACGCCAATTCTTGGGCACTTCAAAGAAAAAGCCCGAAAATGTCCCTCTTGTAGCCATCGATGGGTTGGCCATGAAGAAAAGGAGACCGATGTTAACATTGCCCTACTCCTGTTAAATCTGGCCTATCAAAACGCTTTCGATCGAGCGCTTCTTATCTCCAATGACTCTGATCTCGCTCCAGCTATTCGAATGGTACGAAAACATTTCCCACAAAAACGAATCACGACTGTCTCTCCTTCACGCTACTATCATAGTCAAGAACTAATTCAGGCCTCTTCAGATAAAACTAAGGTTCGTGTCGAACACCTCGAACGTTGCCTTTTGCCGCCCATTGTAACAGATGCATCTAGACTAGTTTCAGTGTTTCGTCCACCTGAGTATGCGCCTAAAACTATAGCCAGTTCTGCAAAGCTTTGATTAGTTGGAGATCGATATGACTCCAAGAAAAAGTTCTGAATGCGTCTCTCCCCCTCCAAAACGAAAAAGCCGGGAGATACAAACTCTCATTTCATTAATGAATAGCGAGGATTTATGAAAGCATCTCTCAGTTTAGTCTATCTTATATGCGTGTGTATAACTTCTTCCACGATGCAAGCCAGTGAAGAAGGTGAAAAAACCTTCCGTCAGCCCCATTTGACGCCATCTAAACTCGTTGGCTCTCAATTTCCTCGCAACCTCTTTGGAGATATCACGGTAGCTTTAGTTGGTTATTGTCCTCCTCCCAGCATTTTGGCTAAATATGAATCTACAGCTACAACAGAACAATATTTTATTCATGTACCGCCTTCTAATGTTCAAATATGTAAATATGGCAACTTGAAGTTCCTTTCCATCTACCATGTGTACGGTGGTCCCGTTTCTTCTGCTTTGATTGAAGAATTAAGCTATTATGGCATCAAACACGTTTTGGCATATGGATTAGCCGGAGGTTTAGGCACCAAGGGCTTAAAAATGGGGAGCGCTTATCTTGTAGAAAATGCTCTTTCTAAGGATGGAACAACACCACATTATACGGGTGAGTCGCTGATAGCTTCCGATTCAGATTTAAACAGAATCATATTGAAGCTGTCAAAATCCAATCCCGATCTGTCTGAAATGATTTGTGTCCAGGCCGTGACAGGAGATGCTATCTATAGAGAATATGACGAGGAGTTGGAAGAGGCCATTGCCAATCACTGCGACGTGATCAATTGCGACTCATCGCATCTTTTTGCCGTGAGTAAAAAAGTCGGTATTGCCACTACAGAATGTGGGATTATCTCAGATGTAATAGGAAATGGCCAATCAGAATGGGACAGCACTCTTTCTGTTATGCTCTCGGACACAGATTCATTCACTAAAAATCCTTTAGATCGCGTAGGACAAATTGTCGAGTTATACGTAGAAAAATTGATCCCAGAACTTCAAAAAACCATCGATTGAATTGCCTCTAATGATTTATCCCTTTCTTTTTTGGAGTGCGCGCGACTTGTCGATGCCTCTTGTTCAGCAAGTTGGTTGAAACACACACCTCAAAAGCCTATTACGAGACGGTGACAAGCTTAAATACAGATTCAGTTAATGTGCGCGATGATTTTTAGCGCATCGACAAGTCGATGCCTATGAAAGCGGCTGTTGAAGACACGAGAAGGTCCTGTGGACCTTCGCAGTGCGAAACAGGTGAGCAAAGCGAACCGGTTCGCACGCACTCCAAAATACGATTTTTGCTTTAAGGAGGGTTTAGGATGTCGCAGTAGAAGGAGAGTTCGGCGTCGATGGCGCGCGTGATGCTGCTGGCGGTTTTGAAGCCGTGCTGCTCGCCCTCGAAGACGATGAGGGTAACGGGTGTGCCCTTCTTTTTAAGCGCATCGTAGACAAGTTGCGCTTGGTTGAGTGGCACGACGGGATCGTCGCTGCCTTGGAGCAAGAGCAGCGGACGCGAGAGGCGCTCGATGTGATGTAGTGGGGAGCGTTCAAAATAGGTCTCTTTCTGGGCAGGATAGGGTGCGATCAGCCGGTCGAGGTAGTGGGCTTCGAATTTATGTGTATCTTTGGCGAGCAGTTCGAGATCGCTTACGCCATAGTAGCTCGTGCCGCCAGCGAAAACATCTGAGAAGGTAAGTGCACAAAGGGTGGTGTACCCTCCCGCGCTGCCGCCGCGGATGAACAGCTTTTTTGGATCAGCGAGCCTTTGTTCTACCAGAAAAAGCGCGCCGTCGATGCTATCTTCGACATCTCGAATTCCCCACATATACTCGAGGCGCTTGCGATAGATGCGCCCATAGCCTGAGCTGCCGCTGTAGTTCATATCCAAAAAGGCAAAGCCGCGGCTCGTCCAGAACTGCGTCTCCATGGAAAATACAGGCTGGACGTGAGCGGTGGGTCCGCCATGGCATTTGACGATCAGCGGTGGAAGTTCACCTTCTGGAGCTTTAAAGTCGGGATTAGTCGGCGGGTAGTAGAAACCATAGCTAATATCTTCATGCCGCGTTTGAAATGCGACCCCTTCAGGTACAGAGATCCATTTTTCGTCTAATGTGCGTGCCACGCTCTCTTTTACAATCTGATATTGTCGTGTCTTCAGATCCAAACGGATCAGCGAAAGTGGTTGGGTCGGCGATCCGGCAAAAAAATAGGCTGTTTTCCCTGCAACGACGATTTTTTTCAGCGCAGTAAAGGGAAGCTCGATCTCGCTTGCCGCCCCAGTATCTGGATTGAGCAGCGTTAAAAAGTCTATGCCCTCTTGGGTGTAAATGCATACGATCTCGCCTTCATCCGTAAACCCATAACTCTCACTTTTAAAAACCCAGGCAGGCGCGGCAAAATCCACTTGTGCCGGATAGAGTATTTCCGTTTTGCCATTGCGATAACGATAGAGATTCCACCAGCCTGTGCGATCGGACACAAAATAGAGTTCGCCTTTTTTCGACCAGCAGACATTGCAGATCGACTCTTGATCGCCACCTGCAATATGGTGCGGCCGTCCGACATTGGCATCTTGGCCCGAAATTTCAGCGATCCAAAGATCTGACCCATCCCAGGGCATCTGTGGATGATCCCAGGTGATCCAGGCGAGCTGTTTGCCATCTGGGCTGATGCGCGGAGAGCTATAAAAATCATGGCCGCTGGCAACCGTTTGAGCTACACCGTCGCGACTAAACTTAACTAGCTGATTGACCACCAGGCCATCCTCTTGATGCTCTTCAGCCACGGCATAAAGTGGATCTCCTCCGTTGACCGGACAGAGGTCTGCTAAGCGCAAATTACTCGGCTGCGTGATCGGAACCGGCGCACTGCCTTTTTCTAGGCGATAGATACGTCCATCCTTGTGATTCACAAAGAAGAGCATGCCACTACCTGCTGAAAGTGCGCCGCCGCCATATTCATGCACACGCGTGCGCACATTTGCTTCGGGTGCAGGATCTACAAGCGCGCCTTGTGCATCGAGCGTGGCGAGCTGCACACGCCCGCCTTGTGAAGGCACGAGCTGTGTCCAATAAAGGTTTTGGCCATCGTGTGCAATCTCTTGAAAAGAGACAGCATCTTTGACTAGATGCTGGGAAGTAATTGGAGATTTCCAGGCTCCGTAGTGTGCAATATCCATGTTATTTTAAAAGTGCTACCGTGCAGTTTCTACCCGTTACTTTATCTCTCCGATAAGAGAAATAATCCTTCTCATTAGCATAAGTGCAGATGCCTGCAATTTCAAGATGATGCGGAAGCACGCCTGCCGCCGTAAACTGCAGGCGTGCGATCTCCCAGAGGTTGAAATAGGTAGGCTTGATTTGGAACTTCCAAAAACTCTCGGGAAGCTCCGTTTGATAATTTTTAAATTCTGAGTTGTCCGGCCCAAGACTGGGTGAGATGCCTACCAGCAGATTCTCTGGTTTCGATCCATATTTTTCGCGTAAGAAATTCACGGCTTCCGCATAGATGTTCTGCACATTTCCTCTCCAACCGCAGTGCACATTGGCAAGGGCGTGCATGATCGGATCGTAGATGATGGCGGCCTGACAATCTGCATGTTTGATCATGAGCGCAGCGCCTTGTAACTTTGTCGCCAGGCCATCGCAGTTGCCGAGTTCATACTCGCCGCAGTATTCAGCTATCACCTTTCCATGCACCTGATACCCAGCGATCAACTCTGTGGCACCCATGCACTGTTTGACTATCTCGCGATTGCGCACAATATGTTGGGAGTCATCACCCGTCCCTCCGCCTACATTTAGCGATGAATAAGGACCTGTGCTAACTCCCCCGTGGCGTAAAAACACAGCGTGTTTCAGCTTGGGTAGCTCAGCTAGAAGCTCAAACTCGAGCCATTCAGTATCTTGATCTTTTTTGCGCAGCATGTGATTTTGAAGGATATGTCTTTTTGGGAAACTACACTCGTATCGCTCACCTTTTTCTCATTGATGATGGCCATTATCAGCTTTTGGGTCAAACGCACCTTTTGGCTTTGGGGCTCTTTCGTGCTGATTGCGCTGCTTTTGGGCTACCAGAGCAGAGTCATCAACGGTGTTGCGCTCGTGCCGATTGCCGCATTGGGTTTTTGTGTCTGGCTGATCTACCATAAAGTCACCAGCAGCGCGCGCGCAGTTTTAATGCTCATCGTCGCAATTATTTCCACGGGACTCGCCATGCATCTCTTCCCGGGCTTCCACAACTGGAAATTTGCTAGCGACCTGATCCTGAGCGAAGATGCGGCGCCCTACACCTTTTGGATCAATTTCGATAAACCATTTATGGGCATCTTTCTCTTGGCTTGGGCCATTCCGCTGGCTCAATCAAAAGTTGAGATGCGCCAGATGCTTCTAAAAAAAGGCCTGCCGCTCTCGATTTTAGGGGTAGTGCTGCTCGCGGGATTGTCCTTCTATCTCGGTTTAATTCGCTGGGACCCCAAGTTCACTCTCTTGATCTTCATCTGGCCATTCGTCAATCTCTTCTTCGTGACGATCCCTGAAGAGGCTTTTTTTAGAGGGTTTATCCAACAAGAGTTGTATCAGCGTTTAATACCGAGGACAAAACTCGCCAACGTCTTCGCTATCTTTTTGACTGCGCTATTCTTCATGCTCGCCCATTTATGGTGGGTGACCAGCCTCTCCTACTTGACCGCCGTTTTCATTGCAGGATGTGTTTATGGAGCGATCTATCAGATCACCAAGGCGATCGAGGCGAGCATCCTATGCCACTTTCTGGTCAACTTGGTACACTTTATCTTCTTCACGTATCCAATGTTAAAATAGTAAGATGACAGGATGAGAATTGAAGAGAAGAAAAATAACAGGATGGCAGGATAATCAGGATGAAAAGAGAAGAGCTTGCTCATACCGAACTCACAGGAAAAATTATAGGATGCTGCATCGAAGTAATTCGTGAGCTTGGGTCAGGATTTTTAGAAAATGTCTATAAAAATGCTCTCTATATAGCTATGGCAGAAAAAGGGCTAAATGTATCGACAGAGAAGATGTTCGAGATTAATTTTCGAGGCCACAAAATAGGCAGATATAAAGCAGATCTTGTAGTTGAGGAATTGGTAATCGTAGAACTGAAATGTTGCGGAGCGCTACTGCCGGAACATCAAGCTCAATTGATCAATTATCTAAAAGCAGCGGATATAGAGGTTGGCCTACTTGTGAACTTTGGAAATCAGAAGTTAGAATACAAGCGACTTCACCATCCGGATCATTTTGTCCATAGCGAAGAAAGACTGCCATTTTTACTCCCTTTTCCGACAAACGAAAATCTCTAAAATCTTTCATCCTGATTATCCTGCCATCCTGTTATTTTTTTTAATCTCGTTTCAATCTTTTCGGTACACCGCCTAATTTTTCAACAAGATAGCCGCGAAACCGCCCTCTCTTCCCTCTTGATGTGGGAGATGCTTGAACGTTTGCGCTTGTCTAAAACCTAACTCGCGCACGGCTCTCTCGATCATCCTTTCATTCTCGTCATGTAGAATGCTGCAGGTCATGTACCAGAGCTGGCCGCCAGGCGCGAGCAGCCGACGCGCTTTCTGCAGGAGGGTCCATTGGATCACATCCAACTCCTTCAACTTTTCATCTGTCAGTCTCCAGCGCGCCTCGGGTCTTTTATGCAGCACACCCGAGTTGCTGCAAGGCACGTCGAGGAGAACTAGATCGAAAAGCTCATCCTCGGGATAGTCTTCGGCTGCATGACATGAAGTCTGCGCAGCAATTCCATACTTTTGCAGGTTGTCCTTAAGCTTGCGCAGCCGCTTTTCTGAGACATCATTTGCTACGAATTCCGCCTTGGGGAAATATTCGCTGAGTGCGATCAGCTTTCCACCTGGAGCTGCGCAGAGATCTAAAATCTTACTTGGGGACGAGGTTCGACATTTGATGAGCTCGGTGATGAGATGAGCTTGGACATAGCCCTGAAAATAGTAGCGCGCATCTTGCACATAAGCCCCTACTTGCGCAGAGTCGACCTCGAGAAGCGCAAGCTCCGGACTGAAACGCTCACGCACAAAAAGAGGTGGAGGCCGATTTAACGCCTGCAAAATCTCTTCCGTTTGACTTTCGCCATATTCGCCCAAGAGTTTGTCTATGAAGAGCTGAGGAAAAGAATGCTTTAGCGATAGCTGCTCGGGCAGCGGCCAGCTCTCCCCAACTAGACGCCGCAGCGCAGCGTTCAAAAAGTTCACAAACCTGAAATGGCAATACTCTTTGGCAAGTTTAACTGTTTCATTGACCAGCGCATGTGCAGGAATGCGGTCCATGAAGAGATGCTGATAGATGGCCATCCGAAGCAGCATCTTCTCTTTGAGCTTAAGATTTAGCGCGCCACGCAAAGCGAGTTTTTGGGCAATATGGTCAAGTGTGAGCAAGCGCCGCTCTGTGCCTAAGGCAATTTCACGCGCGAGATGATCTTCGGGAGGGAGAATGTGCGAGAGAAAGGCTCCTTCTTCTCTGTGCACGGCACAAAGAGCTAAAAAAGCGTTTTTTCTAGAATACATGAAGACTCAAATAGACTTAAAAGCAACAACCGCTCTCCAGCCCTGAGGATCACCTCGTGGCAAAGAGAACGGCTGCGTGAACAAGTAAGTGCTTGTATCAAAAAACTTACTTCACTTGAGCAGCTGGTTTCACAGCAGCTTGTGGAGCAGCTTCTTTCTTTTCGACAACAACAGCGCTGCTGTCTTTCAGAACTTTCTGAACGGCGTCATTTGGAGACAGTGCAGCTTTTTGACTTGCTGGGCATGTGCCAGTAGCGCAAGTAGCACCCATTGCAGTCTTTCTTTGTTCTGCAGAGAACTGAGAAGAGAACGCTTTGCGGTTCTGATCGTTCAGTTTAGCAGCAAAAGCGAGTTCATCCGCAGAGAGATTAGCTACGCTTTTCTCTTGTTGAGGAGCAGCTTGAGCAGGTGCAGCATTTGCAGTTGCTGGTTGTGTAGCTTGGTTTGCAGAAAGACCTGCAACCATGCATACAGCAGCCAGAGTCATAAAAATTTCTTTTTTCATACGTTTTCTCCATAAAAGTCTAAGTGCTTCTCACTTAGTACCTGTTGACTGTACGAGGGGAGAGACATTTTTGTCTAGAGAGAATCTCCCTACTTAGTTGGGCAACTTCCGCCTTGGCGTGGTGTGCCCGCTGGTGCAGCCATGGGCATTGTCATATTATTATCTTTAGCTACGCGCTCAACCGCCTGGTCATTTGTAATGAGAGTGCCATCCATTCCCATCTGCCCGGACATCTCCATTGCACTGGTGCGCATATCCGGCGTAAATTTATTGCAAAAGACCATTTTATTCGTGGGATTAAGCTGATTAGCAAAATCCTGCTCATCTGGAGTCAGCTGGCTGCAATCAGCCATTTGCATTTGGTTCATACCATTGTTATTCTTTGAGCCGTTTTTAGGCCCATTGTTCGGAGAATTTTGCATGTTTGGGCTGACGGAACCATTGGCATCATTCGGATTAGCTGGTGCGCTAGGATACGTGGGGTTAGGTGAGTTATTAGGTGGGTTATTGGGCGTGTTTTGGCTAGTCTTTTTGGCTGCCATGCAAAGGGAGCCGGCCGCTATCAGCAAAATTGCAATCCATGATTTTTTCATTGGTTTACCCTTAGTTTAAGGTTCTAAAAATTTTGGATCATAGGACTGAAGGATTTATTTGAAAAGGACAAAAAGGACATTAGGGACAGAAAGGACAATAGAGGCTTTTTTTGGTCTTTTGGGTCGTTTGCGCCCTTTTTCTTTTATTAATTTGCATAATTATTCAAATTAATTAAAATAAAAATAAGAAACGCCATTTTAATTCTCTCTGGTATCGCTATGAACTCTATTACGAAGAGCCTCTGGCTCTTGTGGCTGAGCCATCTTTTCATGGACTTCTTCACCGGCATCTGGCCCATTTACAAGACGCTCGCCAATATCGACATTGCTCAAGCGGGACTTATCGCAGGGATCAGCGGCTTTTTCGGCGAGATCTTCCAAGTGCTTTTCGGTTATTTTTCCGATCGAGGACATCGCAAACGCGTTCTCCTATTAGGCCTTGTCCTCTCCTCTTCCATTCTCTGGATCACTTTCACGCAAAACATCACCAGCTCATTCGTGTTGCTCCTGCTGCTCATGTTCGGCTCCGGCTCATTCCACCCCGCTGCCATGGGCATGACGGGCAATTTAGCCGGTGAAAAAAAGGGATCGGCCATCCTTTTCTTTGCCTCGGGAGGGGCGCTCGGCCTGGGAATTTCGCAGCTGGCCTTCACAAAGCTGCGCGAAGTTTTTGACGGTCACGCCATCGTGCTCTTTGCACCGCTGTTTATTCTGCTCTCGATCCTAGCCTTCTACAACTTCCCCAAACAGACCTATGCCAAACCCACACTTTCGCTTAGAGGGTTTTTCCAGCCGATCATGCACTGCAGAAAGCCGCTTGTACTGCTCTATCTATCGCAAGTGGCCGTACAAGGACTGGTGTTAGCCTTCATGTTCCTGCTGCCCGATATTTTAGCCTCGCGCAAATGCAATAGCTGGCTTTGCATGGGAGGCGGACATCTCTGCTTTGTGATCGGCTCTGCACTGACCATGATCCCTGCAGGGTGGCTCTGCGATCGCTACGGCCAAAAAAAGGTGCTGATCTCCGTGGTCAGCTGCGCCATGTTGCTCTTTTATGTCTTCTTGGTGAACCCGGGGCTGTCAGTCGGACATTCAGCTCTGGTATTGAGCGGCTTGGGCGCATTTTTAGGGATTATCAACCCAATCATCGTCTCTTGGGGCAACCGCCTTGTTCCTGAAAGTCCAAGTACAGTCTCAGCGCTCCTCATGGGCTTTGCCTGGTGCTTTTCAAACTTAGGACCCGCTTTTGCCGGCTTCCTAGCCAAATTTTACGTCGAGGAGCCCTATCTCAATGCGATCGCCAGTTTGGGAGGACTACTCTTTCTCATCCTCTTCTTCGTCGTGCTGATGCCGCGCACGGAAAAAGCTAAGGAGACTATAGCCAAAGAGACTGTAGACAAAGAGAGTATAGAATTATGAGACCTCTCGAATGCGGCCACTGCAAAAAATCTGCCAAGGTCATTTACAAAGAGATCGAAGGTCTAACGATTACCACTACTGAGATGTGTGCCGACTGCCCTGTGCTACAAAGAAAGTTGTATGGAGAGATGCTCCCTCCCAAGTCTGCCGAGGGTGTGGAAACCGGTCTATGCTGCGCTAACTGCCTCACTACGCTCGAGTCGGTTAGAACTGGCAACCCGCTTGGCTGCGCCGAATGTTACACGGTTTTCGCCGATGTGCTGATTTCACAGCTCATCGATTCTGACACCATTCCTGCCAAGCTTAAAAAGAGCCTCTCTGTGAAACGTATGCAATCGCTGCATGTTGGAAAATCACCCGAGAAGACTGTCGTAATCGCCACAGCCTCGCGCTTAATCGCTCTGAACGAGGCCTTGAACGAAGCGCTCAAGGGGGAAAATTACGAACAGGCGGCCTGGTTGCGCGATCAGATCAAAACTCTCACCGACAGGCCCAATGAAGGAAAAACCTGATCTGCCCGCTTCACTTTTCGAACAGACGCCCTGGCAAGATGAGGTCAATCCCATTTGGCCAGCCTCGAGCTTTACCCTTCATCGCAACATCGCGCGTTACAACTTCCCGCCTAAACTGCAAGCCGCACAAGCTGGACGCGTCTTGGAAGCCGTACAAGGCGCGCTGCTCTCGTCAAGCGGTCTCGAAAAACCCAAACTACTCAAAGCTGAAGAGATCTCTGCTCTGGACAAAGAGCTCTTATTCGAACACTTCCTTTGCGCCGAAAGTTTCCAAAATACCACTGCTGGTCAAGGGTTTGTGATCGACGAGAGCGGAAAGTTCCTCGCCTTGCTCAATATCGACGATCACCTTCAAATCCAGCTCCTCGATAGCACAGGCGGATGGGAAAATACCTGGAACTTCTTAAACAAGATCGAACACGCCATTGCTGAGAAACTCGACTTCGCCTTTTCGCCTAAGTTTGGCTACCTCACCTCCAACCCCAATATCTGCGGAACGGCGCTAATCGTGCAGATCTTTCTGCATCTACCTGCGCTGGTCCATACAGGACAATTGCAAGAGGCTCTGGTCAAACAAAAAGAAGAAGAGGTCAGCGCCATGAGCATGCAGGGCAAGCTCGAAGAGATCGCTGGCGATATCGTCGTCTTGAAAAACAGATTTACGTTAGGCATTTCTGAAGAAAATATCCTGCGCGCACTGCACATGACCGCTGTAAAGCTCATGGCCGCCGAGAAGGGCGCGCGCACGCGCCTCAAAAATGAAAATGACGCAGAGATCAAAGATAAGATCAGCCGTGCGTTTGGCCTACTCATGCACTCCTATCAGCTCCAGACCAAAGAAGCCCTCGATGCTCTCAGCCTACTCAGATTAGGCATCGATCTCGGACTCGTCACTGGCATCAGCGACAGTAAAATCAACGAGATCTTTTTCAAATGCCGCCACGCGCATCTCTCTAATATTTTTCAGGAAAAAAACTTGGACCCTCATGCACTTTCGCATCGCAGAGCTGAGTTTGTGCACAAGCAGCTCCAAGGCGTCGAACTAAAAACTGCCTAAGGCCGGAATTGAACCGACAACCTCCGCATTACGAATGCATTGCTCTGCCAGTTGAGCTACTTAGGCACATATGTTATGTTAGATTAGGCTAAAACTTTAACGGAGACCCCTGTTTTGATCAATGCTATCCTCCTCATGGGAGGTAAAGGTACACGGTTTAAAAGCGCGCTCCCCAAACAGTTCCATCTGCTGGCGGGCAAAAAAATTTATATTCATACGCTTGAGCGCTTTCTCGCTTGCGAGCTATTCGATCAGATTATTTTAGTCGTTCCGCTGGAGTGGAAGAGCGAGGTCGAAGACGAACTGAAAAGCTTTCCACAAGATAAAATCCGCGTGATCGCCGGCGGAGAGACGAGACAAGACTCCTCCTACCTCGGGCTTCAAGCTTGCCCAAAAGAGACGCAATTTGTGGTCATCCACGATGCCGTCAGGCCCTTCGTCTCTGAGAAGATCTTACGTGAAAATGTGCATGCGTGCCAGCTCTATGGCGCGGTCGATACCTGCATTCCTTCGGCAGATACGATTGTGCATTCCAAAAACTCAAAAAGAGATCGATGCCATCCCGTCCCGCTCTGAGTATTTGAGAGGCCAGACACCGCAGAGTTTTGCCTATCCGCTGATATTAAAAGCGCACGCAGAAGCGCGCCGCAAAGACCTATCCGCGACTGACGACTGCACGCTCGTCTTAGCGCTAGGGAGATCTGTACATCTCGTGGAAGGAGCAGAGACGAACATCAAGATCACCAGCGATCTCGACCTCTATTTGGCCCAGCAGCTCTTACTTAATTCTGCTGTCTCGGTCTCGGTTTGAAAAGACTATGTTTCGCCCTGAAGTCAGCAAACTTCTCCCGCCAATTTTTTTTCGGTTTCGGTTGTGCCGCTGTTTGCTCTGCAGTCGGCGCTGCTGTTACCGGACGCTCTGGATGAGGTTGCTGCTGACGAACTGGTTCAGCTGCTTGTGCCACTGCTTGCTCGTTTAGATGTTCCGTTCTACGCGATTCATCAAATTCAAACGCGTCGCTTTGTCTTGAACAGATGTTAGAGAGCGTGAGCTCATCAAAACTTTTTCTCCATCCCATCAAGATATTTTGCACTAATCCCGAAATGCAAAGCAGAGAGATCTCTACTGATTCGAGAGGGGCTATCATTAGGGACCTGAAAAACAGGAGTAAAGAGATCTCCATAACAACACGAAAGAAAAACAGAAGGCACCAGGGCGAGTAAGCTTAAAACCAAAATCGCCACGCTCTCTACGATTGTCGCGACCATGATGGCGGCATAGCCTAGCGCACCGAATACCTTTCCGGCTATTCTCTGAGGTAGCCACTGTTCATAGTTCCCCTCGACATCTTTCGTATCAAGTTCAATTACGAACTCATTTAATTCATTGAGCGCATAGGGTCCAATAGACATTAAACAAACTAGGCTATCACCGTACACTCTATCAACGCTGCTTAACCTGAGACACATAGACTTTATCCCTTTATTATTATTTAGTACTCTTTTCGCACTGCTATACTAGTTTTACAAATCGATAATAGGTGGAGTTCTCGATAGTTTTTTCTCTGGCCGAGTAAAATGTTCTGCACTAATCCTGAAAGGCTGCGCACAGGAGTATCGATGAGGGCTTTAGCTGTAAACTTCATCGACTCTGTAATTGGGCTAACCAGATCCCCGCAACACAGCGAGAGTGCCGCCGCTGGCAAAAGCGCAAGCAGGTCTAAAACCAGAAATACTAAGCACTCCACAATGCTCGCCACCAGGATGGCCGCGTAACCTAAGGCGCCGATGATCTTTCCTTCCATTCTCTGAGTGAGCCAATACCGCTTATTTCCCGTCCCATCATGATTATCCAGTCGCACTACAAATTGGGTTAGTTTAAATAATGCATGCGGTGTTAGTGGCATTAAACAGGCATGTTGATTACCGTATAGACTAACCTCATATCTTTTAATATCAAAACACATAGGCTTTACTCTCTTTGCTTGTTTTCATTGCTATTCTGGATGCTCTGCATCGCGCGCGCGTCGTGCTGCGATTCTGGCATCGTGTCTGTCATCTTGCTGAAGTAGTTTGCTGCGCGTGCAAAGATAGGAGATATCGAGTTCTTCAAAATCTTTTCTTTGTCCCAGTAGAACGTTCTGTACTACTCCCGAAACACACCGCACAGGTAGATCTACGAGATACGCCCCAGCGATAAAAACAGAGAAACCAACTAGTGTAAAATACCGCTTCCTGAAACAAATATCGATTGCTCCCGCCGGTACAAGGGCGAGCAAGTTTATGACAAAGAACGCCACGCACTCTACGATCGTCGCTACCATAACGGCTGCGTAGCCTAACGCTCCAACTAACTTTCCAGCCATCCTCGGCCCAGCCAAAGCTTGTAATCTCCCGCTGCATCTTTCTCATCCAACTTAATGACGAAGTCGGTGACCTCATTGAGCGCATATGCCCCTACAGACATTAAACACTGGTCCGAACCGCCATAAGTTGTGTCGTCACCGATATTTAATCTTAAACACATAGGATCACCTCGTTTTTGATTTTTATTTTTTAGGGCATCTCAGCAAGCCGCTGTGAGCTGCCATCGGTTGCAGCTCTTGCTTCTACTTCAAACGCTTGGCTAGTGGTGCACATCGAACCGAGATGGAGCTCTTCAAAATCTTTTCGACAACCCAAGAGAATATTTTGGATAATCGCAGACACACAGCGCACGGGAATTTCAAAAAACAGCATCACGGAAACCACGCATGTGCCCATAGCCCGTGCATATCCACCTTCGACCATCAGCGAAGGCAAAAGCGCCAGTAGGCCTAATGCCAAAAACACGACGCACTCCACGGCGTTGGCGATGATGATTGCCGCATAGGCGAGAGCGCCGATGATTTTGCCCTCCATCCTCTGTATAAACCAGTTCTTATAGGTGCCGTCGCTATTTTTTTCATCTATATCTATCACGAACTCAGTCACCTGATATAGCGCATAAAGAGAAACAGGTTGTAAGCACATGCTGCCGTCCTTGGCGTAGTCTTTTACCATGCTATTTTTTACTAGAAAACACATAAACCTAACCTCTGGTTTTATTTTTCATTTTAAAATTTATAGTTTAGAGACACCGTGCACTTGTGTAGCGTCGTCGGCCTTGCTGCTGTTTCCTCGGCAAGCTGCAAAAATATCCAGGCCCTCGAAGTCTTTCTCTCTAAAGAAGAGGATGTTTTGCACAAATCCTGAAAGACAGCGCACGGGAATATCCAAAAGCATGAGTGTGGCCACAATACCCACTGCCGCTACATCTACAAATCCATTTTTACATAGAAAGGAAGCCGGCAGAAGCGCCAGCGTGCTTAGAGCCAGTAGCACCAGACACTCCACTATCGCTGCGACTATCACTGCAGCATATCCGAGCGTGCCGATGATCCTCCCTGCGATCTGTTGCGCCAGCCCAAGTGTATTTTCGCCTTCATTCTTTCGCAGGGTGAGGTTTATGACAAACTCATTCACTTGGTAGAGTGCATGGGGTGCAACCGGCACTATGCATATTCCATCACCTTTTGCTTCACCGTACTGGTAGTGAGCATACTTGGCCGCAGTAGCATTTTCCAGACCGAAACACATAGAGCACCCTCCATTTTTAAAATGTAAAGATTATACACCTTTCAAGCTTTGAGGGGAATGATATCTTTATTTTTTCTTAACAGAAAAGAGAAACGACCGAAAGGACCCAAACGACAATAAAATTATTTCCGACCTCCATTTGGTCGTTTGCGTCCTTTTGTCCTTTGGGTCGTTTCTTCTACCGCTTTAATTATTAATAATCAACGACTTAGAAGATAAAATAACTATTTTACAGAAAATCAAAATTAGTTTACAACTTTTCTAATTGTTACTATTAATTAAACCTAAAATAGGAGTATCTATGGCATTAGCAACTTTACCATCAACCAGCATTCTCGAATATGCATCGCACTTTGGCCACTCAATCGCCCTGTTGAGGATGCTTGGGATGAGAGCGGTTTGTATGTTCAGTCAGGCTGAAAACCTCGTCGGAATCGCAAAAAGAATCCCCGACCTCAGGCAGCTTAATCCTCCTCGGGGTTATTAACCCGCCATCCAAACAGGTGACAAGATGCGCTAGCGAGGCTGCGAAGACACGGAAAAGGTCCAGTGGACCTTTGTAGTGCAAAGCAGGTGCAGTGCCCTTGGGCACAAACCGGGCCCGTAGGGCGATAGCGTTCTGAACGACGAGGACCATAGCCGAGAGGCTAGGCCGAGGAGGAAGATTGATTTGGCGAAGCCGCAGCAAACAGATTATCACCTGTTTGGATGGCGGGTTAATAAGTCTAGAAGATCAGGCGGGCGGCACAGCCGCCCCGTTCATGCTTTATAGGTCTAGGCAGCTTCAGCTCTGCATTTTACCTAAAAAAAGATGCACCGCACTGCACCGTTTTTGCACCGCAAACTTATATCTTTACAAGATGTAACCTCATCGGTTACATTGAAAGTAAATAAGAATGCTATGGCGATTCAGACATTTAAGCACAAAGGACTGAAAAGTTTTTCGAGTCTGGAAGCAAGACAGGAATTCAAGCAGCTCATGCAAAGAGGATTGAGCTCATTTTGGATCTGCTTAATTCTGTTTCAGAGGTTAAGGATATGAACTTTCCTGGATCCGATTTTCATCCATTGAAAGGAGATCTCAGAGGATTTTATTCAGTCCACGTCAATGGCAATTGGACCATCATTTTCCGCTTTGAAGATGGCCACGCCAATGACGTGAATTTAATAGACTATCACTAGAAGGAGTGTTTTATATGGTAAAAAAAAGAAAGCCCACCCATCCAGGAGAGATCCTCGATAGTCTTTACATTGAGCCTCTTCAGCTGAATCTACAGAAACTTGCTGATAGACTCGGCATCGCTAGAAATACGTTGTTTAAGATTAGAGCCGGCAAAGCAAGCATTACCCCTTCCATCGCTCTTTCTCTGGCAGAAGCATTCGACACAACTCCGCAGCTCTGGCTCAATTTGCAGCAAAACTATGATCTGTGGATTGAAGAACATGAACATGTTCACATCAAACCAATTTTGAAAAATGGCGAGTTTCTTCGCATCAAACAGAATATGGGTCTTCTGCGAACGTCTTTTGCCTAACAGGCTTCTTCTCTTCTGGTCCGGTTCGCTACTCGCTCACCTGCTCCGCACTGCGAAGGCCCACCGGGCCTCCTCGTGTATCCGCAGCCATACGCATGTCCACCGGACATGCTCAAGTCTAAATTTTTAGCTAAAAGTGGGGCCGGTTCGCGGCGCAAGGCCGCTTCACTTCGAGTCCATACGCATGTCCACCGGACATGCTCAAGTCTCTAATTTTTTTGGGAAAAAAATTTGAGACTTGATGGACTCGAACCATCGACCCCCTCATTAAAAGTGAGGTGCTCTACCAACTGAGCTAAAGTCTCAAAATGAATTGACCCCAAGGGGATTCGAACCCCTGTTATCGGAATGAAAATCTGGTGTCCTAGGCCAGGCTAGACGATGGGGCCATTAAATGTCGGCACTAATTTAGTAGCAGACTAAGCATTTTATGTCAAGGCAAGATTAAACCGTCATGATCTCCTTTTCTTTGGCGGTAAAAAGATCATCGATCTTCTTTGCAGAATTATCGGTAAGTTCTTGAATCGTCTTTTCAGCTTTTTTCATCACATCTTCAGTGATCATCGCCATCGGCTTTTTGCTTGCGATCGTGTTCGTTGCCTTTGCGGCGGATTTCGCGGATGGCGATTTTAGCATCTTCGGCTTTCTTTTTGCCTTGTTTGACGATCTCTTTGCGCATGCTTCGTCCATCGGAGGAACATTGATGCGGATGACATGGCCTTCGACGATGGGCTGTAGATTCAGATTGGCTTTTTCGATCCCTTTGGCAATGGCTGCGGCGGTTTGAGGATCAAAAGGGGTAGATTAGATTGACGCGGTTCGGGAGTGGTGATGTTGGCAAGCTCTTTGATGCGCATGTGGGTGCCATAGACTTCGACCATGACACCTTCGACCATGCCAGGATTGGCGCGGTTGGTCCGGAGATTTTTAAGCTCTTGCTTGAAGTGTCAACAGTGGCTTGCATTTTTGTTTTAGTTTGATCTGTCAATGCTCATATCTTATTCTCCTGTTACTAAGGGATCCGCCTTTCTGCTCAGTAACTGCTTGTAAGCAAGCGCTCCTTTTTCAAAAAGATTGAACACATAAATAGGAATTTGATTTTCTCGGCAAAGAGCAATCGCTGTAGCATCCATGACATTGAGTTTTTGTGCAAGCACTTCTGCATAGGTCAGATGTTGTATATTTTTTGGCATTGGGATATTTCATAGGATCTTTATCATAAATGCCATCGACTTTGGTCGCTTTAAGAAGAATGTCGGCATTGATTTCGCTGGCGCGGAGCGCTGCGGCGGTATCTGTTGTGAAATAGGGATTGCCGGTGCCTCCGACAAAAATGACGATGACTCCTCTTTCAAAGAGTGCATGGCTGCTGCCAGTTATAAGTTTCGACGATTGAATCGGCAATCGAGAGCGCTCATCACGTGGCTTTCGACAGCCGAGCGCTGCAAGGACTTGCTGCAAGAACAAGCCCATTGATCATTGTCGCAAGCATGCCGATGTGATCGGCAGGAGTGCGTGCAAACCAAATGCTTCGGCTTGGTTCCGCGGAAGATATTTCCTCCGCCGACGACGATGCCAATTTGAACGCCCGATCGATGAACTTCTTTGATCGGCTGCAGCAATATGCTCGCAGGCTTTATGATCGATCCCAAATTCTGCTCGCCCATCAGAGCTTCTCCGGAAAGCTTGAGAAAAATGCGTTTGTATACAGGATTTCGTAGCCATTACTATTCTCCTACTTTCCAGCGAATAAAACGTGCGAATATCAAGTGGTTTGCCAAGCCGCTTTCGCTTCTTTTGCCAACAAGATCTGCAATCGTGATCGCAGTTGTCTTTGACATATTTTGATCAAAAGACAGACTTGATCGTAAAAGGCTTTGATTTTTCCTTCGACAATTTTATCGATGATATTCGCAGGCTTGCCTTTGACTTGGCCTCTCGCAATTTCTTCTTCGCGTGCTTTGACATCTGCAGGAACTTCTTCGGGCGCAAGATATTCAGGAGATTCTGCTGCGACATGCATCGCGATATCGCGAGCAAGGGCTTCTTGTCCTGCTCCGCCTGTCAATTTCGACAAGCGTGACGATTTTGCCGCCCATATGGGAATAGATCCCAAGAGAACTATCTGGAGCTTTTGGGAAGATGCTCAAGCCGTTTGATTTTAATATTTTCGCCGAGGCTCTGCATCGACGAGCGCTCGGTATTGGTCGATCGTCAGTGATTGGATCTTTGCGAATTTTTGCTGCAAGAAAGCTTCCAGAGAAGCAGGCTTTGTCTCAGCGGCTTCTTGCAGCAGATCTCGCGAGAAATTGTTTAAACCTGTCGTTTTGGGCGACAAAGTCGGTTTCTGCATTGACTTCGACAAGAGCAATTGCTTGCTATTGCTCTCAGCATAGCCAATCATGCCTTCTTTGGTTTCGCGGCCTTCTTTTTTCACAGCAGAGGCCATGCCGGCTTTACGCAAGATAGTCGATGGCTTTTTCCATATCGCCGTCGGCTTCTTCAAGAGCTTCTTTACATTTGCCCATGCCGACGCCGGTGCGTTCGCGCAGTTCTTTAACCATCTCAGGAGTGACTTTCGCTCATGGTTATTCCTCTTCTGCTTCTTCTTCTTCAGCCTCTTCAGCGACTTCGACTCTCTTCAGCTCTTCTGCTCTCGTTCTCATCGCCTTTAGCAACGTCGATTTTCATTTCGTTTTTCTTGTCGATGATCGCTTGTGTCAAGCGCTTGCAAGAATGAGTTTGATGCTTTTAAGGGCATCGTCGTTACAGGCGATGACGTAATCGATCGGATCGGATCGCAGTTGGTATCGACAAGCGCCATCACAGGAATGCCCAGTTTATTCGCTTCTGCAACAGCAATGTGCTCTTTGCTTGGATCGACAACGATGACAAGCCAGGAGGTTTGCGCATTGCGCGGATACCCGAAAGGTTGCTGTCGAGTTTAATTTGATCTTTGGTGAGCAAGGAGATTTCTTTTTTCGTCAAGCCTTCTCCGCCTGTAGCGATGCGTTTTTCGATGCGCTCTAGTTTTTTGACCGATTGACGGATGGTTGTGAGGTTGGTGAGCATTCCGCCCAGCCAGCGTTCGCAGACATAGAATTCGCCGCATTCTTCTGCGCATTCGCGGACGACAGCTTTTGCTTGTTTTTTTGTGCCGACGAAGAGGATCGATTTATGTTTTGCGACGATCTCTTTGACGACTTCGACTGCATTGCGAATCTGCTGCAATGTTTTTGCGAGGTCAATGATGTAGATCCATTGCGTTCTTCGAAGATGAAACGTTTCATTTTCGGGTTCCAACGGCGTGTTCTGGTGCCCAAAATGGGCGCCAGCTTCTAATAGTTCTTTAATGGTGACGTGACTTGTTGTTGTTTTGCTGTGCCAAGCCTTGTCCCTTTATGTTTGACGACGGCATCTCTCCTTAAGGTGAAGATTTCGGTCTTGGTTAATAATGTTTAATTGTTATCAAAAGCAAGCGCCTGATCAGAATCGAACTGACACTAGTAGCTTGGAAGGCTACTGTTCTACCATTGAACTACAGGCGCATCCGTTGATCACAATGTTTTACCTCAAATAGCCTATTATTTCCCAGCAAAAGTCTAGATTCCTGGACTAAAACAATAATTTTTTTGTGAATTGGTTTCTTGATGAGGTCACCAATAGAGCGGGCTGCTCAGGCGCAGGACCATTTTTTGGAGTGCGGTGGCTTGACCTTGCGGTTCTACACATCTTTTTGTTGCCTTTCCCCTTAAAAGAAAGGAAAGAAAGACGGCCTAGTGGACGAAGTGGACGGCCGAAAGAAATCCGGATTTCTTCGGCCGTCCACTTCGTCCACTCTCTGTCCATTCCTCTCCTTTGTCCACTCCGTCCACTAGGCCGTCTTTCTTTCTGGCTCAAGATTACCGCAAGGTCAAGCCACCGCACTCCAAAAAAGAATTGAGCAGCCCACTATCCCAAAACCATATTGTTTCTGAACGACTTATGGCTTAGAATTGGGAATTGCATGAGTGAGCATACGATTCCGCAGAAGGCTAACCGCGTTCTGAATTTGATTCTGGTGGCGCTGATCTTGATTCTGGCGCGCGTCTGGTACCTGGGTGTGATCCAGCATGACCAGCACGTGGAGCTGGCGCGCAAGCCGCAGAGGCGCGTGGTGATCGAGCATGTGGATCGAGCGAGCATCCGCGACCGGTTCAACGTACCCCTGGCCGTCAACCGTATTCAATATAATGCTGCAATCTGCTTTGCGCAGATCCGCCAAATCCCCAGCATCGTCTGGAAAAAGGATGAGAAGGGCAAATGGATGCGCATCCAAGCCCGCAGGACCTACATCGAAGATCTATCAAAATTTTTAGGCGAGGAGCTCGCCCTAGACCCTCAAGCAGTTGAAGATGCCATTGTAGGCCAGGCGTCGCTCTTCCCGCATACCCCGTTTGTGATCAAAGAGGACATTTCTGAGGAGAAGTACAGCCGTCTGCGCATGCTCGAAAAAGAGTGGCCGGGCGCCCTGGCTCAGCGCGCTTCAAAACGTTTCTACCCGATGGGCAAAGTCGCTTGCGACGTCTTGGGATACCTCGGGCCTATTAGCCAAAAAGAGTACGTATCCATCGCGCATGAGATGGAAGAGTTAAAAGCTTATTTAGAGCAGCGCGAAGCGGGTGAACTCATTCCCCTGCCCTCGGGCTATCAGACCCCCTTGGAAGTGCGCAAAAGACTCAAGGGCTTGCAAGAGATGGCCTACACGATCAATGACCTGGTTGGGAAAAGCGGTATCGAAAGCGCCTTTGACCAGCATCTGCGTGGCGCCTGCGGTAAAAAAATTACTGAGATCGATACAAAAGGAAATTTTATGCGCGCGCTCCCCGGCGGACGAAAAGCCAAGCCGGGTGAACGCGTCCTGCTCTCCATCTCCGCCGAACTGCAGGAGTATGCTGAGATGCTGCTCACGCAGCACGAAGCCGTGCGCGACAAAAAAGAAAAAGATGGTCTGATCCGGCTCGACTATCCCTGGATAAAGGGGGGTGCGATCGTAGCCCTCCATCCCAAAACTGGCGAGGTGCTCGCGCTCGCCTCCTATCCGCGTTTCGACCCCAACGACTTTATCCCTTCGCAGCAGCCTGAAAACAAGCGGAAGAAAGAAGCACAACTTCTGCGCTGGCTCGAAAATGAGAGTTATGCGGGCGAGATCTGGGATGGAAAACGGTCGATGGAGCGCGAATCTTTCTCTGAAGGCAAATTTCAAGATGAACTGCTGCCGCTGGATTGGGAGCGCTATCTGGAGCTGATCCTGCCTTCAGACAGAAGCGCGCGCAAGATGCTCGACAAGATCGGCGATCTCAGAACCTGTGTGCGCCTTCAGCAAGAGATGTATGCCCTGCTAAGCTCGTCTGCACAAGATGACATGGCGCTTTTGATCGACGCGCTCTACGATGAAGAGGGCCATGTCCTTTCGCGCGCACGCCCTCCGGAAGAGGCGCGCGAAGCTGTACGCGCCAGATGCCGCGAAAAGGGCTCCAGTTTTGAAGCCCACAAAAAGTGGGTCGACCAGTACTTCGCGTTTGTCTCTCACAACGACGATAAGCTCCTGCTTTTAGATCTCGCCTGCCTGATGGCAAAAAAGGAGGACTTTTCACCGCAACTTTTAGAAGTCGTAGGAGATCAAGATCTCGCCACCGCGCGCGATCTCTGCCAAGCTGCCGTCTCGACG
This sequence comes from uncultured Chlamydiales bacterium, assembly GCA_963709365.1. Lineage (GTDB taxonomy): Bacteria > Chlamydiota > Chlamydiia > Chlamydiales > Rhabdochlamydiaceae. The sequence goes on from CAVPVU010000002.1 coordinate 1,764,502, forward strand.
CAAACACTGCTTAAATCTCATGCTCAAGAGCTCTATCATCAGATCGATTTTGCCGCCTGGAGAGAGGCGCACTTTAAAGACTTCCTTAAAGCCAAACGCAAAGAGGAGAAAGTAAACAAGCGCTACACACGACCTTATACGGAATATCTACAGCAGCTTGAAAAAAGTCGTTTCAAAGAGTTTTGGCAAAACAATCGCTGGCTCTTCGTGCAAGCTTTTGTACTAGGAAAAGCGCCTGAGGCGCCGGCCGAACTTCAACCTTATATCGCGCAGATTCTCGAGCTGCGCAAACAGTCGTTTCGGCTGCACCCTGCCACAGAAAAACTGCGCATGCTGATCGCTTCCCTGCCTCCGACCTTGGCGCATGCCTATTTGAAGACCATGCACTCATTCCAGGAGCTCACGCGTCCACTTTTTGGCACTTATCGTCATCTTAGACATGTTCAAGGTAAGCAAGTCGAAAAGCACCTGGCTGCCGCTTTTTATCCGCTGTACGGATTTTCTTATGGAAGATCGCAAGCCTTCCGCCAGCCTATTCCGCTTGGTTCGGTCTTTAAAATGGTGACGGCGTTTACACTGCTGCGCGAGCGTTATGAGAAACTGTCTCATCAAGTGCGCGATCTCAGTCCACTCACGCTGATCGACGATTTGAAATGGGAAAACCGCAATACCACGAAACAAATTCTGGGCTATACGCTGAATGGCGAACCTATTCGCCGCCTGTACAAGGGCGGACAGCTGCCGCGCAGTAGCCACTCGGGCATGGGACGTCTCGATATGCTCGGCGCAATTGAACAGTCGAGCAACGTCTATTTCTCAATCGCCGCGGCCGAATATCTCGAAGATCCCGAAACACTTGCCAAGGTCTCGCGCGAATTTGGCTTTGGCAGACGCACAGGCATAGAACTGCCTGGCGAAGTCGCAGGAAATGTCCCCAATGATCTGGCCTATGATCGCACAGGCCTCTACTCCTTTGCCATCGGACAGCACTCGCTGGTGGTTACACCCCTGCAGACCGCAGTGATGGCCGCAGCCGTAGTCAACGGAGGTCATGTGCTCACACCTAAAATTGTCAAAGCCGTGGCTGGCAAAGAGTCGACCTATGAAGAAAATGACCCGTTTGAAAACACCAGCTTTCCTTTCAAAGATGAACTTGGCCTAGTGGGCATCTCCTTTCCTCTGTTTGTCGAGACACATAAAGCCGAGATGAAGAGCTTTGTCTCCCATTCTCCCGTTGAAGTGAAGCAAACAGTGGATATTCCAGACAGGGTGCGCGAATACCTACTCGAAGGACTGCATCGCGTGCTCGCCGGTGAACGCGGCACCGCTAGACCCGCCGCGATCGCTTCCCTCATGCGCAACAATCCGCAAGGCTTACGCGATTATGTGAACTTACAGCACAGCGTGATTGGCAAAACTGGAACGCCGGAGATCCTCTACAAACACACCATCGATGCCGAATCTCAAGCCCATATTATCGACCACGTCTGGTTTGCCGGAGTCTCCTTTGCCGACAATGCACAACATCAAAAATGGGAAGAGCCTGAACTTGTGGTGGTAGTGATGCTGCGCTTTGGAGAGAAAGGCGGAAGACAGCCTGCGACGCTTGCGCTTCCCATGATCAAAAAATGGCGCGACATCTGCGCCAAGCACAAGAATTAGAGAAGTAACGACGAAAAGAATCTTTAGGTGGTTTCTCTAGCCAGTTTTAGTAGAGCATGAACAACTTCGCCACCGAATATCTCTGCTGTCGATAAAAGATCGTTAGTTTCTATGAGAGTTTTCCCGTTAATGCGAATCAGATTTATCGGTGCATCCGGCTGTCCTACGGTGACGGTCTCTATTGCGCCATCGAACTTTTCTGCTTCAAGTGCCGCATTAACGTAAACCAAGGAGAGTGTAATTGTGCTCTCCGGAAGCTGATAGCCATAAGACCTGTGTCCAAAATTTATGAGACTTCTTCTATATTGTGCTCTAGAGGTTTCCAAAACGGTACGAATTTGCCCTTTAAATTCTTCTAGCTTATTTTGTGAGGCTGAGGATGTCAGGCCCTGTTCATCAAAATATTTTGCCACTTGCGTACGATATGGGATGATATGAGACGGCGGCTGGATTGTAATCTTGCAAGCGATCATACAGGGAAACGCCAGCATATCGCACTTCTGCTTCCACTGATCGATTTGGCTTTCGATTTGCGCGAGCCTTGCTTCAAATGATGTGACGTCGTCTGCAATTCTTGTCCATTCCGCAGTTTGCGCTGCTCTTTCGGCCATTCTTTGCTGATTTTCTGCGTGCAGAGCATCTCGTTCTCTAGCTGTTCTTTCACGTAAAGCCGCACGTTCTGGTGTTTCTCTGTAGCTTGGGCCGAAGATGCGCACTACCAACTCCCAAAGACTTCCCAGAAGATCCCAGAGACAATCGCAAAACCAGGAAGCATGCACTTCATGGGCTTCATCTACTGGCCTCATCGTCGACCGTGGATCAACCTGTGGCGCGGCTAACGCGGTAGCCTCGGGCAGTTGTGGTAAGTCAGGGCGTGCGTTGGTTGGGGAAACTCCTGTGGCCATAATAAAATTCTCCTATGAAATTTCAAAGAATTATACCACAGCGATAAATTAATAACATTATAATAAAGATTTTAGTTAACAAAAAGGCGATTAGGTCGTTTGGCCACTTAGTTTCTGCATCGCACGCGTTAAGTCGGCGTTGATTATTCCTTTTTTCTCTAGATATTGTTGAATTTGGTCGCTAGCAACTCCGGGAAATAGTTCAAGCTCCGCATCTTCCTGTCCTATAGTTTGGGCCCAGAAACCTCCGATGAATGTCTGTCCTTTTGACGCTGTAAGCCTTATCAAGGATAGTGTAACGGTGCTCTCAGGAAGCTGATAACCACAAGACCTGGTCCCAGAGTTGATGAGGCTTCCCCTGTTTTGCGCTCTGTCGGATTCCAGATAGGAACGAATCTGACCCTTAAATTCTTCCATCATGTTCTCTAAAGTTGTGTCCTCTTCAAACCGCCGCGTGATTTGTGCATAATACGGCACGCCAACTCCGAGCCCAGGCGAAGGCTGGATCACAATATGGCAAGCGGCAATAGAGGGAGGAGTACTCACATTTTGCCATGCCCATCTATCATCTAATTCGCCGTTGATTTCTGCCAGCCTTGCTTCGAATGAGACCGTGTCATCGGCGATTCTCGTCCATTCAGCAGCTTGTTCTACGTCAGCGGCTCGTTCTCCCGCTCTTTCTTGTAACCTCGTGGTATCTGAGCAAAAGATGCTTTTAACCCAATCCCAAAGACTTCCCAGAAGTTCCCACAAGCAGTCGCAACAGCCAGAGGCCTGCTCTGCGGGTGCTTCGCCGGCCGGTCTAATCGTCGACTGCTGATTAGCTTGAGGCGCGGCTAAAGGTGTAGCTATAGCCTCGGCTAGCGGCGCCGCTTCGCGTCTCGAGGTTGAGGAAACTTCTGTGGCCATATCATTCTCCTACTCTTAGAAAAGGGCTTCTAGCATGAGTTGATTATCAACACAACTCGAGTAATGTTCATTCTCAGCAACACCATAAGGGGTAATAAGAGTCATAAACACACTCTTGCGCGTTTTAGTTTTCTCTCGGAAAACTGTCTTTTTTCTCTCCAAGTCATCGACATCAGTTTTTGTCATGGTATAAATGCCGTTATAAAACTTGATTTCGCATAGGTTGATGCACTGATCAGCTCTATCAATTACAAGGTCTATTTCAGCTCCTTTTTCAGCTGTTTTCTTAGGGGGAAAATGTCGCCAATGCGATTCTCTGGTACTGACACCGCCTATTTCAAGGGCTTCCTTAATTTTCGATACATGTTTAAGGCAAACGTTCTCAAAGGCATAGCCTGCCCACGTGTGCCAAGTCGATGTCGTTTGAATTTTGCCCCAATAATCCTTGTCTGTTCCTTGCAGAAGGCTCTGCTTTGCAGAATCGATCCATGCTAAGTAAAATAGGCTATATTCATCAATCAGTCGGAATTTTCGTTCCTTTACTTCTTTACCAAATGCTTGCGTGCTAATGATAAACCCGGATTCTTCCAATTCATCTAATAGCTCGTTTGAACGTCCCCCAATGGGTAGATTAGCAGCCTTAAAAAGCTCTTGCTGACCCATTCCTTCACGTTTATCAGCTAACGCACGGACAATTTTTACATGTCTATATGCATCTTCGAATAGAGAATCGTAGAGTTTATGAAATTCTTTCAGAAGGGGGCCTTGCGGAGAGAAACAGAGAGCATTGATAATTTGGGCTGATGACTTCCCTCGTTCTACATAAGTAAGATACTTTGGGACCCCACCAGTTGCCATGTAAATCTCTATGATTTGTTTTCGGGTGAGGTTTATTTGGTGTTGTTGGAAAAACGCTTCGACCTCAGACAGAGAAAATGGCTGCAATCGAATTTCTGCGCTTAATCTCCCATGTAAACCACCACGACTATTGATCACCTTTTTAATCATCCAAGAAGCTGCAGAACCGCAAATGATTAGGAGCACGTTCGGCATACGAGAAAAGTGACGATTCCAAGAATAATCTAGGGCTTGTAAAAACCCTGACTTCGGAGAGGACAGCCAAGGAAGTTCATCAAAAAAGAGAATCACCTTTTGCTCTGGATTAATAAGGCTGATAGCTTCTTTGAGCCTATGGAGAGCCTCATCCCAGCTTTTAGGAGATGTATAGTTTGCTTCAGGTTTAAATAAGGCAACAAACTCGCGGTGAAAATTGGCCAGCTGCTCAGCCTTACTTGCTCCCTTGCTCCCGGTTACTTCGAAATAGACGCTAGAGTTTCTGAAAAATTGACTTATTAAAAATGTTTTGCCTATGCGTCGTCGTCCATACACAGCAAGAAACTCTGCTTTTTCCGACTTATGTAATTTCTCAAGAATACGTATTTCGCGTTGTCTACCTATGATCTTTTGCAAGGATTTCTCTCCTGACTGAGCTTAGAGACTGTTATCGAATTAAATCGAAGGATATCATGGGTCTTTCCGCGATCTTTACGGCCTTCGGCCTTTTGCTTCCTCGCTCAGCCATATCCGCTTTCAGATATTGCCTTCGCTCGTCATCAAAAAAGCTCATCGAAAATCCCCTATGATCTCCCCCGATTTAATTCGACAACAGTCTCTTATACCATCAAAATAACAGAGATAGGTAGATTAAATCAATGATTTTACCGTTTTTGAGTCGATAAGCGGCATTATCTCATAAAAAAATTGGGATTTTACCGTTTTTGAACCGATAAGCGGCATTATCTAAGAGAGCTTTGAAGAATGTTCTCAAAGTAGCGAATGGTGGAAAGGAGGCCCTCTTTAAGGGCGATCTTCGGCTGCCAACGGAGCTGGCTCTGGGCGAGGGAGATGTCTGGCCGGCGCTGTTTGGGGTCGTCGCTGGGCAGCGGTTTAAAGATGAGCTGGGAGCGCGAGCCGGTGAGGGCGAGGATCTGCTCGGCCAGCTCGAGCATGGAAAATTCGGTGGGGTTGCCTAAGTTGATCGGGCCGGTGATCTGGTGATCAGTCTGCATGAACTTGATGAATGCATCGATCAGGTCATCCACATAGCAGAAAGAACGGGTCTGTGTGCCATCGCCATAAATGGTAATGGGCTCGCCTTTGAGCGCTTGCACGATGAAATTCGAGACCACGCGCCCGTCGTTGGGATGCATGCGCGGACCATAGGTGTTAAAGATGCGTCCGACTTTAATCGGTAGCTTATATTGACGGAAGTAGTCGAAAAAGAGCGTCTCGGCACAGCGCTTGCCCTCATCATAGCAGGAGCGGAAGCCGATCGGATTGACGTTGCCCCAGTAGCTCTCTTTCTGCGGGTGTTCCACTGGATCGCCGTAAACTTCACTGGTCGAAGCTTGAAAGACCTTGGCCTTCAATTCAAGTGCGAGCGCCAGGACATTGATCGCGCCGAGCACGTTGGTCTTGATCGTCTGCACCGGGTCGTGCTGATAATGGATGGGAGAAGCGGGACAGGCCAGATTGTAGATCTCATCGACCTCCACCGAAAAGGGCGCGCAAACATCCTTCTGCAAGAGCTTGAAATCGGGATGGTCTCTGAACAGAACGAGATTCTCTTTCGTGCCGGTGAAAAAGTTGTCCAGGCAGACAACTGAATGCCCCTCTCTGAGTAGCCTTCCGCAAAGATGCGACCCTAAAAATCCCGCGCCGCCTGTGACTAAAATGCTTTTTTTCATCGTCGACCTAATACGAATGCGAGTGACTGTTTACCTTTCTCTTCGCTCCACTTTTTGTAGACGGCGAGCTGCTCCATCTTCTCTTCGCGCGCAGTGACAATCAGCGCATCCGCATATTTCAAGAAGACCTGCGCTTCGCTTAAGCCCGCTTTGGCAGTGGAATAAAGCAGCGTGAACTCATAGCGGGGTTTGAGCTCTTCGAGAAGCCTCTGGAAAGAGGCTCTGCCCAAAAGTTCAGGCGCATGTCGAGAGTTGCCTCCTGTGGGGAGAAGGTCGAAATCGCGCTTTCTCTGCAAGGGAGCAGCTGCGATCTTGCCTTCCAAATAGTGCCAAAGACCCGGTATCTCTTCAGGTCTGACTTTTCTATCAAATGCGCACTGAATGAGTAGAGAGCGTTTCTGTTCAAGCGCCAGAAGTTCGGCCAAGTTAGCCGCATAATCTGGAGAGGCGCCTCCAATGATCGCCACGCAGAGTGGCTTGCCGGGCTTTTTTTGCTGCGAGATAAAAGAAGCTAACCGGCGCAGCGTCTCCAAATCGTCATCGCCGAGCTCGTTTAATGCTGCGCCTGAAAATGCTGAGAGCCTGCCGCAAAAATTCACTCGAGCGTGGATCAAAGTTTCAGCTGAGACGGCAAAGCCGCGCGCCACGCCTCTAGCGAGATAGAACATAAAACACGCCGCGGCGCTGAAGAATCCCCCGCCAAACACGAAAAGGAAGAGCTTGGGAGACTGCGGATTCATGGGCGCAAGCGCCATGTCGATCGGCTTAGAGTCTACGTGGAACAGGTTGTAATGCAAGTTCTTGTTTTCAACGACTTTGCTGATGCCATCGATCACGCCCATGCCCAATTCTTTTTTAAAGCGCAGGTGATTTTCGAGCTTCCACTTCTCAGGCAGATCTTCCATTTTTACGCTGATTTCGCTCAGCTTTTCTTCGATCAGAGCTTTCTCTTTTTTGATCAGGTCGAGGCAGACATTTTGCAGCGAGCTGATGCGCTCTTCCACCAGCTTGATGCGCAATTTCTCAAGTTCGATCGTCTGATCGATATGATGGATGAGGAAGGTCTTTTCCGTTTCCAATGCTTCTTTCAACCGGAAAATCTCTTTAATGCTGCGATTTTTCTGATCGCGCAGTTGAAGTGCGATATCGGCGGCTTTCTGGACTAGGCTCTGGCCAACGGAATCTTTTAAGATTGCACCGAGAGAGCTCATCTCAAAATCGGGCGTTGGCATCTGATCGCGCAAGTAGAGCAGCTGGCGGATGGTGCTCTGGATGCTGTCGAGCTGATTTTGGTAGGAGACGTATAAACTCTGCGCCGTGGCAAGGTCGATGCCTTGCAGCTCTTTGTTTAAAGATATGCGTAGAGACAAGTTCTCCTCGAGGGCCTTCTTTTTGGCGGCGAGCAGCTGCTTGTAGCCGAAGAGATAGTTAGTGAGCTCGCGCTCTTTGGCGTGCAGATCTGCTCCAAAAGCAGTTCCCAAGGCAGTTCCCAAGGCAGTTCCCAAGGCAGTTCCAGGGGCCGTTTTCTTCAGTTTTTCGATCTCATCTACCCAAACGCGCACGGGGCTCTTGGCATCTTTAAGTAAAATGGACTGCTGGGGAAGATCTTCCTTCTGCTCAAGACGCGTGATAAACAGATCTGTCTCGGCGATCTCTTGGGCAATCTGGTCGAGCTCGTCTTGTCCAGGCACGGATGCTTGCACTTCGGCTTCTTTGAGCGAAATCTGCATGAGCTGATCTTGATAGCGTTTCTGTTCATTGTCCAGGAGCGCGAGAGATTTTTTTTCCTCTTTCTCTTTTTCGCGATCTGAAAGCACAAACGGGATCTCCTCGCGCTCTTTTTCGAGTCGTTTCTGCTCAACCTCCAGATCAAACAGCTTGGAAGTGTAAGCTTGCCTCGGGACGGCCAACATCTCGACCTCTTCTTTGAGGCCGATAAAGCCATCTTTGCCCAAATTCTCTTTCATGTATTTCGACTGCTCTTCCAGTACGCGATCGAGCGATGCAGTCAATTCAGCCTGGCGCTTCTCGAGATAAGCGAGCTGTGCATTAGCGAGCTCATCATTCTCCTGTTTGATGTAGTTATGAAAGGCGGCCATCATCTCATTGAGAAAGTGTGCGGCAATATGGCGATTAGGATGAGCGTACGATAGACCTAAGATATTCCTGTCCTGTTTCTGAGGCATGACAGCAAACTGTTTCAGCTCTCGCTTGACTGCGTCGACCCACGGGCACACAGTTAGCGCATATAATTTTTTGGCTTGGATCTGTTCAGGCAGCCGCTGCAGACAAAAAGAGAGTGCGCTGCTTTGGAAAGGCTCGCCTAACTTACCGCGGCCGAGCAGATTTTTCTGTGCATCTAAAAGTTCGAACAGCTCCCCACCCTCAAAGCGCAGGAAAAGCTGCAGCGGCTCTTCGCCCTCATAGCGAACATCGCTAAAGACAAAGTGCGCATCGCTTTTTTTGAAAAAGCGCACTTCCGCACGCAGATTGCTCCAAAAATTGACCAGCGCTTGGGTCATCCAGCCCCTCTCGTAGACGACCATCTGCAGTCCCAATTTTTCGACCACCGGCTTGCCTAGCTTTTGCGAGCACATCAGTGCAGCCGCGCCACGGCTCACGTCACCTATGCCGCTATTCTGCATCAAGTTCTTCAAGTTACCCTGCTCTCCTTGAACCGGCGAGCCTTGTTTAAAAGTGGCAGTGGCGCGGTAGAGCGGCGGCTTGAAGCCAACAAAAATCAGCATCGCCAGCGCGCAAAAAAGTGCAATCCGCTTCAGGCGAGGTTTAGTCTTAGCATAGAGAAGTTTAATATCTTCAAATGTAACCAGGATCTCTTCTTCAGCCATCATGGAACGTTGACTCCGATGCTTTTTACACCCTTGGTGACGAGATCGAGCCCGATAAAAGTCGGCAAGAGCTGTGAGACAAAACGGTTCCACTCGGTCATCGGTGTGGCCGCGACATAGACGATGTCGCCTGGAATGAGCAGCATGCTATCGCTAGGCAGATGGATCACGTGGCGCCAGTTGAGCGTATAGATCTTGGGATGCAAAATATTGCCGCGGATCACCTGGATATAGGCTTTATCACCGGTATAAGGGATGCCGCCCGCTTCTGCCAGAGCTTGCCTGAGCGTCATAAAGCCATTGGGCAGATCGACTACGCGCTCTTTGCCCACCTCTCCCAGCACCATGAGCGAAGAGGCCGAGGCATCGGCGATGTAAACCTTATCGCCGCCGCGCATGACGATATTCTGCGTCATGTCGCCCTCTTTCATGAGCTTGAAGAGATCGACAGCCAGCAGTTGATTGTCGCGGATCACATAGCTTTTAAAAAAGTTGGCCTGCGGAGGTACTTTGGCGATCGACATCACTTCAAACAGACGGATCCGTCCATCCACGGGCATATTTGGAACTTGGACGAGGCCAGCTAGCTCCACTTTGCGTTCAATGCGATCGACATAGGAGATAAAGACTTCGATGTCTTTGATCTGTTCGAGATATTTCTCCTTGATCTTCTCGCGCGCCTCTTCCAGCGTTAGCCCCTTGACTTCGACTGCATCCAGATCGGGCAGCCGCACATTGCCATTGGCTACGCTGTAGCCCACAGTTGAGCCGATGCGCTCCACAGCTTCGCTGATATCGGAGCGTGTGGGATGGTAGATGGCGATCTGTAAAAGGTCGCCCTCTTGAATCACATCTTTATAATTCTCAAGCAGCTCGCCCGAGAGCGGGCCGAGATCTTTTCCCTGCATCTGCAAAATCGAGAATTTGCCTTCACGGATCTTGTAAGAGTCCATCACAAACTCATCCGCCCCGAGCGCATCTGACCCTCGATAGGGAGGATTGGTGCACGCAGCCGTCAGGATCAATGAAAACAGCAAAAGCAATAGGCGCATAGCGTAAAATTGTCAACTTCCTATACAACAATAGGTTCACCCAGGACTTTTGGGCAAGAGACTATATCTCTATGAAACGCATCTTCATTACCGGTATCGCCGGCTTTATTGGCTACCATCTGGCTCTTTTTCTCAAAAAAAGAGGCGACTTCGTCACCGGTTGCGATAACTACAACGGCTATTACGATCCCGAATTGAAACGCACTCGGGCGAAACAGCTGCTGGCTTTGGGAATCCCGATTTTAGAATGCGATATTTGCGATAGCGAGATCATTCAGAAGGCGCTGGAAACCCTAGATATTTCTCATTTCGTGCATCTGGCAGCACAGGCAGGCGTGCGCTTTTCGCTCAAACATCCAGAGGCTTATGTCCATTCCAACCTAGACGGCTTCGTCAAGATCATCGAAAATGTGCGTCGCCACCCCTCGATGAAATTCATCTACGCCTCGTCTTCCTCGGTCTATGGACTAAATGAGAAGATCCCCTTTTCTGAAACGGATCTAACCGAACGCCCAGCCAACCTCTACGGCGCCACCAAGAAATCCAATGAGCTGATCGCACACGCCTATCACCATCTTTATGGTCTCTCCGTCACCGGCCTGCGCTTTTTTACCGTTTACGGCCCCTGGGGAAGACCCGATATGGCCACCTTCTCGTTTACACGCGCTATCCTCAAAGGCGAACCCATTCAAGTTTATAACAACGGAAAGATGCAGCGCGATTTCACCTATGTCGACGACATCGTCAAAGGCACCAGTGCTGCCATCGACCTCGGCGCCGCCTGCGAAATCTTCAACCTGGGCAACAACCATCCCGAAGAGCTGCTCACGCTCATCTCAATCATTGAAAAGAAGACCCAAAAGCGCGCCAACATCCAACTTCAGCCCATGCAACCCGGCGAGGTGCTCTGCACCTACGCCGACATCTCCAAAAGCCAAAAAACACTCGGCTTCCAGCCCAAAACCTCCCTCGAAGACGGCATGAACCACTTCATCGACTGGTTTATACAATATTACGCTTAAGAAAACTTTTTGGAGTGCGGCGGACCGGTTCGCTTTGCTCACCTGCTTCGCACTGCGAAGGTCCACTGGACCTTCTCGTGTCTTCAACAGCCGCTTTTCCCCGCCGAGGCTTGACTCGGCGCAAATAAAGAAACCGCGACAAGTCGCGGTTGAGAGAAAGCGGCGTCAAGCCGCCGCACTCCAAAATAGTCGTTTTATTTCAGGACATTAAATGGAAAACCATCGCAGAGAGAATCAAAAACCACACCGACGCACATATAAATCACATCCTTGGTTTTAATCCATTCCTTTTGCGAAGACATTTTGTGGTCCATCTTATAGAGAATATTGCAAGCCAAGCCGACTAAAATCATCGCGTAAACATGTATAATGCTTTTTGTGATCCAAAGAAAAAGAGAATAAACAAGAGCTCCGACAAGAAAAAAGCAACTCTGTCTAAATGAACCTTTGCTCTTGCTGCCCATGAAAAAAAGTAAAAATAAAAATTTTTATAAAGCGAGTGTAATCTCATCTTCATTTTGTAACAACTCAGAAGTCTTATGTTGTTTCTTATTCGAGGAATTCGAAGAAGGCGTCGGGCAGGGCTTCGATGAGGTCGGAGGCGATGAGGCTGTAGGAGCTTTTTTGGAAGGCGGCGATTTCGCCGGCGGCGCCGTGCAGGGTAGTGCCGACGGTGGCGGCGGTGTGGGGATCTAAGCCTTGGGCGAGCAGGGCGGCGATGATGCCGGTCAGGACATCGCCTGCGCCTGCGGTGGCCATGCCGGGATCGCCGAGGATGGAGATGAGCGGCGGCTTGCCCGGATGAAAGATAAACGAGGGGCCGCCTTTCAAGACGAGTGTGGTCTGTTTTTTTTCCACATACTCTTGGCAGAGATTGTGCAAAGCTGTCTCATCTTGTGATTTTTTGAGTTGTAGCAGGCGTTCCATCTCGCCGCGATGCGGGGTGATGACTGCATTGTGTGGAATTTTCCATGAGGGATGTTCAGCTAAAAAGTAGAGTGCATCTGCGTCTAATACTGAGGGGATTTCTATGCGCGGCAAGAGGCGCTTTAAGAGTTTTTCGCTCTCTTTGTCCCTGCCCATGCCGGGTCCGATCAGCAGGCATTTTGCCCGAGAACATTCTGTGGAAATTCGCTCTAAGACATTTTCCCCAATTTCTTCCTTAACCAGTTCGAGCGGCGCTGCGGCTAGCTCATCCTCCATGCCATGAGCGTGAAAGAGGCGCACGATGCCTGCACCTGCGCGCAAGGCAGCTTTGGCTGAAAGAAAAGCGGCGCCTGCAAAACCAGCCGATCCAGCCACCGCGACCACATACCCTGCTTGATACTTATGGCGGCTGCGCTCGATAGGCGGAAGCGCCAGCGCAACGCCATGCTCATCGATTAGATAGGCTTCTGCACGCGCAGCCTCAATGAACTTTGCGCTCAAGCCAAAATCTACGCTTTTTAATTTGCCTACATGGTTCCAGCCCTGTCTCAGAAAAAAACCGATCTTAGGCAGGCCGAGATAGATCGTCTGCGCAGCGCGGATTGCCACTGAGCCAACTTCACCGGTGTTGCCATTCAACCCGGAGGGAATATCGATGGCTAAAATGGGCAGCTGGGAATGATTAGCCAGCTCGATGGCTGCAGCCAGCTCTCCTTCCGCTTTGCCACGAAATCCCGTGCCGACCAGACCGTCCAACAAAACGCCATTGAGCTTAAGACCATTTTCGTAAGATTGTACCACGCCCCCAGCAGTTTTAAATTCAGCGCACTGCTTTTGACTCAGCTGGCTGCAGCTGACCATGGGATAAAATTGCACGGCCGTAATTTTAAACCCTTTGGCGAGTAGTCTTTTTCCAGCAGCGAATGCATCGCCGCCGTTGTTGCCTTTTCCGATAAGCAGTGTAAGGGTTTTATCTAAGTAGTGTGCCGTGACATACTCTTCGACTGCTTGAGCGATGCCCTGGCCAGCCTTTTCCATGAACTCGAGATCCGATGCACCATTTGCATAAGCCAGTGCTTCGATACGCGCCATCTCTTCAGCTGTGATGACTTTCTGTCCGTAGATCAAAGATGTTCCCCTTTAAAGATGTTCCTCTTTAATGGCGCGTTGTAGAAGCGCCCTTACCGCATCGCGCGGATTGAGACCTTCGTAAAGAATGGCGTTCACCCCCGCTGTAATTGGCACTTCAATTTTGGCTTTCTGTCCAAGTTGAAGCGCCGACACGCATGTGTTACTGCCTTCTACTACCATGCCAACCTTCTCTTTGGCCGCTTGGGTGCTAAGCCCTTCTGCAATCAGCCGACCAAAGGTGTAGTTACGGCTAAGCGTCGATAAACAGGTCACACAGAGATCGCCCATGCCTGAAAGACCATTGAGAGTTTCCGGACGGCAGTCCTTAGCTGTAGCCAATTTGCGCATCTCGTGCAAGCCGCGCGTCATCAGGGCTGCTTTTGTGTTATCTCCAAAACCGAGGCCGTCAGAAATGCCACAAGCGATGGCGATGATGTTTTTCATTGCGCCACCGAAGGCTACGCCGTTGATGTCGCTATTTGGATAGATGCGAAAATAGGGGGTAGAAAAGATATCGCGAATGGAGATCATCAGCTGCGCATCAAATGATGAAGAGACGACCGAAGTGGGCAGTTTCTCGATCACCTCTTCAGCCAGGCTAGGACCGCTGAGGCAACCGATCTTGTGTCCTTCTCCCATCACCTCGCGAATGACTTCTGGTAGAAGCAGACAACTATTCTGTTCGATTCCTTTAGATGTGACTACGATTGGACATTTCACACCGCCCAATGCCTGAACCTGCTCAAAGACTGGCCGCACGCCCATCGAAGTCACCGATTCGGCCAAAAGATCGATTCCGGAAAGAGCATGTTTCAAGTCGGAAGTGATTTCGACTTTTACGTCCGCCTTATGATGCGGAAGCTTGGGATGCTCCCTTTTTTTGTTCAACTGTTTGGCAAATTCCGGATTGCTCGTCCAGAGCACTACCTCGTGTCCATTTGAGGCTAAAAGCGAGGCCAAACAGAAACCCCAGGTCCCAGCCCCTAAAAAGCCAATTTTCATCTAAAAATCCTACTTAAAAAGGCCAACTTAACACAGTTCTCTCTGACCGTCAATAGCACTTCCGTGTCCGAGAATAGAAAACGACCATAAGGACACTAACGACACCAACGAAGAGATGGATATTAGCTTAAGTTATTAATTATGAACAACTTAGGAAACAATATAATATTTGATAAAAATCATTATTATGTGTTATAATATTCTTTAAATAATAACAAACAATGAGGTTATTTATGGCTCCAAGAAATATTGATGCACCTAAACCAGTAACGAGCTGGTTTTCAACAGGCGGGATTGATGATCGCTCGCGTATCATTAACGACAAATTAGAAAGGAAATTAGTCCACACAGAACTCGTTTTAGATGCATATGGCAAAATACCCATTGCGTCAGCAGTTTCAGGTGTTGTGCGCATTATTTTCGGAGCCTGCGAGGTCATCGGTTCCGTCGTTTTTCCAATTTTCAGATTACTACTCTCTGCACCATATTTCGCTCTTCGTTACGGAAGAGGACAGGCTCTTCTTGCGTGCGCAGAAGCTTTGACCGCCACGACTTACGTTAAACACGGTTTCGCAAACATAGGCCGTGGTGTCGCTGAGATGCTCCAGATGGGCACTGGCCTTTGCCACGAACGCTCATCCCTATGCGACATATTCTCATTAGAGAATTGGATTCGCATAAAATATAAGGTAGAAGAAAGAGTAGCACCATTTCCACATGCCGATCTTCGAGAACCTTTACTTCTTAATCTCGAAGAATCCTTTAGGCCTGTTATTGGACAGGACTCGAATAATCCCGAGCATATCTTTCTAATTCGAAACAACCTCTAAGCTTCAACATAATCTAAATCAGGGGGAAGGGCTCTTCCCCTCCATTTTTGGATCAGCTCAGCCGTTGGGTAGTAGAATGCCTGGTCGAGCTCAAATGGGCGCTTGGGCGCCTCTTCTCCTGTAATCTGCTCAAATCTGTGACGATCTGCTTCTAAAAGCGCCTGTTGGACGCTTTCGAGACTGCTTGGGTCTTTTAAAGGCGCAAATGTCTCTGCGCGAGGATAGACCAGCACTTTGGCCTTGGTGGTGAAGTTTAGCACATCAAAAATGAAGGTCTCGCATTTCCAGGCTTGGACCGATTCCTGATTCTCGCCAATTGCGCTCGTCAACACCTTCGTGCTTTTTTGCGCCATATGCCAGGGCAGATAGAAGTTAGGGTTGCGCGCCAAACTCTCGATGAAATTCATACTAAAGCTAAAGAAGCTGATGTTGGCTACTTTCCATAAAAGAAATCCATCCGCATCCACTGCAGCGCGCTCGTTTTCGGAAAGCTCGCTATACTCCACCACGCGCAGCTGACTCTTGCTTATGCCGATTACACCGACTTTTTCATCTTTATCGCGTCTCAAGATGCCTTTAAGCGTCACATCGGCCTTGTTTCGCGCATGGTAGCCAGCCAGCTCAGCGTCAAAAGGATCTGATAATGGATTGTCGACCAGGATGAGGTTGACCTGTTCGATTCCACGCGTTTTCCACTCGGCCCAGATGCCTGAATTAAAGAAGTTAATCAATGCTCCGCCATTGCCATCTGCACCTTCGGCTAGCGTCCCTGGAGCTTCGAGCAGCCAGTTCCCTCCGCCGTCGAGAAAGGGCAGCGTGCCTTGCAAAAAGAGGCGGCAGTAGGGCTCTTTAATCCCAAAGCGACGGTGTTTGTCCAAGTAGGCGAGCGTCTCGTTGTGATTGAGTGGTGAGGTCATGATCGCCACTGAGAGTTGATGTTTAGCCTGCTTTGAAGCGGCGGCGATTTTTTCGAGAAAGAGCTGAAGTAGACTTTTACCGCGTATTGGGCTCACAGGCAGAAGCCCTTTGGGCACTTTTGCGCCGAGCCTTGAGCCCTGTCCTCCGGCTAAAATGATGCATCCCACTTTGCCTTGAGAGATCAGCTCTTTGCCATAATCTGCATCTTGCACTGTGCCAGATTGATCGAAAGCTCTCAGCGGTTCAAGTTGAGGCGGAAGAGAGAGAGTGCGAAAAAGCGCTTCGCGCTGACGTTTTAATAGAAGGCTGTCATATTTTTTAAGCTGCGCGTAGAAATTCTCTTGCTGCGAAGGCGTTAGCGCCTCCACTCCAGTAAAGAGATGCTTTTGCCCCAGATTGGTCAGATGTTCCAAGATCAGATCTTTGAGCATGCCGCCTCCCACACTTGGCTTAAAGTGAGCCTGCGGAGGTCGCCATCTTCAGCAATGAGAGGGCGATGCACGAGCTGTGTATTAGGCGAAGGGACATTTTGTTTCAGCACACCCTGCTTTGGATCAGCCCAAAGCGAGGTGATCTCGAGTGGAAAATCGGCATCGAGAAAGTAGGTAAGCGAGAGCACGCCCGAGTCGGGCACGATGAGATGCTTGCAGCGATTTTTGATGATCGAGAGCATCTCGAGCAAGGAGGTCTTGCCTCTTAAATCGATCACATTGTTTTCCGGAAAATCCAAAGTCTGCTCCCGCCCAAATAGAATCACTCTTACGCCTTCTTTTACACTAAGACGTGCGATCAATTCCTTCCAATAGGTTAAAGGCCAATTTTTTTCATAGCCGTAATTACTGCCCGTTTCAGTCTGGGGTTGAAGCGCGATGTAAACCGCCGCATCGCGCAGCGGGAAGTTTTGCCAGAGAGTATCCCATTCTTTTTGCCACAAGAGCTGTGGCGTGAGCGTGCCGAGCTGCCAGCGCACCCAGTGCGTCGGGTCGGGCTTTTCGAGAATCAGGTCGTAAGTCGAAAAATCTTTGCCTAAATCGGCGAGCGTCGCTTTAATATTATAAGCTGCGCCACGCTTCCAGGTCGGAGTAGTGAGCACTTCGACCTCTTTTAACAGAGCAAATCCCTCTTTTAGATCGGG
Organism: uncultured Chlamydiales bacterium; assembly: GCA_963709365.1. Taxonomy (GTDB): domain Bacteria; phylum Chlamydiota; class Chlamydiia; order Chlamydiales; family Rhabdochlamydiaceae. The sequence continues at coordinate 1,781,591 of CAVPVU010000002.1, forward strand.
TCGAGTGACAAAGGTGATCTCAGCATCGGGGATCAGTTCGCGAATGCGAAAGACTAGGGCATAAAGGCCAAGCGCCACATCGCCTAACCCACGGTTCCAGGCGATCAGCACGCGCCTCTGCTGCTTGCGGGCAGCGCGTTTTAAAATACGCTCAAAGGGATTAGGGCCCCATTTGCGCCAGGCTCTTTTAATCATTAAATTTGTTGCATAAGGGGATAATTAACCACCGAGAACACCGAGAGCACAGAGAAGGAAAAGAAAATTCTTATCTCGGTGCTTCTCGGTGTTCTCGGTGTTTAATTTTCCGTTACCGTAGCAACGTTGATGAACTAACCTCCCTCTTAAATTCATCAAATTTTAGCTGCTTCTTTCTTGGAATGAAGCAGATGCATAATCTGTTGGGTGACTTCATCGGCTTCGATCCTTTTCATGCAGCGGAAATCGACAGGACATTTGCGTTGGTAACACGGCGAACAGTCGACATGTTTGTGGATCACCACGCCATTGCGATAGGGGCCCGTCACTACTTCACTGGTAGATCCAAATAGTGCCACTACCGGAGTTTGTAGAGCATCGGCGATGTGCATCGGACCGCTGTCGTTGGTCAAAAGCACGTCACAGATGCTGATCAAGGCAGCCAGTTCGCGTAAAGAGGTCAACCCTGCTAGATTGATCACTCGCGGAGGCAGTCCCTGGCAGATCTCTTTCACGAGCGAGGCATTGGCCTGATCGCCGAAGTAGATGATGAAAAGCTCTTTGTCTTGCAAAAGGCGCGCGGTCACATCGCGGAAGCGCTCTGGCAGCCAACATTTGGCTGACCCGTAAGTGGCACCGGGATTGATGCCGACTAAGCGACTATTTTGCGAAACCCCGTGCTGCTGCAAGAGTTCGCGCGCTTGAGAAATCTCTTTTTCGGAGAGATAGAGGCGCGGCGGAGAGTCGGAAATAGGCACGCCGAGAGGCGCGAGCAGCATTTTATAGGTGACGACTAAGTGCTGTTTTTCGATCGTTTCAGGTAGCTGAAGGCTATGCGTGAGCAAGAGACTTCGGCCATTTCCAGCATAACCGAGGCGGTAGCGCACCTTTGCCTGCCAAAACCACCATGCAGCTGAAAAAGAGTGGGGCAGCAGAATCCCGAGATCGTATTTGCCTTTGCGCAACTTTTCAATGATGTTGCGCTTGCCCACACGCCTGCCAAAGGTATTGCCTTTGCTAAAACAGAAGAGCTCGTTTATTTCCGGATCTTCTTGGAGTAGTTCGCACACAGGTGAACGAGCCATAGCTGTGATGTAGGCATCGGGATAGGCCCGCCGCAGATCTGTGAGGATAGGCGTGGCCATTACCAGATCACCCACCCAGTTAGGCATGCGCACAATGATGTTATTCGGCTTAAAATCTTTCAAAGAGTCCATGTCTGAAAAATAGCAAGAGTATCGAATTTTGCGCATCCACTGTATTTCTTGCCTAGAAAAAAAACAGCCAAATTCCCTAGACAGCCTCAAAGATTTGCATTAATTTATAAGAAATGAAGAAGATCCTACTCACGGGCGCAAGTCGCGGGCTTGGCAAAGCCTTAAAAGATTTTTTAACTAAGCACGATTGCGTCGTGATCGGCACAGTTAGAGATCTCGCTGGATATCGAGATTCGGAAAAAATCAAATACGTCCAGTTAGATTTGCAAGATAACGCTTCGATCGATAAAGCGGCTGCCGAGATCTTGCAAAAGACTGGATCGCTCGACGCGGTCATCCACAACGCCGGTCTGGCCTACCAAGACGCAACGGATGTGCTCAGTGATGCTGAACGACGCCATCTCTTCGATGTCAACTTCTTTGGTCCCGTCTATCTCACCGAAAAACTTCTTCCCTCCATGCGCAAAGCGCAAAAGGGCAAGCTCATTTTTATCAGCAGTGTGGTCAGTTTCGATCACTGGCCATTTATGGGAGTTTACAGCGCCTCGAAGGCGGCGCTCGAAGCTGTGGCATTTGAATGGGCTGTCTTGCTCAAAAAATGGAATATCGACGTGTCTGTGATACGCCCTAACCCCTTAAAGACAGACATGCAGATTTTACAATCGGAAAATTCGGCAGCCAGCGTTTATGATTGCACCTTTAACAACGAGCTGCTCTGGGAAAGCATCGAAGACACCTGCGCACTTGTCTTAAAGATTCTAAACGATCCCGCACCGCAATTTGATTACCAGACAGGTCAATTCTCGCAAGAGACCATCGATGCGATTCTGAAAAAAGGCGCTTATCAAAAACTCCTCAAAAAATATCAGAGACTCTATGCCGTCAGCTGAAAGTCCGATCATTTTAGGCGTCGATCCCGGCACACGCATCACAGGCTATGGCCTGATCAGAGCCCACGCGCATACTTACGAACCGCTAGATTTCGGTACGATCCGCCCTTCCCCTAAACTCCCCTTAGCCGAGCGCTACCTGATCATTTTCGAAGGCATCTTGTCGCTGATTGAAAAATATAAACCCGCCGCTCTAGCGGTTGAGAGTCAATTCGTGCACAAGAATGCGCAGAGCGCCATAAAACTAGGCATGGCGCGCGCGGCTGTAATGCTCGCAGGCGCTAAATTAGGATGTACGATTCACGAATATGCGCCAAAAAAAGCCAAGCTCGCCGTTGTAGGAAATGGCGCTGCGAGCAAGACACAAGTGCAAAAAATGATGCAGATGCTGCTTAATCTCTCTGCTTCTCCCGAACCCGAAGACGCGGCAGATGCTCTTGCACTGGCTATCTGTCACGCTCATAATCTAAGGAAGGTTACACTATGTTAGAATATATCCGCGGCAAACTCACCGGGTCGACTCCCGAAAAGGCTGTGCTTGAAGTCGGCGGTTTAGGTTATCAGCTTTTCATTCCTTTCAGTACCTACACAAAATTGCCACAAATGGGACAAGAACTTCTGCTGTATATCTCGACGGTCATCCGCGAAGATAGCCAGCGACGTTATGGGTTTTTAGCACAGAGCGAACGCGATCTTTTCGAAGAGTTTATCCAGATTTCAGGCATCGGACCGAAGACGGCGCTGGCGCTAATTGGCCATATGGAACTCGCCGACCTTCAGCAGGCGATCTCTCAAAAAAATGTTACGACTCTTTGCAGAATCCCAGGCATCGGCAAAAAGACGGCCGAACGGCTCGTGGTTGAGCTCAAAGACCGCATGCAAAAGCTCGGCCTAGTAGGCTCCGTTAGCGCACCCAAAGGTCAGAAAACCAGCACCCTCGAAGATGCAGTGGCGGCACTCATTCACCTGGGTTATCCACTGCCTCGGGCTCAGAGAGCGATCAAAACTGTGCTTGATAACAGTTCGGGAGAGCCTGATCTTTCTAAGCTGATCACACTAGCTTTAAGGCACATTTAATTTGTCGTTTGGGTCCTTTGGGTCGTTGGGTTATAATGATGCTCCTATGCAATTTGTCCATCGTCCCTATCAGCTCGACGACACCATCGCCGCTGTAGCCACGCCTCCAGGTGAAGGCGGTGTGGCGATCATCCGCATTTCGGGAAAGCACGCACTACAGGTGGCTGAAAAGATCTTTTCGGGGCCTGTGAGCTCCTTTGCCAGCCACACGGCACATTTTGGTAAAATCCTCGATGCGGAAGGGCGTGTAATAGATGAGGCGCTGCTTCTGCCTATGCATGCGCCGCGCTCATACACGGGCGAGGATATTGTCGAGGTGCACTGCCACGGAGGCAGCCTCATCACACGCAAAGTTTTAGAAGTCGTACTGCAGGCCGGAGCCAGAGCAGCTGGCCCAGGAGAATTTACGTTTAAGGCCTTTATGCATGGCAAGCTCGATCTTACGCAAGCCGAAGCTGTGCAAGCCCTCATCTCTGCGCGCAGCGATCTTGCGCTCCATTTCGCCGAGCAGCAGCTACAAGGCGCGCTTTCGAAACAGGTCTCCGCTTTTCAAAAAGAGCTCACCGATATCGCCGCGATTCTCGAAGCGTGGGTAGACTTCCCCGAAGAGGGACTCGAATTTGCCTCGATGGAAGAGCTGCTCACACAACTTTCAAAAATTCAAGAGAGGATGGCTAAGCTTGCCGCGAGTTTTCACGATGGAAAAAAACTGCATGAGGGACTGACTCTCTGTCTGGCTGGCCCACCAAATGCCGGAAAATCTTCGCTGATGAATGCGCTGCTCGGAAAGGAGCGCGCCATCGTAACCGAGATCCCCGGAACCACGCGCGATCTTCTCGAAGCCGACCTCTCAGTCGGTGCGCTTAACTTCCGCTTGGTCGACACAGCGGGCATTCGCCACACCGAAGAGAGAATCGAACAAGAGGGCATCGCCCGCACTCGCAGCGCCATAGATGAAGCTGATTTAATTCTTCTCGTCTTTGATGCAACACAAGTTGAGAGCAGCGAGGCTCTGATTGAAGAAACAGCCGGCAAGAAAACATTGATCGTCTGGAATAAGAGCGATCTACTCAACTCAACGCGGTCTCATCCCACTCTGCCCTCCGTTTGCGTCTCAGCCAAAGAGCGGCATGGGTTGGAGGAGCTCAGGCAGAAGATCGACCAGTTGATCTGGCAGAATGGTCTTCCAACCAAAGAAGAGGTGTTGATCACCTCGCTGCGCCATAAGCAGGCGCTCACGCAAGCCATCGAAGCTTTAAATACGCTGATCGATGGCCTACAAATGGGTACCTCTCCTGAATTTCTCGCCTCTGACATGCGCAAGGCTTTAAATGAACTGGGCACGATCATCGGCACAAACATTACTGAAGATATCTTGAGTGCGATCTTCTCTAAATTCTGCGTAGGAAAATAAAGAGAAAGAAAAAAACAGGATGGCAGGATAGTCAGGATGAACAAACAAGAACGCGCAAAGCAGATCCAGAAAATCCTAAATGAACTCTTTCCCAACCCGCAGATTCCACTCAAACATGACGACTCCTATACGCTTCTGATCGCAGTGCTGCTCTCGGCGCAAAGCACCGATGCGCGCGTCAATCTGATTACGCCTCAACTTTTTGCAAAAGCTAAAACCCCTCAAGCAATGGTGAAGCTAAAGGTTGAAGAGATCGAGAAGATCATTCGCCCAATCGGCCTGAGCAAAATTAAAGCCAAAGCCATCTGGAAACTCTCGCAAGACCTAATCACACATCACAAAGGCAAAGTCCCCAAAAGTTTTGCCGCGCTCGAAGCGCTTCCCGGCGTAGGGCACAAAACCGCCTCTGTGGTGATGGCACAAGCTTTTAATGTACCCGCCTTTCCGGTAGACACTCACATCCAACGCTGCGCCAAGCGCTGGAAGCTGAGCCCCGCCAAAACAGTGGTGCAAGCCGAACGCGATCTAAAGCGTCTCTTCCCTAAAAAAGATTGGATTCGTCTGCATCTGCAGATCATCTACTATGCAAGAGCCTATTGCCCAGCTAGAGGGCACAAACTCGAAAAGTGTCCGATTTGTCAGCTGTTTGCACGTCCGAGGGATTGACCCATCAGGCCGCGGATTTCGATCTTCTGATGCGAAGCGTCTAGTAGATCTTGGTCAAATTGGATGCGCGAGGGCTCGAAGAGCAGGATCAGCGAAGAGCCGCCGAATGAGAAATAGCCCTTCTCGTCGCCTTTGGCGCAAGCTTTGTGCGGAGTAAAGGTCTGATGGATGGTCCCCACGTAGGTAGCGCCAACTTCAATGAAGAGAATAGTGCCGAACTGCTCAGTGTGCAGGGGCGTGATCATGCGTTTGTTTTCAGACATGATGTGGATGTTCTTTTTAAGGGCCAGCGGATTCACGGAAAAAAGCGGACCCTCGATCTCTTGCGCTACCTCAGGCAAGCCATCGGCAGGAAAGTGGAAGCGGTGATAGTCGGTTGGGCAGAGGCGCGCGATGACCATTGAACCATGTGCATACTTCTCTGCCAGCTCTTTACTGCGCAAGAGCTTCTCTAAACAGAATCGCTGATTCTTCACCAGAAAGCCATCGATCTCGGCAAGATTGGGATAGACCAGATAGCGCCCATCGGCGGGCAACACGGCGACATCTTTACCCAATGCGATAGGGCGAGCAGCGGGTTTGAGTTTGCGGATAAAAAAGTCATTAAATGAAGCAAAAGAAGAGCTTGGCTCGAGAAATTCGGTTTCATCCACTTGGAACTTCTGGATAAACGGGAGAACCTTATGGCGGCTAAGCGAACTCTTCTGCATCCTGCCATAGAGGCGCGAAAAAAACGCACAGCGCGCAGTGAGTCGTAAAAAAAGCGCAGAACAAAGACGCGCCTTCCAGCCATCTCCGTACATGAGCTCTATGAAAATTCTTCCATAGACCTCTTCTCTCTCTTTTCGTTTGGTTACACGATCGATGTAATAGATATCAGCCATCGGATTTTAAGGCCGCGCAGGCGCGGTTTTGCCGGCAATCGATGAGAATAGGGTTAGCTCTTCTAAATATTCAGATGGGAAGAGATATTCGAGATGCGCCTTGCGGATGATATCCAAGATCTGCCGCGCGGTGTTTACCATCCTAGCCGCATGCTCCTTGGATTGGTCTCCGCGGAAGAAGAGCTCTTCCTGATCGCGAAATTGCAGCATGAGCGTTTTGAGTTCTTTCTGCTGCTCGAGCTTTTGCAAAGTGGCATCGATAAGGTGATCGATTTTTCGAGACTCGTCTTCGTTAACCTCAATCACTTTCTCTTCCAACTGCTCCGCAGCGAAAAGAGAAGCCGACCCAAAGATAGCTAATAAAAGAAACTTCCTCATATACATGCTCTCAGCTTATTGGGCGTGATGCTTTGTTGTCAAAATCAGTCCGCATTCTAGGGACTATCAGGCTCTACCGGACTAAACGGTTCGTCATCGTCATCACCACCACCAAATTCATTTGCTAGTCGCTGTTCGTGGAAGCTTGCATCTATTACAGCTGGTCGTGGGGGGGTGATCTGCCGCGTGCCATCCACAGCTGCAGCAGGGGCCTGGCCACGAGGCTCGGCCCTTTCCGTTAAGAAGCTTAAGTTGGGTAGTTCCAATTCGCCAGCGAGACCACCATTCTTACGTCCAGCAATCTTTGGGTCGGCGCCTAGCTCGTTCACAAGCACCTGCCCTGTCACCTGCCTTACAGCCGGATTTAATTGTTCTGGATTAAGCCATAGTAAGAAGAAAGCTGTACGTCTCTCTCTATCTACAGTATCGACATTCACAACACGTCCCGCAAGATAACGCAACACCTCAATTTTTCCGTTCATAGCGGCGTGATGAAAAGCAGTTCGCCCCTTTTTGTCTGCTACATCAACATCAGCGTTAAGCAATTGGACCAACATCTCAACTGTTTTTAGCCTTCCTCTTGCACTAGCGAGTTGAAGTGGCGTCATGCCATTATTGTCTTTCGCATTAACATCAAACTTACGTCCTGCAGCAAGTGCTTGAAGGAGAAATGCTTTTTTATCGGTACCAATCGTCTTATGCAGGCCTGTCACTACGGCTAAGCCCTCTCCTGGCTTTTTAGCCTTGGCAGCTTTGGCAGCTCTGTCAGCTCTGATGGCTTTGGCAGCTTTAGACTCAGCTCTGGCCTGCAATGCTGAAATGACACAATAGCAATGTAAAGGGGTTCTTCCATCTACATCTCTAGCATTTACATCTGCTTGCCTTATCTTATCTGCGAGAAACTGGACCATACTTTCCGCACCGGCTTTGCACGCGAGATGCAGAGGGGTCTCTTGTCTGCGATTTCGAGCGTCAACGGTTGGGGGAGTAGCCCCCCATAGATGACCAGCAGCAGATCGCGCGTGTGTTTTGCCTGCGATATGCAGAGGTGTATTTCCCTCATTATCTGCAATGTCGAGATTCGCACCTGCTTCTACGACAACATCGATCAAACTTTTGGACATTAGGCCGGCTGCTGCATTGACATTCACCCTAATTGCTTGATTTTCAAACGTGCAAAGCATATGCAGCAGCGTATTTCCAAGGCGATTTTGCGCATTGACATCAGCTCCCGCTTCGATCAGCAGAGGAATGAGCTGGTGGTGACCAAGACGAAATAGTTGATGAAGCGGAGGCCAGCCTTGTTCGTCCACCTGGTTAAGATCGACTCCTGCTTCAATCAACCGTCTGAGAGCATCCTCATCACCTGTTTCGCAGGCGACATGTAGTGGGTTGGCGGCAGCGTTTCCAAAGCCACACAGACTGCCAAACCAAGCGAAGCAGTTGTAAATGCACGATCCGATAAAAACAAATGGAGCCGTAATCACATACCAGATGCCGCACGTACAATCTTGCAGGCATTGAACAACCCCTTGCCAGCATGAAACTGCATCTGGGTCGGGACCGAGTATCGGGATGGCGAGCACATCTTGTGTATTGAGTGGCGGTCTAGCCGGAGAAGGGGTGGCCTCAGAAGCATCGCGATTCCTAGGGGATGATAAAGGAGATACTGGCTGCTTACCCTCAGCTCTTGCGCTTGGACTAACTGAAGTCATAAAAACTCCATAATTTAAATTGATTGACCTTCATTTATACCTGTTTCGAGGTTTTATTTCACTAGAAGAGAAGTTATGAAACAGGGATTAAATATTTTAATTAAAGCTTGCATGGTTTAGCTGGTTGCAGGAAATGCCCAGATGACCTAGCCTATAGCTATCATTGCGTAGGAAAATTTTCATGTTCGGAATAGTAAAAAAATTATTCGGTACGGCGCAAAGCCGCACCCTAAAAAAATATGCCAAAGTCGTCACACAGGTCAACGCTTGGGATGAGCGTTACAAGGCATTAAGCGACGAAGAGTTAAAAAACAAAACGGTTGAGTTTCGCGAGCGCCTAGCCAAGGGTGAAACCCTCGAACAGCTTCTCCCAGAAGCCTACGGTGCAGTGAAAAATGCTTGCCGCAGGCTTTGCGGTACCGACATTCACGTCTCTGGATACGATCAAAAGTGGGACATGATCCCCTACGATGTGCAGATCCAGGGCGCGATCGCCATGCACTACGGTGCGATCGCTGAGATGCAAACCGGTGAAGGCAAAACTCTTACCGCATCACTTCCTCTTTATCTCAACGCTTTAACGGGCAAACCCGTACACCTGGTCACCGTGAACGACTACCTGGTTCAGCGCGACTGCGAGTGGATCGGCACGATCTTCCGCTGGCTCGGACTCAGTGTGCGTGCACTGGCCTCCACCACTCCTCATCAGCTGCGCCAGAGCGTCTATGCCGCGGATATCGTCTACGGCACCTCTTCTGAATTTGGTTTTGACTATTTGCGCGACAACTCGATGGTCCAAAGCAAAGATGAGCAGTGCCAACGCGGCCACTACTTTGCCATCATCGACGAGGTCGACTCTATTCTGATCGATGAGGCGCGTACGCCTCTAATCATCTCCGGTCCTTCAGCGTCTTCGAGACAGATGTATGACGAATTGAAAGATGGCGTGGCCAACCTCGTGCGTTTGCAAAGAGATCACTGCAACCGCGCAGCGACAGAGGCGCGCAAAACGCTCGAACAGCTCGGCATGCTCATCGAGGGCGAAAAGCCCAAGCTGGATAAGAAACAGGAAGCGGAGGCTAAAGAAGCATTCCGCAAGCTCTGGCTCGTATCCAAGGGCACACCTCAGAACAAGATCTTAAAGCGCACGCGCGAGGATCCCGATCTACGCGCGGAGATTGAGAGCTGGGATACTTATTACTATTCCGAGCCAAATAAAGAAGAGCGCGCGAGCGCTCTGGCCGATCTCTATATCATCGTGGATGAGCGCGCTAACGAGTATGAGCTGACCGACAAGGGCATCCACACTTGGATCAAAACACAGGCAGCTGGCGACGAAGACGATTTCGTGATGCTCGATCTGGGTGGCGAATATGCCAAAATCGACCATGACGCTGATCTTAGCGACGCAGAAAAACTCCAGCGCAAAGTTGTGCTGCGCGAAGAGGATGCAAAGCGCAAAGAGCGCTCGCATAACTTAAGACAGCTCTTCCGTGCACACCTACTCATGGAAAAAGATGTCGACTATATCGTGGCTGACGACAAGATCGTCATCATCGATGAGAACACTGGCCGCCCACAACCGGGACGACGTTTCTCCGATGGTTTGCACCAGTCGATTGAAGCTAAGGAAGGCGTAGCGATCCAACAAGAGACTCAGACCTACGCGACTATCACGCTGCAGAATTATTTCCGCTTGTACAAGAAGCTCTCGGGCATGACCGGTACGGCGATGACCGAAGCCAACGAATTTAAAGATATCTACAAGCTCGATGTGCTCGCCATCCCCACACACCGCGGATGCCACAGAAAGGATGCCGACGACGAGATTTACATGACCGAGCGCGAAAAATATAACGCCATCTTAAAAGATATCCTCGAAATCCATGCCCTCGGCAGACCGATCCTCATCGGTACAGAATCGGTCGAGGTCTCAGAAAAGCTCGCGCGCATCTTAAAACAGGCCAAACTTGAGCCTACAGTTTTAAACGCCAAGAATCACGCCCGCGAAGCAGAAATCATCGCCGACGCAGGTAAGAAAGGCACCATCACCGTGGCGACCAACATGGCCGGCCGCGGTACCGACATTAAACTCAAAGAGGGCGTAGCGGCGCTTGGAGGTCTGCACGTGATCGGCACGACGCGCCATCAGTCTCGCCGCATCGACAGACAGTTGCGTGGACGAAGTGCGCGTTTGGGAGATCCAGGTTCTTCTAAGTTCTACGTCTCGTTTGAAGACGCGCTCATGCGTCTCTTCACCTCTCCGCGCATCACCTCTTTCCTGCAACGCTTCCGCCCGCCTGAAGGCGAACCCATTTCGGCCAAGGTGCTCAATAAGTCGATCGAAACTGCCCAGAAGAGAGTCGAACAGCGCAACTACACGATGCGCAAGCATACGCTCGAGTATGACGACGTGATGAACAAGCAGCGCGAAGAGATCTATGCCTTCCGCAATGAGGTGCTGCACGTCGCAGATGCCACTTTGATCGCAGATGAGGTTCTGGAAGCCGTCTGCACGCAGATGTCGCACCAGTTTCTCTCTAGCCGTGCAGAGAGCCAAAATGGCCAGGGAGGATGGAACTCTGAAGGCTATCGTCAGTGGCTGATGACCCAGTTCCCTGTGAACTTTGAAAAAGAGGAATTTGAGAGCGATTACACCACGGCAGAAGAGCTAGAACACAAAGCCCAACAGATAGTGGTGAAGGCGTTCCGCGACAAGCTCGCCTTCGACCAGAATCTTCTCATGCAGGCAAATCAAACACTTTCGCCTGCCACAGGCCAAATAGAGCCTGAAAGCATACTAAAAGAGGTCGTGCGCAACGTGCTTATCCGCACGATCGACCAGTACTGGCAGGAGCATCTGCTCAACATCGATCACTTGCGCGCCGAAGTGCACCTGCGCTCAATCGGCCAGAAAGATCCGCTGGTAGAATTTAAGCATGAGGCGTTTGCCCTCTTCGAGACGCTCAGCTCTAAGATCAAACTAGAGATCGCACATGCGCTATTCAAATTTGCGATGATGATCCCTAAACCTGAAGAAAAGTTCGACGGGAATGGGGATAGAGATGGAGAGTCACACAGACTCCATAGGACAGATCTTTCTCTCTTAGACCTCTAAGAAACGACCAAAAGGACACAAACGACAACAAGGACATTTATGTCTTTGTTGCGAAAAGGGAAAATTAAACACCGAGAGCACCGAGAAACACCGAGGGAAATACGAAGATTAATTTTTTCTCGGTGATTCTCGGTGCTCTCGGTGTTTATTCTTCCGATTAATACGGCAAAGCTTGTTTTCTTAAAGCACTTTTAGGGGGATAAAGTCGAGATAGTCGCAGGAGGTAAGAAGATACTTCACGCCTCGAGCTTCGCCGAAGAGCTTCGCATCTTTTTTCAGATTGTGCAGATGCCCAAAAACACAGATCTGAATGTTGTGCTCTTCGAGAATCTGCGAGGCTCTAGAGGGCTTAAGGTCGGCGCTAATTGGCGCGTAATGGGTCATGGCGATGCGCGTCTTAGCTTTGGGATCGAGTTTTTTTAAGCTGAGCTCCAGTCGTTGCAGCTCTCGTTCGAAGATCTTCTGATCCTGCTCTTTTTGTGCGGCGAACTCTTCGGGGGCTTTTTTCTGTGCCCGTGGATTCTCTTGAAAATGGATGTAACTCCCAAAATTATACTCCTCAGTATCCCAGAGGCGCGCGCCGCCGATCGTGATCCCCTGCCAATTAAAGACATCGTTCTGGATAAAGTGGATCGAAGGAGGCATGACCGCCTTCAACTTTTTAGGCGATTCCCACCAGAAATCGTGATTGCCTTTGATGATCACTTTGGTCCCTGGAAGCTTGTCGATCCAATCTAAGTCGACCAGCGCATCTTCGAGATGGGTGGCCCAGGAGATATCGCCAGGGATAAGCACCAGATCCTCTGGTTTGACCATGGCACGCCAATGCGTTTCGATCTTATCAGTATAGTTCGCCCATAGAGGGCCGAAAACTTCCATGCTCTTTTTAGGCACGCCAAAGGAGAGATGCGGATCGGAAAGAGCGTAGACAGTCATATTTAAAGAACAAAGCCGTCTGGCAGACGGGTATTTGAAGTGACGATGATAATCCCGTCGCGGATATAAACGCCATTGCCATCATACTTCTGCAGCTGATCTTTATTGATGAGCTGCACGTTATTGCCGATGCAGGATTGCTCATCGATGATCGCCTTTTCGATCAGACAGTTTTCTCCGATGAAAAACTCGGGCGGCAGCGGCGGCGATTGATGCGGTGGCGCGCTGTAAAATTTGTGGCCCGAGACGATCGAGTTGCGGATAACTGTACCTTTTTTTATCTGGGCGCGCTGGCCGATGATGCAGTTGGTGATCTCTTTCGCATCGATGATCGCTCCCAGGCCGATCAGCGAGTTGTGTACGGCCGTATTATGCACCACCGGGCTTGGCAAAAGTTGAGACGTGGTGTAGATCGGACTATTTTCGTCATGCATGTCGAGGCAATTTTTCTCTGATATCAAGGCCAGATTGGCCTGGTAGTATGAGGCGATCGTCCCGATATCTTCCCAATAGCCGTCGAAGACAAAAGTATAGGTCTTACCGCGATGCACTTGAATGGGGATGAGGTTCCTGCCAAAATCATCTCCCTCTTCGCGCAAAATAGAGATCAAGCACTCACGTTTAAACACGTAGATGCCCATCGAGCCCAAATAGCGTCGATTGCCCAAATTTGGCAGTTTTTTTCTAACGGGCGAATCGGGCGGCAGTTCATAGAGCTTTAAAAGCTCGGCCGTATTGGGCTTTTCATAGAAACCCTGCACGTGGTTTGCGCTGTCGAGCTTCATCAGCCCCATGCGCTTAGCCTCGGGTTCATCGACCGGAAGCGCGGCGACGACTAAATCAGCGTCCGTATCCCTCGCAAACTGGATCATCGGCATGAAGTTCATATTGTAGAGCTGATCGCCTGAAAGGATGAGAAAATGCTCCGCGGTGGATTTAAGCAGATGGTCGAGATTCTGGCGTACAGCATCCGCTGTGCCTTTGAACCAGATTTTGCGGTTAGGCGCCTCTTCCGGAGAGAGCAGCTGAATATTGCCACGCTTAAAAAGATGGGAAGGAAAGCTGCTTAAAACGTACTGGTGGAGATCAGAAGCGAAATATTGCGAAATGATAAAGATGTTGTGGATTTTCGAATTGAGCGAATTAGAGATCGGAATATCGATCAAACGATAGCGTCCACCAAACATCACCGCGGGTTTGCAGCGCGATTGGGTGAGAGGAAAAAGACGCGTCCCTTCTCCCCCGGCTAGCACGATCGAAGCCACGCGATCGCTTAGATCTTCTGAAAATTGACGAGCAGCCACCTAAGCACCAACAATATATAATAAATATTTTAATTAACATTTTTGGAGAAGAATTACAATACATGGAAGCATGGAGGATTAATTTTTCAGCGCAGAAGTGGCTAAGTTCTTGATTTCGTGTGCATTATAACTTGAACGCACAAAGGGTCCCGCATAGACATAGGGCACTCCAAGACTTTGCCCGTAAGAAGCATAGGCGTTAAATTGCTCAGGCGAGATAAAGGCTTTCACGGTGAGCTTGCGTCGATTCGGCTGCAGATAATGTCCGATGGTGATGATATCGCACCCGACAGCATGCAGATCAGAAATGGTCTGTTTAACCTCCGCTTCACTCTCGCCCAGGCCGACCATGATGCCCGATTTTACAAAAAGCGCGCGTCCCCGCTTTTTGACATGCTCTAAAACCGCGAGTGTTCGATCGTAAGTGGCCTTGTGCCGGACCCTTGGAGTGAGAGAGCGCACTGTTTCGATATTATGATTGAAAATCTCCGGGCTCTCTTCCAAAACAGTATCTACGGCGTCAAAATTGCCGCTAAAATCAGAAGTCAGCACCTCAACCGTAACTTCAGGGTCATGTTTGCGAATTTCGCGTATGATCGCAGCCAGATGCGCTGCCCCGCCATCGGGTAGATCGTCGCGGGCCACCATCGTGACCACCACATGCTTCAATCCAAGCTCTTTCACAGAAAGAGCGATACGCAAAGGCTCATCCGCTTCGGGAGCTTTGGGCTGTTTGGAGAAGTCGATATCGCAAAAACCGCAGTTGCGGGAGCACTCTTTTCCCAGCGCGAGAAAGGTAGCCGTCTTTTTGCTATAGCATTCGAAGCGATTGGGACACTTGGCCTCTTCGCACACAGTGTTTAGGCGATATTTTTCGAGGATCGTATTCGTTTTGAAAAGATTCCCACCCTTTGGCAGCTTGCGATGGAGCCAAGAAGGAAAGCGTCCCAAATTCACAGCTTTTTCTCTGCTTGGCTCCTGATACAGAGGCAGAGGATTTAACTTTCTCATTTTTTGATCTTAGGTGGAAAGTGGATCGGCGTGTTTAGGGCCAGCAGCGCAGCTTCGAGCCACGCCTCAGGTGTAGTGGGATGGGCGTGAATAGTGTCGGCTACACACTCTGTCGTGAGCTCATTCGCAATGGCGAGTGTCATTTCTGCGATGAGCACAGAAGCGTCTTGACCGACCACTTGCGCTCCCAAAATCTCTCCGGTTTTCGGGTCGGCGATGACCTGTGCGAACCCTTCGGTTTCACGTGCTGCGATCGATTTACCCAATGCTTGAAATGGGAACTTGCCTACTACGGCATCAGGATGTCCAGATTCTTGCGCTTGTTCAAGGGTCATGCCGACGGTCGCGATCTCAGGAGATGTGAAAATGACGGCAGGCACGGCGTTGTAATGCATGATAGACTCTTTTCCACAGGCGTTATTTGCAGCCACGATACCTTGGTGGGAGGCGACGTGAGCCAGCATAAACTTGCCCGTCACATCACCTACGGCATAAATTCCGGGCACGTTGGTCTCCATCTTATCATTTACGTCAACTGCGCCTTTTGCATCTACCTTCACCCCGGCTTTTTCAAGTCCGAAATTTTGCGAGATGATCTTTCGCCCAACGGAAACGAGCGCTATGTCATATGCTGCAGGAGGTTTATCCTTCATGTGAACTATCACACCTTCTTGCGAAGTGTCGATTTTTTCTACGAAGACGCCGGTTTGAATTTCGATTTTCTTGTGTTGAAAGGCGCGCGTAAGCACTTCAGCCACAGTTTTGCCTTGTGCCATCACGATCGAAGGCAGAGCCTCGAGAATTGTGACGCGCACACCCAACTCTGCGAATAGCGAAGCAAACTCGCAACCGATGTAGCCACCGCCGATGATTGCGATCGATTTGGGCAGCGTGGTGATCTCCATGATGGAGGTGGAGTTGAAAATCTTCTTGTGATCGCAAGGAAAGGCGCGAATGTCGAGCGGCTCAGAACCTGTAGCGACGATGATCTTTTCGCCGGAAACCAGACAGTTATCTTGGCCTTGTATCTTGAGTTCGAACGGCCCAAGAAATTCCGCTTGGCCGCGCAGAATTGTGATCTGGTTAGACAGAATCAGACCCTCGAGGCTTTTACGCAGTTTTTGTACCACGGCATCTTTGCGCTCTTTCATCTTTTGATAGCTGAAAGAGACCGAGCCAACCGAAATCCCAAATTCGCTAGCCTCATTGACCTTTTTCAGCATGTGCGAGCCTGCTAGCAGTGTCTTGGTGGGGATACATCCGACATTCAAACATGTGCCGCCGAGGTCGCCCTTCTCGATCAGGCAGACTTTTTTTCCATAGTGCGTGGCCTTGATGGCTGTAACATAGCCTCCAGTCCCTCCACCGATCACAACGATGTCAAAGTTCTTTTTTTCCATGGGTTTGATCCTTTTTAGCCCAATTTTAGCCGGTCGAAGAAAAAGCCGCTATGAAAGAAACGACCCAAACGACCTCAAGGACAAAAAATGCCAGTTTGTGACAGTATGAAAGAAAGAAAGTAGAAAGGGTGAGTTATGAAGCCAACAGATCGACAAAAAATGTGTTCAAATTGCGACGGTAGAATTGCTTTTGAAGCACCGGTCTGTCCCTATTGCGGAGCCGAACAGTCTGATACTCCTCCATCCGATGCCGCACAAATGCAGCTCTTCAAACATCAATCGCTGCAGGATAGCCTGACTTCGCTCTATACGCCTCCCTACTCGCAGAGATCGTCGACTTTTGGAAGCGAAGAGACTGGATCTTCTCCAAAAAAAGCTGAAACATTCAAAGAAGTAAAAACTGTCACCTCCGGCTTAGGAACCACTACCATGCAATTTAACACGTCTGAAGAGAGCAATGAGCCCGTACAGGGTCAAAATGCGCTCATGCCAATTCTTTTCTTATCAATTGGAAGCAACCTCTGTCTTTTAGGGTTGCTGCAATTTTTCTTCTCCGAAGGCGGATTCTTAAAGCTGGAATGGGATGCAAGCTACTGGTTTGTCTACTGTCTGATTGCGCTGCCTTTGATCTATTTTGGTATTAAGAAGGCTGGCAATTTTAAGAATTAAGAAAAGCGCTAAAATTCTTTAGATCGGTTTCCTCAACCAGCTCCTTCGGCGCTTTGTTTTTTCTCTTTAAGAGAAAGTCTTGGGCTGTTTTGTGATGCTCTTCTTTATCGAGGCAGCAGAAGTATTCGCCTACCAAACGGATCAGCTCCTGGAACTGCTCCTCGTTTTTGATCAAAGGTGTCATGATCTTGACACACTTCAAAAATAGCGACGGATCGCCCCGTGTGACTAGATAGTCTGCGATCTCAAAGAAGAGTTCGAGGTCGGGGTCCTCTTCGAGCTGTTCGATCAATCTTTGGAGCATCAGACTGCCTTCATGTTCGCTGGTGGCGATGAGTAGGCGCGCTCTTAAAAAATCAAACCAAGAGGTGTTGGAAACGTAAATATAGAACCCATCGAGCAGTTCGGATCCGGAGATCTCCTCTTTCTTCTCGATATCTTCGACGATATAATCGTAAAGAAATCTTTCGAGATCATGCGCACAGCAGCTTTCAACAGCTTGAAAAATTTCTTGGGGATCTCCCCCTTGATCGACGTTGTCATCGAGGAGATCTTCTAGCTTGGAGATCACCTCTTCCATCTCTTCTTCTTCGAGCTGATCTTTGTCGTAATAATAGATGCACCAGTCGAGTTTATCGCAGAAAACAGAAAGGGTAAAATTATCGGGCAAAAGGCGGCGCCAGAGCTCGAAAAGGAGCAGATAGGCTTTATCGCGGCCTTCGACGTCTTGTTCGCGATTCCAGAGCAGATCAGCTAGGTCTTCTGGTGTTTTGCTCTGATTGGCATAGGCGAGAAAGCTGTCTCGGGTGAGATTTATGCCTAAGGCTTGAAGACGCAAAAAAAGAGTATCTAGGTCTATCGTCCTTAGATCCTCAACTTGCCAAGGCAGCGCGGCTATGGTAGGCTCTTCTAGCCAACCGATCCGGATAAGATTATATAGAGCTTTTCCTTGAAATTCCATTCGCTTAAAAAAAAACGTCCTTATCTTCTACTCGAACTGGTGATTGCTTTTTTTCTACTATCTATATGTGCTCTCCCATTAGTGCGCAATCCTCTTCGTCTGCTATCGGATGAGTTCAAGACGCTAGAGAAGGCAGAGCTTACGCGTCGCGCAATGGTCGACTTTGCCGACATTCGAGGAATGCTCCATCATAAAGATAATGGTATTTCTTGGGATGCGCTAAGTAAGAACGCTCTGAAGAAAAATGACAAAATGCTCCTTCCTGACAAACACGAAATAATTACGATTCAATTGGCAAAACCGCGTCAGTTTCTCAGAAAAATCCACTGGGGAAAGGTTTCAAAAGACAAGAATGGAAAAGATGGGAAGCAGGTCAGACTGATCAATATCCGCATCAGCTACGAGCCCGTAGGAACAAAAGGCAAAGAGATCAACTTCGATTGGCGCCTGGTTGTGACGCGTCCACTTCCGACCAGCACTAACCCAGCAACTCAAGGCCCTAAATGAAAAGAAAAAAAACGCGCAAAAAGCCTCTGTCGCTCTTAGAAGTCGTGATTGCGCTTTCGCTCACCTCGATCTTGCTCTTTTTTCTCTTCGGCTACTATCGGCAGCTCATCATGGTAGATTTAGATGTAGAGAAGCTTCAAGAGCGCTTCTCAGCGAGAGAGCGGGTGCAGACGCGCCTGATGCAGGTCTTTTCCAGTTTTCCTCCTCTTGAGAAAAAAGACCCTGGCTTCCTTTACACCGACACTACGCCTGAAGGCGTAGATTTAAGCCTGATTTTTGCATACGAAAATGGTCTCGACAGCGACCCCCTCTTGAGCGGCCGGGTCAAAGGCATCCTCTTTGTCTCAAGAGATAAAAAACTGAAAATGCGCACTCTGTCGTTGGAAGAAAAAGCTGGAGAAAGAGAGGAGGTCTTGATGGAGTCTGTACAGTCGATCTCATTCTCTTTTTTAAATTCTGCAGAGGACAAATGGGATAGCTTGTGGGCAAAGGATGCAGCAGCTTTTCCAGCGGTAGTTAAACTCAGGGTGTGCGAGGACAATAAACAGGAAAAGAAGAAAGAAGGAGATCAAGAAAATAATAAAATCGACTATGCTTTCTTTCTTCCTGCTTCGCTACTCCCTATCGAGTACGATTAACTAGGAGAGATGTATGAATATCCTCATTCTCGTCGGCAGCTTCCTGCTCATCTTCTCGTTTGGGATCGCCACGTTTATCAAACATAGCGCCTCTGGCATTCTCAAACAGACCTACTTCTCTTCTGTGATGGAAGTTGAACGTGATCTGCACAATAGGGCGCAAGCAACTCAATATCAACGCGCAATCACACGCGAAAGAAAACCTAAAGAAGAGAAAAAGCCTAGAGCACCTCGTGCAAAAAAATTTAGCCGCGACAAGGCGGCACCCAACGAGAAGTCTAAATTCAACCTCATTCCGCTCTTTACGCCTTCCGCGGAACATGACCAGCTTTATGAGATCGCCGCCAAGCTGCTTAAAGATATTTACGGCGACACAGGCATATCAAAAGCCGCTTCGCAACTTTCGGTATCAAACTTCGAATATAAGATTCTAGACGCCCTGATTGCCAAAGCCCATACAGAAAAAGAGTTTGTCTCGCTCGAAGATCTCGCTCCCGAAGAGCACAACTTGCGCGAACTTTTCCTGAAAATGATGCATGGCACAAAACACTACACTCTAGCGACGAAGCAGGGTTACCCTCCACTTGGAGATTTTTTCCTATTGCATAACAAACGCAAAGCGATCTGCTTCTGCTTTGCTTCGACGCCGCTTTTAAACGCGACCTTCGGAACAAAGATCACGCAATACATTCTCGAAGAAGAAGGAATTAAAGCTCAGGCCAAGAAAAGCCCAGCGCTAAAAATGAGAGAACTCGAAGAGCTGCTCAACAAACAGGGCGATGCCAAGACCAAACTTGTCACTATGAGGCCTCTCATGGACTTCGATCGCAAGGCCATCGGCGACCAGAATATCTCGATGACCGACCGCAATACAAAGATCCGACACAAGATTTGTTTGCCCGAAAAAAAACAATAACGACTAAAACCCTTTTGGAGTGCGGTGGCTTGACCTTGCGGTTCTACACATCTTTTGTTGCCTTTCCCTAAAAGAAAGGAAAGAAAGACGGCCTAATGGACGAAGTGGACGGGATAAGAAAATGGACACGGAGTGGACAAAGTGGACGGCCGAAAGAAATCCGGATTTCTTCGGCCGTCCACTTTGTCCACTCTCTGTCCATTCCTCTCCTTCGTCCACTCCGTCCACTAGGCCGTCTTTCTTTCTGGCTCAAGATTATAGGCAAGAAAAAGATGTGTAGAAGTGCAAGGTCAAGCCACCGCACTCCAAAAAGATTGTTGTTTAAAGCTTCTGGGGTAGGGTGACGGTGAAGGTGCTGCCTTTGCCGAGCTCGGAAGAGGCTCTGATTTCGCCGTCGTGCTTTTCGATGATGGTTTTTACGATGGATAGGCCGAGGCCGGCGCCGCCGAGTCGACGTGAGCGGGCTTTGTCTACGGTGTAAAATCTAGAAAAGATGCGCTCGAGGCTCTCTTGAGGGATGCCGATCCCTTGGTCGGCGATAGAGATTTTGACCTTCTCTTTAATTTTTTCGATGCCGATGGCGATGGCAGCGGGTCCAGTTGAGTACTTCACGGCATTTTCCAGCAAGTTCATCAGCGCGAGCTCTAAGATATCTGGATCTGCAAAGATGGTCACATCGCTCTTTTTCTTCTCGATTTGAAGCTTAGCGGTGGGATGCGCGGCCAGCAAAAGATGCTGGCAATTCTCGAGAAGCGCGACCAGGTCGCACTCTTGAAGACGCAGCGAAGGGAGATTTTCCAAATCAGCCAAGGTGAGCAGGTTCTTTACCAGCAGGTCCATTCTCTGGCAGTTTCTCACGATCTTTTCTGTGATATCCGCCACCATCTCATATGGAAGCTCGGGCATATCTTGGAGCGTCTCTGCAAAGCCTCTGATAATGGTGATCGGGGTCCTGAGTTCATGCGAAGCGTTAGTGATAAAGTCTTTGCCGATGTCTAAAACTTTGTAATGCGCAGACTTATTTTGCAAAATGAGCAGCGCGCCTTGCCCTTGCTTTTTCGGCACAGCGATTAGATCGAAGTAGGTTTTATCGCTAGCAAAAGAATCGGTCAGCACACTCTCGCGTTTGAGCGACTCGGTCAGAAGAGCGCTCGCCTTATCAAAGAGTCCGCCTTGCGCTTGTAAAAGCTGTCCGATGAGTTCGCGTTTGGGCAGATCGAACATCCTACTCGCCGCATAGTTGATCGAACCGATGCGCAGCTCGGCATCGACTGCCACGACACCCTCTTCCAGAGATTCCAAAATCTGCGCTTTTTCCGCTTCGGATATCTTGATTTTCCTATGCTGCAGTTCATAAAATAGAACTGTAAAAAGCCAGAGAAAGAGAAGACAGAAAATCATCTTTCTTTTTCTGGGTAGAGATTTTCATATCCATTTTTCGTCACGATTACCGTATCTTCATAACGGATACCGCCCTTGCCAGCGAGGTAAAGTCCGGGTTCGACGGTGATGACCATTCCAGGTTTTAAAATGAGCGCCTTGTCTGCGCCGGTAGCTTTTAGACGCGGATACTCGTGTGTCTCGAGACCAATGCCATGCCCTAAGCTATGCAAATAATATTTCTCGACCTTCTCTCTGCGCATGACGCTCCTGGCGGCTTCATCGAGCTTGCCAGCTTTTGCACCTGGCTTGCAGACTTTCAAGGCTGCATCGTGAGACTCTTTGACGATCGCGGCCCACTTAGCGAGCTTTGGATCGGGCGTGCCAAAAAAGAGCGTACGCGTCATATCCGAGCGGTAACCATCCACCGTGACCCCGATGTCGATCAAGACGATATCGTCTTGCTTGAGCTTGGTCTTCCCAGGATGATAGTGCGGCATGGCGCTATTCTCTCCAAAAGCGATGATCGGATCGAAAGCCAATTTTTCTGAGCCGTGCAGGCGTGAAAATATTTCAAATTCTCGCGCTAGATCTATTTCGTGCATGCCCTTTTTGAGCTTTTTCTTGATATGTTGATACCCCTTCCAGAGCAGGGCCGCACTTTTGCGCATTGCGGCAAGTTCATGCGCGTCTTTGATGAGACGCTGTTCTTTCAAAAGTCCATCGATGGGAGTGAGCTTAACTTTAGGAAAGAGCGCGCAGAGCTTCTCATATTGCGCGTACGACGACTGGGCATCGAAAGCGAGCGTTTTTGGTTCACAGCGTGCGGCAAAAGCGCGGATCTTCTTCTCTTCGGCATGTTGCACTTCGATCCAGCTCGTCTCTTGGGCAACTTGAAGATAGCGACCGTCGACGAAAAGACAGCCCTTCCCTTTAAAAATACATAGTGTTCCAAGAGAGAGTGTGAGGCCGGTGAGATAAAGCAGATCGACAGGCGCCTGAACAATGCATCCATCGAGCTTCTGCTTCGCGAGATGCTCAGTGAGATTTTTAAAGCGTTTTTTTAACAGTGAAGAGTTTGGCAAATTCATCGTTTGTTACCCGAATCATGGTTGGTTTTCCTGAAGGACAATAATATGGCGAAGAGCTCTTAAGTAGTTCTTCAAATAGCACAAGCGCCTCATGCTGAGATAGCTGTTTTTTCTCCATTTGCGCCAATCGCACCGTCAGCCTGGCCAATTTATGCGCCTTCTCATCTTTGACAGAGAGCTCCTCGACAAAGAGCAGCATCAGATCTTTCACTCTATCTTGGGCCATAAACGATGGCAGACCTTCCACTATAAAGGCTCCTCCTCCAATCGTACGTATCGCGATCCCCAGCCGTTCAATTTCAGAGAGGTTCTCCTCAATTAGCGCACTTTCTACTTTTCCCAAAGAGATCGTGAGCGGGAGTAGCAGGCCTTGCGAGCTGACAGGTGTGGTCTGATCGATCAGGGTGTCAAAGAGCAGGCGGCTGCGCGCGGCACGTAGATCGACGATGAGCACTCCCTCTTCTGAGCCCGCGATCTTCACGCGCTCGGAAACAGAGGTATTGTCTAGCAATAGATAATGCGAGAAGAGTCCAACAGGATGGGGCTGCTGCAAGGGAAGGCCGATCTCGCTCTTCTCAGGCGTATTCTCGTATCTAAATGCACTGGTTTGCACAAAAGGCGCAGAATAAGTCGGTTGCGAGAAGTCGAAGGAAATCTCTTCGCGCAGAGAAAATGCTCCTTGGTCGAAAGCAGGCGCTAGACCCTCATTCTTCTGCAGGCTCAAACTAACCGCGCGCTGGACCAGCTCTTTGATGCGTCTCTCTTCATGAATTCTGACCTCTTTCTTCTGCGGATGCACATTGACGTCCAACGCCGTAGGAGGAAGATGGAGATGGAGAAAGAAGATCGGAAAGCGATCGGGAGAGAGTCGTGTGCCATAGCCGTCTTTTACGGCGTATGAGATTAGTGGGCAGACAACCGGTCTTTCGTTGATGAAAAGATACTGGCCAGTGCGATTGGGCCTATGCTGCATGGGCCCACCGATCACCCCGCTGATTTTGAAGTCGGGGTCGTCGCAATGCACTGCCAGCGCACCCGAGAGAAAATTTTCGCCAAGCACGTCGCGGATTCTATCTGTGCGGTCTTCCTGTTTCGAAGAGACCGTAGAGAGCACCACGCGCTCTTGTTGCAAGAGTTCAAAAGAGACCTGTGGATGTGCGAGAGCTAAAAGCGAGACTATACGTGTGACTTCAGCCGCACAGGCGGTAGGCGATTTTTGAAATTTTTTGCGCGCCGGGACATTGTAAAAGAGTGAGCGCACCTCGATGCTGGTGCCCTGAGCGTGTGCGCATCTGCCTGATTGGAGAATTTTTCCGCCTTCAATCTCTACAACGGTGCCAGCTCCGCCAGATGGCGAGGTGCGCAAGGAGATTTTTGAAATGGCGGCAATCGCCGCGAGCGCCTCGCCTCTAAAGCCCATGGTCGATAAGTTGAAGAGATCGTCCAAAGCGCGGATCTTAGAGGTGGCAAAACGTTCAAAACAGCGCACGGCATCGGTTTCGTCCATTCCATGGCCATC
Source organism: uncultured Chlamydiales bacterium (assembly GCA_963709365.1). Lineage (GTDB taxonomy): Bacteria > Chlamydiota > Chlamydiia > Chlamydiales > Rhabdochlamydiaceae. Next base: position 1,805,477 of record CAVPVU010000002.1, read on the forward strand.
ATCGCTGACAGAGATCAACTGCAGCCCACCACCTGTAATCTTAATGATAATTTTTTGAGCGCCAGCGTCGATCGCATTCTCCACCAGCTCTTTGACCACAGATGCAGGGTTCTCAATTACCTCGCCTGCCGCGATCTGATTGATAGTCTGCTCGGAAAGGAGTTGAATCTTGCTTACCATTGGTCGTAAACTTCCTTAATAAGCATGCTAACACACTCTTAATAAATATGCCCGCTCGTATTGCCGCCACACGCGTGGTGAAAAAACTTACCGATGCTGGATTTACCGCCTACTTCGCAGGCGGCTGGGTGCGCGACTTTTTGATGCAGCATCCTTCGGATGACATCGATATCGCCACCAGTGCCTCGGTGCAAGAGATCCAGGCGCTTTTTCCGAAGACGATTCCCGTGGGGGTAGCTTTTGGAATCGTCATCGTCGTACAAGACAACTTTCACTTCGAAGTCGCTACTTTTCGCAAAGAGCGCGGCTATCTCGACGGGAGAAGACCCACCAGTATCGAACCCGCTACTGCCGAAGAAGATGCGCAGCGCCGCGACTTCACGATCAATGGGATGTTTTACGATCCCTTGAATGAAAAACTCCTCGATTTCGTGGAGGGAGAAAAAGACCTGCGCAGAGGCATCATCCGCGCCATTGGCGACCCTCACGAACGTTTTTTGGAAGATCGTTTGCGCATGATGCGCGCTGTGCGCTATTCGACGCGTTTTGACTTTCCGATTGAAGACGAAACGCTCAAAGCCATTGCTGCGCATGCCAAAAGCCTCTTCCCCGCTGTGGCCATGGAGCGCGTCTGGCAAGAGTTCAAGAAGATGTCGCAATTTGCGCATTTCGACAAAGGGTTGGTGATCCTGCATGAGCTCGGCCTCTTGCCTACCATTTTTCCTAGTCTGAAAGGCATTTCAGTTAAAGAGATCGAAAAGAGAACAGAGCCTATCGAATTCTTTCCTAAAGATGCTCCGGCCATCGCGGAACTGCTCGAACTTTTTCCCAATCAGAGCTTAGAGCAGCATCTTGCGCTGTGCGACTATCTTAAACTTTCCAATCAGGACCGCGATATCGTCATTTTCCTGCACCGTACCAGATCTCTCTTCGGCATGCCTCTGGCTTGGCGGCAAAAACTCGAAAAAATCGAGTGGGCTGAATTTTATGCGAGTGCCTATTCTGAACTTTGTCTTAAGATCGAGGCCGCGCGCTATACTGAAGAAAATCGCGCCCACTTCTTAGAAGAGCACCTAGGTCGCATGCAGCTTATGCAAGCCGCCATCTTACGCCAGCGCAATCAGACGCCGATTGTGCGTGCACAGCATCTGATCGACGAGGGCATCGCGCCAGGTAAGCAGATGGGCCTGCTCATCAAAGAGGGCGAAAGGATCAGCGTCAACGAAGAGATCGACGACCCAAAGACAATCATTGCCCGCTTAAAAAAGACACCTTTATGGTTAAAATAAGAATCGCAAGTATCTTGCTTATGATTTGTACTGCGTTCGTGATTCTGCGCGGTATTGATCGCTCTATCCATAAACACAGCGGAAAACCCTTTCTCTCAAATATTTTCGTCCCTTCTTCCCAGCCAGTCGTATCTGAATGCGCGGCGCTTCCTCCGGGAATTTTGGATCAGAAGTTTTCTTATTTAGACAAAGGAGCGCAAGCCTACGCCTTTATCAGCGAAGATCAACGCTACGTGCTGAAATTTTATAAACTGCATATCTATGGGCCCAACTCCTTTCTCTCCTATCTCCCATTTGGCTCGTTTCACGACCGCTGGCAGCACAAAAAACAGAAGTATGCTTACACTTTGCAAAGTGCACGCACGGCCTTCGAACATTTTAAAGAAGAGACCGGCCTCGTCTATGCCCATCTTTCACCTACCGGCGCGCTGAAAAAGAGCGTAGAAGTGGTCGATCGGCGCGGCAAGCAGCACCGCGTTGAGCTCGACCGAACCCTCTTCGTGATTCAAAAAAGAGCCGATCTTCCCTATGCGTACATCTCAATGCTCATGCAAAAAGGCGATGTCGAAGGCGCCAAGCGCGCACTCGCATCGATCTTTACCCTGCTGGAAAAGTTTGGCAAAGATGGTGTGACCGATAACGACGTGATCGTACGCAAGAATATCGGCTTTATCGATGGCAAAGCGGCACAAATCGATGTAGGCAAAATGCGCATCGAACCCTCGCGCATTGGCACAGATGCATGGAGATATGAACTTCACAAGTTTACAGCCAGCCTTAAAGTCTGGCTGGAGAAAAACTACCCAGAGTTAGTGGGAGAGCTCGAGAAGTTGTTAGACTCGAATTCTTTGCGATAAAAGACTTTAATGAAATCGTAAGGCTAGGAGCATGAGGTCGTCGTGCTGGGGGGCGCCGGTGCTGAAAGCTTCAATTTTTGAGAAGATGTGAGCTACCAGCTGGGCTGCTGAAAGCTGGTGGCCATCGGAGATGACATCGCGCAGGCGTACTTTGCCGAAGAGGTTCTGTTCTTTATCGTGCGCTTCGAGGATTCCGTCTGAGTAGAGAAGCAGGAGGTCGCCTCTGTTTATTGTAACTGAAGAGACTGTGACGTCGATGTTCTCTTGGACGCCAAGCGCCGTACCAGGTGTCATCAGCTCTTCGATTTTGCCGCCTTTGCGGACGAGCAGTCCTGGAAGATGTCCACAAGAACTAAAGTGGAGCTGACGGGTTTTGAGATCAAGCTTGCCAAACCATGCGGTGGCGAAATAGCCAGACTCTTGCGTATCTTGGCAGAAGAGGCGGTTTGCGCTTGAAACGATCTCTTCTAAGGGGGCGTGCATCGTGTAAAATGCGCTCCGCAGCATACTGCGTAAAATCAGAGCAAAGAGACAGGCCGGGATGCCTTTGCCAGCCGCATCGCCTAAGGTGAGAATAAGGTTGTCCTTGGCATCGAGAAAGAGATCGTAAAAATCGCCTGTCACTTGATGTGCAGATTGAAATCCTGGCGCGATTTCCAAGCCTTCGATAGCTGGAAGCTCTTTTGGGAAGATGCTGTTTTGAATCTCTTGCCCAATTTTCAATTCTCGCATGAGCAGCTCTCGACCTACTTTAATCTTTTCGATCTCCTCCATGTGGTGCAAAATGCCTTCGACCATGGCATTAAACTGCGCACCCAGAAGATTGATCTCGAAGCCTAAAATGTCCTTCGTATAGCGGCTGCTGAGCTGCCCTTCGCCTGCGCGCTTCATGTTAATTTGAAGCGCCATGAGCGGCCTGGCCATGCGTTTCATGAGGATCCAGGTCAAACCCCCTCCTACGACGAGCAGCAGCAGAAAGAGTACGAGATAACGGTAAAAAAGCTCATATCTTGAAATATCAAAAGCGCTCTGCTCTGGTAGGTCGACTAACAGCGCGAAGCTGCTATCCTCGATCGGCAGCTTTAGTCCGATTTTAGAATCGCTCACGCGGAAAAGATTTAAGAGGCTAGCTTTCTCTTCTATCTTGGCGAAATAGTAAAATTGCGCATCTTCGGCTTCGATATCTTGGGGTGCGAGGAGAAGATGGACCTTCGAAAGAGAGAATTCCGGATCACTACTCAACAAAAGTTCGCCATTTTCAGAGAGAAGTGTTGTCTGGAAAGGATAGGGTACATTTTCCATATTTTTGAGCTTTGCGATGATTTTTTCGGCATCAAAGCTCGAGATTAAAAAACTCGCATCTTGGGCTTGAACTACAAAAACCTCGGCGCGGAGAGAAGCTGGATTGATGCCTAGAAAGGCGCCACCAGTCGCAGCTGTGTACCGTTTGAGTTCGACTTGAAAAAGGTCGGTAAGGCCGACTAGCGCTGGATTAGAAGAGATCGTACACTTATTGCTCAGGCCTTCTTTGGAGAGTAAAAAGAGCGAAGAGAGCTCTTCTCTCTGAGTAATCTCTTGAAACTGAGAGGCTTCGTTTGCCAGGGGGTCATTGAGATCCAAAAAGAATGTAAACGTATTTAAATTGCGTTTTTGACTTTGTATGAACTCGCTTAAAAGCCGCCCTTGGCCCTTCCCGACCGTATCAAGGGACAAAAGGAGGTCGCGTAGGCGAGAGCGATAATTATCTTGAAGGTCGACAATGATATAAATGAATAGGGGAAAGACGAGTAGGCATAACGTGATGAGGAGAATACGCCTTGCCAGCGAGCCTGTTCCCCTCTTGCTTGAGAACCGAGAATCTGCCATTATTCTCCTCTAGATATGCAGCATCAAGAAATTACTAGTTTACAAAATCCTATTGTTAAACATTTTGTCAAATTAAGAGATAGTCGATCCTTTCGCAAAGCGCAAAATAGTGTCTTGATCATGGGGACAAAGCTCGTACAAGAGCTGTCCAAGCACCATCCTTTAAAGACTCTGCTGGTCGAAAAAGGCGCCGCGCCTCCTAATATCCAGGCTGGGCAAATTTACACCGTCACCCCAGAGATCTTAAAAAAGATCACCGGCCTTGAGCAACCAGAACCCTATGCTGCCGAAATTGCGCTGCCTGCATCTCATGATCTCTCGCATAAAAAATTTCTGCTTGCACTTGATGGTATCTCGGATCCGGGAAATTTAGGCACACTCATCCGCACGGCCTTTGCTCTGGGCTGGGATGGCGTCTTCATCTGTGAAGGCAGCGCCGATCCATATAATGATAAGGCCCTCCGCGCCGCCAAGGGAGCGACCTTTCACCTTCCGCTCTATGAAGGCAGCTTCCAGGAGCTCGATCAGCTCATCGAAAAAAACCGTCTTTCCGTATATATCGCCGATATGGATGGCCAGAAAGTCGGAACTCAAAAGTTTCAAAGCCCCTTCATCTTGATTTTGGGCAGCGAAGCACATGGTGTGCAGTTTAAACCCAAAACCCGCGCGCAAATCCTCTCGGTCCCCATGCGGGAAAAGATGGAGTCGCTAAACGTGGCGGTCGCTGGCGGCATCCTGATGTATTTCATGCGTGAGATAGGTTCGGCATGAAAGACGATCATTACACCTTCGAGGAGGAGTATTTTTCGAAAGATCGGAAGCACGCGCGCAGAGAGCGCAGGCGCATCACTGAAAAAGACCGGTCTAAATTTAAGAAGAGCGATCAAGACCAGCTTAAAAAACATACGGCACCCATTCCTGAAAATCTCAAACGCGGCAGAGTCCTGTCGATCACGCCCGAGGGTGTGATCGTCGATTTCGAAGGCAGTAGAGTGACCTGCGGATTCAAAGGCGCGCTCAAAAAAGACAAGGGCAAGATCAAAAACTTGGTCGCGGTAGGCGATTTCGTGCTCTTTGAACCTAAAGATAAAAACGAGGGAAGCATCGCGCATGTCGAAGAGCGGCGCTCTGTGCTTGCGCGCGCAGACAACTACATGCGGCATAAGCAGCAGCTCATCGCCGTCAATGTCGACCAGGTCTTAATCACCGGTTCGGTGATCGCTCCGCCGCTTAAGCCCTCTTTGATCGATCGCTATATCATCGCGGCTGAGAAGGGCAGCATGCAGCCGATCATCGTGATCAATAAGATCGATCTTTTAAAAGACCCACCCAAAAATATCGCACCGAGCACGGTAGAAAAAGAGACTCAGCTCTATGAACATTTTTTAAAAGTATATCGTCAGCTCGGCATCCCTCTGTTTCCAGTCAGCACAACAACTGGGGAAGGAATAGAAGCCTTAAAAGAGGCGATGCACGGAAAGACCTCGGTCTTTTCCGGACAATCTGGCGTCGGAAAATCTTCTCTGATCAATGCGCTCATGGGCACATCCTTGGAAGTTGGTGAGATTGTCGCTAAGACTAGCAAAGGCACCCATACAACTAGCTCGGCGCACCTCATACCGATTGAAGGCGGGGGCTTTTGCGTCGACACCCCAGGTATAAAAAGTTTCGGTCTTTGGGACCTCTCCAAACAAGAGGTTCAGGCCTATTTTTCAGAGATACAAGAGATGAGCCGAAAGTGCCGTTTCCCTGACTGCACGCATCACCACGAACCTGACTGCGCGGTGAAAATAGCGGTGGAAAGCGGTGAAATTTCCCCCTTGCGCTTTGACTCTTATTGCGCTTTAATTGCAAATCTCTCAGTCACTCACACCCTGCGGTAGTCTAAATTATGACAGAAATTGCCTCGATCCATGCACTTGAAATTCTCGATTCACGCGGCAATCCAACGCTAGAGGTTTTCGTTAGGACATCGGATAACGTAGTCGGCAAGGCCGCCGTACCATCTGGCGCATCGACAGGTGAAAATGAAGCGGTCGAACTCCGAGATAATGATAAGAAGCGTTTCTTTGGCAAGGGCGTCAAAAAAGCTGTCGCAAACGTAAATGGGCCTCTGGACAAGCTGCTTTTGGGAAAATGCGTTTTCGAACAAGCCGCCATTGATAAGCTGATGATCGAATACGATGGCACTGAAAATAAATCAAAATATGGCGCAAACGCGATTTTAGGTATCTCACTCGCTGTGGCCAAAGCCGCGGCTGCCTCGCTTAAACTCCCACTCTATCGCTACATCGGCGGAACGAGCGCGCAAATTCTGCCCTGCCCACTGATGAACATTATCAATGGCGGGGTACATGCGGACAACCTCCTCGACTTCCAGGAGTTCATGATCCGGCCCGTCGGGGCTCCCTCATTTAGTGAAGCTGTGCGCTGGGGAGCTGAGGTCTTCCATACGCTTAAATCACTTCTGAAACAGGAAGGCCATGTCGTATCAGTGGGCGATGAAGGGGGATTTGCACCGCGCCTGAATTCTAACGAGGCCGCGCTAGACTTCATTATTAAAGCTATTGAGAAAGCGGGCTTTAAGCCTCGCTCAGAAATCTCGATCGCCATCGATCTCGCCTCCTCTGAATTCTACGACAAGGATAAAAAGCGCTACCTCGAAATGAAGAAGAAACAAGCTGGTCAGCCCTTTAGCGAGCGCTCTTCGGACGAACTCACTGCCTATTTGACCACGCTGCTTTCCAACTACCCGATCGATACCTTAGAAGACCCTCTCGCCCAAGATGATTGGGATGGCTGGAAAGTTCTCACGCAAAAACTCGGTGCGAAGATCCAAATCATCGGCGACGATATCTTCTGTACAAATCCGCGTTTTTTAAAAAAAGGCATCGATTTAGGTGTGGCCAATTCGATCCTGATCAAACTCAATCAGATCGGCACTCTCACCGAAACCTTAAACACGATCGAAATGGCCAAACAACATGGCTATGGAATCGTGATCTCTCATCGCTCCGGCGAAACGGAAGACAGCACCATTGCTGATCTCAGCGTCGCAACGAGTAGCGGCCAGATCAAAACTGGTTCTCTTTCTCGCTCTGATCGTATCGCCAAGTACAATCGGCTGCTCGAAATCGAAGCCGAACTCGGCCCTTCAGCGAAGTATCGTTTCTAAGAGGGTGTCTACAACAACAAAAAATATTTTCTGAGAATCTCTTTTTTCCTAGCGTTAAAAAAATTTTTATTAGTATTAGAAAAAGGAAAAGTGAGAATCCTCGATGCGGCAAACTGTATTTCTTTTTGGGGAAGCGGAGAAGGGAGATTTTTGCACTCCCACGTTATGCAAATCACTGCCGCAACTGTGCGATCTTTTTGGCCATCCGCCAGCGGAAAGCCAAGGCATCGCCTACGCCATCCAAGCTCTGCTATATAAAAAGGAGCTGATTTTTTTCCGCGTGAAGGAAGAAGGCTTTAGCACGCAGGATTATATGCGCGGCATTCGCATATTAAAAAAGAAAGCAGCGATCGCGTCTCTCACGGCAATTTGCATGCCAGGTGTTGGTGATGCGACGATTATCGCAGCCACACAAACTGTGTGTCAGCACTATAAAAGTTTTCTGGTTATCACGCAGAAAGATCTTTACGACTACTTGATGACTTAGAATTTCTAGCGGGCACGCGGATGAAGGTCGTTGCTATTTGCTGGTCTGCCCATCAGGACATCCAACCAGCCGCTCCAATCGCGCTTATCGACGTAGGGCTTAGCCACATTGGGATCTACTCCGATAGCTTTGTAAAAACCAGGCAGGTAGGGATTGAGCTTGCCCGAATCGGCCATCTTATCTAAAGCACCACCAATCCCATCGCCAGCATGTTGGCCATTTACAAATCCGCTCCATTTTAAATGGCTGGTGCGGATCTCTTGCAGACACTTTCTCAGGTTTTTGTCTGGATCGGGATTATCATCGGTGAGAATGTACTCTAGAAACTTGAGCGTATTCAGACTTTTGGTCTCTTCGCCTTTTTTCCTAAGATACGACTGCTTTCCCCATAAGGAAATGAGAGAGGAGTTAGCCAGAGTGGTAATCATGTCGTAAATAGACTTTTTTTCCTCGGGAGTTGGACCACGCAAGTCATTGAAAGCATCGTCCTCAGAAAGGCCGAATACTGTCTTCTCAACTCCGAGCGCCCTGGTTTCCGCAGGCATGGGAAAGGTCTGCGCAACTTCACCAGCTGAATGAGCTCTTGCTTCAGCAACCTGCTCATAATGCGAAGGCGCTGGCGTATCAAAAGGCATAACTAGATGTTTTCCCCTTTTACTTTTCTTTTAGCGAAATCGAGACTGTTTGTCCATTAGAGTTTGCCCAGTAGAACATCGAACCACTTGGGCCAATCGCGAACGGCATAAAGACTAGCTTTTGCAGAAGTTACGCCTACTCTTGCATAAAATCCAGCAAGGTATGGTTCGAGCTGGCCTGCTTGGTGCAATGTCTTAAGTTCGGCTACAATTCCGTCATTGGCTTCTCCATTTAGGAATCCGTTCCATATTGGATTTATACCAAATGCGCCACCATTGCTTATTTTCAACATACGGTGTTTTAAATCTCGGTCCAGCAAAATTGCCTCGAGAAATTTCAACCTATGCACTGCGTTAGTCGCTTCTCTTTTGCTTTGAAGAAAATCCATTTTAGTGAGTAGCATCAGAGCCGGTGTCTCATGAATCGTCGTAATAAGTGCAGTGATATCCCTTTTCTGAGCTGCTGTGACCGGTGTTAGGGAATCATACGGATTGTTCGGAGGTCTAGGTGTAGACGCCACGGGCTCTGGCCGACGAGGTGGGGGTTCTGGTGCCTTCTGTTCTTCAAGTACCAGAACTACAGGTGGAACTAGCGCAAGATCCTCAGCGACTGGAGTTGGCGCAGGAGAAGGCGTGAGATCGAAGAGATTTTGAGGAGAGGCTGGTGCTGGTTCTTCTTGAACGATAAGCACGCTCATCACGGTGTTGGGAGATAGTGTTGGGCTAGATTCGGAATGCAAAGATTCAGCGCCTGTATCATCACTGACTTGCGTAGGAGTCAACGGTTCAGGCTGAAAAACATCACTAGGTTCTGGCCTTTCACTGGGCCTAAAAAAGGCAGCATGCAAGACTCCATCTGGTGAATACCAGGCATATAAAACCGCAGAACCATCGCTCACGTCTGCCAACATTTGTGTCAAACTCTGCTGCGCTTTCTCAAATAGAGCCTTGCATGTCGCCTCATCCGCTATGAGATAGACCGCCGAATAAGAAAGGAGTAGAACACCCGAAAGCAGCATATTGCCAAACCCATTAAGCAGGTAACAACAGGCGACTATCTCGGCAAACACACGCGGAATGACTTCTCGGTCAAGGAAACCTAAGCTTTCAGAAGTGGGTCTTTCATCGCTGTCAGCATTATGGCGTTGCACGATCGACTGTGGTGCAACAGCTTTCACGATGGGCAGGAAATCGCATTTTGTAGGAAGGTAGCTTGTAACAGAACAGCAGTTCATAGTTTACGCAATATGTTCTCTTGTATTGTGTCGATGGCGTGGAGGCGGAAAATCTCCGAAAAAGTGATCAACTCAGTATGTGCCGCAAGTGGGGAAGGAACTTTGTCCTGTGTAAATAAAAAGGCATTTTTGATTAGCCGGCCATATTTTGGGACAATATCGCCTTGTGCGACAAATGAGAGGAAAGGCGGCCTTCCATCTTGTTGAGTCCAATCTTGTAAAATTTCGCGCGACACTCCTGGGGCGCTAAAAAGAAAACGAGGTCTTATCGCGGCTGATTAGATCTCCTTCGTAAAGGATAGTATAGGCAGCTAGAATCCCACCTAAGCTGAAACCCATCACACGCGCTTTAGAGCAGCTCTTTTCCGCCTTCTCTAGCCAAGCCCGAATCTTCGACTGTCCGCTCTGAAAAGCTGAGAGTCCTGGATCATGGATCTCGAGATCGCTGATGACTGAAGCCCAACCGCGTTCGGTGACAAGAGAGAGATCTGTTCCGCGAAATAGCAGAATAGGTATTCCTTCTTTATCTTGCGGAAGAAGTCCAAATGCGGGCATGCCGTGCCAAAGATCCAAGACCTCATCGACAATATATGGCATATATGTGGCGCCCGACTGTGCACCTAATACAGGCAGAGAGATCTGGTCGCCCGGTTTCAAGTCGCGATATGCGAGCACCTTCGTAATCACCTCGGCAGCTGTAATCTCTCTTTGGAATGGATCGATGACTTTCTCGTGTATCTCTTTTAAAACCTCGCGCGTTAGATTGAGATCCTCTGCGTCTTTCGTAAACCTTGCGACGATGGGACGCTCTTCTGAGAAATATCCGTGCAGCCTTATGAACTCTTCCATCGCAGGAGTAGGGCTGCGGAAAATCTCCCCTCTTTGTGTGGGCACGATTGCATAGGTGCGCGAAGGCTCGTCGAAAATAGCCGCGAGCATCTTATCGAGACTTTTGAGGAAAGAGGTACGAAATGTGCCTTTCCACGAGATCTCTCGCTTTTCCAATTGTTCGTTGCTAAACGCTGAAAATAGACCTGTCGACAAAAACAATCCTATGAAAATCTTTCGCACTGTTTACCTAGTTAAAGTTTAACGATATAGTCAGTTCCGCTATTCCCAGTAGTAAACTACTTAACTTGGCTTAGAGACTGGCCTAGTTGTGGCCAGTCTCTTTGAAAGAGCGCCTCAAAGGCTCCTTCAAACTCATCACGTACTAGTGAAAAGTTATTTGATATATTTTGATCGTAAAGATCTTTTACTGACAAGACAGATAAGTGCGATTTAGAAAATTCTTTTGCCGCTTCTAGACGCACGGTGAGAAGTTTTCGACCGTTGTGGATAAAAAACTCGACCGGGTTTCTGACCCCGTTATAACGTGCGCTGACCAAAAAGGGCGATCGCTTAGCTTTAAAAATCGATTCGCCTTGCATCTCGTTTTGAAAAAGATCTTTCTTAAAGAGATAGTGCAATAGGGTAGGCATGATATCGATATGCGAAGTCGCCTTGCATAGCGTGGTTCCAGGAAGCTGTATGCTACTGCCAAACTTATAATAAAGAGGAACATGTGTCTGTGCGAAGTTCAGATTCGAGGCGTGAAAGAGGTGCCCATCTTCAAAAAATTCTTCGCCGTGATCCGCAGTCACAACTACCACAGCTTCATCCATGCCTTTAGTCTCTTTCAAGGCATCTAAGAACTTGCCGAAGAGCCCATCGACATAATGGATCGCATTGCGATAGCGATTTTTGATCGGTTCCAAATCTTGCTTTGCGCAGGCAACTTTGAGGTAGTCGATCTGATCGACGATTGGCGCAAAAACTAACTCTTTTTCTTTTGGCCAACTATAATCAAAGTGCGTCGATTCAAGGAAAACGATGTGTAAATGCCCGCCTTTTTTCGATGCGCTGCGCATCTCCTCAGTCAGTTTGTCCACAGTACGTCCGTCGCTTTCATGTGGAGGAATCTGTCCCCCATGACCAAAAAGAAAGAAGCGGTCGACAAGCTCGCATTTTTCTCCAAAAAGCCTCTGGTCCATCTCATAAAAACCGAGCATGGCCGAAGTGTAGACATGGATGGCATAACCCATCTCTTTGAAAATTTTTAAGACCGGACTGCCAGTTTTCCGTTCAGCCTTCCCTTCTTTGGCCCAATGGAAAGGAAATTTTGAATAGAAAAGCGAAAACCAGGAGAGTTGCGTGCAATTAGCGCTTGAGAGGGCAAGATCAAAAGAGACATTCTCTTTTTTAAATTGTGCAAGACGCGGCGCAACTGCATCAGTGATGAAATCTTCCCTTAGACTCTCTATCACAAAAATGAAAATATCGGGTTTATGTGCTGGCGTCAGTATGCCGTTTTTCTGGCGCGCTTCCCCATCTTCCATTTTTGCTTCTGGTAAGATCGAGCTCAATGCAATTTTTTGCGTGCTGGGCGAAAATACTGTTGTTTTGAACGGAAGCGCCTTGCTGAGCTTCGCATAATCCACATGCTTTGTGGGCAAAATGGTGCTAAGATCCCAGACAGCCATCAGCGCGACGAGGGCACAGACCAGTTGCATGAGCCTCGTGACTGAGATAGAAAACTCGCGTTTTTTCTCCCATTTTTCACATAAAATGAACAAGGTCACACCGAAAGTCGGCAAAATGATCGCGAGTGAGCTTATCAAAGCCCAAGAGGAGAGAGAGATGCTGGTGGCCTTCAAGGCTTCGATAAAATTTTTCCAGCTCTCGTCCAACATAATGGGCAAACCGAACCAGAAAAGAGAGATCCATCACGCGCACCAAGATAAAATCGACAACATGCACGACAAGTAAAAGAAAAGTCAGCGCGATATATGTAAAAAACAGCGCCTGTGAAAAATAGTGGCGGACGACTAGGCCGATCAGCAGAAGAAAAGCGACCTCCAACAAACTCTGCAACACGGCATCGACGAGAAACGCTGCTCGGCTTAAGAAGATGGTATTCTCAATCACCAATACATGCAATGCATGTAGGCATACGAGACAAACAAACAGAAATCCAAAATAGAGATAGTTGACTCTTGCAGGAGAAAAAATATTCTTCATCTTTCAAAAGGCTTAAGCTTAAATCAAATTAATAAACATAGCACAATATCAGGTCAACTGCGATGTATATCTTTTATCAAAAAGAAAAACATTCTAGGAAGAGATTTTTCTCCCCTGGGTCCTCAACACGCCTCCTCGACGAGGCTGCGAAGACACGGAGAAGGTCCAGTGGACCTTTGTAGTGCAAAGCAGGTGCAGTGCCCTTGGGCACAAACCGGACCCGAAGGGCGATTTGGCAAAGCGAATTGCAGCTCAAAGGGGCTGTTGAAGACACGGAGAAGGTCCAGTGGACCTTTGTAGTGCAAAGCGGAGGGATTAGCACACGTAAGTGGCTTATCCCCGACGTGTCTATTGGGGACTTAATCAAGAAAAAAAAGCTAATTCCAATCTTTTCCAGAAATTATCTGAATTAGTTGCCAATTAGAAAGCGCACTAGGCCGTCGCAGTCGAGGCGCTGAATGTAGGGCATTATGTCGCTTGGTTCTACGCCGACTAGTTCAGCGAAGCCTGGAAGAAAGCGGATGAGATTATTTCTACCGGACTCCTCCCTCATTCTTCCAGCAAAACCATCGATAAATCCATCCCATTTGAACGTATTTTTCCTCACAAGCCTGAGCGAACGCTTGAGCTTCAAATCGGAGCAGACATAACCGATAAATCTCAAGGGATGGACGTGGTTGATCCTTTTACCTCTCTTTTCCATATCTTTCTTTTCGAGGAGCAGCTGAAAAACATTTTTTTCAGCCATGGTCGTGACGATGTGAGCGATGGTCTGTTTTTCCCAATCATGCAGGGGAAGTTGATTAAAATCGGTGATATCAGCGTCCGATATGATCGGTAGATCTATCGGGGCAGCAAAGGGGTCTTCCAGATCATCGTCATCTGCGGGCGGGTCAATGTTCTCTGCTAAATGAGGACTAAAAGGAAAAAGCTGGAGCAGTTCGGCTTGTTTGCGCGTAAGCAGCATGTTTCCATTTTCGGGAGTGGAAAAAGCTAGACGCAGCCTTTCTTCTGAAAGTAAGTCTCTGGCCTCTTCCCAAATTTCCAAGGGAGAAAAAACCGTGAAGAGAGCAAGCTGCTGTTGAGCTGCATCTAGTTCTTCCGTTGAAAACCCCTTGTTCTCGATTTCAAGCAGCATGGCGAGAACCCCTTCAAGCGAAGCTCTCTGCTCGGACGAGAGGGCGCCAAGGCGATTTCTAAACAGCTGCTGGATCAGTGCAGCTTTAGCAGGGTTTGTAATCTTCTTCAGGGGCAAAAGCTGCGCATCTGCATTCTCCAAGGAGAGAACCAAACTACTGGTCTCATTTGCGAAACCTACCAGCGAAGCGCATAAAACAAAAAAAATGAAAAAAGCTCTCATCATTCTCTCCTTAAAAGATCTCTAAAAATTAATTAAGGCCAGGATTTCCATCCAGAGCTTTTACAGCTTCTAAGATAAAAATCTTTCTTTGGCGCGTACCATCCAACTACTCTCTCTGCCGATGGTTGTGCTCTCGCCGTGTCCGGGGAAAACTTTGGTATCTGCCGGAAGAGCAGCGAGCCTCTTGAGTGAATCCCACATCAAATCGGGTCGGGATTTGGGAAAGTTGATATGGCCGATCGTCCCACGAAAAAGCGTGTCGCCCGAAATGAGCAGTTTTTCTGCTTCGAGATAGAAGCAGACAGATCCGGCCGAGTGGCCAGGGGTATGAATCACTTTGATCTCCAGCGCGCCAACTTTGATGATTTGCCCGTCCGTGAGAAAACCGGCTGGCTTGACACCTTCAATCGGAAAGGCGAGCGGAAGCCCATCGGCACCGGGATGCTCCAAGTTAGCCAAATCCTCTTCGTGTATATACACAGGCGCGCCTAGCAAGCCTTGTAAAAGATGCGCTTCGGCGATATGATCCCAATGCGAGTGTGTAAGGAGAATTTTTTCTATGTTTAAACCGAGCTCTCGAATTCTCTGCATCTGCCAACCAGAACTCTCAAAAGGCGCATCGATGATCACACCCTTCTTGGCCAACGGACAGCCCAAAAGAAATGTATTAGTTTCTACTGGGCCTGAAGAAAAAACTTCAAAAATCATTTAGCGTTGTAGCATTGCAAAATGCACCGGAGAGGATTCGAACCTCTGACCTCACGGTTCGTAGCCGTGTACTCTATCCAGCTGAGCTACCGGTGCTTGACCTAGTGTGCAAATGATGGCAAAGTATCCTATTTTGAGCAATAACTCTATAGTTACGAGTTCATGAGTATTATTATTTTGGGGGCTGGAAGCATCGGCTCCTACTTGGCGACCAGCCTTTCGAATGAAGGACATAACGTGATCGTGATCGATCACGCGTCTAAACCGCTTGAGCGTTTGGCGGAAAATGCCGATGTAGCCACCCGGCTCGGCTCAGGCACGGACTGGCAGCTGCTCGAAGAGCTCTTAGAACACGACCCCTTCCTTTTTATCGCCGTCAGCAGCGACGATGAGACCAACCTTGTCGCTTGCAGCCTCGCCAAAAACTTGGGCTATCCTAAAACTGTGGCGCGCATCCGCCACGCCAGCTACTTGAACCGCTCAAGATTAGACTTTCCCAGGCTTTTTTTCGTCGACCACCTGATAGGCAGCGAGCTCATCGTCGCGCATGACATCGTTAAGCATGTCTTGCATTCGCATGCAGTGGCCGTCGAAAATTTCGCGCATGGCTCGGTGCAAATGCGCACGCTGGTTTTACCTTCCACCTGGCAACACGCGCATAAAAAAATCTCAGAGCTCGAGCTGCCGCCAAATCTCTTGATCGGGTTGATCTACCGCCGAAAACCGGCAGGAGAACAGGTCATTTTTCCCACGGGTTTTGATCCGCTTTTGCCTAACGATGAGATTACTCTGATCGGCGAGTCGAAGATCATGTCGAAGCTGCCTGAAACTTTTGGACTGCATGAAAAACGCATGCGCTCGGTCATGATTATCGGCAGCTCGAGCATCGCGGTCATGATCGGCAAGCTCTTAGATGAGCAGGGTGTAGCTGTAAAAGTGATCGATAACGATGAAGAGAGCTGCCGCAAGATGGCGGAAGAGCTCCCCAAGGCCACAATCTTATGCCATGAGCCTACTGACGTGAATTTTCTTTTAGCCGAAAAGATGGACGAGGCTGAAGGCGTGATTTGCGTCACTTCTCCGCTTGAGACAAACGTCCTTATTGCGGCTCTGGCTAAGCAAATTGGCTGTCAAAAGGTTGTACCTCTCGTCTCTGAAGAGTCGTATCTGCCTTTTTTGCGCCATCTTGGAATTACGACCACCGCCTCGGAACGCACAAGCATTGCAAACCGCATCCGTGCGCTCACGCAGTCGAGCCCGCTCTTTTCGATCTCTTCGCTGTATGAGGACCGCGCGAAGATCATGGAGGTCAAAATATCGACCGATTCACAAATCGTCGGCATCCCCATCTCTGAT
Source organism: uncultured Chlamydiales bacterium (assembly GCA_963709365.1). Lineage (GTDB taxonomy): Bacteria > Chlamydiota > Chlamydiia > Chlamydiales > Rhabdochlamydiaceae. Next base: position 1,821,685 of record CAVPVU010000002.1, read on the forward strand.
CTTAAAAAACATCTGCCTAAAGATCTGCTTTTCGCCCTGATTGAAAATCGCGGCGCCGTGACCATTCCTAAGGGCAACCATATTCTAGCGCCTGGGGATAGTGTGATTGTGATCTGCCATCCCAAGCATTTGCCAGACTTGGAGAAAATCTTGTAATGAACCTATACGGCGTCTGTCGTTTTTTAGGCCGCTACCTCTTTTACTTTTCTCTCATTCTACTTATCCCTCTGGCCGTCGCAATCTTGTACGATTTCTTTCTGAAAGAGGAGCTGCCCTACTCGTCTAGCACAGAGGCATTTGCAGGCACACTGCTCGTCTCCCTCATCCTCGCCGGCCTCTTTTATTACTTGGGCAAAAAAGGCTCGAGCACGCTGCATCGGCGCGAGAGTATCCTGCTCGCTGGCTCCATCTGGTTTTTGACCGCGGCGGTAGCGGCGCTGCCTTTTCTCTTTTCGCGCACGCTCACCAATCCGATCGATGCCTATTTTGAAGCGATCTCAGGTCTTACCACCACCGGTGCAACTGTCATGTGTCCCAAAGCTTATGATGAGAGCGGAAGGCACGAGATCCCCCTCATGATTAAGAATGGGGAGGCTGGCCACTACCAGTATTATGGCACAATTGCTCCCTTGCGCGATGCCCAAAGCCAGGCCATCTTAGCCACGGGCGTCGAAGCAATCGCCAAACCCCTCTTATTTTGGCGCTGTTTTCTGCAGTGGCTAGGCGGCATGGGCATCATCCTGCTCTTTATCGCCGTACTCCCCGCTCTGGCCATGGGAGGGCGTTTTCTATTTGAATCTGAAATGACCGGCCCGAATAAGGAGACGCTTAAGCCGCGTATCAGAGAGACAGCTAGCATGCTCTGGAAGATCTATTTCGGATTGACCTGCATCCAGCTGATCTTACTTCTGGCCACCAACTCGGCTGTGCCTTTTTTTGATGCACTTGCACTCGCGCTCTCGACGATTTCCACGGGTGGGTTTTGTGTGAAAAATGCAGGCATTTCGGCTTACAATTCAGCTGCCACACAATGGATCATTATGATTTTTATGATCTTCGGCAGCATTAACTTTACGCTCTATTTTCACTGCATCAAGGGAAAAATCTACCGGCTGTACGAACCTGAGTTTTTCGTCTTTTTAGCCACGCTGCTCTTCAGCGGCTTTTTGCTGTTCATAACACTATTAAAAACTCTTCCTGTTTCAGTCGCTTTGCGCTTTGGCTTTTTTCATGCCATCTCGGCGCAAACATCCACAGGATTTAGCGTGGCCAATGAGCAAGTCTGGCCGTTCTCTTCGCTCTTTATTCTCTTGATGCTGGTTTTTGTAGGCGGCATGTCAGGTTCTACCTGCGGCGGCATGAAAATTGCGCGTCTCTACATTCTCTATCAAGTCATCGCGCACAAAATCGAAACGATCTTCCGTCCGGACAGCGTGCGCTGCTTGCGTCTGGGCAAAAAAGAGATTACAGACAAGAGCGCGCTCACCGTACTCATCTTCATCTGCATTTTAATCCTCTTGACAGCCGTCGGAGTTTTCTTTCTGATTTTAGATGGAATTGATGGCACAACCGCGCTTGGCGTGATCGCCAGCATGATCAATAACGCGGGTTTAAGCATGGGTGCGATGGGCGAGAATCAGTTCTACGCCTTTCTGCCAACCTTATCCAAGATCATCTCGATTCTCTGGATGGTCTTAGGCCGTCTTGAATTCTTTATCCTCTTGGTCCTTTTAGTGCCTGCCTTCTGGAGATCGAGATAGTGATTAATTGGACAGAGCAGTGGCAGCAGTTTGCGGCAAATTTTCACGATGGTTATGCGCATATCGACCTCAAACCATTGGGCACTCAAACGATTTTGCGCCTTAAGCCCGGGCCCGGCTTTGGAGATCTTTCGCATCCTACCACGCGTCTTTCGCTCGCACTTTTAGCCAAGTATGCACCCGATAGAACCGTGGTAGATATCGGCTCAGGCAGCGGGATCCTCTCCCTTGTATCCGCCCTATTAGGTGCGAAGCAGTGTTTTGGCATCGATATCGAACCTGAAGCTGTCGCACACGCTCAAGAAAACGCCGAGATCAATGGGTTAAAAGTTGCATTCTTTCACGCTAAAAACCCTCCACGACTTCGCGGGCCGCTGCTCATCGTGATGAATATGATCCATTCTGAACAAAAGCGCGCAAAAGAGATGTATGATGAGCTATTTGACCAAGCAGAGATGATCATCACCTCTGGAGTGCTGGCTTCACAACGCGAGGCCTATTTGGCCCAGGTAGCAGACTGGGAATTAGTTAGTGAAATGGAAGAAGAGGGGTGGATGGCTTTTTTGTTTAAGCCAATCTTAATCTCTTAACGTGCCCGAGTTCCGAAAATTGCTATTTTTCCGAAGAAAATCGGATCTCGGACACGGACTCGGGCACGTTATGAGACCGTAATCTTACATCATTCCCATGCCGCCCATTCCACCCATACCTCCCATGCCGCCCATTCCATCCATGCCGTCCATCGATGGAGCAGGATTTTTGGATTAGGTTTGGGCTTCTCGGTGATCATGGCCGCAATGGTAACCAGCAAGCCTGCGACTGAGGCCGCATTGGCCAGCGCGCTCTTGGTCACAAGCACAGGATCTAACACGCCATCTTTAAGCAGGTCGCCAAAGGCATCAGTCAGACCATTATAACCCCAAGCGCCCTCTTTTTCGAAGATTTTTTCCGCAATGACATTGCCTTGCTTTCCGCAGTTATTGGCGATGGCGATGGCTGGCGCAAAAGCAGCCGTACGGATGATCTCCACTCCGATCTTTTTCGTCATCGGGAACTTTGAGTGTATCGAGCGCTTTGACCGCGCGAAGAAGTGCTACGCCGCCGCCAGGAACAATGCCTTCAGCCACAGCTGCGCGCGTTGCATGCAGAGCATCTTCAACGCGTGCTTTCTTCTCTTTCATCTCAGCTTCAGTGGCTGCGCCGATATTGATCACAGCTACCCCGCCGGCTAGTTTTGCAAGACGCTCTTCGAGTTTTTCGCGATCGTAATCAGAGGTGCAGTTTGCGATTTCAGCCCGTAGCTCAGCGATGCGCGCTTTAACTTTTTTCTCCTCGCCAGCTCCATCGATGATGGTCGTCTCTTCTTTGGCAATTTTAATCTTTTTCGCTTTGCCAAGGACTTCGAGGCCCACATCTTCGAGGTTGAGGCCGACTTCTTCAGTCACGACCGTCGCGCCTGTGAAGATAGCGATATCTTGAAGCATCGCTTTTCGGCGATCGCCAAATGCTGGCGCTTTCACGGCACAAAGCGGCAAGCCGCCTTTGATCTTGTTCACCACGAGAGTGGCGAGCGCTTCGCTATCGATATCCTCAGCGATGATGAGCAGAGGTCTCTGCCCCTTTTCCATTACCTTCTCTAAAATCGGCACCAGTCTCTTTCGCATTTGAAAGCTTTTTGTCCGTGATCAAGATCAGTGCGCCATCGAGCTCAACCGTCATCTTTTCTGGGTTAGTGATGAAGTAAGGCGATACATAGCCCTTGTCGAACTGCATACCTTCTACAACATCCAGGGTCGTGTCGATGCCTTTAGCTTCAGCAATGGTGATCGTGCCATCTTTGCCTACTTTTTCCATTGCCTGCGCGATGATCGCTCCGATATCTGGATCGTTATTGGCGGAGATGGTTGCAATTTGCTTCACTTCTTCTGGTTTGCTGACGGGCGTGGCAAGTTTTGTCAGCGCTTCGTTCATTCTGACCACAGCTTTTTCGATGCCGCGTTTGACGCTCATCGGATTTGCGCCAGCGATGACGTTCTTCACGCCCGCGCTGTAAATCGCTTCGGCAAGCACAATGGCCGTCGTCGTACCATCTCCGGCGACATCAGAAGTTTTAGAAGAGGCCTCTTTGACGAGCTGAGCGCCCATATTTTCGAATTTATCTTTCAAAGAGATCTCTTTGGCGACAGTTACGCCGTCTTTTGTGGAAAGCGGCTGGCCAAAGCCTTTGTTGATCACGACGTTGCGCCCTTTAGGACCTAGCGTGACGATCACCGCTTTTGCGAGTGTTTTTACGCCTTTGAGGATCGATTTCAGAGCTTCTTCGTTAAATTGCAGCAATTTTGCCATAAGAACTTTGACTCCTTATTAAGTTTTATACGAGCACGCCCAGAATGTCATCTTCTGACATGATGAGATAGTCGGAGGTATCTTCGGTTTTAGCTTCGCTGCCCGCATAGGCAGAAAAGAGCACTTTATCGCCCACACGCACATTCATTGGCACAGTGTTGCCGGCTTCATCAGTTTTACCAGGACCTACTGCCACGACTTCGCCTTGCTTCGGTTTTTCCTGCGCAGAATCAGGCAGAATGATGCCGCCTTTTGAAGTTTTGGATTCAGAGCGGCGGACGAGAACTCGATTGCCTAAAGGTTTGATCTTCTTGAACGACATAGGATACTCTCCCAAAAATTTTAAAAAGAAAGTCTGAATCGTAGTGAAATTTGCGATTATTGTCAAGAAGGCTTAGGCAGGTTTTAGCAGAGAATGGGTTTGATTGCTAAAACTTGAAGAGGGGCAGTGGACAATTCTTGGCGCAGTCCACTCTGTCCACTACGTCCATATCGTCCACTAAGTCTTTTGTCCACTGCGCCTTATTCGCTTTTTACAGGAATGATTTTAACTTGAGCCTTTTGCGCCTTAGGAAAGATGATCTGCAGAACGCCATTTCTGCATACCGCATTAGGCTGCTTGCTCTCGTCGATATTGCCAGGCACTGCAATGCGGTAGGAGAAGGAGCTCACGGCTTTGCGGTAAAATTTTCGACCCTTGTCCTTCTCTTCTTCTTTTCGTTCGGCCTTGATCCAGAGAACGCCTTTATCAAAGGTCATCTCGATCTCATCGGGCTTGATTCCAGGAAGAGCCGCTTCGACATAGACGTTCTTATCATCTTCTGAAACCGAAAGACCGGAGGCGTCAGAAAACTCTTGCAGCCAGCCTTCCTCCTCCTCATCAAAAAGAGAAAAAGGAAAGCGCATGGTGGGAAACGACCAGAAAGAGCGCGGCACTGCTTTGCGATTCATGTCTAGAGATTTTTGTTTAACTTACTTTTTTTGTCAAATTTCCTTTAAACTTCCCAATCATGAATGATTTAAATCCACAGCAGCAAGAGGCCGTAGCTCACATTGAAGGGCCTGCCCTCGTTTTAGCCGGTGCAGGTTCGGGTAAGACGCGCATCGTCACCTTCCGTGTCGCGCACCTTTTGCAACTAGGTGTTCCCGCCTCGGAAATTTTAGCCGTGACCTTCACCAACAAGGCCGCAGAAGAGATGCGTGAGCGCATCCACAGGCTTGCGCACCAATCCGTTCTTACCTGTACCTTTCACAGCCTCTCTGCCCGCATCTTGCGCGAATCGATCGGTGCGCTCGGCTTTCAGCGCGACTTTGTGATCTTCGATGAGGATGACAGTGAAAAAGTAGTAAAAGAGTGCCTGGTAGCACTGCATCGCAAAGAGGACAAGGGCTTGTTAAAAGAGGCACGAGCTGCCATCTCCTCGGCTAAGAACAATCTGCTCGAGCCAGACGAGATTGCAGAAGAAGATGAATTTTTAGGCTCTCTCTACCGGCTTTATCAGCAGAAGTTGAAAGAGTACAACGCGCTCGATTTTGACGACCTGCTCTTTCTGGCGGTCAAACTTTTTCGCGCTTTTCCCGACATTCTGGCGCAGTACCAGAAGCGCTGGCGCTTCATTCTAATCGATGAGTATCAAGACACTAACACTGCGCAGTATCTACTCATCAAGCTCCTCGCTGAGAAACATCAGAACGTCTTTGCGGTTGGAGATCCCGATCAGTCGATCTACTCGTGGCGCGGCGCCAATTTGAACAATATTCTCAACTTCTCCCAGGATTTTCCCGGTGCGAAAGTCATTCCTCTTGAGCAAAATTACCGCAGCCGTAAAAACATCTTGGATGCGGCAAATGCGCTCATCCAGCACAACACCGGCCGCTATGAAAAAAATCTCTGGAGCGATCTAGGAGAGGGCGAAAAGATCGGCCTCTTTCTAGCCGAAAATGAGCGCGCCGAGACCGATTTTGTGATCAAAAAGCTGAAACAGCATCATCAAGCAGATCTAGTCCCCTTAAAAGAATGTGTGATCTTCTATCGCACTCACTTTCAGTCGCGCGTATTCGAAGACGCGCTCTTACGCGAGCGCATTCCTTATGTTATCATCGGAGGCATCTCTTTCTACCAGCGCAAAGAAGTTAAAGACATCTTAGCTTTCTTAAGGCTCACTTTGGGCGGCAGCGACTTTCTTTCATTTGCACGTACGATCAACATACCTAAACGCGGCTTTGGCGAAGCCACACTCAATTCATTGCGGACTTTCGCTCAAGAAAGCGGCGCGGACATCTTCTCCTGCTGCGCGTCGATCGTCGAAAAACGCGTCAATTTTAAGCTGAGTAGTAAACAGCTCGAGGGACTGAAAAGCTATGTCTCCCTTATCCAAGGATTGAGAGAGATGGTGCAACTGAAGACCAAGCTGCATGAGCTCGTCTCTTATGCGATCGAGCGCTCCACCTATCTCGAAATCTTGAAAGCAGACCCAGAGACCTATCAGGATAGACGCGGCAACCTCGAGGAGCTCGTCTCAAAAGCGGCTGAATGGGAAGCCGAGACCGACCATCCTACCCTGTCTGCCTTTTTAGAGGAGCTCTCCCTCAAAGGTGCGCACGACAAAGATTCTTCAATGGATGCAGTTCGACTCATGACCTTGCACAATAGCAAGGGCTTGGAATTTACCGCGGTGTTTATCGTAGGCTTAGAAGAGGAGCTCTTTCCGCATGTAAATGCCTTGGGTCATTCTGAGAGTTTAGAAGAAGAAAGGCGCCTCTGCTATGTGGGCATGACGCGCGCACGCGAATTTCTCTATCTCACCGCTTCGCGCTATCGCTACATGTGGGGGACGCCGCAGATCATGCGCCCTAGCCGCTTTTTGCAAGAAATCCCGGCCGATTATCTTCGACCTTTTCATGCGCAAGCATCTCCTCGCAGGGAATTAGAAGTCACCGAAGAATTTACAGAAGAAGAGACCGGTTTTGCTCCCGGCGAGTCGGTCTTGCACCGCGACTTTGGAGTGGGCATCGTCGAGCGCGCCTTTCATACCTCGCATGGCTTGACCTACGACGTCTTTTTCCCGCAGGCCAACACCAAGCGCACTCTCGTGGCTAAATACGCTCGCCTGATTAAAGCCGATTCAGCGTCTCAAAGCGATTAAATACCTTTCCGACTGAGATCCACTTCTTCCAGTGTTTATCGCGTAGGCGAAGACCCTTGATATTGGGCACCCAAGCTGGCGGGAAGAGCACCTCTCCGCGCGTCCAAGCTGGCCGCCAAAACTTGGCAGTCAAAGCATTGCGGCAGATCGTGAGCGTAGGGATTCCCAGGCACGAAGCTAAATGGCCGATGCCGGAATCGTTGCCGATCATATATCCCGACTCGTAGATGAAACGTGCGATCTCGCTCAAGCTAGAAAAAGTTGGCGCTCTGATCGGCTCTTTTTGCCAGGCGCGCTTTTCTTCTTCGGTCAAGATAAAGACCGGCTCAAACCCGCTCTCCTTCAAACGCGCGCTGAGCTCGACATACTTCTCCTGCGGCCAGTTCTTGCCAGGTCTGGAGCTGGTGGGATGCAAGACGACACGCTTGGGATAGCCTCGCTTTTTGGCATCAAGGGGTGGCTGGATACCATTCGCTTTGACGCTTTGCTTAAAACCTAAGCTGTCTCGGCAAAAATTGAGCAGGTTATCCGCAAAGGGCAGATTGCCATCGAACTTGCCATTCTCCCAATAGGGATAGTCGCGGTTGGGTGTGGCGATGGGGTTGAGGATCAGCGTCGCTTTAGGATGATGCTCAAGACAGTGCGCCATGATCGCCTGCATCCAGGGCGACTTTTCATAGAAGATGAAGATGCGAGAGTATCCGGCCAGCGCTTCCCCCATTTTTTCCAACAGCGGAAAGGCTCTGATCGGGAGATGTGGAAACCAGTCTTGCAGTTCAGCCAAAAAGGGGTGGCAGGTGGCGACTTGGTAGCCTCCCAGATGTAAATTGTGGGACAAAATGAGCGAAATTAGCCCATCGCCTAACCCCAAACAACTTAATACGGCTGCCTTTTGCATAATTTCCTTGATTGATTCTTTTTACACAATCTATGGAATTATTAAGCTAAGTTAATTAAAAGGAAAATTAAAACACCGAGAGCACCGAGATACACCGAGAAAAAAAACCTTTGCTTCCTCCTCTCTCGGCGGATCTCGGTGCTCTCGGTGTTTGGATCTTTTATGCAATAATGCAGAGTTTTATTAAATATGAACAATCTTCTAATAGGCCAAGCGCCGGCGCTCGGGGTCAAGCAGAACAAGGCTCTGCTCATGTCCCTTGCCATGCAACAGGCCTTCCACGTCTTGCAGATGCCTCTGGTGGAGCTAGAGCAGTGGCTGAAGGACGAGATCGAACAGAACCCAGCTCTGGAATATCAAGATGTGAGTGAAGAGGAGGTGCCAGACTCCTCTTCCGAGACAGAGCCAAGCGAGATCGATTTTGAGACTAGCCGTTTCGAGGTTTTGAGCTCACTTGATGAGGGGTTTGAAAGCGCACTCTTTGAAGAGGAAAAACACTTTGAAGAGCCGATCCATAAGCTTTCGCTTTATGAGCATCTGATGGTTCAGGCCGAGATGGCTCTCCCTGTGGAAGAGCTTCTCTTTGCCGAAGTACTGATTGGCAATTTGGACCAGCGCGGTTTTCTCGCTGCGTCACTTTCTACCTTGTTCAATAAAGAGAAATTATCCAAGGCCGAAGCCGTGCTCGCCAAAATCCAAGCTTTTGATCCTCCCGGTATCGCCGCACCGAATTTGAAGATGTCGCTTCTGCTTCAGCTTTGTCTGAAGGGCAAGGAGGAGACCTTAGCCTACCTGCTCATCGACAGACACTTTGACGATCTGGTGCACAATCGCTTGCGCGTCTTGCAAAAAAGTCTAGGCTGCTCTGATGAAGAGCTACATAGAGCTGTCTTTCAAGAGATCGCCAATCTCGATCTACACCCCGCGGCGCGTTTCAACTTTGAACAGCTGCAATCGATTGCGCCGGATCTAATCATTTTAAAAGAAGAGGATAGCTGGCAGATCGAAGTGAACGAGGAGACGCTGCCTGCTTTCCGCGTCGCTCCAGCCTTCATTCAGTCTGCCACAGCAGAGGCCAGCTATTTTCGCAAACAGGTTGCAGCTGCTAAGTGGCTCGAGCGCATCCTGGAACGCCGCCGCAAGATCCTAAAAGAGATTGGAAGCTTCTTAATCAAGCGCCAGGCTCCCTTTTTGAGCGGCGAGACCAAAGCCCCCGCTCCTCTGACTATGCTTGAACTCGCCGAAGCCCTTGAGATGCACCATTCCACCATCGTGCGGGCCGTGGCACATAAATATGTGCACTGCGCGCCAGGACTATTTCCCCTGCGTAGTTTTTTTACACATGTCAAAGTCGAGACCGATGCAGAAGCGATCTCGCCAGCTCAGGTGAAAGAACTTCTCAAAGAACTCATCGAAAAAGAAGATAAGCGCGCACCCCTTTCGGATCAGGCGCTAGCGGAAGAGATCCAACGCCAAGGTGTCTCAGTAGCCAGACGCACAATGGCTAAATACCGACAGGCATTAAAAATAGCGCCTGCGTCGCATCGAAAAAAATATCTTTAGAAGAGTAATTGTAAGTTGCGCTGGGCGAGCTGGTCCGAGAACCTTGTTAAGTCTAAGTTGGGCAGAAGAGGGAGTATCGCTTCCATGCTCTCTTCTCCCAGCCGAGCCGAGTAGCAGTGTTGCAAAAGCTCCTCTGCGATCTGCCTTGCGGCATTTCTGACAATGGCATTTAGCTGGGCGTTTCTTTCAGGGTTTGTGTCCGGACAACGATCGTAGAGGCGCACGCCATTTTCATTTTCGCCACCTCCGCGAGCAAACTCAAGCGCGCGATTTTCGATCATCTCCAAAGAGAGCTGCCAGTCTGACTTACCGAAGATGGAGGGAAAACAAGCTTTGATGGTATTTTTTATCACATAGATCAGCCACCAGAGAACTTCGCACGTATTCTCATTTCCATACCAGTAGACACTATTGCGGACAAAGGCTTCGTCTGGAAGCGCTAAGTGCATAACTTCAAGGTATCTTTCGGCTTCTGGCCTTAAAGGGATGAGATTTGTGGTCATAAAGGTAAATTATACTCTATTTAAGAGTTTATCTCCATAAATGAAAAAACCCCTTCCCAGGAAGAGAAGGGGTTTTTAAAAGAGGTTCTGTTTTAGAGATTTAAGATCTGAGGAGATTGTAAAAGTCAGAAGCTTTTTCTTGCTGCTTTCGCGTAGGCTCGACATGATACAATGCGTCTAAGTCTCCCCAGGTTTGGCTCGACACAGGCTTTGGCGTTTCAGGAACTGGCTTGCCATCTCGCTGAGCAGTTAATCTCTCTATATGCTTATCTATCCATGGTTGTTCCTTGAGTTGCGCTTCATAACAGCTAGATAGGATCTCCTCCGCCCACGCTGCTGCGCTTTTTGGGTCTAGTGTTTTGGATACTCGGTCTATGAGGCTGTTTTTTGCTTTTTGCCAATCTGAGGTTTTTCCGAGACAGCTTCCGAAACAGCTCAAGAAGAGGTCTTGTACTAGGTAGGCGAAATATTGCAGATAGCCGCAAGATGCGTATTTTTGAACGCTGCTTCTCACTACCTCTTGGCCATTGGTAAGGTCCATAGCTTTGAGATACTTTTCTGCAGCACTATTAAAGGGTTTAACTGACATGGTATATTCTCCGTTTATTATTAGTATTTAACAATCAATCACTTGCGCGCCTAATAGGCTGGTATCGCTGGCGCTCTTCTACTTTCTCTTGAAGCCAATCCAAGGTCTCCTGGTCGACTTTGTCAGCCACCATAACCTGGAGAAGCTCAAACCTGTAAGAGGCCATGACCCAAATCAGATCATGGGAACCCAGGAACTTCTGGCCTAAAGCATTTTCGACCTGCTGGCGTCTAATAGGGAAAGTTCTACGCTGGATCTCTGTCTCTAAATCAATGATCTTGTTGATTTGGACAGGGTGACCATTAGCAACGAGATTGAAATGCTTCTCGAAGAGGTTTTGTGCTTTTTCTTCGATGCGAGAGACATCTGTTTCGGCAAGGAAGGCTTTGCGCGCGCTGAGGGCAGCATTTTTAACGACGATACGTTTGGCTAAATCTCTATCTGTCTCATAACCAAATTGTGCTCTTAGCCAATTGAGAGCTTGGCCAAAAAGCGTGTTATAAGAAGAGACAAGATTTATGTATCTCTTTCGATCGCGCGATGATTCGAAATGCATAGCATCGATTAGGCCTAAAGAAGCCTTGGAATACATTATTTCCATATTAATACAAATTATTAAAATTATAAAAATAATTATATAATGTATTAAGTATTAAGTAAATAATTATTTAAAAGTAGGCGAGAAAAAGCACTTTCCAGCGCAGATAATGGCCCTTTTCGGCTTCCGCATAAGCGTAAATATCTGAGGATGAAAGAGTTGCAAATTTCGCAATCTCTTGATCGGTGAGTCGTACCAGCACAAAACGCGCCTGGTCGGGGCGGGGAAGAGCCCCGCGCAGATGCTTTTCACAGCGGCGAAGAACTCGGTGCATCCAGCCGAGCCGGAGCACCCCTAATATAAGGAGAATCCAAGGCAGGCCAAAGACCCATCCCAGCGCCGGCATCCATATAGATAGGTAGGCGGCTAAAGTGGAAAGAGCCAAAAGGCAGAGAAAAAGGGTGCCTTCGCCCGACGTGCGAAAAAGGGGTCCAAATTTACTGCGCCAGGAGCGCGAAGTCAGATAGGCGAAATACTCTTCGAAGCGGCTAGCCGAAAGCGGGGTGCGCATGGCGTGCACAGCTTCATGCGCTAGCACCTCTTTCCGCGAGTAGAGCCTGAGGTAATTACCTTTCTTCAGCCCCGGGTGAAGCTGAATCAGCGGAGGATCTCCCATCCAAGTTACAGCCCCCTGCCAAAAAGGGAGCTGCTTTTTGCTGTAAAACGCTTTTACCCAATCGGCGGAAAAATCAAAGAGGTTTTGCGTGCACGTATGCGCTTCTTTCCACTCATCTGGCGTGAGTTGATTTTCTACTTGTTCATCTCGATTGATGCGTTGCAAAAACTGCTCGGCATTCTCTTGTGGGCCGGGAATCAGGCCTCTTTTATTGAGGGCCAAAAGGTCGATATCAGAGAGCATGACGTCTTTTTTTCAAGAAGAAGATGATCAGCGCACAGAAGCCGAGGAGATTGAGCCCAGTTGCCAGACCTAAGACGAGAAAGAGCTTATTGGATTTTTTGGTGATGGTCATGAGGCGCTCGCGCACCATCTTCTCAAATTTTGTCTCCTCTTCGAATCCGAGACCAGCGTAATAGTGATAGGCCCACATGGCCTGATTTTCGGAAGGGGCATCGAAATAAAAAGCTGGAAAGACGATGTCTTGCCGCCCATCTTGATTGCAAGCCTGCTTAATCGCCTCACCAAATAGCAGAAAGGTGCGGTGCAGCACGCGGTTTAGGGCCTCATCGCGTGTTGTGCCTGGATAGTCAGCCTCGATCTGATCCCATTTTGCTTTGAGATTGGTCATGCATGTTTTGAGGATGGGATGCCCAGGTGCGATGCCGATCAAATTGTTGGTGGGAAAGATGCAGGAGGGCAAGCTACTCGTGTAGGGCATGTCCATGCCGCAATAAAAATCATAAACCAGGTTCATAGCGTCGAAAGACTTGAAGCATTTCACGTCATGATCGATATAAACTCCGCCTTCTTGATAGAGGATTTCATAACGCAGCACATCGGATTTTTCAGCCCAATTTTCGGTCTTCTGATAGCACTTGTCCAAAAACAGAAATTTGACGTCGCGTACAAATTTGAGCTCCATGCCCGGACAGGGCAGGGGTCGCTCTTTGTCGGTCCAAAATTTTACGGTCCAGCTGGGATGTTTTGCCATCCAACTGCGCACATTTTCAACCGATTCGCGCGGGAAAGGTTTAGGACCGAGCCAGATGAAATGCAAAACTTTGGGCACACGTAAAGCATCGCTGCTCTTTTCTGATAGAAGAGCTTTTTTCGTCTCATAAAGCCCTTTAAAAAAGCGGAGGTTTTCAAAGTCCTCTTTAGTTTGGACAAATCCCCATCTCGGCGTGCCTTTGCCCATCAAACTTTCAAAATCTTCTGCCACAGGCTTGGCTGTGCTCTTTTTTTGTGCCTAAGAAGAGTGAACCTGCACTGAGAACGGTGGTGATTACGCAAAGTGCGATCAAAAGCTTGCGTCTTTTTGACATCATCTTCTCCTAAGTATGAAGGTGCCGCCCATGAGCAGAAGATTAAATCCGAGCAAGAGTACGGCTAAAAGCTGGACATTTTTGCTCTTCTGTTCGATGCGATCGATGCGCTTTTGAAGAAGTTTATCTTCACTGGTGTGCTTGACCTTCTGATCAGACCAAGCGGTAGCGTAGAAATGCTTTGAGTAGAGCGATGGCATGCCGCTTTTGGCAAAAAAATAGGCGGCAGGAAGGACGATATCGACATTGCCTTCGCGATTTAGGATGCCCTCTTTTAATGCTGTGGTAAGCGCGATATAGGTGCGCTGCATTACCACTTCGGTACGCGAGTAGAGGTCTCTACCCTGATATTTTTTACCGAGCGTGTCCCAGCGTTGTGCGATCAGATCGATCACGCGGCGGATAGCCGGATGGTTCGGGCGAGAACCGATCACGCCATTGCCGCATGTGACGGTTTGGCCCACAAATGGCTCGTGCGGTGCTTCCAGGCCGCAGTAAAAATCATAAGCGGCGTGTAGTGGCTGAAAAGATTGTAAGCAGTTGGCATCGTGATCGACGTAGACACCACCCTCTTGATTCAAAATCTCATAGCGCAAGATATCTGACTTCTCTCCGTAATTTTGCGACTGCACAAAACAGCGCTCGAGACGCGTGAAAGCGAAATCCTTCACAAAGACTTTTTGCATGCCGCGGCAGGGAAGGGGTCGGTCGCGGTCGGTCCAAAACTTGACAGTCCAATCGGGATGCTGCGCCATCCAGGTGCGCACATTCTCGACTGATTCGGGTGGGAAGGGCTTGGGCCCAAGCCAGATGAAGTGGACGACCTTGGGAATTTTAACGATTTTACGCGCAGTCATGAGCTCATCGAAAGTCTTTGCATAAACCTCTTTGCACGTCTCCAAAAAGTTGCGATCCTCCTCGCGAGCCACGTAATTCCAGTGTTTAGTCTCTTGTCCCATGAGAGAGTAGAAGTTTTGGGCAGTTGAGGATGGCTTTTTTTCTCCATTTTTTCCAGAACAGCCTAGAAGAAGAGAAAACGAGAGCAAAGACAAAATGGTTTTAAGCATGTTTGGCCTTTCTGCTTTTAAGGAAGAGCGCCGCAAGAAGCGAAAGAGAGAGCAGGAGCTGAGCATACAAAATTATTTCAGTGATTGTAATTCTCTGATTGATCTGCTCGCTCTCTTTTACAAGCTTAGCTTGTGCGACGTTTTCCTGTTTTAGCCAAGAGGCTGCATGTTGATGCGTGGCAAAAGAATATTCAGAGGAGTCACTCTGGCTGAAGAAGACTGGAGGAAGGACGATATCGATATTTTTTTCCCGATCGATCTTTTGCTGAATGCCTTCACTCAGCGCCATAAAGGAGCGGTGCTTCACGCGATTCTTCACCGCAGCTGGATCACTTCCAGGAAAATCGATCTCAATTTGCGCCCAGCGCTTTTTGACCCACTCCATCGCTGCGGATAAGATCGGATGGTGCGCTTTGGAAGCGATAAGATGCGTGCTGGGAAAGATCGACGAGCTCAGAATCGAAGGGCCGAGCTCTTCTAGGCCGCAATAAAAATCATACGCGTGATTGAGCGTGTCCAAGCTGCGGAGGCATAACAGGTCATGATCGATATAGACCCCTCCCTCCGCATTGAGGATTTCATAACGCAAGAGCTCGGAGCGCTCGCCAAAGTTATCGGAAAGGTAGTAACAAGAGAGAAGATTAGGCAGATGACTATCTTGGACTAGGACCTTTTGGATTTTCGGGTGCGGGCTTGCTCTGTCATGGTCTGTCCAAAATTTAACCGTCCATGCAGGGTGCTTCTCTATCCAAGCAGTCAGGTTTTTAAGTGAATTTCGCGGGAACTCTTGCGGGCCGAGCCAAATCAGATGCAAAGTTAAAGGAATCTTAACCTCTTCCGCTGGCGCTAACATCCGCTCGTAGTTTTTTTCGTACAGCTTCTTAAAAAAACTGAGCAGTTCCTTATCTTCACGCGTCTGAATATATTCTTTGCCCATCATGGCTTCAAAATCGCGTGAAATAGCTGCTTGGCTTGGATTTCTCAAAATTAAGAATAAACCCAGAGCGAGCGGTAAAAGAAGTAAAAGCCATTTGTACATAGGTGCAAGCCTATCCATGGATTCTAAAAAAGAAAAGGACAAAAAGGATACCAACGACAAAGTCCTTTTCTTTTTTAAAATTTTTAGTTATACCCTAACCCCTGTCATGGAAGAACTAGAAGCACTACTCGTTTTGTCGCATCTGCTCAAGCCAAAAGAAGCGCGGAAGTTAATCGCCGCGGCTGGCTCAGCCTCGCTCGCGCTTAAACTTTCGCATCCCAATCTCGAAAACTGGGAAACTAACTGCGATTGGAAAGAGGATCTAGAATTGGTAGAGAGCGAGGGAGTAAAGCTCCTCTCTTTTCTAGACCCAAAGTATCCATCCTCTCTGCATGAGTTATCGGACCCGCCGCCGCTCCTATATATTAAAGGAGAACTGGCTGAGACAGATCATCATGGGCTGGGCATCGTAGGCACACGCATCTGTTCTCTGTATGGAAAAGAGATGACGTATAAGCTCGCCGAAGAGGTTGCGCGCATGGGCCTGACCATCGTCAGCGGTCTTGCGCGAGGCATCGATACGGCAGCGCATCAGGGAGCGCTGAGTAGTGGTCGGACAGTAGCTTTCATCGGATCAGGTCTTGCCAATCTCTATCCTCGCGACAATCTTAAACTCGCAGATCAGATCAGCGAACATGGGGCGGTAATTAGTGAGCTACCTATGAAAACTGCGCCGGCTAAACATCTCTTTCCGCGTCGCAATCGTCTGATCGCAGCCTTTTCTGATGGAGTTTTGCTTGCCGAAGCTCCGATAAAAAGCGGTGCGATGATCACCATGCATAATGCTGAATCTCTCGGAAAACGCTGCTTTGCATTGCCCGGCCGGGCGGATGTGGAAAGCTTCCGCGGCAACCATTTATTAATCAAAAATCAAAAGGCCCTACTTGTCGAAAATGGGCAAGAGATGGTATCCCTTCTCCAACCCGATAAAGGTAAATTTTCTTTTCAACCAAAAAAGAGTTTTGCTTTTTTAGAGAAAGATGAGCAGAGTATTCTCGCGCTCTTTCCATCGGAAGAAATTAGTTTTGAGGAGCTTGCAGCCAAAATTGAGCTGCCCACCGCAAAATTGAGTGCCAAATTAATGAGCCTTATTTTAAAAGGAGCCATTCGGGAACTTCCGGGTAAATACTACAAAAAGAATGACTAAAATCCTAATTATCGTTGAGTCGCCTAGTAAGATGAAGACCCTGAAAAAATTTTTAGGGAAAAATTACATCTTCGAATCTTCGGTCGGCCATATCCGCGATCTTCCGCAAAAAGGTTTCGGCATCGATGTCGAACACGACTTTGAGCCGCAATATGCGCTTATGCCGGAAAAGAAAGAGGTGATTCAAAACCTGAAAAAGGCCGCCAAGCAGGCAGATATCGTCTATCTCTCTCCCGATCCGGACCGCGAAGGGGAAGCGATCGCATGGCATATCGCATCTATCCTTCCTCAAGACACCAAAATCAAGCGCGTGACGTTCAATGAGTTCACCAAAGATGCCGTCTTAGAAGCGCTTAAGCATCCGCGCGATATCGACCAGGCGCTTGTCGATGCACAACAAGCGAGACGTCTTCTCGACCGCATCGTCGGCTATAAGATTTCGCCGATTCTCACGCGGCGCGTGCAAGGAGCTAGAGATGGGGGTCTTTCAGCTGGCCGCGTCCAATCGGTCGCTTTGAAACTGGTCGTCGATCGAGAAAAGGAGATCGAAGCCTTTATCCCGATCGAATATTGGAATATCGGTACTCTCTTGCAGCCCAAGAGCAATGGTTCAACTTTCCGCGCAAACCTCTATTCTGTCGATGGCCAGCGCATTGAAAAGGAGCCTGTCCCTGGCAAAGAGGTCTTTACCATTCCGAATAAAGAGACCGCGGATGGCGTTACGGCCAAACTCAAACAGGCGAAATATACCGTCGCATCGGTCGAGAAAAAAGAGAAGAGCCGCAACCCGGCGCCACCTTTCATCACTTCAACTCTGCAACAAGAGGCGAGCCGCCATTACGGCTTTTCGGCATCGCGCACGATGAACATTGCGCAAGGCCTCTACGAAGGGGTCGATCTCGGCAGAAGGCCCCGAAGGTCTCATCACCTACATGCGTACCGACTCGGTGCGCCTCGCTCCAGAAGCGATCGAAGGCGCCCGGCGTTTCATCGCCGGTACGTATGGCAAAGAGTATCTTCCGGCTGAAGGCAGACAATTTAGTTCCAAAAAAAGCGCGCAAGATGCGCACGAAGCGATCCGTCCGACCAATCTTCAGCTCGCGCCCGAAAAAATCAGAAATCACCTGCAGGATGATCAATTTAAACTCTATCAGTTGATCTGGCGCCGCTTCCTCGCCTCGCAAATGAATCCGGCCATCTACGACACTGTTTCTTGCGATATCGCCACCGATCAAAACATTGTGCTGCGCGCTACGGGATCCATGCATCAAATTCCTGGATTTTTAGCCGTCTACGAAGAGAAGCAGGACCGTACGCCTAGCGAAGATGAAAAAGAGGAAGATAAGATCCTGCCTCCCTTAACTGAAGGACAGCCGCTTAAGCTCGCCGAAGTCCAATCTGTGCAATCTTTCACGCGTCCGCCTCCGCGCTTTACTGAAGCCTCCCTGGTCAAAGAGCTCGAAAGACTCGGCATCGGCCGTCCTTCGACTTATGCCACGCATCATGAACAAGATCCAAAGCCGCGACTACACCGTCAAAGAAAAAGGCACGCTCAAACCCACAGAACTCGGCCGAGTGATTGCGCAAATGCTCGAAGACAACTTCAAGATCATCATGGATGTCGGCTTTACTGCCGCCATGGAAGATGAGCTCGAACTCGTCGCCGAAAATAAGAAAAACTGGAAAGAGCTCATCCGCGATTTCTGGAAAAACTTCATCCCGACGGTTGAGACGGCCGAAAAAGAGGCCTTCGTTCCGCGCATCATGACCGATATCGACTGCCCCAAATGCGGCCATAAACTGCAAAAGATCTGGTCGCGCAAAAAATACTTCTACGGCTGCTCCAACTATCCTGATTGCGACTTCACTGCGCCGCTCGAAGCTCTCGAATTCAAAAAAGAGGACTACGACCCTACTTTCGATTGGGATCAGCCCTGTCCTAAATGCGGCAGCCCTATGAAGGTCCGCCATGGCAGATTTGGCGCCTTCTTCGGATGCACCCGCTATCCCGAGTGCAAAGGCATCGTCAATATCTCCAAGAAAGGCGAACCTCTGCCTGCAGATATGCCTACCTGCCCTGCGCTTGGCTGCGACGGCAAGATCGTCCAAAGAAGATCGCGTTTTGGCAAAACCTTCTTCTCTTGCTCAAACTATCCCGACTGCGACGTGATCGTCAACAAGCTCGACGATCTCGAGGAAAAATATCGAGACCATCCCAAAACAGCCTATGTCAAAAAGGCCAAAAAGTGGGGCAAGAAGGGCGCTGCTGCAAAAGAGGGCGAAGAAGCACCAGCTGAAAAGAAAAAGGGCGCGAGTAAAAAAGGCGCTGCTCCGAAAAAAGCTGCGCGCAAACAACCCACTTTAAAACTCTCAGCTGCTCTGCAAGAGGTCACCGGCGAAAAAGAGCTTTCGCGTCCAGAGACGCTCAAGAAAGTCTGGGACTATATCAAAGCTCACAACTTGCAAGATCCTAAAAATCGCCGCAATATTCTGCCCGATGCCAAGCTCGCCAAGCTATTCGGGACCAAAGAGTCGGTGAACATGATGAAGCTACCTGGCTTGCTTAGTAAGCATCTCTCTTAAGAAAAAGACCAAAAGGACAATAAGGTCCTTTTTGTCCTTTTTTGTTTTGCTTAGATCTGCCAAAATTTCTTCTTAAATTTGGGGGTCTTGCCAATGCGTCTTTTTCTTATTCTGCTGTTTGCTTGTGCGCAGCTGTTTTCAGTTCAAGTCAGCGACCTCACTTATGAGAAATTGGTTGCAAGCGGATACACCGACCACGTGCAACATTTTCAGAAACTCTTTCAGCATCACAAGGTGCGCTCTTTCATCGAGTTCGGATTGGGCTATGGCACAAAGTACTTTTTGGACAATTGCGAGCAAGTCACATCCGTAGAGATCCTCCTTCCCAGCCAATCACGTTATTGGGCCGATCATACGATTAGCCTACTCCAAGGCTATACAAATTGGACGCCGATTGTGCGCAATGGAAGCCAAAATCTACAAACTGCAAACAGTCTAGCGGCAGTAGAATACAAGGACCCTGCGCTATATGACAGCTCCTATCTCCTAGAGCTCAAGGAGATCTGCAATGAGCTTTTTCGAGACAAGGAATATGAAGTGGCCTTTGTAGATCCTGGGTTTCACATGCGCGGGGACCTCGTCAATGAACTGTTCGATCGAGTGCCAATTATCGTAGCGCATGACACTAACTACGCTCACCTTCAATACGGTTGGAACAAGATCTATACGCCTTCGAATTATGTCAAAATTGTCTGCACTGAAGGCTCTGGAACTACCTTCTGGATTCGCACCGATGAGCCCGACTTGATCCGCGCATTAGGCGGCATTGTGCCTGATATGGCCGCAAAAAAATTACGCGTCCTCTTTCCCATGATGCATACTACCCTCGTGAAATCCATGGCTCTGGTACTACAACATCTGGGACACATACTCGTCTTGCCGGGCGAATCTTTTGATCCTCGTGCTTCCAGCCTAGGACCTAAAATTTCCTATGTGGGCTTTCTCAAAAAAAAACCTCTAGAATCGACCTGTTTTACGGATCAGTTTTCGAAAGACAATCCGCGTTATTATGCGTTTTTAGAGAATGTCGAGCTCATTGAGAACGACGAGATCTTCTCCAATCCTCCGGACGTACTCGTCGTCAATTGTGAGCAAGTGGAACAGAGCATCTACTCTCTCTTTAAAGCATTAAAAGAGCGCGGCGCGGCGCACACCAAGCTCGTCCACTACTCGGGAAATAACGGCACACGCTACGACCCTGCGATGGTGAAAAACTTCATCGCTGTAGATGCCTATTCTGCAAAATTTCACGATCCTGCAAAGACCAATATCGTTTTTTGGATTCCGTGGATCGATTTTGAGACTTTGACTTTCGACGGATGCAGCGACACCCCTATCATCAACAGCTACTTAGGCGGCTATTATTCCGCTGGCCAATTCCAAGGAGGTGCTGAGCTGTTCAAAGAGATCGTAAAAGCTAGCAAGAAATCCTTTCCTGGTTTGCAAATCCATTCCCTTGCGCACCTTTCTCAAGATCAAATGTTTGCACACATCGAACAGAGTACGGCCACATTGCATCTTAAAGAGTCCGACGGCTTCGGCTACACCATTCTCGAGAGCATGGCCAAAGGACGCCCAGTATTCTTGAAAAAATCCTATTCCAAAGGTAGTCGCCTCATGTACTGGTGTATCCAGGACAAAACAGCCTTTTTCATCGACGATTACCGCGGATTTAAATACCAACTGCGCAGGTATCTCGACGATAAAGAGTTCCGCCATCAAATGCAAACCTCCTCTGCTCAACTCGCACGCGAACTGGTCAATAATGAAAAACAGGCGCGTATCTTGGAGCATTTTTTACAGAACTTAATAGAGTAAAAAAACTCATGTTTTTTGACGTTAGAATTAATTTCTCCTCTATCCAACAAAGCTGGCTGTTTAAATTATTCTTCGTACTTTTTCTCAGCATACAGCCCTGCCTTTACTGCGCTCAGTATAAGCTGGCGCTCTGCTCCATGTTTAAAAATGAGGCGCCTTGGATTCGAGAATGGATCGAATACCATCGCCTTCTGGGTGTGGAACACTTTTATCTCTTTGAAAATGAAAGTACAGACAACACCGTGGAAGTGCTTCGCCCTTACATCGATCAAGGACTCGTCGAAGTCATCCCTTGGACAAATACGCCGGCACACAGGGATCCTCGCAGCCCGCATTTTGACGCTTACCAGATCAAAGCCTTTAACAATTGTATTCGGTATGTCAAGCGTAACGTGCAGTGGCTCGCCATCGTCGATGCGGACGAGTATATTGTGCCCATTCAAGGCAGAGACGCTCTGCATGCGCTACTAGATAGAGAAGCTAACACAGATACGGGATCATTACTCTTCTACTGGGTGATCTATGGCACCTCCAACGTATGGAAAATCCCGGAAAATAAGCTGATGACCGAGATGCTTATGCTGAGAGCGGATGACAACCACCCGTGGCATGTTTTGATGAAAAGTATCCATAAACCCAAAGCTGTGGCCGAGTGCCTGGTCCATGAGGCGCGCTTGCATAAAGGATATAAGCAGAAGTGGCTTCATCCCTCTGAATTTCGTATTAACCACTACTGGACGAGGAATACTCAAGAACTTCTTAGCAAGCGATTCAAGCTACATCTTGAATCTCAACCAGACGATCTTACGTTCTTTCTTCAAAAAGAGGGACATCAGCATATTCTCGATCTGTTGAATGCATTCAACCGCGTTGAGGATCCAGCTATTGCGCCTTATCTCCCGGAACTTAGAAAGGTTATGTTTAATAATTAAAAGAAAATGACCAAAAAGACAAAAAATCTTTCGTCGTTCATCGGTTTTGTTCTGCTTGGCTTGATTGTTGTGTTCGGGTGCTTTTTTCTGAAGCAAAGTAGACCTTTCGTGATGTCTCACATCATAGGACAGCTGGGAAATAATCTATTTCAGGTCGCGACAGCCTCCGCTCTCGCTTGGGACAACCAAGCGGAGCCTCGCTTTCCCGATTTTGGTCGTAAAGTACCGGCTCATCCGCATGTTTTTTCTCGATGTATTACGGACAAACCCAGCCAGAAGATCAGATTTAAATGGTATGAGCCCTCTCATACCTACCAAGCCATCCCTTTTCATCCCAACATGCGCATCAACGGCTATTTTCAGTCGGAAAAGTACTTTGCACACCATCGTGAGCGCATTTTGCAGCTATTTGCTCCGCTCGAAAGCGATCTGATCTACATGCGTGAGAAATACGCCTGGCTAATCGATCACCCAAACAGCGTGGGAGTACAGATTCGTTACTACCGAAACGAAAATCTGCCCGAAAACATGTACCCGCAGTATGGGAAGGCCTATTTAGAAAAAGCCATGCGCCATTTCCCAGAGGATTCTTTGTTTGTGGTCAGTAGCAACAACCTAGATTTTGCAAGGAGCAGTATCCCCGCGTGGGCAAAAAATGTCGTTTTTCTCCAGGATGAGCCGAATTACATCGATCTATATTTACTTAGCTTTTGCAAACATAATATCATCACCAATTCCAGTTTTGGCTGGTGGGCTGCTTGGCTCAATCAAAACCCAGATAAAATCGTCGTGCGCCCCACAGCTTGGATCAATGGTATATCCTGCGAGGATGTCTGTCCAAATGCGTGGATTGAGATAAATGCTGAATACAATTGAGAGGGTCCTATGAAAAAACTTATTTTCTCTGTCTTATTTATTGTCGCTAGTTTGTCCGTCTATCCTGTCGATATCCAATCGCTTCCCGAACCCTATTGCCACGTCAATCTCATGCCTTTTGAGGCGAGCTTGGGAGGGAATTGGCGCTACATCAAAAAACTTGTCGACGAGTACCATCCCAAAGTCTTTGTCGAAGTCGGCTGCTGGGTGGGAATGACTACGATAGATGTAGCCAATAATCTGCCCGATGACGCGATCGTGTATGCTGTAGATACGTGGAAGGGGTCGCCCAATGAAAAAGGAATGTGGGACCGTAACTTCATCTACACCTTGTACGATCGCTTCCTCTCCAATGTGATACACGCGCAGTTAACACATAAAATCATTCCGGTGAGAATGAGTAGTTTGGACGCCGCAAGGGGGTGGCAAGCGCAGCCCGACCTGCTTTATTTAGATGCAACCCATACTTATCGGGCCGTCATACGCGACCTCAATGCTTGGTTTCCCCTAATCAAAAGCCCAGGTGCACTTTGTGGCGATGATTGGGGCTGGGGAAATGGCGGGGTTGGTAGGGCCGTGCAGGATTTTACTCGGGAAAACAAGCTTCAATATGAGCTGATCGACAACTGGTTCTGGATTATTCGCAAGCCATAGGTTCATTGATTAGCGCCGTCGCTATGATGAATATAATGTCCATCGTCTATGTCGCCATATAGATAAGTGCCAAATTCAGGGTGGACGTCGTCAATTTCATAGAAGTCTTTTCCAAGCAGAGCTTGCTTAAAGTCATGTTGAAGCCACGTTTCCATGCGTCCGTGGCTGCATCTAGGAAGAACGAACTCTCTCATATATTTTGCTGTGGTTACATGCGCGTAATCGGACCAGCCAAAATAGCGCGTTAAACAGACTAAATTCACTCCTTCTATATAGCTATCAACGAGTCCATACCATGGACTAAACATCTCTCCAGACTCGTGTTGGTTGTCCTCGATGGTCAGGTGGATATATTTGATATTTGGGTTCAACAACATGGATGCTAGACAGCCATTTAGATCGAACTCTTTGACGAGTTGCATATCATGTTGATGGATGAATACGAAAGGCGTAGTCACATGCTGCATGGCTTCGCGCAGCGCACCAGAGAGATGCACCCACTTATCACAAAAAACCAGTTTCGTATTGGAGAATCGCTGATCCTGCTCGATCAACATCTTTACACGCTTTTTGTACTTCTTGTAATCCCTAGCACGGTTGGCATATTTAGGTGGCAGTCCATCGAAAACAATGATCTTTTTGCATTTAGCGAAAGCAGGAACTTTAAACAAGCTGGTGCATGCTGGATAGAGGTGTTTCAATGAAGGCATGGAAGGAGTAGGACTAGTGGTGATGATCACCGTGATGAGCTGTGCCGCACGCTCGTCATCGATCAATTCCCCGTTTGCAAAGTAGTTATTCGCATGGCCCATCTGCACGAGGATGATAAATAGAACGATCCACGCTTTTCTCATATCTGTAAACCCTCTCTAAGTAGTGGCAAAGCAAACTGCAAGAAAGACTCTGGTTCGCGCAGCTGTGAAGTGAGAATGGTTTGCCGTTTTTGCAAAAGCTCGGGGTTGGCCTTAAAGCAAAAGCCCAAGAGCTGTTTTAGCTTATTAATCTTTAAGCGCGCTGACGCTTCGGCGGCGATCTCTTTGCAAAAGACTTCAAAGTAGCGCAGATAGTCTGTCCATTTGGGAAGATAAGACTTGCCCGAGAAGTGCGCGCGGATCTGGTGGAAGATAAAGGGGTTGATGATACTTCCCCTTCCAATCATCAGCGCATCACAGCCGGTGGTCTTTAACATTTCAAGTGCATCAGCTACGTCCAGAATATCTCCATTGCCTACGATTGGAATTTTCAAAAGCGCCTTAGCTTCAGCGATGAGATCCCATCTCGCTGGAGGACCATACCCATCCACTTTAGTCCGCGGATGGAGCGTGATGTAGCGCACACCGCTCTCTTGTGCGGCAAACAGGTTCTCCTTAAACAGCGAGATGTCATCGTATCCCGAGCGCATCTTTAAGGTCACTGGTATCGAGACAGCCTCGACCAGCGCCTTGGCATTTTGATAGAGAAAGCCGGGCTCTTTTAGCAGGCTTGAGCCTGCGCCTCGGCCAGTGACTGTATTCGAAGGGCAGCCGCAGTTAAAATCGATACGCGGGGCGCCGCGTTTTTCGATCTCCTGCGCCATGCTGGCCATCAATTCCGGGTCGGAGCCCATGAGCTGAGCCGCCAGAGGAATAGGCGCGAGCTCATCTGCTTCATAGGCGCACGCCAAGCTTTTCACATGCGCATTGCGCGGGACGCGCAGGAAATCTCGCACCGCCTCATCGAATCCGCCGAGCGAAGCCATGGCTTTGCGAAAAGAGCGATCGCCTACGCCTTCCATCGGAGCGAGGATCAGAAAAGGACACCCATTAGGATCTTTGGGCAGAGCGGAATTGGGTGTATTTGGTCGTGACGTAGTCATGAAACTGGCGATTGAAGTTTTCTTGTGAGAAGGTTTCGGCGCGTGCGCGGCATTTCACTGGATCGAAGTCAGTTTTTTCGAAGCGCTGCACTTCCTGCATAATTGAATTGATCGTCTGCTCTTGGAAAAATAGGCCCGTCTTCGCCTTCGAGAACTGTCTCCAGAGCTCCTCCCTGGCCAAAGGCCAGCACTGGCGTGCCGCAGGCCATGGCTTCGACGGGTAAGATCCCAAAATCCTCGATAGCTGCGAAAACAAAACCCTTAGCCTTTTGCAAATACTCTCTTAGAACCGAGTCAGGCTGATATCCGAGCAGCTCGATGTTAGCTTTGGCCTTTCTCTGCACTTTGTCCCATTCGGGACCTGCTCCGATCACGACGAGTTTTTTATCTGGCATTTGTGAAAACGCCTCTACGATCAGGTCGATTTTTTTATAGGGGACGAAGCGAGAAGCTGTGACGTAATAGTTTTCCTTAGCGCTCTGCATTTCGAAAAAGGCGAGGTCGACAGGAGGGTGGATTACAGTAGATTCGCGGCCATAATATTTTTCGATTCGGCGCGCCACGTGCTTCGAATTTGCCACAAAATGGTCGACTCGTTTCGAAGACCGAGCATCCCATCCGCGCAAGTAGTGGAGAAAAAAACGCACGACCAAACTTTTCACGCCTCGTTCTAGGCCCGCCTCCGCTAAATATTGATGCATGAGATCCCACGCATAGCGCATCGGCGTGTGACAGTAGCAGATGTGTAGCTGATCCGCCTGAGTTACCACCCCTTTTGCGGCGCAATGCGAAGAAGAGATGATCAGATCAAAAGCCTTTAGATTGAACTGTTTTACAGCTAGGGGAAAAAGAGGGAGATAATTTTTATACTTAGATACACCCCAAGGCAATTTCTGGATGAAGGATGGATGGATGTCGAGATCTTGAAAATAGGATTTTTCAAGTCTTTTCTGGTTTTTGACTAGGGTGTAGATCGAAGAGGGAAATAAGCGATGAATGGCCTCGACAACTTTTTCGCCTCCCCCGATCGGAGAGACCAGCCAATCATGCACAATCGCGGTTTTCATTATGGTCCAACTATCCTACTTCGTTTCATTAAACACCGAGAGCACCGAGAAGCCACCGAGAAAAACTAATCCTCGGTGGCTTCTCGGTGCTCTCGGTGTTTATCTTACCAATTAATCAACACGCCCTTCTTGCCATTCATTAGTTTTTGATCTTTGAAGAAGATAAAGTAGCAAATTTATAAAGATAAAGAAATAAAAAAGCCAAAAACCCGATGTATTAAAAAAATTACACACTAAAAAATAGAGAAAAGTAGAGGCGAATCCTTTGACAAGGCTGTTTTCGTTAGTGATCGCCAGCTTCAGCCTGACGTCAGCCATGCGCAAGACATACCCTGCCAGCAGGCCGATCAAAATCACCCCAACGAGGCCAAAATTAAAATACATTTCGCCAAATGGCCCTGAACGCAGTCCAGCGTGGAGCTCGAGTTCGGCCAAGTTAGCGCTGTAGACACCATAGCTCCAATTTGCACGAAAATCAGAGGCAATTCTAGGAAGGAATGAGAGAAGCCCCGCCAAATAGGTCTTCCCATAGAGAAGCTCTCCGTCCCAACAGGAGAGCATCCAGGCAAAATCTCGGGTGTCGGAGAAGTGGTTTCCATAGATCGCCTCTTTCCCGAAATTCATGAGAACTTGTTTTGGCACCCCTGCATTTTCGCGCAGGCTGCCGAGAAGTAGGGCGATGAATAACAAGAGCATGCAAACGGCTCCTGTTTTCCAGAATGAGACTCTGCCTCGATTGAAAAAAACTCGATAGGTGAGCACAAAAATAATACTCGAGATAAGCAGAGCCCGCGAGCCCAGAAAAGCTGAGAGCAGAAAAAATGTGATCAAAAGCATTAACTCTTGCTTTTTTCGCCACTGCTGATAACTCACACCCAGATACCAGATGGTGATGGTATAGCAGCAGAGCGTAAGGTTAAAGAAGGGTCTCAGAAGGTCATTTTGCAAAAAAAAGTCGCGAGCCGAAAAGTTGCGCCCAGCCGATAAAAAGTGGGGAAAGATAAAAAGCGTTAACCCTAAAGTCAGCACTACCAGCACATTGCGTGAGAGCCTCGAAGAGATATTCTGCACGATAATCCTCTCTATTCCATTGAGGACTTTTCGAAATGGCAGAAATAGGATTTTGTTTGCAGACAGATCGTGAAGATAGCGTCCTACCCACATAAAAATGTAGCCCAGCGTACCGATGGCAAACGCCCGATCGACAAATGGTTCGATGCGAACGAGATTGCCCTTGACCCAAGGAAAATTGAACAAAGAAGCGTTAAAGGGATACATTAAGAAAATATAGATAAAAAATTGCAGAAAAAGCGACAGCCACCAGAAGTCGAGCTTCCATCCGCTCTTTTTCCATGAGAAGTACCAAGCGGTAAAAAAGTGTGCGATGATCAGCAGGTCAACCGTCATCCAAAACGGTGAAAATCTCAGCGCGCCCTGAAAGAGCTCAACTTTTTCAAACAGGGGACTGAACATTCAGCATTCTTCCGTAGATGTCTTCTAAGCGCACGATATCATCTTCGCCGACATATTCGCCGACCTGTACTTCGATGATTTCGAGAGGGACTTTGCCGGGATTTTCAAGTCTGTGGACGGTGGACTTTGGCACATAGACGCTCTCGTTTTCATGTGCCAGCAGCTCTTTTTCGCCGATCGTCACCTTGGCTGCGCCTTTGATCACCACCCAGTGTTCGCTGCGATGATAGTGCATCTGCAGACTGAGGCGCTGTTTTGGATTGACCACGATGCGCTTGATCTTATAGCGTTCGCCCTCTTCCAAAACCGTAAAGCTACCCCATGGACGATGGCTCGTCAAATGCTCGAGCATCTCCTTGCTCTTGCGCTCTTTGAGCTCTTCTACGAGAGCTTTAATGCGCTGCGACTCTCCCTTCTTTCCGATGAAAAGCGCATCCTCGCTTTCGATGATCAATAAGTCTTCCAGTCCAACTGTGGAGATGAGGCGTTTTCCTCCCACGATCAAGCAGTTCTTGGTATCGAGCGCTAACACATTTCCAATTTTGACGTTCTGGTCTGAATCTTTCTCAAGCACTTCGTAAACACTGTCCCACGAGCCGACATCGGACCAGCTAATATCCAGGGGAATGACCGAGATGGGGGTGGGTTTTTCAAGCAGGGCGTAATCGATGGAGATGTCGGGCATTTCCGAAAATTGTCTAGTCATCTCTTGAAATGACAGCCCGCATTTTTCTCCAATAGGCGGACAGTGCTTGCCCATCTCTTGTAAAAAGGTATCGATTCTGAAAACGAAGATACCAGAGTTCCAGAGATAGTCGCCGCTCATGAGATAGCGCTGGGCAGTTACACTGTCTGGTTTTTCGACAAAACACTCGACTTTTGCCGCTTTGCCTTTTTGTGCACGTTCAGCCTTGATATAGCCATAGCCTGTCTCAGGTTTATGCGGACGAATCCCAAAGACGACATGCCGCTTCTCTTTCGCGACACTTTCGGCCGTCTTGATCCCTTCCAAAAACAGCTCTTCAGGCGAGAGTAGGTGATCGGAAGAAGAGACGACAAAACACTCGTCCTCTTTGGCGCCCATAAATTCGCACATATATTTGACGGCAAGTGCAATGGCAGGAGCAGTATTTTTTCGCTCGGGCTCGACGATGATCTGGTTCTCCAACCTGCGATCCAATAGACCGACTTGACTCTTCACCAGATGAAAATATTCTTGATGGGTCATGATGAGGATGTCCTCTGCATCATACACAGATAGAAAACGCTTAACTGTCTTTTGCAAGAGTGAGTCGCTATCGCCAAAATGTAAAAATTGTTTGGGGAAAGAACGCCTTGAGATGGGCCAAAGACGGGTTCCGCTTCCACCAGCAAGAATGACGATTTTCATTTTATAACCTCTTCAAAGATTTGCATATGTTTCTCGGCTGACTTTTGCCATGAAAATTGAGCGGCTCTCTCCCGGCCTTTGCATTTCAACTCCTCTTGCACGGCGTGCGCGCTCAGCACTTTTGTGATTCCTCTGGCAATATCTGCCACATCGTGTGGCTCGACATACTCGGCCGCCTCTCCGCACACTTCAGGAAGGCTGGCCGCGCGTGATACGATCACGGGACAGCCGGCGCTCATCGCTTCTAACGGAGTCAGTCCAAAGCCTTCGTAAAATGAGGGCAAAACAAAAAGTTGCGCATGCTGATAGAGCGCTGGCAGCTCCTCATCGCTCACATCTTCCAAAATACACACTGCGCGCTCTCCTACTGGCAGCGACTGCTCCACTGTCCGAAAGTTTGCGCGCTTTCCAACCAGCACTAAGCCATACTCGGAAAGAGCTGTTTCTTGCAAGCAGCGGAAGGCTTGAATTAAACCCTGCACATTTTTGTGCGGCTTCAAATTCCCTACAAAGAGGATATACTTTTCGGGCAGAGCGTGGCGCTTCTTCAGAGCTTCGAATTTGTCTGGTGATTTTGAAGAAAAGAGCTCTTGATCAAGGCCATTTGAGATAGAGATCACTTTTTCCACAGGCAGCCCCGCACGCTTACTCAACTCCATTTTGGAAAACTGTGAGACCGTGATGATACGGTCCGCATATCTTTTTAAACGCGAGAAGACCATTTTGGTGTAACACTTCTCAGCGAGTTTTAAGTGATTAAAGAAGGCCAAATGGTACGCATCGTGCACGGTCACGATCTTTTGGCGCGCACGAATGGGCAGAAGCGGGATGTTGAAATGAGGAGACCAGAAGAGATCAGAAGCAGGCACGATGCGCGGAAGCTGCAGCTGTTCGCTAATCGAATAGATCGGAGCATCGCAGAATATTAGCTCAAAGTCTTTTATCCACGGGAGTTTTTGCGGCGCATCAGGATGCACGATCAATTTGAGGTGAAAGGAGCCGCCTTGCATGCGCTGTAGTAGGTTCCTGAGATAGGTCCCTATTCCGGAACTGAGCAGCATGCGTGCGTCGACGCAAAGATCCTTCATACACCTTGTAGCTCGCGTGCGAATCCATTTTGCTGCAGAGATTGTAGATCTGCTTCTACCATGATACGCACTAGCTCTTGTACACTCGTCTTAGGCGTCCAGCCGAGTTTCTGCTTAGCCTTGGCAGGATCTCCGATCAGATGATCGACCTCTGAAGGTCGGAAAAATTCTGGAGAGATTTCCACTAAGATCTTGCCACTGCGCGCATCGCGGCCCTTCTCTTCTTGACCTTTGCCCTCCCAAGTAATGCGTATGCCGATTTCTTGAAAAGCGAGCTCGACAAAATGACGAACAGTTGTCGTCTCGCCGGTAGCTAGCACATAGTCGTCAGGCTGCTCTTGCTGCATCATCAGCCACATCCCTTCGACGAAGTCCTTGGCATAACCCCAATCTCGTTTGGCATCGAGGTTGCCTAAGATAAGCTTGTCTTGAAGACCAGCTTTGATTTTTGCTACGGAGAGAGTGATCTTTCTCGAAACAAACTTTTCGCCTCTTCTCGGGCTCTCGTGATTGAAAAGGATGCCGTTGCAAGCATACATCTGATACGCCTCGCGATAATTGACCACTGCCCAGTAGGCATATAATTTTGCCACGCCATAGGGCGAGCGCGGATGAAAAGGCGTCTCTTCATTTTGCGGCACTGCGCGCACCTTCCCAAAGAGCTCAGAAGTAGATGCTTGATAAACGCGAATAGCGCGGCTTTTTGTACGCACAACTTCAAGCAAGCGCAGCACGCCGACCCCATCAATATCTCCCGTATATTCAGGCAGATCGAAGGAGATCTTCACATCGCTCATAGCCGCCAGATTATATACCTCTGTCGGCTGCGCAGCCTCTATGATCCTCGCTAAGCTAGGCGCGTCGGCTAAGTCGCCATCGTGCAAGAAAAGGCGTTTCTTGAAGGCCTCGTTTTCGCATAGATGTAATATCCGACTGCGATTAGAAGAGGAACTTCGTCTGACCATTCCATGCACGACATACCCTTTTTGCAAGAGCAGCTCAGCTAAGTAGGAGCCATCTTGTCCTGTGATGCCTGTGATTAATGCGCTTTTCATCCGTTTTCCATTCCTCTAGTAAAGTGGAAGAGCTAGATAATCGTGCGATGAAAGGCGCTGGGTGGTATATCCAAGACTTTCTAGCTTTTTAAGCGTGCCAGCAATTCTGGCTTGTACGCGAGGAGGTGCGGTTTCGAATTCGAAGCCTCCCATAATCTCGATCAAGATTACAGGCCGACTTCTAGCAATGGTCTGTTTTGCACCATCCAATACGGCGTTTTCCATCCATTCAGCATCGATTTTGATGAGTGAGACGTTGTCTAAGTTCAGCGAGTCCAGCGTGATCAGTTGAGCATGCTCCCCGCTACCACCTCCCAGCGCCCGGGCGCCTTCACTTCCTTCGACAGGAGGCATGAGCTCGATCTCTCCCACCCTATCGCCTACACCGGCCAAATAAAAATCGACATTTCCAGCTTGATTCAAAGCCATATTCAGCATCAGCTCTCGAAACATTTTCGGCTGGGGCTCGATGGCGATCACTCTTCCTTCCATACCTACTGTTCTGGAAAGAGTTAATGTATACGTGCCGATATGCGCACCGACATCGACTACGACAGAACCCATGCGTGCGTAGCGGTAGATGTGCTCGCTCATCTCAGGCGCCCAAGCTTCGCCGTGTCTCAATTTATTCTTGAGGATGTCTTCGATCATATCGATATAGAAATAACCAGGTTGTTTGCAGTAATAGATCTTGTAGTCATCAAAAGGAAAAGCTCTGACATACTCGACAGTCTGCTGTTTGTCTCTTGAATAGATCGCATCAAAATCAACACCTTCGAGAGATTCGGCTTTCAGGCTTGAAAAAGTCAGTAGAAATAGAAATGCAAAAACTATTTTTAAAGTTCTCATGTCGTACCTATCCATGTTCTAATCATTCGCAATTTTTCTAATACCCAGTTACGAGGAAAAGGAGTAACTAACAATGCCACAACAAAAGTTATTCCGGTAAGAAGAATCAGATAAAATAGGGTCGCGAGCTTGCCTATATCCGAGGAAAAACACCATTTTCCTAGAGCCACTACAGCCAAGGAGCTCGCTGCTGGAAGGCAGATATCTTGCAGATACCAATGCATTCTTTCTCCAATTAAATATTTACGGTGCAAGAAATATCCAGTGGTACACAGCATAACAAAGTTGACAAGCATCCACAAGACAGCTGCGCCTATTGCGCCCCACAATTTTATCATGTGAGGCAGAAAAGCAGCCATCGCGATGAGTAGAAGGCTGTTCTGATAGAAAGATAGCTTTAACCAGCCATGCGCTAGTTGAAGAGCTCCTGGTACATGAAGGATGCCGCCGATCCCGGTACCGATAGCCAGAAAGACCATAGCACCAGATGTATTTGTAGCTATGGCTACGTTGCCCGTCCATAGAAACATGATTTCAAAAGCGAAAAAGGCGAGCACTAATGTTAAAGGAAAAATAAAAATCGACATGATTTGAGTGCTTTTATGATAGAGATTCGTCTGTTCAATTTCGTCGTTACGCGCTACCGCCGATGAGTAGGCGGGATAAACCGAAGAAAAGATAGGCGCAATGACAACCCACAGTCCATTAGCCACGTTAGCCGCTACAGAATAATATCCGAAGTCTTCAAGAGACATGAGCTTGCTTAGCATGATCTTATCCAGACTCGTAATTAGAATGGCTATCATGGTCAGTATGGTTATGCCGCCCATAAATTTTCGCCCCTCGAGAAGATAGCGCTTGTCAAAGCTCGCTCTATCCGCACTCTTCGGCACTCCTTTCCAAAGAAGATAGCGCATCGCAAGTGTATGGACTAAACTCAGACAGGTCTGCCACGCAAAAAAAAGTACGGGCGAAGAATTGAAATACACCAGAACAGCTACAGCCCCCACCATTCTGAACGTGACTAGTATGGCGGAAAGCAGATTCATCGATTGATGTTTCTGTAGTCCTTGTAAACCGTTCTGATAGATGGAGAGCGGAAACTGAAAAGCAAAATATAGACCCATTAAGGCGATTGAATAATTGACGACTTGCATGTCCAACAGCTTTACATTCAACCAGCGCGCAGCAATCCATGGTGAAAATAGGACGATTAGCCCACCTAAAACCAATCCCATGGCCCAATTTACCAGCTCGGTTGTACGTACCAGATCCCGGAAAGCTTTTGCCGGAGAATTTAAGGCTAAAAAACGCGCCAGCTCGCGATTAAGAGAAGAACTTAGGCCGGTATCAAAAAGAAAGCCCAACGTCGTGAGCAGTCCAAAAAGGCCGACCAGACCGTAAGCCTCTACTCCAAGCAGTCTTGCATAGTAGGGGACAAATATTAGTTGGATGATGGCCACCCAACCCTTTCCGAGAAAGTTGGCCAAAAGGTTTCGCTTTAGCATTTTCTTATAAGATCAGCAATTTTAGATGCACCTTCTGCAGTGGAGGGATACTGCAGTTTAAGCTCAGGTTTCTCTTTTTTATTTCCCTCATTTCGTAACATCAGCTCTAAAAGATCGGTCTCGACATTTTCTCGAGTTAGGAAAATTGCATCCTCTTCTGCCGCCTCACGCATCTCAGGACTATCTAAGCAGATCACAGGCGTACGGCAGCGTCTGGCTTCGGCGAGCGGCATGCCATACCCTTCATAAACCGAAAGAGCTATGTAGTATCTTGCTCCAGATAAAAAGAACGAAAGTTCATGATCGTTTATGCTTCCAGCAAGTTTAAAATGCGAAGGATACCGCTCCTGGGCGGCATAAAAAGTTTCTTTGATCTCTTTATTTTTCCAGCCGCCCCCGCCAACGATAACCATAGGCATGACTCTCTCTAGTCCATACTTTTCCAAGGCTTTGCAATATAGATTTATCAAGAGTGTAAAGTTCTTGCGGGGCTCCCAAGTGCTTACCGAAATTAGATAGTCGTTATATTCCAACCCTTGCTGGGCCAAAAAGGGCAAAAGCTGCGAACTTTCCCTATAAAAGATGTCTGGCTTTACCGGTGGGATGACGACGGCATGGGAATCTGCTCCAAACATCGCCTTTAACTTCTCCGCAGTACCTTGAGAGATCGAAATAATGTAATCTGCCGAGCGCAGGCTGCTCGGCGTAAAACAGCGCTGAAAGAACACGGTTGGAAAGCTTGCAGTTTTTGGGAAGAGATAAGCCACAAAGTCATAAATGGTTAAGATCGATTTCATCTTTCTGGGCTTCAAAAAAGGCACCAACATGACGTTTTCCCAAAGCACATCGATCTTATCTTTGCGCAAAAAGTAAGGGACTGCGATGTTTCTCCAGATCATGTATCTAGGGATGATGGTCTTTCTCCAGATCGTATACTTAAAACTGAAGAGAGGAATGACGCGTAGGACGACGTTCGGATAGCGCCGAAAATGGTCGACGGTTTCGCTCGTGCATGGAGTATAAAGATAGAACTCCCATTGAGGATTCTGTCGAATCAGCTCATCGAGCAGAAAAAAAATGTAAAAACCAACTCCTCCGTTGATTTTCACGAGTGGCCAAATTTCGACACCTACACGTACTTGTTTCATCATAGTTTACTTGGGCCATAACGTTTGAGTTGTTCACGTATCAAAGATGCATGCTGCTTGGAAAAGTGAGAACGCGGTTTGAAAAAACGATATGTCTTACGCAGAAACTGATAAAAAATCTCAAATGTATTCGGCATTTTTTCGCTACACTTGCCAGCTACGTGGAGTAAGAGGCTCTTCGTTCTCTGATTAAATTCCTTAGCGAGGATTTGAGCCGCTCGCCTAGTCATTTTGAAGTTATTTTTTGCGCTTTGCCCCAGCCCTATCGTGAAAATCGAATTTTCTAATCTTTTCAGCGAAACCTCTTCAAATTTATCACCAAAATCCACGGGAAGGCCTGGCTGACCTTTAAGGCGGTGAATCATGCCAAGCATATCAAAAAAGTGGGCGTCGACATCGGCCTTATAAGAGATGCTCCCTGCATGAATAAGGAAAACCGCACAGGGCACAGCTTTAAGGAGAAAAGAATGGGCGATGGCAATGCGACCGAGTAAATCTATGTCGATGGCGAAAAGATCCCGATTAAACGAGCCAACGGTATCCACCAGCTCCTTTTTGAACAAAATCGCAGTCCAATTGGGAATCGCTCCATATAAAAACTCCAAAGCTCCATCAGGCGGCAAAAAAAGGCGTTCACCCTCAAACTCTGGTTCAACATGGTTGATGGTCCCATCCGGATGAATAGAGAACGTCTGCCCAGAGCAAAAGGCGATCTCAGGATGGCGTACAAAGCCTTCGAGAGTCGTCTCATAAAAATTGGGCAAAAGAAAATCATCGTCGGCAAGGAAGGAGAAATAGGGGGTGGTTACACTTTCTAGCCCATATTGAAAATTGGCATTCGATCCGACATTGACGGGATGGCGATAATATTTTACACGCTCATCTCTCTGCATGAACTCTCTAACTACGCTCTCTGTTTCATCCCCGGACGCATCGTCATACACGCAGACTTGAAAATAAGGATAGGTCTGGTTCAATACACTTTGAATCGCCCTTTTCAACGTCCCAGGACGACGATAAGTAGGAATAATTGTAGTAATTCGCGGCTGCATAAATTAATTAAAAACGATAGCCTGTCTAGAGATTTTCTTCGAGCAATTCTAGTTGGCGGTAGTGGCGAAGCAGGTCGCGGAAGTGGGCCGCATCCTCGAAGCGCAGCTCCTTGGCCGCAGCGCGCATCTCAGTCTCGCACTCGCGGATTTTGGTCGAAAGCTCATCATGGGTGAGGTGGTGTACCGGCGCGCTCTCATTGGCACGCGGCGTAGGCAGGATCTCTCCAAAAGTCTCGGCGAGATTTTCGATGCGCTCACGTTTAACGGTAGTAGGTATGATCCCATGTTTCTCATTGTGGGCTTGCTGCATTAGGCGGCGCTCTTCGGTAGTGCTAAGCGTTTTTTGAATGGCTGTCGTGAGCTTATCTGCATACATGATCACCCGGCCATGCAGGTTGCGCGCCGCCCTACCGCAAGTTTGCAAAAGCGCCGTCTCGCTGCGCAAGAAGCCTTCCTTGTCAGCATCGAGGATCGCGACCAAGGAGACCTCGGGGATGTCGAGGCCCTCGCGCAAAAGGTTGATGCCGACCAGCACGTCGAAGACGCCTTTGCGCAGGTCATTAATGATCTGCACCCTCTCGAGTGTGTCGATGTCAGAATGGAGGAAGCGCGCACGGACGCCGATCTCACTGAGATATTTGGTGAGATCCTCCGAAAGACGTTTAGTCAGCGTAGTGACGAGAACCCTGCCGCCTTTTTCGGTTTCGAGCCGAATCTCTTCGAGACAGTCATCGACCTGGCTGCCTACTGGTCTCACGCTGATTTGCGGATCGAGTAGCCCTGTGGGACGGATGACCTGTTGCACCAGATCGCCTTCGGCCTCCTTGATCTCCCAAGCCGAAGGTGTGGCCGAGACATAGATCACTTGATGCATGCGCAGAAAAAACTCTTCGAATTTTAGCGGGCGGTTGTCGAAAGCCGAAGGCAGGCGGAAGCCAAATTCGACCAGCGATTCTTTGCGTGCGCGGTCGCCGTTGTACATGGCATGCAACTGCGGAAGTGTCTGGTGCGATTCGTCGATGAACAGCATAAAATCTCGTGGAAAGTAGTCGAGCAAACAGGGAGGAGGCTGCCCGGGCAGCCTTTTGCTAAAATGGCGCGAATAGTTCTCGATGCCTTTGCAGAAACCGATCTCGCGGATCATCTCCAGGTCGTAGGCAGTGCGCTCTTTGATGCGCTGCAGTTCGATGAGGCGATTCTCTTTTTCAAAATAGTCGGCCCTCTCGCGTAACTCAGCCTTGATCGATTCCAGCGCAGAAAAGCGCACCTCTTTCGGCGTGACGTGGTGCGATCCTGGATAGATGGCAATCTCCTCAGGCCGCGCCTTGACTTTGCCTGTCAGAGGGTCGATGGCGCTCAAGCGCTCGATTTCATCGCCAAAAAATTCAATGCGGTAGGCGAGCTCCTCTTCATAAGCAGGGACGATCTCGAGAATGTCGCCACGTGCGCGGAAGGTAGAGCGCATCAGATCCAGATCATTGCGCTTATAATGCATCATGACCAGATGGATCAGCACATCGTCGCGCCGCACTTTTTGGCCCACCTTAAGGCTAAGCCGCATCTCGCTGTAATACTCTGGCAGGCCTAAGCCGTAAATGCACGAGACCGAAGAGATGATGATCACATCCTGGCGCTCTAGCAGAGAACGGGTGGCAGACAGGCGCATGCGGTCGATCTGATCGTTGATAGCAAAATCTTTTTCGATATACGTGTCCGTACGCGCGATATAAGCCTCGGGTTGATAGTAGTCGTAGTAGGAGACGAAATACTCAACCGCGCTATCTGGGAAAAAGGCTTTGAACTCTTGATAGAGCTGCGCAGCCAGCGTCTTGTTATGCGCTAAAACGAGGGTGGGCCTTTGCACCTGTGTGATCACATTGGCCATGGTAAATGTCTTACCCGACCCAGTGATGCCGAGAAGCACCTGCGCCTTCTTGCCCGCTTTCAAACCATGCACGAGCTTTTGAATGGCTTCGGGCTGGTCCCCTTTAGGCGTGAAATCTGTTTTTAACTGAAACTTCATGGCTTAGCAATGTACGAAGCGCCAGCCATACTCGACAGCTGTACGAACATGATCAGCAGCGAAAAAAACAGAATGCCGAGCAAGAGAGGCTTTCCGCCGGGCACGCGATAAGCGCCCTCTGTCTCTTTGCGATAGCGTCCGATCCAGACCATGCACACGGGTAAAATACCGAAGAGCAGTACGGCGCAGATACCACCGGCAAAGTTGAGCGCCTTGAAGAAGAGCTGTGGATAGATGAGCGAAATAACCAGAGGTGGACCTAAAGCCAAGGCACACAGCCAGACGTTCTCTTTCTTCTCGTGAGAGATTTTTAGTCCGTCTGCTAAAAAGTGCACCAGACCCAGAGATTGAGCTAAAAATGAGGTTAAGATCGCAAAAAACCCGAGACACTGGGCAAAAGTAGA
This sequence comes from uncultured Chlamydiales bacterium, assembly GCA_963709365.1. Classification (GTDB taxonomy): domain Bacteria; phylum Chlamydiota; class Chlamydiia; order Chlamydiales; family Rhabdochlamydiaceae. Next base: position 1,860,060 of record CAVPVU010000002.1, read on the forward strand.
TACCCAGGAGAGACCCAAAATATTGCTGACAGCTTGTGAAGCTTCTTGGTCGGTCTTCAGACTATCGACGATGCCAGATGGCCCTTCCATCGGTACGATGCCCAGCACGACAAACTCCCAAATGAGATAGACGACGAGAGCAAAAAGGCTGCCGCCTAAAATCGTCTGGCGTACGCGCTTTAAGTCGCCTTTCATGTACGCCGTCAAGCTGGGGATCATGTTGTGAAAACCAAATGAGATGACCAGGATGGGCAGAGAAAAAACCATATAGGAGGGCTGCGTGTGGGAAAGCAGTTCCACCTGCACAAAGCTCAAGCCCAAAACAACCATACCCGCATAACTTAAAATCTTGCCTACCATCAAAACGCGGTTCCAAAGATCGACGGGACGCGTACCTTGATAGACGACTGCGCCGAAAAGCACGACAAAGAAAAGGCTGCCTACCCAAATAGGAAACTTCCAATTCAGAAAAGTTTGAAAAAAGCTCGATGCGAGACTGCCGCTACCCGAAATATACGCCACTAAAAGTGCATAGAAGAGAAAAAGATAGAGGACCCAGCTGATGATGCGCCCGAAACTTCCCAATGCATGGCCGAACATCGAGACCAGATTGACCTGCTCCTTGAACCAGCCATTGACTTCAACCAGAAGAAGTCCGGTCAAAGTCATGAAAGCCCAAGCGGCGATGAACATCAGGCATGAAGGAAAAAATCCCGCCAGTCCGGTCAAGATCGGCAGGCCGAGCATCCCCGCGCCGATGCAGCTCCCTCCAATGAGCAGGATGCCGCCGAGCATGCTGCCAGGTTTATCGTTCATACACTCTGCCTAGCTTGCATTTTCTCGACCACGCGGATCTCCTGGCCGAGTCTGCCGAGTTCATAACCTTCGAAATCGACAAATTTAAAGAAGCGTTCAAATTGTGGGAAAACGGCGATCACCTGTTTGGCCAGTTCCTGCGCAATGTACCGATAGGTCGGATGGCCGGCAGGCGCTGAGCGCAACTCGCATAGCCATTGCAGGGAACGCAAGTTGACATGGAAATACCAGTGCACGTTGTAAGCCATCGGGATCACATATTGCGCCTCTTCGGGCAGCTCAGCCGCGATCTTGTCATAGACCTTCTTCGCTTGATCGAGAGCCGCACAATACTCTTTTTCCATTTCAGTGCCTTTGATCTCGGACGGCACGAAATAGCCGAAGTTGCAGGAGAGCAGCTGCCTTTCCTGCGTCAATATGCGGTGACGGTGCAGATCGCGATAGGCGCCAAAATCAGCCGCAATCTCGAAAGTAAAGGTAGCGTGCTCAAGCGCACGCGGCGATTTGTGACGACGGTTTTCGCGGAAAGAAGCCCCTGCGTCGAGAATACGTCCCAACTCTTCTTCGGAAAGATGGCTACAATACTCTTGAAGCTCCACGAGTCCGGCAGTGGAATTCGCGTAAAGCAGTGCGGCTGCGACTTTCTGCGGACTTTCAGGATCATAACTGAGCAGGCGCACGCCCGGGCCCGCCATTTTACCGAGAGACAGCGTATGTCTTTCGGCCAGCGCTTTGAGTTCGCCTTGCATCTGCTCATTGAATGCGGCGAAGCTTTTGCAATACTTGTGATTGATCTCCCCGCGCCGGATAAAAGAGGGCAGGACCTTGGAAAGTTCGGCAAAGCTCTTTTTCCCGAGGTCTTGCATCTCGGCTAAACTGTGACAGTTTAGTTTCTGGATCACCCCTTCGAAGAAGCGCCCATTTCCATATACTCCCATATTGGTGAGCGCGCTAGCTGGCAAAAGACCGCGCAAGCAGTCGAGCACTTTGGCGCGCAAAGCTGCCGTGTAAGCTACCTTGGAGACATCGTGTTCTTTGGGAAAGCGCTTTTCCATTACCTCGGTAAGTTGCGGAATCAAGTGAGAATAGGTATCGAATAACTGGTTACATGTTTCGAGATAGACGTCGCGAAAGGCGGAGGTCATGAGGATTGGTTCGCGATAGAAGAGATACTCTCCTTTGAACTTCTGATCGAAGTAGATGTAGCGCGTGGATTTTTCAAGCGGCGAGCCGCCAATGCGACAATCTTCGAGCGTTTTGGCCGCGAGCATCGAAACGTTTTCGATGGCGAGATGGGCGCCGCCTAGCTCTCCGATCGAGTCATCGCCATAGCCATCGAGAATGCGATCGTAGAAGTTTTGCGCTTTTTTGATGGCCATCGTCTGGTCTTCCATCTCGCGCTCTTCATCGCCCTGTGTGGCCGATGCGCCCGCGATGATCGCGAATGCCGTCTCTTCGCTTAAGATAAATTCTTTTAAAAGCAGCGAGCGCAGTCCCAAGCTCGAGCGCGAATAGCGCGAGAAGAGCGCCCCTTTGATCACTTCCGGAAGATTACGCAGCACGAAGACATTGCTCGTGGCGCTAGTCACATAGCGATTTAAAATTTTGAGTTGGCTGTCTGTGAACTCTTCATAGCCTTCAATCATTCATGCCTCCAAGCGCTGACAACAGAACTTCCTAGCATAGCTAGCTAGGACATTTTATACAAAGGACCCAAACAACCAAAAAGGATAACAAGGGTATTTTTGACGGGCGTTGTTGCGTAAATCGAACTAAAATTTCATCTTTCACAACAAAGAAAAAGACGGCCTAATGGACAAAGTGGACTGATAAGAAAATGGACGATATGGACGAAGTGGACGGCCGATTCGTCCATATAGGCCGTTTTTCTTCTCTCTCGATTTACGCAACAACGCCTTTTTGACGGAGAAAGCTATCTGAACACTTCTGAATGAGAACCTAGTCTTACAAAAGTAATGACAGTTTATAACAAATGTACATTTATTTCCACGATTGAATTTAAATTTTCAATTCGGCATCTTTTGCCTTTATGAAAAGACCACGCCGAAATCGAAGAAATCCAGCCATACGTTCGATGGTGGGAGAGACAGTGCTCTCGCCGGCGGACCTGGTCGCGCCGTTTTTTGTGGTGGATGGCGAAAAGCGGCGTGAAGAGATCGAGGCGCTTCCACAGGTGTTTCGCCTTTCGGTCGATCAGCTCGTAAAAGAGGCCGAAGCGCTGCATCGCAAAGGCGTGCCAGCTGTGGCGCTTTTTCCGGTTATCCGCAAAGAGCATAAAGATCCCCTTGGGCAAGGAGCATTGCACGAGGGCGGCATTATCCCTCAAGCTTTGAAGATTTTGAAAAAAGAGCTACCTTCTCTCTGCGTAATTACTGATGTGGCGCTAGATGCTTTCACCAGCCATGGACACGATGGCGTTCTAGGTGAAAACAACGATGTCGATAACGATCGCTCAGTCGAACTGCTCGCGCGCATGGCGCTACTTCATGCGACCTCAGGCGCTGATTTCGTCGGCCCAAGCGACATGATGGACGGCCGAGTCCGGGCCATCCGCTCTCTTCTCGACAAACACGGCAAACATGACACGGGTATTTTAGCTTACACAGCTAAATACGCTTCAAGCCTCTATCGACCATACCGTGACACACTTGGCTCCAAATTGACTTTTGGAGATAAGCGCAGCTACCAGTTGAACCCGGCTAACGTGCGCGAAGCGCTGCTGGAGGCATCGCTCGACGCAGAAGAGGGCGCAGACATCCTCATGGTCAAACCCGCGCTCTTCTATCTGGATGTAATTGCCAAAATTCGCTCCTCGCTGCACATCCCCATCTGCGCCTTTCACGTCAGTGGCGAATACGCCATGGTGATGGCCGCGCATGAAAAAGGCTATCTCGATGCACCTTCGGTCTTTTTAGAAGCGCTCCTCTGCATGAAACGCGCGGGCGCCGACTTCATCCTCTCTTACGCTACACCACAAGTTTTAGAAGCTGTCCTAAAACCATGATCTTTTAGAGATTTGAGAAGCTTTTCGATGAGGTTTTTTCTCTCCCGACGAAGACAATGTCAGAAAGACATGGCTGAGGAGAGAGAGGAAAAAGATCGCGAAAAGCTTCCAAAGATCGAAGATCTGGCTTTAAGACAGCTTCTTAACTCATCTCTCTTCGTAGTTGTATCTCTCGTCCTGGAGAGTTGCAAAGAGTGGACGACCCGTTTCAGCTTGTGCGCCTTGATCGCGCAGCCAGACTGCCATGCCGTAGCCGATATACTTACGGCTGCTCTGTCTGAGGAACATGTCGAAGGGAATGGTAAAGGCAAAGCCCTTGTCATGGTATTTTTTGCCGTTCACGATGTCGCGTGCGCTTGTGTAGGTGAACCATAAAGAAAAGCGCAGGCCGCTCTGAAAATAGCGCGTCACTTCTGTACGTATGCCCTTATCTTTGGCCAAAAATTGACCTACATTGACCATGAGTTCCAAGTTGAGGGGCTTGTAATCGTAGTAGAGATCGAGGAAGTATTGCACGCCGACGAATGGCACATGCGTCACTTCATTTTCTTTGTTCAACTTACGGATCTTGTGAGTGAAGGCCATACCTTTGTAGCGGCGTTTTAGCACGCTGGCCGCTTCCAGTCCAATCGCAAATGGCGCCTTTACCGGGTAATAGAGAAACTCTGCCGCAACCCCTCCATATGCGGCTTCAAAATAACCTCCCGCCATGCGCAAGAAGCAGCCTCGACCCAAGTTCCAGCCTTTTTGCAAAAAGGCCTTTTCGACCGCAAGCGTATTGGTCTGAAAGTAGCGAATGGAGTCGGTGCGCACGTTGACCAGATGCGAAGGGTTGAGCACATCTTGATGATGCAGATGCTGAATGCTCGATTTAATGTTGTAGCTGAATAAGAATTTGTAATAGACCTGGTCGAAGAGATATCCGTCCGGTGAGGCGAGGGCGCTCAGTGCATACTTGAATTTTCCCTTGGAGCTGCCAAAAAAAGAGAGCAGCCTAGGGTTTAGCGCAAAGGCCCAGATATGCTTGCGCCGATGAAAGAGCAGTGTGGAGTCATACTCGTCCGGTGCCGGCGGCGCCTCACGTATGGGAGCGAGCGTCTCTAGCTCGAACTTGCCCATCGTGCCCTCTTGATAGCGGATCAGATCTTCGCGTCTGTAATTGTAGGCTTGGCATGGAAGTGCGTCGGCCTCTACGACTACCATCACGCTCTCGATATCCACTGGCGTAAGCGCGGCCAAAAGATGCTCGATGCGATCGCGCACCACGCTCTCTTCTCGGTAGCGGTTATTCACTACTTTTAGCCAGAGCGTCTTTTTTCCTTCAGCATTGTAGATCAGGTAAGCGGTAAATAGATCGAGTCCTTGATCCGCAAAAGCGTACGCCAGCTCATGCGCTAGCTCCTTTTCACTGCGCAGCACTCCAAGCGGCTCTGTATCGACTGGCGAACAGTAAGTTAGAGGATCCTTGTCTTTGGGCAAAAGTCCTTTAGATGAGCCTAAAGGATAGCGCAGGGATGCCGAGGCCGCCACTTCTCTTCCTCTGAGCGAACTCACCGACAGCTGTAACGTGTCCCAGGCCAAAAGAGAGACGCCTGCATTGATACGCGATGAGACCTTTCGCCCCCCTGGATGCTCATGCGCGTGTTTCTTGTAATTGATGGCATCGTATTCCGTCATCAAGGTCAGATTCTTGAGGAGAGCGATGCCACTTTGCCGGAAGGGAGTCCAGGCCGCACCGCCAAAAACCCCTTTGATGCGTCCATTTCCCCAACCGAGCGTAAGTTCGAAATTAGCCTCAAGCCAAGACTTGGTCGTCACCACATACTTGGCATTGAAACGTTTCGTGCCCACAAAATCTTCGGCGCCTACGGCCAGAGCTGGTAGATAGGGAAAGCCGTCGTTTGGCAAAAGCAGGGCTATTTTAAAGTTGCCGATGCGCTCGGCATCATCGCCAAATCCCTCATGCCCGAAATTTTTTTCGATCATCCCGCGGAAGATACGATAGTTTCCTGCCATCTCGATATGATCGAAGAGTTGAAAGTTGAGCCCAAAATTGTAATAGGGCGGGATGCTCGCCGCCCCCAAGGCTGCTGTTCCCGCCTTGGCCATCCGCGCGGAGGGCATCGAGAAATACCCTCCTACGAAAGAATTATTGTATAAAAGCGGTAGATCGTCGTGAATCTCGCGGTTGAGCTGCTCGACCATCTCGAGATCGCGAAAAAGAGAGGCACCTTCTTGCAAAGCAAAAAGCGATAGCGGCGCTAAAAGAACAAGGCCCAAAAAACTACTTTGCAAGAATAAACCCATAAAAATGGGTTTATTTCATAACAAAAGGCCTTAAATTATTCACGTTAAGAGTTTGTTAAGAAAATAGTTTTATTAAAAAAAGAAAACGACAAAAAGGACAAAAACGACCCAAACGACAAAAAAATATCCTTTTTGTCGTTTATCTTTAATTAACTACTTTCCTATACTCCCTCTGACGGAGACACGGAGAAATATGCAAACTTGCTATTTTCAGCTTAGCGAAGGAACAGAGATGAGCTATTTAAAAGATTTTCAGACGCAAATCGCCAATCACGACTATCCTGCTCTATTGGGACTTTGGGAGGAGTATTGCGCCTCCGATGAGATCGACCCCGAAGAGTATAGACAGATCCTCGCTTCTATCAAAGCTTCTGATCTAGCTGAATCTTTTGGACGCCATGTCGACAAGGGCATCCCTCTCTGGAAAACTCTGCCTGATACACCCATCTCTCACGAGATTGTCAAGCTCATCATCGATCTTCAGACCACCAATACTCCCGCTATGGCTGAACTGGCTTATGAACGCCTGCAACAAAAATATGGCGATGATAAAAATTTTAACGAGAAGATCCGCCTCGTCGGCTTGCGCACGAAGGAGCATTTCCAAGGCTCGATCAGTAATTTTGAACTTCTCACGCACATGCTCAAAGGGAACTTTGTATTCCACATAGGTGGCTGGGGCATCGGTGAGATCCTCGATGTCTCGCTGATCCGCGAACAGCTGACCCTTGAGTTTGATTATGTGCCTGGGAAAAAAGACATGTCATTCATGAGCGCCTTCAAAGCGCTCATCCCTGTGCCCAAAGATCATTTCCTCGCCCTGCGTTTCGGCAATCCAGATCTTTTAGAGAAAAAAGCCAAGGACGAGCCCGTCGAAGTGATCCGCATGCTGCTCAAAGACCTCGGCGATAAGACCGCCTCTGAGATCAAAGATGAACTCGCCGAGCTGGTTATCCCTGCTGAAGAGTGGCAGAAATGGTGGCAAAACGCGCGCACCAAGATCAAAAAAGATACGATGATCGAATCTCCGGATGATCTTGGCAAACCATTCCGTCTGCGCAGAGCAGAAGTGACCCACGAGGAGAGGCTGCAAAAGGCATTAGAGGCAAAACCCGATGCCACCACGTTGATCCAAATGGTCTACTCCTTCGTGAAAGATTTTCCTGAGACTTTGAAAAACGCTGAGTTTAAAGCTCAACTGTTCGCCAAACTCAAAGAGATGCTCTCTTTTCAAGAGGTCACCGAAGCTCAAGAGCTGCAGATTCACTTCTTCTTACAAGACCTGAGCGATGCCAAAGAGTACGCTCCTGTCGCAGAGATCATTAAGCGTGTTAAATCTTTCGAAGAACTTCTCCCGCAGATCAGCCTGCAATCGTTTAAAAAGCGCACGCTGATCGAAATCAGGAAGCACCGACCCGAGTGGAAGGAGATCTTCACTACTCTCTTCTTCCAAGTCGAATACAATCCACTGCGCGACTATATCCTCACTGAGTTACTCGCTGCCGGCGCCAAAGCAGAGGTTACCAAGAGCTTGCAAGATCTCTACACCTATCCTGGCCGCTATCCTGAGGCTTTCCTCTGGTACTTCCAGAAGATCATCGCCCAGCCTGAGCTGCCTTTTGGAGACAAAGAGGGCAAAAACCAGTTCTTTGAATCTTTCTTAGTGCTCCTTAGTCTCCTCGAGCAAAAAGGAGAACTCGCGCGATCTGATCAAAAAGATGCATGCGCTTCTATCAGGCGGTCGCTTTGCCATCGTCAGACAGATCATGCAAGGCACCTCCCTCGATACATGCAAGGAGTTCTTACTCCTTGCGACCAAGTGCCACTCGCTGAGCGATCACGATATTAAAATCCTCAACTCTCTGGCAGAAGTCGTGCACCCATCTCTGGCAAAGACCCGCCGTAAAACTGAAGCTCCCTCTGCTGAAGCTCAAGTCATCTGGACGACTCAAGAAGGATACCAGAAGCTGCAGAAGCGCATTCAGCAAGTCGCTACGGTTGAAACCGTGGAAAACGCAAAAGAGATCGAGGTGGCCCGATCGCACGGAGACTTACGCGAAAATGCTGAGTTCAAAGCTGCGCTCGAAAAACGCGATCGTCTGCAATCAGAGCTGAAAACGCTTTCAGATCAACTTAACCAGTGCCGCGTGATCACCTCTGATGATATCTCGACTGACGAGGTAGGCGTCGGCACACGTGTGGAATGCCAAACCAAAGGTGGGCAGAAGGTCTCTTACACACTGCTCGGCCCTTGGGATGCTGACCTTGAGAAGAACATCCTCTCCTTCCAATCGAAATTGGCGCAAACCATGAAAGGTTTAACCGTCGGCAAAAAATTCCAGTTTCAAGGCGAAGAGTTCACCATCGTCGGGATTAAGAGTGCGTTAGCGAAGTAGATCAATTAGATCTTTCTGCTAGTTTCTGTATTTAAAGAGGAAAATGGTATGGAGCTTGTCGTCGCGAGTCGCAATGTGCATAAAATTCGCGAATGTCGCGCCATCTTGCGGCAACTCCGCTTTTTGGATATCCTCTCACTTCTAGATTTTCCCCATTATCAACCTCCTGAAGAGACCGGCAAGACTTTCGAAGAGAATGCGCGCCTCAAAGCTATGCACGCAGCTCAAGCTCTAAACAAATGGGTCGTCGCCGATGATTCTGGACTGGTCGTTCCTGCTTTGCGCGGTGAACCGGGCGTTTTTTCCTCGCGTTACGCTGGAGCTGAAGCCACCGATAAAGAGAATCGCCGTAAACTGCTCGATCAGATGCGCAATCTGTTCGATCACGAACGCGCGGCCTATTTTGAGTGCTGGATCGTGCTTGCCTCTCCGCAAGGCGTGGCGCGCGTAGTCAGCGGCCTATGCGAAGGCTCGATCACCACTGAAGAGCGCGGCAGCCAAGGCTTTGGCTACGACCCTCTCTTCCTCAAATATGAATATAGCAAGACCTTTGCTGAGATGGATGAAGAGACCAAGAACCGCATCTCCCACCGCCGCAAAGCGCTCGATAAGATCCTACCGACCCTCGAGTCTGTTTCCTTTGCAGCTGTCTAAAACTAGATTCTAGGCTGGCGTAGGTGTTTCAAGATTTTTGGAATGAGGACCGTCGCCTTTAACTGACGAAGCGCATCATAAAACAGATCTAAACAATATCTGGAATCTTGTATCTCTTGCACAAGATGCTGAAGTCCTGCGACACCCACACAGCGAGCTTTGGCAAGATATTGTATTGTCAAAACCATCGCTGCCGTTCGTAAAGGAAACTTCGTTGCACTGACCTCATTTCGCAAACGTACACTTTCACATAACTCTGCGTAAAATTCATCAGGCACCTCTTCTCTGGCATGCCATTTTTCTCGCATCTGTTCAAAATTAGCCCAGCGAGTTTTATCGCTAAAAATGCGATCTTGTATTTCCTTTTCTACCCAGAGACTGACATCCCACCCAACAAGCAAGTGGTCGTTTTGATAATACTTGGTGGGACTTTCGGGTTTTCCATACCAGCGGGCAGCAACTCTCACATCCATCCCACGCAAGCTATCTATGCCTTCTCCCAGAGCTATCCCACCAAAGATATTCACAAAAATTCCATTTATCTTAACGATGAACGGATTTTCATGTATTTCGGCAAGCCAAAAATGATCTGCCTCTTCAGGAGCATCGATCTTATCGCTCTTGAAGAAAACCTCATAATATTCCTGGATATACTCTTTGAGAAAAGCTCTTGTCTGCCCTTTGAAAATGTCTGTGACAATCTGTTCAATAGGGTGCCGAGGTTCTTCTGCCACATATTGCATGACAGTTTGCACTACTCGCGAACGCTCCCAACTGCTTACCGCTTCAGGCTCATCGATCCTATCGGGCTTGAAATAGGGTTCAGAACACTCTTGGATGTATTCTTTAAGAAAAGCTCTAACCGGTCCGTTAAAAAGATCTGCGACAACCTGTTCAATAAGCTGACAAGGTTCCTCTGTCACATATTGCATGACAGTTTGCACCACACGCGGACTCTCCCAACTACTCACCACTTTGCTTACTGACATATTCTCCGACAGGGTTTTTAAATTTAATTATGCTTTTTCAGGAACAGGCTTTTGCAGACCAAGAACCGCATCTCCCACCGCCGCAAAGCGCTCGATAAGATCCTACCGACCCTCGAGTCTGTTTCCTTTGCTACAGTCTAGCCAAGAGAGCCGTATCAAAAAGTTCGGCGAACCCTGGCCCAAGCAGTACGCATTTGTTTCGGAAAGTTTGCAAGATAGCATCCCTATCGAGACGATTTTGGGCATGCTCTCTTAGAGAGTTTTCCCAGGCTGTGTTTAGGTGACCCCTTGCAGCGCAAAAATTCTCCACATTCGATCTATGCTGTGCTGTGGTTGTTCGATTGTATTGCAGTAATAGCGTTGGAGACACAAGCATCTTGTCTACTGGCGAAGCCTGAGGGGATTCGAGGACGCGCATTCCCTCTGCCCAAGCTCTTGCTTCCTCTTCACTGATCGGCCCATCTGATGCTATTCCGCCCCTGATCATTTTGTTGATGGTCCAGTAAGCACGATAGACCTCTCGCTGATTCGGACCGCCATTTTCTGATGGCTGATCAGAGAGAAAGAAAACGAACGCGGAAATAGGCTGCATAGCATAAACGTAAGGAAGCGAGAAGTCTTCAAAATGCACATCCTGCACATATCTCATGAAGACTAGAAGTCCAGGAGGCACAAGTAAAGAAGGTGCTTGAAGAAGCAGAGCTGCCACCACGACTCCGACCATGAAAAACGTATAAGCCGTGCTGCCGAATGCCATGAGATCTTTTAAGGCAGCATTGAGGTGCTGCCACATATATTCTTCTAATCCTCTAGGGTTTTCTGCGCATCTCGCTGCAAGCGCATTCACTGCAGCTGCACAGATGTGATAAATCACACCGACTGGAGCTACAACCACTACGCCAAGCGTATACCCTCCGCGGCCAGCGATAAAGAGCCTTTCCCTGCACGGCGTGTGCGCAGCAAGCGCCGCGGGGTTGGGATCCGGCGTCAGGTATTTAGCGCCTTGATAAAGGTACTCTGCAGTAAACGATACAGCCATAAATGAAAAATCCTTTGTTATGTGACTATTATAACAAAGGCGCAAAAATTATTAAATAATAGTTAAATTTTTAATTTAACAATAAAGGGACCTAAATTCTTTCCCAGACCTCTTCAAGTGCTCCTATAAACTGTGGCCCAAGATGCTCGCAATGTCTTCGAAAAATGGACTTTAAAGACGTGTTGTCGAGAGACCCCCTGATGAGCTGCTCCCGTCGAGTATCTAGCCATGCAGTGTCGAGTGAGCTCCTTGCAGCAATAAAACGTTCCAAATTCGATCTTCCATCTGGCGTGGGCTCTCGGTTGTATCTCACTTGCAGAGTCGGCATAACCATCATCTTGTCTACCGGCGACGCTATAGCGGACTCGAGGGTGCGTATCCCCTCTACCCAAGCTCTTGCTTCATCTTCGGTAATCGGTCCATCTAACGCAGCTCCTTCTCTGATCCTGTTTCTGATCATCCAGTAAGCAGAATAGATTTCTATCTGGCTTGGGTCGCCGTTTTCAGTTCGCTGATCAGAGAGGAAAAAACCGAATGTTTGTACAGGTCGCACAGCGTAAGCATAAGGAAGCGCGTAGTTTTCAAACCTAATATCGAACACATATTCCATGAAGAGCAACAGTGCAGGACCACTAAGTAAGAAAGGCTGTGCAAGAACCAGAGCTCCCACTACTAATGCAACCATAAGTAGCGGATAAGCGATACTGCCAAATCCCATTAGATCTTTTAAGGCAGCGTTGAGGTGCTGCCACACATATTCTCTTAATTCTCTAGGATCTTCAGCACCGACCCTTGCTCTTAACTCATACTGAGCAGCTGCGAAAATGTGATAAATCACACCCACTGGAGCTACAACCACTACGCCAAGCGTATACACTCCTCGGCCAGCGATAAAGAGCCTTTCCCTGCACGGCGTGTACTCATCAACCGCTGCGGGATGGGGATCCCGCGTCAGGTATTTAGCGCCTTGATAAAGATACTCTGCAGTGAATGATACGGCCATAAATCAAAATCCTTTGTTAAGAATGGAACTATTATAACAAAGGCGCAAAAACAATTAAATATAATCAAATTTTAATTATGTTGTTTTAGCCGTTTTTCTTTTTCTTAGTTTCTCAAGATAAAGATACAAGATCGGCGTAATGTACAGAGTCAGCATTTGCGAAAAGAGCAGGCCCCCGGCAATCACCAGGCCAAGCCCACGACGCGTTTCCGAACCGGCGCCGATGCCGATGGCGATGGGAAGCGCCCCAACAATCGCAGCAATGGTAGTCATCATGATAGGACGGAAACGCACCAGGCACGCTTCTTGAATGGCCTCGAGGGGTGGCTTGTTTTGTTGACGCTGCATCTCCAAGGCGTAGTCGACCATCATAATGCCATTCTTTTTCACGATACCGATGAGCAGCAGGAAGCCGACCATACTGAAGAGCGAAAGCGGTTCTCTAAATACCAGCAGTGTGAGGATACCGCCCAAGCAAGCAAAAGGCAGCGCCGAAAGAATCGTCAACGGATGCACGAAGCTCTCGTAGAGAATGCCCAACACGACATACATGGCTACCACAGCCAGAATCAGCAGAGCGACCGTATCGCCGCTGCTCTTATCGACCATTTCGGCCATGCCTTCGAGTTTACCGCTGACCGATCCTGGGAACGTCTCTTTTGCGACAGTTTTAAGCGCTTTAAAAGCATCATCCACACGCACGTCTTTAGCCACGTCGAACGAGAGAATTGTCGCTGGCAGAAGGTCGATATGCTCGATATTTTTCAAGCCGACGCTCTCCTTCCATTCGGCTACAGCTTTCAGCGGAATCGTGTCGCCCGACTCGGTTTTGAGATGGAGCTTAGAAAGTGCGCTGGTGTTTTTTTGAAACTGCGCTCCCAGCTCTAGAAAGACCTTGTACTGTTCGGAGTTCTTTTCGATTTTGCCGAGACTTCCACTCGCATAGGCATTCTGCAGAAGAGTTTGCAGGGTTTGGCGCGTCAGACCGAGCTTTTCTACGCGGTCGGCAAAGACGGCGACTTCGAGTTTGGGGTCGTCAGCCTTGATGCTGATGTCTGGATTTACGAACATTTTGTTCGAAGCGAGCTTCTGCTTGAGCGCCTCAGCGCTTGAGCGCACCTCTGCCGCGTCTATGCCGCGAATGACAAACTGGTAGTTGTTGGTGGCATGCGCGCCCATCGAATTTGAGATGAGTTGAATGCCGCGCATAAAGACCATCGTGTCGGGGAGCGCATTAATCTGCGCTTGCAGCTCGGCGACGACCGTTTTCTGGGGAGCTCGGCCATGCGGAAGCAAACGGATCAGATAGATCTGATACTCTTTGAAGTTCAACGTGGCAAAGTTATCGACGGCCGCGTGGCTCTGCAGGATCTGGTTGATGCGTTCTTGATAGAGCTCTGTGTCCTGCTTGGACATTCCGCCGGGAAGTTGCAGATAGCTGAAAATAAATCCGCGATCCTCCTCAGGAAAAAGATTAATTGGCAGAAAGCGGAAGAGCATCACGGTCAGCATCACCATACCAAGGGCAGAGCCGAGTGTGGTTAGGCGATGGTTCAAGCACCAGCTAAGCGTGCGTTTATAAAAATTCAGTAGTTTCTGATTAAACTGGGGTGCGGGCTTCTGATGCACAGATAAAAACTTGCTCGAAAGCATCGGCGTCAGGGTCAGTGAGACAAAGCCAGAGACTAGAATGGAAACAGCTAGCGTGACGCTAAACTCGCGAAACAGCCTGCCCGTCACATCCTGCATAAACAGCATGGGCAGGAAAACCGCGACCAGCGAAAGCGTCATCGAAAGCACGGTGAAGCTGATCTGTTTTGATCCTTGCAGAGCTGCTTCCATAGGCGGAAGTCCCATCTCGCGATGGCGCACGATATTTTCGAGCACTACGATCGCGTCGTCGATCACAAATCCCATGGCAAGCGTGAGCGCAAGCATGGAGAGGATGTCGATATTAAAATTGAGCATCTGCATCACGATGAAGGTGCCGATGATCGAAAGCGGCAGCGCCGTGGCTGCGACTAGCGTCTCGCGGATGCGGCCTAAACTGAAAAAGACTACGCCGATCACCAGTGCAAAGGCCAAGATGAGCGACCATTCGACATCTTCGATCGCCTCTTTGATCCAGGTGGCCTTATCGAACCAGAGTTCGAGATTCATGGAAGAGGGAAGTTCTGCCTGCAGCTCTGGGATGAGTTTTTTAAGATCCTCAGAGATCTGCACTGCGTTCGCGCCGTTCTGCTTTTGCACGCCCAAGATCACGGCAAAGTTATTCTCATCTTTGGTGACGTAATGGAATACTTCTTCTGATTCAAGGCCATCGGCGACCTGAGCGATATCCTTTAACCGCACATGCGGTGTCAGAGCGAGATTGCCAAAATCGGTTGCATTTTGCAGCTTCCCTGGGATTTCGAGAGTAAACTTGCGCCCCGGCGTGTCGAGCACTCCCAAGGGAAGCGTTCCAGTAGCTTGGGCGATGGCGGTGCGCACCTCATCGAAGGTGAGCCCGCGCGCGGTCATGAGTTCGGGGTTGAGATAGATGCGCACCGCATAGGGTGAGCCGTGCACCTGCACTTTACCCACGCCGCTGAGACGCGCCACGCGCTGTTCGATGCGTGTATGCGCATAATCGTAGAGCTCGGAGAGCGAAGAGGAGGGCGAGGTGAGGACCAGATAGATGATCGCCTCTTGATGTTCGTTGGCTTTGCGGTAGGTCGGTTTTGGGTCGAGATCCTGCGGAAGTGCGCTTTCGGCTTTTTTCAGCGCGGCTTGCACATCTTGGATCGCATCGGCGAGATCGCGATTGAGTTCGAAGAGCAGTGTAATCCAGGTAAAGCCGCGGCTGCTCTGCGACATGATCTTCTTAACGCCATTGATGTTCACCAGCTCCTTTTCAATCGGTGCAGCGACCGTCTGCGCCATCACCTCTGGACTTGCGCCCACATAGCCTGCCGAGACGGTGACCATCGGATAATCGACATTGGGCATGTCGGTCACAGGGAGTTTGCGGAAAGACAAAATCCCCATCAGCAGAATCGCAGCCATCACGATCGTGGTCATCACGGGTCTTTTGATAAACGGAGAAGAAAGATTCATCAGTGTACTTCCTCAACAGTTGATCCGGGGAAAAGGCGCATTTGCCCTTCGGTCACAATTTTAAGCGCATCGTCCAACCCCTCTTCGACCACAATCATGCCTTTTTCTTCAGGGCCCAATTTCACCGGACGCATTTCGACTGTGTGATCTTCTTTTACGGCAAAGACAAAGGAACCAGCCTGGTTAGTTTTAATCGCTTTAAGCGGCACAAGCTTGGCTTGATTCTTTTTTCCAAAAAAAAGATGCACGCGTACAGCTTGTCCCGACCAGAGAGACTTGTGCTTGGTGGTCAAAAGCGCGCGCGCGGCGAGCATGCCCGACTGAGGATCGATCGTGTGATCTAAAAAGGTCACCTCGCCTTCTGCCAGACACGTATCACTTCCGGCGGCAAACACCGCGACTGAGGGAGTGTTGGAGGGCAGCCGCTCGAGTTCCTTTTCAGTGAGTTCAAAGTCCACGTACAGGGTTTTTTCTTGTGAGATGGTGATGAGCGTGCTGCCCGCAGCGGCCATGTTGCCTGCTTGTAAAACCGTTTTACCTGTCCGTCCAGATATAGGCGCAAGGATGTGGCAATGATCAAAATCGAGATGCGCGCTCGCTAATCTTGCTTGATCGGCTTTGACCACACCTTCGAAGAATGAAACTTGCGTCTCAAGCTGGTCCCATTCTACCTTAGCGATTAGATCCTGCTTGGATAAACTCTGATAGCGCTCTAACTTCTTTCGCGCATTGCTCAAGTTGGCGATATTTTGCGAGAGCATAGCCTGCACCTCTTGCACTTTGATCGCATAGGGCGCCTCATCGATCGAATAGAGCAGCTCGCCTTTTTCTACCCACTGGCCCTCTTTAAAATGCACCTCTTTGATCAGCCCATTTACTTGAGGTTTCACCTCGGCCGTTTGCGCTGGGGTGATCGTGCCCATCTCTTCAAAATAGAGCGGCACATCGCGCACTGCCACCTCTGCTACACGCACAGGCACAGGGGGAGGCACAAAACCTTGCGCAGCGGCTTTTTTAGCGCCTTTTCCCGAGCAGCTGGCTAAAGCCAGCAAGAGAAGAAGATTGATCAGATGCTTGTATTTCATTCGATTTTGCTCCCTGTTGCAAAAGCTAGCTCTGCTAATGATACGAGCCACTGTGTATAAGCCTGAGCTCTACGGATACGCGCGTCGGCTAGTAGGCGCTGCGCCTGGATAAGATCAAAAATGCTCTGCAATCCGGCTTTATATCTTTCCATCGAAGAGTCATAAGATTTGGCCGATTCGGTTAAATAATCGGAGCTCCACTTGAGCGCCTCTTGGGCTGCCTTCACCGATTCACTATAAGTTAAAACCTCAAGCGCAATCGATTCTTGGAGTTCGATGAGTTCGGCCGCGCTCAGCTCTTCTTCAGCTACGGCCAAACGCTTGCGGTACATATATTCAAAACCCTTGAATATGGGCATTTCGACCGCTACGCCGACGTTATAGTTGTAGCCGCTCTCCTGGTGCTTGGTATATTTCAGATAGCCCGCTTGTCCTAAGCCTCTAACCTTGGGGAGGGGCGCGCGATTGGCCTTTTTCACCAGTTGGTGCATTTCGGATAATTTTGCCTTTTGCGCCAGAAGATCTGTGCGCTGCTCTTCGGCCACTGCGATCAATTTTGGGATGCTTTCAGAGAAAAGTGGGCTTTTGATGCCTTCGGGTTCGGTTTGGACCTCTAAAACTGTGTCCAAAGGCAGTCCCAAGTTGGTCAGCAGTCGCCCATAAGCTACGGCGACACGCGCTCTCTCTTGCGCCACACGCATCTGCACTTGAGCCACTTCAGCTCGGCTCGTACTCAGATCTGTCACCGATTGTAGACCAGCTTTATGCAGATCTTCAGCCGAACAGAAAATCAGCTGAGCATCGCTGAGCGTGCACTCCTTAACCCGCAAAAGTTCAACCGCATCTAGATATTCATAATAGCTGGCAAAGACCTTGTAGATGACCTCTTGAATGGTGAAATCAGACCACCAGTTGGCCGCTCTTAACGCATCCCTTGTAGCGTGAATCGTGGCGCTCCTCTCGCCAAAGTCAAACAGCAGATAGGAGAGGCTGAGCTCGCCTGAGTAGGAGGTAAAATTTGTGTTGGGGCCGTTGGGGAATTTCACCTCAAAACCGTGGTTCACCCCACCTGTTGCATCGAGGTGCGGATAGTTGAGGCTCTGCGCGACACCGAGCGCAGCCTGTGCGCGTTTTGTGCGCGCCCAAGCCTTTTGCGTCTTTGGGTTGTTTTTGAGCGCGGTATCGACCATCTCAGCCAGCGAGACTTGCTGCCCAAAAATCGGCGAAGTGAAAAAAAGAGGGATTAATAAGATGGTCAAAAAGCGGTTCATACGCGAGGATAGGGCAATTAAGAGTCCCGATTATGCACTATTTAGTAGACGGATACAATCTATTATTTCGCCTCGTAAAAGCCCCGCGCCCTCTTGAAAAAGCGCGCGAACGCTTCCTTTCGACCCTCGACGAAGAAGTCGACGAAGCTGGGATGCGCGTCTCCATCATCTTCGATAGCGCAGAAAAAAAACTGGCCGGGGTCAGCCGCCGTCACTTAGAAGCCGTCGAAGTGATCTTTACCTCCGAGGGCTTAAGCGCCGACGAATATATTCTTGAAAAGATCTCCGCTTCGAAAAATCCCAAACAGAAAACGGTTGTGACCGCCGATCGCGAACTCATTCGCAAGATAAAACATCTAGGCGCCACCACGATGAACTTTGCCGACTTCTTCACCCTCCTGCTCAAGAAAAAGACCAAACGCCAAAGCGCCGATCTTCAACGCGCCTTCACTGATTCGCCGGCTAATATCGCCCGTCTTCTCGAAATCTTTGAAGGTCGCTCGAAAGAGATCAAATAAAATCTGTAAGCGGAGATTTGAGAAATTGTTCCACGGGAATGCCTTGTTCGCCTACAAGCAAGATTCGCGAGGGGTGAAATTGTTCGGCAAAAAGATCAATTCCTGTGCGCACGATCTTTTCATGGTTACTTTTGACTTCTATGGCCGTGATGTTATCGCCATGTCTTAAAACAAAGTCCACCTCTCTATCCCCTTCGCGCCAATAAAAAATTTCAATCTGTGTTCCTCGGATACTATTCAATAGGTAGGCTCCGATTGCAGATTCTACAAGCCTCCCCCAATAAGCATGATCCTTTCGCGCTTCTTTAAATGTTTTTGCAGACTGGGCCGTCATTAAGGCTGTATTGAATACCTCAAATTTTGGACTTGATGACTTTTGCCTAACTTTTTGCTGTGCAAATTTTTGTAATCCACAAACTAGGCCCGCTCCTGATAGTAGATCAAGATAGTGCGCCAAAGTTGTGGTATTTCCTGCATCCTGGAGCTGCCCTAGCATTTTTGAGTAGGAGAGAATTTGTCCCGAATAATTGCACCCAAGCTGAAATAAACGGCGCAGTAGCGCCGGTTTATTGACTTGCGTCATTAAAAGAATATCTCGTGAGATTGTCGTTTCGATAAGCGATTCATTGATGTAATTGAACCAGCGCGAAGGATCTTTTTCTTTAGCGAGAGGGGCAGCCCCAGGATAACCTCCAAAATAAATGTACTTCTCCACCGACCAGCCAAAATGCCTATGCATTTCAGTAAAAGACCAGTGCGTAATGGGGATTGTTTCAAAACGCCCTGCAAGACTTTCTGACAAACCTTTTTGCATTAACCAGGGAGAAGAGCCTAGAATCATTACAGAAAGATTGATTTTGTTCCTTGAGTCTTGATCCCAAAGGGATTTGACCGTTTCCGACCAATGTGGGATTTTCTGAACTTCATCGATAATCAGAAGCGCGCCGCCTTTCTGATCTTTAATCTTTTTTCTAGCGATTTCCCACTGCTCATGCAGCCACGCGAGGTCTTGCAAAGTAGCCAGGTCAGCAGAAATGTAATGGCAGGGCTTGCCCACTGCTTTTGCAGCCTGCAGCGCCAGGGTTGTTTTTCCCACTTGCCGGGGGCCTAAAAGCACCTGGATAAACTTACGCGGTTCCTTCAGGCGTTCGAGAAGTTGCTTGAAAACGGGCCTTTTCTTCATGACTCCCTAAAATTTCACTCAGAGCATTGAGTAATTTTACTCATTATATTGAGCAAAATTGGATTTCTATGCAAGAGTCTAACATTAAAAAATTTTGAAGCCGCTATGGGCTTTAGAGAAGGGAATGTAGCGAAAATCGATCTTTTCGATGCGCTTCCCAAACTCTGCTTTTAGGCGTGAGATTAAAAGTTCCAGGCTCTTTTTTTCGCCCTGGGCGCAGATTTCGACCCCACCGCCGTCCAGATTGCGCGCAAAGCCCTTGAGCTGGAGCTCGTCGGCGAGATATTTGGTAGTTGCCCGAAACCCGACGCCTTGGACGCGTCCGGTGACTATGGCATGCAATTCTTCCATGATTTTTATCTAAAAAAACTTAATAGAAACTGTTCGGCGATCTGCAAGGCAAAGAACCCTAAGAGGGGACTTAAGTCGAGCGCGCCTCCAATGGGAGGAATGATGCGCCGGAAGGTATTCAAATAGGGGTCTGTGCAACGGCTAACAAAATGCATAATGGGGTGGGTTGCAACCACAGGGAACCAGGAACCTACTACTCTGACGAAAATCATCAGCGTGTAGGAGAGAAAAAGAAGGTGAATGAGATAGGCTAACATAGCCTCCTATCATACATTATCTCGATTTTCTAAAGGTAATAAAAAAATTTTCATCAGAAATGCTTGGCTTTGACCCTCTCACAAGGTAAACTCTTCCGACATGGAAAGCTTTGGGGTTTTTGTTGAAGGAGATAGGCAGTTTTGCGCTCTTCTCAAGCAAAATAAACAGTCGATCGAGATTACGTTCACAAAAGAGCTGAATCAACTTCAGCCGGAAGAACTGCCAAAACCAGAGACCAAGATCGTCACTGGTTTAGATAGCGATGAACTGGTTTTGCGCAAGCTCTCGCTTAAAATGCGCAGCAGGCTCGCTATGCGCAAAATTCTGCCTTTTCAAGCTGAAGCTGCCCTTCCCTATCCTCCAGAAGAGACCATCCTTCTGCCCTTTTTTAACAAAAAAAGCCGTAATGAATCTGAAGTCTCCTTACTCGCCACGACCAGAGCGATCGTTCAGCACCATTTGACCCAGCTGCAGGCACTAAATTTTGATCCAGATCAGGTCTCATGCGCTCCTGCGGCGATTTGGCGTTTCGCCCGTCACTTTTTACCTGATCAGCCCAATCTCTTCTTCCTGCATATCGGCGACCAAAAAAGTTTTTGCGGCTCAATCATCGAAGGAAAACTCCAGCAAGTCTATACTTTTGCTCTGGGCGCAGCTCAGTTCTCTGAGCTGACACTCGAAAAAGAGCTCGATCGGGCTTTCGCGTTTTTGAAAAAAAAGACCCCTATCCCTCCAGAAAAACTCCTGCTGACCGGCGCCAGACTCTCCTCTATTAATCTGAAGGAATACGCGCTACTCGAGCATCCAGACTCGGATAAACTATTTCCCTGGGCCGTCCCAATCGGGCTGGCTCTGGAAGGTCTGCTTAAAAATGCTGATACGGTTCAATTTCGACTGGCCGATCTAACTGCTCCTCGTCTGAAAAAAAAGCAGCAGCGCCTTACCCTTTACTACCTCTCATCCTGCGCGGCGCTCACGCTGATGCTTTTTATAGGTGGACGTTTGCTGATCGGTCAAAAGGAAGCCTCCTTGAAACAAAAGCTCTCTAGCTTTACGCTTTCTAAGAACACAAATTTTGAAAGTTTAAGCGAAGGGATCGCCTTATGTGAAGAGGCCTTGAGCAAAGAAAAGCCGCCTTTTCCGCTCGTCTCTACGGCACCCAAGGTGAGCGATCTCTTAGCTTGGCTAAGCCGCCATCCGCTACTCTCAGAAGAGATCGATGTGAAAGAGGTGCGCTACGAGCTAGCCAAATACCCAAAACTGAACGGCCCACGCGATCCATATCTCGCTAAAGTGGAGCTTAAATTTACGGCGGCTACGCCTGCAGCCGCAAGAGTATTTCGCGAGGCCCTCCTCAAAGGAGACGAACTGGTTAATCCTAAGCCAGAAGTAGCGTGGAGTGTAGAGCAGAACATCTACCGGACAACGTTTTATTTAAAGAGCGTGAAACGATGAAACTTCCCTCGTTTGTGAAAAAAGAGACTCTGCCTTTTATCATTCTCAGTGTGGCACCTCTGCCGCTGCTATGCTTGCTCGGACTCTTTTTTTTCCAAATGCAAGACGCGAGTGAAAAAAGCTTGCAGGTCGCCAGCCTTGAGCAGCGCTGCCATCAGCTAGTCGAGCAGAAAGAGCGCGAGCGTGAACTGATGGCCAAAATTAAACAGGGCGATGAGAACTTCCTCGAAAAGAATCTAGAGAGTCTCGCGTTTGCCTCTCCCTATCCTGCGCGCGGCGGCGGTGAAAACCGCTTTCAGTTTCTCGAAGAAAATCCTAAATTTTCGGACCAGCTCGAGGAAGCGGAAGTCAAACTTAAACAGCCGGTCATGCTCAATGAGGAGGAGCTTAAAAAAGTCTTAAGCCTAATCGAAGACGTGCGCATCGGCGCCTTTCTGCCTGAAGAGCATGCACCCCAGCTCACAGTTAAAAATTTTGAGCTGACTAAACAATTAAATCAGGGCGATGAAGAGGTTTTTGAAGTCGCCATGCAAATCATCAAACGCCAACCCGTGAAAAACAGATGAAAAAAAGATTGCTCGTTCTATTACTGCTTTTGTCTGCTTGCAGTCAAAAGGCATCTCAAGAAAAGGATAAGCCTCTTCTCAGCATTCAGCTCGTAGACCGGCACGGCTTTTCCGAGACTGTCAGCACCAAAGATCGTCTGGCGCAATATCAGAATGTCGACTTCCTCGCACCGCAGCCTTTTCAGAAAATCTTGCGGGTTTATGGGCGTGATGACCAGGGCAAGACGCATTCTCAGCTCACGAACTATCATGCTAACGGCCAAGTCTCGCACTTTTTAGAGGTCGTCGATGGCCGAGCGCATGGACTCTATCGAGAGTGGTATGAAAATGGGCAGCTTAAACTTGAAGCCCATGTGATCGAAGGAGTGGCCGATCTAAGCTTTATCGCACAGAGCAGTTGGCTTTTCGACGGCAAGAGCCAAGTGTGGAATGAACAGGGAAAGAGCTTGGCCGAAATTTTTTACAGCAAAGGCTCTCTCGAAGGCATTTCAAAGTACTACTACCCGTCTGGGCAGCTGCAAAAGGAGATCCCCTATGTGCAAAACCAGGTGATGGGACAGGTCATTGTCTATGCTGATGATAGCAGCATTCAAGAGAAGATCTGCTTCCAAAAAGATCTGAAAGAAGGCATCGCTGAGGGCTTCTGGACAGCGGCTCAGATCAAATACAAAGAGCTTTATGCCCAAAATCAGCTAAAAAGTGGCATCTACTTTGACCGCAAAGGCATGAAAGTTGCCGAGGTCTCTGATGGCGAAGGCAAACAAGCTCTTTTCAACGAGACCACCTTGCATTCGCTGGTCGAATTTCATCATGGCGTTCCCGAAGGCTCTGTCCAAGTATTCGAAGACAATGGCGCCCTGCAGCGCGAATTTGCCATCAAAGATGGTCAGAAGAGCGGAGAGGAGATCGAATACTACCCGCCGAACAGAGAGGGAAAGGCCCTACCCAAACTTCTCGTGACCTGGCAGGGCGACACGCTCCATGGCCTGGTTAAAACCTGGTATGACAATGGTGTTGTCGAAAGTCAGCGCGAATTGACCTCGAATAAAAAACATGGCATGAGCTTTGCTTGGTATCGCGATGGCTCAATTATGCTCAACGAAGAGTATGACAATGACAAATTGACCTCAGGAACCTATTTCAAACGTGGTGAAAAACATCCCGTTTCAAAAATTGACACTGGTGATGGTGTGGCCACTCTCTACGATCCTCATGGCAAATTTTTGAAGAGAGTCAATTATGAACGAGGCAAACCCCTTCTCCATACCGAATAAGACGTATTATCGAAGTCACTTCAAAAAGACGCTTGCCCAGATGAGCTCAGAGAGGCGCACGCAAGCCTCAGCAGCTCTTTTTGCACATCTCTCACCTATGCTTGCTCCCTTCGGTTATGTGCTCTCTTTTGCAAGTTTCGCCGAAGAGATCGATCTCTCCGCTGTGAACGCCCAGCTTGCCACCCATGAACGTCTATTGCTACCCAAAATCAACGGGGATGATCTCGCGATCTATATCGTCACAGCTCTCGATCAACAATTGGGATGCGAAACAATCGATCTCAAAAAGATCGATTGTATTCTAGTGCCAGGCCTGGGCTTTGATCATGCTAAGAATCGTCTTGGGCGTGGTAAGGGCTACTATGATCGCTTTTTGCAAAAGCTCTCTGATAAAGACTTAAACCCTTTGCGCATCGGCATAGGTTTTAAGGAGCAGTTAAGCCAAGATCTGCTGCCGGTTGAGGCTCATGACTTTCCGGTTGATGAACTGCTTCTCTTTTAAAAACTTATTAAAGTTAAGGGAAATTTAAACACCGAGAAAAATTCTCTCATCCCCCCTCGGCGGTTCTCGGTGCTCTCGGTGTTTTGATTTTCTTGTCGTTTGGGTCGTTTCGCCTTTAGTACTTGGGAGGGCCCACGGCTCGCTGTTCTTTTTTGGCTTCTTTCTCAAAGAACTGCTCGGGCTCCGTGCTTTTGGGATTCTTCTTTTTCAACTTGCACTGGCGCGTGCCAGCGCCACCTTTGGCCGTGACCGTATTGCCAGTATTGACATATTCATAAAAGGAAAAGTCGTTGCCATCTTCGCAGTACCAGAGAACTGTATAGGGCGTTTGCGAGCGATAGGGTTGGTTCTGATAAATATTCCCCTTTTGGAACTCACCCGTGCGAGCGTACTGATCATTCCAAGTGGTTGCCGCGTCCGGTTCGACCATCAATTCTCCGAGATTTGTGCCATCATTTCCTCGGATCACGGCGCGAAGCTTATGCGGACTATCATTGATCAAACGCACCGATCCGGCAAAGCAAGTTCCTGTGCACAAGAGTAAAAAAACCGCGATGAGTTTCATGGTTTACTCTCCTCAAAATGCGCCCATTTGAAATCGATATTTCCCATGGATGTTAAAACCACGTCCTTAAGAGTAGGCTTTTTTACATATAACAACGTGAAATGAAATATAGGAATGACCGGCATCTCATCGATCAAAATCTGCTCTCCTTGACTCAACGTCTGACGTCGCTCTTCGACATCCGCTAACACTCCTGAGCGATCGAGCAGCTGCACATATGAAGGATTTTCCCACAGCGTATTGTTTGTGCTGGCTTTCTTATATTTGAAGGTCTCCAGAAAGTTGATCGGATCGTTGAAGTCAGCCAGCCAAGAACCCGTTGAGAGCTGGTAGTCCTGTTTTGCCAGACGGTCTAGGTAGACCTTTTTCTCAATGGCTTCCAATCTCACGCGGATGCCAAAGGCCTCAAACCATTGTTGTTGAAGCGCCTGCGCAACCAGGTGATTGCGTTCGAGCTGCACGTAAGTGAGGGTGATTTCGGGCAGCTTTTCTTTTTTCCAACCGAGATGGTTCAAGGTCGCTTCAAAGAGGGCCCGCGCCATCTTGGCATCGGCATCTTGGAAATAGGGCTCCTTTTGCAAATTTAGAGAGTTCGGGACAATGCCTGTAGCGGGGATCTGATTTCCGCGCAGAACGTGCTCGACAATCGCTTTTCGGTCGATGGCCAGCGCAAAGGCCCAGCGGATCCAGGCGTGATTAAAGGGTGCGCGCTCGACATTCGTGCGCAGAAAGGAGGTGCCGAGGATCGGCTTTACATGTAAAAGATCGCTCTTTTTTAGCTCTTCCAAAGCATCCACTGGAAGAATCGATAGCGGTGATCCGGCCCAATCGATCTCCTGCTTCTCAAACATTTTAAATTCGGTCTCTTCACGCACCATGAAGAAATTGATCTCATTTAGAGCTACCGCATTTTTGTCCCAATAGACATCATTTTTTTTCACTTTGAGCAGATCTTGGTGCTTCCATTCGCTCAATACAAAAGGTCCATTAGAGACAAATGTCGAAACCTTCTGCATCCAGTTTGGGTTCGCTTCATCGAGTTTTTTATTCACAGGGAAAAAAAATGGAGAGGCGAGCAGTTCCATTAAGTAGGGAGTAGGCTGCTCGAGATCGAGCTTTAAAGTTAAGGGATCAACCACTTGAATGCCAACCTCATCCAAAGACACCAGCCCCTGTTTAGCGGCTTTGGCGTTTTTAAGCACATAGAGCTGAAAGGCGTAGTCCGCTGGAAATTGTGGATCGAGAATCTTTTTCCAGGCATAGGCAAAATCATCTGCTGTGACAGCCTCTCCATTTGACCATTTAGAAGGGCGTAAATGAAAGGTGTAAGTCTTTAAATCAGCTGAGGTTTCGACATCTTTAGCCAAGGCAAGCTCGGGCTTTTCTGCGCGGTTGATACGCGTCAGCCCTTCGAAAAGCAGACGCATCACGGTCTGATCTCTGAGGTCGCGCGCCTTGCGCGGATCGAGCGTTTGAGGCTCTTCTCCAAGGTTGATGCGTAAAATCTGTCCTTGCATCTGCTTCGAGGATTTTTGCGGTGCGGGTTGACAGGAAGCAAAGCCGACAGCCACAATGACCAGAAGAAACAGATTTTTCATAATTACCTCGAGATTTAGCTGCATATTATGTCATTGCCTTCACAGTTCGCAATTGCTAAATTTCCTACGCCGATTTTAAACACACCACACTTTCGCGAGATCTTTGGCGGCAGCGATGGCGCATCCTTGCCCCTGGATAATCGCGATTTGCTGCGCGCGGTCGAGACGGTGGCCCTGCCTCAAACAAAATTCGAGCTTCTGGACCGGTGCAGCGAGCATATTTTTCGTGTCAAAACACGCGATTATGCCGGTGACTCTCTCTATGCAGACAGCCGGTTCCTCTCGTTTACAGCACATGAACCTCCCGAAAGAGCGCAGATCTGTCCTACGCCTGATCTGATTTTGCATAGGATGAAAAGCTTGAAAGGCATGATGTACGTCTGGGGAGGAAGCTGGCCTAGCGTGCCCTACATGCTCGATCTCTATCCACCCGCTAGAACTCTGGAGGAGAAAATATTTAAAACTTGGGCCTTTCACGGAGTCGACTGTTCCGGTCTTCTCTATTGGGCGACCGATGGCTCTACGCCGCGTAACACCTCAGAGTTAGTCTCTTTCGGCAAAAGCCTTCCCATAGAAGGAAAATCCTTGGAAGAGATTCAAAAACTTCTGCGCCCCCTCGATCTAATTACCTGGAAAGGACATGTGATTATCGTGATGAATCAAAACGAAACCATTGAAAGTCTAGCAGGCCACGGCGTAGTGACCTATCCTCTTTCGGTCCGTCTGAATGAGATTGAGCAAAATTATAAAAGAAGACCTGTGAGCCGCTGGGTGGATGAAACTTGCTTTGTGATTAATCGCTGGTTTTCTTTCTCTTAATTGAGCAGAATACATTCTAAACACACTAACAAGAGGTCTCCTATGTCAAACGATACGGCTAAGAAAAAAGCTCTCGATCTAGCTATTTCACATATTGAGAAACAGTTCGGTGAAGGCTCGATCATGACGCTGGGCAAACACTCTTCTAATCGCCAGATCAATGTGATCAAGACCGGGGCCATCGCCCTCGACATCGCTCTCGGTATCGGCGGCGTGCCAAGAGGCAGGATCATCGAGATCTATGGCCCGGAATCTTCAGGAAAATCCACCCTCGCTACGCATATCGTGGCCAACGTGCAAAAGAGCGGCGGCCTGGCCGCTTACATCGACGCAGAACACGCTCTCGATCCCTCCTATGCGGCGAAAATCGGCGTTAATCTGGATGAGCTGATGATCTCTCAGCCTGACTCGGGTGAGGAAGCGCTCAACATTACCGAGATGCTCGCGCGTTCCAATGCGATCGACGTGATCGTGATCGACTCGGTAGCCGCCCTTGTGCCCAAAAGCGAACTGGAAGGCGAAATCGGCGACTCTTTTATGGGTTTGCAAGCGCGCATGATGTCGCAGGCGCTCCGTAAACTGGCTGCAACGCTTTCTAAAAGCAATACCTGTGCCATCTTCATCAACCAGCTGCGCGAGAAAATCGGGGTGATGTTCGGCAACCCAGAAACGACGACTGGCGGAAAGGCGCTGAAATTCTACTCTTCTATCCGCTTGGACATCCGCCGCATCGGCAGCATCAAAGGGCCAGACAACATAGATATCGGCAACCGCGTCAAAGTCAAAGTCGTGAAAAACAAGCTCGCGCCACCCTTCCAAACAGCGGAATTTGATATCCTGTTCAACGAGGGCATCTCGCGCATCGGCTCACTCCTCGACCTCGGCGCCGACCTCGGCGTCCTCGAAAAGAAAGGCACCTGGTTCAGCTTCAAAGGTCAACGGCTCGGCCAAGGCCGCGAAGCCGCGCGCGAAGAACTCAAAAAGAACCCACAGCTCTGCGACGAGCTCGAGAAGCTCACCCTGGCAGCCGCCATGGAAAAAGGTGGAGTACTAGGCAAGGCCGAATCAGCCGCTGAACTCGCAGAAGTGTAATCTAAGGAACTGTCTCAGTAGCTAGCTTGGTGAGCATGTCACAGAGTTTGTCGAAAGACGGCGTGTTCAACTTAAGTGCGCTGAGCTTTTCTTTTAGCTTGGCCATCTCTTCTTCGAAGACGAGCAGCGCGCGCTCTTTGCCGATCAGCCGGGCGATATTCATCTCGTTCTGTTTTTTCTCGTCGCTGAGCATGTCGTTGATATCATCAGCGATCTGGAAGGCCATACCTAAGTGATAGGCGGCTTTTTTAAGTAGCTCGATGTTGGACAAGTCTCCTCCGCCAAATACCCAGCCAAAGACAAAGGCGACCTCAAACAGGGTCACAGTTTTTTTATAGATGACCTGCTTGACTGTTTCGAGATTGTAATTTGGGGGGAAAAGATCTAAGAACTGCCCGCCGGTGGCGCCTAAAATCCCCGCACAGCGTGCGGCACTTTCGAGAGCGATCATACTGGCCTGATCACTGTATGAGGAAAAGGGAGCTTCTGCCTCCTTCATGATCAGCGCATTTTTGTGAATCTTCTCAAAGGCAGCGGTAATGAGCGCGTAGCTAGAGAGTAGCGCGATGGTCTCGCCAAAGACTTTGTGTACGGTAGGCTTGCCGCGTCGCTCTTCTTCGTTGTCCATGCACGGAAGATCATCTGCGATGAGCGAAGCGGTATGGAAAAACTCGACCGAAAGCGCCGCATCGTAAACGTTTAAACCATGTCCAAGCGCATCTGCGATCAGCAAAACTACGAGTGGTCTAAACCGTTTTCCCGCACTGGTCAGCGCATATTCGACCGCGTCGCGCAGCTTGCTCTTCTCGCCGAAACCGCCAATGCTTTTGGCGATCTCTTGTTCTATGCGATCTTTGTGGAAGTAGAAGAATGATGAGTGAGGTTTATCCGTAAACGTCTTTGCAGAAAAGATCTGTGTGGCCATTTTTAAACCCGGTTTCGGTTTTTTCCATTCTGCGCAAAAGGTAAATTCAAAGCTGTAAAAAAATGAAACCAGCCTTTACTGTAAAACGCTTTTACTTTTTCCCGCCGATGTTTTGGCAGGGAAGGATGAGAGACTTTTTGCTAAGCAGTGTTCCGGGATTGAGTACAGAGTTACAGCCGACTTGTGAGCCATCTCCGATGATCGCACCCAGTTTTTTTAGATTGGTCTGAATAACTTGATCTGCGTGATAGATTTTCACTGGCGCATGATCCAAACGCAGATTTGCGCAGACCACGCCAGCGCCTAAATTGACCTGATTGCCCAAGATGCTATCGCCGACATAGTTAAAATGCGGCGCCATGGCGTTGTTCAACAGGATCGAATGCTTAATCTCCGTCGCGTGGCCGATGATGCAGCCGTTCCCACAGAGTAGATCGCCGCGAATATAAGCCCCATGCCGGATCGTGCAGTTCGCCCCGATCAAGCAAGGACCGTGAATATATGCCCCAGGTTCGATGATCGTGCCCGGACCAATGGAGATCGTTGATGCATTGATTAAGAAGACGCCATCAGGCACCTCTGCTTCAATTTTGCCCAAGGCCTTAGCCTTCAAATAGGCCGAAAGATGACTCAAAGCCTCCCAAGGATACTGGCACTTTTCGAAAAGCGCCGCATGAGCAAAATGTGTCAGATCAAAGAAATCCAAAACTGACAAAGAAGATGCCAACACCTTAGAACCTATCTTGAAATTCTGAATATTCGCTTTTCGCGCCTTTTTCCGCACCTTTTAATCCCGCTTCTTGGCCTACTTTCTCAAGTATGTCCTACGAAGCGGAATTAAAATCTGCGAAAAAATCCATCAAAAATCAAATATTTAGACTTTCAAGATAGGTTCCACAGCCTCCCTCTATTATCTATATATTTATGTTAGGATATCTTCCTATTTTAGCGATGTGGAAATGTCGATAAGGTGCACTCACTTCTCAATAGAAAAATCCTGTTCATGAATTGTTGAACAACTGGAGATAAGTCCGAAAATGCGAACAATCGAAGCTCAAAAACAGAGTTTTGCACGGTTTATGATCAGAGTTTTGAACAAATTATCCCCCAAATCAGGGTTAGACTTCTTTTGTGGATTGTTTTCTTAGCTTAAGGCGGAGCCAGATGGTTCCAGCGAGGATGATAGCTGCAAAGGCAATATTGAAGTTAATCGCGCTGTGAAAGGCGGGCAAAAATGAGGCGTGAATTTCTACAGAGTGGAAAACGGCTGCGCTCGTTGCCAAAAGTATAGAGCCTACAATATTCCAAATAGTTGAGATTGTTCCGATGGCTGCTCCAATTTCACGAGAAGCGACAACCTGATTAACCGCTGTGATCATTGATGCATTGCTTAACCCCCAATTGACCCCCAGAAGGAAAAAAGGAAGAATCAAGAATAGGATCGGTGTATCGAGATAGATCAGCCGGTGCAAGACAACGGCTAGAAATGCAGCTATGACTGAAATAAAAAGCAGGTTAGCGACTCCAAACCATTTCACCGATTGATTAAAGATAAAGGAGATAAGGGCTTGCGCAGCAGGAATAACGGCGATGAGAAGGCCGATGAAGAGAGGAGATAATCCGCGCAGAATGCGTAGGTAGAGAGGATCAAAAAACATAAACACTGTGGAGACAACACCTGCAAGAGCGCAACTTAGCGCTGCGAGGACAATGAGGTTGTCTTTGAAAATGTGGAGATCGAGCAGAGGATTTTTGCGATACTCATCGAGAATAATCAAGAGGACCAGACCGACCAAGCCTGCTCCAAGGAAGATCCAGGCGGCGATCGACGACCAGTTTTCCTGTGCGCCTGCAATGATGCCGTACATCAAAGATCCTAGGCCAAAAATCAGAAAAATAAGGCCCCACCAATCGATTTTGACTGAATGTTTCTCGCGGGAGTAGTCCTTTAAGCTAAAAGAACAAGCTGCAAGGCCTGCAGCAATCAAAGGAAGGTTAATCCAAAATACCCATCTCCAATTGAGAAGATCGACCAAGACTCCTCCAAGAAAGGGACCGATCATAAGTCCAAAACCCGTCACTCCACCGTAAATGCTGATGGCCTTTACGCGTTCGCGTTCGGGAAATACATCCGATAATAAAGCTGCAGAGGCGACAAAAACAGTCGATGCGCCAAGAGCTTGAAGCCCACGAAAGAAAACCAGCATTTCTACGCTCGGGCTTAAACCCGCGCCAAGTGCGGCAATGCCAAAAATGACCACGCCGCAATAGAAGACTCTTTTTCGACCCCAAAGATCTGCAAATTTCCCCACGGCGATCATCGTCATGCTAAGAATGATCGTGAAGATGTTGGCTATCCACTGAAGTTGTAAGATGTTTGCCTGTAATGCAGTCTGGATGAACGGCAGCACTGTATCGACGATGGTGGCATCTAAGAAGGCGGTGAAGGCAAGGAGAGACACTCCCAGCAGGGCCCACCACTTAAATCGGAATCGGTCGTATTCAGCCATAAATATTATTGTATGGATAAGGCACAGTCCATTTCGAGTCAACGAGCCTATAAAATCAACAAGCTCGAAGAAGATTTGACTAAGTTGTTTAAAATCTTTTTTCTATATATACTTTTTCGCTTTATGAATTCTCGAGGAGCAAATGCATGGAAAAAGATGATGATAATAGCCTGATTCCCAGCAAACTGTCATTTGAAGATCTAAAAAAGATCAATCAGCATGGAATTGAGTATTGGAGCGCAAGAGAACTTGCAGTCTCTCTTTGGGATATTCTAAATGGCAGACGATTTGAAAATGCGATTGAAAAAGCCATAGAGTCTTGCAAACAGTCTGGAAATGATCCCAAGCATCACTTTACCGGCGCCGGTAACCCAGATCAATGGTGGCAAAGGGGCCACTCAAGTTGTTGAGGATTATCATCTTTCGCGTTTTGCCTGCTATCTCATTGCTCAAAATGGAGACTCTAGAAAACCAGAAATTGCCCATGCTCAAAAGTATTTTGCAATTCAAACTCGACGACAAGAACTTACCGATGCTGCTATTGCAGATCTCGAACGCTTAGAGTTGCGCAAACAAGCTTCTCAAGATTTCAAAGCTCTCTCCGGGGCAGCTCGCGATGCCGGTGTCCAAAATAAAATGTTCGGTATCTTCCATGATGCAGGCTACAAAGGACTCTATGGAGGGCTTGGATCTGATGCAATCAAAGCTCGTAAAGGGATTGATCCCAAAGAACAACTGATGGATCGGATGGATAGAACGGAGCTTGCAGCCAATCAGTTTCGGATGACGCAAACACGAGAAAAGCTCAAACGTGAAAACATCAAGAATCAAAGAGATGCTATTGAAGCCCATGAAACAGTAGGAAAAGAGGTTCGAGCTGCTATTGCTAAAATCGGCGGCACTCCACCTGAAAATATTCCTCCTGCCGAGCACATCAAAAAAGTAGAAAAACGTTTAAAAATGGCCAAACCAACTTTTAATGCTAGATCCCAAGGATGCCGTTGGCGTTAGATGACAAGAAAAAGAATCTGGGTGAGAGGATTTGAACCTCCGACCCCTAGCACCCCATGCTAGTGCGCTAGCCAAGCTGCGCTACACCCAGATAGAAAATTAGATAGTCGTGAGGCCTTCGAATTGGAATTCGGCGCGTTTGAATTCTTTGACGCCGATGCGGGCGCACTCTTCGATGATTTTTTCCAAGACATCGCCAGGATGGACTTCAGCAGCAGAGATATCGACAGAAATAGAAGCGGAGAAGTTCACGCCAGCGCGTAGGCCTTTCACTTTGAAAGTTGGCGTACATCGTCTCTTTTTTCTTAGAAATATTTTTAAAACGAATCAGATTATTTTCAGCTAAGTCGTTCATATTACTCCTATTAAAAGAGGGAAATCGTAAAGTTTGCCGAAGGTTTATGTCAAGGTATGAGGAGTGAAGAGGGAATTAAACACCGAGAGCACCGAGGAGGACACCGAGAAGAAAAGAAAAAGAAAATTCTTTTCTCGGTGTGCTCGGTGGTTTGATTGAAGGATTGGCGACAATATTTTTTCCTGGTAGGTTATCTGTCTTCGATTGGGGGTAGCCGATGAACATGACGCTCGATAAGAGCTGGCACGTGGAGCTCAAAGAGGAGCTGGGGAAGCCCTATATTAAGGATCTGAAGGCCTTTTTAGCTAAGGAAAAGTCGGCGGGAAAGATTATCTATCCTGCTGATCCTCTGGTGTTTAACGCCTTTCGGCAGACCCTTTTCAGCCAGGTTAAGGTAGTGATTGTGGGCCAAGATCCCTATCATGGTGAGGGTCAGGCACATGGGTTGTCTTTTAGCGTCCAATGCGGCATACCCTTCCCCATCCTTAAAAAATATTTTTAAGGAACTGTGTGATGACGTGAAGGTTCCCTATCCCCAAAATGGGTGTCTCTCCTGCTGGGCAAAACAGGGTGTGCTCATGTTGAATGCTATCCTAACCGTACGCGCTAAAGAGCCCAAATCTCACCATGGCCAAGGTTGGGAGCAGTTTACCGATGCGGTGATCGCTCGGCTGGTTGCCAGAACCGATCCGCTGGTCTTCGTGTTGTGGGGAAAATCAGCCCAAGACAAGTATCAACATATCGCGCAGCATCCTAATAATCACCACGCGGTGCTCATGGCTGCGCATCCTTCGCCCTATTCCGCGCATGAGGGTTTCTTTGGCTGCCGCCATTTTTCAAAGATCAACGAGTTCTTGAAAAAAAACGGGAAAGAGCCGATCGATTGGGAGATTCGTTCATAATCTATGATGCTCCCTCATTTCAAGCGCCAGCTCTTGCCTTATGCGATCGTCATACTGCTCGCCTATATCGGCTTTTCCATTGCTTTGCCGATTTTCCCGGCGATGTTCCTCGATCCTGAGCTCTCCATTTTGCCGCAGAGTTTTTCGATGCATAAGAAGATTTTGGTCTTGGGGGTGATCATGACCGCCTATCCGCTTGGGCAACTGATCGGCTCTCCGCTGCTGGGGCGTCTTTCGGATCATTTCGGCAGGAAAAAGATCATTCTTTATAGTTTGGCTGGATCGATTCTCGGCTACATTATCACGGCGCTTTCCACTACCTATTTTTTTATCGCGGGGATTTTTAGCGGACTGCTCATCTGCGGATTTTTTGAAGGCAACATAGCGATTGCGCAAGCTGTCATCGCAGATATTACGCAAGATGATCAGCCTCACGATAAGATCTTTCATTTTGGCTGGATCAATCTGTTTATCTGTTTAGGGTTTGTCATCGGTCCGTTTTTGGGAGGAATCCTCAGCCGATCCTACCCTTGTGAGCTGGTTTACTTTTGCCACGCCATTTTGGATCGCGGCACTGCTCACAGTGGTAGGCATAGGCATCATCTATTTTGGATCTGAAGAGACTCTCCGGCCGTCAGTCAATGTGCGAGAGCCTTTTGTAAAAGAACAGGTCGCGCTTTTAAAAGAGAAGCCAATGCGCCTACTCTACTATGCGAATTTTTTCATGGCTTTGGCAGCCTTTAGCTTTTTCCGCTTCTTTCCTGTTTATCTGGAAAGAGTTTTTCACTTCACCTCTTCACAACTCGCCTATGTGATGGTGTATAACTCGGTAATTTTTGCGCTCTCGCTAATCACTTTTGGCACACGACTTTCAAAAAAGCTCACCCCAAACCTCGCGGCGATTATCTTTACCCCCTTGCTTGGCCTCATGTTTATCATTGTCGTTCTGCCCTCCTCGGTGTATAGCATCATATGGACGGTTCCTCTGATCGGGGCACTGCTCGGGCTCAGCTTGACCAACGGTGGCGTGATCGTCTCCAATGCCGCACGGCAGGATATGCAAGGTCTGGCAATGGGGACGCTTACCTCGGTGCAGGTGCTTGCCGAACTTTTAACCGCGCTGGTAGGTGCGGCCTTTGCAGCCATTCTTCCTGGGCTGGCGCTAGTCTTCGGTGGAGTGATGGCCATGATTGGCGCGGGAATATTGTATGTAAAGAGAAGGAAACAAATATGAGACACGGACTCTTTGTCGTTCTTCCCACACCGTTTACTGAGATCGGTGAAGTCGATATGGGCGCTTTTGAACGACTGGTCGAAGAGCTGGTTGCTGCGGGCTCTGATGGGCTCGTCATCTGCGGAACTACAGGCGAGGCACCCACGCTCTCTTGCGAAGAGCAAGCCAGCCTGATTGAAAGAGCCGTTCAGATCGCCAAAGGCAAACTGCCTATCATTGCTGGCACAGGTACAAATGACACTAGCAAGAGTGTTTTTTTCACAGAGCAGGCAAAAGTAGCTGGCGCTGATGGCTGCTTGGCGATCGTCCCTTATTACAATCGCCCAAGTTTTGCTGGTATCGTGGCTCACATGAAAGAGATTACGAAAGTAGGTCTTCCAACCATTCTCTATCATCACCCTGTACGAACGGGTGTACGCCTAACGGCTGCCCAAATTGCTGAGCTCTGTTTGATCCCCGGAGTTGCAGGAGTCAAAGAAACGTCGGCGGATCTCGATCTACTCACCGATCTCGTTCAGCTCACGTCCAAACCCATTTTTACAGGCGATGACTCTTTGACCTTGGTCTCAATTGCCGCTGGAGGTGCAGGCGTTTATTCAGTCATGGGCAATCTCATTCCACACGAATGGAAGCGAATAGTTGTGCTTATGCAGCAGCAGAAATTAGTCGAAGCGCGCGAGCTATTCATGCGCTTTTTGCCGCTATGCAGAACGATTTTTTTGGAAGGTAACCCAATCGGTATCAAATATGCGCTGAGCTTGATGGGCAAATGCACCCCTCGCATGCGTCTTCCGCTCATCGAGCCGCAAGAAGCGACGAAGAAAAAAATTGCCGAGGCTCTTTTGTTGGCTGAGATCAAATCTCAATTGGCGGAAGGGAAGAGCTCAGTTTAGCGTAGGTCTTTAAGACCGGTTCGACCTGCTCCTTAAGAAATTCTTGTGTCTGTTGAACAGATCTTCCCGTGAAGAGTTCGATTTTAGTCAGCGCCTGCACCTCTTTTTGGGTCAAGCCGATCTCGGCATCGTTCCAGATCGCTTCCAAAAGAGTTGTGGCTTCCTTGCCCTCTTTGATCTGTTCTGCCGCTTTATGCGTATGCATCTTTAGCCGTTCATGCACCTTTTGTCGGTCTCGGCCCTTTTTGACCGCTTCCATCAGAATATTTTCCGTAGCCATGAAAGGGAGCTCTTCGCGCAGATGCTTTTCGATAATCTTCGGATTGACCACGATCTTGGAGGTCACGCTGGCTAGAAGATTCAAGACGGCGTCAGCGGTTAAAAAGGCTTCGGGGAGAGCCAGGCGGCGATTGGCCGAGTCGTCAAGCGACCGCTCCAACCATTGCGTCGCCGCTGTGTAAGCGGGGTTTTCGCCCAAAGAGAGCAAGAAGCGCGCCAGGCCGCAGATCCTTTCACAGCGCATCGGATTGCGCTTGTGGGGCATGGCTGATGAGCCCACCTGTTTCGAAGAGAAGGGCTCTTCGAGCTCTTTAAGGTGCGCCAAGAGGCGCATATCTGTGGCAAATTTATGTGCGCTAGCGCCGATGCCGGATAAGATTGAGAAGATGCGCATGTCCTGTTTACGCGTATAAGTCTGCCCGGAAATAGGAAAGAGACTGGAAAAGCCCATCTCTTCGGCGATGAGCTCGTCTAATTTTTTAACTTTTTGGTGATCCCCATCGAAAAGATAGAGAAAGGAGGCCTGCGTGCCTGTGGCCCCTTTTGCGCCTAAAAAGGGGAAATCAGCGAGACGGGTCTCCAGGTCGCGCAAATCGAGCAAGAGATCTTGAATCCAGAGGCAGGCACGCCTTCCCACGGTGGTCGGTTGCGCAGCTTGGAAATGGGTATAGCCTAAACAGGGAAGTTCTGCATACTCTTTAGCAAAGTCGGCTAAATGTCGGACCGTCTGGACAATTTTTGCGCGCAAAAACTTTAAGGCTTCATAGGCTTGGATGAGGTCGGTATTATCAGTGACAAAACACGAGGTCGCGCCCCAGTGGATAATCCCTTTCGCGCTGGGACAGAGATCTCCATACGCATGGATGTGGGCCATCACGTCATGCCGGAACTGTTTTTCATACTCAGCAGCTTTCGCATAATCGATCTGGTGAAGCTGTTTTTCGAGCTCCTTGATCTGCGCGTCAGTGATGGGAAGACCGAGCTTCTTTTGTGCCTTGGCTAAGGCGATCCAGAGCTTGCGCCAGGTGACATATTTAAATTCCGCAGAGAATAAAAAAGACATCTCACCGCTGGCATAGCGAGATGTAAGCGGGCTCTCGTAAACGCGATGTGGATCCATTAGTCCGTCAATGAGAGCAAGGAGGTTAACGCCTCCCGAATCTCTTTTTTCTGTTGAGCAGAAGGTTTAAATTGCGGATCGTTGATCATCTTTTGAAGACGTGCGAGGGAACCGATGGCCACCTCAGCCAAATTTTGTGCACGGCGATCTTCCTGATCCAGAGGAAATGTCTGACGGATGAGCGAAAGGAGCTCCTGCTTAGGCTCGCCTTGATAGTTTTTAATGATTTCTACCTTCTTTTCTTGCGCGCCCTCGCGGCTGGCGAGCGCATAGATTGCCTGACGCGGCATCTCTTCCAGTTTGGGATGAAGCGCTTGCGGCAGTGCCGTATGCAGCTCATAGTATTGCAGGAAGTTATAAGGCGTCTGGCGGTTTCCGTAGGCGGCGATCAGCCAGGCGCTGAAAGCGCCGTCTTGATATTTTTTCAGGATCTGTTGAGCTTTTTTGATGCGCTCTCCGTGCAAAATGGCTGCTTGGTTATTGATTGCTTTAACTTCGGTTGTGATCGTCGAGAGCTGATGAAAGTCCTCTTTGACGTTTACGCCTTCTAGACTGTGCTCAT
Source organism: uncultured Chlamydiales bacterium (assembly GCA_963709365.1). GTDB lineage: Bacteria > Chlamydiota > Chlamydiia > Chlamydiales > Rhabdochlamydiaceae. The sequence continues at coordinate 1,897,713 of CAVPVU010000002.1, forward strand.
CTAAGATAAAGCGCAGAGCTTCTTGTTCAGTAGCGGAAAGAGGCGTGACGCGAAAGATGCCCGAAAAGGTCGACAAGTTTCCTTTCGAAGAGAGTTCTGCCAACGCTGTGATTTTGGAAAACTTCTGCGTGGCTTGCTTTAATCTTTGAGCGAGAAATGAATTTACCTTTGCCATGTAAACCTGTTTTACTTCATACGTTTGAGAAGTTCTTTTGCCAGAGCCGCATAATCTTCAGCTGCGCGGCTTTTTGGCGATATATCGAAAATTGGCTTGCCGAAGATCGAGGCTTCGGCCACGCGAATATCGCGGCGCACTTTGGTATCTAAGAGCTTGCCAGGGAAAGTGGCTTCGATGATTTCGAGAAAGCTCTGGTTGCTCTTTCCGCGTGGATTCCAGAAGGAGAGCGCCACCCCAAGCACATTCATCGGGTGTCTTTCGCCGATATTTGAAATGAAGGAGGCCAGTCTCTGCAAGCCTTTCACGCTATAAAATTCAGGCGTGGCGCAGATGAGCGAAAAATCCGAGGCGATAAGCGCTGATTCCGTCAGCCAAGAGAGCGATGGTGGCGTATCGATGACGATCGCATCGTATTTGAGTGGGCTTAAGATCCGTTTGAGACGCTCGTGCGAGTAGCGATCGGCGGCGAGATGTCCCGTAACTTCAACCCGTTCCAACCAGGTGTCAGCAGGAATCAGATGCATGTTGGGAACTGCCGTCTTAAGGATCACATCTTGAGCTTTTTTGTCACCTTGAAGCACCGGAGCCAAACTGTCTTGGGCATCGGGATCAAAGCCTAAGCCAGCAGTTAAATTGGCTTGGGCATCAAAATCGATGAGCAGCACCTTCTGCTTATGGAATTTTGCCAAGGCAGAGGCGATGTGCAAAGCCGTGGAGGTCTTGGCCGTCCCGCCTTTAAAGCTGCTGATCGTAATCGTCTTAGGTGACGTTTTCATTTTACGCTTCTACCTGAGAGGAAAAAGGAGAAGTCAGCGAACGATCAGCTTGTTCCTTTGCTAAACTGCGTAAGAAGTCGTCGATCTGGATCTCTCCATGGACTACGTTATCGCGTGTGCGCAAAGCGGCTGTGCCGTTTTCCAACTCTTTATCTCCAACTGTTAACATATAGTTTACCTGCAAAAGCTGTGCATTTCTAATCTTTTTATTTACAGACTCCTGTGAGTCATCGACATCACAGAGAAAGCCAGCTTTTTGAATTTTTGCAGCCAAATCATGCGCATACTCGCCATGTCTGTCTGCCACTGTAATGATGCGTACGGGAAGGGGGCTGATCCAGAGTGGGAATCTACCCACAAAGTGTTCGATCAAAATCCCCAAAAACCGCTCGATCGAGCCAAACAGCGCTCGATGCACCATTACCGGTCTTTTGTGCTGGCCATCGCTATCCATATATTCAAGTTGAAATTTTTCTGGAAGAGCCATGTCGAGTTGCACAGTGCCGCATTGCCAAGATCGGTTTAATGCATCGCGAATATGAATGTCTATCTTTGGGCCATAAAAGGCGCCATCGCCCTCGTTGATGCGATAGGGTTGGCCCCACTCATCGAGCGCGTCTTTTAATCCTTTGGTCGCCAGCTCCCACTCCTCGTCGCTGCCGATGCTTTTTTCAGGACGTGTCGAAAGTTCGAGCCGATAGGGAAGTCCAAATGTGCCGTAGATTTTTTCGATCAGACCGATGATGGACAAGATCTCATTTTTGATATCGCCTGGCCGCATGAAGAGATGCGCATCGTCTTGATGGAAGCTACGCACGCGGAAAAGACCGTTGAGCGCGCCCGACGCTTCGTGTCGATGTACGTGGCCGATCTCAGCTACACGCAGCGGGAGTTCGCGATAGCTGTGTGTCTGCGAACGGAAGAAGAGCATGCAACCAGGGCAGTTCATCGGTTTGAGCGCATAGTGGCGCTCTTCAATTTCGAACGCGTACATATTTTCGCGGTAGAACTGCCAGTGGCCCGAACGTTCCCAAAGATCTTGGCTCATGAGCTGCGGTGTTTTGATCTCGACATAACCTGCGTGTCGATGGAGCCCGCGTAAGAAATCGATCAGGCGCTTCCACATGATCATGCCCTTGGGAGGATAAAAGCCATGCCCGGGCCCTCTTCCATAATTTGGAAGATACCGAGCTTGGGGCCAATGATTTTATGGTCGCGCTTTTTGGCCTCTTCGAGAAGGGTGAGATACTCTTTTAAAGCTTTGCGGTCTGGGAAAGAGATCCCATATAAGCGCGTGAGCATCTCGCGTTTAGAGTCGGCTTTCCAATAGGCGCCAGAAGTTTTCAGCAGCTTGAACGCTTTGATCTTTCCGAGGCTTGGAAGGTGCGGGCCGCGGCACAAATCGAAAAATTCTCCTTGAGAATATCCCGTAATAGGGCCTTCAAACCCTTCGATCAGCTCGATCTTATACGGATTATCTTTGAAGCGCGCCAGCGCCTCCTCTTTATTTTTAAAGACATGGCGCTCAGGGCGAAAGTTTTCGCGTAAGATCTTTTCGATCTCATTTTCAATCTTCTCGAAATCCTGCTCAGAGACAGTCAAGTTCGCAAAGTCATAGTAAAAACCATTTTCGATTGCCGGGCCGATCGTCGGCTTGGCCTCTGGCCAGAGGCGCAGCACAGCTTGGGCAAGCAGATGGGCGGAAGTGTGCCAAAAAATCTCTTTGCCCTGCGTGTCTTCAAAATCGAGCAGTTTGACTTTATCGCCCTCTTTAAGTTTATGCGCGAGGTCGAAAAGCGTGCCGTTCACATTTAACGCTAGCGATTGACTTGGATCGCGGCGATTGAGCTTTTCCGCAAGATCCAACCCACTGCTGCCATCCGACAGCTCATAAGGTTTTTCATCCAAAAAGATTTTCATTTTCAGCCTACTTTTTGGACTATTCTGCCATTTCAGCCCTTTTTAGGCTCCTAAACTTGACGCAGAATTGCAGCAAGGAATATATCCCGTTCGATTCTCTGCGAGTAAACAACCATGCACGGAACGACATTTTTCTCATCGATTGAAGAATTAATTGCTTATGCAGATAAGCATCCTCCCCATGCTGAACTCGCAAAAAAGCCTTTCATAGAAGCGATCTGGCCTTGGGTTGGAGCTGCGCGGGCGCGACTCAAAAATATTAATTTAGATCTCTCATGTGTAGAACCTTGCGTCTTGTCTCAGCTCGAAAACTATCTGGTAGGCCGCTGGATTGACCTTTGCACGCCTTCCATCTTCTTAGAATTACAAGCGAGCAAGTTACGCAAACAGCTCGAAGGGTCTTCTGCAAAAGCGCGCTACACGGATTTCATTGCGCAGCGCTTCGGCACGCCAGAAGCGCTCAAGGCCTTTTTTCAAGAGTATGAAGAGTTAGGTCGTCGGGTGTGTGTTTTTCTAGATTTATGGGTAGGTTTTGTCTCCGAGCTTCTGGAGAGGCTAGCACAAGATTCTCCCCTCTTATCCGATACTTTTAACGGCGGCACATCTATCGGAAAGCTTCGTTCGGTGCAGAACTCTCTCGGGGATTCTCATCAGGGAGGCAAATCCGTTTCTCTTCTAGAGTTCGAATCGGGAAAAAAACTCTTATATAAGCCTAAAGATTTGAGAATTGTTTCAGCGTTTCACGCCTTTTTGGAAGAGCTGAACCAGCTCGGTCTTTCCCCTCAGTTAAAGGGATATCTTGTTCTTCCAAGAGAAGGTTACGGATGGGAAGAGTGTGTTGAGAATAGCGACTGTGCAGATTCCGCCGCGGTCTCGCGCTACTTTATTCGTGGGGGGATGTTGCTTTGCTTGATCTATTTGCTGGACGGAACAGATATCCACAAAGAAAATCTGATTGCAAGTGGAGAATTTCCCATCTTGGTCGACTTAGAAACGCTATTTCACTCCGAAGTTGTTCCTCCTCAATTTTACGAAGCGTCATATGCGGAAAACTTTGTATTCAAGACGGGCATGCTACCTAGTTATGTCTTCGGCCTAGCAAATAAACCCGGCATCGATATGAGCGCGCTCGGATCGGAGCGAGGAGAGACGATCCCGTCACCGGAAGTTCGATGGAAAAAACTGGGCACAGATGAGATGTTTCACGAGAAGAAATTCATTCACTCGAGAGACTACTTACAAAGGGTCTTATGTAAAGGTAAAAAAATCTCTTCCAAAGAGTATGTCGAGCAGATCGTAGAAGGCTTTAACACCATGTATGCTTTTATTTCACAGCATCGCGGTTATCTATTGCGCGAAAACAGTCCTTTCGCACAGATGGCCGAGTGTCCAGTGCGCACTCTGGTGCGCCCGACCATGTTCTATGCTGCTCTACTCGAGCGTCTCTCAGAACCTCAATACCTTCTAAATCCTTCTAAAATCGACCAAGAGTTGAAATTGCTGTCTAGGATGGTGATTGAAAAGGAAGAAGAAAGCTATCTCCTGCCTATCATCGAAGAGGAGAAAAAAGCTCTTTTAAACGGGGATGTGCCATTTTTTACGGCGCTTCCCTCTAAAAAGCGCATCTTTGCACATGGAAAGATTCTTGCAAAAGGCGTACTCAAGACCATTTCGCACGACAGGGTACGCAGCAGAATCATGAACCTAAATAACGCCGATTGCAAGTTGCAAGAGAGATATATCCGTACAGCATTTTTTACAAAAAATGGCAGCACGCGCACACAAGATACAAAGTTTGCGCCGAGCTCTCCCGAAAAACGCATGCATGCAGTAGTTTGCATTGCCGACGAATTAAAGAAGCGTGCATTTTCTTCGAAAAATGGGAGCTTGCGCTGGGTTGAGTTGGAGCCTAATCCTCTCACGAAGCAGTACGCACTAGGCCCGATCAGCGATAATCTCTATGGTGGCCGTATGGGTATGGCGCTTTTTTTTGCCGCGCTCTTTCACTGCAATGGGGATCCAGAGCGGCGCAAGGATGCTCTCAACTGCATGAACGAATTAAGGTACAGGATTGGCAAAGATCAAGGCACGAGGCTGATTGATTTCATAGGAATTGGAGGATTTGCCGGTATAGGAGGGGTGATTTATGGACTTGTACAATGCGCCCATCTACTCCACGAGGATGCGCTTATTGAAGATGCTCAAAAGCTGGCTGCTGTGATTGAAGATGGCCATATTCGTGAGGATCAGAACTATGATCTAACTGGAGGGAGCGCTGGCCTTCTGCTTGGCCTGCTAAAACTGCATAGTGTTTCCCCGCATCCAGCTCTTTTAAGACTCGCTTCGCTTTGTGGAGATCATCTGATCGCAAATATGAAACGGATGGAGACCAGAAATAAGAGTAGAGACCGTTTAGCTCGTTTTTCGCAAGGCGCACCAGGAGTAGCTTATGCACTTTTGAAATTAGCGAGATATAAAAGGAGCGGCTCACGTCTTGACGCAGCAAGGTCTGCTCATCTCATCAAGATGGTCGAAGGGGCAATTCCAACACTCGACGAGTGTCTCTCTAAGACAAAGAAAGAGTTTTTTGTTCCTAGTTTAATGCAAGGTGCCGCAGGAATCGGCTACGCTCTTTTGCATCATCAAGATCAAAAGGATAGTTTGCCACGGGTGTGGCTCTTGAGCTGATCTACTTTAGCAACAGCATCTATCTTTTGGGGATCCACATAAAGTCGACATGTGGCAGCTGCCATATGTGATAGATGCTTCTATCTTTTTTAAATCTTCCAAGTTAACGCTTGTCATCTCTGCAGGCGCTGCTTTAAGGACTAAAGTCCGCACCCCAGGTTTTTTCTTAATGCGCACTCCGGGTTTTTCCTCAACGACCTCAATCTTCAATCCCTTGGGTACTTTGTAGCCGCACTCGGCCAAGGTCTCAAGAGGATGGGCGAGCAAGCGTGCTTTAAAAGCCGGATCTTTCCACGCTCTAATCGTAGTCTCTATCTCTAACTCTGCTTCTGACATTAAAACCTCTACTTTAATTATGCCTGTATCATTGACAGGATTTCTTATCTACTTATAGTTCAGAGTTGTCATGGATAAAAAATTGAGCTTTTCCGAAGAGTGCTTATCACCTAAGGAAATGGAATTGCAGCAAGCCGTGTTGGATATCGTCGAAAAATTGAAAGGCCGCTTGATCTCTTCGGAAGAGGGCGGCTTAATCTGCATTGATCTGGAAAAAGATCCTGTTCTGGATAAGCATCACTTCAAATCAGTTACAGACAATCTCTATGATGGCCGGAGCGGCCTTGCGCTTTTTTTTGCCGCGCTTTTTCACATAAGCGGCGATTCACAGTGGCGCAAATACTCTCTCGAGTGCTTATTCGAGCTGCGGCAAAAAATCCAACAGAACCACGCGTCGCAACTGATTCGAACGCTTGGCATCGGAGGTTTTGCTGGCATCGGCGGAATCATCTACAGCCTTGTCCATTGCGCAAGATTGCTCCAACACCCCTCGCTGATTGCAGAGGCGCAAGCGCTCGCCTTGGCGGTGGAACAATGGCAGATCGATGCAGATGTTTCCTACGACATCATCAGCGGGAGCGCGGGACTGGTTCTTTGTTTGCTTCAGCTTTACGCAGCAATTCCTGATCCTGTCATTCTTAGGCTAGCTACAACTTGTGGAGATCATCTTTGTAAGAAGGCAACGCGAACAGAGAGGGGGGCTATTTGGATGCATGCAAATGGCCTTGCACTTTTAGGATTTTCTCACGGTACAGCTGGTATTGCCTATGCGCTCGTGAAGTTAGCGAGCTACACAAAAAGTGCAGCTCATTTAGAAATGGCGCGCCAAGCCATGAAAACTGAAAGGTCTCTTTTCAATAAAAATGGAATGAACTGGCCTGATTTAAGACCTCATCGTTCAAGCATTATGGTGGCTTGGTGTCATGGCGCAACTGGTGTGGGCTTTGGAAGACTCGCCTCGCTGCCGTTTTTTTGCGATGAACAAATGCAAGAGGAGATCGACATCGCATTGAAAGTGACGGAACAGAATCTTTTTGAAGGGGATTCTGTTAACCTTTGCTGCGGCGCACTTGGCCGGCTTGAACTGCTCCTCGAGGCATCCCGTCGGCAAGATTTGCCCCATCTACAACAAAAAATCGAAGAAGCTACCCTTGCGTTATTGACGCATCTCAAACAGGCGTCGCCAACCAGGTTTTTCATCCCTGGTCTGATGAAAGGCATTGCAGGCGTAGGTTACACGCTACTCCGCCTGCAAGATAAAACCGGTAGCTTGCCTCAAGTTTTACTCTTAGAATAGATAAACCTATCTCTAATCGAACCTTTGTAGAAGACATGGTTTTTTAACAGTCCTTCGCAAGTCATGCCCGCTTTTGCTAAGACTTTTTGCGATGCGAGGTTGCTAGGTTCAACAAATGCTTCAATGCGATTAACTCCAAGTTCCTCGAAACCAGACTCTAAAACCATCTGCACAGCTCTAGTTGCGATCCCTTTTCCCCAATAAGCGCGGGACAATACGTAGCCCAACTCTGCTTTGCAAACACGCGGTTCTTTCACTGGCAATAAGGTGACAGATCCAATAGGCAAATCATCGAGACAAATCGTTTTGAAATAGGGGTGTTTTTCGGCCACTTCGATTAGAAATTTTTCAGCTTCATCGAGAGATGTGATTGCTTCACATGCCTTGGTTTTAGCCACTTCAGGATCGCTTGCCCAAACATAAAAATGCTTTAAGTCTTCTCTATCAAGTTTTCTAAGAGTTACATTCATCTCTTGCACCTTGCCCTTTATCATACATATCTCATTGGAGAATTTTCTTGTTGTCCTCTGTGTCCTTTAAAAGATAAAAATGAAGAATGAACCAAGATTCTGAGCTCTATTCAAAAACCTTCTTTCAGCTGATTGAAGAAGACACAGGCGGAGGTCTCATTGAGGCGCTCGATCTTAAGCAAGAGGTTGAACTCGCCTATTTATGCGACCGCTCGCAAATTCAGGATGGCTTTCGCCTGCGCGCTACGCGTAGGGCAAGGCTGGTCGCCTGCCGCTTGATCGATGAGAAAGGCGATATCGATAAAGAGAGTCTATCAAACCTTTTGCGTATGTGGGAGGAGACTCCCTACATTCCCTATCCCCGCGGTACGAGCGATGCGCGCTTTACGCAGCGTTTTCTGGCACTGCTTAAGAGGCTAAGCCGAGATGAATCTCTGGTGAGGCAGATCAAAAAATTTCACGCGCCGCTTTGTCATCGAGGGGCAGAGCAGCTCGTGCGCGATACGCTGCAGCTCTCCCCGAACTCCTCCATTGGAGATGTGGAGGTACGCAGAGCCGTGCTCGCCTCCTGTTTTGCCGCCTTACGCCAAAATGTCGGCTCTTGCTTCGCTACCGCCCCAGCCATTTTAGTGCATGAGGAGCAGCTCGATACCTATCTAAGCGATCTCTACGAGCTCCTCACGACGGGAAGACTTAAGCGCATAGTGGAGGGTCAAGAGCTGGTCGTACCGCTCAGTCCCAGCTGGGGAGCTGGCGACTTAAAGAAGAGCATCCGTTTAAAAGATGCGCATGCGCGCGTGGAGTTGTGCCCGGGGCTCATAGCTGCACTTTCCGCTGTGGGAATATTGGAAGGCAGCACACCTAAAAAGATCGATGCGCTCCATGGGATGCTCATGCCCTTCGTACAGGCAAAAACGGAAATGACTGTGGAGGAGTGCCTCGATAAGCTGCTGCTCGAAACGGTGGGTCTTACTCCAGAAGACCTCAAGGAGGAGCAGGCGCGCTCGCCTGTGTTTTACGGAGAGCTGAAAATTGAACTGGAGGGATACTCCAGACAGCGTGAACGGTATGCCGAGTTTAACGCCAAGCGTCATCTCATGCGTTCAATTTTCAAAGCGCAAACCGACAATGCGCTTTTAAAGGCTTGGGAGTTTACCTTGGCTTCTTTTTGCGACGTGAAGATGGATTTTTCGCGATGGAATGTCACAGTAAGTTTAGGCCTGCACCCAGAAGAACCAGGCGGAATCGGCGAGTGCATTTACCAGGAGCTGAATGCGAAGATAGAGGAGTATAACCGCGAAATCGAAGTGGCAAACCGCGATTATGAGATCGCGTTTGATCAGCTCAAACTGACTGAAGCGCTCCTGCGTCAAGCCGCTTCTGAAAACGAGATGCGCCGCCTCCGTGCCGAGCATCAAGCGCGCGCCTATCATCTACAGGCGTGTTTAGATAAGCGCAGCTCGCTCGTGCAGCGCGGTGAGAGCATTGCAGCGCTTTTCCCCTTTTTGCTCAAACAGTATGAAGAGCGATTTGTGGCCTACTTTCAAGAGATCTACGATCCAGAAATGCAGGATGTGAGAGTCAACGAATACGAAGATAGCCCAGCGGGCTTTCGGCTCATCTACAAACATGGGCGCAATGATCCCTTTTTCTGGTCCTGGATTTATACCGCTGAGCAGTATATCGACTGCTTGGTCGACTTTTTTCGCAAAACCGAGCATGAGATATTAGCTCCTTTGAAGGGCGAGACAGAAAGTGAAGAGGTAGAGAGAGTAACTTCTGCGATCATCATCCACTTGCGCGGCCGAGAATTTTTGGAAAGCGCCATCCAACGCACTGCCAAAGCGCATGGGATGCCACTCGTAAAAAATCCACTGGCCGATCTCGAGCAGATGGAAAAAAAGCCCTGGGCTTACACATCGGGTGGAAACATGGCCATCCTGCTCAAGAGTTATTTTCGCCGCGAAGGCGAGATCACCGAAGAGTCAAAACGCGTCGAGAGCGAGATGGAGCTGGCCATCTTTCTGATCGATGCGCTTAAACATCTCTCGACACAATTTACCGATCCTTTCATCCGCGAACCGGATAAAGGTATGCTGATCCAATCGCCGACGCACGCCTTTGTGCTCTATCCCGGCTGGCCGGTTTTTAGGCGAGGTTGGCAGGATGAGATCTATACGTATACCTGGGTGCGCGATCAGCTGCTTATACCCGGAAAGGAGTTTTACGCAAAAATCGCCCTCTCTCCTAAGGAGCAACACTATCTGGTGGACGCCTTTGCTGATCAACTATCCTTGGACGCAGCACACTTTTTACGGCGACGTTTTGCCGCGACATCGCAAACACTCGGCGTGCTCGAGTTTAGGCAGCTGCTTTTGGCAGAGGTTGTAAAAACGCCTTTCGCTGAGCTGATCGACGCTTTTCTCTATCAAGCGCTGCCTCTGGTGAATGGCCGAGCTTGGCAAGAGAAAATCCCAGGCCTGTTGGGCAAACACTATGATGCGAAGGTGGAGAGAGTTGTGGAGGAAGCCTCTGCTTATCCGGCCCATTTTTTAACCACGAAAGAGATCCAGGAGGCTGCTAAAGCCTGTTATCTTCTCGCGCATCGTAAAGCTTGCTTGAATTTCGATCTGCATGCGGAGGTGGCCAAAAATGCTCGAGAGCTCTTATTAGCTCCGCCGGAGCCCTTTCTCTTTGCGGATAGCAATTGGACGGGCAACTTTTTTGCGCTGCTCGTGAATCCAGGCACGCAAAGGCTCGAGCTCTGGCGCACAGATTATCTAGGCTTAGAGGGCATGCCGATGGAGAGCTGGCGGCCATTTGTCGAAGGTAAAAGCCGATTTCCTTGGACGCTTTATCCACGCACTTTCGAGTACACGGCGCTGTCTACGAGTTCAGAGCTGGATAAATTTCGCCGGCTGCGCTAAGAGTGTGTCTTCAAATTCTGATTTAAAACCCTTTACAAGTTGCCGTTTTGAGTCGTAGACTGCCCAACCAATTAAAAGCTCATTCTGGAGAACTGCATGCGAAAACTCAGAATTTTCACATCCTCAGTGCTTCTTCTTACAACCCCATCCATGCTTGCTTATCCACATGGAACTTTGCCTACACAGGAATTCTATGTTCGGAAGGTCAATCATCAAGAAAAGCCAACAAGCAGAGATTATGCCTTTTCTTACGATGAAATGATGCATCTGTTGGACGAGATAGAATCGGGCGAGCTAGAGAAAAAATGCACTCCTGCAGAGCTAGAGAAGGTTAAGCATTTTGTCGCGCTCTTAGCAAAAGAGGGCGCTCTTCCTGACGATTCTGAAGAAAGCTTGTCGTTGGATGGAGATATCGAAGAACTCTTAGACGGCAACGAAAACATTTACGAGAACGCCGTTTCTTTTGTGACGCCTGGTGAATATCAATACATGATTGTTCCAGCTCTTCTCAATGGACACGGAGAAGTCGTACTTTGCAAAAGCTGGTTGAAAGAACGGTGGAAACACGTTAGAAAATTTGCAAAGAAGCATAAAAAGGCGCTCATTATTGGAGCTGCAGTGGTTGTGGCGGCTGCGGTTGTAGTTGTTGCGGTATCAGCTACTGCTGGAGCTGCAGCAGGTGCAGCCGGAGCTGCTGGTGCCGCAGGATCTTCTGATAAGAAATCAAATAAAAGCAAAAAAGATGAATCTTCCTCTCCTTTAGTTCCAGCCGAAGTCCCGCCTACTGCAGCAACTAGCCAGGAAGCTCCAGCTTTAAAGTCAGCTATCGACAATCAGACCGCTTCATTTAAAGAAAATATCGCAAAACAACAGTTCTTCGAATCCACAAATCCAAAAGCAGGAAAGCAAGGTCTCTCTTGGGAAGAGAATGCAAGAGCATTGGGATCTCTTTTTGCTCACGATAGTTTCAATAACATCCAGAACCAGATCCCCTACCACCCAACTCTTGCTCAAGAAATTCGCGATATCAACTCAAAGCATGCTTTTCCAATTCCAGGATGGAACAACGACCCCTCCATCGCGCATCCCGAAATCGACCGAAAATTCACAACAGATTACTCTTATCTCTATGCAAATCACGATCAAAATACCGATTTCAACACCCTTGCATACCAAGTGTGTGGAGAAAGAGCCTTGGAGCTCGGCTATCACAAGCAAGCAGTCGAATATCTAGGGAAAGCCATCGAATTAAATCCTTATAACCCCACGCCTTATCTCGATAAAGGCATGGCCCATTTTGAATTGCAGCAGTATGACCGCTCCATACGTGATTATCGTACTTACAGATCACTCGCCCCTTCTATCTCTATACCAAAGGAAGAAGCTTTCTCTTTTGTGGAATTCAGCAAGGGTTTTGCCAAAGGCCTGCCCAAAGGCATCTATGCATCCGGCAAAGGAACTCTTCTATTCCTCACAGATTTTATGAAACACCCTGTCCAGACAACGAGACAAGTTTACGACGCCCTCAGCACATTAGCTAGACTTGTCCGCGAAGATGAATGGGGAGTTATCGCCCAGTCACTCTCCCCCGAGATCCACGAGTTAATGATGCAGTGGGACACACTCTCATGGAGTGAAAAAGGAGAAAAAGGATCCTTCGCCTTTGGTAAATGTGGCGCCGATATTTTTACACCTGGAGTTGCAGTTAAAGGCATAAGCAAAGGTGTAAAAGTTATAAAAGGCGCTCAAGAATTTACTGTTGTAGGTAAAAACCTCAAGATAGCCGAACAGACTCTTGTTCTTGAAACAGCAGCAGGGATCAAAAACACTGCTAAAATTGCAGAAGTTGTCGAGACAGGTCAAAGAATGGCCTTTCTTGGAGAAGAGCTAGGCATTACTGCAGAAGAGGTGGGACAGCTCAAGCAAGCAAAACAACTCGAATCGACTATCTCTAATCGTTATGGGCACCTGAGTTTATCAGAGAAGGAATCTATAACGTTGTTTGATAATGCCTGGAATGAGTTACGGCCGCATCATGGAAAATATATGTCCGAATCTCAAGTCAGAGAGCTTATTCATGCAACTGGCATTCCTACATTCTCACGACCAAAGGGAATCCCTGAAAATTATCGAGTTAAACTTTCAGAGAAACCCGGAGGAATGAAATATGTACATCCTGCGGATGAAGGAACTTACGTGAGAATTATGCCAGGGAAGACTCATAGTAATAATCCATGTCAAAGAGAACCTTATGTTAACCATAGAATAAATGGAAAATCTCTTGATAAGCATGGTAATATAGTTTCGAATAAATCTGAGGAAGCTCATATACCTCTTAAAGAGTTTGTATACAGAGAAATACGGAAAGAATAGTAATGAATAGCGACGTAAAAAAACAAATTCTAGAAAGCTATATTCAAAATATAGCCTGTATTTCTAATGAAGATTATCAATTAAGAGTATGGGTTAGAGCAGAAGGTCCCGAATGCGATGATATTGATGATGCTGTCTGTGATTTTTTTGATGATGATTATGTTGTAGAAAAATATAAAGATTACGGAATTACAGAAAATCAGCATCGATTATTAATGAATTTGCATAAAAAACTAAGAATATTCACGGATACATTCGGAGTATATTCGTCAATTAAGTCTACAGAAAAACTGATCCAACTCCCACAATGGCAAGAGATTCGCGTACTTGCGAAAGATGTTTTAATAGCATTTAATTATCATGATCTTGCCTGACCTCGTTTATATGAAAATTCTTTTCACCTTGCTCCTTTTGTGTAGCGCTTTGCCTTTTGGACACGCCCTCTATCATGGCAATCCCGCTCTGCCGAAATGTCCAGAAGAGGGATTTTATCTAGCCAAAGAGGCAACGGTTGGCTTGCGCGTGGGTTACGAGGGCGATTTTGTCTGGAACCGCAAATTAAATGCGCATCTACATAAATTTGAAATTTTTGAAAACTTCGGCACAGCTACAGTCACATTTTTAGATAGGTTAGATCTCTATGCCAGCGGTGGAAGCTTTTCAGCTCAGGTGCGGCAGCAACATGAAGACGCGCGTTTGGAATTCGATACGCAGAATGGCGGTGTCTGGAAAGCAGGGGGAAGAGCAGTCGTCTATGCGTATGGAGAGACTTTCGTCACGGTCGAGGCCGCCTATCAGCAATCTCGTCCTGCGCTGCGCGATGCTGCCTTAAATGGAACGCCTCTTGAAAGAAAAGGCGCAAGGCTCTTTTATCGCGAAGTAGGGGCGAGTTTAGGCGCTGCGCATAAAATTGATATCTTCATTCCCTACTTAGGAATCGAAGGCTCCTATGCGTGGGCCAAGCTTTCGCATTTAAAAGGAGCTGCTACGGCCCGCATCAAAGCGCATAGCCGCTATCCTGTGGGGCTTTTTCTAGGGTGTGGACTTTCTCCTGGAGCGCGCGTGATCGTAAATGTTGAGGTACGTCTTGTCGATGAGCAGGCCATCTCTCTTAGCGGTGATCTTAAATTTTAGAAACTCTTTTCCTTTGAAAAAAATCGCCCTCTTCCTCGAATATATCTCCTTCCAGTGCCCTCCAAGGGGAAAAATTCGATGAAAAAAATTGCTTACGCTCTCTCCGTTTATTGCGCTGCCATCCTCGCTATGCCGAGCGGCTATGCAGATACCTTAGATCGCGGCGGAGATATCGAAGATCGCGATATCCAAGCCATTCGCGAGTGGATTTATACCAAGCGCCAAGTCACCGTCAAAGAGAAGGGCGGCTCGCTGGCCATCAGCGGCGAGGTGCGCACAGAGATGCAGACTGCCTTTGAGACGTCAGATGGCAAAAGCCAGCGCGGAGCCGGCACTCGTTTTGGTTTTCCGCATGATACGTTTGACGTGGAAGTGAATGTCATGTTGGATTATCGCGCAGATAAGGCCTGGGCATCAGTCAAGCTCGAATTCGATAACGATGCGGGTATTTTTAACGGCACGCTCAATAGACTTAAGCTGGAACGCGCTTATTGGGGCGTGCGAGTAGTAGATTGGAACTCCGTGATCTTCGACGTCGAAGTGGGCCGCCGCCGCATCAACTCTTTCGTCGACTCCAAGGTCGAAGGAGATTCGTTTTTCGATGGTATTTTTTTAAAATACGATCAAGGCTTCGAACATATCGCCGATTTTTATATCCATGCCGGAACGTATGTGGTCAATGAGAAAAACAATCAGTTTGCTTATCTAGGAGAGATCGGCATGCTCGATATTTCCGATTCCGGTTTTTATACGAAATACCTTCTGATCGATTGGTATACTAAGCATTTTCATAATCTGGCTAAGAATCGTCGGTTTCGCTTTATCGTTTCCCAGCTGCTCTTTGGGTATAAATTTATTCCCGCGTTTCAAAAAGTGGTCGTGCTCTATCTAGCAGGTTTGTGGAACCACAAGGCGCATCGATTGGATATCACCGCTCGTAAAAAAGCCAATTATGGCGGATATGTCGGCTTTTCTATCGGTGAATTAAAGAAAAAAGGCGACTGGGCAATTGATGCGAGCTATCAAGTAATGGCTGCGCAAGTTGTCCCAGACTTCGATGAAGCCGGCGTCGGCATCGGAAACGCCGCTAACGCAGGTCTCTATACAGCAAAAGTTAACGGCACTGGCGGACCCGTCACCACGCGCCAAACTGCCAAAGGAAATAACAACTTCCGCGGTTACAACATTACCCTCGAGTATCTGCTCACCAACAATCTCGTGCTCTTTCAGAGCTGGAACCAGTCGATGACCCTAGACTCCGACATCGGCCCCTTCCGACGCTTCAAGCAGTACGAAATCGAATTCAATTACGCTTTCTAAGTAAAGCCTTTTGGAGTGCGGTGGCTTGACCTTGCGGTTCTACACATCTTTTTGTTGTCCAAAATCTTGAGCCAGAAAGAAATACGGCCTAGTGGACGGAGTGGACAAAGGAATGGACAGAGAGTGGACGAAGTGGACGGCCGAAGAAATCCGGATTTCTTTCGGCCGTCCACTTCGTCCACTCTCTGTCCATTTTCTTATCCCGTCCACTTCGTCCACTAGGCCGTCTTTACTATTGTTTGGAGAAGGTTACTTTGATTTTGCCTTGTTCGTGGATGATGTCGACTAGGATGAAGGGTTCGGGGAGGGATGGGAGTTCTTGGAGGCAGAAGCAGGGGCGGAGATGTTCGTGGGTCTTTAGGTTCTCCATATCTGCATCAGCTGGCAGGAAGTGGATGGAGTAGAAAAACTTGTTCAGCCAGCTAGAGCCGCTCTTTTTTAGGATGAATAGCTGCGCGTCTGGGACGAGATCGAGCAGGATGAGCGCTTTTCGCACGGTGGGCTCGGTCATGACGAGCGGAGCCTTGGGCATCTGTTCAACCAGGTCGATACCGTGGATCTGAAGGCGCCAAAAGAGCGAGAGTTTTCTTGCCAGATAGGGAAGCGAAAGATCGGAGAGACGACCGGCCATGACCAGCGAGACGGCCAGAGTTAAAATTCCCAGCAGGGCAAAGCCACTGGCTGAGCTTAAGTCTAGAATGTTACTAAAAATGTAAAGCGTAAGCGATGCGGCCAGCACGCCACAAAAGCTTAAAAAGTTGGCGGCAGCGATAATTTGACCGCGCTTTTCCTGCGGGCTTGCCACTTGCGTATAAGAATCGCAGGGTACGATAAACCCTCCTCCAAAGATACCCAACAGAACGAGGAAGATGATCGAACAGGAGAGGCTGCTTGAGAAAATAGCTAAGCAAATAAAGAGCAGCGACAGGGCAAAACCCGACAGACAAGTAAGACCGAGCTCTACCTGCTTTTTCGAGGCCTTGCCGGCGATAAATGAACCGATGGCAATGCCGAGCGCGGTGGCGAGAAAGAGATATCCCCCTGCGACATCGCTGAGATGAAGGGAGTCCATGGCGAAAGGAATGATATTTAGCTGTGTAAAGGCTCCGAGGAATAGAAAATAAGATGAGCCGAAAACTGAGATCAGAAGATGTTTTCTGCCCATACAAAAGCGCAGGGTTTGATAAATCTCGCGCAAGAAAAGAGGATTGATTTTTTTTTCCGATCCTTGCGGAGCGGTCTTGCGGATCCCAAAACTGGACAAGAGGCCGATCACGGCCATCAGAAAACAGAAACCAGCCGTGAGAACGAATTGACGGTTGGTGATCTCAGTTAAAAATGAAGCAAAAAAGGTACCCATGATCATAGCCAGATAGGTACAGCCAGTGATTAGGCCATTGGCTTTCGAAACGCGATCGCGCGGCACAATTTCGGGAATAATACTATATTTGGCAGGCCCGAACATGGCGCTATGCGTGGCGAGTAAAAAAAGTAGTGTGTATCCAGCCCAGCCGCTCTGGTAGGCGAAGGCAAAGAAGGCCAAAAACATGATCGTGCACTCGGCCACTTTCATCATGATCAGGAGTTTCTGCTTGCTGAAGCGGTCTGCGAGTATGCCTGCTGCTGATGAGAAGAGTAGGAACGGAATCACGAAGAGCGCGCCGACTGCCGAAAGGATCGCGCTGGCTTGTTTCTCCCCTTCGACGCCAATGAGCATATAGACCAGGATCAGCTTGAACATGTTGTCGTTCATGGCCCCGAGAAACTGAGCCGCATTCAGGAACGCGAGCGAATGACGTTTTTCTCCATTGCTAGGGATTTTTGAAAACATACCCAGCTTGCGCTTAAGGGCGGAGAAAGGAGAGCGAGAAAATATAGCCATGTCCTATAAACTGGAGTTTTTCTCATCTTAGCAGCGAAGAAAAATGCAGGCGAGCACATTCCTCATCCTCAGTAACCAAGTCGGAGAGCTGGCTGATGCGCTTAAACGGCGGCTCTTCTTCTCGGGAGGCCATCCGTTCGAAAGGCGTTTTATCATCGTGCCTAGTTTGACGATCAAACGCTTTCTGCTCATGCGCTTCGCCGAAGATGCAGATCTTGGCATAGCCACAGGCATAGAGATCTACACCCTATCGCAGGCGATTCGAGAGCTGTTCGATCAGCCTGGCCGTAAGATTCCTTCGCGCGCCGAGCTTTCGTTCGAAATAGGAGAGATGATTAGTCAGCTATACCGAATAATCAAAGAAAAGGCGGACGATCGATTGCTCGCGCCGCTTTTCGCGTATGTGGCGGAAGATAAGCAGCGCATCGGAGAGGTGAGCGAGGAGCTAGCGCTCCTGTTTGCGCGCTATGGTAGGCAGGAGAGCACATTTTTAGATGCTTGGCTAAAAGAGGAAGGCTGGCAGCAGTTTTTATGGAAGAAAATTTTTTATCCTGGTTCGCCGCGGCTTAAGCTGTGCGAAGCTGTAGAGTCTGCATCACCTCCTCCCTTTGCTATTCACCTTTTTCATTTTTCGACGCTGCCGAAACTGTTTCTGAATTTTTTTATGCGCTGTCAGGCCAACTATTATCTTCTTTCGCCCTCCTCTCTCTTTTGGGGAGATCTATGCAGTGACAGAGAGAAAGCATCCTTGCATAAAATGCTCACGCGGCGCGGTGCAAAAGCCGCTGAGAAGAACTCTCTCGACGAATTTATGCGCGATCAAAACCCCTTTTTGGCCAACCTGTCCAAAGTGGGAAGGGATTTTTTCAATCAACTGCTCGATGAAGATCCCGAAACCGAAGAGCTGTATGTCGAAGAGCCTGAGACCTCTTCGCTCTTACAAAAGATCCGACGCGACTTCTTTGCTATGCACTGTTTGGATGGACAAGAGGCCCTTTCTCCAGAAGATCAATCTATCCAGCTGCACACTTCGGCCTCAAGGTGGCGCGAAGTGGAGGCGCTCTACGACGCTCTGGTCAAAATTCTCGACGGGCATGCGGAAACGCGCCAGCCGATTTTTGCGAAAGATATTCTTGTACTGGCGCCTGATATCTCAGCCTATCTTCCCTATATCCAAGCCGTTTTTGGCAGCAAAATAAGCCGGCTGGCTTTTGCGGTGCACGATCTTCCGCACAGCATCGATAGCGTCTTTATCCAGGGCATTCAAATGCTGCTCGCGGTATCTGCGCGGCGCTTTGATTTAGATAGTGTCTTTATGCTCTTCTCACTGCCTTCATTCCAAAAGAAGTTTGCGCTTGCGCAAGCCGATATCGCTCTTTTTCGCCGCTGGGTAGAGCAAGCAAATATTCATTGGGGCGTCGATGCTGAGCAGAGAAAACACTTTCTGCATGAAGAGTCTACGCATGGCACATGGGAAGCTGGGTTCGAAAGGCTTTTGCTAGGACTGGCTATGTTGACTTCAGAAGATGAAGTTTCGCACAGCACATGGCCGCTGCCCATTGTGGATAAGAGCGAGGTGGAAAAGCTCGGCATATTGATACGCCTGATCCGTAGCCTCAAGGACGATTTGGATCCAATTCTCACCGAAAAAAAGATGAGCGTGCGCGCCTGGCTCGTTTATTTGAACTGCTTGGGAGAGAGTTATTTCGCCTGTGCTGAAGAAGAGAAGAGACTACTGCAAGAGATCGATGAGCTAGCCCATGCATCTGCTCACCTCACCACGCCAGTCTCATTCCAAAGGGTGATCAAAGTCTTGCAAAAGCATCTTTTTACAACTCAAGGCAGCTCCTATTCGGGACCGCATCTCGACGTGGTGCATTTTGGAAATATGCAGGAGGGCGCGGCCTTGCCCGCGCGCGTAATCTGTCTTTTAGGCATGGAAGAGGGCGCCTTCCCCCGCGTGGAGGAGAATCACTCTTTGTGCGCCTTGACTGCTCACCCTATCGGCAAAAGCCTGCCCAAAAGAGCCGAAGAGGACCGGTATCTCTTTTTACAGCTCCTCTTATGCGCCGGCGATTATCTTCTGTTAAGCTGTCAAAGACTTTCACCGCAGGATGGCAAGCCGCTTGCGCCCTCTATCGTCGTGCAGGAACTTCAGACATATGTTAAAAAGATCTATGGCGCAGAGATAAAAATCGATCACCCAGCGCTGCCTAAAACGTTTGCAGACAAAAAAAAGCAAAAGCCATTTATCGCCGACTTCCCACTGTTGTTACCGGAAAGGGCGGAACTCTCGATTGTCATAGAGCTGAGCGACCTTAGGAAACTGGCCAAAAACCCACTCCAATTTTATTTCCAAAAAAACCTCGGATTTTCTCTGCCTTGGGAAGTAGAAGAGAAGGAGTTTTCTCTTTCGGCTCTGGAGCGCTCTCTTTTGCAAAAAAGCGCGCTACAGCAGCCCCTCGATTCTCTTTTACAAAAAGCTGAGGCCAAAGGAGTTCTTCCTTTCGGCCACTTTAAAGAGCTGATGGCGAGCCAGCTTACGCGCGAGATGGACGAGCGCAATCAATTCTTAAGCGAGCAGGCTCTTTCAAGCGAAGAGATCTTTGAGGTAGAGTTAAATGTCGCGTGCAAGATGCCTGAGGGTCGCACAGCTACAGTGGTGGGAAAGATGAATGGAGTAACGCACCGTGGACTAGTTGTGCATGGAAAAAAGAGTTTCAGCGAGCTCGTGCGCATCTGGCCCGAGCTTTTACTCTTTACGCAGCTTCCGTTTTCCTCTCAATCGGAAGTGAGCATCTTTTTCCTTAAAGATAAAAAACGTTTCGATATCCACTTACCAGATCCAATACCACTTTTGCAGAAATATTTGAATTACTATGAAGTCTGCTTGAAAAATCCTTCGCCTCTTTTTCACGATTGGACTGAGGCTCTTCTGCGCGGGACGGAAGAGGAGCTAGAGAAGAAAATTGCAGCGTGCAAAGGAAGTAATGGCTTCTTAGATCCCTATCGCGATTGGCTGTTTACGCGCGATCCGCTGCCTTCCGCAAAAAACATCTATCAAACTTGGAGCCCGCTACTCCGCGACGTTTTCGAGGAGGTGTCAGATGCAAAGCTTTGATGTGCTCAGTCGTGAGCTAGATGTGCAGGGACACCGGCTGCTCGAAGCTTCGGCTGGGACTGGCAAGACCTTTGCCATCGAACATTTGACTACGCGACTGATCTTGGAGAGAGAGCCAGCCATCAGTATCGATCAAATTCTCGTCGTGACCTTCACGCGCGCCGCCACGCGAGAGCTTAAACTGCGCATTCGCACCAATCTAGAATCTGCGCTGGCGGAACTCAAAGAGAAGAGACCGAGTTTCGATTATCTCGCGGCGATTGTAGAAGGTAGTGAAGAGGGATTGAGCGAAGCGATCAGACGGATTGAGGATGCGCTGAGCCGTTTCGATCAAGCGCAGATTTTTACCATTCACAGTTTTTGCTTTCGTATGCTGCGCGAATTTGCGTTTGAAGCAAAGGTTCCGTTTGATCTCATCGATCCTGAAGAAGGAGAGTCTGCGCAAGCAGCGCGCACGAAGGTGTATGATTTTTTTCGTACAGGATTCAAACCGCCTAAATATAGTTTAAGCCAGATTGAAGCCGTTTTGCGAAAACATAAATCAGATTTGGATCGAGTCGCAAAACGCCTCTTATCGCTGATCGAACGAAAGGGCTCTTTCGCCGAGCTCGCTACCTTCGAAGAATCGCACGCGCTCTTCAATGCCCAGCTCAAAGTGTTGCCTAAGCTTATCCCTGAGAAAATTTTGAGCGACTTTGGCAAACTCGCGCCGAATTACAAAGGCATCGATCTCGATCAAGCCAATGCTCAACTTTTACAGCTGCTTGATTTCATCAAAAACGAGAGGTGTGACGCGCGTGCATTCGATACACTCTTACGCGAAGAAGACTGGTTTTTGGATGCTTTGCAAGCTGAGAATCTCAAAAAACGCGCCTCATTACCTGCACGGTCCGAGCTTCATTTTCCAGATTTTTTTGCGCAAGTTAGAGCGGCTCTTCTACCTATTCTGCATCAGGCTAAAGATCCTTTGCAGATCTTGATGCGTATGGCGCGCGATTGTAGCGAAAATCGCGAAGAGCGCGCCCTCTCCTTCGATCAACTTCTGCATAAAATGGTCGAAACGTTGGAGAATCCAGCCTTTTGCGCGCGTGTAAGAGCGCGTTATCTCGCATTCATCGTCGATGAATTTCAAGATACCGATCCGATCCAGTGGAAGATTTTTCAAACGCTTTTTTTAAGCGCTCCTAAAAGTCTGCCTGCGCTCTATCTCGTGGGAGATCCCAAGCAATCGATTTATGGATTCCGCGGAGCTGACGTCTACACCTACCTCACGGCCGCCAGCCAGGTCAAAGAAAGGGCGTATTTAGATACCAATTTCCGCTCGGAAACAGCGCTTGTCCAAGCGCTTAATCATCTCTTTTCTTTCGGAGACAGCGTTAAAAGTTGGCTGCCTCTACCTGCACAGGGCACAGCCCTGGCCTATGCGCCTGTGAAACATCGAGGCGGCGAAGAGAAAAAAGGCAGCATCGAGGATGGAAAAGGCGCGGCGCATTTTTTCATCGCTGAGGAGGCGAGCGGAAGAGAGAAGAGCTGGCCAACGCTCAAAATAGAAAACGAGCTCTTTTTTCCTTTTATCGCAAATGAAATACATAAGCTCTCAGCCGAGCACAAGTTCTCCTTCCAGAACTTTGCAGTTTTAATCAAAGACCGCTTTCAAGCTGAGCGGCTGCAGAGCTTCTTAACCCAGCGCGGCATTTCCGCCTCTATCACACGCGGCCAGAGCTTGATCGAGACCAGAGGGTACGCCGCTATGGCTTCACTCGTAGAAGCTCTTTTGGATCCCACTAAAATTAAATGCTTGCTTGCAAGCTCACTGTTCCGCCTTTCGCACGAAGAGTTCAAACAGGTGGAGTTTGGAGAGGTCTTCTCGGCTTTAAAAGAGCTGCGCGAGACGGGAGAGAAAAAGGGATTTGCGGTGCTGCTGGCAGATTTCTTGGCTCTATCGTGGAAAGAGAAGACCATTTTAGAGAGGATGGCAGAAGTGCCAGACCTCTACCATGAATTCAGACAGACAGCTGAATTACTGATGGAAGAAGAGGCCAAGGGCCCAAACTCCCTGGAAACGTTGATGCTCTTTTTGTCTGGACTCAAGAAGAAGAGCAGTGAAGAAGTTCCGCTCGTGCGCAGCGCGCCGGCGCAAGATGCTGTGTCGCTCATGACCGTCCACATGAGTAAAGGACTGGAATTTGAAATCGTCTTTGCTCTCGCTTCTGCTTTCCGTCACACGAATCAGGAGGAGCTCGTTTTTATCCGCGAAAATGCTCAAGAGAAACTTGCGAAGCTGGATCCAGATGCGCCTGCTTCACGCCTCTATCTGCAAGAGCAAGATGCAGAAAAGATGCGGCAGCTTTATGTGGCGCTCACGCGTGCCAAAAAGAGGGTCTATATTCCGCTGGCCTTCGACACAAAGCAGGAGAGGGAGCTTGAAGCAGGCGAAGCTGCGCCAATCGAACTCTTCTTCTCTTTGGGTATGCAAGCGTGTTTGGCCTTTCTTGAAGCCGCTGAAAAACAGGCTAGCATTACGCATTCTAAGTTAGAGCGCAGGATGGAAACCTATCCTGTTAAGCAAGAGACTAGTCTGCCGCTTCTCCAACCTCCGAGATCTTTTAAAATTCCCGAGAACGTGCGTTATCTCTACTCTTTTTCGACTCTGGCCAAAAAGGCTGAACCGGAAGAGCGCCCTGCGCAGATCTCAAGTTCAGCCAAAACTCCGCACACTCTGCCTTGCGGCTCAGCCACGGGCACGGTTTTGCATGAGATTTTGGAAAAGATTTTTAAAAAAAGGCTCTTTCTCGCTGCCCAGACACACGCACGTGAGCAGCTGGTCAAAGCCGCGCTCAAACGCACGCATCTCAAGGGCTGGGAAGAGGTTGTAAATGAGATGTTCACAGATGCGTTCAACCTCCCCTTGCCCTCCCCTCAAGGCTCCTTCTGTTTAGAAAATCTCGGCGCAGATCAGGTCGCGCAAGAGATGGAGTTTCTATTTCCAGCACAAAACAATCTCATTAAAGGCTTTGCCGATCTTTTCTTTGAGTGGAATGGAAGGTATTATCTAGTCGATTGGAAATCCAACTGGCTTGGAAATGATGATGCGGCATACAGCATGGAAAATTTAGAAAAGGCTATGCATTCACACGACTACTTTCTACAAGGGTCGATCTACGCCTCAGCCTTCGCGCGCTATGTAAAGCTGTTTGACAAGCGTCCGTTCAAGACACTCTTCGGCGGCGCTTTCTACTTCTTTTTGCGCGGCAAAGCTGCCTATCACTTTGTCCCAGGAGAGTTCGCATGAAAGGTCTGGCACGCACCCTATTTGAAGAGCGCGAGGGCATAACTTCTACGCCATCTTATTTCGAGCAGCTAATCGAAAAAGGATTTTTTTCAGAGGTCGACCAGTTTTTTGCCGAATGCATGTTAAACGACAAAGGAAGCAGTGAGCAGCAGCTCTTTCTCGCGGCGCTGCTCTGGTCTTCACGGCAAGGCCATCTCTGCATGCCTTTGGGAGAAAAAGAGTTCTTCGCAGCATTTGGCGAAGAGAGTGAGAAGGTGACAGCTCAAGTGCAAAGAGGCGCACGCGAAAGTTCAAGCATGAAGGGAGTTTGCATCTTTGAGCAGTTTGCCTATCTGAAAAAGAACTGGTTTTTTGAAACGCGCTTTTTAGAATGTTTAGAGAACTTACTCAGTGCTCCAGCCAAAACGCTTTCGGCAGTGGACAACCAAGCTTTGACTTCCGAGCAGCAAGAAGCAGTTGGCAAGGCACTCTCGCAGCCACTCACTCTGCTCGCAGGCGGACCGGGCACGGGCAAAACCTACACTGCGGCGCACATCGTGCAGGCATTTTGCAAACAGTTTCCAAAAGCGCGCGTGGTTTTAGCGGCGCCAACTGGAAAAGCGGCAAAGCAGCTCGAACAGAAGCTCCAGAACATCTCTGTCAGCACATTACATGCGCTTTTAGGTGTGCATAAAGAGAGCGATTACTCGAGCGATGCCCCCTATATCATGGCCGATCTACTGATCGTCGACGAGTGTTCTATGGTCGATGCGCGCTTATTTTCCTATCTGCTCTATGCCATTCGGCCTGGCACGCATCTTGTGCTGATGGGAGATCCCTATCAGCTGCCTCCAGTTGAAACGGGCAGTCTCTTCGCCGACCTCATCGAAGTTTTAGAAACAAAATCGCCACACAGCGTAACGCGTTTGACAAAGTGGCTGCGTTCTGATCGCCAAGAAATTTTACAGGCGGCTGAAGCGATCAAATCGGGCGAAGTCGATACGCTAATGAAACTTCTCTCAGCAAACACAAATCATGCTCTCAAATACATCGAACTTGGCGACGTTTCAACACTGCATGAACAGATTTGGAGTATCGCCAGTGCATTTTTTCCCACGGCCTCGTCACAGCCTGTCGATGCTGAACGGCTTTGGCAAGCAAAGGAGAGCTTCGGACTCTTGTCCTGTTTGCGCAAAGGACCTTTCGGCGTGGATACCTTGAATGAAATGTTCGCCAAGCGCTTCTTAAGCCAGATGCGTCCAGGAGATACGCTTGCGCAACCCATTCTGATCACGCGCAGCTCAGCAGACCTAGATCTGCGCAACGGAGAGACGGGCATTTTGATCCGCCACGCGTCAGGACAGGGAGATTTTGCGCTCTTCGGCCCCGCCCCCTTTAAGAGACTGTTCTCAAACCTAGATCTCCGACCTTTGGGATCTTTTCGCGATCTTTTTCCTCCCCCTCCTCAGCCATGTCACCATTCCGACATTGTCTTCGTCGGGGGAGAAAAAATCTCATCGAAAAGCTCCTCAAATCTCAAAGAACTAGGTTTGAGAACAGTCTCTAAACAGGTGCCATCCAGTCTCCTGCCACCCTATGAGTATGCCTACTGCCTCTCTGTGCATAAGAGTCAAGGCAGTGAGTATGAACAGGTCTGCCTAGTTGCGCCACCAGGTGCAGAGTATTTTGGCCGAGAGATCATTTATACTGGCGCTACACGTTCTAAAAAGAGCCTCACGATCGTCTCGACGCAAGAGATTCTTGAACAAGCGCTGATGCGCGCATCTAGAAAAATATCTGCACTCCATGCCAGACTGCAAATATGCGAAAAATAGTTGTTTTATGCTGCGTTTTCTTGCTTTCGATTCTGACCTCGGCCAAAGATGCTCTGCCGACAGCGAAAGAAGAGTTCTATTTTCTCCAAAACGCGATCGACCGCATTATTCAACAAGTCGATCCAAACGCACATATCGGCATAGAGATCGTCTCGCTCAAAAACGGACAAAAACTCTATGAGCGTAACGCTAAACAGAAGTTTGTCCCGGCCAGCGTGCAGAAGATCTTTACAGCTGCCGCGGCGCTCTCAATTTTGGGCCCAGAATATCGTTTTGAGACGAAGCTCTATACCCAAAAAGAGATCAAGGCGGGTGTATTGAATGGAGACCTGTTCTTAAAAGGCGTTGGCGATCCCTCGCTCACTTCGGCTGATTTGCAAGATCTCGCCTTTCAACTCGCACGCACAGGCGTGAAAGTTATCAAGGGCGACCTCGCCATCGACAACTTCGATTTCGATCAGATCACCCTGGGGCCAGGCTGGATGTGGGATGAAGGCGCCGAATATTGGAACTCGCCTATCGACGCACTGCTGGTCAATCATAGCTGCGTTACCGTTTGGGTGGAGCCGGGGGCTCAGGAAAATCTGCCTGCGCGCGTCACCCTCACTCCTGAAGTCGAAGGTGTGACGATTCTGAATTTAACCAAAACGACTCCGAGAAAGGGTGAGATCGATGTTAGACGCAGGTGGATGACGAAAGAGAACTTGATCGAGGTTGGTGGCAACATCGAGCTCAATAGTCCAGCCGAACAGTATGAGATTCCGGTCGAATCCCCCTCTTTATATGCAGCGTTGCTCTTTCGCGATTTTTTGGCCGAGCAGGGCATTCAAATAGAAGGAGAGGTTGTCTATAAAAAGACGCCCGCGATGCGCGTGCAGTAGCCGTACACTGTTCAGCTGCAGTGAGGGAATTGATCTATCCTGTGATGAAAGATTCGGACAATCTTTACAGCAACTGTTTGTTTAAGAAGATTGGTGAAAAACAGTATAAAACTCCCGGAACGTGGCAGAAAGGCGCACAGGCCGTGCGTGCGTTTCTCTCAGATACGACGGGGATCAATGGCGATGAACTAGTGATCGTGGATGGCGATGGCTTATCGCGCTACAATCTGGTGAGCCCGCATCAGCTGGTCTCTTTTCTATCTTGGATGAAGGGCAAATTCCTCTTATTTCCAGAGTTTTTAGCTTCCATGCCGGTCCATGGACAGATCCGCGCTAAACCTGGCACGATGACGGGAATTTCTAGCCTGGCTGGCTATGCCACGACAAAAGATGGAGAGGTGCTGGCATTTGCCATTATGAGTAATGGCTTTCTCAAACGTTCAATGGAATACAAGCAAAACTTAGAAGAAAAGATCTGCGAGATAATGACGCAGTTTTCAAGGCCCTACGAGAAGAACTAAGAAAAAAGACGTAACGCGCTTTATTGCATTACCCGATCGATTAAACACCGAGAGCACCGAGGTACACCGAGAAAAACTAACTCTTGTCTCTCGGTGTTTTAACTTTCCCTTTTTTATTTTGCAGCGAGCTTTCGAGCTAGTTTAGCCTTAACTCGATTAGCTTTATTCTTTTTGATCGCGCCAGTTTTGACGCCCTTGTCCATGATGCTATACACAGCGCTGAGGTTTTCTTTGCTGGCATCGCCCTGTTTTGCAGAGACTGCTTCGTGGAGAGAGCGAATGATGGTTGAAGTTTTGGATTTAAAAGCGCGGTTGTGCAGCCGTCGTCTTTCAGCTTGAATATCGCGTTTTAAGGCTTGTGGACGCCTTTGTTTTACCTTTTTTTCTTCTTCTGCCATAGTTTCTCCTAGAGTTTTTTGAAAAATATACCTTATTTGGAATTAATGAACAAGAAATGGCTGGCATTACTCGTTGTGGCCGGAGCTGTTTTTCTCTGGTTTGGCGGCCTCACGCTGTTTGAACTTTGGGGCTATTTTCGCTTGCCCGCGCATACTAAGGCGACGATCGAAAGATGGGAGATCGAAGAGCAATCTTCAAAATTTTTCCTCGTAGCTAACTATTTTTATGAAATCGAAGGCGAGAAATACACCGGAAGCTGCCGCATCAAAGAGCCTAAGTTTCTCAATCGATTTGCAGCCGAAGACGAACTGAAGCAGTGGCAGCGCTATGACTGGTCGGTCTGGTATAATCCGCATGCGCCAAAGATCTCGTCTCTTCAAAAACTTTTTCCATACAAACATCTCATCTATGCACTCTGCAGCTTTGGCCTATTAGTATACTTCTTTCTACTTCAGCGACAGACTCTTTCAAGCGCCATTCTAAAGAAAATTTGATAAAACTGTTTAACGGCTTGCCAAAAGGTGCGCGAAAAGCGCGGTTTTAAAAAATTATTCTCCATTTCGTGCATGGAAGAGCTCGGCCGCTGCAGAAACGAGTCGAAAAGATCGCCGCTAAAATAGAGCGGCCAACTCTCTGTTCTTTTCACCAAAAGCTGTGGGGAATTGTCGAGCTGAGCGAGCATGCGCATAGGGCGGGTGATGTCGACCTTAAGCGGCGGACCTTTGAAAAACCGCCTTCCGCGCCGGCAGATGTCAAACTGATCATAGATTTCCCCATGGCCTTTTTCATCGATATTGGTATAATAACCGCCTATTTGACGAAGGAGATCTTCGGAGGCGCGAATTTTGCGCTTGTTAAACTGTTTTTCATGCAGGATCCAGATTGGGGTGAAGCCTAAGCTTCGATAATCCTGACAGCGTGCATTGGCCTCTCGGAGCGAGATCGGTGAAAATTGGATTTCAAAGACGATCTTAGCGCTCTCCCAGGCCACATCGGCAATTCTGCCGATTTCAGGAAAGGCCCTTTCCATCTTTCCTTCTCCTGAGGGAAGAAGAGATTGGATGATCCACTGGATGCGGAGATGCGTGAGGCTTTTTTTGTGCTGCTGACAATGTGCGGGAACTGTAGGATGGTAAAAGTGTGGCTGGCGTTCCGACCCTTTACGCAAACGAACGAATGCTTGGCACTCAGGACAAAGGTAGTCCTTATGCCTCAAGGCTTGGGCAGCTAAAACAGGGATCTCTCCGTCTAAGGCATAAAATTGCATGGAAGTAATTTAGAAATTTCTTTAAGTTTACCACAACCTAATTGCTTAAGTATTTATGTCATCTAAGGGAAGTTTCGGGACACTTTTTAGCCAGCAGCATCAGCAGAAAGATCGAAGAGCTCGTCGCCATTGCGAAAGAGCAAGGCTACATCACGTACGAAGAGATCAACGAAATCCTGCCGATGACCTTTGATTCGGCCGAGCAGATCGATCAGGTGCTGATCTTCTTGAGCGGCATGGACATCCAGGTCCTCAACCAAGCTGAAGTCGAACGGCAAAAAGAGCGCAAGAAAGAAGCCAAAGAGCTCGAAGGGCTTGCCCAAACGGCCGAAGGGACTTCCGACGATCCTGTGCGCATGTACCTCAAAGAGATGGGCTCGGTTCCTCTTCTGACGCGCGAAGAAGAAGTGGAGATTTCCAAACGGATCGAAAAAGCGCAGATCCAGATCGAAAGAATCATCATGCGTTTTCGCTATTCGACTCGCGAAGCGATCTCGATCGCCAACTATCTGATCAACGGCAAAGAGCGCTTCGACAAGGTCATCGCTGAAAAAGAAGTCACCGACAAGCAGCGCTATCTCAGCCTTCTTCCCAAACTGTGCAGCTACTTCTGAAGCAAGAAGATGCAGATTTTAGAAGACTGCTCTTGCAGACTGCGCAGATCCCGAAGCTGAAGAAAGACCGACAAAGTCAAAATCTCCGAAGATATCGAAAAGTGCCGCATCCGCACGCAGGCTTATCTTGCGCCGGATGCACTGCCGCCACAACATCATCGAAGATTTCGGCGAAGTCATCCTGACCGCCTACGAGCGTTTCCTGGTCACTCGAAAAAGAGATGCAGGAGCTTGACTCCGCGCGCTGAGAAGAATAAATTTGCTGCAGCAAAGCTCGTCGCCGTGCAAACGAAAGCTTGCACAAACGAGAACTCGCTGCGGGACGAACGCTCGATGAATTTAAAAAAGACGTCCGCATGCTCCAGCGCTGGATGGACAAGAGCCAGGAAGCAAAACGCGAGATGGTCGAATCCAACCTTACGCCTGGTGATCTCGATTGCGAAAAAATACACCAACCGCGGCCTTTCATTCCTCGATCTGATCCAAGAAGGGAATATGGGCCTCATGAAAGCCGTCGAAAAATTTGAATACCGCCGCGGTTATAAATTCTCCACTTATGCTACTTGGTGGATCCGCCAAGCTGTCACACGTGCGATTGCCGATCAAGCGCGTACGATCCGTATTCCTGTGCACATGATCGAAACGATCAACAAAGTGCTGCGCGGCGCGAAAAAACTGATGATGGAGACAGGCCGCGAGCCAACTCCGGAAGAGCTTGCCAACGAGCTTGGCCTTACGCCTGAGCGTGTCCGTGAGATCTACAAGATCGCTCAGCATCCGATCTCCCTGCAAGCCGAAGTCGGCGATGGCGGCGAGAGCCAATTTGGCGACTTCCTCGAAGATACGGCGATCGAATCTCCTGCTGAAGCGACAGGCTATTCGATCTTGAAAGACAAGATGAACGAAGTGCTCTCGACACTGACCGATCGTGAGCGAACAGTTCTGATCGAACGTTTTGGCCTTCTCGATGGCAAGCCCAAAACGCTCGAAGAAGTCGGGCGTGCGATTTAAAGTCACACGCGAACGGGTCCGCCAAATTGAAGCCAAAGCTCTGCGCAAAATGCGCCATCCTACCCGCTCCAAGCAACTCCAAGCCTTCCTCGATCTTCTCGAAGGCGAATAAGCAAAAAAACATCTTTTTTGCATCACGTCCATCTGTTATCACCAGGGTATGTTTTCAAAACGTGCACTGTTCTTAACAGCTGGGATGCTTCTTTTTCTGGTGGGAGAAGATGATCTTCTCGCCACTACCACCTACTTCGTGGACTCGAGCAGCGACGCCGCATTCAATAACGGCGGAACTTCAACTAACGCCACCACGGGAGATTTGCGCTTTGTGCTAAATCAGATCCAAGCTCAACAAGGCTTGGGTGTGGCAGGCCCTTGGGTGGTTGATTTCGCAACACATAGCATCACATCGGTCGTATTAAGTGCACCGCTTCCGGTCATCAATCTGCTGACGGCCGATACCGTCGGTATCAACACAAATTCTGTTACTCCAGCTTCTCCAGTAGCAATTAGCGGCAACGATACCACACGCATCTTTTTTGTCTCACAAGGCACGCTCAATCTCAAAGATCTCTCTTTGCAACATGGCCTTGCAACGGGCGGAACGGGCGGAGGTGGATTTCAAGGCGGCGGCGGCGGCGGCGGTGGGTTAGGCGCAGGAGCCGCACTGTTTGTGGACAGCGCCACAGTCACATTAGATAACGTCAGTTTTTCTTCCAATGCTGCCACTGGTGGAACAGGGGGAATCGCAAATCTTCAGCACGGTAACCAGGGTGGAGGTGGAGGCGGAGGTGGACTAGGTGGGGATGGGGGCAATGGAGGCGGTACTAACAGCTCTACTGTTGCTTTTTTTGGCATGGGCGGCGGCGGCGGCGGCTACAGCGGAAACGGAGGGGCAAGCGGAACAGGGCTCAACTTTCCTGGGGCGGGCGGTGGGGGCGGTATGGGCAACGGCGGTGCGGGCGGCGACTCAAACAACACTACCGGAACGGCGACCGAAATTGTAGCTGGCGGCGGAGGCGGAGGCGGAAGCGTCCTCGGTGCAACTGGCGGAGGTACAAATGGAGGAGCAACTCCTACTCCGAGCCCCGGCCCTGGGCAGCCAGGGACGACTGTATCTGTGGCTAATCTTGGCCTATACTTTGGAGGTGGAGGCGCAGGCGGAAATGCCGATGGTGTCTCGACTAACAATCCAGGTGGAAATGGCGGCGGGAGTTTTCCTGGAACGGGTGGGGGGGCTGGTGCGAACCTTCCTGGCTTTGAAAGTGGAGGCGGGGGTGGAGGAAGTGGCACATCGCTCGCATCTCCTGGCGGCAATGGGGATGATGGAGACGATACGGCCAACGGCGGCGGCGGCGGGCCAGGCGGCGGAGGCGGTGGCGGCGGCAACTCCGAGAATATAGCCTCCATTCCTGGAGGCGTGGGCGGAAACGGCGGCGCTGGCGGCGGCGGTGGTGGAGGTGCCAATGGCGATCTTGCAAGCGGAAATGGCGGCATCGGGGGTTACGGAGGAGGCGGTGGCGGAGGAGGAACTGCCGGCGCTGGAGGTCATGGGGGATTTGGTGGAGGAGGCGGTGGAGCGACTCTCGATTTTGGAGGAGGGACAATAACCACGGGTGCGGCTGGAGGATTCGGCGGCGGCGGCGGAGCAGGAGGCGGAGCGACTTCATCTGGAGCCCAGCTCATCGGAGGGCCGGGCGGTTTTGGTGGAGGCGGTGGGGGTGACGGAACTTTCGCTTCCACAGGAGGAACGGGAGGCGTAGGCGCTGGAAACGGTGGACAGAACTCAGGCGGCGGCGGCGGCGGCGGAGCTCTTGGTGGAGCGATTTTTTTGAACACGGGTAGCATCACGTTTCAATCCAGTTCGCCTAGTATCGCTGTAGATGTCGGAAGCGGTGCGCTTACCCCTGGTGCGGGAGGAACTGCTGCCTCCGGAACCGCTGGTTTCGCAGGCGGCACAGCTGGTTCCTCGATCTTTTTAGTCAGTGGCAGCTTTTTAAACTTTTCTCCGAACGCTACTGAACAGATCACAGTAACAGGAACGATCGCTGATGACAGTTCTAGCTCTCTTCCAGGCGGCACCTATCAGCCAGGCACAGGAACCGGCGGCGCCCTCACGCTCCAAGGACCAGGATCGCTTATGCTCACCGGCGCTAACACCTATAAGGGTGGCACAAATATCAATGCAGGAGTGCTCACAATTTCGGCCGATAACAATTTAGGCGCTCCAACTGGTCCTCTTACATTTGCTGGCGGAACGCTCCAAGTGATAACTAATCCGGTAACTACGAGTCGCAGCATCACCTTGAGCTCTACTTCAACTGTCGACTCAGAGTCGAGTTTCACCGTTTCCAGTGTGATTGCAGGAAGTGGCGGTCTCACCAAAGTAGGTTCAAGCAATCTCACGCTACAAGGTGTAAACACCTACACAGGTCAAACTACAATCAATCAAAACACGCTAGCTCTAAGTGGATCCGGTAATCTCAATGGCGGAGCCACACCAAGCCCAGTCAGTGTCAACTCCTCCTCCTCGATTTTCGATATTTCGGGAACGTCCGTAACTGGTGGCCCTACCATTGGAGATCTGAGCGGTGTCGCAAGCAGCAGCGTCACACTAGGTTCTCAAAACCTCAACGTGCAAACGAGTTCGTTCCAGACATTTAATGGCGTCATCTCTGGAACAAGCGGCACACTCACCGTGGGCGGCACTGGCAAAACAACCTTAACCGCCGCTAACTCCTACACAGGTGGGACGACGGCAAATAATTCTGCCACAGTTGCCCTATCTGGAAGCGGCACGATTTCCACGGGCTCTCTCGCTCTGAACGGCTCGTCTACCTTCGATATCACGGGTAGTACAATCGGGGGTGGGCCTACCATCGGCAATCTGAATGGTGTGGCTGGCTCTGCCGTCACCTTGGGCAATAACTCCTTAAATATCGCCACTTCAGGCGCAGGCGGAACCTATGCAGGCAATATCACAGGCGGAAGCGGCGGATTAACCGTGAGCGGCACCACTCTCACCCTTTCTGGATCCAACGCGTATTCAGGCCCTACAAATAATTCAGCAACCTTAACCGTCAACACAAACAGCCTGCCCAGCTCAAGCCTTGCTACAAATACGGGCTCGCTCAACTTTAACCAAAATTCAAACGGCACCTACTCGGGCACGGTTACTGGCTCTGGAATTTTAAACATGCAGGGAAGCGCAAGCCTCAGCCTCTCTGGCAGCATCACCCAATCTACAACTAACGTTCAAGCGGGTACGCTCTTGATTGATGGTACATTGACCGGTCCTGTTACCGCACAGGGCGGAACTCTGGGAGGAACTGGCACCATAACCGGCCTCGTCACCATTCAAAATGGTGGCACGATGTCCCCGGGCAACTCGATTGGCACGATCACAATTAACGGAAATTACCACCAGGCTTCGGGCTCTACCCTAATTATGGAGGTGAGTCCAACCGCTGCGGATAAGATCATGGTCAATGGCATGGCAATGATTGATATGGATAACACCACAATTGAAATTATGCCGACGCCAGCCAGTTATCCTCCTAACCTTACATTCACGTTGATTCACACGACAGGCGGCCTTTCGGGGCAATTTGCCACTGTCATCGATACATTTCCGACATTCAAAGCTAACCTGATGTACACTGGCACTGACCTGCTCTTAGTGGAGCTAAATACCGTACCGTTGGGAGAGTTAGGTTTTACCGGCAATCCTGAAGCTGTAGCAAATGCTCTCGATGAGATCAACCCTGCACCTGGCACCGACCTCGGCAATATTGTAGCCGCGCTCCGTTTCCTACCTCTACTCGAGATCAAAGCCGCGCTCAATCAGATGCAGCCTTCGATTTTCAAGGGTCTTGCGCGAGCCCAAGAGAATATCACGACTAGAGTCAGAGAGGCTATTTCGCACCGCATGCAGCAGTTCTACTTTCCAAGCTGCATTAGTTGCAAAAAGATCCCTTGCGACAATAACAATCCATCTCCTAACAAGAGTTGGTTTGGACAGAGTATCGATAAGATTAAAGGTCTTTTCTCCACAGAAACTCCTGCTTGCGAAGAAGAAACTCCACAAGGCAAGGTCGATCTTTGGGCGATCGGCATCGGCGATTACTCATCCGAAGATAGGCTGCAAGGCCAGAGCGGCTTCCATACACGATCAGGCGGAGCGCTGCTAGGACTCGACTTTGGCTGCTTCTCCAACTTCTTCTTTGGATCTGCTCTGAGTTATACGCATACCAATGTGCGCTGGAGCGCTTCCAGAGCGCATGGCGATATCGATAGCTACTATGGCAGCGTCTATGGTGGTTTCTTCACCAAACATTTCTTTGTTAACACCGCAGTCTTAGGTGCGTACAACTCTTATGAAGCCTCACGCAAGCTGGTATCGCCTGTTTTCAACCGCAGAGCTAAAAACACACATGGCGGGTCTGAGGTAGATGCTGATCTCAGCGCGGGCTTTATGTTTAATTTGCGCAAGCTTGAAATCCAGCCCTTCGATGCCGTGGATTATATCTATCTGAAGGAAAACAGCTTCACCGAAAGAGGGGCGCAAGGCCTCGATCTGCATGTGAGCTCCAAAGAGTCTAAGATGGTGAGAAATGAACTCGGTGTAGGACTCTCATACTGTTTCAATCGCCCGATGTGGAAGTTCATCCCCAATGTGAAACTAAGCTGGGTGCGCGAAGTTCGCCTGCAAGGCAAACATTACACCGCTAAGTTTGTAGGCACTGATGTGCCCTTCACCGTCTCTGGTATGAAACCCAACCGCAACCTCTTCAGCGCAGGTGCAGCCTTAAGCGGATATCATAAGCACGATAAGCTCATCTGGTCGCTCTATTGGGATGGCGAGTTCGGCGAGCACTTCACCGACCTGAATGCCGGCGTCGAGCTCTCCTACCGATTCTAAAAGAACACCCTGGGTGTTTTCCTCATCTGGTTTGTAAAATAATATGTTGTGGGTATAATCGGCCAAAAATCTTAGGGTAGGGGTGCATCATGCGTAGAGATCGTCTGGTTTTTTGTTTGCTTGCTTGCTCAGTTTCGCTTCTCATGTCGCAGAAGCCGGTAAAACATGCCACACCGCAAGAGGCTCTGCAGCTTAGACGCATCGCCGAATACTGGAAGGAGGGCGACTATGCAGCAGCTAAGACGCAAATCTTAGAGCTTCTCTCCAACAAGCCCAACTGCTCCGCCAAAGAGCAGCTCTATACGATGCTCGGCGATCTATACTTCTTCGATAACAACTATGCCGAAGCCATAGAGGCGTATAGCCACGTCCAAGACAAAGAATTGCAAAAGAAGTGCCTGCTCAACCAGATGCGCTCACTCTTTAGCTTGAATCGTTATCCTGAGCTGATCAAAGAGGTCGCTAACGAACTCAACCAAGAGGGCGGCGATCGATTTGAACTCCACTATCTTTTGGCTGAATCGCTCTGGCGCCAGGGAATGCAGACCAAAGACGAAGCCAAAAAACAGAATATTTTAGAAAAAGCCAAACAGGAGTACGAGGGTCTTTCCAAATCGAAATTCCACGATTCTACGCTACTACCCCTGGCCTATATCCAGCGCGAGCTCAAACAATATCCCGAAGCAGTGCGCCTCTTTTTACAACTCGCCCAAAAATATCCAGAAAAGAAGGAGGATCTCCTCTTTCAAGCCGCTACCCTGCAGGTCCAAGAGAATAGAGAAGAAGCGTGCAAAACATTTGCTTCGGTCGCACAGCTGGGCGGGAAAAAAGCCCAAGCTGCCGCCTATAATCAGCTGTTATTGCTTTTTCAATTGGACAAACACGCCGAGTTTTTAGCCGCACGCGAAGAGGCTGTAAAGCATCTTTCCCCAGAAAAATTGCCGCTCATTCAGCTTTATACGGGCAAATGCCAGATGGC
Source organism: uncultured Chlamydiales bacterium (assembly GCA_963709365.1). GTDB lineage: Bacteria > Chlamydiota > Chlamydiia > Chlamydiales > Rhabdochlamydiaceae. The sequence goes on from CAVPVU010000002.1 coordinate 1,933,831, forward strand.
GCTGAAAGATTACAAAAACGCGGCCGCTTCTCTCCAAGCCTTTGCCAATGGAAAACAGTCCTCCTCTCCGGAATTGAAAAACGCATTAATCAGCTTAATCAACTGCGCCAAGGAGACTAAAGACCTCTCTGTGATGGCATCCGCGGTGCAAAAGATGGGCCAATTCTTCCTCGAAGACGCAGATTATGCCAAAACGCTCTTACTACATGCACAGGCTTGTGAAGAGAGCGGCGATCTGGCCGGAGCGGAAGAACAGATTCAGCGCATACTCGTCGCCTTTCCAAATTATGCAGAAAAAGAGGCTCTCTCGTACGAACAGGGTCGTCTGCAGCTCAAGGCGCAGAAGTGGGAAAAGAGTCGCGAGACCTTCCATGATTTCATCCACGCCTTTCCCACTAGCACGCAACTCTCTGTCGCCTGGCATCAGCTCCTACATGCAGGCCTGATGGAGCGCAAACACGCAAAAGCCGAAGATCTACAAGCTAAAAATGAGATACTCGTCTCTCTCTTGAAAGAGGCGCTTGATCAATCTAGCGTGTGGAAGCCCGAAGAGCTGGAGAGCTACTCATTCTTATTAGGCAAGACACTCTATTCGCTCGGCAAGTGGGAAGAGAGCATAAAACAGCTCGATGCGTTTATCAGCACACATGCCGAATCGGCCTCCTCTGCTGAAGCCTATCTGCTCGTCTCTCTGGCTATGCATAGATCGGGTAAAGAGGGCATGAGTTTCTTAGAACATGCTGAAAAAGCGCTAGCCTTGAACCCGCGTTTAGAAAACAGCTCGGTGCTGCGCCTCATGCTCTATAACGCCTACTTGAAAGAAGCAGGACATAGACATGGCGATAAAGAGCTGATCCAAAAAGCGGCTAACCACCTCTATGAATGCGCCAAGCAGAACGACGTCGAAATCAAACGCGATAATCTACTCTGGCTGGCCAACTACTATTATAGCCGCGCCAAAACAGACAAAGATGGCATCTATGGCGAAAGAGCCACACAGATTTTCGAGCGCATCTTAAAAGAGCTCAAGGCGATCTCGGTCGAGACTCTCTTCCTCGAAGGTGAAGCTTTGAAATACGCCGATCTCTTGAACCATTTGGGACAGCAGGCCAAATCTTTGACTGTGCTGAACGATCTGAAAGCGCTTTATGACGCCAAACCGGAGTTGGAGTGGAAGTTTCAAAGACGCACGCTCCTCGAATTAGGTCGCGCCTATGCTCAGACCAATGATTATGAAAAAGCGCTCTCCACCTATGACTACCTCATCTCCAGCTCATCGCATGCCCTCTCATCGGCAGCCGATGCCGCGCTCCTCGAGCGTGCACGTCTGGAGTATGGACATTTAAAACAGGAGGAGATGAGCGATGCGAATCCGCGCCTCTCTTCTATTCTGGCAGCGCTGAAAGATCTGCAGATCAAGCGCAGGTTACAAAGCGAACCGATCCATCTTGAGGCGGCGCTCGATTATGCGCTGATCAAGTCGGAACTCGCACCAAAAGAGAAGCGGCTCGAACGTCTGCTGGGTCTTTTGAAAAATGTGAAGGAGGAGTTCTTGAGCGAGGATGATCCCGATGCTCAAGAGTATCAAGCTTGTCGCTTGCGCCAGTCTGAAAAGGATCAACTCTTCCAAACCTACATGAAATTCATCGATTCGATTATCCTTCAAACCCAGGCTGAGTTGACTGAAAACGAAGAAGAGGCCAAAGAGCTCAAACTCAAGGCTAACGCTCTTTTGGAAGAGCTGAAGACCTCTGCCTCAGATTTGACACCTTATTTACGTGAGAAGCTCAAGAACACCACCAGTTTATGACTAAAAAGCGCTCTCTAATTGCCACCTGTTTTCTCGTCTCGCTGAGCTTGCACCTCTTTTTCCTGGCGTTCTTCGCCAGACACCCCCTGGTTTTGCAGAGCAGGTTCGCTGCGCTCTTTCGCAAAAGCGCACCTCCTCAAGAGACAATTCTGGCTAATGAGGATGACCTACTGCATCAAGAGATGCTCGACGAGGTGTTTGGAGAGTTTGTCAAGCCAAACCATAAAGAGATCCCTTTTGATCTGCGCTTTCATCCCGGCGACTTTCACAAACAGCCTTCAGAAGAGCTCGTCGCACAAGTGCCTTCTCTACCCGAAGCCGCTCTCGACACTGGTGAAGCCGTCTACATGCCCGCCATGGTTGCGCCGTCTCTCGTCGATGTGCTGGCCAGCTGTGCAGAGGTTGAAAAGCTGCGCGAACAAGATGAATCGATCTTCCCGCAACTCGCCCTCGAAAAACGCGGCAGCATCGAGCCAAAAACGAGCCTCACCGCTTCGCTTGCGCTCGACACGGTCGACGATTTAGATGACAAAGGCCTAAACTCGATGCCTCTTGTCGCCATGGTTGAGTCAAACTTGCCGCCCGCGTCACTCATCGAAAGTTTCGCTAAAGAACCCTCTCTCGACGTTCTACCAGAGCTGCGTCCCTCGATAGATGCGCCGCTTATCTCGGCCGATCGCAAAGAAAAAGCGCAGCCGATCTTGACGCCGCAAAGTCCGATCATCACCTTAGGAAAGGATGGTGCGCTCGGCACGGCAGATGGAAATATGCCTTTAGACTTGGATGATTATCAGCTGCCCGAGATTGCAAAAGCTGCCCCCTTAGATGAGGCTTTCGATGTCCAAGTACAGCTGATGCCGCATCCAGAAGGCAAAGGCTACGTCTTTTCGATCAATCTCTCACCTACCGATGAGATCGCCATGGAGAACATGTCGCAGAACTACTACTTCCTGATCGACCGCTCCAGTTCGATCGAACGCCATCGTTTTGCAGCTTATAAAAGAGGTGTCATCAAAGCCCTGGCCTGCCTCCAAGCCGGAGACAAATTTAATATCGTCCTATTCGATAAAAAGATCAGACGCATGAGCGACACTCCAGTGCTATTTTCAAAAGCTGCGCTGCAGCGCGCCGAAGAGTTTTTAGAGTCGCAAGATCATGCTGGAACCTTTGCTTCGACTGATCCTTATGCTGCATTAAATAAAATTCTCCCCAGCAATCTCTCCGAAAACGAAGCGCATACAGCCATCTTGATCAGCGATGGCGGCTCTACGCGCTCGCTGGCGAGACATCAAAAGTATATCGCTCAGTGGATCAACAGGAATGAAGGCAAGATTACCGTGCACGCCGCAGCTGTCGGCAAGGATAACAATCTGATTATGCTCGACCTACTCAGCAGCTTAAGCGGCGGTCAACTGCTCCACTCCGACACACACGCCGCCTTTCCGCGAAAACTGGGCAAGCTGCTGCTCGACCAGCGCCATCCAATGATCAAAGAGCTGATGATCACTGCTGTGGCTAAAGACAGCGACGCAGAAGTCCTCTTCTACCCCTCCTCGATGCAACTCCCCACGCTCTTCGCAGGACGTCCTTACGAGATCGTCGGCACTGTGAGCAGCTACTCCGACTTCACCGTTTTGATTCAAGGCCGATCTAAAGATCAGCTCATCTCGATCTCCAAAGAGATTTCGCTCAAAAAATCCACCAAAGCTCCACGCCTGCTCGAAAAGAAGTGGGCCAAGGTTAATGTGCGCGGCGAGTATGAGAGCTTCTTGAAAGAGGGCAAGGTCGCAAGCCTTTTAAAAGCGAAAGAACTCCTAAAATCGTCGGGTAGCGAGCCAATCAGATGAGTCTCCGCATCCTGGGCGGAACATTGCGCGGCCGCCTACTCAAATCTCCCAAACATACGGCTGTGCGGCCCACCACGGGCATCTTGCGCAAATCGGTCTTCGACATCTGTAAAGATCGCATCGTCGACGCGCTCTTTCTCGATCTCTTCGCTGGCTCTGGCGCGATCGGCATCGAAGCGCTAAGCCGTGGCGCAGCGCACGCGACCTTTGTCGATCATGACCGACTCTCTATCGCCTGCATCCAAGAAAACCTGCGCGCGTTTAAAATAGAAGAACAAGCGACTCTGCTCAAAGGCGATGTGCTCGCTGTGCTGCAAAGATTAGAAGAGCTCAAGAAGAAGTTCGATATCATCTACATCGACCCACCCTATGGTGATGACGCCTTCCATCCTCAACTGATCGGATTGCTCGACCAGATGCAGCTGGCAGAGCACGCGACTGTCTTCATCGAAGAGGCCTATCCCTCGCGCTGGCTCAAAGAGGAGATCCCGCTTAAACATCTAATCTGTAAAGACCGGCGCCATTTCGGCAGGTCGCTCTTGCACCAATATATTCCGCGCTCTTATATTGAAGTTCATGGATAAAGCGCTTTTCGCAGGCAGTTTCGACCCGCCCACGCTCGGACATCTCGACCTCATTCGGCGTGCAGCTCTATTATTTAAAGAGCTCACGGTGGGCGTCACTGTCAATCTTTCCAAGCAAGAGAGCTTTACCGTTCAAGAAAGAGTGGAGAATGGTGCGCAGCATGACGCGCGATCTACCTTCGGTGAAAGTCGAAAGCTTTTCAGAACTTGCCTGTGGATTTTGCCAAAAAGAAGCAGATCGGTGTCTTAATCCGCGGCCTACGCTTCCAGCGGCGAATTCGACGGCGAATTTCAGATGGCGCTGGCCAACCGCAAACTAACGGGACTCGAGACGCTTTCTTGCTGGCTAACCCTGATTTTGCGCATGTTAGCTCAACTCTCATCAAAGAGATTGCGCACTTTAAAGGTAGGCTCAACGCTTTCGTGCCAAGCAACTTAGAAAACCAGATCTTCTGAGCGTCTTTCGAGCTTAGCACGATAGACCGGGAACTAAACTGAGCACACTGAGCACACTGAGCACACTGAGAGCACTGAGAGCACTGAGAGAAGAAAGACGAGGAGGATTTTTCCCTTCTCAGTGGTCTCAGTGTGCTCAGTGGTTTTAATTTTATCTAATTAATGCAACTTTCATAGAATTTGATTTATTTTCGTTTTATGTGCAACAATGCCTCAAATTTTTACATTTGGGCAATATGTCTCTGCGAATTGATCCCGGACTTCCTACTGTGCATCTTCGCGGTGTACTGCGGGCTCAGACTCCTGAAACACCTGGCGGCACAAAAAAAACTGTCAAATGGCCGTCCCGTGAAGACCAGTTGACAATGGTAACAACCTTCGAAAAGCCTGATCCAAATGCCATCAGTCCTAATTCACCACGGCAAGAAGAGCCTCCTCCTCCTCCCCCTCAAGAAGAGAGTAGCTGCTGCGGGAGCTTCTGCGCTTGTATCGCTGCGATTCTTCCCTCTTGCATCCTGTCTATTTTCTCATGGTTTAAAGACGCCTTTACATCGCTTTTTTCTCTCTGTACTTCTTCTCAAGCCGAACCCGTTGCATGTCGCGCCATCCCCGGAGATACGAAATATCCCCCTCGTGGTTGAAAATCAAGTCGTTGTACAAATGCGCGAAGGCGCTGTTATCCGCAAACGAACGATGGTTAAAGACTACTAGGCAGGCCGCCAAGATTAGGGATAATTTCACGTGCAAGGCCATGCTCGCCGTGAAACTCTCCTTTGCGGATGGAGCGACGCGTCCTTATAAGTTTGTGAAGCTTTATAGTCAGGAATTAAGAAATAGAGCCGATTATTTTGAGGATATCTGGGCTTTTTACGCCTCAATACCCAACAAAGAAAACGCTACGAACTTTGAGATGGCCTTTGTAAAAAGCTCGCGACAACCTGGTACTGGCTTTAAATCCAAAACCTTTACCTATCCGGTTTCTCTGACTCATTACGCCTATCATGCGGCACAACCTAATGGCCAGCCTATTAAAAAATTTACTTACAAACCAAACATTACGACTCCGCAACCCTTTTTTCAAAGTTTTCCTATATTAACTGATGCAGGAATTACGCCTGAAGACTTTGCATTTTAATTAAAAGATGGGATCAAAATAATTTGTATTATTTATTTTTAACTCAAAATCATTTATAATTTTATAAAGTTTTAAACAAAATTAACCTTGGAGTTTTTATATGTCATCATCTGCCCCTGTTAATGGTCAACAGCCTCCAGCATCTCCTGTTGATCACACGCGTGAAGCTCCCGAAGTAAATAGAGTTCCACAAGCTACAGATACCATGGAAGGTGCTGGAGCACCAGCTGCTAGAGGTGAAGAAGCTCCTGCTGCTGGCAATACAGGCTGGTCTAGCTACATCCCTCAGTGCGCAATCGACCTCTTCAATACAGTTTACGCATGGATCTCTGGTTGCATCACTTCTTGCCTCAGCTGCTTTGCTAGTCGTGAAATTGTTCCAATAACTGGTCATGAGAGAACCCCAGCGGAACATCATACTGAAAACGGCGTACAAATTCGCGCTGCTTTCACCACTATGATCGAAGCGTGGAACCGAGTAACTGCTCAGGTTGATGCTGATTTTCAACGCAAAGTTATCGTCTTTTTCGAGAGAACAGAACAGCATGTAGTGTCTGGCGAACGTTTTACTGAAATAAAAAAAGAACAAGAATTTATCTTTAACAAAGATAACCACCAAACATTCCAATCTCAGTTAGCTCCACTTATTGGAAAGTGTTTCACATCTGAGGCAGGACTTAATCTGGTCGACTTCACGATGGCTGTGGTCATACTTTCCCCTGATACAATTAAAGATGAAGAAGCAAGCCAAACGGCCGGTGAAGATGTGATGAAACCTACAGTATCAGCAACCGTAAGGACCTATTCTTACAACAGTCACTGCACAAATCATCAACCGCACTGTGAGCGTACGGGCTATGATTCATTTGCAGAGTATGTAGAAACGATGGAGCGACTGGCAGCGCCTAGCGCACCCGAAGATATCGGTGAGGAAGCTATAATCCCTCCAGCTCCGTTCTTGAAAGACAAGCTTCAAGAGAGCGATTTTAGGTTCTAAGACAAGGTAAGGTCTTTTGTAAGAAAAAAAGCCTGCTCTTTTGAGCAGGCTTTTTTATTTCTGAGAAAAGGGAAATTAAACACCGAGAGCGCCGAGAATACACCGAGAAAAATTCCTCCTCGGCGCATCTCGGCGCTCTCGGTGTTTTACTCTTTTGATCAATGCGACAACGCAAAGTCTTAATTGACTTTCTTGCCGTTTTCGTAGCGCGTCTCGACGCATACACCTTGGCGATCGTAGGCTTTTTTCACGCCGTGCAGCTGATCGTTGATGAAGGTCTGCAGCATGCGTGGCTTGCCATCGTCGAAGAACTTGTTGAACTTGCCGTGGCGCTTGCCCTGCTTGTACTCGCCTTCGAAGACTAGGACGCCTTCGGCATTCCATTCTGAGCAGAGACCGTCCAGTTCGCCATGTGTGTATTTGAAAACAGAGACGAGTTTGCCGTTTTCAAAACAGGTGCGCTCTTCGCCCTCTTTGAGATCCTCGACAAAAACCGACTCTTTAAAGATCTTCCCATTGGGGAAGTATTGCAAAGTCGAGCCATTTTTCTTGTCGTTTTTGAACTCCACGCTCATGAATAGATGCCCCTGTGGACTGAATACTTTGGCTGGGCCATCCTTCAACCCTTGATGGAAGAAGGTACTGGCGATCTTGGTGCCTGCTTCGTTGTACTCGCTGAGTTCGCCTTCGGCTTTGTCATCGACAAAATTGACTTCGAGCGCCTTGACTTTGCCAAAGAACTCATGTGGCGCATAGAAGACCGCGTGGGGGCCCTCTTTCTTATTGTTTTTGTAATGGTAGATGATCTCTCGGCCTTCACGTGTGAGTTCGTAAAAGCGGCCGTCTAGCTTGCTCTTTTCATACCAGGACTCTTCGACAAGGTTGCCTTCGGCATCCCAAAGCGCTTTGACGCCTTGCAGCTCGCCGTTGTCATAGGCGATCACCGTCTGAGTCACACCATTGGGATAGAAGGTCTTCTGTTCGCCGTGGAGTTTGCCCTGCTCGTTATATGCGTAACGTTTTGCTACCTTCTGAACCTTCTTGTCTTCGGACAGCTCTTTCGGGAAGTACTCGATCTGCTCTCCTGCAGGAATGCCCATGCGATAGTTTTTGACGAGCCAGGGCGTGCCGTCCTGGTACCAGGTCTGCACTGTGCCGTCGGCCTGCCCTTCTTTATAAAATGCGAGCGAGCGCCTCTGTCCATTCTCATAAAACTCTTCGCTTTTGCCGTGCTGTTTACCATGCACAAATTCGAAGAACTCTTTAGGGCGCGACTTTCCATACAGTGTACGTACTAAACCTTCGGGGAGGTCATTGTCGAACCGGGCTTCGAAGATGAGCTCATTTGCCTCATTCCACTCGCGGTGTAGATCTTGTCTTTTACCTTGGGCAAAATTGCCTTCTACTTTCAGGACGCCATTGGTATGCCACTCTTTTCTGGCTCCATTTAACATGCCGTTTAAGTAGTGCTCTTCAAGCGCAAGCTGTCCATTTTCGTACCAGTGCTTGCACTCACCCTGTTTAATTCCGCTGGCGAGCTGATAGGCGATAGCAGGCTGGCCATTTTCATACCACTCCTCGTACATGCCATCTTGGAGCCCATCTTTATAGTTAGCGCGCATTTTAGGCTTTCCAGAGAGGTAGAACTCTTGCTGCTTGCCTTCAAATTTGCCATTTACATACATGAATTCGGTTTTGATCTGAGCATTTGGGTACCATTCGCGGAAGGCACCCTGTCTTGCATCATCCACTAGAGAGTATTCGGCGAGCTTCTGTCCATCAGCGCTATATTCGACGATCGGTTCTACCAGCTTCCCATTTGCATCATAAATCGCTAAATAGGCGATCTTTCCATTGGCATGGTTCTTCCAATGCTTGCCGATCTTCTGACCCTCTTTATATTCGCCTTCGCCAATTAGCCTGCCATCTTCTGCGAAGTACTGCTCCTTGCCCTGTTTCTGCCCTTTTCTATAGACCACCTTGTAGCTCTCTTTGCTGTTAGGGTGGTATTTAGAATGAGTGCCAACGGGCTGACCATCTTTGAAATCTTGTGCTTCTTGGATCGTGCGATCCTCTGCATAGATGACGACGGCTGGATTTTGGCCATCGGAGTGCAAAAGGCCATTGGTATAGCGACGACTAGCTTTTAGTGCGCCGTTGTCATACCACTCCAGCGCATTTCCATGCGGCACGCCATTTTCGTAAGGGATGAGTGCTGTGCGCACGCCCTTTGCAGTGTAACGACTGAATTCGCCGACGAGCTTGCCTTCCTTATAAGTGCCCTCTTCGGCCTTAGACCCATCTTCATGATAAGAGATCATCGGGCCGTGGCGCTGGCCATCTTTAAAGGCTGCGCTGCCACGCAGCTGTCCCGATGGATAATTGATATGCAGCTCTCCGTGGAGCAGGCCATGCTCATAGGTGGCAATCTTTTCTACTTTTCCATTGGAGAAAAAGGAGACGCTAATGCCTTGGGGTACAATCGCGCTCTTCCACTCCTTAAAGCCTGGCGAGTCTTCTTGAACGATGGTCAAGTCCATCTCATTCTTGAGCACGCCGTTGTTATAAAACCTCTGCTGTTTAACCGGGATCTTCTCCTCCCTTTCGTTGAGATCAAAGAAGAGTATGCGCTCCGGATTTCCATTGGGGTAGGACTGGACAATTTGCGGGCGCCAGTTTGGCTGTCTGGATTTAAGCGAGACAACCGTGGATGGAGCTGTGCCCTTCTGCTCTGCAGCTGATATTGCGGCTGTAAAACAGAGTAAGGAAAGAAACAGAGCAGGAAACCCTTGCATACTAAAACCCCCTAAAAAGAATTTAACTTTGCAAATTTAGCAAAGGCTCAGAATAGGGAATAGAGAGATTAGAAACAAGACTGCTCCCAAGAAGGGAGCAGTCTTAAAGAAATTTTAGTGCCAGAAGCCGAACCAGATTAGGAGAAGACCCCAAATGAGAGGAAGGATTCCTCTTAAGTGGAGCATTTTCTGATCTGACATGCCTGCTTTGAGGGCATATTCGGGCGCGAAGAGAGTCACAAGTCCTCTCAAGAATATCGCCCATCCCAACAATGTGACAATCAGCGAAGCATCTCTTACCCACATGTTGTACATGTTAATGATATAAAGGCCGAGCAGCAGATTGAAGCTAGAACGAAGGTACATCACTGAGGGAGTGCCTTTAATCGAAGTATAAGACTTCACTAGAGCATCACGATGCGTGAGCATCCAGATACCTAAAATGGTCAAAAATGGACCAAAAATCATTGCAATCAAAATAGCATTTGAAAACATGGCTATACCCCTATTTTAGGAATGCAAACCAGCACAGTGCAAGTCCCCAGATGAGAGGAATAACACACAGTACTTTCATTTCGCATTTCTCAGAAACCATACATTTGAAACAAGCTTGTGGGCAGAACAGCATGAGCACGCCTCTGATCAACATTGCCCAACCGAGCAGTGTGACGAGTAGAGCAGGTTGCCACATCCAAACGTTGTACGAAGCAATGATTGCAATACCTAACAGAACTTGTAATGAACCTTTCAGATAAAAAGCACCTGGGGTGTTTTTAAACGATGTCATCACTTTGTGACAGTGCTCACCGTAGGTAAGCTTCCAAAAACCTAAAATGACCATCAACGGACCGAATATACTTGCGATCCAAAGAGCATTATCCATCATATCTCCCTCCACAGAGTTTAAAAAGATTTGTACTCTATACTGGACCTTACTAATTCAAATAATTAGTTGTCAACTAGAGAAAAAGAAAATGACCAAAAGGACCATGGGCGCAGTGGACAGAAGATTTGTGGACGATGTGGACAAGAAGTGGACTGAGTGGACCGCTATTACTTTTCTTGGCGCTGTCCACTTCTTGTCCACTTTGTCCACCGCGTCCATGAAATCTTTGTCCACTGCGCCTTCTTATTTTTTTATCTTATTGTAACGACCCATGAGCTTGGTCGATTCAATGATATGACCTTCCATCGCCTTTTCAACTTGCGCCTTGGATGCTCCTGGTGAAAGCTTGAGCAGCGTATCTAAAGCATAGAGTTTAAAGAAGTAGCGATGTTCGCGGTCTGGCGGGCATGGGCCGGAATAACCGAGTCCGCCGCCAGTGTTTTTACCTAAAACGCCCGGCGGTGTGGCGCTTTCAGCCAAAGCCTTGGTGGTGGGAGGCATATCATAGACTACCCAGTGGTCCCACATCTGTTCTTTGCGGATGGAGGCAGGCACATCGGGGTCATCCATGATCAAGACCAAGCTTTTGGCATTTGGAGGAATGTCGGCGAAGGTCAAAGGTGGACTTATGTCCTGCCCTTCGCAGGTATATTTTGTGGGAATCTTGCCACTATCTTCAAAAGCTGAACTTGAGAGTTTCATCGACGCCTCCGCGATTAAAAGGGCTAGAACTAGCCCGTTCATTCTTTTTCAGAATATTGGTTCGAAACTTTTATTTGAAGGGGATGACGCATATCGATCCAGCGCTCTTTCTCACCGCTCAAAAATCCGAGCTTTTGGTTCGGACTGATCCTGCCAGACGGAAGTATGGTTAGAGTGATGGCCTGCAATTTTTGGCCATCGACACGCAAAGAGTCTATGCCGTGCAGCTTGCCTCGCGGAAGGCGACGCACAGCATAGCTCGGTTCATCGGAAGAGAAGAGATAGGTCAAAACGCGCTTATCATCAGGTTTAATCTCCAGGCGAAACTCGCTCTGATAGCTTAGTGCTAGGCTCTGTATCCGTTTTAAGTCAGTGGCAAGCGCGGATACGGAGCTTTCAAAGCGGTGAAAATCGATGGTCTCTTTGATCTTGATGCCTAAAAAGCCTGCGGCCATGGCCAAAATGGCGATGGCCACACAGACCTCAAGCAGTGAAAAGGGTCGCTTATTGATCCTCTTCATCTTGGGGCTTTTTCTTGGCCACGCGATAAGCTTCGAATTTGTCGGTCGAAACTTTGATATTGTCTTCTCCATCTCGGGTAACATTAAATTCATTGCCCCAGCCATCCTTTATTGTCTTCTCGACATTCTTGATAATGCCTGCATTCTTTAAGAATTCTCTTGGCTTTGCAACTACCTCATCAATGGGTGTGCCTTTGGCCACTTCGAGCAGAAGGATACTGCGGATCTGTTTGGCCGACTGCTCAGTTTTAAAGTAGCGGCCCTCATCTAAGGAGCCCTTCATATTATAGCCGATCACACTACCGATTAGACCGATCAAAAAGATCACGATCATGATCTCGAGCAGCGTTAGCGGTTTTCTTTTTTTATTTTTCATGTTTTTTAACCCCTAGGTTCTCATGTTGAAGATAGAAATGAGCTGACATCCGTTAATGGGAGGAGGATCGATAAGACGACAAGGCCGACGATAGCGCCTAGCGTCACCAGCAGCACCGGTTGGAGATAGGCGGTAAGCTGCATCAGGTTTTTTTCCAGCTCCTCATCATAGATTTCAGCGAGTTTATGAAAGATATGGCCCATTTTACCCGTCTCTTCGGCAATACCCAGCATGCGGATGACCAGAGAGGGGATAAGCGGAGAGCGTTTGAGCTCTTCGCTGAGCGACTTGCCTTCTCCGATGCGCACCTCGGAGCGTTCGACTACCTCTTCGAGCAGTTTGAGCTTCATAGCCTTGCGCGAAAGCCTGAGCGCGTCGAGCAGAGGAATGCCGCCATTAATTAGGAGCGAAGAGCATTGGCAAAAGCGGGTGAGGGCTGAGCGCACCATCACCGTTTTTATAAATGGCACTTTTAAAAAATTCTTCTGTAAAACAGCTTTACCTTGATCTGAGCGTAGCAGGAGTGTGACGCCAAAAATCAAGAGGCTGAAGCAGGCGAGAAAAAGCAGCCCGTAGGCGTTGACCCACTGGCTTAAACCTACTACAAGCTTAGTGACGGGATGCAGCTGCCTACCTTCGAACAGCTCCTGCAACGAAGGCACGACGAAGACGAGCAGCCCGACGGTCACGAGTACGCAGAAGACGAGCAAGATGGCTGGATAGGTAAGCGCAGAGATGAGCTGTTTGCGCAGCCGCTGCTGCCTTGCGATCAGATGCGCGAGCTGTCCTACCACAGTGGCCAGCGAGCCGCCCTCTTCTCCCGCCTTAATCAGCGCTAGATAAATGCCATCGAAGCTCTTCGGGTAGCGCGCCAGCGTAGATGAAAACGAAGCGCCGCTCTTTAAACGATCGCACAGATCTAAAAAGAGCGGATGGCGCTTATGCGTGCGATACTTCTCTTCGATCGTAACCAGACTCTCATACAGAGGCAGCCCCGCTTGCAAAAGCTGCGCTAGCTCGCGCGTAAATGTAAGCAGAAGCGGTTTATCTAGTACGATCTCTTTTTTCTCGTGAAGAGCGAGATCGATGAGCATGATCTGCTGTTTGATCAGGCGCTCTTTAGCCAGAACAAAGGAGTCGGCATCGATCACACCGGTGATCTTCTTGCCATTCGCACTAAAAGCTTTGTAACGAAATAAAGCCATTAGAGTCCTCCCTCATCGCAACCACGTGTGACTCTGAGCACTTCAGCTGTTGTGGTGATGCCCTTCATGACAAAGCGCGCCCCTTCACTCCTTAAACTAGGCATTCCCTGGGAGAGAGCGATGCGGCGCAGCTCTTCCGCATCTGCGCTTTTGAGCAGCTGTCTTTTGATGGCTGAACTGACGATCATCAGCTCGTAAATCCCGTGGCGGCCTTTATAGCCAGAATCATAACACTGGCTGCAGCCGCGTCCTTTATAGAAGGTCGCGCCGCTGTGTGCACTCTCATCTAAGCCGAGTTCGATCAGTTCGGCTGCAGTTGGAGTGTAAGCATAACGGCATTCCGTGCAGATCGTACGCACGAGACGCTGGGCCAAAACTGCCACTACGGAAGAGGAGAGCAGGTAGGGCTCGATGCCCATGTCGACCATACGCGTGAGCGCAGAGGGCGCATCATTAGTATGCAGCGTGCTTAAAACTAAGTGACCCGTAAGCGACGCTTGAATGGCGATTTCGGCTGTCTCCTTATCGCGAATCTCACCGATCATGATCACGTCTGGATCTTGGCGTAGAATATGTCTTAAACCAGTGGCAAAAGTAAGGTGGATCTTAGAGTTAACGCCGATCTGCGCCATACCCTGAAGTTTATACTCCACTGGATCTTCGATGGTCATAATATTGACCTCTTCTGAACTGATCTCGGAGAGGGCGCTATATAAGGTGGTGGTCTTTCCGCTACCAGTGGGTCCCGTAACCAGCACGATCCCTTCGCTCAAGGCAATCTGCTTTTTAAAGATATCCAGGATCTCACCCTCCATCCCAATTTTATTTACACCGAGAATGACATTGCTCTTATCGAGGATACGCAGCACGATACGCTCGCCAAAGACCACCGGCACGGTGCTCACGCGAAAGTCGATCTGCCGGCCGCCCATTTTCAATTTGATCCGCCCATCTTGGGGCAGGCGCTGCTCGGCGATGTCGAGTTTGGCCATCACCTTAATGCGCGTGATGATCTGCGACTGATACTCTTTAGGAGGAGCGTGGCGCATCTGCAGCACGCCGTCGATACGATAGCGCACACCGAGGCCATTTTCGAGAGGTTCGAAATGGATATCCGAGGCCCCTTGTCCGATCGCTTCTTGCAACATAGCATTGAGCAAGCGGATAACCGGTGAGTCTCCCTGCTGCTCGAGCAGGTCATACCCTTCTGTCTCCATGCTCTCATCTTGGGTCGGACCGCCTTGCAAGCTAGCGATGAGCAGAGAGGTCTCATTTTCCTTCTGGTGATAGCAGCGCTCGATCGCCTCTTCGATGGCCGCTCTGGGTGCGACGAGCTCTTCAAGCGCCTTGCCGAGCAAAATCCGCGCCTCCTCGAGCGCTTCCAAATCGAGCGGATCGCTCGTGGCAACCACAATCCGTCCATCTTTTTCAGCTACGGGCAAAAGCAGCGTGCGTTTGACGAAAGCGTACGGCAGAAGCGAACGCCCTTCTTGCACAAAAGGAAGTGTTGAAAGATCTGTGCAACTCTCAACCCCAAAACGCTCAGCCCACTTCACTCGCTCTTCCCAGGTAACTTCCAAACTCATGTTTACCTGCTATTGGTAAAGAAGGTCTTCATGCTCTCGCGGAAGAACTTCTTTTTCTCCTTGTTGCGAGCTTCGACCATTTTCTCCAGGAATTCAGGCACATCTCCGGCGCGCTTTTTGAGTTCTTCGGTGCGGATCTGCTCGAGCTCCTCTTTGGGGTCTAAGATAATTTTAGGTGTGATGAAGAAGAACATTTCGGTGCTGTGATCGATCAGTTTGGTCGAACCAAACAGCCTTCCAACGAGCGGAAGATATCCCAAAAATGGGATCTTTTCCTCTGTATCGAGACTCGATTTGCGCCTCAGCCCCCCGATGATCACAGTTTGACCATCGACGACGCGCACCTCATTTTGAATATGTCGTTTGTCTACCAGAGGGCGATCGTCCGGGCTCGGCTTGGTCGTATCGAAAGTGATATCGGTTTGCATGGTGACAAATCCTTTGCCTTCGCTCTCATCTTGCTCTTCATCCGGCAGGTGAACCGTGGGGGTAAGCACGATCGTAATCCCGTATTGGGCGCGGGTGAACGACTTTTCAAAAGCGATGCCCTTGTTGGTATCGATCGGCGCCGCTCCATTGTTGATCGAGATCTCTTCCGTGATGGAGATCGTCGCCGGCGTCTGATTGACCGTAGTGAGTGAAGGCGCAGCATTCAACTGGATATCTTCTTGGGTCATCAAGAAGTTATACGCAAAGTCGAACGCAGGGAAATGCTTTGAGCTGCCGCCGCTGAAAAAGAAATCTAGCACGCCTCTGCCCACTGGTACGTTGGCGGAATTGAATTTAACATGGTTCGATTTGGTGCCTAACTTGAGGAGGTTAAGCCCGTAGCTGTTGTTATTGTTCAGTCTCTTTTCAAAGAGCATGACTTCGATCTGAACCATCTTTTTCGGCACGTCGAGTTTGCGCAGCAGCTCTTTAACTTTCGATAGTGTATCGCGACGGACCACCATCAAGATGGTGCCGGTTTTGGGATCGGGAATAAAATGATCCGAGCCACCCTGCTCATATTCGACTTGCGAGGTCACCGTTGGACGTGCAGGCGGCGGCGGATTGGCTGGGCCGTTCGGCGCAGGAGCATAACCATCGGGCGGCCTGAGTGCAGGGGCGTGGAGAGAATAGTTGACCTCATAATTCTCGCTCTCTCCCTCGGGCGCAGCATAGAGTAGCGAGGTATAGACTTTATCTAAGACTTTGGCCAGCTCGGATGGATCGCTGTGCCGGCAGGCGTATAAAAAGACGGTCATCTCGGACGGATCTTGTAGCTGATCTTCGGTCTCTTTGATGATCTTCTCAGCGCGATCGACCACAGCCTGCGAGCCAACGAGAATCAAAGCTCTACCTTGTGTAAGCGGATGCACCGTCAGCCCATCGCCCTCGATCTTTCCAAAAGGATTACGCGCTTTGTCTAAAGCATCGGAAAAAAAGGCGGTCAAGATCTTTTCCATCTCTTTAACGCTCATTTTAGAGATGGGAATTACGCGCGAGACTTTGCCTCGATGTCCTTCCCATACAGTGTTGTAGAGCGAGAGCATGCGCTCAACCTCTTCTTTTGAAGAGACGATGGCGATCTTGCTGCCGACCTGATAGACAAAACTCTGCTTGATGTCTGCAAACTTTTCTAAGAATTGAAATACGCTCTTGGCTTGCTCGACGGGTGGAGAGAGCAGATAGAAGAGACGTGCATGAGGCGCGATGCGCTGCAGATCTTCAGCTGAGGCTGCAATGTTCTTCACAGATGAGGGATCTTGTTTGAGCAGAAAAAGCTGTTTGGCATAAGGGTTGAGCTTTTTTACGCCGATACCATTGTGCGACAAGATGATCTCGAGCACCTCATTCCACGATTCGCGCGGAATGGGGATATTGGAGTGCATGTTGAGTTTTAAAGAGGCCATTTCAGGCGGGACGATATAGAGATAGTCCATCGCGCCATACTCCATGATGAGCTGGCCGAGCGTAGTCTCTTCTTGATCCCACAGCGCATAACCCTCTTCTTCGCTCTTGGCATCGGTCACAGCCGCCTCGCGCCATCTCTCTTGCAGCGCGAGCATCTGGGCTTTCTGTGCCGCGACATGCGATAAGAGCTCAGCATACTCTTCAGCATGTGCCTCTTGATTATAGAGCTCAGCTGCCTTGGTGTAATTGGCCTCGAGTTCTGAACGAAGGGTGGCTATCTCAAGATTGACTTTTTGCAAAAGCTGATCACTAGCGCCTGCCGCACCCTCTTTTTTCTGGATGCTCTGCGCTTTTTTCTCTTCGATGGAGGCAGCCGACACATAGGTCGAAGAGAGGCTGAAAAGAACGAATAGCAAGAGCGAATGGTATCTCACCGTTTACCCCTCCGCTCTTTGTTTTTGCTCGTTTTCTTATCTGGTGAAACGGTGAAAGAAATAGTTTGCATATGTGAACGCATCGGATCGAACAGGTGTCCCTTCATCTGAGTCTTGCCTTGAGAGGTCTCTAAACCGTCGAAAATGAACAATTCTCCACAAAGACGGTGATGAATGCAATCCTCGATCTGATCCATGCGCTTTAAATTGCGCCAGCCGTTTGGGGTTTTAAGCAGCCAATCGCCCTCGCGAAGCACCAGGCGTCTCTTACCAGCGATGCATGTGACTTGCGAGCCGCTCCTGAGACGAATCGAAGAGAATAGGGGTGTCGTCTCTTTTCCGGTTTGGCGATTAGGTTGTGTTGGACTGACCTTCACAGGTAGCTGAAAAAAGCCGGTCTCATCCCACAGCTCTGCCTCTACGCCACGCGGGGAGGCCGACTTGATCTGCACAACGGGCTTTGTAGGAGAAATTTCTTGAGCAGTGGTGAGCTTCCATTTTCCGTCGTCCCAAATAAGAAAATCTCCGGAGGAGACAAAATAAACGGACGAACTTCCCTCATCTGAACCGACCTGGATCTTCTCCTTTTCTCGGAGCATACGGTACTCATCGCCTCCATAAGCTTCGAGTAGGCGGTCCTTGCCCCAATGTTTGATCTCTTTCACCGCTTTCACATAGTCCAAGCTCTCCTTTTGCGACAGAGAGAGCGACTTTTTCTTGGCCTCAGGAGCAATCGAGAGCACCAGCTGATTCTGCTCTTCTTTCTGTTCGCTTTCGAGAAAGCGGTATACTTCGAATGTCACGCTATGGCGATTCATCGAAATAGGCTTTACCCAGAGCGGAGTATGACTACTACTAAAGCGCACGCCGCGTCTTCCTTCTTTTTCTTTATCCAGTTCTAGCAGGTAGATCGTCTCGTCGAGTTTAACAGATCGCTCTTCTCCTGTCGCCTTTGTTCCAATCAAAAGCGCAGATTCCATCTGGTTTGCATCGGGTCTAGTATTGCGCCCCAAGAGCAGAAGCTCATTTCCGAGCCTTGGGATAAACTGCGAGGAGCGCGTCTCGTTCAGCGATAAGGGACCTTTGCCGATCTCCTCGTATGGCCAAGCCGCGGCCGTTTTGCGTGCCGCCGCAGGTGAGGTCTGTATAGAGAAATCTCCCTCGTTGAATCTAAAAAAGAGAAAGATTCCTAAAAATATCAGCAGCGTGGCTGGCCAAAGCAGACGCACTCCCCAGTGATAAAGCTCCTCTAGCTTGATCGGATAAAGCGGACCGATGACCATCATGAACGTATCTCGGCATTCGAAATAATCGAGAAGTCTAGGCTTTTTGAAATAAAATCGGAAGAAAAACAAAGGAAGTGTTGCAGAAAATTATAATTAGCACTTAAATCCGGAATTAAGAGACTGTTCTCAAACTAGGCCTTTTAGAGGTTTGAGGCACTTTTCGATGAGATTTTTTCTCCCCCGACGAAGACAATGTCGGGACGATGACATGGCTGAGGAGGGGGAGGAAAAAGGTCGCGAAAAGCGCCCAAAGATCGAAGGTCTAGTTTGAGAACAGTCTCTAAGAGGTTTGCGCCTCAAAAGCTTTACCCAGTGGGCAATATGGACGAGAATCAAAAGAAAGAAGGAGTCTCTGTGAAAGAAATCGAACAGTTTGCAAAAAAATACAAGATAGAGGTCTTTTTTGGCCTTTCCTTCATCATTGCCTGCCTTTTTAGCTTTGTCTTTTTTGGCACTGGCCTGGCAATTATATTTGCCACGGTAGGCGGAGTGTTAGGCACGATTTTTCCTGTAAAAGTCGAAGCCATAACCAAGAAGGCCTTTCATTTCGTGTTTAAACAAGAGCCGACCACGCAGCTAATCCTCGGCATCGTTAAGCTGATTATTTCTATTTTCCTGCCACCACTCATCTTCTTATCGCTCGGCCTACAAGGCGGCGTAGGTATAAACTATATTCTCTCAGGAATGGGACAGACTAAGGTTTGATAAAACTTTCTGACGCGCGTGGATGAAGTCGAGCAGAGAGAGGTCCTCTTTCTGAAAACAGCTCAAGAGAAGGGCCCACTCTCGCGGATCTTGCTCCCCAGCTTGGAGCAGCTCCGTCCAGCCTGCAAGCTCTTCTTGTGGATTACCTAATTGCATTTCCAAAAAAGCTATGCGCAAAAGGTTGAAATGATAGAGCAGAGAGCTCCGCTCTTCGGTTCTCTCTTGTAGACTGCGCTTCAGCTCTTTGGCTTCCATTAGGGCATGCGCATAATCGCCCTGCCCGATAGTTAAACTATTTTTTGCAAAACGCGCGTGAGCCGGCACCAGTTCTTGCACGCGCTTCAATCCTCGTTCACTTAAGGTGAGCACTGGTATATCTGAGCGTTTCGACAGCTGAAAAGCTGCAAAAATAAATAAAATGAAAATGCCGCTTCCAATGAGAATTCTCTGTTTATTAATCATCTTTTTTTAGACCTTCGTAAATACGCTCCATCTTAGCAAGCATATCGTTAAAGGTAAACTTGGCTTCAACAAGTTTTTGTGCCGCGAGACCATACTTAGACCGCAACTCTGCATTATCGGCCAGGTTTTTAACCGCTTGTGCGACGTGCTCAGGAGAGAAGGGCGGCACGATCAGACCGGTTCGACCATCGAGGCAGACTTCGGGCAGGCCGCCGATCGCGGTGGTGATTAAGGGCTTTTTTAAATATGCAGCTTGCAAGCTCGCCTGTGAGATCCCTTCGTGTGCGGTGCTGAGCAACGTAAAAATATCTAGTGCGGCAATAGCGGTAAATGGGGTTTCCAGATGACCGGTGAAGATGATGTTTGTTTCGAGGCCGAGCTCTTTAGCTAGAGGTTTATATTGATCGACATAGCCTCCGCCCACGACGACCCACTTGATCTCTTTCTGATCTTTAAGCAGGGCGGCGGCGCGGATGAAGTCGTTAATGCCCTTCCATGAACGCACAAAACAGACACTGCCTACCAAACAATCTTTTGGGCCAACCCCAAGACTTTCGCGAAATTTTTTTACATCTTCTGCGTCGATCTTTAGTTCTTGCGGTTCGACTCCGGTGGGCACGCAGACGCATGTGGATGGAGAAAGTTTTGCCTGATCGATGATTGTTCTAGCTGTAGCCGAGGAGGTCGTGACCACAAAGTCGGCCAGCTTTTTGTAGAGCAACCGGCTATTTAACCCAGCACGAATAGGCGTTGAAAGATGTCGCAAACGTAAAACAGGTTTACAACAGATACGGGCAGCCATACCGCCTAACCAGGCATCTAAAGAGGAGTGTGTTACGATCAGATCGATCTTTTGGGAGCGAATGATCCTCACCAGCTCCCAAATCGCCAAAAGAGCTCGCGGGCGTTTGAAGCGCACCTCAAAAACCTGAAATCCTTCCGCGCGGGCTTTGGAAACAAGCCCACCGTGCTTTGCAACCGCAAAAAAACAGGTGTGGCCGCGCGCGCGCATGCCGATCGATTCGCGTAAGATGCGAATCTCCTGACCGCCCCATCCCGATGAACTTTCAGTGTGTAAGATTTTCATTAAGTCCTTTAATTATGCACTTATGTCCTGATGAAAAAGGTAGTGATCTGAGTTCATGATAGCCTACCCACTGGTAATTTTCGACGGGCCGTTCTGCGCATGCCTGCCAATGAGAAGGATAGAGCGTCGCCCGATAACGTGTAAAGCTATGCTCTGTTTCGGGTAGGCGTTTAGAAAATTGAGCCTCGATTTTGAGCTCGTGCTTAATTTTTTTCCTCAAACTAGGCAGCTCTTGCGCTGTTTCAGCGAATTCTACATAGGGAAACTCATAAAGACCCGCCATCACTTTCTTGCCATGCACTCTGCCGACCAGTAGCTTGTTTCCACAGCTGATCAATGCTACCGCGCGTTTAAGCGCGGTAATTTTTTCACGCACGCGCTTTTTAGGCAGAAGATGCGTCACGCGATGAAGATGCGCCAGGCAGCTCTGTTTCAGTGGGCACTCTTCACAGAGCGGCTTTTTACGACAGATCTGCGCTCCCAGCTCAATTAGCCCTTCCATCACCACCCAGGGTTCTTTTTCAGGAAGGATCGATTCGGCGAGCTCGACCACGCGCTTTTTGGCTTTTTCGATCTCATCTTCGATGGCGAAGTAGCGCGAGAGCACGCGCAGCACGTTGCCATCCACGGCCGCGGCCCTTTCATGAAATGCAAAACTTAAAATCGCCCCGCGCGTGTAGGGGCCTATGCCTTTAATACTCTCTAAGCCCTCCCTTGTCCTAGGCAGCTCGCCAGAATGATTTAGCACGAGGTCTTGAGCCGCCTGATGCAGATGACGCGCGCGCGAGTAGTAGCCGAGCCCCTCCCACATTTTAATCACATCATCGAGCGAAGATTTAGCCAGAGCGGCAACTGTCGGAAAACGCGCCATCCAGCGTTCAAAATAGGGAACCACCACGGCAGCTTGCGTCTGCTGAAGCATCACCTCTGAAATCCAGACAGCATAAGGCGTGGGCATTTTTCTCCAGGGGAAATCCCTTTTTTCCTGGCTGAACCACGCTTTTAAGGCGTCCTGATCAAAAAATGGCATCTTTTTCCCACTCGCAGCGGCAATTTTTTCCATCCGCAAGCATAAGAGCCAAACGCCAAAATTTCAACCGACGAAAAATGAGGGGTTTAAGAAGTTGGCACGCCAAGTGCATATATCTATGCCGCCCCCAAACAAAACATGGTCGTATGGAAATCAAGTGGAATGAAACCCACAACAGCCTGATGGTGACGATGCAAAATGAGGTGGCCCTCACGAGGAACCTGCTGGCCAATTTGCACCAAGAGGAGCTTTCGCTGCTCATGCACGACCGCCATTCCTGGAATCAGGTGTTGGAAGAGCGCGCTACCATCTTGAAACGCCTCGCACCCTGCAGACAAGCGCGCATGGAGGCCATCAAAAAACTCTCTGGCGAACGAGTCGAGCATTTAAAAGAGCCCGCCTTAGAAGAGCTTCTGCCCCTGCATGACGAAAATAGCTGCGAAGTGCTCTTGCTACGCGATCAGATCATGGCTCTCACAGATAGAATGAATCGTCAGAGCAACCGAAACCAGCTCCTCTTTCAGCAGATCGAAAGACGGCTCGATCTGCCCCTCGACTCCTATCCCATGCAGTCACCCTCATACGCCCCCAAAAAACCTAAGCGCATATCGATTATCACCTATCCTTACAAAGAACCAAGAGATTAAAACGACAACTGGGACTTTTTATCGTTTTGTCCTCTGTAGTGGACAAAAAATTAACGCAGAAGAATTTCTACAGGATGACAGGATGGCAAGGATGAAGAAGGAAAAAGTATCTTCCTCATCCTGTAAATCCTGTCATCCTGTTTTAACTTTCTGTCTCCTAAATTTTTGCCAGTACAGAACGTTTTGTCTATCAAATAGATAATCAGCTTGACGCTAAAAAAGATATTTCACCCATCATTTTGACCCATCATATTGATAGGTTAATATAATATGGTTACACCACCATATTACTACACTGAGTGTGGCTTAAATAACATCTATCTTCTGAACGGCTATTCCTTACAAAGAACCAAGAGATTAAAACGACAACTGGGACTTTTTATCGTTTTGTCCTCTGTCGTGGACAAAAAATTAACGCAGAAGAATTTCTACAGGATGACAGGATGGCAAGGATGAAGAAGGAAAAAGTATCTTCCTCATCCTGTAAATCCTGTCATCCTGTTTTAACTTTCTGTCTCCTAAATTTTTGCCAGTACAGAACGTTTTGTCTATCAAATAGATAATCAGCTTGACGCTAAAAAGATATTTCACCCATCATTTTGACCCATCATATTGATAGGTTAATATAATATGGTTACACCACCATATTACTACACTGAGTGTGGCTTAAATAACATCTATCTTCTGAACGGCTATTCCTTACAAAGAACCAAGAGATTAAAACGACAACTGGGACTTTTTATCGTTTTGTCCTCTGTAGTGGACAAAAAATTAACGCAGAAGAATTTCTACAGGATGACAGGATGGCAAGGATGAAGAAGGAAAAAGTATCTTCCTCATCCTGTAAATCCTGTCATCCTGTTTTAACTTTCTGTCTCCTAAATTTTTGCCAGTACAGAACGTTTTGTCTATCAAATAGATAATCAGCTTGACGCTAAAAAGATATTTCACCCATCATTTTGACCCATCATATTGATAGGTTAATATAATATGGTTACACCACCATATTACTACACTGAGTGTGGCTTAAATAACATCTATCTTCTGAACGGCTATTCCTTACAAAGAACCAAGAGATTAAAACGACAACTGGGACTTTTTATCGTTTTGTCCTCTGTCGTGGACAAAAAATTAACGCAGAAGAATTTCTACAGGATGACAGGATGGCAAGGATGAAGAAGGAAAAGTATCTTCCTCATCCTGTAAATCCTGTCATCCTGTTTTAACTTTCTGTCTCCTAAATTTTTGCCAGTACAGAACGTTTTGTCTATCAAATAGATAATCAGCTTGACGCTAAAAAGATATTTCACCCATCATTTTGACCCATCATATTGATAGGTTAATATAATATGGTTACACCACCATATTACTACACTGAGTGTGGCTTAAATAACATCTATCTTCTGAACGGCTATAAGGTGATAGACACACCTAGAGGAAAGTCCATTTCGATAAATGATCTAGATGGTTTACATAAAGCCATCGGCATCTTCCTGGTGACTTCTAAGAAAGATTTATCTGGAGAAGAGGTCCGCTTTCTGAGACATGAGTTACTACTCTCGCAAGATGCTTTAGCTAGATTATTGGGCGTGAGTGAGCAAGCCATCCGACGTTGGGAAAATGGAAAAATCGATATTCCAAAACCTTCCGAATCACTATTAAGGCTTCTTTATCGCGAAAACGTGCACGATCGAGATGGAAAGGTCTCTACCATGTTAAAAAAGATCGCTGATTTAGAAGATCAGATGAATAGTCACGATCTTCTTTTTAAAGATACGCGGAAAGGTTGGCAGCCGGCGGCTTAAGAATGATTAAATCTCGTATTGCAGGATTCATTCATGGAGAGTGTGAACACTATCTCGATCATCTAGCGCCGTTGTGCGCTTTGTTAGAGGCGCCGCTGGCCGTTTCTGATGAGAAGATCGCGCAGCTTGCGCGCACATATTATCCCATGGTCGAGGTTCTGCTCTATGACCCGAACGCAATCGCTTTTTCAATCAACGAAAAGTTTGACACGGTTTTGACCACGCTTCCACGTGCGCTTTTTGATGAGATCTTCTTTTTAGCCGAAAAACTTCTGGGGAAAAGGCTAGAGACGATCTGGTGCCCGCATGGCAACTCGGACAAGGGCCATGCCTCGCCATTTATGGAAGCGCTGTCACAAGAGGTGCGTGCCTTTGTCTATGGTCAAAAGATGGTCGACCTTCTAGTCAAAAAGGGAGCCTATGCGCAGCTTAAAAATGTGCTGCATATCGGCAACTTTCGCCGCAAATTCGCCCAAAAACATCGCGCTTTCTACCAGGCATTAGTCGAGAAGCAGGTTTTTTCGACGCTGGATCAAAGAAATCGCACGATTCTCTTTGCGCCGACTTGGGATGATGCCGAGAAATCCTCTTCTTTCTTCGTTGCCAGCTCCAAACTTATCGCGCAGCTTCCAAAGGGTTTTAATTTAATCATCAAACCACATCCCAACCTGAAGTGGCAGGGAGAAGGGAAGGAGCTCCTCGAAGCTTACGCCACAAAGCCCAACCTTTGCATCTTGTGGGATTTTCCTCCGATCTATCCGCTGCTTGAAATGGTGGACATCTATCTCGGCGATATGTCCTCGATCGGTTACGATTTTCTGACTTTCAACCGCCCGATGTTCTTTTTGAACCAGAATATGCGAGACGCTTCTACCGACCAAGGGCTTTATCTCTTTCGCTGTGGGACAGAAATCCAGCCTCATCAATACGATGATATTTACGCCGTCATCGAGAAAGAGTTGCAAGATGACCAAAAATTTTCTACGCTGCGTAAAGAGGTCTATCAATATTGCTTTTCCGAGGATGCGTGTGAGATGCAGAGTCTGCGGTTATGAATTTGGAAATGAGACTGCTTGTCCTTTTTCTTTGAAAGAATTTGGCAATAACCTGCCTGCACAAGATAGCGAACTGATGATCAAAGGAAAACTCAGCGATGCTGAACACCACACCAGAGTCGCGCGTTGGATTCTGCATCATAAAGCTCAGCAACCTCAAGAGCTGATCTCTTGGGCTAAGCAGACTCTTCACGCAGCGGAAACTCAAGGTTGGGGCTAGGAGAGTGTTCAATCTCTAGGCTACGCGTTTTTTCAAGCCGAGCATCTTGTGAAGTTCGCTAGCTGTGGCTTCCGAACCATAGGGCGGTGTGCCATGGTCAAACTCTTTGGCACGTCTGAGCGGCCCGACGATCACAGGATCGAAACCCGCCTCTTGCACAAGCTTGGCAACTGTCGTTAGAGCTTCTTTATCATCTGCAGCCAGCGGCACTCCGACAAGCTCTCCTTGGCGATGCGCTTCTTTCTCGAGCACGCGATAATATATCGTATTGAAGGCTTTTACTAGCCTCGCACCCGGGATGTACTTTGCAGCCCAAACACCGGAACCAGTCGAGGCATTTAACGCCTCTTCGCCATGCTTGCCATCGCGCTCTGGGTAGGGATTGCATGTATCCATTATGATTTTTCCGCGCAGAGCAGCCAGAGTCTCCTTGCTCAGTTTGGGAATCTCACCCAGCGGAATCGAAAGCAGGACTACCTCTCCAAAACGCGCAGCCTCCTCTACCTTGCCCACGCGTACCTTTGATCCGAGGCTTTTGGCCAGCGTTTTGAGTTTTTCTGGATGCCGAGAGCTAATCATCACTTCGTGACCGGCCTGCGCCCAGTGTCTGGCTAGTATGCCACCGATATTTCCACTCCCGATGATGCCGATCTTCATAGTCACGCTCCGTTTTTCATTATCTCTATATACTTTCTAGCTTATTGTCTATGATCAGCGGTATGCGAGCAGCGGCGATTAGCACAGGACCTGATACACACTTAGATCATCTTGGTGTATTAGCGGCGCTTTTAGAAATTCCTTTAATCGTGACAGATCAAAAAAGCTATGAACTCGCAAAGACTTTTTATCCACAAGCTGAGACGCATTTCATCGAGTATGGGGAGCTCGACCTAGATTTTTTGGCCAAAAACTTCGATCTCTTGTTTGGCTGTGGCAAATACTGGTGTTTAGAACTTCAACCACTTTTTAAACTGCTCTTTCAGAAAGAGATGCGCTTTGTCTTCTGCCCACATGGCAATTCAGATAAAGGATCCACGCTTTCGGCGGGCGACCATCCACCGCAAGACATCGCGCTTATCTATGGCGAGCATATGCGCAGTCTGCTCGAACGTACAGGCGCGCTAGCTCAAATCAAAGCCACAATCACCACTGGAAATTGGCGTTATCCATTTTATCGCCGTCATCAAGCCTTTTACGATCGGCTAGCTGAAGAGAGATGCCTGAAGCGGCTTTCGCCTGATCGACGCACTATCCTCTATGCACCAACCTGGTCCAACGGAGAGAACCCCACAGCTTTTTATGCGGCATGTACCGAGCTCGTAGAGCAGCTTTCGCCATATTATAACCTGCTCATCAAACCCCATCCTTTTCTGGAAGAGCAGCAGCCTGCGCACCTGGCCTACTTGCAGTCCAGCTATGCACACCTTCCGCACCTGGCTTTCATCACGGGCTTTCCCGCCATCTACCCGCTGCTTGCCAAAACAGACATCTATCTCGGAGATTTTTCTTCAATCGGCTATGATTTTCTAGTCTTTGATCGCCCTCTCTATTTTTTTAACCTGAAACAGCAAGAAATTAAAAAGAACGCCTATCCCTTGCTCTATCAATGCGGAACAGAGATCCCTTTGCATAAAACGCGCGATCTCAGGCGTTTTTTAGAGGAGTCTATCGACGCACCTTTGCGCTCACGCAAGGAGATCTGCGCTTACGCCTTTGGCGAAGAGCGTCCGATTGAAAAACTGAAAGCGGAAATTTGCGAACTATCTGCAAATAGATAAAAAGCCTCACCTTGTTGGGTGAGGCTTTTTTAAGAGAAATATTCTCTAAAGATTACTTGTTGCTTGTCTCAGCTTGAGGAGCTTCTTCAGCCGCTACAGGAGCAGGAACTTCTGTAGAAGGTGTGGTTGGCTCATCATTTGCAAAAAGAGATC
The DNA here is from genome assembly GCA_963709365.1 of uncultured Chlamydiales bacterium. Taxonomy (GTDB): domain Bacteria; phylum Chlamydiota; class Chlamydiia; order Chlamydiales; family Rhabdochlamydiaceae. The sequence continues at coordinate 1,961,289 of CAVPVU010000002.1, forward strand.
CTGTAGAGAGGGAAATAACTGCTGCTAAAGCTAACCAGAGGTTACGCATATTGACTCCATGTTAAAAAGATTGGGAAACAGGCAAATCTTAAAATACCGCGAGTATTTCTCGAAAGGACAAAAATCTTTGAACATTACTGGTCTAATGGAGGAAGAACTGTCAGATGGAAAAGCCTATTCAGATCTCCGCAAGTCGCTTTGGCTTCGATATCATAGGCGCAAGCTCCTTCACGTAAAGGGACAACTTGAGAGACGATAGCCACGCGAAGTCCTGGCGGGAAAACACCATCCATTCCTGTTGTGATGAGCAGATCGCCGCTCTTAATGATCTGCGTGGATTTCTTCTTTCCACCAAGCACATCTCCGGTGCGTAGATCCCGCGCAGGACCTTCATCATCTGCGTAATCGTAATTGAATCCTACACCGCGCAGTACCAGATCGCGTGCACGCCAGAGCGGCTTACTCGTCCCATGCAGTTCGCCTTTAGCGAGAAAGTGATCATCCGAATAGCTGCTTAAATGGTCTCTAAGTTTTGTGAGCAGAGCGATCACGCCTTGGGCATCTTCAGAGGAAGAAAATAGATCCGCGCGCGTCCCGAGACCTACGACTAGGCCCTCCAGATGCTCGCGCAAGAAACGATTCTGTTCTGTGCCTCGGACCGCTCTCACAGAGGGTGCAAAACCTGCATCTGTGATTAAACGCACTTTGCACTGTTTATGTCCGACCTCTTCCACTACGCCGACCAGAGAGGTGCCAACTACCACGGGGCTATTCTTGGCTACGATCTTCTGCTTCAAAGCGAGATTGTCCCGTTCACCCACATTCACCCAGAGAAAACTGCTCCAAGCTGTCGGCTCTCTAAAGACCACCTTTGCCGGCAAGGCGCGGAGCTGAAGATCTAGGCTATTCTTCAAGAGCCCAGCCCTTCTTTGATAAAACTCCTTTAAACCTGGTTCAAGCGCGTCATTTTCAGACAAGGCCTTCCATCTCTGAAGCTGCTCATCGACGCGTTCTTCCTGCAAAAGCCACTCCCGCACGTTGGCTAGTTGCGTGCGCAGCATGAGGTTCTCTTGTCTTAACTTCTCATTTTCAGCTGCGCTTTCAGCGCTATCCGCTCTTCCGCCTGGGGGCGTGATCATGAGCAGATTTACCGAAAAGGATTTTAACGCGGCAAGCGCGTTCCAAGTAGGTGCGACAGAACTGACGGCAAGTCTTCTTACCCGCACAGCCGCAGGTTCGGGAAAAATCAGCAGAAAAAAGAGCGTGGCAGCCAGCAAAACATACGGACGGTAGCGGATTCTTTTCATAGTACGGCTAATATGGAGTCTACGACATAGTCGATGTTATCCCAATTTAACCCGGCCATATTAATTCTGCCATCACTTGTCATATAGATCGCATATTCTTTGATCAGGCGGTCTACTTGTAGAGATGAGAGGCCTGAAAAAGAAAAGAGTCCTAGCTGCCGGTTTAAGAAATCAAAGTCGCCCTTGGTCGCTTTGGCATTGAGTCTTGTAACCAGAGCAGCGCGCATGACCTGAACTCTTGTACGCATCTCATCCAGTTCTTTCTCCCACTCTTTTTTGAGCTCCGGCTTTTGTAAAATAGTGGCTACGACGCGCGCGCCGTGCTGAGGTGGATTTGAGTAATTTGGGCGAATAGTCGTAATCATCCGGCTCAAAATACTACTACTTTCCTTGTGCGAATCGCATACCGCGAATAGTGCGCCAACTCTTTCTGCATACAGAGAGAAATTTTTGGAAAACGAGTAAGCCACCAGCATCTCGTGCCCCTCGCGTGCAAAAAGACGGACGGAGTCGGCATCTCTGGCTACTCCGTGCCCAAACCCCTGATAGGCCATGTCAAAAAAAGGAATCAGGCGTTTTTTCAACATCAAAACAGATAGTTTTTCCCACTGATCCAGGTCGAGATCGGCTCCAGTGGGATTTTGGCAGCAGGCGTGCAAGAGCACGATACTGCGCGGCGCAAGCTTCTCCAAATATGCACACATCATTTGGAATTCGAGAGTCTGCTTTTGCCTGTCATAATAGGGATAAATTTCGACCTTGAGACCGGCGGAAGTGAAAATATTTCTATGATTGGGCCAAGTCGCATCCGGCAGATAGATGCTGTCTCCGATTTTTTCGCGAAGGAAAAGCTCGCCTCCAACGCGCAGCGCGCTGGTCCCACCGACGGTCTGGACTTTGGCGATGCGTTCTTTGGATTCAGGCCATACGTTCTCGCCGAAGAGCAGCTCTCCCGCGCATTCTAAATATTCTTTATCACCATCCAAAGGCAGATATTCTTTGCTCTTCTCGCTGATCAGTAGCTCTTTCTCTGCCTTCTTGACGCAGTTTAATACTGGCGTGGTCAGCGTCTCGGTTCTATAGAGACCAACTGTGAGGTTGACCTTCCCCGGTCTCGGATCGGCTCGAATCGCCTGGTTCAAGCCGAAAACAGCATCAGGCGCAGCTAAAGTGACGTGTGAGAAAAAATCCACTTTATCTCCTTATGTGCTCTTGTGACAAATGCCACAAATGCCTAAAATTTGCCACACTCTTATGGGGCGTTAGCTCAGTTGGTAGAGCGCAACGATGGCATTGTTGAGGTCAGCGGTTCGACCCCGCTACGCTCCATTTCTCTCTCCCTCTTTACTTAGAATCGGTAGGAGAGCTCGACGCCGGCATTCAGGTCGGTGAAGTGCTCGCCGAACTCGCCATCCCAATAGAGCGACCAGATGAGCTTATCGTGCTTATGATATCCGCTTAAGGCTGCACCTGCGCTGAAGAGGTTGCGGTTGGGTTTCATACCGGAGACGGTGAAGGGCACATCAGTGCCTACAAACTTAGCGGTATAATGTTTGCCTTGCAGGCGGACTTCGCGCACCCAGCTCAGTTTCACATCGGGGATAAACTTCCATGTCGGGCGATTGAAACAGTATGAGAGTCCTACACCGAGTTCGTTTCTCACCATCTTAGACTCTTTGGAGCTCACATGCAGATCGAGACCTTGCGCCCCTCTTTCGGTGAAGCTGTTTTCCTTCAGATAGATATAATCCACGGCATCGAAGGGCTGGATTTCAAGCTTGCGCAAATTAAACATAAAGCCCGCGCTGAGATCAGCGTCCACTTCAAATCCGTCATGCGTATTCTTCGCTCTGCGGTTAAAGATTGGCGATACGAGCTTGCGTGAGGCTTCATAAGAGTTGTACGCCCCTAAAATTGCGGTATCGATAAAAAAATGGTCCGTAAAGAAACCGCCATAGACGCTGCCGTAGTAGCTATCGATATCGCCATGCGCTCTGGAAGCGCTCCAGCGCACATCGGTATGCGTATAACTCAGAGCGGATCCAAAGAAGAAGTTGGAGAAGCAGCCAAAGTCGAGACCAAGTAGCGCTCCGCCAGATCGCGTATGGAAGCCGCTCTGGCCTTGCAGCCTATCTTCAGATGAGTAATCGCCGATGCCAATCGCCCAAAGATCGACCTTGCCTTGAGGAGTTTCTTCTTCGCAAGCAGGAGTTTCTGTGGGGTAAACACTTCGTCCAAACCAACTCTTGTTAGGAGATGGATTGTTATTGTCGCAAGGGATCTTTTTGCAGCTAATGCAGCTTGGAAAGTAGAACTGCTGCATGCGATGTGAAATAGCCTCTCTGACTCTAGTCGTGACATTCTCTTGGGCTAGCGCAAGGCCCTTGAAGATCGAAGGCTGCATCTGATTGAGTGCAGCTTTGATCTCGAGTAGCGGTAGGAAGCGGAGCGCGGCTACAATGTTGCCTAAATCTGTTCCAGGTGCAGGATTAATGATATCCAGTGCATTTGCTACCGCTTGAGAATTGCCTGTAAAACCAAGATTACCCAGAGGGACACTATTTATAATTGCAAAGAGCACGTCATCATCGTTATAAGTCACTTGGGCTTTGAACGTAGGCAGTGTATCGATGACAGTGGTAAATTCCCCCGTACGACCGCCTGTTGATTCAATCAGTATGAATGCCGCGTTAGGTGCATAATTGCCTGGCATTGGCGTGACTTCAATCGTAGTGTTATTTTGAATCGTCACCGTTCCATTGACCATGAGCAGATCGGCACCGCTTGGACTCACTTCCGCGAAAAAAGTAGAGCCCGAAGCCTGGATGTAATTTCCATTAATTGTGATCGTACCAATCGAGTTGCCTGGAGACATCGTAGCGCCACTTTGAATGGTGACGAGGCCGTTTATGGTGCCAGTTCCTCCCAAAGTTCCAGCTTGAGCCGTGACAGGACCTGTCACTGCGCCATTCACAAATAATGTGCCTGCTTGGACATTGGTCTGTCCTTGCGAAATACTGCTTCCGACAGCGAGGTTAAGGCTCGAGCTGCCTTGTTTGTTTAAAGTACCAGCTCCTGTAATTGTTCCCGTATATGTGCCAGCTGAGGTCTGATTAAAGTTGAGCGAGCCCGTATTTGTAGCAAGGCTTGAGCTGGGCAGGCTGTTTGTGTTGACGGTTAAGGTTGCTGAATTATTTGTAGGGCCTGAATACGCGTTGGATCCAGAAAGGGTGAGAGTGGTGCCGCTCACGGTTAATCCGCCGCTTCCGCCTGTGATATTGCCTGCATAGGTTCCGCCTGCGCCTGAAGTGGCGATATTTAAGGAGTTATTGCCCAAGGTGACGGCAGAGCCAGCCACACCATTCAGATTGCCGATGGTAGGCCCACCCCCGATTGTACTACCCGTGATATCGAAGGTAGACGAGCCGTTCAGAGCGAGAGAGCCCGTGGAAATCGTGCCGCTTCCAGATAGGGCAACTGTGGCAGAATTATTTGCCGTCGTCCCACCTGTGTAGGAGTTAGCGGCGGTTAAGGTTGTTTTGCCAGTGCCGCCCACGGTGAGTGTGCCGCTTGTTCCAGAGATGGTCCCATTAAAGGTTTTGGCTGTGCTCGTCTGTACGTTGAGGTTGTTAGAACCTAGTGTGACGCTGCTGCTCGCGACACCGCTCAGATCTCCGATGGTAGGGCCACCAATTACAGAAGTTCCCGAAATATCGAAAATCGAGGAGGAGGAGTTGACACTGACTGGGCTTGGTGTGGCTCCGCCGTTGAGATTACCGGATCCGCTTAAAGCTAATGAGCCGCTGTTGATGGTAGTTTGACCTGTGTAGGTGTTGACGCCAGCAAGAGTAAATGTTCCACCATTTTGTTTGACAAGCGCGCCACCTGAGTTGTTATCGTTCATCACACCAGAGAACGTCGTGCTATTGGAAGTGCCGAGTGTGAGCGCATTGCTGCCAAGTTGTACAAAAGTGCCCGACGCTCCGGTGAGGTCTCCTATGGGAGCTCCACCTCCTGAGCTGCCAGTGATATCGAAAGCGGATGTGCTGTTCAAAACGAGCGCGCCCGTGGAAATCGTGCCGCTTCCAGACAAGGCAACGGTGGCAGAATTATTTACCGTTGTCCCACCTGTATAGGAGTTAGCGGCGGTTAAGGTTGTTTTGCCAGTGCCGCCTACTGTAAGTGTTCCTCCGCTTGTTTCAGAGATGATGCCATTAAATGTCTGGAACGAACTCGTTTGCACGTTGAGGTTATTGGAACCTAGTGTGACGCTGCTGCTCGCGACACCGCTCAGATCTCCGATGGTAGGGCCACCAATTACAGAAGTTCCCGAAATATCGAAAATCGAAGAGGTGGAATTGACACTGACTGGGCTTGGTGTGGCTCCGCCGTTGAGATTACCGGATCCGCTTAAAGCTAATGAGCCGCTGTTGATGGTAGTTTGACCTGTGTAGGTATTGACAGCAGTGAGGCTGGTTGAGCCACCGCCGTTGAGGGTGAGTGTGCCACTTGTCCCAGAGATGACCCCATCGAAGGTTTTAGTTGTGCTTCTTTGTACGTTGAGGTTGTTGGAACCTAAAGTAACGCTACTACCCGTGACACCGCTTAGATCTCCAATGGTAGGGCCGCCAGTTACGGTACTTCCCGAAATATCGAAAATCGCGGAGATGTTGACACTGACTTTGCTTGGGTTACCAGTGCCAGCAAGATTACCGGCTCCACTTAGAGCTAATGTGCCCGCGTTGATCGTGGTTGTGCCACTGTAAGTATTCGCGCCTCCCAAAGTGAACGTTCCGCTATTTTGCTTGGTGAGAGCACCTGTGCCGGTTATCACACCAGAGAATGTTGAGGGATTGGAAGTGCCGAGAGTAAGGTTTTTTGCCCCTAAAGAGATAATACTCCCCGCAGCGCCAGATACATCGCCAAGCATAGGGTTAGCATCATAAGTTGCAAAGTTAACTGTACCAGCTGAGATCGTCAGATTGCTGCCTTGGAGGAGATTTCCCAAGGTGCCGAAATTCAACTGTCCTGCCGTGACCGTCGTCCCTCCTGTAAAGGTATTCATGCCTCCCAGCGTGAATGTCCCACTGCCTTGCTTGACAAGCGCGCCACCTAAGTTGTTATCACTTATCACACCAGAGAATGTTGAGGGATTGGAAGTGCCGAGAGTCAGAGTTTTTGCGCCTAACTTGATAGAACCTGAAGTGCCAGATACATCGCCGAGCGTAGGTTGGCCGCTGTAAGTTGAGAAATCAACTATGCCACCCTCTGCTGCCAAATTGCTTCCGGACAATAGTTTTCCGGATGCTGAAAATTCAAGCGTTCCGTTTGATACTGTCGTACCACCACTATAGGTGTTAGCGGCGCCGAGTGTCAGCGATCCTGGTCCCTGGAGCGCGATGGCTGCGCCAGTCCCTGTGCCACCTGTAAGAGAGCTGGGACTGTCGTCTGCGATGGTTCCACTTATGGTGATCGCTTCGGTAGAGATTGGAGAAAAGTTTAAGGTGCTAACGCTGATTAAAAAGATCGAAGTGCCAGCGGTTTGACCCGAGGCGCCATTTGTTCCTGAGACGGCAGTTCCCCCCGCGCCAGGCATTAGCATACCGCTTCCGACGCTCGGAGTGACGCTCATGCTGGATGATTGAAAAGTGATGCTTCCCGTATTGAGGAAAATCGCGCCGCCCAGCGCAGCGCCGCCGCCGCCGCCGCCGGCATTATTCCCGCCATTTCCGCCGCCTACCCCACCTGTGCCTCCGCTGGTGGTGTTGCTCCCGTTACCGCCGCCTCCAGCTCCAAATCCACCAGTTCCGCCGCTTTGAGGACCAGAGATTCCCTGTCCAGTATCTCCGCCTGCGCCACCTCCCCCGCCTCCAAAGTGGCTTGACGCAGCTTGGCCAGCGCCGGGAATGGCGGGGCTCCCTCCGCCTCCCCCGCCGAACCCGCCAGTTCCTCCTGGTGCACCATTGCCTTGTGTAGCGTTGCTCCCGCTTCCACCGCCGCCGCCGCCGCCATATCCTCCGCTTCCACCTGCTACTTCGTTGCTACCATTTTCAAAATCTGGTGCGCCGCCGCCGCCGCCGCTGCCTGCATCACCTGCGCCGCCATTTGATCCCGTTTCTCCGCTATTGGGGTTTCCACCTCCACCCCCGCCTCCACCAGTTCCGCCTGCGCCTCCGTTGCCATCACTAGTGACATCGCCTCCATTCCCACCGGTCGTACCGGAAATAGCGCTTGTGCCACTTCCACCGCCGCCTGCGCCGCTTGCGCCGCTTAAGCCGCCGCTTGCGCTGCCACCGGCGCCTGGGTCGCTTCCACCCCCGGCCCCGCCTGAATATGAAATTGCATTTGTGAAATCCCCATTCCCTCCGGCACCTCCACCTCCAAACAGGAGGGTAAGATTGGGGTTTGAAACTGCGGTTCCGGGCGCTCCGTTACCAGGACTGGGAGTAGGAGTGCTGCCCCCGTTAGTTCCACCGCCAGTTGCGCCCAAAACACTACCGCCGCCGCCGCCGCCGCCTGCAGCGACCACCAAAGAAGGGTGTGCAGAACCGTCATCGCCATCTGCCCCTGCGCCTCCATTTCCTAATCCGCCGCCGCCGCCGCCACCGCCGCCACCCGAGGCAGTTGAACTTGTTCCTCCAGCGCCTCCGCTTCCGCTGTAGCCACCTCCGCCTCCGCCTCCTCCGACTGCGCCGCCGCTAGGTGAGGAAGATAAAAACCCACCGCCACTTCCGCCATCTCCTCCCAATCCGCCTCCGCCTCCGCCTCCTCCGATGAGGTTGCCGGATGTAGCGGCCGCTCCACCTGTACCTCCAGTGGCGTTGTTGGATTGAAAGGAGATGTTATCTAGGGTGACGGTCGCACCATCGATGAACAGCGCTGCACCGGCACCCAGGCCGCCGCCGCCGCCGCCGCCTCCAACGACTCCCTGTCCACCTGTTCCGCCTTGCGCGAGGCCATTTTGCAAGCTGAGGTCTTTGAGATTGAGCGTGCCTTGCGAGACAAAAAAGATGCGTGTAGTATCGTTGCCGCTAATTGCTACTGGAGAAGCTGGAGTAACAGAATTTGTGTTGATACCGACGGTATCGGCCGTCAGCAGATTGATGACCGGCAGCGGCGCACTTAATACGACCGATGTGATGCCATTTGTTTTAAAATCAACCAGCCAAGGACCTGCCACACCCAAGCCTTGCTGAGCTTGGATCTGATTAGCACAAAGCGCAAATCTCCCGTGAAGGCGTCAGTGGAAGTTCCACCGCTAGTGGTTGCGGCGTCGCTGCTCGCGTTCACGAAGTAAGTGGTCGTAGCGAGAAGATCATCTTCTCCCACCAGAAAAAGAAGCATCCCAGCTGTTAAGAACAGTGCGCGTTTTGAAAACATAACTTCGTAATAACAAAACAGAGGAATGCAAAGAAGCTGTTTTTAGAAGAGAGGGGCGGCGTCGTAGAAGGTGATGAGCTCGGCGGCGCGTCGGTCGTGGGCGTTTTTGAGCTGCTCATAGAGCAGGAGAGCTTTGGCGATCTCGCCTTGATGGAAGTAGAGTACGCCGAGACGAAATTGCAGTTCGCGGTCATCTGGAGAGAGTTTTAAGAGAGCTTCATGCTCCAGAACCTCTTCGTCCAGCATGCCGAGATCGTGGTAGATGTTGGCGAGCTGAGTGTGCACCCAGGGCTCGTTGGGAGCCAAAGCATCGAGGATCTTAAACTCTTGGATCGCACGGTCGGTGCAGGCATTAAACTTTTCGAGCATTTCAGACGAAGAGTAAGCGGCAGGCACCCAAGAGAGGTCGATAGCGGGGCGGTAGATTTTGGCGAGCGCGAGATAGGTGTGCGAAAGCACAGCATGGGCTTCCAAGTCGACTGGCTGGCTTTTCACTAAGTCGAGATGGTACTCAATCGCTTCCAAGAGAAGCAGCTCTTTCATCTGCTGGATCTCTTTCCAGTGCATCCAGATGATGCACTTTTCAATCAGAGGCTTCAAGAAGACAAAGAAAGAGGCTGAGGCGAACAGCCATTTTTTCAATTCGATCTGATCTGCCAGGTGTCTCAATAGCGAGGCTAACGTTAGCGACTCGTTTTCTTCATTCACCGTCAGCTCTTTACAGGTATTGAGATAACGCCTTTTTATCTCGGCCATCTGGTCCTGTTTTTTGGCATCGACATAGAAGGAGAGCAGAAAATAGGAGAAGATCGTCAAACAGAGACCCGCAAGGCAGATGGCGATAAAGAGAGGCTTAGATAGATAGGAGAGCAGGAGTATACCCAACAGCTCTAAGGTGCAAAGGGTCAAAAAGCTCAGGTTGAAATTTCGGGTAGATTGAGTGAGAGCTACGAAACTGCGGTAGGCATGGCTGCTCAGCTGCTTGATTCTCTCCTGCATGAGGGGAGAGTCGAAGAGGCGCACTTTTTCCTGAGAAGTTTGTTTGGTCGTAGTCATGATTAGGAGAAAAATTTTATCCTAGTTAATCCATTTCTGCAAATTACTTTTCGCCCGTTTCGATCATGTAATTGATCACGCGCTGCGATACGCCAGCCTTCTTGAGACTGATAATTTCATCGCTTGAAAGTTCAAAGACGCTATTCGTCGCGTCAATCTGGTTCATGATCACCTCATCTTTGAGGCCATTTTTCGACATGTTTTTAATATCGTCGATAGACAGCTGCTCTCCGCGATCGATTCTTTGTAATGTGCGCGGCGAACGCTCCTGCATGACGGCGCGATCATGTTCATCTAGCGCATAGCCGATTAGTGCGCCTCCTACGGCTCCTGCAGCGCCGCCGATAAGGCTCCCTGCCATCCGCCTACAGCGCCACCGATGACGGCTCCACCGCCAGCGCCAACCAGGGCGCCGGTCCCCGTTTTGCTTTCGCAGCCAGTCAAGATAACCGCTGTGCTAATAACTCCTAAAATTACTTTTTTCATAAAACACACGTATGTAAATGTTCTTCTAATAACTTGCTTTTAACTGTATAATTGAGAATTTTCAAGAGATATGTGATGCTTAGCTCCGTACTAAACACAAATTTGGGAGACAGAAAGTTAAAACAGGATGACAGGATTTACAGGATGAGGAAGATACTTTTTCCTTCTTCATCCTTGCCATCCTGTCATCCTGTAGAAATTCTTCTGCGTTAATTTTTTGTCCAGTACAGAGGATACTTAGTTGCATAAAGGGGAAAAATTAACCACCGAGAAGCACCGAGAAAAAGAATAAGAAGTAAGACGAGAGGATAGTCCTTTCCTTCTTTCTTCTCTCGGTGCTTCTCGGTGTTTAATTTCCCGATAATGTAGCAATATTGGCGAGTTGCGAGATACATCAGGAATAGGTTTATGATTTCATATAATCAAATGGTCGCATTGTGTGCAGAGATACAAAAGGTTTTAGATGAGGCGACCTTTGTAGAAATGCGCGAATTGGCCGAAGGCAAATGGCTTCTTTTATTTAAAAACGGAGAAGAGAGGCACGCGCTGCTCATTTGTGTGAGATATCCTTTTGAACGTTTCCACCTCGCTCCTTTACAGAAGGGAAAAGACACAGCTTTCACGCACAAAATCGAACAAAATTTAAAAGGTGTGAACGTCACAAAGGTAGAGCTGCTGCAAGAAGATCGCATCTTTGTCTTGCGCTTAGCACGAGGTGAGCGCGCCTTGCTGCTGTTGCTCGAGCTGATTCCGCGCCATGCTAATCTCTACCTTCTAGATGAAAAGTGGAAGATTCTCGCTGCATATCGCCCGACTAATTTTTACCGAATACAAACCCCTTCCGCGCGCTTTCGAACATGATCATACTCCCGTTTCTTGCTCCAGCCAGGCCATCGGAGATGAATATGCTCTAAAAAAACAAGCGGCCCTAAAACAAGCGAGACAAGCCGCTCTTCTCAAGCAGATTAAAAGGCAAGAGAAGCGCATTTTGCATCTCGAGCAGCAAAAAATAGCTGCGGAGAGCTGGGCTGAGAAAGAGCATGAGGCCCAACTTCTGCAGAGCAGCTATCACCAGCTCAAAAGAGGAGTATCTCAGATCGAGGTTGAGGATTGGGAGACTGGAAAAGTGCGGCAAAATTGAGCTCGATCCCGATTTAGAACCGAGCCAGCAACTGAAGCGCAAATTTCAGGAGGCGCGCAAGCTTAAAGCCGGTGTGGCCTATGCTGAACGCTTCCTCGACAAGGCCAAGGCTGAACTCGAGCAGATGCTCAAGCGCTTAGAGATGATCGACACCCTTCCAGAAGAAGAGCCGGAAGAGAAGCCTAAACCGAAGAAAAAAAGCCATCCTTTCCGTGAGTATACAACGCAAAAAGGCTTGATCATCTATGTGGCAAAAAATGCCCGCCAAAATGAGGAGTTGACGTTTTCGTTTGGACGTGGATTAGATTATTGGTTGCACGTAGCCGACTTTCCCGGCTCGCATGTGCTCTTGCGCAGCTCAGAGCGAAAAGAGCCAGATCAAGAGTCGCTTTTAGACGCTGCCCAGCTGGCGCTCCATTTTAGCAAAGCAAAGGATGAAAAAATGGTCGATGTCACAGTTAGTCAGGTGAAATTTCTTAAGCGTGGGAAGCAGACCGGCTCAGTTATGGTAGGAAAGAGTAAGACGATGCTGGTTCGTAACGATCTTGAGCGCCTAAAACGGCTTGAAGAAACGACTATTCTCTGAAGCGATAGCCGACGCCGCGCACGGTTTCGATCCAATCGAAATTGGGCCCGAGTTTTTTGCGCAAAGAGGCGATATGCACGTCGATGTTGCGGTCGACGATAAAGGCGTCGTCGTTGTGCACGTCATCGAGCAGTTGATTGCGCGTGAGCACCTTCCCGCGATTGAAAAGCAGGCGCTTTAAAATGCCAAACTCAGAGAGGGTGATGGTGAGTATCTTATCGCTGCGCTTGAGCAGATAGCGATCGACATCGAGAGAAAATTCTCCAAATCCAACGGCCTTCGAAGCCTTTTCAGGCTCCTTGCCACGTCTTAGGACGGCTTTGATACGCGAAAAGAGCACTTTCGGAGAAAAAGGCTTGGCCACGTAATCGTCTGCGCCAAGCTCGAGCCCCAGAACCACGTCGAGCTCTTCGCCTTTGGCAGTCAAGATGATCACAGGGATATTCTTTAATTCTGAATTATTTTTGATCTTGCGACAGACGTCGAAACCATTTTGTCCAGGGAGCATAATGTCGAGGATAACTAGATCCGGCTTTTCGCGTTCAATTGCCCGGTAGCCATTGATGCCGTCGACCTCGACATGCAGCTTGTAGCCCAGGACTTCAGCCTGTAGTTTGATAAGCGCGGCGATATCTTCTTCATCTTCAATTAATAAGATTCTTTTTTTCTGACTCATCGGACCAACCGTAATAACAGGGTTTAGAAAGATGGATTAAATCACGAGTTAATCGACTTGTCAAATCCCATGTACATATTCTATGGGGAAACTTAAGAAATTGCGCCCGAGCTCACGAAACTTTTCAGGATCATCAGAGGCAAAGAAAAGATAGCGAGGGGAGCTGGTCTGTCGGTTGAGGAGCTGTTTCTCCTCTAGTACACGTTTAGCTTCATGCGCGCAGGCGATGCCGGGATCGATCACTGCCACGTTTTGGCCAAGTTCCTGTTTGATCGCATCTTGAAGCAGGGGATAGTGTGTGCAGCCTAAAAGGACAGCGTCGTAAGCTTTATCTTTGAGTGGCTGCAGATACTCTCGGATGGCGATCATGGCCATCGGATGATCGATGTACCCTTCTTCGACCAGAGGCACAAAGAGAGGACAGGCGATCGCCGCGATCTCTGCATTTGGCAACAGACTTCCGATTTTCGTTTGATAGATGCCTGAGGCGATGGTGCCGCGCGTGCCCAAGACGGCGATCTTCTGCTTTTTTGGCAGAGTGACCAGTTGATCAACTGCCGGAGGGATTACGCCGACGATGGGGATGTCCAGGGCCTTGGAGAGCGACTCAAGCGCCCAGGCACAGGCGGTGTTGCAGGCGATGATGAGCAGCTTGATCTTTTTGCTCAAAAGCAGCTGTGCGTTTTCATGGGCATAGCGCACGATCGTCTCAGCGCTCTTGTTTCCGTAAGGAAGTCTGGCTGTGTCGCCAAAGTAGATGATGTTCTCATGTGGCAAGGCTTCGCGCACGGCACGCATGACGGTCAGGCCGCCGAATCCAGAATCGAAGATTCCTATGCTAGCTTGGGAAAGATCGGTCATCATTCAGGAAGTCTGATCTCCTGTCCGACCACAATGCGGTCGGAGTCGAGACCATTGAGTTTTTTGATAGCGTCCACGCTGGTGCCTTGCTGCTTGGCGATCTTTTCCAGCGAGTCGCCCGACTTGATCTTGTATTTTCGTGAGGAGGAGGAAAAGCTCTCTTCTTTGGACTTCTCTTTTAATACTTGTGAAAGAGATGAGAGAGTGCCTTTGAGTTTGACAACTTCGTCTAGGCGGCGATTCTGCGCCTGGATCTCTTGTTCCATATCGCGCAGTCTATCTTGCAGCTTAGTGAATGTAGCGCTGGTCTGGTTGGCGTGTGAGCTTAGCTCGGAGAGTTTACGCTCAAAATTGGCGAGTTGAAGGGAGAGTTCTGCTCCCTTCGCTTGTGTTTTGTTGGTAAGCTGAGATTTGAGGGATGACTCTTGTCCGCGGATCTTTTCATCCATCAGCTGAAGGTCGACTTTCGTGCCGTCGAGCGAATGTTTGAGATCAGAAAGTTCAAGCCGTAGTTCTTCTAAGGCTATGTCCATCTGGCTCCTCCCCTCGTTCCATGAGGTCATGCGAGAGGAGCAGCTGCAGAGTAATAAGATGCTAAGCGTCAAACTCCATTTCATTAGCGCTGGTAGATCTTAAATTGCGCGCGTCTGTTTTTTGCCCAAGCATCTGAAGTGTTGCTAGAGTCAATTGGACGCTCTTTACCATAAGAGATGGTGTGGATCTGGTTTAAATCAGCCCCTTTTTTGACGAGAGCAGAGCGAATTGCATTGGCTCGGCGTGCGCCAAGAGAGAGGTTATATGCTTCAGGACCGCGCGCATCGCAATGGCCTTCTACGAAGACATATGTGCCAGGATGGGCCTTAAGATAAGATGCAATGCGGTCGAGAGCAGCTTGTGCATCTTGGGAACGGATCACAAAATCATCCGTATTGAAATGCACACTGCGGAAGATTGCGGCTAGATCGGCTGTCGGCGCATAGAACTGGTCTACACTAGGAACGCCGCTGCCTGGTTCGCCAGGTGCATGGCGAGATTGTGGGATCGCTCCATCGGCGAACTGAGATTTTAGGTCCTCATCGCGCAGCGGGATAAAGTCCTCTTGCCCTGGGCCATCGAACTCGTCTGCGCTGGCCAGCTGATCGCCGCCATCATTGCCCCAGAGCGATTGAGAGTGTTTGTATCTGTAGCTAGAAGCAGTTTTTGACTCATCCCAATTATTTTTCTTGCTGCAGCTAGAAAAGAGTGCGCAGAGTACTCCACAAGACAGTGTAATCTTCAAAATATTCTTCTTCATTTTTGATCCTCAAGTAAGTGTTAACGTGGGCCCCAAGTGGGATAATGTTTTTTCCCCTGCCCTTTTGAAATTTTTATTGCATCTGGCTGATTTAGATTCACGATATAAAGCTCCGAAGAGGAGGCATCAGTTGAATTGAATACGAGATGCAAACTATCTGATGCCCACGCTGGGTTCTCTTTATTTCCGGGTCCCGAAGTCAATTGTCTCTCCTCGCCTGTACCGAAGTCGTAAATCCAGATTTGCCTCACACCATTTGTTTTAGCACTATAAGCTAATTTTCTTCCATCAGGAGACCAAGCAGGGCAAGAGTTTTCACTGTTTTGCTTGGAAATTAGGTGCGGGTTAGGTCTTCGTCCGGTAGACATGATCGGGATTACATAAATGCGCATGTGTCTGTCTTTATCGGAGACGAAGGCTACTTTTGTGCCATCTGGGCTAAAAGTAGGCGAAGCTTGTGTCGAATGCGGATAGGAGAAGAGTTGGTAGGGTGTGCCAACCTCGCCTGTCTGTGGATTAAATGGTTGTAAAAAGAGATCCGATCTTCCAGCTGCATCGCAAATAAAGGCCACCTTGTCGCGCTGCGGCGAGATGGCGGGGAGCAGCTGGTTGCCGCGCAGATCGATCAATTTTCGGCCGACGCCTTCTTTGAGAGAAGCCAAAAAGATTTTCGGCTGGCCCTGTTTATAAGAGACGTATAAGAAGCGGTCATTAGCACCAGGAAACTTCGCATTTTGTGGAATAAAAACTGGCGTGACGCAATAGCTGCTTTCTCGTGTAATTTGACGCATATTGGCGCCATCCCAATCGCACTCCCAAATTTCAGACGCCCAGCTTTCACTATCTGCGCGCGCTTCTTTCACCTGCATGGCATAGAGAATGCGCGAAGTGGCGATGCCTTCTTGATTAAAAAGAGTTTTATGGATGCCGTCGGCTAATTTATGCATCTGTCGTCGGTCATGTGCGAGTTCGCCAGTTAAGGCGATATCGGCAAAGTGTTTGAGCGAACCTGACTGCGTAGTGGAGATGTATGCCGAGAAAGACTTGCCCGTGAAGGTGAGTTTGATCACATGTGCCACGCCGTAGCTCTTCCATGCGCCAGGCGAGAAAGCATCTTTATGATCTTTGGCAGCGAGAATCTTCTCTTTCTGCTCATTAAAGGGCAGGACCTTGGTGGTTCCGTTGTAGTTGAGATCGAAATTGAGAATAGATTCGAGCTGGCTTAAATAATTTTTCTCAAAAGATGTCTCGCCACCAAACTTTCCGACATAGATAGGGACCAAGTTGCTGCTGGTAGAGAGTTGGACACGGATTTCCGGACTCGATGAGGGAGCTGATGAGGGAGCTTCAGCGTAGCCATTTACGAGAGAGGCAGCAGCAATAAGGAGAGAAAAGATACGCATAGGTTATATCTCGTTACAAAATGTGACGATAAACGTTTCTTGTTTCTTGTTTTCCAGCAGATGAGGAAATCTCAAATGCGGAAGACTTGTCTCAAGATACTTCCTATTTTTCTCACTTTCGGTTTTTATGACCACAAGTTTTACAACCGAACCATCTTGTTTTAGTGTGAGCTGGATCTTCACTTCGCCATATTCAGGCAGATTCAAAGTCTGTTTTAGATAGCCGACAAGCGTAGAGAGGTAGTCACTGGGCCCGAACGCGCCTTCGCTATGCATCGCATCGATAGGTCCGGGAAGATCCAACTTTTGTGAGGAGCTCTGCTTTTTCCCCGCTTTTTTATCTGGTTTGACCTCCAACTTAGAGAGACTATCTTCTAATTCTTGCAGCAGCTTTTGTGACATTTTGGCGCGTTTATCATCCTGAGGCTTAGCGGCTGGCACAGGTTTTTTTTCTTTGCTCAGCTGCTTATCGGCTATCGGCGGCGCCTTTTTGCCAGCGGGCGAGGGTTTTGGCTGCTCCTTCTCCTTGGGTTTTGGCGGCGTCTGTGTTTTAGATGGAGCTTCACTCGTCTTCTTGGGGCCGCTTGGAGGCGAGGCTGTCGCCAATTTCTCAACCGGTGCGGCCGCAGGCGTGATCGTCTTGACGATCAGCGGTTTATGCGGGCGTTTGGGTTCGGGCGAAAAAAACGCATGCAGGTAAAAAAGAAAAAAGCAATGTCCCGCAAGCACCGTAAAAAGAATCACAGTTTTGGCAGGATCCTTGCGCATAGCACGACCTAATTGGGTTGCAAGATGATGTCTAGCTGTTCAAAACCTGCGAGTTCAACGGCGTTTTTAACTGACTGATAAGTGCCGAATTGGGCTTTTTTATCATGGAAAAGTTGTGGGATACGCTGAGGATGGTTTTTTTTGGACTGTTTTAATAGAGGCAAAAGCTCCTCTTTCGAGACGATCTTTCCATTCAGCCAGATGCTATTATCTTCTTTTACGCGAATGCTCACGGGGCTCCCATCTTGCACGACGGCCATCAGTTTAGAGTCTTTCTGGCTAGCTGCAGCCAATTGGATGCGATCGAGTTCGAGCATGGGCGCGATGATGATAAACATGATCAGCACGACAAAGACCACGTCGATGAGCGGAGTGAGGTTAACGCTCGCTTCATCCGGTTGGTCTCCGTGTAACTTGTTTTGCCTGCGCCGACCCATATTTACTCTACTTTGCGATACTGAATTTCAACGGTAGAGAGCAGAAGAGAGAGAAAATCATCCATATCAGAGTTGAGATTGCGCATCGCATTTCTCAGATAGTTGTATGAGATAAGAGCCGGGATGGCGATCACCAGTCCGAGCACAGTTGTGGCCAGAGCTGTCGAAAGGCCGCCGAGGATCGCAGCGTTTGAGCTGGCGGACGCGCCTCCATGCAATTCTGCAAAGGTGATTAGAATCCCCCACACAGTGCCTAGTAGACCTAAGAATGGCGCAAGTGTGACAATGGTCGAGAGCATATAGAGATGGCGTTCTAAAATTTTTGTTTGCGATGAGATCGTCGTCATCACATGTGTTTCGAGTAGTTCGAGATCTTTCGGTGAAAGATAGACGGGTGCAGACCCATCCGCTCCCTTGTTTGTGGCGAAATAATGGTTTTTGTTGAGCAGTTCTAGCGCTTTTTGCTTTAGTGTAGCAAAGATCTGCGCAAAAGGATGGGGTAGCGAGCGGAGATGCGGCTTCGGAAGATCGGAGACATCCAGAGAAAAGATCGGTCGTTTAGTCTGTTCGACCGCCATTTGAAAAGCGGCTGAGATGCGGCGCACGTGGCGTGTGACCCACGCTTTTTGCAGGAGCACTACCCAGCAGATCACAGATAAGAGAAAGAGCCCGAGGAAAATGAGTTTGCCAAAAAAATCAGATTGAGAATACGCCGATAGGAAGACATTAGAAGCTAAAAGATTTATAACCATAAGATTGCAAACCGGAATTACTAGAATGTATATCATCTCCTTTTATACGCTGAATACGCCTTATGAGCAAGAGGCCGAGCGCCTGATCGAATCTTGTAAAAAATGGAATCTCGACTATTGCATAGAGGGTTTGCCCTCACAAGGTTCATGGGAAAAAAATTGCGCCCTAAAACCATTTTACATTTTAAAAAAAATCCAAACGCTTCAAAAACCGCTTTTTTGGGTCGATGCAGATGCGGCATTTCTTAAAGCGCCAGATTTTTCCCAGTTTGGAGAGTATGACGTTGCAGTGCGCAGCTTAGAATTTCTCCCGGAAGACCACACTTCGCGTGTATTATCGGGATCGCTCTTCGTCAATCATACTGAAAATGCGCAAAAACTGATCGAAGCGTGGTGTGCAGAGTGTCAGCTGCAGCAGACGGATTGGGATCAGGTTGCGCTGCGCAATGTGCTGGCTAGAGCCCCGCAAACCACACGCATCGGACCTTTGCCAGTGGGCTATTGCAAAATTTATGATATTGATACCTTCTTTATCGGAGATGAAGAAGTTGTGGTGGAGCACTACCAAGCATCCCGCCGCTTAAAGGATCTAGTGTAAAGAATATGATTACAGATACACACGCACACCTTACATCTGCTGAGCTCGCTCCCAATGTCGATGAGATAATTAATCGTGCCAAGGCCAACGGTGTGACACGGATCGTCAATATTTGCACAGACCAGATAACTCTGGAAAAAGGCATGGCGCTGGCCGAGCGCTACGACTGGATCTACAATACAGCCGCCACTACGCCCCACGATGTCGAAAAGGAGGGAGAGTCCTTTTTTCCGCTGGTCAGAGAACAGGCAAAAAAGAAGAAGCTGATTGCCATCGGTGAAACAGGTTTAGATTATTTTTACGTCCACTCCCCAAAAGCGCTGCAGCAGAAGTTCTTGCTGCGCTATCTCGAACTCGCTAAAGAGACCGCTCTGCCCGTCATTTTTCACTGCCGCGACGCTTTTGCCGATCTTTTCGCTTTAACAGATGAAACATACAAGGGAAGACCTGCGCTTCTGCACTGCTTCACGGGAAGTAGTGAAGAGGCTAAACAAGGGCTGGAAAGAGGATGGATGATCTCATTTAGCGGCATCATCACTTTCAAAAAATCAGACGCGCTGCGCGAAGTCGTAAAATACGTGCCTCTCGACCGGATCGTAGTCGAAACAGATGCGCCTTATCTCGCGCCTCAATCCATGCGCAGCAAAGTCAATGAGCCCGCCTTTATTCGCGAGACGGTCGAGACGCTGGCGCGCCTCAAAGAGATCTCATTTGACGAGGCGGCGCGCGCCACTTCTTCAAACGCGCGTAAATTTTTTTCTTTTTGAAAAGGCTTCAAACATTGTTTAATCAGAACTTTTATGACAGTCGATACTAGCACAAAACTTCCACGCGCTTTCATCTGGAGACGGCTGCACTCCCTTATGGGGCTCTGGCTCGTGCTCTTTTTGATCGAGCATCTCTTGGTCAATTCGCAGGCGGCGCTGCTGCTCGGCAATAGCGGCCGCGGATTTGTGGATATGGTGAATTCGATCCACAACTTTCCGTTTCTGTCTGTGATCGAATTTACCCTCCTCGGCGTGCCTATCGCTATCCATCTAATCTGGGGCGTTAAATATCTGTTCAGCGCAAAGTACAATGCGCACAAAACCGATGGATCGGCTCCTGCCCTTCCAGAGTATAATCGCAACCACGCCTACAGCTGGCAGCGCATAACCTCTTGGATCCTGCTCTTCGGATTGATTGGACATGTGGTTAAATTTCGGTTTATCGACTATCCCGAGACACTAAACATGAGCGGAAATGCCTACTATTTTGTGCCGCTCAAAGTCGACGATGGTATCTACACCGTCGCAGAGCGTTTAAAAGTGACCTTGTACGATCAAAAAGCCGTGGCCAAAGAGCGCGCCGATTTGAACGAGCGCAGAGATGAGGAGACGCTGATCGAGGCGCGCGACGCATTAAAAGAAAAAACGCAGCTTTCTTGGGAGGGTCCAAAAGAGACAAACTATGATCAACAAAAAGCGATCATTTTCACCGCGGCGCAAAAATTTGAAGACCAGGCTGCATGGGTGAGTGAGCTGGAGAGCTTCTCTATCTCCGACAAAGAGGTGATCGCTGTCGCGGATAATTTCGGTACAGCATCTCTGCTCACGGTGCGCGAGACCTTCAAAAGCCCACTCTATGTTGCGCTTTACACAATTTTCGTGCTGGCCGCCTGTTTTCACGCATTTAATGGTCTGTGGACCTTTCTCATCACTTGGGGAATCGTGCTGCGCATGTCGGCACAGAGATCAACCGTGACCTTTGCCGTCGGCCTCATGTTGATCGTCGCATTTTTGGGCCTGGCCTGCAATTTGGGGCACCTACTGGTTAAACCTACGCTACTAACGGATTATGGCAGCAAAAAAGCTCGGAAAAGAAGTCATCGTGGTCGGAGGGGGACTCGCAGGGCTTTCGGCGGCGATGAAGCTGGCTGAAAATGGCTGCCATGTCAAAATTGTCTCGGTCACCAAGGTCAAACGCTCCCATTCTGTCTGTGCGCAAGGCGGCATCAACGCCGGCCATGAATCTCAAAAGCGAAGACGATTCGCCCTTCATCCACGCCTACGATACGATCAAAGGCGGCGATTTTTTAGCCGATCAGCCGCCTGTTCTCGAAATGTGCCTGGCTGCGCCGGGCATCATCCGCATGATGGACCGTTTCGGCTGTCCTTTTAACCGCACAGCTGAGGGCAATCTCGATTTTCGTCGCTTTGGCGGGACGCTCTATCACCGCACCGCTTTTTGCGGCGCCTCCACTGGCCAGCAGCTGCTCTATGCCCTGGATGAACAGGTGCGGCGCTATGAGGCCAAGGGACTGGTGGAGAAATTTGAAAACCATGAGTTCATGCGTCTCGTGATAGATGACGAGGGCATTGCGCGCGGTATCGTCATCATGGATCTGTTCAACATGAAACTCGAAGTGCTCTGAAGGCCGATGCGGTCATTTTTGGCACCGGCGGCCCTGGCCTGATTTTCAAAAAATCGACCAACTCCACCTTTTGCACAGGCGCAGCCAACGGACGGCTCTATTCAAGCAAGGCATGAAATATGCCAATGGCGAGTTTATCCAGATCCACCCCACAGCTATTCCTGGCGAAGATAAGATGCGCCTCATCTCCGAATCGGCGCGAGGCGAAGGCGGACGCGTGTGGGTATATGGCGACTCTTCAAAGACGATCACCAACCCAGAAGGCAAAACCATCCCCTGCGGCAAGACGGGAGAGCCCTGGTATTTCCTCGAAGAGATGTATCCTGCCTTTGGCAATCTCGTGCCGCGCGATATCGGCTCGCGTGAAGTGCTGCGCATCTGCGAACTGGGCCTTGGTGTCGACGGGCAGATGCAGGTCTATCTCGATGTTTCGCACCTGTCTTCTGCGCAACTGCATAAGATCGAATCGGTTTTGGAGATCTATCAGAAATTTACCGGCGAAGATCCACATAAAGTCCCCATGAAAATTTTTCCTGCCGTCCACTATTCGATGGGAGGCGCCTGGGTAGATTGGCCAGCCGCAGATGATCCCGACCGCTTGCAGCGCTATCGGCAGATGACCAACATTCCCGGCTGCTTTCAACGTGGGCGAATCGGAGTTCCAATACCATGGCGCCAACCGTTTCGGCGCCAATTCCTCACTCTCCTGCATTTTTGCCGGACTTAGTGGCCGGTGACGAAGTTCCACGCTATCTAGAAAATCTCAAAGATAGTTACGGCAACTTGTCCACCAAGATCTATTCGGAAGCGCTGGCACACGAAGAGGTATTCAAACACGATCTACTCACGCGCAGTGGCGCTGAAAATATGCACAAGCTGCACGATGAGCTCGCCGATGTGATGGTCAGCAATGTGACCGTCAAACGCGACAATCACGATCTTAAAAAAACCATCGACAAAATCAAAGAGATGCGCGAGCGATACAGAAGCATCTCCCTGGATGATCACGGCCAGTATCTCAACCAGACCTATACCTTTGCCAATCAGTTTGGCTACATGCTGGAGCTGGCGCTAGTCATGACCAAGGGAGCTCTTCTGCGCAATGAGTTCCGCGGCGCGCACTACAAACCCGAATTTCCTGAACGCGACGATGAACATTGGCTGAAAACGACGATCGCGACCTACGATCCAGCCAAGATGAGCCGGTGATCAGCTATAAGCCGGTTGACATCCGCCATTTGAAACCGATAAAAAGAGATTATACCAAAGCAAAAAGCGTAAAGCCCACGTTGGAGAACATACCCAACAACATATTCAGCTGCCCATATGAGTGAAAAGAAGACATTCATTCTGAAAATTTATCGCGGCATTCCCGGGAAGCAATATTGGGAAGAGTTTGAGCTCGACCTGCAGCCGTATTTCAATGTCATTTCCGCGCTGATGGAAATCCAGAAAAATCCCATCAATCGCAAAATGAAAAGGTCACGCCCGTGGCCTGGGAACAGGGCTGCCTGGAAGAGGTGTGCGGCTCATGCTCGATGCTGATCAACGGATGCCCGCGCCAAGGCCTGCACCGCCTTGATCGATCAGCATCATCAAAGCGACTGGCAGCAACACGATCACACTCGCCCCTTTCACCAAATTTCCCCTGGTCCGAGATCTGATCGTCGACCGCGATATCATGTTTGAACAACTCAAAGAGATCCACGCATGGATCGATGCCGACGACTCCTATGATCGCGGCTTCGGCCCCAAGATCAGCCCCAAAGTCCAAGAGGTGATGTATGTCCTCTCCACCTGCATGACCTGCGGCTGCTGCAGTGAAGCGTGTCCCAAGTCAACGCGCATTCCAAGTTCATCGGCCCCGCAGCCATCTCCCAGGTGCGCCTTTTCAATGCCCATCCCGTCGGCAAACTGCATGGCCGAAGAGCGCTCCGCTCCCTCATGGAAGAGGGCGGCATCAGCGACTGCGGCAACGCCCAAAACTGCGTCCAGGTCTGCCCTAAAAAGATTCCTTTGACCGAATCGATCGCCGTCATGGGCCGCGAAGTCACCAAACAAGCCTTCCACGACCTAATCAGCCTTCCCGACCGCAAAACCTAAGAGTGTGTCCACAAACTAGGCCTTCGATCTTTGGAACCTTTTCGCGACCTTTTCCTCCCCTTCCTCAGCCATGTCACCGTCCCGACATTGTCTTCGTCAGGGGAGAAAAAATCTCATCGAAAAGGTTCTCAAATCTCTAAAAGGCCTAGTTTGTGGACACACTCTAAGCCAAAACATTTCTTTATCGCAGTTTTTTTAATAATAAATTATTTAATAAGTTTTTAATAAAAAATGATTCCTATATAATTATTGCACATTTTAAATCTCAAAAGACGTTTTATGGCAACAACACCCTTACGCAGAGTTTTCGAAAATGGCTCAGGATATAATCCTGCTGCGATGATCTTAGGCTTTGTACCTTCTACGCAACCCTCGCATGTCGACAAGTTAGTTAGGCAAGCTAACTTGAAAGCGATGCGGCGGGTGGCAGATGAGATCGCTCAGACTGCCGAGCCTCTAACGAATAGAGTTCAGCACGAAAAGCGCGCGC
This sequence comes from uncultured Chlamydiales bacterium, assembly GCA_963709365.1. Classification (GTDB taxonomy): domain Bacteria; phylum Chlamydiota; class Chlamydiia; order Chlamydiales; family Rhabdochlamydiaceae. The sequence goes on from CAVPVU010000002.1 coordinate 1,985,040, forward strand.
TTTTGGGGGAAGACGAGCAGCGCCCAGCTAGGCAAATTTTAGATGAATTGTCTAACGAAATTCATACGAAGATGGAGCGAGAGGGGATTGAATTAGGAGCGTATGTGGCTGGCAAGCTAGCTTTGCCAGCGTTATGGGGGATGGTCCGCGCATTTGCCCGCGAAACCCAAGACGCAGTCGCAATCGATCGGCATATCGTATTTTTTTACAAGTTCAGTGCACGTGTGGATGCGTTGAGCGCGAGGATCCTCGCGATAAATCAGCAGCTACCAATCTCTGAGCAGCTAGCACCCATAGCACCCAGTTTCCAAGCAGCAATTGATGAGCTAAAGAACTTTGCCGCCGGAGAGAGTTTAAGCCGCCGTTTCCATGCAATTGTACATCCCCAAGATGGTGCTGGATTTGATCTCACTAATCATAACCAGATGCCACGCTGTTTTAACGCGCTTCATGAGAGCCAAAAGACATGCCGTGTTTTACGCGAGCTTGATCGCGAGGGAGTGTTTGCCAACTATGCGCAACAGCATCAGGGAGATTTTTCAGCGGATCGGTTTTCCCAAGCAGAAGCGCTGATCATTCTAGCGCAAGCGCAAGCGGATGAATATTTGAGACGGACGTGGAGGGGGATCCAGCCGCATGTCCGTCCGGGACCCGATCCACTACGCCATGCTGACGAAATACGCGCCTGGATGAATGATCCGCAAAATGCTCCAGCTTTTGCTAATCTTTCTCATGTTGTGTTCAGTGGTTCTCAAATGATGCCTCCAGAAGTGGGAAAGTTAAACGGTCTTCGAATTCTCAACATTCGAGGAGGGCAAGGGGAGGATTTGCTCGTCGATCTCCCAGAAGAGCTGGCTGAACTTACGAATCTGGATACATTAATTCTGCGTGGACATCGTTTTCGCCAGCTCCCACGCGTGCTAGGCAGGATGGACGCGTATATTCTAATAGCTGAAAACCAACTTCCCATTACTGAACTTCCAGAAGAAATTGCCCGCAGACATTGTAGCGGCTTTAAGTATGCATTTATGGGCTTGATTGGAGGTATATTGGGATTAGATCGCTCAATTGTAAGACTACCGTGGGTTCAGGCAAGCGAATGGCATCTAGCATCAGTCTCTTCATGTTTAGGCTTAAATCGGGCAGAGATGACCGACATCCCCTTTTTCGTCTGGTTCCGAGATACATTCTCTATCCCCTACCTTCCCTTAGGCGGCCTTTCACTGCTTCCCCTATTCTTCTTCTCTCCTGGTTCTAGGGCCTATTGGTGGGCGCAACTTATTCTCACTCCCGTTCTATGGTTTTTTTTAGGCGCAGGCTTGCTTCTGAACATGCCCATCTTCTTGTTCAACTTGATTATCAGCGAAGCCATCGTGCCGATCGTCGAACTATTCAGAAGCTGCTTAGGCTACTCTTCAATGGTGCACATCGAACCAGAACCACAACCGGCACAGGCAGGATAAAATATGGCCGCGCCAACCCTACACACAGTTTTTCAAGATGGCACAAAGCATAATCCGGCTACGGTGATCTGTGGTTTTTTGGACTCTACCCAGATGTCGGGAGTCGATATGCTTGTGCGCGCAGCCAATCTCAACCGTATGCAGCAGGTTCAAAGGCACACTGAACAGACCGCAAAACCTTTAACAGATAGGGTGCAGAGCCAAGTTAGCGAGCTTTTCTCTGAGGACGAGCGTCCCAAGAGAGAGAGAGTGATAAGCTTACATACGGCCTTTAACCGAGAGATTGGGGTTATCAAGAGACAATTGCCATTCATAAAAGCGCTGACACTAGATTTTGCGTATGGGGACTTTGCTGTACAGTTCCTGCAGAGATTTCAGAATCCGGAGCTAGATGTAGATAATGCGACGCTCGATCGATATGCTGTATTTTTTCACAAAAATCTTGCACATGCCAAGCTTTGGCAAGCAGAGTTAGGAGATGCTGATCAAGCGGAGAGGAATTATCAAATTGCAGTTTCGCAGATGCAGGAGCTTGCGATTTCCGAAGGGCTGATCCGACGTTTTAGGGAAAATGCACCTGCTCAAGCGCAAGATGGAGCCCAAATCCCCGCGCTCGTCGCAAGGCACTTTGAGGTAGTTCATGCCAGCCAGAGAGCTTGCATCACTTCAGGAAGCTATGAAGATCACGCTTTTGTCGAGCTTGCCAGCACGCACAGGCACTCATTTTCACAGGAAAGATTACGAGAGCAAGAGATGCTTGCCCAAAGAAATCAAATCACTGCAAATTACCATTTGATTGTTCTTTGGCAGGCAATTGTCGGACAAGTTCATCCGGGCCCAAATCCTCCTCAAACTCCCATGGAAATACGCGCATGGATGAATGATCCACAAAATGCAGATGCTCTGGCGCAAGTGCATACTCTGAATCTCGATTTTGGATTTTCTGCGCTGGGTGAGTGGAGTCTACGTCATAGGAGGCCCATGCTTCCGGCTGAAATTGGACAGCTACGCGGCTTGAGGAGTCTGATTTGTCGAGGATTGGATCAAGGCGGCGGGCTGATCGGCCTGCCAAATGAACTGGCGCATTTGACTCAGCTAAGAGATCTCGTTCTAGATGGAAATAACTTTACACGTGTTCCACCTGTGCTTGCAGAGATGGGAGCAGTAAACATCCACTTCATAAATAATCGCGTTCCGATCACAGAGCTGCCCGAAGCCGTTGCGCGCACGCATTGCAACGGATGGAGAGCTTATCTCGTAGATTTTGCCAGAGGCATGTATGGCTTGGACCATACGCTGTTTAGAATTTCATTTAGAGAAGGGGTGCCGCCGCAGGATGAGCGTTCTTTGCGTTTGGACTATGGTGCTTTGACGGACCTGCCCTTTTTCTTATGGTTTAAAGAGCTTTTTTCTATCCCGTATATTCCTATAATGGGAATTGACTGGATGATACTAATCTCTTTAAGAGACTGCTTAAATAATTGGGGAATGTACTGGCTAAATTTTTGCCTCTTGCCGCTTACTCTTACGCGCTGGTTTGCGATGCTAGCGCTCAACCTCGCCGTGAACCTGCCTATCTTTTCTCTCAACCTATTTATTAATTGGGCCATCGTGCCGATCGTCGAACTATTCAGAAGCTGCTTAGGCTACTCTTCGATGGTGCACATCGAACCAGAACCACAACCGGCACAGGCAGGATAAAATATGGCTGTCGCACTACGCACAGTTTTTGAAGATAACACGAGACATAACCCTGCCACGATGATCTTTGGCTTTTTGGATTCTACCAGGCCTTCGGAGGCCGCTAAGATCGTCCAGAGCGCTAACTTGAAAAGGATGCAGCAGGTTGGGGAGTTGATCAACCAGACTGCCAGGTCTCTAACCGATAGAGTTCAGGCTCAAAAGAGCGAGCTATTCGAAGATGATCCACGCCCATCAAGAGAGATTTTAAATGCTTTATCTAACGCTGCAGATGACAAACTGGTCGCTATTGATGCACGCTTGGCTCCTGCTCCAAACGGCGTCATGGTCGAATTGTGGGGACATGCACGCTCTTTTGCACGCGCGGCTCAAACCCCTGCGGCGATGGATCGGATGATCGTTTTCTTCCACAAGTTCAATGCACACCTAGACGCTTGGCAAGCGCAGTATCCGGATGCGCCAGCTGCACCCGATGCAGTTCAGATAACGCAAAGCTATCAAGAGACAAATGAGATGCTTAAAAAGTTTATCGTGCCTGAAAGGCTGACTCAGCGCTTTCAAGCAGTCGTGCATCCGCAAGCAGGAGCTGGATTTAATACTGCGGATCATACACAAATGAGCCGCTGCTTAGGCGCTTTGCACGAAAGCCAGCGCACGTCAGCATCTCTGATTGAGTTTGAGCCAAGACGCGAGTCCTTTTCGCAATTTGCACAAGCTCATTTCCAAGATTTTTCGCTTCAGCGCTTCCTCGAAGCTGAAGAGATCATTTTTCAAGCTCAATCCGAAATAGACCACGATTTGAATCACCTTTGGGATTTGATAGGAAGTACTGTCCATCTCGGTCCAAATCTTCCTCAGACAGCTGCTAGAAGACGCACTTGGATGAATGATCCACAGAATGCTCCAGCCCTGGGAACTGTGGCCAAGCTGGGTTTAGTTGGCCTCAGGACAATTCCTCCAGAAATTCAGAGATTGACCTCTCTCTCCTGGTTAAGTGTTTTAGGTACTGAGCGTGGTAGACTCACAACACTCCCCCCGGAGCTTGCAAATTTGACACAACTCAAGATTGTCGCATTCTCTAATCAAAACTTTGCACAGGTTCCAGAAGTGCTTCAAAGACTGCCATGTATATGCAACGTATTGGTCCAAAACGAACGCCCTATCACAGCATTTCCAGAAATTCTCGCAAGCCAGTATTCAAATGGCCTATGGATGCATGTGCTAGATGCACTTTGGAATATGTTCAGCGGGGTGTTGAGAATAACATCAATTAACAACATTGCCCCACAGGGATCTTTTTATCGAAGGTGGTGTGAAATAGTACAAGACCTAGCGGTAGAGCACCCTTTATCCTCTTGGCAATATTTGGGAATGCGTCCTGAAACCCTGACTGATATCCCTTTCTCTGCATGGTTTAGAGACAATTTCTCTATTCCTTACATTCCAATGTGGATACCTGGGGGATTATGGTGCGTCGGGTGTGTGAGTTTAGCTTTTTTATTAGATCTTACTTGTTGTCGGTCTCTGACGCCGCTAATTATTGGAAACCTTGTATTAGTTGGTATAGCATTACTTGCTCTTGTGAATCTTCCTATCTTCTTATTAAATCTGACGCTTCATTGGGCCATCGAACCGATCGTCGAACTATTCAGAAGCTGCCTAGGCTACTCTTCGATGGTGCACATCGAACCAGAACCACAACCGGCACAGGCAGGATAAAACTATGGCAGCGCCAACCCTACACACAGTTTTTCAAGATGGCACAAAGCATAATCCGGCTACGGTGATCCTTGGATTTACGGATTCTACGCAGACGTCGGAAGTCGATACGCTTGTGCGTATTGCCAATCTCAAACGAATGCAGCAGGTTGGGGAGTTGGTTGGTCAGACGGCTAGATCCCTAACAGATAGGGTTCAGGTTCAAAAGAGAGAGCTCTTCGAAGACGATCCTCGCACATCGAGAGAGATTTTAGACGCTTTATCCGAAGCTGCAAATGGCAAAATGACCGCTATCGAGGCGCGCTTGGATCCGCATCAAAAAAACAGCATGCACGAATTGTGGGGGCACGCACGCATTTTTGCACGCGAGGCCCAAACTCCTGCGGCGATGGATCGGATGATCATTTTCTTCCATAAGTTCAACGCACACTTAGACGTTTGGCAAGCGCAATATCCAGATGCGCCAGCTGTGCCCGATGCAGTTCAGATAGCGCAAAGCTATCAAGAGACAAATGAGAGGCTTAAAAAGTTTATCGTGCCTGAAAGGCTGACTCAGCGCTTTCAAGCAGTCGTGCATCCGCAAGCAGGAGCTGGATTTAATACTGCCGATCTTACACAAATGGGCCGCTGTTTAGGTGCCTTGCACGAAAGCCAACGCACGGCGGCATCTCTGATTGAGCCAGGACGCGTAGCCTTCTCACAGTTTGCACAAGCTCACTTACAAAATTTTTCGGTTCAGCGCTTCCTCAAAGCCGAGGAGATCGCTTTTCGAACCCAATTTGAAGCCGATCTCGATTTGAATCTGCTTTGGGATGCAATTGCAACTCGAGTCCCTCACGGCCCAAACCCTCCCCGGACAGCTGCCGAAAGACGCGCTTGGATGAATGATCCACAGAATGCTCCAGCCCTGAGAACTGTGGCCAAGCTGGGTTTAGTTGGCCTCAAGACAATTCCTCCTGAAATCCAAAGGTTGACCTCTCTTAGGCGTCTAGGATGTTTTGGCGATGCAAGGGGCAGGCTTACTACACTCCCACCGGAAATTGCAAACATACCAGGGCTTTGGAACATTGCCCTAATTGATCATAACTTTTCGCAAATCCCGGAAGTCCTGCAAAGGTTTCGCGGATATAACTGGATAGTATTAATTCAAAACGAACCTCCCATCACCGCCTTTCCAGAAATCTTTGCATGCCAGTACTCGAATGGCCTGATCTCACATATCGGTGATGCACTTTGGGGGATGCTTAGAGGTGGAATAGGGTGGGTTTTGCATGCAAATAGAGCTCAGCTACTCCAGGGCTTGTCCCCCTATCAGATTCGGGTCATCGACCTTTTATTGGATTTAGCAGGCGAACGCCCATTAACGACGTGGCAATATTTTGGAATCCGTCCCGAAACCTTGACTGATATTCCCTTTTCTACATGGTTTAGAGACCATTTTTCTATTCCCTATATTCCAGTAGGGATCCCTATTTTGTTCTTGTACGGTGTATGGGGAGCTTTATCTGAATTGCTTAGTCGTATTTTGTGGGATTCTTTGGCCACCGCATTTAAATATCTCACCGGAGCCCTGGCTTTCTCTTTCATTGCATTGTGCTTTCTTGTGAATCTGCCTATTTTCCTCCTCAATCTATTTATTAATTGGGCCATCGTGCCGATCGTCGAACTATTCAGAAGCTGCCTAGGCTACTCTTCGATGGTGCACATTGATCCGTAACTAAAAAAGGAGATAAACATGAAAAAACGTAATATCTTGATGACATTAGCCATTCTAGGCTGCATGCAACTCGGCTATGCCGACTATGAGGGTAGAACTGAGCAGCCAGATCGAAATACGACGGCTGAATCTTCCAATCAGAGCAAAGAACCACAGTATAAAGAATCATATTCCGAATGGTGCATCAAGCACGGCGAGGACCCAGCTCAACACGTCCATTTCGGCGACAGCAACTAAAAAGACGCAGCTTTGTTGCATTAATCGGTAGATTAAACACCAGAGCACAGAGCACCGAGATACACCGAGGGAAGAAAGGAACTAATTTTTCTCGGTGTAACTCGGTGCTCTCGGTGTTTTGATTTTCTTCCTTTCGGGGAGGAGTTCTTCAAAAAGCGACTAATGGGTTTCTTTGGTAATGTAGGCCTGATCTGGACGGCTAGGTGTTTCAGGGTAACGCAATTCTAATAACCCTTCTGCTACTAGCGCGGTCAGATAGTGATTTTGCAGACTTTTTTGGTTTCTATTCAATAACAGAGAGAGTGTGGCTAAATTCAGATGCCTTTTACTGCAAAGTTGAAGAATAACTTCTCGTATCTGAGCCTTTGGTGCTCTTTTTGAATTAGCAATGGGCAGAGCCAAGCTTTCAAGATCATCAGGCCTCAAATGTGGGGAGCTTGTAGCCAAATGTGGGGAGCTCGTGGCCAAATGTGGGGAGCTCGTGGCCAAATGTGGGGAGCTCGTGGCCAAATGTGGGGAGCCGGATAGAAGTGAGTTAGCGCTAGCGTTGGGAATGCGGTAACGAGACCAGCGACGGCGATTATCAGAATAAAGCATTCCTTTGGCGCAAAGACCTTGCAATATCTGTGTAATTTCAGCTGGATGCTCAGTTTCAAGTTCTTGGAGTCGAGAGTTAGAGACTTCTCCTTCGATTTCAGCGGTCGTTAGAGCTAAAACTTCTAGTTTTTTTAAACTTCTGAATTTCTGGCCAAGACGCCTTTCCAGCGAAGCAAGTGTAGTTTCAGGGATCAGACTAATCATAGGCAGGATTAGCCTGACTCTATCAGGATGATCTTGAACTGTGAAGGCAGGAGCGCGCCAATGTTGGTTTTTCCACTCTTTTTGAATTCGATGAATTCCTGAACCCGCCTTTTCTCCTCCTCCGATCATTGTAAACATGACTTGCAATGCTTTATTTCGGCATTCGCTAATTCCTCCTCGGCGCAATTGATCAAAGGAGACAAGAAGTGTTCCTGGATTGTCTAGGATAAAACGATCGTGATAGCGTTCAATGACAACGCCTCCGGGCGCGGCATAATCAGAATGAATCAATGCATTGACGAGAGCTTCGCGTAGGGCCTTATGAATTGGAGTGTCATCAACACGTTGAATACCATCCAGATGAAATGGAATCTTCAGGTCTGCGGAGAGATGAGGCCAGATTCTTTGGTAAAATTGGAAGAGATTAGGTTCCCAGGTACCATCAGGATAAATTCGATGGTTCCAGCGGAGCTCTGGATCAAGCTTTTCTCGATAATCGACAAAATAAGAGGGTAGGGATCCACTGGAAATGATCGAATGATGTCGTCCAAACATCAATAAAGAAGCCAATGTAATGCCCTCTTCTCCACTCTCCCGGTCTTTTCTCCATCCTCCGAGCATCTCAAGAAATTGTAAAATCGGTAGCGACTGCCACGGATGATTTGGCTTTAGGGTTGAAAAACGCTGCCTGTATTGATCAAGAGAAAGAGGATCTAAATCTTCCAGTGTAAATCCTTTAAGAATTTTCAGATCTACAGGTATGGAACTGGCATCGGCTAGCATTCGGCGCACTTGATCATCGCTGCAATGATAATCGCCTTCGTGGCAGCGACGATAGGTATTTCCAAATGGAGTGGATCCAATGTAGATAGGCCCTTCCATTCGGCTAGCTCTAGGGATGTGAATCGACAGCAGATGTTTTTCGCCTATGCTTAAGACTTGAATGTGATTTGGGGAAAGAAGGTTTCGATTTACTTTGCTCGGATTATTGAGCTCATCCCAGAGTTTTTTTTGATAGGAATTGATAAGCTCTATCTCTAATCCTTCTATTTTGAGTTCGCCGTTTTTTTCTCTTATGCCTAGAACAACTGTGCCACCATCAGTGTTGGCCATAGCACTATAGGTTTCCCAAAAACTGCCAGGAAAACCGCCAAGAGCGGCCTTAAATTCCCAGTCGGTTGTCTCTCCAATGTGTGCAGCCTTGAGAATATGATTGAGGAGTTGTTCTTTCATCAACATCCATTAGTATGGAAAACAACCAAAAGGTTATTTTACATTTTAGGATTTAATGCAAAAGAATTTCCTCTGCAAGATTGATAACCTGGGTAGCTTGGCGGTGCGGCGTAAGTAGAAGACTATCGATCTGTGCAGGATCGAGTTTTGTATACATCTTTGTACACGTCTAAGATACTGTCGCCTAATCCCAGCAACTTTCAGTTGCGTTCTTTGTTTAAATCTTGTTAAACCTTTCTGGTTCACACATCGAGAGGTATTTATGGTAGTTGGAGTTGGATTTAGGACCGCACAGCGAGTATTCACAACTCCGCGGACACATACAATCGCAGCAGCACGAAGCGGCTTGCAGCCTATGATTACAAGAAGCCTGCATAGCCCAACTCTTGCTAAACCAATTTGCCCATCAAGAGTTTTGCATCAACCACCTGCACCACGCTTCTTTCATTCAGTAACCCTAAAAGGCACCTCCTCGGTTCTACCTACCAAATGCGCAAAGACTCTGAATTATCACGAACAGCACGTGACAAGTTTAGCAACACTTCCTGACGGAAGTTTAGCAAGCGGATCTATCGACGGAGTGATCATGGTCAAGCAAGTGCACAAGGATACTCCTCCTTTTACTCTGCTAAAAGACCCTACAATTGGCATATCGAGAATCGCGGATCTTCGCCTCGTTGCTTCAGGTAAATATCTAGCCGCTGCAGCATGCAAGAATCGACCCGACATTGGAGTCGTTCCAGTATTCAATCTCGAGACTCTCAAACGCGCTACTATCTTAGAAGGCCCTAAGGGTGCAGTCACCGCTTTAGGATGCCTAAAGGATGGAAAAATTATCGGCAGCTCTCAAGACAACCATCTCAGGGTGTGGACTCTATCGATTTTTCCAATCAACACATTTCCAGCAGGGTACATAAGCAGTATTAGAATATTAGATGGGCAGTTTGCCGCTTGTGCACAATCCAGCTTTATCACCTGTTGGGATCCAATTTCTGCAAAGCAAATATGCGAGCGTTTCACACATGATGGGCCTGTGTTTGCATTGGCTGTCTGTCCCGATGAAAGGACGCTCGTTTCAGGATCCGAAGACACTACCATACGCATATGGGATTACACACTTAAGAATCCTCTACTGCAGATGATTAAAACACCTTCAGTCATTACCGCGTTAACCGTTTTCTCGGACGGCACAATCATTAGCGGCCACTTTGATGGCAACATCTTCTTTTGGGATCCTAAAACAGGAAAAAAAATCGAACCATCACTTCCAAAAGAACACAACGAAGCTGTTACTGCGCTCAGCCTCCTTCTCGACGGCACGCTTTGCAGTGCTAGCCGAGAAATCAAGTGGTGGACGCCTTGATCCTGATTTTCTTAAGAAATAACTTCAGTGGCTTGGCGGTGCGGCATACCTAGCACACCATCGATCTCTGAGTGATCAAGTTCAACAAGGCCATAGCGTCTTGCTAGCGCCGCTTTTAGCTTTGAGAGAAAGAGCACCTTGCTCGGCAAGAAGTCTTTCAGGCGGCAGAGGAAGTCGTCGTGGCTGCGCCCTTCGCGATAGCGGGGCGTTTTTTTGGGATGCAAAAGATGTTGCATCAGCTTGGGGCAGTAGTCCCAGAGAAAAGAGGTGTGGTGCAGCCAGCGCTCCTTTTTCAAATACTGGGCGTTGCCGCCGCATTTTTTCTCGCCCAAGGCGTAATCGTTTTCGCGCAGTGCAAACAGTTCAGGCGCAAAGACCTCTTTGTAGAGCTCTTCCGACCATTTATGAATCGGTTCTGGAAAAGCTGGGAAGTCGTGTGTCGCTTTCTGACAGATGAAGGTGATAAAGAGCGTGGACTGGTCGACCAGCACGGTGCCGCCTCCGCTAAATCTGCGGATGAGCGGGATATTGCTCTTGCGCGCTTTTTCTAGGTCTACCAGCTCTTCTAATTTCCCCGAGATGCCGAGCACAATCGCCGGCTCTGAGCCTTCGTTGATGATGCAGAAGTTGCGCGTATCGCAGCGCAGAAGAGCCTCTTCGATGCGCAACTGTTCTATGATTGGCAACTTCTGAAAATGTAAGAGATGAAACGCTCTATTGGACATGGTAGAGCGAAATTATTTCTTCGACGGGCACAACTTGCAGCTGGATGCCCTGAGGGTGTGTTGTAGCGGAAAAGGATCACCGAGCCATTAGTCATCAGTGTCATGTCGATGATATTGCTCAATGTTTTACCGCTCGCGAGCTGAAAGATGACCTTGGCAGGCGTCTTTTCTCGGCGCAGTGTTTCGAATGCTTGCGCGAGATCAGCTGCGCGCATTTTCGGATCGATGCTCATCACGCCTTTGGTTCCTCCGGTCTTACTTAATGCCGCAGCTTCCACAATCACAGGCGGAGGTTGAGCAGCCGGTTTAGCCTGGTTGGCTTGCGGTTGATCGGCAGTTTGGATCACATTTGCGGCGAGAAGACAGAAGAGAAGACTCATAATTGTTACCTCTTTAACGCTACCATTAAAACTGAGATGTCGGCCGGAGAGATTCCAGAGAGACGCGCGGCCTGACCCAAGTTGGCTGGACGGATCTGCTGCAGTTTTTCGCGCGCCTCGCGGCTGAGCCCGTTAACTTTGGAGAAGTCGAAATCATTGGGGATTAAAATCTTCTCAATCGTCTCTAGCTTGGCGACCTCTTTTTCTTGCCTCTGGATGTAGCCTGCATATTTGAGCGTAAGCTCGATCTGCAGGTTGATCTCTCTGCCAAAATCTTGTATCACTTCGGGAAATTGTTCGCGTAGCATTGCGTGCGTAAAATCTGGCCGGCAGAGGAGCTGCCCAAGCGAACTAGTTTTTCCGTCGATGGTGCGGAAGGTCTTGGAGAGACGCGCGATCTCTTCATCGACATTTTTTTGTTTGGCCAGTGTGCGCTGATAGCGCGTTTCGTCGATCAGCCCGAGATTGTATCCCTAGGGACGCAGGCGCAGGTCGGCGTTGTCTTGACGCAAGAGCAAGCGGTGTTCAGCGCGGCTGGTGAACATGCGATAGGGCTCTTCGAGCTCTTTGGTGATGATCTCATCGATCATCACGCCGATGTAGGCTTCCGAGCGCTTCAAAATAAAAGCCGGGCGCCCGAGCACCTTGTTGGCAGCGTTGATGCCCGCGATCAAACCTTGCCCAGCGGCCTCTTCATAACCCGTTGTGCCATTGATCTGGCCAGCGATAAATAGCCCCTCGATCAGTTTTGTCTCTAAAGTCGAAAAGAGCTGGCCGCTCTTCACATAGTCATATTCGATCGCATAAGCCGGGCGCATGATCTCGGCTTTCTCCAGGCCGAGTACCGTGTGGATCATCTCCAGCTGCACATCGAAAGGCAGCGAGGTCGAGATGCCGTTGACGTAGAACTCTTCGGTGGACAGTCCTTCTGGTTCGAGGAAGATCTGATGCCGCTCCTTGTCGGCAAAGCGCACCATCTTATCTTCGATGGATGGGCAGTAGCGCGGGCCGATGCTTTGAATCCGGCCCGAGTACATGGCCGAGCGCGACAGGTTTTCTAAAATGATCTGCTTTGTCTCGTCAGTAGTATAGGTGATATAGCAAGGCACTTGCGGCATGCCTGGGCTTTCGAGTTCGTCGAACGAAAAGCGCACATCTGCGTCGCCTGGCTGGATTTCAACTTTAGAGAGATCGATGCTGCGGCGGTGGATGCGCGGCGGTGTGCCGGTCTTCAGCCTGCCTAGTGAAAAACCAAGCGCTTCCAAGCTGGCCGAGAGGCCGACCGAAGGCTTGTCGCCAGCGCGTCCGCCTGCAAACTGCGTCTCGCCGATGTGGAAAAGGCCGCGCATGAATGTGCCAGAGGAGAGGATCACGGTTTTTCCGAGATAGCCGATTCCCTCAAGCGTACCTACGCCGAGCAGACGGCCTTTCTCGACGATAAGCGATTCTGTGGTGCCCTGTTTGATGAAGAGGTTGGGAGTTTTTTCGAGGCGATGCTTCATCGCGGTTTGATAAGCGAGCTTGTCAGCCTGCGCGCGTGGCGACCAGACGGCTGGTCCTTTTGAGGCGTTCAGCATGCGGAACTGGATGGCGGTCTCATCGGTGACCTTGCCCATCACGCCGCCGAGCGCATCGATCTCGCGCACGATGTGGCCCTTCGCCGTGCCGCCCACCGCCGGGTTGCAGCTCATCTTAGCGATGGTGTCTAGAGTTCATCGTCAGCAGCAGCGTTTTGGCTCCAATGCGCGCAGCCGCATGCGCGGCTTCACAGCCGGCATGACCTGCTCCTACGACAATGACGTCAAACTCTTCTGGGTAATTCCACATTTTGAAAGAAAATGGACAGCAAGAACCACAAAGACAAAAAAGCCTTCATGATACTAAAATTTTTGCTTGCTACTTTTTATGACGATCGCGACGGCGTCTTTTCTTACGCTTGTGCTTGGCGATTTTCGCCCTTCGCTTCTTTTTTACTGAGGACATCTATTTAACTCCAAAATTTCTCCATAATTTAATGTTCTGCCACATTAAATGTAAAGAAGTCCATTGTGTAAAGGAGTTTTTTGAGAATGGTCATTTTTGTGTCTTTAAAGCATAAGTTTTGCTATAATATTTTAACTAAACGACATTAATTCTTTAAGGATTAAAAATGGGTTGTATCACTGCCTTTGTTAGATACATTGAGAGACAAGTGGAATACTGGGAACCGCGTCTCGAGGATGCTTTTACGGAAGCTGAAGCGCCGAGCTGGCTTGCGCGCTTGGTCAGCACTTCCCCTGCGCGAGGCGAAGCCGGCTGGCGTGAATGGAATATAGCTAATCTCGATATTGCACAGTGCCGCGAAGCGGCCTTGCAGGCACGACAAGATGCTTGGTGGGCAGATTTTAAGGCGACAGCTTTAACCGTGGGCGGTGTACTAGCCAGTATCGTGATCTATACTGCCATGCTGGCTGTCGCCGGAGCGATATTTGCTGCTGTCGTTGTAGCATTTGATATGATTGCAGACTACCTCGTCGATCATGAAGCGGGTGGTCTTGTTTTAATCGCGTTTATATTTGTTGGCGGGATCGGGGGAGTTTACTGGACCATAGCTCAACTTGCACTGAATATATTCGACAACGCGCCGCGTATCTGGACCAAGGAGCTGCTCCCAGCCATCCACCGCGCGCAAAACCATGCTGCACAGTTAAGGGAAAATGCGCTGGCGTATGAAGTGCGTGCGCTGTTAATCGATAACCCAGATAGAGACACATTCGAATTCTTTATTCCTCCCAACATTTTGGCGAGACTGAGACAACAGGAAGCTGGCCCAGGCAATGCCGATGAACAGATTGAGAACGAAGGCGATCCTGAAATAGATCCGGAAGAAGAACAAGAACTCACGCGTCTTTTGGCCCCAGGTCTTAATCAAGGTGCAGGCGATGTTGGTGGTGAGGTCGATGAAGCAGAAGGCTTACGTCTTATGGGGTTAGACTGAGTTGAAGATGACGATATAAATGTACAAAATTTAGGAGTATAAAAAATGGGTTGTATTGTTACCGCTGCGAGATATATGGCAAATGAGGGTATGGCATGGAGACCTCATATTAGGGATGCCTTCGAGGTTTCTCAAAGATCAGACTTACTTGAACACCTCATCTCTTCTTCTCCTGTACAAGGTGAACCGAGCTGGCTCTCCTGGAACGTACAAGAATTAGATGCTCAAGCCTGCCGCGATGCGGCTGCGCAAGCCAGATATGAGGCGGATTGGCAAGAATATAAAGCTGTGGCGATAGGAGTTGCAGGCGCGCTTGTGAGTGCCGTATTCTATGCCATTCTATGTGCTATCGTGGGCGCTATCCTGTTTGTGGCAGAAAATTTTTTCATCCAACCTGTGGAAACATTTATTCTTGAAAATCTGAACGCGGGCTTCTTTATCCTATGGCTTATCGGGGGCAGCGCAATTATGACCCCGGCTCTATTTTTATTATTTGCGTATGTGTTGAACATTGCGCCGCGCATCTGGACGAAGGAGCTACTGCCAGCGATCCATAGATCACACAATTATGCTCAGCATCTCTACGCCGAAGCAGCAATTTTAGACCAGAGGGCAGAACTTTTAGAAGCAGGCGGGCAGGAAGCTGATCCTGAATCTCCGGATTTGCAGCTACTCTTCACGCGGTGAAAACGCCGCAAAGGCCTCTTCATTATCTTCTCTTCCGCCGCCAGCGCGCACAGGTGTGTAGTTGGCAAACTGCGCGAGCTCTTTGCGATAGCTCAGATTGATGTTGCCGATGCCGCCGTGGCGGTTTTTGGCCACGATGAGTTCAGCCATGCCGGGTTTGTCATAAGGGTCGTAATATTCTCGGCGCAAAAGAAACATCACGATATCCGCATCTTGTTCGATCGAACCAGATTCGCGCAGGTCGCTCATCATGGGGCGATGGCCTGCGCGCTCTTCAACTTTACGCGAGAGCTGCGAGAGGCAGAGGATCGGGATGTTGAGTTCGCGCGCCAAATTTTTCAGCATGCGCGAGATTTCTGAGATCTCGTTCTGTCTATTTTCTGCAGAGCGGCTGAAGCCTGAACCTGAAAGAAGCTGGAGGTAATCGACCACGAGCAGTTCAATGCCGTGGCTTTCGCGCATGCGTCTGGCGCGTGCACGCAAGTCGGTGATCTTGAGACCGGGCTGGTCGTCGATGACCATGCTGCCTTTTTGCATGGCGCTGACCGCACCTACAATGCGTTGAAACTCCGATCCATTCAGCGCGCCCTTCTTGATCTTGTCCGATTCGACCTCTGACTGCGAGCAGATCATGCGGTGCAGCAGTTGCTCAGCGGTCATCTCGAGCGAAAAAATGCCCACGGAAAGGTTGTTTTTAAAGCAGATGTGCTCGGAGATGTTTAACGCTAGCGCCGTTTTTCCCATGGCAGGACGTGCAGCTAAGATCATCAAGTTGGAAGGCGAGAGGCCGTTGATCAGATTGTCCAGGTCGATAAAATGTGTGGGCACTCCGGTGATGCCAGGCTCGTCTTTGCCTTTCTTTTGAAACTGCTCTTGTCTCTCTTGCAGCTCTTTGAGGTAGGGCGTTTTTGAGAACGCTTTGGCGCCCGACAAAAGATCTCTGATATGGATGCCGGCGTTCGGATTAGCGCTCTGGCTGATCGTAAAGAAGCGCGCTTGCGCATCATCAAGAGTCGTATGCACGTCATCTGGATCGTTCAAAGCCGCCTTTTCCACGTTTTGAGCCGCATCGATCATGCGGCGCAAGATGGCTTTGTCGCGCACGAGATCGACATACTCTTCGATGTAAGCTGATGTGCCGGCGTACTGTGCCAGCGTGGTGACGTAGCTCACGCCGCCCGCTGTTTTCAACTGGTCTAGTCTTTTGAGCTCTTCACAGACGATGTGCACGTCAGCCGGCCGGTCGTTGCGATAGGCCGTTTTCATGACTTGGAAGATGACTCTATGTTCGGGAAAGTAGAAGTCGTCTTCATTTAGGGCATCGGCAGCGATGTTTAAACTATTGACGCTGGTCAGCATACAGCCGAGCACCATCATCTCCGACTCTTTAGAATGCGGGGCTACCTTCATGACATTCTCGTGTTAAAATGTTAAAAAAAGCCTTGAACGACACTTCAAGGCTAAGAATCGGAAAGAGCGGGATTTGAACCCGCGGTACCCTTGCGGGTACGCGTCCTTAGCAGGGACGTGCCTTCGGCCACTCAGCCATCTTTCCATTGATAGGGGAAGATGGTAGCTCGCGGTTCTCTTTTTCAGCAAGGCAGACTCAATCGATAAAGTGTGAATTTAGCCGCTTGCCATTCAAGGCGTTCCAGTGGCTGGTATGGATCGAGCCATCGGGGTTTTGCACGGTGATGCAATGGACTGGCAGGAAGACATCGGTCGTTTTGCGGATGGCAAAATCATTCCCAAAGGCCGCTCGGGTGAGCTTTTCGATCTGAGATAGAGAGAAGCGTCTGGGCATCCGCACTGCATTTTTGTAAGACATGGTGACTAGCTTATGGTCGAGCCGGGTTTCAGGGATGGTGCGCAGCCTAGGATCTTGCAGATGAAGGCGATAGCGATTGCCCGCTTGGACGATCAGCTTTTTGCGGCGGCAGCTGTCGATCCAGCCATCCAAAATATCATTTTCTACCTGCAGGGCTTTAGACAGCCCATCGCGATCGATCGACCCACCCTTCTTGGCTAGGATATTCAGGATCTTAAACTCGTGCCTTTGCGTGCTGGCGGTGATGCAATCGCCAAAGCCGTGGGTCTTGTCCCAGGCGCGTGTGTCGATGACCATCTCTCCATCGCAAAGGTCCCAGAGAATGACCCCTTCGCGCGTCTTGTGTTCGGAAAGATTATATTTCACCTCCATCAGGAGATAGGGGTAAAATTTAAGTTGAGGCTCGAGAAAGCGATGCCGGCTATCCTTCAAGAGATCGCGCCGCTGCGTTTCCATAATTTGGGCCGCGGTGTAGCGCACCTCAAGCGTTGGAAACGAGCCGGAGCTTAGATACTCTTCGACATGTTTGCGGATCTCAGGGTGCGTAGAGTCGAGCCACCAGAGGCCATAGCCTCCCGCGGCAAGCGTGAGCAGGGTGATGATTAGGCGCATGACTAATTTATATACCTAGGCCTTGGGCTGCGTCAAGTCGCGTAATTATGAGACCTATTTGGAGTGCGGCGTCTTGACCTTGCGGTTCTACACATCTTTTGTTGCCTTTCCCTAAAAGAAAGGAAAGAAAGACGGCCTAATGGACGAAGTGGACGGCCGAAGAAATCCGGATTTCTTTCGGCCGTCCACTTCGTCCACTCTCTGTCCATTCCTCTCCTTTATCCACTCCGTCCACTAGGCCGTCTTTCTTTCTGGCTCAAGATTATAGGCAACAAAAAGATGTGTAGAAGTGCAAGGTCAAGCCGCCGCACTCCAAAAAAACCTCAATTCTTTCGCCTCACAAATAGGAGAGCGAGTATGCTTGTGGTCTATGAAGGTTAAGTTTTTCTTTGTATTTCTATTGGTAGGTTGCTCGGTGGTTGCGCAACAGCCGCGCAGCTTCACAGACAACAGCTCATATACCAAGCTGTGTCATGAGTTAATTCAGGATGCGCGCTTTGAACATTTTAAGCGCGATCCGCTGTTTACGCTATTTGCTGAAAATGTCAGTCAGCAAGAGGGCGCAGAAGAGTTGCAGGCGATTAAGACGCGTTTTCCTGCAATGTTAAAAGATCTCCGCCTTTGCGCGCGCAACGATCGAATCGGAGACCCGCGCAGATTTGTGTATGGCGATTACGGCAGTTTTTCACCCGCTACCTTGCGTTACGCGCGCATCGCGGCAGAACTTAAGCAGAAGTTCGGAGCGCTGGACAATCTCAGACTGCTCGAAATAGGCGGCGGTTATGGCGGGTTGTGCACCGTGCTTTCCAATCTATTTGCGCTTAAAAGCTATACCATCGTCGATCTGCCTGAAAGCTTGGAGCTTTGCGCGCACTACCTGAGGGCGCAAAAGATCGAAGGGGTTTCGCTTGTTGCTCTGCCAAACGTGCCTAAATCTGATTTTGATCTGGTAGTTAGCTATCTCTTCTTTTCCGAGTGCGACCGCACCATCCAAAATGCTTATATCGATCAGATCTTAAGCCATGCCTCTGCCGGTTTTCTCATCTGCGCCCCAGCGCGCTGGATTGAGATTCCGCTTAACGCATACGAACACAAACGCGTAAAACCGCTGCCCGAAGAGAAGATCGTGCGAGCGCTGGCCGCACGCGGCGTAAAAGCTGAGGTGTGCGCAGAAGATCCTAGCACAGGAAGAGGCCATTGCGTTATTTTCTGGAAAAAGTAGCCAGAGGAATCATTCCATGCAGTTTCGCGACCGAAGCGATGGCGGAAGACAGCTCGTGCCGCGCTTAGAAAAATATAAAGGCCAGCCAGATACGCTAGTCGTTGGCCTAGCACGTGGCGGAGTAGTCACTGCATTCGAAGTTGCCAAAGGGCTTTCACTGCCCCTTGTCGCTTTTGTGGTGCGCAAGATCGGCGCTCCCGGAAATGAGGAGCTGGCTTTGGGTGCAATTTCTGAAACAGGCGATGCACTCCTCAATCAGCATATGATATCAATGGTCGGAGCCTCACCCGATTATCTGAAACGCACGATGGAAAAAGAGCGCAAAGTAGCGCAAGAACGCTCCCTCCGCTATCGCAAAAAAACCACACCAGCAGATTTTAATGGTAAGACAATTATATTGGTCGATGATGGCATCGCCACCGGCGCCAGCATGGAAGTAGCCATTCAGTCTATGCACAAAGCTAAAGCCAAAAAGATCGTGCTCGCCGTGCCTGTGGCCGCGCCCGATTCTCTACATCGACTAGGCAAAGAAGTCGACGAAGTAGTCTGCCTCTCCGCACCCTCGATGTTCAATGCCGTGGGCGCCTTCTATCGCCAATTTGGCCAAACTAGCGACGAAGAGATCATGCAACTCCTTCAAGAATAAAGGACAAAAAGAGTCTTTTTGTCCTTTGGCTTTAATCAGCTAGCAACGCACTTTTTTAGATCTGGAACGCAATTTATGCCTTATTTGCATTTTTTTGGAGGAAGGCAACTTAGCGTTGGTTTCATGGACGGAATGAGTAACTTTTCCATTTTTGGTAAAGATCTCTACACGATAGCGCGTGAATTCAAGCAATTGGTGGTCACCATGAGATTGAACTTCGTCAAAGATCACGCAAAGCAGATCTCCCGAATCAGAAAAAAAACCGACACCTGATCCTTTTTTAGCTTCTACAGCATCCCCTTTAGGTCCTAAACTCCATGAAATTGTCAATGCAGCAGAGCCATCAATAGGATGGAAAAACACTTTTCCTTTTCTCATAGTTTGATTTCCTTTAAGCTCTTATGAGAATTTCGGATAGACTTTCCTGTAGTATACATAGTTGAGAAATAATTCCCAGTCGAAGTCTTTTTCACAATTACAACCAAATACTTTCCATTGTCAAGTCGATAAAACAGGTGATATTGGCTCTGTTTTTCTTGTTTGAAGATTTTAATTGGATCTTACAGAAGAAAGGACATAAAAGACCCTTTGGTTTGGGTCGTTTATGTCCTTTTCTTTAGTCTTTCATCGAGAGCAGGAACTCGATGTTGTTGTTCGATTTCTTCAGGCGGCCGGCCAGAAGGTTCATCGCATCGAGAGGTGAAAGGTCGGCCAGGGCCTGACGCATGCGGTAGATGCGCTCGAGTTCTTCCGGGTGATAGAGGAGCTCTTCTTTACGCGTACCGCTCTTCATGATATCGATGGCTGGCCAGACGCGTCTTTCAGCCAGACGTCTGTCGAGCACGAGTTCCATGTTGCCGGTACCTTTGAACTCTTCAAAGATGACCTCGTCCATGCGCGAGCCGGTGTCGATGAGCGCGGTGGCGATGATGGTGAGCGAACCGCCTTCTTCGATGTTGCGCGCGGCGCCAAAGAAGCGCTTAGGCTTGTGCAGTGCGTTAGCATCGATACCGCCGGTTAAGATCTTGCCAGAGTGTGGCTGCACGGTGTTATAAGCGCGCGCTAGCCTTGTCAGCGAGTCGAGCAAGATGACTACATCGTGGCCATATTCAACCAGGCGACGCGCCTTTTCGATGGCCATCTCGGCTACTTGCACGTGACGCTCTGGGGGTTCGTCGAAAGTCGATGAGACCACTTCGCCTCTCACGCGCGCATCATGTCGGTCACCTCTTCTGGTCGTTCGTCGATGAGCAGAACGATCAGGACGATGTCGGGATTGTTGGTCGCAATGGCATTGGCGATATTTTGCAAGATGATCGTTTTACCTGTGCGCGGAGGGGCGACGATCAGACTGCGCTGTCCTTTTCCAATCGGCGCGGCTAGATCGAGCACGCGGGTGGTAAGGACATCTTTGGTCGTCTCCATGACAAGGCGCTGATTTGGGTAGAGTGGCGTTAAGTTTTCGAAAAGGACACGCTCTTTAGCCATCTCAGGCGGTTTGCTGTTGATCTTATCGACTTTGAGCAGCGCAAAGTATTTTTCCTTCTCTTTCGGAGAGCGGATCGTGCCGTAGACCGTATCGCCTTTTTTCAGATCAAAGCGTCGGATCTGTGCCGGAGAGACGTAAATATCTTCAGCTGAAGGTAAGTAGTTGTAGTTGGGGGAGCGCAAGAAGCCAAATCCGTCGGGAAGCACCTCCAGCACGCCTTCGCCTACTAAAACTTCATTGGGCTTTTCAGAAAGAGCTTTCACCACTTCGAAAACGATTTGCGATTTGGTGAGCGCCCCAAGGCTTCTGAGGCCGTTGTTGCGTGCAAACTGTGCCAGCTCTTCGATGTTCATGCGCTGCAGATCAGCGATGCGCGTGATGGTTTCTGGCTCGGTTCTCTCCGGTGCTGGGGGAGGTGGAGGGGTAGCAATTTTTTCGTTGCTAGGTTCTTGAGTGTTTTGGGAAACGTCGTCTTGATGCATTAACAAGAGGCTCCTTTATTTTCTGCTTAAATGAGTTTGGTATAGTTCGAGCACTTGATGTTTGAGATCATCATAAGTGCCATTATTTACGATCACGTAGTCTGCTTTTGCGGCTTTGATGTGAGGTTTGAATTGTCTTGTCATGCGCAAATTGTATTCCGTTGATGGTCGGCCAGTTGCTTGAAGGTAGCGGGCCTGAGCGAGCGATTCATCGGAGACGACCGCAATGACCAGATCAAAAAATCGGTGGCTTTCACTTTCATAGAGCAAGGGGATTTCGGCGACGAAAAGAGAGGCTTTTTTTTGCTGAGCGATTTTTTTGTAGGTATGTTCAATTTCATTTAATACAGCTGGATGCAGGTATTTTTCAAGTTTGTCCAAAAGTTCTGGATGAGAGAAGACTTTTTGCGCAATTTTATCTCGATCGATTTTGTGATCATTAAGAATCTCTGAACCTAGCAGACCGACGATCTGCTGACCAACAGCTGTATCAGGGTTTAACAACTTGTGGACCACTTTGTCAGCATCGATGACATAAGCGCCACAGGTTTGAAGAATTTGACAAACAGAGCTCTTGCCAGAAGCAAGACCGCCTGTAACAGCAACCTTTAACAAGGTTAACACTCCTTCCAATTTTTTCCAATTGAAATGTCCACCACTAGGGGGACGGAGAGCTTAAAAACGCCCTCCATGGCTCTTTTGACGTATGCCGCCAGCGCATCTATTTGATCGTCAGGGGATTCAAATAATAATTCGTCATGAATTTGCAGGATCATCATGCCCCACTCGGGCTGTTTTTGCAGCTTCGCATCGATATCGATCATGGCGATTTTGATCAGATCGGCTGCAGTACCTTGAAGAGGTGTGTTGACGGCCAGGCGCTCGGCGGCGGCGCGGATCATCGGGTTTTTGCTATTGATTTCAGGAATGGGGCGGATGCGGCCGGTCATGGTGATCGAGTGGCCAGTTTTACGCGTACACTCTTTGCAAAATTCCAGATACTCTTTCACTTGCTTGTAGCGCTTGAAGTAGGTGTCGATAAAATCTGCCGCTTCTTTGTAATCGATATCTAAGACCTCTGAGAGGCCATACGCTTGTTGTCCGTAGATGATCCCGAAATTCACCGCTTTGGCACGGGCGCGCATCTCAGGTGTGACCTCTTTGAGCGGCGTATCAAAAACTACAGAGGCTGTGTAGGCGTGCACATCTTCGCCCTCGGTGAAGGCTTTGATCAGCACCGGATCTTGGCTCAAATGCGCCAACAGCCGGAGTTCAATTTGAGAATAGTCTCCCGCTAGGAAGCTCCAGTGCGGTTTCTCGGGCTCGAAGGCTTCGCGGATTCTGCGCCCGAGCTCGGTGCGGATCGGGATGTTCTGCAGATTGGGATCTTGCGAGGAGAGGCGCCCAGTGGCAGTCACAGATTGATTGAAGGTGCAGTGAATGCGCTGTGTGCGCGGATTGACCTGTTCGGGCAGGGCGTCCACATAGGTCGAGCGCAGCTTTTCGAGCGTGCGAAACTCCAAGATTCGATGCACCATCGGAACTTCATCTTTGAGCGATTCTAACACTTCGGCACTCGTCGAGTAGCCTGTGGTAGTCTTCTTGAGCGGTTTGACGCCCATCTTTTCAAAAAGGATGTGGCTGAGCTGCTTAGGAGAGCTAATGTTAAATGTTTCGCCAGCCATTTCGCAGATCTCTTTTTCCAGCTTGCCTAGCTGGTGGGTGAGCTCATGCGACATACGTTTCAGTTTTTCTTTGTCGATGTAGATGCCGTTTCTCTCCATGCGCACTAAGACCGGCAAGAGCGGCAGTTCAATCTTTTCAAATACTGCTAACACTTCGGCTTGCGCGAGCTCTTTTTCAAAGAGCTGTTTTAGGCGCACGGTATAGTCCACATCCTCGCAGCAATAGTGAGAGATCTTCTCGAGCGGCACATCGGCCATGCTGATCTGCTTTTTGCCTTTGCCGATCAGATCTTCAATCGGAACCTTTACCTTGCCAAATTTTTCTAGGGCAAGAGTATCGAGATTATGGCGCTGATTTTGCGGATTGATCACATAGGAGGCCAAGAGCGTATCGAAGCAGATGTTTTTAATGGTGATGCCGACGTTCTGCAGCACATGCATGTCATACTTGAGATTGTGCGCATAAAATCCAATCTGGGGATTTTCCAGCAGAGGCTTCAGCTTCTCGAGAAGGGTGTGCGGAGAGAGCTGGCCATTGAACGGCACGTACCAGGCGTGTTTCGGATGGATGCCAAATCCGATTCCGACGATCTGAGCGTCTAGAGGGCGCAGATCAGTCGTTTCTAAATCGATGCAGATTTCCTTAACTTCCGCAAGTTTTTCGACCAGCTGCGTAAAGGCTTTTTCATCATTGACGAGTACGTAACCGAGATCTTTATCGTCGGCGATTTTTTTTGGTGCATCCGCCTCTGCCTTTTCGCCATCCAGCGTCTTGAGCAGCGACATGAAGTGCATCTCTTGATAGAACTCTTTGAGCGCTGGCTCATCGCCGGCTTTGAGTTCGAAAAACTCTTCATTATGGGGGAATTCTACGTCTGTGTAGAGCTTGACCAGCTCGCGGCTCATCAGTGCGATCTCTCTATCTCGCCTGAGAGTCTCCTGCTTTTTTTCGCCGGCCACTTTTTCTGGGTGGGCTAAGATGGCATCGAGCGTGCCAAATTGATTGAGCAGAGCTGCGGCGGTCTTTTGACCAAAGCCCTCTAGTCCTGGGACGTTGTCAGAGGCATCGCCCATAATAGCGAGAAGATCGACAATCTGTTTTGGCGTCACGCCAAAGAGCTCTTTCACCTTCTCCTCATCGACTAACATGTTATCTTTATGCACGTGGAGCATAAAAATGTGTTTCGAGACGAGCTGGCAAAGATCCTTGTCACTCGAACAGATAAAGACTTGCGCGCCTTTTTTTTCGGCCCAAAGGGCGATGCTGCCGATCGTGTCATCGGCTTCGACGCCAGGTACAGCCAGGTGCGGGATGCCGGCCAATTTGCAAAAGATCAGCGCGCGCTCGAGCTGTTGAAAGAGATCCTCGGGCATTTTTTCGCGATGCATCTTGTATTCGCTGTAGATGGCAGAGCGTTTTTCTTTGCTCGACGGCCCGTCGAAAACGGCGATGAAATGGTCGGGCGCATAATCTTTGATCAGTTTGAGAATCGAGCGGATAAATCCATAAAGCGCATTGGTCGATTCTCCTTTTGGATTGGTCATCGGTCCAATCGCGTGAAAGGAGCGAAAAAGGATGTTTACCGCATCGACAATGTAGATTTTTTTCATCAGAAAATTAACAGCTCTTATTGACTAAGAGGCTGGTAGAGGTAAAGAAATTTGCCGCTCATTTCAGAGCTTAAGTTCGGGCCGATTTGAAAGACATGCTTAACTTTTCCGCTAAAGAAAGGCAGTTTACCTTGAGCCAAGTAAGAAAAGAAGTTCATTTTTGGATGCAGCGTCACGACTTGATAAGGCTTATCTCCAAGGCCGGCTGCTTGTACAAGCTCAGTTAAGGCTTTGCTGTAATCTGCATCAGCGTCATCGATATATCCGAGCTCTTTGGCCTTTTCAGCGATAAAGACATGCGCTCCATATTCATTGATCAACTTCTCTTTGTTCATCATGGGGCGACCTTCGGTCACAATTGCAACAAAGCGCTGATAGAGACTGCCAGTAATTGCGCGCAGGGAAGCGTCTTCGTCGGGTCTCCATGGTCTAAAGGGGTTGAGAAAATCTTTGTCCTTTCCTTCCGTCAACGTGAGTGATTGCACGCCAAGTTTCTCCATTGCGCCGCTGAAGTTGAAGGCTGGGCCCATAATCACACCTAC
This sequence comes from uncultured Chlamydiales bacterium, assembly GCA_963709365.1. Classification (GTDB taxonomy): domain Bacteria; phylum Chlamydiota; class Chlamydiia; order Chlamydiales; family Rhabdochlamydiaceae. The sequence goes on from CAVPVU010000002.1 coordinate 2,010,160, forward strand.
CGAACCGATGACGCTAGAAGGTGTAGCATAAATACGGTCAGCGGTTACCGAGATGTAGACGCCGCCGGATGCGCATAATCCATCGACGAAGGCGTAAACGGGAACTTTGTATTTCTCTTTATAGGCTTTGAGCGCGCGGTGCATGTCGTCTAGATCGGTCACTACGCCGCCGGGAGTGTTCACATGCAAAAGGATGGCTTTTACGCGATTATCTTTGAGCATATCTTCACGCGAGTCTGCCAAAATATTTCCAAAAGTTTCGGAATTAAGCAGCAGCTCGCCTATGGGACCGTGAATATCGATGCGCAAGACCACAGGCGTGGTCATGGGAAGCAGTTCTGTTTTTCCATTTGCGTCGGGCGCGACGGTAAATTCAGTCTTTTCAGGGATCATCGTCGGCCCAGAGAGGGCTATGATTGCGATGACAACTACCGCAAGACCGAGCAGGATACCCACCATGGCAGCGAACGAGGAAAAAAAAGTGCGCAGCGTGGCTCTAAAAATCGATTCACGAGGTAAATCCATATAAGCTTGATCTTAAAAGACAGAAGCATTTTGATCTACTTAAAGAAAACCAAACAAGAGGATTTTGAATGCCTTCTGAGCTCAACAACATGTGGATTATCAAGGTTGGGATTGCCATCGTTATTTGCTGTCTCGCCTGGGTTCTCATTCGCTGGAAGGCCAAGGCGCAAGAGCTACTCATCCTCAAAGGTCAGCAAGGAAACAAGGCGATCGACATTTCGATGGTGCACATGGCTGGCCGCATTTTGACTATAGCCATCATCGTTTTGACCGCGCTGATCGTGTTGCAGGTCTTAGGCATAAATGTGGTGCCGCTCGTAGCCTTTGGCGGTATCGGCGCCGCCGCGCTTGGTTTTGCCGCTAAAGACGTGATCGCCAACTTTTTTGGCGGTCTCATGCTCTATACTACCAAACCTTTTTACGTAGGCGATCTTATAATAGTGCCCGACCATAATATCGAAGGACAAGTTGAAGAGATCGGCTGGTATCTCACATCTATTCGCGACAAGCAGAAGCGCCCGGTGTACCTTCCCAATGCAATGTTCTCTACTGTACAGGTAATCAATAGTTCACGCATGACGCATCGACGTTTCGATGAGAAGATCGGCATACGTTTTGAAGATTTTTCCAAGATAAAAACGCTAGTAGGCGACATAAAAAAATTCCTCTCCGCGCATTCGCAAATCGACACGCACTATCCGGTCATGGTTTATTTCGAAGACTTTGGCGAGTATGCGCTGAGTATTTACATCGAGGCGTATTGCCTTGAGACAGAACTAGACGCTTTTATGGCCATCAAACAAGAGCTTCTCATGCGCATTTACGAAATCATCACGCAGCATGGCGTCGAGATGCCCTTCCCAACGAGCACCATCGAGATGGTGGAGATTAAGAATTAAGATCGGGCACGGGCACGTTTCTTCTATTCCTTTAACAGTTTGGGGAGATCCTTTAAGGCATCGCTGATGGGGATGGCTTCAATTTCATCAAAATAAAGACGCCGCTCTCCACCGTAAAAGAGAAAGAGTTTCGCTATTGGATAGTCATTCTTGAATGCTTTTAGCGCTTTAAGATCGTCGGGATGGATTTTTTTTGCACGCTTTACTTCGATTGCAATAAGTCCCTTAGGGCCATAGAGTATGAAATCAATTTCTAATTTATCTATAGTTTTCCAAAAATAGACCGTGTAGCCAAATTCAAAGTAGCTATTGATCGCTTGGAGTTCTTGAAAAACGAGACTTTCCAATGCCGGGCCCTCTGCTTCTTCTGGAGCATCAAAAGGACCCATTGGACGTAAAATCCGATAAACACCAACATCGAAAAAATAGAATTTGGGATGAACGATAGTTTTGCGCTTAGCCCTTTTTGTAAAAACTGGAATGCGCGTAGCAAGTAGCAAGTCTTCTACTATTTGAAAGTAATCCTCTACAGTTTTTCTTTCTATTGAGACTTCTCTAGCTATTTCTGTAATATTTAGGATGCTCCCTTGAGAAAAACTAGCTGTCTGCAGAAATCTCGCAAAGGCGCCAGCATTGCGGGTTAGTCCTTCCTGCATAACTTCTTCGCGCAAATAAGCATGAATGTAAGAATTCAAATAATCCGAGGGATTGACTTTTTGTGCATAAACCGTAGGAAGATGACCAAATTTCAAAGATGTTTCAATTTGAAAATCATCACCCAATTCTACCGCGGTTAACGGAAACATCTTATAATAGAGAGCTCGACCAGCTAAGAGGTTTACCCCCTTGCGTTTCAAGGTTCGTGCGCTAGACCCTGTTAGAATGAATTTATACCGCGAGCTTTCTATCATCCGATGCACTTCATTCAAGAGTTCGGGAATCTTCTGTACTTCATCGATAATGATCCAATCTTTGAATCCCTTGGGAATCATACTTTCAATTCTATGGGGATCTTGAAGTAGTGTAAAAAAAGTGTCCTGATTTAAAAGATCGATGTATAATCCATCTTTAATCTTGGATTTCAGCCAAGAAGTCTTGCCAGTCCCCCTTGGGCCAAATAAGAAAAAACTATGGGAACTTCGAAGAGGTTTGCTAAGAAGGCGTTTATACATTTTTGCTCACCTAGGTTCCATTTTATCATTTTTTTTGATTAGTTCAATCCCTTTTTTGGATCAGTTCAGACTTTGGTCTAAAAATACATAATTTTTTGATAATCAATAAGATACGGTAACTCATAATGAACGTAAACGTGCCCGAGCCCGTGCCAGATCTTCTATTCTTCTCGTAAAATCGAAGATTTTTCTTCTTGTCTGATTTGGAGTAGCTCGAAGAACGCTAGGCCGCCAAACAAGATGAATAGGAAATAAACAAACCAGGGGAATGATAAGCTCAGGCTTAGCCCGATCAAGATTAGGAACTGCAAAGCTGTGGTGGCCTTGCCCCAGCGAATGGCACGGCACTGATAGGCCTGCCAATTGCCTTTCAAACTGAGATAAATACCAAAGATACAGAGGAAAAAATCTCTCGAGAGCATGGCGCCTGCCTGCCATAACTCGATCTTGCCTTCCATCAGCAGCACTCCCAGTCCGAAAAAGACGAAAAACTTATCCATTGCCGGGTCGAGGATGGCGCCAAATTGGCTCACAGAGCGGTAACGTCGGGCGAGATAGCCATCGATACTGTCGGTGATCATGGCCAAAATAACTGCCGTGACGCGCCATGCAACGCTATCTACTAGAAATAGCAGGGCAAGCGGAGCCCGCAGGAAAGAAAGACCGTTAGATAGATTCATGTGTTGCTTGAGATTTTTTTCTTTGCTTATACCAGATATAAGTAATTACCGTAACAGCGAATGCTGCAAAAATCAAGATGTTGAAAGTCTTGACATACTGGTATAGGACAATGTGATTTTGCCCAACAAAATAAAAAAAAGTAAAAGCTGAGCTCGCCCAGATCAAACAAGCCAAGGCGTCTCGAATGATGAATTTAGAGAAGGGCATTTTGCTCATCCCTGCGCTCATAAACATGGCGTTTCTCACGCCAAAAGGGATAAAGCGACCGACGATAAGCGTGAGCAGGCCGTGCTTAGCATAAAAGGCGCGCATTTTTTCGACCTTTTCCTCATTTAGAAGTTTCTTGAAAAAACGCCAATGCATCAGCTTCGGGCCAAATTTTCGGCCGATCCAGTAGGCCACCCATGCAGAGAAGTAGCAGCCCAAAAAGACACTTAAGAAGAGCAGAACGAGATTTTCGGGGACAACCGTAGCTGCGAGCACGGCCGCAGAGATCACCATCAGATCAGCGCTGATAGGGATGTTCATGCCTGCGAGAATGATCGCTCCGAAGATGAACCAATGGGCGAGATGCGCATGTTGGATCACGAACTCGAAGATTGTATTCATGAACCTATCCTCAGGCTCTGGTTGGAGCTTCTTTACCTTTGGAAGAAGGATCTAAAATAGGATCGAGAGGGTTGGAATCATCGCTGTCTGGAAGATCGATGGTCTCTTCTTTTTTGACCAGCTGATTAAACTGCCTTCCCAGTGAACGGACGGCAATCATCCAAGTTACAATCGCGGCGAGTAAGATGAATCCTACGTAGGGAGTGCTGAGGGAGATACTGCCGAAGAAGACAAGCAGGCCCTGGTGGATGATCGAACCGCCTGATTTTCCGAGGCGCGATCCGACGCCATCAATCGCGGCTTTACCTTTGATTTTACTCTCTTGGCTAAGTGGGATAAAGGCGAGCTCTTTAGTCGCGTCGAAGAGGGTGTACTTGGAGGCTCTCGAGAGGCAATTTTGCATCGAGCCGAAAAAGACGCTGATCGCTAGAGGCGTTGAACCGAGCAGAGCGGCCAGGGAGCCGAGGCCAAAATCTTTAAAAAGGAGGAAAGAGAAGAAGCCCACGCCAGTACATAAGAGAATCAGAGGAGAGATCATGGCGCTAGAGGTCCAGCTAAGCTTGCGGAGCACATTTCCTGAAATAAAGACGCTGGTGATAGTGGCAATAATGCCAATACCTCTGATCACCTTGCCCATATATCCGTTGAAATCGCTTGGATTGGGGTAGAGCTGTTTTACCTGGTCTTTCCATACCACTTCGGTCAGGTTAATCGCGATGTTGTAAGTGACCACGATTACCGCGATGCAGATCAGGTATTTGGACTTGGCCAGGTATCTGAAATTTTTACGTAGGCCCATCTTGACTGGCTCCTTATGCTCTTGCTCTTTCATCCAAGAATCAGAGCTATAACCATAGCCATTTTTATGCAGCCTTCGGAAGAGGTACATGCAGATCAGTCCGGCAAAGATGACCACGAAATTCAAGAAAAAGATCGATTGTCCCCAAGCATCTGATCCAAACGGTAGTCTAGGATCGTAAACATATTTTGAAAACATGGTCGCCACCTGGCCTGCCGCAATTCCAGAAAGGTTGATGCCTATGCCGAGAAGACCGTAATAGCGCTTTGCATCTTTTACGGTGGTCGTCTCATTCACAAACCCCCAGCAGAGCACGGTCATAATAATCGTGCTCCACATCTCAGACATCACGTAAAAGGCGGTGTAAGTCCAGTTGCGGAAGACTGCGATAAGACCTTGAAATCCTATAGGGAGATGCGCCTGCAAACGGTCGCAAAATTCATGCGGATGCAGATGGTCTCGATAGGGGTATAAAACAAATGTAAAAATGAGGAAGAAGACAATAAAGATGCTCATCATCGCATAAAAAATGCGCTCGCGGCTGAGTCGGTTCGAGACCCGTGTGAAAATATAAGTGAAGAGAAACGCCATGGGTAGGATGGCCCAAACTTTTAAGAAGGGCAGCGCCTCAGCGCCTGATGAACGAGCGGTTACGACAAACGCATCTTTGGTTGTTCTTAAAAGACTGTAATTAAAACCGACGAGGAAGAAGATGACGAGAAGCGGTAGGAACATGCGCGTCTCTCTTCTATGTATGGGCCATAGATAAGAGCGGAGCTTGCCAAATTGACCTGACATGAACCTATCCTGAAAGGTTAAACAGCAGCATAGCAGATCTCTCTGATATGCCCCACTATCTTTTTTGTTTTTTCCTCTATTTCTCCATTAAAGTAAAAAAATCACTTGCAAACCTATCCGCAAAGTCTTCTGGAACATCCCGGCCTTCGGCTGGCGCTTTTCAAGGAAAAATTCGAGGCCATATCACTGTCCCCGATATTGTCCTCGGATTTTTTCTTAAAAATCGCTCACCCCAAGTCTCGGGCTTTTCTCAGAATACTTTGCGAATAGGTTCATCCGAGAGCGCTTCAATACCTGGGAGTTTGCTATATTCAAGAAATTCCAATACAGCGCCTCCGCCAGTGGAAAGGTGGGTAAAATCTTTAGCACAACCCAATTGATTGATAGCGGCCACCGAGTCTCCTCCGCCGATGATACGCGTCGATTTAAGTTTTGCCAGGTTTAAAGCCAAGCCATTTGTGCCTTTGGCAAAGGCGGGAATTTCAAAAACGCCTACCGGACCATTCCAAAAAATTGTTTGAGCCTTTTGCAGCGCCTGGCTCCATTCTTTAACCGTTTCCGGCCCAGCATCAACCCCTTGCCAGCCATCCGGGATCCCCTGCTTGGTAGAAATGATTTTTGTCTCGCTCTTCTCCTTGAGTTCTGGGGTAATGACCAGATCCTTGGGCAGAAAGAGTGGCAGTTTTTTTGCAGCGCACTCTTGTAAGAGCTGGCGTGCCGTGGGCAGCTGATCGTCCTCGCAGATCGACTTCCCGATAGGGATATTTTGAGCTTTGAAAAAAGTGTAGGCCATGCCACCGCCAATGAAGAGGGCATCGACCTTAGAGATCAGGGATTTTAAAACACCGATCTTGGAAGAGATCTTCGCCCCGCCAATAATGGCATAGAAAGGACGCGCGGGATTTTTGAGCAAGGGCTCCAAAAAGGTCAGCTCCTTTTCCATCAAAAAGCCAGCTGCGGCTTTGCCCGGAAAATACTTGGTAATTTCGTGCGTTGAGGAGTGCGCGCGATGAGCCGTGCCAAACGCGTCATTTACGAAAAAATCCCCAAGCTTGGCTAATTTTTGGGCGAAGGTCGGATCGAGAGAAGGCTCCTCTTCAGCTGCATAAAAGCGCAGGTTTTCTAGAAGCAGAACTTCGCCAGCTTTGAGCTCTTTGGCCATCTTCTCGCTTTCGCTGCCGATGCAATCTTTCGCAAATAAGACGGGTTTGCCCAGGAGTTTGCTGAGCGCATCCGCGCAAGGCGCGAGTGAAAACTTAGGATCTTTTTTTCCTTTGGGTCGTCCAAGATGGCTCATCAAGATTACGCTACCGCCTTGCGCCAGGATGTACTGGATGGAGGGCAGCGCTTCGCGGATGCGCGTATCATCCGTGACTTGCCCGCTCGCGCTGAGCGGCACGTTAAAGTCCACGCGCATCAGCACCTTTTTCCCTTTCAAGGCAAGGTCTTTTAGCGAGAGCTTTGCCATTTATCTCCTTGGGAAGATTAAGATCGCATCGCTGACCGGGCGTTCTTGGCCAAGGTTGCGCTCATCTTCTACACTTATAGAAGGAGTGTTGATCACTGATCCATCTAAAAATAGTGTAGAAGAGCCACCGCCATCGAAATTCATCGCAGCATGACAGCCTAAATCCAACATGAACGCTGCGAGTTCATCCATGGTCATGCCGTGACTAACTTCGGGCAGTCTTCCATCGATGACCACCAGGAGCCAAGTATCATCAGCTTTGATGCCGATCGCGGTGCGCGGATGCCTCTCTTGCAAAAAGGAGATACGCGTTTTTTCTGCCGAGAAATCTGTAACGATCTGGCCATCATCGATGAGTAGCGGCGTGCCACCCACGATTTCGCTGAAACTGTTCCAAAGCGCAGCTTGTTCGGGATGAACAAATGGAAAGACTTGAAAAAAGAGCTCGAGCTTGTCACCTTCTGCAAAAGAAGGAGTAGAAGAATGCTCCTCGCCAAACGACAACACATAACCTTTTTCAGGGATAGGCGTGCGCCCAGAAGTAGAAGCGGCTAGAACTTGATAATTTGCATCGAGTTGCACATCGATCGATCCATTTGGCGTCAAAGTAGTTGGTGCAAACGTGGACGTGTAGAGAATTGCTTTGTCTTTTGCAGCTGGTTGGTTAACGCCATCCAAAACAATTAAAGCATCCTGCTGCTTTACGATAGCGCGAAAGCCAATTCGATCGATCAAAGCCTTGCCATCTGCTTTATTCCAGCCGATTGCCGCCCGCGCCAACCGGGGAGAAGAGAGCCATTCGCCTGCAATTTTGAGGATGCCGCTGCTCGTGCCGGCATACTCTCCTTCCATGCGGAAGAAGCCGCCATTAATGGCTGCAAATGCGCCATTTTGACGTGCAATTTCTGAAGTGGTAGCGAGAGCCAAGACTTGCGTTCCGGCATGCGCTGGGGCGATGTCTGCCCGCTTAGGGTCGACTTCGAGGATATGGGCAATAACGGGTCCTTCCATCACGCGCTTTTCGTAGCGGATGCCATCCGGCATCTGCATCGACACCAGCGCAAACAGCAGGAAACAGAGGCGAGTCGTGGATAGGATAGTTCTCTTCATCTATCCACATGTATAACACGGAAGAAAGCGAAAAATCAATTTTCTCTATTTGGAGTGCGGCGGCTCGACGCCGCTTTCTTTTCGACGCGACTTGTCGCGGCGCACTCATAACTATCGAGATTAGCAAGCTATAAATTGTGCCGTGACAAGTCCCGGCAAAGAAAAGCGGCTGTTGAAGACACGAGAAGGTCCAGTGGACCTTCTCAGTGCGAAACAGGTGAGCAAAGCGCACCGGTCCGCCGCACTCCAAAGATGAGATTAGCCTAGATATTCCATGATTATGCCACCAGGGCCCGGACCTTCTGAACCTCCGATAAGACCTTGGTCTCCCAGCATCACTACTTGTCCTTCAAGGCGAATTCGTTCATGCTCTGCTTTGAAATGTGCTTCAATGGGTTCCTGGATGTAGAACAAACCTCCAAGGATACCATAAAATATCGCTGTAGCTCTAAGAATAACACCAGTTCCAAAGGCTGTGCCTGAAGCTTTTACGAGAGCAAGGGGTAGAGGATTGCCGGTAAGTAAAGTTGCTGCCAACATGACACCGCCGCACACCAATGCAGGCTTTATGATAAATGTCCGTCCGATTTCGGTGTTAATAGCTGTGGCACGATAAAATCCCACTGGAATCCTTGTTATCTGACGTATTGCAGCAGGAATTGTACCTACGGCAGCAACAACATTCTGTGCGGGCGCGATGTCTTCAGGCGGCTGACTAAACACAAAGGATTTAGCTTCTTTGTAAGCCTCTGCACCGCAACTTCTGATTCTTGAACAAAATGACATATGATTATCTTGTGTATTCGGTAATGATTGTTCCAACTCTCGAGCCTAGCACATCGAGAAGGCCATGGTTTGCTAATAGCTCGCGCTGTCCTTGCCTTCGAACTGCATTTTGCACCTGGATGAGGCGGATCTGAAAACGAATACCAGTTGGTGTAAGATAACGGGCCGGGAAGCCGTTCATTTTTTCAGCTGTTTTGCAAATCGCCTCAGTTGCGGCTCCAGCGCTTATCGCGCCTAGAGGGCCGAATAACGCCAAGCCTGCGACAGCGCTCCCCGCTACCACGGCTGTGCGGTTCTTTTCTACTTGGTGGAAGAGATAACGCGGTCCTGCAAATGCATTTCTTGTAACAAAGCGGCTGTCAACTGCCTGTGCGCCTTCAAGCGCAGCGTAAGCTGCGATTGCCGCTCCCACAGGGGATAAATTAACTGTGAATCCTGCGCCCATTCCTGCCACTAGCTGAGCAAGAGCTGCTTCATGGGGTCTTTGTCCCCATTCGGGTGGCCCAAATGGTCTCCCGAAGGTAGCTAGCCAAACATTAAGCCCGCCAAATATAAGGGATATGGAAGTGCCGATTGGGTGAGTAATAGCTAGATTCTGAGAGACCCAACCCGCTACCACGCCCGCTCCTATATTTGCGCCATCGATCAAGCCACGCAAAGTTGCATAATCGTCACGAACAGCTTGTGAGAGAGCTCTTAGAGCAGTAGGAGCGGCCTTTGCAGCAGCCTTCAGATTTTGAGCAGCGCTGCCTATCCCATAAGGACAGGTGAGAACGCGTGATTCGACTGCTTGGTAGGTTCTAGCGCCTAAACGTGCAATAAATGACATAAAATTATCCTATGTACTCCATGATTATGCCACCAGGACCTGGAGCATTGGCTCCTGAAACCATGCCGTGATCTACGAGCAACGCAGGCGTTCCGGCTCTAGCGAGGTCAGCAACGAGGGTTGCATGTTCTCGCTGGAAGCGTTGGACGATCGGTGTGAGATAGAAAGCTGGGTCATCAAGCATCGTATTTGCGGTATTAACTAGTGCGCCAGCTGCTGCGCCTGCGCCGATTGCACCCCAAGGACCAGCTACAGCGAAGCCTGCCATTGAAGCACCGGCAGATACGCCTGTTTTGATTATTTCATACTTTGAGAAGTGGGATGGGAATATAAAAAAATGAACTTGGCCAGCCTGACGCATAGCTTCAAAGGCCACCGCGCCAATGACAGCCGATTCTTTTGGAGGCAGGCCGAACAATGCTGCGCCAGCCCCAGCTGCCATGCCCGCTCCTACGCGCATATAGGGAAACTCGTCGTATCCTTGGACAGCTTCAGGGTGAAGCGCGGTCACAGCTCCTGAGACAATGCATGCGACCCCATTCGTGAGTGAAGAAGAAAGAATTACCCCAGCAGCTATTCCAGTAACTGCCAATGAGCCTTCCGTCGAAAAATCTCCCGCAGCGGGATTTCCATTAAACATTATTCTTTTAGCAAAAAGTGGAAGAAGAGATCCGAATGCCATGCGAAAGCCCAATTGAGGGTCTGCTGGGATCAGTGCTATGGAAGCAGCTCCCAGTCCCACGTTGGCGCCGTCCCAAGCATTTTTGAGAGCGTAGCCCCAACCTCCGCCTGCTGCTCTAACCCGATTTAAGACGATGGGGACGGTCTTCACAGCAGCCTTGAGGCATTGAGCCGTGCGTCCTACTCCATAAGGGCAGGTTAGAACCCGCGACTCAACTGCTTGGTAGGCTCTAGCGCCTAAACGTGTAATAAACGACATAATTATCTTCTTTTTTGTAAAATTAATTAATAATTATAAAAAGTTTAATTATATAAAAAATTAAATTCAATTTAAGACATTTCTTTATTATTAAAGGTTGATTATAAATAAGTTATGATCAAAAGGCGTTTTGTCCCTAAAGAGCTGAAAAGGGATTGCCGGCTTGGGAGAAGAGGTTGCCCTTCCCCTTTTTGCGCTTGTTTAGCTCGCTGCGGATGGAGAAGAGGAGGTCTTGGTCGAAGTCTTTATGGATGGCCCAATGGAGGTATTCGATGGGGATTTCGCTGAAGGGCCGGCCCTTGTGTTTACCTAAGGGCATGTTTTTCAGTAGGATAGGACGTTTGAGGCGCTCGAGGAGCTGCTCGGTGGTCTTGAACTGCTTGGAGAGGTATTTGAAGACCTCGATGTTGACGATCACGTCGCTCATGGCGCGATGGGCGCCTTCGGGAGCGATATTGAAGTGTTCGCGGAGCTTTTCCAGGGAGTTATAGGAGCTTTCACCGTAGAGGCGAGCCAGGCGAAGGGTGTCGATGAAGGTCTGGGACTCTATCTGGCAGGGCACGCTGTGGCGTTTGCAGGCAGCCGAGATAAAGGACATATCTAACTGGATGCCGTGGCCGACTAGGATCTCCTTTCCCAGGAATTTCACGACCTGAGTGAGTACGGTTTCGATCTTGGGCTTCCCAGCGACCATCGCATCGGTGATATGATGGATAGCAGTCGATTCTTGCGAGATGGGGCAGCCAGGGTCGATGAGAGTTTCGAATGTATCGAGCACCTGATCGAAGGTAAAGCGCACGCAAGCGATCTCGATGATGCGGTTCTCGTTGGGGTCGAGGCCGGTGGTCTCTAGATCGAAGCAGACAAAGGTATCTTTATTGAGTTGGCCCATCCGACTATTTCCTTGAGATCACAATTTTTCTGCGGTCTTCGCCTTCGTGCGCAAACTGCAAGAGAAGAGCGTTTGAGGGCAAGATCGCTTCAATTCTCTCTGCCCATTCTATGCAGGAGATGCCGTTTCCATTCAAATACTCATCAAAGCCGAGCGCACGAAACTCTTCATGGCCGCGTAACCTGTAGAGATCGAAGTGGTAGATGGGCAGCGTTCCCGAGTAGATGTGCAGATAAGAGAAAGTCGGGCTGCTGACTTCTCGCTCAACAATCTGACCTGCTCCTTGAGCCAGGCCTTTAATGAAAGTGGTTTTGCCGGCGCCGAGGTCGCCCATCAGACAGAGAATGCTGCCGGGCAAAAGGTCTTTTCCGATTTGCACGCCATATTTGATCGTTTCTTCAGCCGAGTGGGAGTAGAGGACGTTTAGAGACAATTGCATAAGTCTCTTCGGGATTATCCCTCTGTTTGCTGTTCTTCTTCCGTCCACTGGTCGACATTTGTTGAGAACTCTTCAAAGCCGTTCAAAGCTTCGACAAAAGCGTTGATTTTGCTCTCTTCCAGGTGTTTTTGGATGAAAACGAGAAACTCATCTTCGAGTTGGAAGCGGTTCTGATTGGTGGCTTCAGCCAGAGAAAAAGGTTTGAGCTGGTTTTTCATGAAGTCGTCGATCACGGCAGCCTTGCTATTGAAAAGTTTGCCGGTGACAGCGGAAGAATAGACGATCTTGGTGATCGGCGCTTTTAGCTTCACGATGTAATTTTTGATCACCTCAGGATCTTCGGAGACGAAGAAACGTTTCACTTTCAGGCCGCCGACGCGCTCTTTATTCTCTGGGCAGTTGGAGACCCAGTCGTAGATGGCGTCTTGAGGATTTGGGTGGGTATTGTCTCCGAAAACTTTACCGGTAAATGGACAAATATAAATTTTCTTAGTGTGCTCATTCACGCTCTGCTGTCCGACCTGGATCTTGATCTCGGTCTCGCGCCAGAGCTTGCCTTGATCTTCGAGCTTCTTGATGAGTGCGTCCTGGCTCTGGTAGATCACCTTTTCACGGATGAAAAGCACAGGGTGGATATTATACTTTTTTTCTAAAAAGAAGAGATAGGTGGTAATTAGGTCTGCCTTTCGATTCTTCTTGAGGAACTTGTTAAGTTCTTCTTTTAAATTTTCAGAAATGACAACACTTGTCATTTTGCCCTCAAATACAAATAATAATGAGGTTGAGGGTATCCCAATACGGAATTAATGATCAAGGACCTTGTCAATATGTCCCGCAATTTGGACAATTGATCCTTTCGATTTTTCAAAATAGGTTCATTATGACGCTGGCTTTAGAGGAAGGTCTAGTATTAGAGGATATTCTAGTCGAAGGGTACGAGCGGGTAATCAAGGTCAGCGCGCCTCGCGTTAAACTGCGCGCGATTATTTGCATCCACAATACCACGTTAGGACCCGCCCTTGGAGGGACGAGGATCTATCCTTATACGACTTTTGAAGCCGCTCTCGAAGATGTGAAGCGCCTCGCCAGAGGCATGACCTATAAATCTGCAGTCAACGATTGCGCCTGGGGCGGCGGCAAAAGTGTGATCATCCACGATGCGCAGAAAGGCAAGCCCAAAGAGCTGATGCTCGCCTTTGGCGAAGCGGTCGAGCGGCTGAAGGGGCAGTATATTTGCGCAGAAGATGTCGGCTGCACGACCGAAGATATGAAGATCGTCAGTCAAGTGACCCACTACGTGGTCGGTCTCGATCATCCGAAGAGCAGTGGCGATCCAGGGCCATTCACAGCTTGGGGAACTTTTCGCGGCATTCAATCCGTATTGAAGAAAACTACTGGCAGCAACTCTGTGAAAGGAAAAAAAATCGCGATCCAAGGACTGGGATGTGTCGGTGCGCGGCTCGCCGAGATTCTCTTCTGGTCGGGCGCTGAGCTCGTGGTCAGCGATATCAATCAGGAAAAAGCCATGCGCCTCGCCAAGCAGTACGGTGCAGAGCTGGTCTCTCCGGATGAGATTCTAGCAGTCGAGTGCGATGTGCTGGCGCCGTGCGCGATGGGTGGCGCCCTCAACATGGCTTCGATCAGCAAGATGCGCTGCAGCGCCATTGCAGGATGCGCAAACAATCAGCTGCTCAAAGATAGCGATGCCGAACTCTTGCGCCTGCGCGGAATTCTCTATGCACCCGACTTCGTGATCAATGCGGGCGGGCTGATTAACGTCACACAGGAACTTCGACCTGAGGGTTACAATCCATTCGTGGCTCGAAACGGCGTGGATAAGATTTATGACCAGCTTATGGCTATTTATGCTATTTCTGAGCAGAATCATATTTCAACACAAGCAGCGGCCATCACGCTTTGCGACTACCGTTTGAAATATGGCTTAGGCAAGCGTGAGATCGCTGCCTGTTTCCATCACGCTGGAAAGGTAAAGTAAATTGCAATGCACAACATTTCGACGATCTTAAAGCGCAAAGTCAAACATGCGCTGCTGGCTGCTTTCAAAGACGCTTGCGCTGGAAATGAAGAGCTCCTCCATCCAGAGGTCGAACAGAGCACCAATCTGCAATTTGGCCACTATCAGTGCAACAACGCGCTCAAATTAGCCAAAGCGCTTAAAACTTCGCCCAGAGATGCAGCTGCGAAGATCATCGCACATTTCGATACCAAAACTAGCGATGGATCGGCCATGGTGGAAAAAGTCGAGGTAGCCGGTGCAGGCTTCATCAACTTCACACTCGATACAAATTTTCTGTCGCGCGAGATCGACCAGGTGTTAAGAGATCCATTTTTGGGTGTTGCGCGCCCGGAAAAGAGACAGCGCGTGATTGTCGATTTCTCTTCGCCGAATGTGGCCAAAGAGATGCATGTGGGACATCTTCGCTCCACCATCATCGGCGATGCGCTGGCGCGCCTTTATGAGTTTTTAGGGCATGATGTGCTGCGCCTAAACCATGTGGGTGACTGGGGTACGCAATTTGGCATGCTGATCACATACATGCAGGATGAAGCTCCGGCGGTGTTGAAGGGAGAGGCTCCGGCCGAACTTTCGATGCTGATGCACTGGTATAAACAGTCTAAGCTGCGTTTTGATGCCGATCCTGAATTTAAAAAGCGGGCGCAGCAGCAAGTGGTGCTCTTGCAAAATGGCGATGCCGCTTCGCTTAAAGCTTGGCAGATGATCTGCGCCATCTCCAGAAAGGGCTTTCAAGAGATCTACGATATTCTCGATGTCAAACTGGTCGAACGCGGCGAGTCGTTCTACAATCCCTATTTAAAGCCGCTCATCGATGACCTGACTAAGAAGGGATTGATCACGATCTCTGATGGCGCCAAGTGCATCTTTATGGACGGCTTCGTAACGCAGGAAGGCGATCCGCTTCCGATGATCGTGCAGAAGGCCGACGGCGGATACAACTACGACACGACCGATCTGGCTAGCCTACGTTATCGCATTGAGGTCGAAAAAGGCGAGCAGCTCATCTATGTGATCGATGCAGGACAGAGTTTGCACTGCCGCATGCTCTTTAAGGCGGCCGAACTGGCCGGTTATCTCGATCCAAAGAAGCAGCGTGCCGTTCACGTCGCTTTTGGTGTGGTTTTAGGCGCGGATGGAAAGAAGTTTAAGACGCGCTCGGGCGAAACCGAAAAGTTAATCGACCTGCTCAACGAAGCGGTCGAGCGCGCGGAGAAGATCATCGAAGAGCGGCTGCCTGATGCTTCTAAAGAAGAGAAGATAGAACTGGCCAAAGCGCTGGGTATCGGTGCAGTAAAATATTCAGATCTCTCATGCCATCGCCAAAAAGACTACGTTTTTAGCTACGACCGCATGCTCAAGTTCGAAGGTAATACTGCGGCTTTCTTGCTTTACGCTTATGTGCGCGTGCAAGGAATCAAGCGCAAAGTGGGCAAAGAGGTCGATAGCGTGCAAGAGAAGAGCCATATTGCGCTGGAACATCCTGCTGAGATCGTGTTGGCTCTGCACCTGCGTCAATTCGGTGAAACTTTAGAGATGATCGAAAACGAACTTCTGCCTAACCGCCTGACAGAATATCTCTATCTCTTAGCAGAGAAATTTAATGCTTTCTTCCGCGATTGCAGGGTGGAAGGCTCGCCTCAAGAAGAGAGCCGTCTGCTTCTCTGCGAAGTCTCCGCGCAGATCCTCAAGCAGGGCCTGCAGATCTTAGGCCTGCGCACTGTCGAACGCATGTAATTGAAATCAAGAATTAAACACCGAGAACACCGAGATACACCGAGGGAAGAGGGAGTTTTTTCTCTCTATTCTTTTCTCGGTGTTTCTCGGTGTTCTCGGTGTTCTCGGTGTTTAATTCACCCTGGGAACCTTAGAGAGGAGTTTTATGGGTTTTGCCGGGGATTTCGCGCACGTATTTAGGGACGGCATAGCCTGAAAGCGAACTTGCAATTTGAGTGATGAGTTCTCTCCCTTTTTCTTCTGCGACTTCAAAGTGTGCTGCGCCTTCGGCTTTATCTAGCTGGTGCAGATAGTAAGACGTGATGCCATGGTCGGCGAGAAGCTGCATGAGTTCTTTCAATGTCTCGGGAGAATCGTTTACATCTTTCAAAAGAACAGCTTGATTGAGTACAGGAATGCCGAGCAGTTGGATGGACCTCATCGCCTGGAAAATCTCTGCGTCGAGTTCCTTGGGGTGGTTGCAGTGGAGCACAAAAAATGTTTGCAGGCGGCACTGTTTCAAAATCTCTAGAAAACCGTTGTCGATTCTTTCGGGGATGCCAATCGGAAAGCGTGTGTGAAAGCGCAAGCGTTTCAGATGAGGGATGCGTGCGAGTTTTTGTATCAGGTGGCTGAGTTGTTCATTGGAGAGAGAAAGAGGATCTCCGCCGCTTAAAATGATCTCGGTCAGTGTAGGATCGTTCTCGATCGCTTCGAGCTCTTTTTCAAAGAAGTTCTCATTTTGCAAATAGTCGAAGCCATTCCTGAAACACACCGAGCATCACCAGGTTGAGTTCCCCGCCGGAGTGCGCAATGGCGTGTACCGCATCCAGTGGCCGCTTTGGCGGGATGAGCTTCCCGGAAAAGATTACGGTCGGCCGCTGCGGGTCCAGCCCGAGTGATTCCAGCCGCTGCATCCGGGACGGCCTGGCAGCGTCGGACATGGCGCGGAATCGGTCGTTGTCTACGCTGTACGGAGCGGCGTACTGCGGTATGTGCCCGTAGCGGTCATAAAAGGCGGCATTACGCCGGCCGATCGGCAGGGCGCCCGCTGCGCTCTGCACAACGAAGGTGGCCAGGAGGTGCCGGACGATCCGGTGCCAGCCAACGGCGGCGGACTCTGGCTGTGAATCGCCGCGGAGCAGGTAAGGAACGCGCAGCAAGCGGCACGCCACAAGCGCGAGCAGCATTTCCGAATCAGCGTGACCGTGGAGCGCCACGATGTCCTGTCGGCGCAGCCATCTGCTCGCGGAGAGCAGCCAGCCTGCCTTGGCGACCAGCGGTTTCCGTGGTAGCAGAATCCAGCGGTAGCCGGCCAGCAGATCCACGTTCCAGGCCATCGTGACGCCGAAACCCGGATCATGGTAGGGCTGCGCTCCGCGACTACTGAGAAAGGCGACTTCCAGGTCCACCACGCCGCGACGGGAGAGTTCCTGGTATAGGGGCGCTTGATACTGGATCGGGTGAGTCGCCAGGACTCCCAGACGGGGAGGGGAGATAAACGCCAAAGGTGCGGCCCCGCCTTCCGCGCTGCTTGATAAGCATGTCTGACTTCCAGTTCTCGAGTGTGCGCAGGAGACGGTGCCTCAACGATCAACTGGGCCTCGGCCGCTGTTATCGGGAGCGTGTTCCTCGATGACCACGTGCTTCCCGGCCTGGATCGCCTTCATTCCGAGCCGCGCGTGGCTTGACGGCGGAGTCGCAATAACGCGCGCGTCAACTTCGGACAGGGTACCCTCCATATGCGCGTAGCCGGAGGCACCTTCACACCCACGGCCAGGAGAAGCAGCGCGCCGGGGTCAATCTCTATCACCGAGGCCACGCCAAGCGCTGAGCCGAGAACGCGGACGTGCTTTATTTCCCCAGTAGCCAACGCCCGATACCAGCCTGTATCGCCTCGCCTTGTATGCCCATTGACTGATACCCCTGCCCCGCATAGCATAGTTCTTGCCCTATTGCCCATTTCGGGTGGACTCTACAGAAAGCTGCAAGCAGCTTCCATGCATATTAATTTGCGGGCGGAAGTTTACGCAACCGGACATGCAGTCCGGAATGAGCGAGCGATGTGATTACCATCGTACAAGGTCGCAGGTTTAAACTCCGTCCTCGATCTACGGACGTTGCACCCGGAAGCACTTTTCGAGGAGGGAGGAGGGGCGCCAGTCCGGCCCGCGGGCCAACACCAGGGAATTTAGGTATTCGTAATCGCCGGGGGTGTTTCCTCTATCGTGATCCGTGGCCCGGCGACACGGGCCAGCGCCTCGCGGTACGAGGCGTCCGGCATCAGGGTCATCGCCAGCATCAGCCGGATGACCAACGGGTAGGACATGATCCGCCGCCGCTGCCGCTTCTTCAGTCGGCCCTTCGCCAGCGCCGCGCCCGCGATCGCCTCGATCACCCCGTCGCCGAGGTGCCGCTCCAGCTCGCCCAGCCGCACGAAATCCGGCAGCCACCCGTCCGCCAGCACGCTGCCGCCCCTGCGGATCATGGCCGGGGCGGTCACCACCGGACGGCAGAACACCGCCCGCTCCCCCCGCCAGCGCCGCATCTCCCGCCGTGACCGTCTCCCCGCCGCGGACCAGCAGGTCAGCGGCCCGCACCACGACCGTCCCCGCAGGAGTCCCGGCACCGGGGACTCCGCTGTCCGGCTTGCATCAACGACGGCAGGCAGATAAGAAAGCACAAGGGCTCCTGGGACGGGCGTGGAATCGACACCCAACGCCTACCAGGAGCCCCCCCCAGGCAAAACGGCCCATCCCACCCTCGACCCGGCAAATCACAGGTCACAGCCTCACACCAACCTGACTGCCCTTACTGTAAGCCCCTGGTGTTGGGCCCGCGGGCGGTGGGGCGAGGATCGCCTGGACGCCGCCTCGGCCCGGGACCGGGCGATATTGGTGGAAATGGCAAGCGGCAGTCTCCGATGGAATACTTGGCAATTGTAACTTTGCGCTTGCCATCGCAGCAGTAGGCGCTGAGTTCGCGAACCCGGCGTAGCCGGAGCCACCGGAAAACTAGACCGAAATTACCAGAGAACTGGACGCAATGGCATTTAATCCGGACAAACAATTAGATATGAGGCAAGGCGATGCAATCAAGCCCTGATGCTTCTACGCCCCGTTGGGATCGCACGCTATACTGTGCTTATGCCTATAACTAAACTCGTACGCAACGTGAGAAATTTGATGATTTATCGTGCGACCTGGGGGGGTAGCCAAAATTTCCTCGGTGCGCGCTGGGTCGAGCATTCATCGACAATTGCCCATCTCATGTTCGCAAGCTCGTCGCGTTGCGCTTTCTTTCTCTTTCACCACATTATTTCTATAATAATGATATACGGGGCGAGGACGCGCGGAATCGGCAGTCGCGGCGGATACTGGCCGATGAGATCATCGCGCCGTACCTGACTAACCAGAAGCGGGTGCTCGATTACGGCTGCGGGCCTGGGTACCTGGCCGCAGCCGTGGCGGACAGGACGGCCCACATTGACGCGGTGGATATTTCTCGCGGTGTGCTGGCCTGCGCCAGGGTCCTCAACGCACGGCCGAACATCACGTACCAGACTCCTGGGGAGCTCAGCGCCGGGAACGCACAGCTGATGTGGCCTACTCATTTGCGGTGGCCCAGCATATCCGGACAGGGACTCTCCAGGAAATGCTCGGCTTGCTGGTCGGCCATGTGCGTCGCGGCGGCGCTCTGCTCCTCCATTTCGCCGTACCCGATCGGGTGCAGTGGCGTACGGAGAATGAATGGCATGCCGACCCGTCGCTGGCGCCCGCGCAAAGCTGCGGTACGGCCTGAACTGCTTCGGAAGGTCAGCGGCCGAGATGACGAATCTGGTCGTCCAGAGCGGATTCGCTGATGTGAAGGTCTGTTCACTGAACAAGATTCTCTCCGTACCCGGCGAGGACATCGCCGAGCAGCACCTACTGACCGCGCGGCGTAAATAACTGCGGGGGGCCGACAAGGAACACCCTGAGGCGAGTTACAGCACCCGAAACCAGGCTCCGGAAGCGGTTCTACCATAATTTGTAGTCGTATATAATCGAACTGTGGCTCCATTACGCATGGGGGTACCAGGATAGTTAGAGGTCTGGCACGGACCCAGCGAATGTTGCGAGCCGATGACTGTGGACGCCGAGCCAGATACGGGTATCCTGCGCCGCTTTCTGCGGACGTGCGGCCGGTAGCCCCGAAGTTAATGATTAAAATTACTTGTTGGGGGTCTGCCCATGCGGGTCGGGGGCGTCGGTCCGGCGTGGCCGGATTCATTCCCAGCGAACATTGTTGACACATTGCGTGGCATGGGGTCACGAGGGCATTCGAGCTTGGGTCCGTGTATTCCGTGGGTGGTCCCTACATCTCACGTGCTGCTGGTTTCACCCGGAATGCGTTTCCGCGCCTTGGTCAACATGCCCAATGCCGGCATCGCCCGGAGGGCTCTCGACTCAGAACTGTGAATTCGTAATAAACGTGGACCAGCAACCTTACGCCTGACACGGTGTGCAAGCTACCCCAAAACCACACGAAAGTAGAGTTGTGGTTTCCCGATGCCGTGCTGAACATGGGCCGGCAACTGACGCTACTTGCTCCCTATGACGCGATTTTCTTTGTTTACGAGCGTGCCACAGGTGCGGCGAAGTGACTGCTCTGCTGACAGGACGGAGCGCGGTGTGACTGGCAAAGTGGTAATCCGTGATCACCATGCCGTCTGGACGGACCCCGGCGTGGCCGATCCGGTGCTGCTCCTGGCTCCGTCCCGAGGATTGGGGGGCGGCATCGAACGGTACGTGCATACGGTGGAATGGGCTTTCGATGCCTGCGGCGTCGCGCATCAACGGATCGACTTGGCTTACCCGGGCCCAGTAGGCCATCTGCGGCTGCTCGTTGAGTCTGCCGCATGCCTCGGCCGACGGTCCGAACCTGTCCGCGTGGTTGTCGCGCACCCTGCTCTGCTGCCTGCGGCTGCGTTGCTCGCTCGTGCGCGGCGTGTCAGCGGCATTTCCGTCATTTGTCACGGCAGCGACGTATGGGGTTCTCGTTCAGGGCCGCGCTGGTATGCGGAAAGCCGCCTCATGCGGCGCGACGATGTGCGTGTGGTTGCCGGGAGTAGCTTTACAGCCGGTGCGCTCTTTCCGGGCTGTCCGGCGACCATACTGCCGCCAGGCTTGTCCCGCGGCTGGTTCGACGAGTTGGTCCTCGCGGCCGCGGCTGACCGCAGACCACACACGGGCATTGAGGTGATGACCGCATTCCGCCTCTCCGACTGGCGAGACAAGGGACTCGTTCAGCTCACGGCAGCGGTGGCGTCGCTCGGGCGCTGTGATATCCGCCTGACGGTCTGCGGCAGCGGGGCGCCGCCCGCCCTCCTGCTTTGACCATGTTCCGCAGCTACCCCTGGTTTACCCTGCGCTCCGGTCTAACGGACCGTGAACTCGCACGCCACCTGGCGGCAGCGGACCTGTTCGTCCTAGCCACCCGTACCCGGGCCGGCCGACGTCCCTGCGGCGAGGGATTCGGCCTCGTGCTACTCGAGGCACAGGTCGCCGGAACAGCGGTGATCGGGCCCGCCCACGGCGGCTCACCCGACGCCTATCTCGACGGAGTAACTGGCACTGCCCCCAGGGACGAAAGCGTAGCGGCGCTGGCCAGCGTACTGGAAGATCTGCTGCGGCAACCTGCCCAGCTTGGCCAGATGGGTATGCGTGCCGCCGAATGGGCGCGTGAACGCTTCGCCCCGGAGCAGTACGCTGCCCTCGCCGTCAACAAGCTACTCTAATTCAGCATGTTCATAGTTGCGATCCCAGCATCCACTCGAAGTAAGCGTCCGGGTTGAAGGGCCCCGGATCGGGAGCAAGCTTCTTGGTCAGGGCGACTTCCGTCGCCTGCCGCAGTGAATCCGGATCGCCGACGGTGTATTCGCAGAGGGCAAGGCCGGCAATTTCCCGGTTCTGCGGGGTGTCACGGGCGATTACCGGCTGGCCATAGGCCCTGGCCTCAGCCAGCGGGAAGCCGAAGGCTTCCAACCCGGGGGGAAGTAAACGGCCCGGCTGCGCACCCAGAGCCTGCACAACTCGGCGTGATCGAGCCGTCCTACGAAATGCATCCGAGGACTGGCCGCCAGCGAGACGGGAACCTCGGCCGGGCTGGCCGTCACGAACATGCGCACTGACCGGTTCATGCCGTGATCGACTGCGGTGAGCCATTCGGTAAGCCGCTGCGTCATGTATTTGTAGGACTCGAAGATCACTGGGCAGAGGATCAGCTGGCCGTCTGGCTGCTCTGAGACCGGATTGGCCGACACCGGGTGCATGCGGACGACTAGGCGGCTCGTGACTTCCGGAAGGATACCGGCGATCCGTTCCGCCATTGGTGAACACGGAGCGATCAGGACGTCGGACCGTTTAGCGGCCCGGTGCACCACCACGGCCTGCTGGGCGACGATCGCGCGAAGCGCCGGATCCAGCCCGGCAGCTTCAGCCTCGGTCAGGAAGTGCAGGGCATTGGCCAGCAGGGTCCACCGCTCACCCCCGGGAGTGAAGAAGCCGACGTTATTCAGCGCAACCCGGCGACTCTTTCGTACCGCTACCGCTTCCCGGCTAACCAGCCATGCTGGGCTGAGCCGCCGCCGCATACCAATAACCTTGACGTCTTCACGGTCGTGCCGTTTCACGTATTCGCAGACTTCAGTCCGGAACCGGGCCGCCCC
>CAVPVU010000003.1:0-4219 GCA_963709365.1 uncultured Chlamydiales bacterium
AGGGCAGGTAGTTGAATCGCCAAAGAGTAGCTCTTGTAAAATAAGAGTGGCAGGCACACGATGGTGTGCTGGCGGCGGGGGAAAGGTCATTTACAAAAACCAGGAAACAACAAACCTGGAAGGGTGGCGTGGTGGGATGCCGCGGGAGGCTTGATAGCCAAATGCCTGAATGGGCTGGGGCGATAAAGGTATTGTGCCAGCAGATTACGATGTTTTTCCCATTAAAACGTGACTCATTAAAAATGAGGCTGTTACGAGTTGAGCTTCTTGTCCAGGTCCGGTGGGCGAATGGATTGGTCGATTCCATGTTCAGACTCGCTTCTGCGGCGCGCGAGTTTCAATGCAGCGCACGGTGAAGTCATCGGAGTGTTGCACTGGTCTTGAGGCAAACAGCGCAAACGGTGGCCCATAATTAAACAGTACCACGTTGGTGGAGCCGGGCAGTGCCAACAAAGAACCGGGACCGCTGTTTGAACGTGTCAAATAGGATGAGAGAGCCTCTGCTCGCTCAACACCTGCTGCAGTGAGCTCAAACATGACAGTATTGTTCTCTCCATGTCGAACGATGATTACTTGTGCCAGGAAGTGCGTGTGCTGTACCAAAGAAATACAGTGTGGCCTGCAAGATAGAAGTGCTTTTCATATACAGTCTCTTAAACTAAAAATCAAAACGCGCAGATGCGGTCACACCTTGCACTAGAGAAATCTCGGTTGTGTGATATCAAGCCAAATTTATACTCTTTTTGAGTTCAAATTGATGGAAAAAGAGATGGTACTGCCAGTCTGCTCTTAGTGTAATGGCATAACGCTCTTGATAGAAAGGCGCCTTCCACTGCACGCCAGTTGCAACCTTTCCAATCCATCTAAAGCGGAAAGGATGCGCGTGATGCGAAAAACGCGTCTCCTCGATATAGTTCTATTTCACGGATCGTGAAATAGCCGCACAGACCGGATATCGCAGCATTAGCATTTAGCGAAAAACCTTTACCGGCGATCACGCGTGGAGCTATGCCTATGCGTGGACCTATGCCCCAATAGTTGTTCTTCATTTCGATAAAATCGGTGCCATTTTGAGAAATGCCAGGTTGCAAGATCCCAATTAAGAACATCCCACCGGCATAACTCACATCACCATGCTGCTTGATCCAAGCAGAGCGCAGTCTAAAGAATGGTTTAAACTCCAGCCATTTTTGCGCCTTGAGATATCTGCCGAATTGCAGATCGAGCATGTTGATCGTAAACTTCCACTCGACCCAGACCCGAAGACATAGTCCCGGCGATCAATGTCAGCCAGAGACCAGATAGGAAACATGCCTTCAAAGGCGCTGCCATGCGTTGAACGATGTTGTGAAACATGTGAAGTATAGTGCGTCCAGCTCGCTTCCACATCCCAGAGGCAGCAAGGAAAGAGATAGCCTACGCTGACGCGGTAGCCGGATCCCATTCAAAGTGTGGAGGCCAGCGGAGCTTCTGTGAAATCGTCCGTAATAAATACATTTGACGCTTGATTAGTTGCGACGAGCGCCCTCTCCCAAGGCTTCCAGTAGAGCAGATCCGCGGCGATCCAGATGTTGATACCATCTTTCACGGCAGGATTGTACGAGTTGATTAGAGAAGTTGGCACTTCGGCTGAAAGAATACACGCATGACTACGCCCAGCAAATAGTAAAGGCATTTTTTTCATACGTGTGAAGTTTAAGAAATGAGAGCATCAAATCAATGAACCAGCAGATGCTCCTTTGATTGACAAAAATGTCAACACCGTGTGTGTTATAATGAATGTTAATAACCGTTGCCGGAGGATTTCATGAAAATCAAAAATTTCGCCAAACTAACGATCTTAGCCATAGCATCTACTAGCATGCTTACTGCGTGGAAAAGCAAACCTGTCGACTACCCAAAGTGCAGAAAAGATGGAAAATCTGATCAGCGCTGTCAAAAAGAGAACCGAGAAGATAATACACTTTTGGTGCTGAGTTGAGCACAGACTCCTTCACGGTATTTAATGACTTTACGGCTGATCAAAAAGACAAAGCGATGCGCTTGCTGACGGCAACAAGATGTCGCCTGACGATGCGGTGGCCAAAGTTAAGCAGGGTTGTAACATGTCTCTATTTCTAAGGTTGGTCCTTCCTATTGTTGGGATTGTTTTGCTTTCCGAACCATGCACTGCTGCAGCGAGCCCATCGCTCAAACAGGTACAATCTTACTCACAGGCATCTCAAGATCGATTTGTTTATACTCTCCTCTATCAGCTTCTCGATAAACAAGATGACGGATATTATCTCGAAATTGGATCCGGCCATCCGAGTTCTAACAATAACTCCTATCTTTTTGAACACCATCTTGGTTGGAAAGGCGTTAGCTTAGATATCGACCGTAAGGCCACGAAATCCTGGTATTTTGCACGGCAAAATCCTCTACGCATCGAAGATGCCGTGCTGGCCGATTACCAATCGATTTTGCAACGATTTCCTCAGGTTATTCATTACTTCTCTGGATATCGATTACAATTATCACATCGTTCTCCAGAAAATTCCTTTTGATGAGCACATTTTTAAAGACATCACGATTGACATGACTTCTATAGATTTGGTGATGTGTACAGACAAAAAGAGAGGGAGATCCTCGAATCTTGGGGTCACCATCTGCTCTGCCCCGATGTATTAATACATTTTGGCGACAAGGCCGTTATATTTGAAGATTGGTGGATCCATCCAAGAGATTCCCGCAGATTATTAGCCAAGTCTCATCTTTGGACTTAAAGGCAAAAATGCACGACCAGCTGATCAATATGAAGAACTCCGCCCCTAAAAGGAGTTGTGCAATTACCACGTTGTTACATGATCGGAAGGTTCAACCATAAACATAGGTAACACTTAGTCAAGTGACATGGGTAACACTTTTTTGGCTGTTTTCAGCCTCTTCTAATGATTTTTCTAGGTTCTAGCTTCGGTTTTCATCCCTTGACCTTCTCGTATCTTACCTAACGTTACGGGCCATATCGGTCTCATTTCCATCGCCGACCTCTTTCATACCAACATATTCCCCTACTAAGGTTATCCCAATAATATTCCCCTTGTTTTAGCCAAATGCATCGCTTGGACAGACTTTCCGTACCATTTCTAAAGAGTGCATATTCGGGTGTACGAAGAACTCCATCCATATTTTTCGGAGATTTATAATAGGCTTCGCTTGGGGTTCTCTATCAAGAGCTTCATGAGGCCTTTCATAGTTATACTCATCTTGAAAATTCTCACTCTCATGAGCTGTTCTCTTAGGTTCTTAGCTGGAGGACTGGCAACGGCTTGTTTCAACGTCAAATGGAACCTTCTCATGCCTTCCGTTCTCTTCCGGATGTCCTGGATGGATCCATTCGGGTACAACTCCTGCTTTAATGATATTCACTGATAATCGAGTAAGGCGGCCTGCCCCAAGGCTACCAAAAGGAGGTCCATTGTCTGTTCTGATCCGATCCGGTAATCCGAACTCTTTAAAAGCCTCTTCAAAAACTAACCAGATGTAATCTGCTTTCTTATTAAGCACATGCCGGCAAGTAATCGAATACCGGCTATGGCCGTCAGTGATTGTAATCGGTTCGCATTTTGTGCCATCTTTTGTCATGAACCAGCCTTTAAAATCAGCCATCCACACTTCATTGCTATCATTCACTTCTCCTAAGGGATGGGTGGCAGGCACTCTTCTCCTAAGCCTACTTCGTGAATACAAGATGTTGCTCTTTGAACACCTCGTAAAGCCATCCTCTCGATGGCCAGTCCAGTTCTGGATATTTTTTCTGACACCATAGGATTTTTTTAGGTCCCCATGTAGGCTTTTGCACTTTTAGGTCGATGGCCATCTCTATCTGCTTATCCACAAATACTCTCGCTGGGTGATGAGGTGCTTTGGGTAAATCCTTTAGGCCCTCCTCTAGCCCAAGCAAAAGATATCGGTTGTACCATTTGTAAGCTGTTTTTCTGCTTACTTAGTATGTCTTGCATAATTCTGTCATCGGAACATTCACCTATTTCATAGGCGTCAATTAATTCTCTTCTTTTGTCTTCCACTTTTTTCATCCCCCATGGCATCGAATCACCTCATGATTAATTCGCATGCCTCAATGATTTATGGACGGCTGAAAAAAAGTGTTACCTATGTCGGTAGAATCTGTTACCTATGTTGGTTGACTAAAGTGTTACCTATGTTAGTGGACTGGACC